>NZ_JAGXTQ010000002.1:0-625340 GCF_018334135.1 Pseudoalteromonas sp. BDTF-M6
TCACCCGTCCGCCGCTCGTCATCTTCTAGCAAGCTAGAAATGTTACCGCTCGACTTGCATGTGTTAGGCCTGCCGCCAGCGTTCAATCTGAGCCATGATCAAACTCTTCAATTAAAAGTTTTTTGAAACCGAAGTTTCGTGCTCAATGAATACTGTGATGATATCTTTCGATATCGAATTGACTGTGCTGAATAAATTTCTTTATTCCGTTGGTCACTCACTTTCCATTTAAGGAAAAAACATTGAGACTCTAAATTTGTTTGCGTCATCTAGCGAACTAGAATCTGCTGTTAGAACTCAATCTGTACGAGTGCCCACACAGATGATTGCTTCATATTTTTAAAGAACAGGTCCGGTTACCCGGTTTCGAGTTGCTTTCGCGTCTCGAGGGCTGTGCATTCTACTCAACCCTGATTTGTTGTCAACACTTAATTTTGAGAAAGTTTAATGTTTTTCAAAACTCAGTTTTACTTGACTCCCTGAGTCGCTAGCGCCTCGCTATGCGTTGCTGCCTGCCGTCTCAGTGGGGTCGCATTATAGGGAGAAACGATTTCTACGCAACCCCTTTTTTAAAGAAAATTGCTAAAAATGGATCGTTCGTCTAAAAAGCGCTCGATAGACATACTTTTTCTACGTTATTAACCAGATTCTTACCTCAAATCACTTAGCAAACTAGACGTATGGCGTTTTTTCGTACGACTAATGTTTATTGCGTAGCTGCTCTGCCCTAGTTAGAGTTAGGGTACTAGTCATAGCTCGGTGATAGGAACCTGATATGAGCTTACAAAGTTACAAAGATAAATCCCCCCTTGTTCATAAGTCGGCATACATTCATGAGTCGGCCGTAATCGTTGGCGACGTAGAAATCGCAGAAGACGCCAGCATCTGGCCCTTGGTTGCCGCTCGAGGTGACGTCAACTATATGCGTATCGGTAAACGCTCTAATATTCAGGATGGGAGTGTACTGCATCTGACTCGCGCCAGCGCCTCGAACCCAGAAGGTTATCCGCTGATTATTGGCGAGGATGTGACCGTAGGCCATAAGGCCATGTTGCACGGATGTCGCCTTGGCAATCGTATATTGGTTGGCATGGGTGCCATTATTATGGATAACGTCATAGTGGAAGATGATGTCATTATTGGTGGTGGTGCTCTCGTGCCTCCAAACAAGACCCTTGAGTCAGGCTATTTATACGTGGGTAGCCCGGTAAAGCAGGCGCGTCCATTAAGCGATGAAGAACGCGCCTTCTTAAAGGTATCGGCAGATAACTATGTGCGTCTAAAGGAAGAATATCTAAACGACGTTAAGCCAGTGCTTTAATTTGTACTTCGCCTTCCTCACCGAAGGCTTCCTCTTCTATTTGTTGCTCGGCCAACTCTTCATAATCAAAGCGATGCTCGGCAAAATGCGCCAGTGCATCGCTGCGCTCCTTTACTTTAAGCTCAATAATACAAGGTAAAAGCAGCCCATTAACCATGGCGTAAAAGGTAATTACGCCGTTTTCGTATTCTACTCTGTCAACAAATTGAATTGCTTGATTCATTATAATCGCCCCTCTTTTAGCGCTGCTATTATAGGCGCACATTCGGGCATTTGCCCACGCCAAAGTTTATACGCATGGGCCGCTTGCGCCACCAACATACCCAAACCATCCGCGGTTGCTACGTTCGGATTAACCTCAGACGCCCAGCGCATGAAAGAAGTGGCCTGCTCAGCATAAAACATATCGTAGGCAAACTGGGCCCCTTCAAGATAGCTGGGATCAATGCCAGGCAATGCATTGGTGACGCTTGAAGATGTTGAATTTATGACAATATCCCAGTTTTGCGTGTTTTTATCTGTTAAGCCCGCATAACTGACATTTTGGTATTGACCGATACGCTCTACCAACAGCCGTGCTTTTTCCTCGGTACGATTGACCACATGCAGTTGTTCAACCCCAGCTTCTAGCAAGGGCAGCGCTGCACCTTTGGCCGCCCCACCGGCCCCAATTAGCAAGACATGCTTGCCTGCCAGTGAGCCGTCAAGTCGCTCCAGGTCACTCACCAAGCCAATGCCATCTGTATTATCACCCCTTAATACCCCGCCTTCTTCAAGGATTAGGGTGTTTACGGCGCCAGCAAGACGCGCTCGCTCACTAAGGGTATCAACCAGGGCAAAGGCCTGCTCTTTAAATGGCAGGGTAACATTAGCCCCGCAGCCACCTTGGCGAAAAAACTCACTGACGCAGTCAACAAAGCCGTCGAGCGGTGCTAAAATGCGCTGATATTCTATTTGTTCACCTAATTGCGCCGCAAAGGCATGGTGAATGAGGGGTGATTTTGAGTGCGCTATGGGGTTACCAAACACCGCGTATTTATCCATTATCCTTTCCTTATATCGAGCGCATCATGAAGCAGTTACTAAAACGCATCTTTAGCAAAGATGCAAAAAATTCTCAGCAAAGTACGGACGACGTCCACCCTGATGTTGAACGTACCCCCTACGAGCTAATGGGTGGCGAACAGGGTGCCCGTGCCCTCGCCAATCGATTCTACGACATAATGGCCAGCGATGCGTACGCCAAGCCCTTATATGATATGCATCCGCAGCCACTGGATCGTATTCGCCAGGTCTTCTTTGAGTTTTTATCCGGTTGGCTAGGTGGCCCGGACCTGTTTGTAGAAAAATATGGTCATCCGCGCTTACGTCAACGCCATATGCCCTTCCCGGTCACCGCAGAGCTTAGAGATCAGTGGATGTACTGTATGAATAAGGCACTGGATATGGAAGTCGATAATCCGGTGCTACGTGAGGGTCTGCGACAGTCGCTAACCCAGCTGGCGACCCATATGATCAATAGCGACAACTAAAAAACGCGGCATCGGCCGCGTTTTTCTACTCTTATAACCAGTCTTTTGGTTTGAGGTAATGCTCATAGAGTTGAGACTCTGGTGAACCCGGCTCGGGGTTAAAGTCGTATTCCCAACGCGCCAAAGGTGGCATCGACATCAATATCGACTCGGTACGCCCACCGGTTTGTAAACCAAACAAGGTGCCTCTATCCCACACCAGGTTAAATTCCACATAACGACCACGACGGTATAGCTGGAACTGACGCTCTGCCTCGCCATAAGGCGTGTCTTTACGCTTTGCAATCAAAGGTAGGTAAGCATCCAGGTAGCCGTTACCCACTGCCTGCATAAAGGCAAAACTCTTCTCAAAGCCCCATTCGTTAAGATCATCGAAGAAAAGTCCACCAACGCCACGCGTCTCATCTCGGTGTTTCAGGTAAAAGTATTCGTCACACCAGGTTTTATACTTGGGGTACACCTCATCACCAAATGGGACGCATAAGTCATGAGCAACCTGGTGCCAATGCTGTACATCTTCGAGTTGTGGATAAAAGGGGGTTAAATCAAAACCGCCACCAAACCACCAAATCGGCTCCTCATCCTCTTTTTCGGCGATAAAGAAACGCACATTGGCATGACTGGTGGGAATATGTGGATTTTTCGGGTGAATAACCAGGGATACGCCACAGGCATGAAAGCTACGACCGGCCAATTCCGGACGATGAGCGGTGGCCGAAGCAGGCATGGAAGCACCAAACACATGAGAGTAGTTCACACCGCCTTGTTCGATCACATTGCCGTCACGGAGCACTCGGGTACGACCGCCGCCGCCCTCTTCACGTTGCCAGGCATCTTCAACAAACTTGGTACCGCCATCGGCTTCTTCCAATCCGGCACAAATTTTATCCTGCAACGCCATTAAATAGGCTTTAACCTGGGTCAGTAACTCTGATTGCATACTTATCCTCGAATGATTTGTCCGTTCATGGCATCTTTGATCACACTTGGCTGGGTACCGCCGCCCAGGGGCTCGTCAACGTAAAAACCAACGCGATCACCAAAAGTAGTTTGTCCTTGGGCGATAGACGCAACCGGGTCCTGACCGCTGAGGTTCGCACTCGTAGAAACGATTGGGCCACCAAACTCCTGACATAAGCGCTTAACCGTGGGGTGGGCACTCACGCGCACGGCGATAGAGTCAAACGCGCCAGTGAGCCACTTCGGCGTACTTGCCGCTGCGGGCATGACCCAGGTCACAGCGCCTGGCCACTGCGAGAAAATATCCGCGCGCTTATCCATTGGAATGCGATGATCGGCCACATAAGGAAGTAATTGGCCATAGTTGTCGGCGATTAAAATCAGGCCTTTTTCAACTGGGCGTTGTTTGATTGCCAATAAGGCCTCAACGGCCTCTTGATTCATAGGGTCACAGCCTAAACCGTATACCGCCTCGGTCGGGTAAAGGATCACTTCGCCCTGCTGTAAACTGCTCAGCGCCGTTTTCGGCTGCACTGCATCGCTCACTGTCCGCTCTCCACATCATCGGGCTGTTTGTGCCCACAATTCTTTTGCGGGCATTGTAGCATAGCTCCCTCGGCAAAGTGGCGTTTCATCATGACCGGCCAATGGCATTGCTCACACCCCACCGCAACCGGCGGGTAATTCACGCTGTACTTGCACTTAGGATAGGCATCGCAGGAATAAAAGGTCTTACCATATTTGCTGCTGCGCTGAGTTAAATGGCCTTTTTTGCACTTGGGGCAAGGCGGCAAAGTACTCGCCTGCTCGTTTTGCTCGCGCTGATCGGCGATATAGTGACATTCGGGAAAGTTGGTGCAGCCGATAAACATACCAAAACGACCGTTTTTAACCGCCAGCGGTGCGCTACATTGGGGGCATGGATTATCTTCAAGGACTTTTAAGGTACTGGTGTCATGCTGATGCAAAGGGCGAATAAAATGACACGCTGGATAACTGGCACAACCTAAAAAGGCGCCAGATTTGGAATGGCGCATCACCAGCTCGCTGCCGCACTCGGGACACACCTCGTACTCTTTTTCCAACGCGTGTTTATCGGCATTAAATAAAGAATGATCAATTTTCGTCATGCGCACCCCAGCCCCTTGGTTAATGTGCGCCCAATATACTCAGACTCCGATGAAGATCAAGCTTAATGAAGGGTCGGATTAGGGTCGTCAAAGATCAAATCTTCCATCTGCGCATAGGCCAGCTCCTGGCCGGGCACACTGAGCAACACCATCAACACCACCCACTTCAAGTCATCCAATGCTATTTGCGCATGATCTAATGCCATGGCCCTGTCTATTACCATTTCACGCGTGGTGCTGTTGATTACTCCCACTTGCTCTAAAAACAGTAGGAAGCCTTGGCATTGCATATCGAGCTTAATGCTTTCCTCGCCGGTATAGATACGGCAGGCCGCAGTGGGTGCGGTGTGCAGATAGGGCAATTCATCACTGTGCTGGAGCTGGGCCAGTTGTTCGAGCCAGTCCAGCGCCTTGTATATTTCCGGGCTGTTAAAACCAGCCTTCAGTAGCTCATCGGTAAGCGCGCTCTCTTCAACGAAAATTTCGCTTTCGTTATGAATATAGTTTTCAAACAAATACATTAGGATATCAAACATGTCACTCGCCCCCTACTCTGGTATAGCCGCCCGAAGTGCTAGTAATGCTGCCCTCGAGTTCTAGGTCTATTAATAGCGTTAATAACTGCGCGATTGGAATCTGCGAACTCACCGCAATAGCATCTATGCTGGTCGGCTCAAAACCAATATGGCGAAGTAAAGTGTTCTCACCCTCTTTTTGCTCTTCCCTCTTATTTATATATAGACCCTTTTGTTGATAACAACCTAATTCGGCTAACACATCTTCGGCATTTTCCACCAAGGCCGCCCCATGCTTTATCAAAGCGTGACAACCACGGGAATACGGATTATTCACCGCCCCCGGCATGGCCATCACCTCACGGTTATAATCCATCGCCAATTCGGCGGTGATCAAAGAGCCACTCTTTTGCTCCGCTTCGACCACTAGGGTAGCCAAACTCAACCCGGCAATAATGCGATTTCGCCGGGGAAAATGCTGGGCCCGTGGCGGGGTCCCAGGTAAAAACTCACTGACCAACAAACCGTGCTGGGCTATTTGCTCCCATAGCGCCTTATTTCTGCGCGGGTAACATAAATCAACTCCCGTCCCCAGTACCGCTAATGTCGCGCCACCATTGTGCAATGCTCCCTGATGGGCGCTGGCATCTATGCCCATGGCCATACCCGAAGTCACCACTATTTCGGCGTCACTCAGTTGCGCCGCAAATTCAAAAGCATGGCGTTTCCCCCCCACGCTCGCACCACGACTGCCAACAATCGCCACCTGAGGCCGGCTCAACAAGGTGCTATTACCTAGACAAAACAATAACAAAGGTGGGTCTGGCAGCTCCTTTAATAACGGCGGATATAAGGGGTTAACCAGGCTGATCACAGCTATGCCCTGACGCTGATACTCACTGAGCTGGTGTTGCAGAGGTTCAAGTTTAGTAGCGGTTAAACGGGTAGCAATATCACGGCGCAAACCAGCTTCAATAAGCGTTTCTGTATTATCGAACAGGTCGCTAATGGCAAGGTGTTGCAGCAAGGAGTAGGCGCTACGCAAGCCAAGACCCGGGGTGCGCATTAATGCCAATAAGATAGCATCGGCACGAAGTAAATCGGCCTCAGAAGAGGCCGATGGAATAAATTCACTCTGTGTCATGCTCCCTCCTTGAGCAAGACCCAAAAGCTTGTTACGGAAAGCGTCGGTTAGTCGACGCTTACAACATCTCCGACACGAATGGGTCGTAATGTTTTAGTAATGATGGCATAGCTTACGCGTTCCTGAACTTTAAGAACCATTAGCTCACCCACTTTTTCCTTGGGCATATGCCAGGTCTTATTGTCCGCATCCTCTTCCATGCCCATGCCTTCTTCCATATTCGACATAAACTTATCATAGGTGCTGGAGTCTTCTTTGTATTGAGGACCATCACGACCGTCGATTACGGTGGGTGACTGACGACGAATATCAAACATATGACCCGCTTTCACTTCGTCCACCATGCCACGGTTGAGTACCACGATATCCATCTTACTGAATTCGCGTAGCTGATTACTCGAGGCGATAATTTCACCATCAATTTCAGTCTCTGGGCGACGCATCTGGAAGGTCGCAGGCAAACTCTGACCTTGGCTAACCGGCATTAAGAAATCACCGGCGTTGATTTCGCGCTTAACGCCATCAACAAAGATGGACGCAGGCACACCAGCATTGACATCCCCACTGCGGAACGCCTTAGCGGTAGCCACCAGTTTTACCTCATAACCCAACAATTCTTCGGTTTGCGGGTCAATATAAGGTCGGTTTTTGTGGTAGATGGCATAGCTACGGTTACGTTCCAGGTCACCTTTAACGTAAAGAATATGGCCCTGCGTAGAGCGTTTCACATTCTCGTTGGCGCCCAGTACATAAGGCTGCGCATTAATCTTTTCTTCACTGAGAGCCTGGTCGTAAGTTAAAAACGGACGCAGTAGCTCCAACGACAAGGTGGGTAGCGCGTCACGCTTCATCGTCTTACGACCATGGGGCGATAGTTTCTGATAGTTATCCGGGCGTTTAACCACTAGACGCGGTCGCCCTTGGGCGTCGTACACTAGATACAGTGTATCGCCAGGGTAAATAAGGTGTGGGTTGTCAATTTGTGGGTTCATTTGCCAAAGCTCTGGCCACAGCCAAGGCTTGTCCAAATAAATAGCAGAGATATCCCAAAGTGTATCTCCCTTTTTCACCACATATTGTTCTGGTGCGTCGTCTTTGACTGCTAAAACATCTGCTAATGATGGAAAAGCAACCGCAAGAGCAAATACGGCAGCTGATAGCTGTTTAATCATTGTAATGAGCTTCCTAAAGCTTGTTTTATTATATTTATTACCCAATAACCTGTTAAAGGTGCACACGAATGGCTAAAATAAAAACATAACACAATACCTGATATTTAGCACAATTTTTAATAAGGCAATTATGGCACTTTTAGAAGTACTTAGGTTCCCAGATGAACGTTTACGCACGATTGCTGCACCGGTCGAACAAGTCGATGACGGCATTCGTAGCATTACCGAAAACATGTTAGCAACCATGTATGACGAAAATGGTATCGGTTTAGCGGCAACGCAAGTTGATATTCACCAACGCATTGTTGTTATTGATGTTTCCGAGGAACGTAATGAACCTTTGATCCTCATCAACCCAGAGATCACGCACAAAGATGGTTCTACCGTCAGCGAAGAAGGATGTTTGTCTGTTCCCCATTCTTATGCCAAGGTTGATCGCGCCGAAACCGTAACCGTTAAAGCCCTCAACGCCCAGGGTCAAGAGTTTACTTTAGACGCCGATGGTTTATTGGCCATCTGTATTCAACACGAACTAGATCACCTAGTTGGTAAGTTATTTATTGATTACTTGTCGCCGTTAAAACGCCAGCGTATCCGTAAAAAGCTTGAGAAAGAAGCGCGCCTGGCTGCCAAAGCTTAATTACAAGGAATCACAGTGACACAAGCCCTTCGCATTGTATTTGCCGGTACACCGGACTTTGCTGCACGCCATTTGCAGGCCTTAATCGACTCCGAGCATGAGCTGGTTGGCGTATATAGCCAGCCGGATCGCCCCGCCGGGCGTGGTAAAAAACTCAAAGCCAGTGAGGTAAAAACCCTGGCCCTTGAGCACAACCTGCCGGTGTTTCAACCAGAAAGTCTCAAAAGTGAAGAAGCGCAGCAACAATTGGCTGCGTTAAATGCCGATATCATGGTGGTGGTCGCCTATGGCCTACTGCTGCCGAAAAGCATTCTAGAGACTCCAAAACTCGGTTGCATCAACGTCCATGGCTCGATTCTGCCGCGCTGGCGCGGCGCCGCTCCGATTCAAAGAGCAATTTGGGCCGGTGATCATGAAACCGGTGTGACCATAATGCAAATGGATGAAGGCTTAGATACCGGTGACATGCTCAGCGTGAGTCGTTGCGCCATCGATGCCAAGGAAACCTCAGCGTCCCTGTACGCCAAATTAGCAGAACTTGGCCCCGCCGCGCTTATTGAAACGCTGGCAAATATAAAAGCCATTAAGCCGCAGCAACAGGACGAGCAGTTGGCTAACTATGCGAAAAAGCTCTCCAAACAAGAAGCCCTGTTGGATTGGCAGCTGGATGCGGCACAATTAGAGCGCAATATTCGCGCCTTCAACCCCTGGCCCGTTAGTTACACGGAAATGGCTGGCAATACGGTAAAGGTATGGCAAGCCGAGGTGGTTGCCGAGCAAGGCACGCCGGGCACCATTTTACGTGCTGATAAAAGTGGCATTGTGATCGCCTGTGCGAGCGATGCACTGTGCATCACCGAGCTGCAACCCCAAGGTAAAAAGCCGATGTCGAGCCAGGATTTCCTAAACGGCCGTGCCGACTGGGTCACCGTTGGCAGCTCATTAATCACTGCGGATGACCAGGGTGAGTAATGTTCGCGCCCAGGCGGCGCACACCCTTTACCAGGTGGTCGACAAAGGCATTTCTCTGTCTGTGGCCCTGCCCAGGTACAGCCGCGATCTAAGCCCGCAAGACAAGGCACTAATGCAACAGATTTGCTTTGGTGTTTTACGTTATTTGCCGAGCCTGGAATTTTATTGCCAACAGTTACTCGAAAAGCCATTGAAAGGAAAAAGCCGGGTTTATCAATTTCTGCTCTACGTCGGCTTGTATCAATTGCAATATATGCGCGTGCCCGAGCATGCCGCCGTGGCCGAAACGGTCAATGCCCTCAAATCGATGCGTGCGGTGGGCCTCAAAGGCCTGGTTAACGCCGTGCTACGCACCTTTCAACGCCAACAACAAGGCCTGGAAGAGCAAGCGGAACAAATCGATGCCTGCAAATACAATCACCCCGGCTGGTTGATTAAAAAGCTACAACGTGATTACCCAGAGCAATGGCAGGATATTATCGAGGAAAATCAGCAACAGGCCCCCATGTGGCTGCGAGCGAATAATCGCATTAATAGCCGCGATGCCTATGCCGATAAACTGTTTGATCAAAACATTGGCTTTAGCATAGATGAAGCATTCCAAGATGCTATCCGCCTCGATAAGGCCATGGATGTGTTTGCCCTGCCCGAATTCGAGCGCGGCGCCTGTTCGGTACAGGATGCGGCGGCCCAACAAGCGGCAAGGCTTCTGGACCCACAAGATGGTGAATTGATCTTGGACGCCTGTGCGGCGCCCGGTGGCAAAACCTGTCATATTCTCGAGCTTGCCGATGCCCGCGTCGTCGCTTTGGATGCCGATGCTCAGCGCCTTGAGCGCGTTAATGAAAACCTAGAGCGAATCGGTTTAAACGCCGAATTGATCTGCGCCCAGGCGGAGCAAACAGAGCAATGGTATCAAGGTGAGCAGTTCGACCGTATTCTCCTTGATGTGCCCTGCTCGGCCACCGGGGTGATCCGCCGTCATCCGGATATCAAGTGGCTGCGTCGCGGCAGCGATATCGATGAACTGGCGCAACTGCAAGCCAGCATACTGGACGCCATTTGGCCGCTGCTCAAACCGGGCGGTACTCTGGTTTACGCCACCTGCTCGGTATTAAGCGAAGAAAACCAATCGCAAATACGAGCATTTTTAGCCAAACATGGTGACGCCAAGCATATAGCGTTGCATGATAAGGATACCGAGCAGCAGCCGGGTTGGCAGTTGTTGCCGGGAGAAACCGATGGTTTTTACTACGCAAAAATAATAAAGCAGTGACATAGTCATGAAAATTATCATCTTAGGTGCAGGCCAGGTTGGCGGCACATTAGCGGAAAACTTAGTGGGTGAGCAAAACGAGATCACCGTGGTCGATATCGACGGTGACCGTTTGCGCGAGCTGCAAGACAAATATGACTTGCAAGGCGTTAATGGCCACAGTGCTCACCCCGATGTGCTGCGCAAGGCTGGCGCCGAAGATGCGGATATGATCATCGCCGTGACGAGCTCCGACGAAGTGAACATGGTGGCCTGTCAGGTTGCCTACAGTATCTTTAACACCCCGACTAAAATTGCGCGGATCCGCTCGGAACAATACTTACGTTATCGCCAGCAGTTATTCCACAATGATGACCTGCCCGTTGATCACTACATTGCACCCGAGGCTCTGGTCACCAAGTATATTCGCCGCTTAATCGACTACCCTGGCGCCCTGCAGGTGTTGCAGTTTGCCGACGGTAAGCTGTCCTTGGTAGCAGTTAAGGCCTACTACGGCGGGATGCTGGTTGGTTATGCACTCTCGGCATTAAAAGAACATATTCCCAATGTGGAAACCCGGGTTGCCGCCATTTACCGTCAAGGTAAGGCCATCAAGCCGCTAGGAACCACGGTTATCGAAGCCGATGATGAAGTCTTCTTTATCGCCGCAACCAAGCATATTCGCGCGGTAATGAGCGAGCTGCAAAAGCTGGAACGTTCATATAAAAAGATCATGATTGCCGGCGGCGGTAACATAGGCGCAGGCTTGGCTCGCTCATTGGAAAAAAATCACAGCGTCAAGCTGCTGGAGCGCAATCCTATGCGGGCCGAGCAACTCTCGGAAATGCTTGACGATACCGTGGTCTTCTGTGGTGACGCCTCGGATCAGGAGCTGCTGTCGGAAGAGCATATCGAGCAGGTAGATGTCTTTATCGCCGTGACCAACGATGATGAAGCGAATATCATGTCGGCCATGCTGGCCAAGCGCATGGGTGCGCAAAAAACCATGGTGCTAATTCAGCGTGGTGCCTATGTGGATCTGGTTCAAGGTGGTGAAATCGATATTGCCATTTCGCCGCAACAAGCGACCATATCGGCCCTGTTAACCCATGTTCGCCGCGGTGATATAGTGAACGTTTACTCACTGCGTAAGGGTGCTGCTGAAGCCATTGAAGCTGTGGCCCATGGCGATGAAAACACTTCTAAGGTGGTGGGTCGTGCCATTAGTGAAATCAAACTCCCTTCGGGCACTACCATTGGCGCCATAGTGCGTAATGATGATGTGCTTATCGCCCATGACGACACCGTGATTCAAAGCGGCGACCATGTGATCATGTTCTTGATCGACAAAAAGCATATTCATGTAGTCGAGAAGCTCTTCCAAGTCAGCGCCATGTTCTTATAAGCAAAAAAAAGCAGCTTTAGTTGGAAACTAAATGCTGCTTTTTGCTTCTCTAATGGATTTAGGTGTTTACTCAATATTGGCAAACTCTTCTGGCGATAGCTCGCCGTTACCATCGATATCAAGCTCATCGAATTTAGCCATCACCTCGGCATCGGCGCTCGCTTCTTCCTTGCTGATGCTGCCATTACCATCAACATCAAGCGATTCAAACGTCGCACCAGTGCCTGCAAAGGCGGTTGAAGATGATGCCAAAATTGCCATAGCTAGTAGTGTATTGGTCGTTTTCATAACTTGCTCCAAAAATTCAAAAAGTAAACTTACTGAACTGCCGCGAACTCTTGCTCGCTCAGCTGGCCGTCTTTGTTACTGTCCAAGTCCTTAAACTGTTGCATCAATTCAGGATATTGAGCCGCTTCTTCCATGCTGATAGCGCCATCGCTATCTACGTCCACGTTGTTAAATTCCAAGTCCATCGCGAATGCCGACGATGCACTGACTAAGCCGATTAAGGCGATTGCTTTAGAGGTCTTATTCATTGTTAACTCCCTGTGTTATTTCGCGTTAGCGAACTCTTCTTGAGACAGCTCGCCATCTACATTAGTGTCTAAGTCTTTGAACTGGCTGATTAGCTCTGGGTGCTTTGAGGCTTCTTCCATGCTAATGGCGCCATTGCCATCGGTGTCTATCGTGGCGAAGTCAGCTGCTAAGGCAAAGGCCGCAGAAGAACCGACAAGGGCGCATAGCGCTAAAATATGCTTAGATTTATTCATCATTAACTCCTACTGATAACTGCAATAACTGCTGAAAATTACTGTGCTTTATCGAACTCGGCTTGTGAAAGCTCGCCGTTACCGTCGCTATCTAATTGTGCAAATTGCTCGGCTAGTGCAGCATCAGCGGCAGCTTCTTGCACGGAGATAGCACCGTTGCCATCAACATCAAGAGTTGAGAAATCGGCAGCGAATGCTGCGCTTGATGCGGCTAGCGTGATCAGAGCGATAGTTGCTGTCATTGGTTTCATATTGCTTTCCTTCCTACTTGTTTTGGTGTGAACCTTGACGAATTCATATTCGCCGTCACATTTTCGATTCTCTAGGACTATTACAAATCCGATGCCAAAAATTAAAAATCAAATAAATTCAATAAGTTAATTTTTTATTTGCCAAAACACTCTGGTTTTCACCGCTTTTTCTGTTGCCATTTCGCGACAAGCTCGACGCTCTGGAAATAAAATCCATGTTTTTCATGGAGTTAGTTATTTTTAATGGGGATTTCATTCAGAAACCACACAAATGGTCGACACGCTTTTATGATTTTTATCTGAATAGAAGTGCCAAGTGGCAGATTTTGATAAGAGAGAAAAAATAATTTAATAGTTATAAATCATATAGTTATTTTTTTTATGCACTTTTTTTAAAATTAATTTCATAGCCAGAACACGGTCATAGATAAATTGTTGCCTTTTAGCAACACACAGGGCCTTGTTCAGGTTGGCGCGGGTGAATTAATAAGAGTGACCTGAGTGACGCTTGAAGTTGGTAATAGTGATAACAATTCTTCCTGAAGCTTGGGCCCGGATCGGGCATCCACGCCCTCGCGTTCGGCGCTCCAAGAGTGGCGTTATATGCAATAGGTGAGTTCGGTGTAAGTAAGTCATCCTGACGCTGCGGTCCGGCTCGACATCCGTGTCTCGCGTTCGAATTTACAAGAGTGACTGAAATACGTCGAAGGTAAGTTTTGTGCAAGTAAGTCGTCCTGACGCTGGGTCCCGGCTCGGGCATCCACGCCCTCGCGTTTGGCGCTCCAAGAGTGACGTTAAGTCACTCTCGGTCGCGGTAGCGACCGCGCCTCACCCACGCCAGAAGGTTGGGGTGAATAGTACTAACAGGGTGAAGATCTCTAAACGACCAAAGACCATGGCCAGGGTTAGAATCCACTTGGCGTTATCGCTGATATCACCGTAATGGGCCGCCACCTCACCCAAGCCCGGACCCAGGTTATTTAAGCAAGCTGCGGTCGCCGAAAAGGCGGTGATATTGTCTAAGCCCGTGCCCATTAGGCTGATCATGATGATCACGAAGACCAGGGCATAGGCGGAAAAGAAGCCCCAAACCGCCTCAACGACCTTATCGGGAAGCGCCTTACGACCCAGCTTAATGGAATAGATGGCTCTTGGGTGGACCAGGCGGTTGAGTTCACGAATGCCCTGCAAGTACAACAAGAACACCCGTACCACCTTCATACCGCCACCGGTAGAACCGGCACAGCCACCAATAAAACTGGAGAAGATGAGCAAAATGGGTAGGAACAAGGGCCAGGCTGAGAAGTTATCCGTGGCAAAGCCCGCCGTGGTACTGATAGACACGGCCTGGAACATGGCCTGATCTAAGGTTTCATCCCCATTGGCATAGATATTATTAGACGACAACACCGCAAAACAAACGATGATCAGCGCCACCTGGATTAAGAAGAACACCTTAAATTCAGGGTCACGCAAATACACTTTAGGACTGCGACTGGCCACCACTGCGTAGTGCAGGGAAAAATTCACCGCCGCGATTAATAAGAAAAACACACAAATCAGGTTGATCACCGGGCTATCAAAGTAGCCCATGGACGCATCATAGGTGGAGAAACCGCCAATGGCTATGGTCGAGAAGGCATGGCAAATGGCATCGAACCAACTCATCCCCGCCACCCAATAGGCCAAGGTACAGGCCAGGGTAAGGGATACATAGATATACCAGAGGTGCTTGGCGGTATCGGCGATACGCGGTGTCATTTTCGAGTCTTTCACCGGCCCTGGCGTTTCGGCGCGGTACAGCTGCATGCCACCAACGCCAAGCATGGGCAGCACGGCCACCGCGAGTACGATGATCCCCATGCCACCGAGCCACTGCAACTGCTGGCGATAGAAGAGCACCGACTTGGGCAGATATTCGATGCCGGTCAACACGGTCGCCCCCGTGGTCGTTAAGCCGGAGAAGGCCTCAAACACGGCGTCGGCAAGCGACAGTTTTGGTGCATCAAGGAAGATCAGGGGCAAGGATGCGAACGACCCCAGTACCAGCCAAAACAGTACCACGATCAAAAAGCCTTCGCGGGCTTTGAGGTCGCCATGCTCATGGCGGTTAGGATAATAGGCAAATAAGCCGGCAATAACGCTGAAGATAAACGCAAGAATAAAAGGCAGACCACCACCATCTTTATAGATAAGTGATACCAGCGCAGGAGGAACCATGGTGATACTAAACAGGGCTACTAGCTGACCGAGTATCTTTATTATCGTGCGGTATTGCATTTAGCGCATCGCCGTGACTTTTCTTTGCATGTTATTGTCTTACTGTTTTATTTTTAACTCAACAGTACCATGGCTTAAATCAAAAATATCTTTTATTGCGTCCTCTGCCTGGCGCGCATCGATACGGATCTGCCAGGAAATGTGGCTGCCGTATTCCTTGTCCATAGCCAGCACCTGGTATTGTGAGTTAAGGCATTGTTCTATCTGCCCTTGTAGAGCATAGTCACTGTCGCCGGTTAGCACCACACTGGGCACCTTAATCTGTGTCTGTAATTGCGCCAAGGCGTTATTCAAAGTGCCACCATAGGCGCGCACCAAACCACCCGTTCCCAGCTTAATGCCGCCGAAATAACGGGTGGTAACGGCACAGATCTCACCCAAACCACTGCCCTGCAGTACATTCAGCATGGGCTTGCCGGCGGTGCCATTGGGCTCGCCATCATCACTGAAACCATAGACATGGCTACCACCGGGCGCCCCGGCTACATAGGCCCAGCAGTTGTGACGGGCATCCGGGTACTGCTCATTGATGGTAGCAATAAAGGCCTTGGCGCTGGCCACGTCCGGAGTATGGGCAAGATGAACGATAAAGGTGCTTTTTTTAATTTCTTCTTCGTAGCTCAGGGATTGAGCTGGATAAGCGTATTCTGACATAGGGTTTAGCTGCCTAAGGCGGTGGCACCATTGCCACCACCTTCACAGGAGGATGGTTAGTCGAGGTTTAATTCGCGGGTCATGTTTTCCAGACCATGCTCATGGACAATGATATTGTCCTCGATACGAATACCGCCAAACGGCTTAAACTCGGCTATCTTGTCCCAGTTCACATGCTGTCTATTGTCCGTTGCCGCTACATCTTCAAGCAGAGAGTCAATAAAGTACAGGCCCGGCTCGATGGTGAACACCTGGTTCGCCTCAATCATACGGGTGCAACGTAGGAACGGATGCCCTTCTGGCGGTGCCTGATGGGTGCCACTTTCATCGGCCATAAAGCCACCCACATCATGTACCTGCAAACCAATATGGTGACCCAGACCATGAGGGAAGAAGGTCGAGGTGATACCCTTTTCGATAATTTGCGCCGCCGGCAGATTGACGATATTAAAATCGCTTAGCACCTGAGCCACACGCTGATGGCAATCAAGATGCAACTCACCGTAGAGTTTTCCCGGTGTTAGCGAGTTACATAGCTCTATCTGATGTTGGTTCATCACCGCCAATAGCTCGGCAAACTGACCCTGACGCGCAAAGTCGTAGGTACGGGTAATATCGGCGGCGTAGCCATTAAAATTGGCACCGGCATCGATCAAAAACGAGCGGTGTTGCGCCGGGATGTCCCGTTCAAAATGGGTGTAGTGCAAAATGGCACAATTCTCATTTAGGGCCACGATATTGCCATAAGGCGTGTCGTTTTCACTGTGCTTGGTCGCCAACAAATAGGCATGTTGGATCTCAAATTCCGATTTACCCTGATAGAAGGCATCACGCGCCGCCTGATGACCGGCCACCGCCAGCTTGTTCGCTTCGCGTAAACAGGCTAGCTCATATTGAGTTTTGTAGGCGCGATGGTAATGCAGGTAATTCATTACCGGCTCTGGGTTCATCAACTCAAAACCAAGGGCTTGAGCCACTTCTACACACTCACCAATGTAGGCATAGCGCGCCTTGTCATAGGGCAATAGTTTTTCTACCTGCTCCGGCTTAACCAGCAGCTCGATATCAAAATAGTCGGCCCAGTATTCGTTTGGTTCATCCGGCACCTTGTGCCAAAAATCGACGGGACGATAGAAGATAAGTTTAGGTTTATCGCTGCCATTGGCCACAATCCAACAATGAGGATTGTCGATCACCGGCAACCAGGCCTTAAATTGCGGGTTAACCTTAAACGGATAATACATATCATCTAAGAACTGGCGCTTTGCCTGACCAGAATGAATTACCACACCATCAAGGTTTTCACGCTCAACAATTTCGCGTGTGCGTTTTTGCAAGGTTGCAATATGTTCAGCGTATAACACCGCCAATGTATTCATGTATCACCCACTTTGCTAATTATGTTTATGCCAGTCTATCATAGCCGCCACCGTTGCGGCTAACCGCCAATATTCATATCCAAAATTGTCGCCAGCACATTTTCGTTCTTACCCTGCTTGGCCAAATAAACCTGACGATAGGCAAACACGTTTTTCACGTAATCACGGGTTTCACGATAAGGGATCAGCTCAATCCACAACTCCGCCGGCATGGCTTCGTCTGGGATCCACTTATTGACGCGATGATAACCGGCGTTATACGAGGCCGTGGCTAATATTTGATTGCCACGGGTCTTACCTTCCAAATACTTCAAATACTTGGTACCTAAATTAATATTGGTGCTGGGTTCATACAGGCGCTTGCTGGCTACCGAGCTGCGATTAATGTATTGGGCGGTACTCGGTAGCAGTTGCATCAGGCCCCTGGCGTTGGCTCGAGAGCGCGCATCGGCGGCAAAAGAGCTTTCCCTGCGGGCAATGGCGATACTCCAATCCAGGTCGACTTTATGACGGTTACTATAACGTTCGAAGAGGTTGGTGTAAGCATCGGGAAAACGCAGGTCGACATAATCCCAGGCCTTGAGCCGTGCTAGGGTAATAATGGCTCGGTCGTGCCAGCCCTGCTCCGAGGCCAGCACCGCAGCGGCCAGTTTCTCGGCATTGCTGGAGGTATCGATAAGGTAATTCCATTCTCTTCTGGCACTGGTAACCCTATCCAACTCATATAAAACCTTTGCCCGTTTATAGCCCGGCGCCTGCTCTACCTTAGCCTTTAAACCCGGTGGCAGGGTCAACTCTTGGTTATTGAGGTTAACCGGCAAATCTAATCGCGCCGCCGCCAAAAAGCCGTAATAGTCCCGTTCTGTTGCCAGCTTTTGCCATAACTCGTTGGCTTGCTCATTTTTGCCCTGGCGTGAATAACTGTAGGCCAGCCAATATTGATGTCCGGCACTGAGCTCTTTTTTCGGGGTAAAGAAGGCGATAATGGCTGGCCAGTCCTGCTCCCTAAGCATGTTGGCCAAATGCCATTGCACCAATTTATTATCCTGTTTGGTATCGGGCACCTTATTGAGCCAGAACTTGGCTTCATCATGCTGTTTTACCGCCAGGGCATAGGCCAAAGCATAATGCACCTTATCCTGCTGCTGCGCGCTAAAGGTAAACATGGTCGATAATTTTTGCCAGGCACGAATGGCCAAATCCGGGTCTTGCCACACCAGGCGTTTAACCCCGTACACCGCAATTTCTGCTTCCTTGGGCGATTTGTTCTTATAGCGATACAAACCGGCTGCCGCACTGGGGTCTTTTTTGACCTTAGTATATAAGTCCGCTAGATACCTTTCTTTGGCTGGCAATTGCGTTTTTAAATAGCCTACCAACTTATACTGCCCCACCCGAGCCGCCAAACCCAATCGTTGCCACACTATTTCCGGCGTCTGTCCGCCAGCCTTACGCCAGTAAGAAAACACCCCATCGCATTCTTTAGGTTGTGATTTATTGACCAGCCACAGCTTTTCTATTTGCTCCAACAGGGCATCTTTTGGCGCCCCGAGCTGCCATTGAAAATCAAGATACTGGCAGGTGAGCTCGACGTCCTTGGTAATGCTGTAATTTTCTACAAACTTGGCCTTATGCCCATGCTTAGCCAGGTAGTTTAACCAGGCACTGCGCACCGGCCATTCCAACGGCGTATGCTGATAAACCTGTAAAAAGTGCTCTATTTCGGTTTGATATTTAATGTGTGGATGGTGCTTATAAAAGGCCATTTCCACATAAGGCTTAAGCGGATGCTTAAGCTGCTCGTTAACGCGCTTAAATTCACTGTAATTGCCACCACGGGCAATTTTTTCGGCTTTGAGAAAATCATCGTGACTGCCGGCAAATGAGACACTGCAAACTTGCATTAAGGAGGCGGCCAGCAGGGTGTGAAGAAGTCGTTTCATGATAATCCTAACTGTATTTCGTGAAACAAAAGCAGCGAAGAAGCCTACACTAGGCAAAAAAGGCGCGCTGCCCTCATTGAGTCAAAGACTCTCATTAACTGTACTACATAAATGCCAGACTTTTGACCTATGCCAACCGCATTCTGGCGTGTTTTGGTCGCATCTATTTTTTGAGCTAACTTTAACCGTATGTAAATTTTAAGCTTAAATTTTCATTGCATTTTGCGATTAAAGGCGCGACACTGATTTAAATTTAACTCATCGTACCAGTTTCATGTGAAACAAAGGGAGATACCCATGATATTTCAGAGCGATTCCTTTGTAGTTTCTTTTATAAAGGACCAAATTGCTGAGTTTAAGTTCACTGTACCCGGTTCAGTAAACAAGCTATCTCAGCAAACCCTGAGTGATTGCCATCAGGCAATTAAAGAATTAGCCCAACGCGACGACATCAAAGGTATGGTGTTTACCAGTGACAAAGATCACTTTATCGTTGGCGCCGACATTTTCGAATTCCTACCCACTTTCCAGCGCCCAGAAGAAGAACTGGTTGGCTGGATTAAGAATGCCACCGACGTATTCGATGCCTTAGAAGATTTACCTTTTCCAACCCTGTGCGCCGTCAATGGCATGGCTCTCGGTGGTGGTTGCGAGTGGATCCTGGCAACCGATTTCCGTGTTGCCAGCGAAACCGCCAAAATCGGCTTGCCTGAAACGAAACTGGGTATCATGCCGGGCTTTGGGGGTACTGTACGTTTACCTCGCTTAATCGGCGCTGATAACGCCATGACCTGGATCACCACGGGACAGGAAAACCGCGCTAACGATGCCCTAAAAGTGGGTGCCGTCGACGCCGTGGTGGCCGCTGACAAATTACTGGATTCCAGTATCAGCATGCTAGAACAAGCCATTGCCGGTAAGCTGGATTGGCAGCAACGCCGAGCGCAAAAGCAAGCGCCACTAAAGATGAACAAGGTAGAGCAAGGCATGAGCTTTGCGATGGCCGAAGGCCTGGTGATGGGCAAAACAAAGGGTCATTACCCAGCCCCTGTGATGGCGGTTAGAACCATCAAGGCAGCAGCGAATATGAGTCGCGATGAAGCCATGGCATTGGAAAACGCCAACTTCGCTAAATTAGCTAAAACCCAAGAAGCGGCGGCGCTCACCGGTATCTTCCTCGCCGACCAATATATTAAAGGCAAGGCCAAGAAGCTGGCCAAAGGCAGCGACACCCAAATTAATCAAGCCGCCGTACTAGGTGCCGGCATTATGGGTGGTGGTATCGCCTATCAATCGGCCTACAAAGGCACCCCCATTATCATGAAGGACATCAACCAAGGTGCCTTGGATCTTGGTATGGGAGAAGCCGCTAAGCTACTTGGTAAGAAGGTAAAACGCGGCCATATGAGCATGGACAAGATGGTTGGCGTACTAGGTAAAATCAAGCCGACCTTGAATGATGCCGATGTGCAAGCCGCCGATATCGTCGTCGAAGCAGTTGTTGAAAACTCGAATGTGAAAAAAGCGGTCTTAAGTGACCTCGAAAAGTCCATGCCCGAAGGCACGGTACTGACTTCTAATACCTCAACCATTCGCATCGACGAACTGGCGACAGCGCTTGATAAACCAGAAAAATTCTGTGGTATGCACTTCTTCAATCCGGTACCTCGCATGCCGCTGGTAGAGATTATTCGCGGTGAAAAGACCTCTCAAGAAACCGTTAACGCCGTTGTCGACTACGCCCTTAAGCTGGGTAAATCGCCTATCGTCGTCAATGACTGCCCGGGCTTCTTTGTAAACCGCGTGCTATTCCCCTACTTCGCCGGTTTCAGCAAGATGGTCAGCGAAGGCGTCAGTTTCGTTAAAATTGATAAGGTGATGGAAAACATCTTTGGCTGGCCTATGGGCCCCGCTTACCTGCTTGATGTTGTTGGTATCGATACCGCCTTCCACTGTACCGGCGTGATGGCCGATGGCTTCCCTGAGCGTATGGCGCGTCAGGAAAAAGACCCGGTTACCATTATGGCCAATGCCGAACGCTTTGGTCAGAAAAATGGTAAAGGCTTCTACAGCTATGCCCCGGATCGCCGTGGCCGCTTGAAGAAGAGCCAGGATGCGCAAGCCCTAGAGCTTATTGCGCCGCTGTTCGATGGCGAAAAAGAGTTGGATAAACAAGAGATCATCGACCGCTGTATGATTCCGATGATCAACGAAGTACTGCTTTGTCTACAGGAAAACATTGTTGCGTCACCACAAGAAGCCGACATGGCGCTGGTGTACGGCATCGGTTTCCCTCCGTTTAGAGGCGGTGTATTCCGTTACCTAGACCAAATTGGCCTAGCCAACTTTGTGGCGGCAGCCGATAAGTACGCGCACCTAGGTGCTATTTACCAGGTTTCAGACGAAACCCGTCAATGGGCTGAACAAGGCCGTGTGTTTTATCAAGTGGAGGGACAATAATCATGAATAAGGTTGTTATTGTAGATTGTATTCGTACGCCCATGGGCCGTTCTAAAAACGGTGTATTCCGTCATAAACGAGCCGAAGATCTCAGTGCACACTTGATGAAGGGCTTACTGGAGCGCAACCCGGCGGTTGACCCGGCTTCGATTGACGATATTTATTGGGGCTGTGTGCAGCAAACGCTAGAGCAAGGCTTTAACGTGGGCCGTAATGCCGCCCTGCTTGCCGGTATTCCTCACACCGTGCCAGCCGTGACGGTAAACCGCTTGTGTGGTTCATCCATGCAGGCGCTCCATGACGCAGCCCGCGCCATTATGACCGGCGCCGGTGACACCTACCTAATCGGTGGTGTAGAACACATGGGTCACGTGCCTATGACGCACGGCAACGACTTCCACCCTGGCCTGGCAACATCCGTTGCTCAAGCGGCTGGAGTGATGGGTCTAACCGCCGAATACCTGGCTACCCTACACGGCATCAGTCGTCAGCAGCAGGACGAATTCGGTGCTCGCTCTCACCAGCGCGCGCACGCGGCAACGGTTGAGGGTCGCTTCAAATCAGAAATCCTGCCAATGGAAGGTCACGACGAAAACGGTGCTCTGACCTTGGTTGAGGACGATGAAGTTATCCGCCCGGAAACCACGGTGGAAGGCTTGTCTCAGCTTCGTCCTGTATTTAACCCAGCATCAGGCAGTGTGACCGCGGGGACCTCTTCGGCCCTGTCTGACGGTGCCTCGGCCATGTTGGTCATGAGTGAAGACAAGGCCAAAGAGCTGGGCTTGCCGATCCGTGCCTATGTGAAGTCGATGGCGGTGGCGGGCTGCGATCCTTCCATCATGGGTTATGGCCCTGTACCAGCCAGTAAGAAGGCATTGCAAATGGCCGGTCTGACTATCGATGACATCGATGTGGCCGAACTGAATGAAGCCTTTGCCGCTCAGTCTTTACCTGTACTGAAAGATCTTGGCTTGCTGGATAAGGTAGACGAAAAAGTTAACCTCAACGGCGGTGCTATTGCCTTGGGTCACCCACTGGGTTGCTCCGGCTCACGTATCAGTACGACGCTAATCAATATCATGGAAGACAAAGATGCCAAATACGGTTTAGCTACCATGTGTATAGGCCTTGGCCAGGGTATTGCCACGGTCTTTGAACGTCCGTAAATAACCTGAACTTGGGTTAAGAAGTTCGCTAATATGCTTTAAAAATAACTAACTTGAGGTCAAATTTTTCTAGCTAGATGTTTTGATTAATACAAGGCAAATTTGTGCGGCAATAGAAGCTCTATTGCAAACAAATTTAACGCGGTAGTAAGAAAAAACAGCAGCTAGAAAGCAAGTTGTTATCACAAGTCCAGGTTACTTAAATCTTGGTGATAAAAAGGCGGGTTCAGCTTTATGCTCCCGCCTTTTTTCTTGCCGCGACTTTGGGTAAAATGGGCGTTTTATACACGAGCACTCATTTATGACCTTTGATACCGCCGATCACGTTCTTGACGCCCTTGGTTTACGCTGCCCGGAACCCGTTATGATGGTGCGCGGTACGGTGCGCAAAATGAATAATGGTGAAACCTTGCTTATTATCGCCGATGACTCATCGACGACCCGCGATATTCCAAAGTTTTGCCGCTTTATGGACCACACCTTGGTGGCCCAGCAAACAGAGCAATTACCTTATCAGTACCTGATCAAAAAAGGTCTTTAATCAAAGACCTGATTAATGGTTACCAATGGCTTGCTAAAGCGTGAGAAGTTAATAGATACCTTGTACCAGCCCTCTTCCGCAGGGGTAAAGCTAAAGTAGTTATATACGCTGTTACAGTCCGCTTGAACCGGCAGGCCAATTTCCAATTGCTTATCCAGACCTTCGTCTAAATAACCACAGTTATAATTTTCACTCCAATCGGCATCGGCGATTTTAAATTCATAGGCTTTACCGGGAGTCGATAGCTTGATCTTGGTTTCATAAATGGCCGGCGCCACCTTCACCATTTGATATTCCGGCTGTGCATCCCATAACGAGAAGTCGCCACGCAGATACAGGGGTTTTTGCACTTCTTCAACCGGCACTATGTCGTCTAAGGTGACCGTGCTTGAACACGCACCTAAAAATAATGTGGCTAAAACGAGGGAGAGTTTTGTCTTCATTGTTATTGTTTCCAAATTTGACGCACTTTTCATCAGTCTAAGAAATTAGTGCATTAGCTTCAATAAAAAAGCCAGCTAAATGCTGGCTTTTGTCATGAATGTGAGAAATATTCACTATTTTTGCAGTACCGAGATGTCGGCAACCTGTAAGAACAGATCCTGCAGTTGTGACAATAGCGCCAGACGATTGCGTTTAATTGCTTCGTCGTCCGCCATGACCATGACATTATCGAAGAAGGCATCAACGCTTTGGCGAATATTGGCCAGCTCGCTTAGCGCTTGCTGGTAATCGCCTTGCTCATATAAAGGCGCAAGTTTGGCCTGATAGGCCGCTACTTCTTGTGCCAGTGCTTGCTCGGGCGCTTCTTGCAGTAGGCTTTGCTCAATCGCTCCGCTTTCATGCACGTCATTTTTGCTCAGGATGTTACCAACACGCTTGTTGGCGGCCGCTAGCGCTTCTGCCGGCTCAAGCGTACGGAAGTGGCTTACCGCTTTAACGCGCAGGTCAAAGTCCAGTGGCTTCGAAGGACGACGCGCCAATACCGCTTGGATCACATCCACTTCAATGCCCTGCTCCTGATACCAGGCGCGGAAGCGACCCAGTAGGAACTCAAACACATCTTCGGCAACTTGTTCATTGCTTAACTTATCGCCGAATAAGGTTTTCGCTTTCGCAACGATATCAAGCACATCCAAAGGTAGTTGCTTTTCAACCATGATGCGCAAGGCACCGATAGCGGCGCGGCGCAGTGCAAACGGGTCTTTGTCGCCTTTAGGGGCCTGACCAATGCCGAAAATACCAACCAGGGTATCGAACTTATCCGCCAAGGCCACGGCACAGCTGATCTCGCTGTGTGGCAAGGCATCACCGGCAAAGCGCGGCATATACTGTTCGTTCATGGCCAGGGCCACGGCTTCGTCTTCACCGTCAAAGCGCGCGTAGTGCATACCCATCACGCCCTGCACATCGGTGAATTCCATCACCATTTCGGTCATCAGGTCGGTCTTACTCAATAGACCCGCACGCTCGGCCAGGGCCTTATCTGCGCCCAGCTGCTCGGCGATATAACCGGAAAGCGCGCTAATACGCTCGGACTTGTCTTTAAGCGTACCCAGTTGCTTTTGGAACAATACCGTACCCAGTGACTCCAAACGGCTTTCCAGCGTTTTCTTTTTATCCGTTTCAAAGAAAAACTGTGCATCGGCAAGACGTGGACGAACCACCTTTTCGTTACCGGCAATGACCACACTTGGGTCTTTACTTTCAATGTTCGAAACAAACAGGAATTTGTTGATCAGCTTGCCGTCTTGGTCTAACAGCGGGAAGTACTTTTGGTCGTCCTTCATGGTGTAGATCAAGGCTTCATCAGGCACTTCTAGGAAGCTTTCTTCAAATGATGCCGTTAAGGTCACCGGCCATTCTACTAGGGAGGTCACTTCCTCAAGCAAGTCTTCGTCCATGGCTACAACCGCACCTAGTTTAGCTGCCGCCGCTTCGATTTGATTGCGGATCATTGCCTTACGAGTGTCGTAATCGGCAATAACATAAGCTTTCTTCAACTGCTCTAGCGCTTCATTGGCATTGTTGATGGTGACCTTTTCCGGGTGATGGAAACGGTGTCCCTGCAGCTGGTTAGTAACCTGCTTACCCAAGATCTCGCCGGCAATCAGGCTATCGCCGTAAAATACCGTGGCCGTGTGCACAGGACGGATAAACTGTGTCTTGTTGGCGCCCCAACGCATTGGCTTAGGAATAGGTAGTTTTGCCAGTGCCGCATTCACCGCGGCTACGATCAATTCCTGAACCGGTTGACCGGCAACCTCGGCCTTATGTAGCAGCCACTCGCCTTTATCGGTGACATGACGACCCGCTTCGCTCACCTCGATACCACAACCACGGGCCCAGCCCATTGCCGCTTTGGTCGGGTTGCCATCGGCATCAAATGCCGCCTGGATCGCAGGACCACGCTTTTCGACTACCTTATCAGCCTGCTTGCCATCAAGTTGTAGCACCATTAAGCCTAAGCGACGTGGTGAGGCGTACCATTGCACCCCGTCATGTGCCAGGGCCAGATCTTCTAATTGTGCCTTCAGGCCGTCTGCGAAAGCCTCGGCCAGGGCACGCAATGATTTCGGCGGTAGTTCTTCGGTACCGATTTCTACTAATAAATTTTGCTTTAACATGGTAATTCTTAATCCTTACACAGCGGGAAGCCAAGCGCTTCACGCGCCGCGTAGTAACTTTCAGCACAGGCTTTAGACAGAGCACGTACACGCAGAATGTAGCGCTGACGCTCTGTTACAGAAATAGCGTGACGCGCATCTAACAGGTTAAACGCATGAGACGCCTTCATTACTTGCTCGTAGGCCGGCAGCGGTAAATTTGCTTCAATAAGCTTCTGGCTTTCTTTTTCACACTGATCAAATTGCTTAAACAGCGCGTCTACGTCGGCGTATTCAAAGTTGTATTTCGATTGCTCAACTTCGTTTTGGTGGAATACGTCGCCATAAGTCACCTTGCCCATAGGACCATCCGTCCAAACCAGGTCATAGATGCTGTCTACGCCTTGAATATACATGGCTAAACGCTCAAGACCATAAGTGATCTCGCCGGTCACCGGCGCACACTCAAGACCGCCCACCTGCTGGAAATAAGTGAACTGAGTCACTTCCATGCCATTTAGCCACACTTCCCAACCTAGACCCCAGGCACCCAATGTTGGTGATTCCCAGTTGTCTTCCACGAAACGTACTTCGTGTTTCAATGTGTCGATGCCCATGGCCGCAAGCGAACCCAGGTAAAGCTCCTGAATGTTATCCGGAGAAGGTTTTAACACCACCTGGAATTGATAGTAATGTTGCAAACGGTTCGGGTTTTCACCATAACGGCCATCGGTTGGGCGGCGGCAGGGCTGTACGTAAGCACTCGACATCGGCTCTGGGCCGACGGCTTTTAAGAACGTAAGCGGATGGAAGGTGCCGGCGCCTACTTCGAGATCGAGCGGCTGAGCAATAACACAGCCTTGCTGTGCCCAATAATCCTGAAGCGCAAGGATCAGGCCCTGAAAAGTTTGTAAGTCGTATTTTTGCATAATGACGTAAAATTCTGCTGCTTAGAGTGCGGTTTTATTGCGCACAGTATACCCCTTGCACCGCCTTGTTTTAAGCAGTTTCTTTTTATTGGCTACAGAGCGGCCTTGATAAATCTTCTGCATTCATCATTTTCAACACTCTTAAAACACGCATTTTTTAATCTTTATCTAATACCCTTTTCGTATTTTCTATTTGAAACAGTTGCTTTTTTTGCAAACTGTCCTAAATTGTTAACCTGGTGTTAAAAGACACCATTTTAATAATAACGATTATAAAGGTTAAACCAATGAACAAAACTCTCATCGCAACAGCTGTTTTAGCTGCATCAACAGGCTTCGCAAATGCCCAACCCGCTCCCGATCACGCGGGCATGGCTGCCGAGCTTGAAATTGCAAATACCTGTATTGTTCGCTTTAACGACAGCGTTTCTAAGTTTGATGTCGAGGGCAAGGCCCGCGGCATGCTAATGAAATCTCAGTCTCAAGCTAAGCACATTTATAGTAATGCCATAAAAGGTATGGCTATTAACATGAGCTGTGATAAAGCGAAAAGCGTGTTTGCAGACGAAGCGGACATCATGCACTTTACTCCTGACGGTATCGCCTATGCTTCACCTTCAGCACAACAGGGTAAGCCTGGTGGCGGCGGTGGCAGCCAAGGTCAACAAACTCCTTGGAGTGTCACCCGTGTAGGTGGTCCAGTAGACGGTTCGGGCTATACCGCTTGGGTTATTGATACCGGTATCGATCTAGACCATGGTGACCTAAACGTTGATGCTAGCCGTGGCTTTAGCGCCTTCACCAGCGGCCGTAATGCCGGTATGGACGACGGTAATGGTCACGGTACCCATGTTGCCGGTACTATTGCTGCGCTAAATAACCAGCAGGATGTTGTTGGTGTTGCTGCCGGTGCAACCGTTATCCCGGTAAAAGTATTGGACGCACGTGGTTCAGGTAGCTGGTCTGGCGTATTAGCCGGTGTTGATCACGTTGCCGCCAATGCGTCTGCTGGTGACTGTGCGAACATGAGTTTGGGTGGTGGTTTTAACCAAGACCTGAATGATGCCGTTGAAAATGCTGCTCAGCAATCGGGTGCATTCTTCGTGGTTGCTGCAGGTAACGAAAGCCAGCATGCGGGTAACGTGTCTCCTGCCAGTGCATCACACCCTCGCGTGTTTACCATTTCAGCGACCGACAGCAGCGATAACTTCGCTAGCTTCAGCAACTATGGTAACCCACCGGTAGACTATGCGGCACCAGGTGTAAGCATTCTATCTACTCGTTCTGGTGGTGGCACAACAACCATGTCAGGTACCTCTATGGCGTCTCCGGCTGCATGTGCAGTGATCATGATGCGTAATGGTAACCCGGGTACAGATGGTCAAGCCATCAACGATCCTGACGGCAATGCAGATTCTATCCTACATCTCTAAAATTGTTGTGAACTAAGTGAAATAAAAAGCCCCCGCGATTGCGAGGGCTTTTTTATGCCTATTGATTAGTATCGATTGACATTATACGTCTAGGTTAACCACACGCAGAGCGTTCTGCTCGATGAACTCACGGCGCGGCTCAACCTGGTCGCCCATTAGGGTCGCAAACAATTGGTCGGCGGCGATGGCATCTTCAATGGTAACGCGCAGCATACGACGTGCCGCAGGGTCCATGGTGGTTTCCCACAGCTGGTCCGGGTTCATCTCACCCAATCCTTTATATCGCTGCGTATACAAGCCTTTCTTCGAATCGCTGATCAACCAGTCTAGTGCCTCAACAAAGCTGTCGACCGGCTGAGTTTTCTCGCCACGTTGTACGTAAGCACCGGCGCCAATAAGGTTACCCACCTTCTCTCCGGTAACGCAGATACGTTGGTAATCTTTAGACGTCAGGAAGTCATGGTTAAGCACATACTGCTTGTCCACACCGTGCTGACGAATATTCACCATGGGGTAATACAGCTTACGCTCATCGTCGAAATGCGTGTGGGCGCTGTAGATGGCCGCATCTTCGTCGCGAACAACTAAATCGTCAACCAATGCCTGAGTCCACTGCTGTACCTTGGCCTCTTCGCCTAAATCGCCTTCGCTGATGCAATCGCGATAAATTAGACTGTGCATCATGGCCGATGGATATTTACGGGCCAGGCGCTCGATAACCTTTTCGGTCGATTGGTAATCACGAACCAGGTTTTCCAGGGCATTCCCTTCGATAACCGATGCTCCTTCGCTGCTGTAAAGGGCTGAGCCATTTAGCGCTAATGAGGTAAGGTACTCGACCAAGGCGTTATCGTCTTTAATATAACGCTCTTGCTTGCCTTTCTTAATCTTGTATAGCGGCGGCTGAGCAATATACACATAGCCACGCTCGATGATTTCCGGCATTTGACGGTAGAAGAAGGTCAATAGCAAGGTACGAATGTGCGAGCCATCGACGTCGGCATCGGTCATGATAATGATGCGATGATAACGAAGCTTCTCAGGATCATACTCGTCACGACCGATACCACAGCCCAAGGCGGTGATCAGAGTAGCTACTTCCTGTGACGATAACATCTTATCGAAACGGGCTTTTTCTACGTTAAGAATTTTACCTTTAAGCGGCAGGATGGCCTGATTCTTACGGTTACGGCCCTGCTTGGCAGAACCACCCGCAGAGTCACCCTCCACTATGTAGAGTTCAGATTCTGCCGGGTCTTTTTCCTGACAGTCGGCCAGCTTACCCGGTAGGCCTGCTAAATCCATGGCGCCTTTACGACGCGTCATTTCACGGGCTTTACGCGCCGCTTCACGGGCACGGGCAGCATCAATGATCTTGCCTACCACAATTTTCGCGTCGCTTGGATTTTCCAAAAGGAATTCACTAAGCTTTTCACCCATGGCTTGCTCTACCGCTGTCTTCACTTCACTGGAAACCAATTTATCCTTGGTTTGTGAAGAGAACTTAGGATCAGGCACTTTTACGCTAACAACCGCGGTCAAACCTTCACGAGCATCATCACCCGTTGCATTGCTTGTCGTTTTAGCCTTTTTATTAAAGCCCTCTTTTTCCATGTAATTATTAAGCGTACGCGTTAATGCCGCACGGAAACCAGCTAGGTGAGTACCACCATCACGTTGTGGAATGTTGTTGGTGAAACAGAAGATGCTTTCCTGGAAGCCATCGTTCCACTGCATCGACACTTCAACACTAATGCCATCCTCTTCACGTTCATGGGTGAAGTGGAATACATTTTGATGAACAGGGGTTTTCTTACGGTTTAGGTAAGCTACAAAGGCCTCGATACCGCCTTCATATTTAAAGTGGTCGCGCTTATCTTCTTCACGCTCATCGGTCAAAATAATCGACACACCTGAGTTCAAGAAGGATAGCTCACGCAGACGCTTGGCCAAAATATCGTAGTGGAAATTGGTGTCACTAAAGGTCTGTGAACTAGGCCAGAAACGAATTTCTGTTCCGGTAGAGTCTGATTCGCCAATCACAGCCAGCGGTGCATCAGGCTCACCCATTGAATAAGTCTGCTTATGTAATTTACCGTCACGACGAATTTCCAACGCAAGCTTCTCAGATAGAGCGTTTACTACCGAAACACCTACACCGTGCAAACCACCGGATACTTTATAAGAGTTATCGTCGAACTTACCGCCGGCGTGTAGCACGGTCATAATAACTTCTGCGGCCGACACCCCTTCTTCCGGGTGCAGCTCGGTTGGAATACCACGGCCGTTATCGCGCACCGACACGGAACCATCGGTATGGATTGTCACGTAAATATCGTCACAATACCCCGCCAACGCCTCATCGATTGAGTTGTCGACCACCTCGAATACCATATGGTGTAAACCGGTGCCATCATCGGTATCACCAATGTACATTCCTGGTCGTTTCCGTACAGCGTCTAGTCCTTTAAGTACTTTAATACTTGATGAATCGTAATTTTCAGACATGGTGTTTCCATTTATCTTGTTATTAGTTCGCCATGTTTCACGTGGAACAAAGCCTGTGGCCTTGCCAAAGCCTCTAACACGGCGGAGACACTTTGGGATTCAATCGTTGTTATGAATATCTGTGCATCACAACGAGAAAGCAGTTGCCCGACTTTCTTCTTGGTATCTTCGCTTAGTTCCGAGGGTAAATCGTCAATAAGCAGAATCGATTGTTTTCCGGTCTCTTTTTCTATTAAGCTATTTTGCGCTACTTTGAGCGCATATAAAAGCAATTTTAACTGCCCTCGCGAGAAGGCTGATTCTACCGGGCCGAGAGATGTTTTTATCGTTAGATCGGCCTTGTGTGGCCCTTTGCTGGTATAGCCCCGCATCAGGTCACCATCCCTGTTTTGAGCCAGTACATCGGCGAGGGATTCAGTACGCTTCCAACCCCAATTGAAATCAATTTCCAGGTCGTTTAGCAATTCTAATTCTGTACACAGTCTATCAAAAAAAAGCGCTTTAAACCTCTCTATATACGACTCTCTTAGCTGGGTAATTTTCTCGGCTAAGCGAACGAATTCTTTGTCCCAAACCGGCAGCATGGTGCGCAGTTCGGTGGGCTTATTTTTTAATAGTGCATTGCGTTGTTTCAGCACCTTATTAAAGTTTTGCCAGTGGACAAAAAACTCTTGTTCCACGTGGAACACACCTAAATCTATAAAAGCACGGCGTTCCTTGGGACCACCAAAAAAGAAGGAATAACTTTCCGGGGTAATGACCTGGACCGGCAACACTTGAGCCAAATCCGATATACGTCGACTCGCCTTCCCCTGGATTTTAATCTGGGTTTCACCCTGAACATTTTTTTGTATGCCCAGGGGAATCGTTAGGTTGTTACTTCGCTTTTTTGCATGCAAGGTAAACTGTGGTTGCCCGTTACGGATCACATTGCGGTGCTTATTGGTGCGGAACGAACGTCCGTGAGAAAGGAAATAAATGGCTTCTAAAAAACTGGTTTTACCGCTGCCATTTTCACCATAAATAATGTTGATCGCTTCCGGTGCTAAGGTAGCAGCCTCAATATTACGAAAGTTATTGAGGCTAAAAGAAGTCAGGCTCATGGCCGTTACAAGCGCATGGGCATAACGACATACAGGGCTTCACCGTCTCCCGCTGCTTCCATTAGGGCACTACTGTTTGAGTCGGCAAGAGTAATAGAAACGTCTTCGGTTTTGATGGTGTTAAGTACATCAAGCAGATAAGAAACGTTAAAGCCTATCTCTAAATCTTCTCCCTGATACATCACTTCGATCACTTCTTCCGCCTGCTCTTGCTCTGGGTTATTAGCGCTGACCTTGAGCATACCCGAGCTTAAGTTCAGACGAACACCGCGAAACTTTTCATTAGATAGAATCGATACGCGGTGCAAGGCATTACGCAACCATTCACGATTAGCGATAATCACCTTATCTCCACCACGCGGTAAAACACGGCGGTAATCAGGGAAACGACCATCAACCAGTTTACTGGTAAAGGTGAACTCGGCATCGGTAATACGAATATGGTTCGCACCAAATTGAATAGTGACGGGCTGATCGTCGGCCGGCATCAGCCGCATAATTTCCTGCACACCTTTGCGCGGCACAATCAACTGACGCTGGCTATTTAACGACTGTGGTAATTTCTTTTGTGCTATAGCTAAACGGTGACCATCGGTGGCCACGGTTTTAATTTCGTCATTTTCAACTTCAAAGGACATGCCGTTAAGGTAATAACGAACATCTTGGTTAGCCATAGAAAAATGAGTGCTTTCCAGCAACTTACGAAGCTCCAAGCGACTTAGTTGAAATTCAACTTCACCATCCCATTGCTCCAGATTAGGGAAGTCTTCCGCCGCCAACGACAGCAAGGCAAATCGACTTTGTCCCGAGGTCAGTACCACCTGATGCTCTTGAGAGGTCAAGGTGATATCACTGCCATCGGGCAGACTTTTACAAATATCTAAAAGCTTTTTCGCCGGCAAGGTGATCTTGGTGTCGGCACAAGGTTGCTCCAGGGCTACCGAGGCGACGAGCTCTATTTCAAGATCGGTTCCCGTCATGGATAACTGACCATCGCGCACCTCAAGTAATACATTGGAGAGCACGGGCAAGGTGTGCTTACGCTCGATGGCGCCTGATACCTGCATTAAAGGCTTTAGAAACTGATCTCTAGCGATAGTAATTTGCATAAGGGTAACCTTAAGATGACAAAGTTCTTATTAGATTTTGATAGTCTTCTTTCACTTCGTGGCTTTCATCACGAAGTGCTTTAACCTTGCGGCAGGCGTGCAGTACCGTGGTATGGTCACGACCACCAAATGCGTCGCCGATTTCCGGCAAGCTGTGGTTTGTTAATTCTTTCGATAATGCCATGGCCACCTGACGCGGACGCGCCACCGAGCGGCTACGGCGCTTAGACAATAGATCGGAAACACGAATACGATAATACTCTGCCACAGTGCGTTGAATATTGTCTATGGTCACCAGCTTATCTTGCAGTGCCAATAAATCGCGCAGCGCTTCTTTTACAAAATCGATAGAAATGGGTCGACCGGTAAAGTTAGCATTGGCAATCACTCGGTTTAACGCCCCTTCCAACTCACGCACATTGGAACGCAATTTTTTAGCAATAAAGAAAGCCACTTCATGGGGTAAGTTAATCTTACTCTGCTGTGCCTTCTTCATCAAAATGGCCACACGGGTTTCAAGCTCGGGCGGCTCGATAGCAATGGTTAAACCCCAACCGAAACGAGATTTAAGTCTGTCCTCTACCCCTTCTATTTCTTTGGGGTAACGGTCGGAGGTCAAAATGATCTGTTGGTTGCCCTCAAGGAGCGCATTAAAGGTATGGAAGAACTCTTCCTGAGAGCGCTCTTTGTTGGCAAAGAATTGAATATCATCGATCAGCAAGGCATCAACACTGCGATAATAGCGTTTAAATTCTTCTATCGCATTGTTTTGTAAAGCTTTCACCATATCCTGAACGAAGCGTTCTGAGTGCATATAGACAATCTTAGCATTCTCTTTTTTCGCTAAAATGCCATTACCCACCGCATGTAATAGGTGCGTTTTACCTAAACCAGTGCCACCGTATATAAATACAGGGTTAAATGCAGAGCCAGGATTATCGGCCACCTGAGTTGCTGCGGCTTTGGCTAACTGATTTGATTTACCCTCAACAAAATTATCAAAGGTATAGTTTTCTTTTATATTAGATTTGTACTGTGACTTGGGCGCTGGTTCAACTGCTGCGGGTTGAGCCGGTTGTTTAGCCCTATTAGCCTTGGCGTTGTCACTGGCGCCATTTACGCCCTGACTAGGTGCCTGTGCCGTAGTATTCACAGCGGTATTAAGCATGGGCTTGCTGCCCACATCAAAACGTAATTCTGGCGCTTCATCGCCACAAATTTCGACTAACAGTTCATTTATACGATTTAGGTATTTTTCTCTAACCCAATCAAGAACAAAGCGGTTTGGCGCATAAATAGTCAGAGTATCATCGGTACTTTCTGCCTGCAGGGGTCTTACCCACATACTAAATTGCTGTGATGGCAATTCATCTTGCAACACGTATAAACAACTTTGCCAAACAGACAGATACACAGTGTACTCCCGAAAATAGAATAGAGGTTTCGATACTCGTTCATCACGAGTTTAGCGCTTGTTATTCTTCCCTGAATCACGGCTTTTCTGTGATCGGGTCGCCCATTATGACGCCTATTTATCCACAACTTCAATATTGATTTTTACGGAAAATATGCTCCAACAAGAAAAGCAATGTAACACATTGTTTTTAATTGATATTTATTTTAAAAAAAGAATTTAATTTAACGCTTTACAAAACTTTGATCTTGATCAATTAAGATGATCCAAGGGGGTTATTCAGGGGATTTATGCACTTTTTAAACATGCCCTGTGGAAAACTTTCAGTTTTTAACGATCCTTCGAGGATCGCTTGCACGATCTTGGCCTCCAGCTGCTAATATATAGGCTCTTTGTTGTGCGATTATCGTTGACTTTAGCGTCAAGCCTCTATAGAATCTCGCGCTCGCTAAGGCACCACGGAATGTCCGTTGGAAACACTCGGTGAACATCGCAGAGTGAGAAAAACTTGGCATCGAAGTTGTGTTAGCGTCTGAGTGAGGATCGCGACCCACACAGAGAACTTAAACCTTAACCGATCGGATGGAATTGTTATGAAAAGAACTTTTCAACCTAGCGTATTAAAGCGTAAGCGTACTCACGGTTTCCGTGCTCGTATGGCTACTGCTAACGGCCGTAAAGTACTAGCACGTCGTCGTGCTAAAGGCCGTAAAGTTCTTTCTGCTTAATATTTAGTGGAAGACTTTCGCTTTGGCAGGGAGTTACGTCTGTTAACTCCCTCGCATTACTCCCGCATTTTTAACGAGCCTGCTCGGGCTGCTACTTCCTTATTTACTCTCTTAGCTAAACCTAACTCGTTATCGCAACCGCGATTGGGGCTCACCGTAGCTAAAAAGAATGTAAAACAAGCCAATCAAAGAAACCGCATCAAGCGTATTGCTCGTGAAAGCTTTCGCCTGCATCAGCATAAACTCGACAATATTGATATTGTGTTGATGGTTAAACGCGGTATCGACGAGCGCTCAAACGCCGAAATTCGTCAAGAACTGGATAAACTATGGCGTAAAATCAACGAACGCTGTAAACCAGGATACAAGCCGCCACCGCGCAGACATCACAAAAAGCGCGACAATACTTCGCAAAAGCGTGGTAGATAATAGAATTTACCTAGGTTTTCAGGTATCTTTAGCTCACCTTTTAATCGACTAACTGAGTATTCACTTATACCCTACTCAGTGCTGCGGGCCTTTATGTTAGCTTTTATATTAGCAATACCTAAAAATACCCTCATTACTGTAATAAAGGTCTATCAAAAGTGGATCAGCCCAATGCTTGGGCCGAACTGTCGCTTTAATCCCAGCTGTTCTTCTTATGCCTTGCAGGCTATTAAACTGCATGGCGCGGTAAAAGGCAGTTGGTTGGCAGCGAAACGAATAGTAAAATGCCATCCTTTACATGCCGGAGGGGATGATCCCGTTCCTGGCAAACGTAACCACCATTAATCTTAACAACGAGAAATAAGAGCTGTTATGGAATCGCAACGCACGTTTTTATTTATCGGCCTGTTGTTGGTGTCATTTTTATTATTCCAGGAATGGAATAATGATTATAACCAACCGGCCAACAATCCAAGTGCTCAAACCCAAAGCAATGCCCCAGCCAACGCCGGGCAAAGTGATGTTCCCAATTCGGATATTGCCGAGCCGCTAGCATCGACATCAGCAAGCCAACAAATTATTACCGTAACCACGGATGTGTTTGCGGTGAAAATTGACACCCTTGGCGGCGACATCATCGAAGCCAAATTGCTGCAGCATGCGGAAACTCATGGCAGCGACGAGCCTTACCTGTTGTTAGGCCAGTTTGAGGGCAATGAATACTTCGCCCAAAGTGGTTTAATCGGCTTAAATGGTCCAGACGCTCGTAAAGAAGGTCGCCCGGTTTATCAAAGCGAGCAACAAAGCTATACCATGACTGGCGATACACTAGCGGTACCGCTTACCTTTGTTGATGCTCAAGGCGTGAGCTACACCAAAACCTACACCTTCCACAAAAGCCGTTACGACGTTACCTTGGATTATGACATCCAAAACAACACGGCTAACGCGGTTCAGGTACAGCTTTATACTCAGGTTAAGCGCACCGTCCAAGACAAGGGCAGCCTAATCGATCAAAGCTACCTAGGTGGTGCTTACGGTACCGACGAAGTTAACTACGAAAAATACTCGTTTGACGATATTCAAGACAAAGAATTGAAAGAGTCGACTCAAGGTGGCTACGTGGCCTTCCTTCAGCACTATTTCGTTAGTGCCTGGGTACCCGCTCAAGATCAAACGAACACCGTATATATGCGTCTGCCTACCGCCAAGGTTGCGCAAATTGGTATTAAGTCGGAGCCAGTGAATATTGCTCCGGCAAGCTCTGCAACATTTGCGTCTACCTATTATATGGGTCCGAAAGACACGGATGCTTTGGAAGCGCTGCACCCTAACCTGGACTTAGCCGTGGACTATGGTTGGTTATGGTTTATTTCACAGCCACTATTAACACTGCTGAAGTTTTTATACAGCTTCCTAGGTAACTGGGGCTTGGCTATCATAGCTATCACTATTGTTGTGAAGTCGCTGCTATACCCGCTGACTAAAGCCCAATATACCTCTATGGCTAAGATGCGTGCCCTTCAGCCGAAGATGCAGGCACTGAAAGAGCGCTATGGCGATGACCGCCAGAAGTTCGGTCAAGCTATGATGGAAATGTACCGCAAGGAAAAAGTGAACCCTATGGGTGGCTGTTTCCCACTGTTGCTACAAATGCCTATCTTCCTGGCGCTGTTCTACGTATTCCTGGAATCACCAGAACTACGCCATGCAGAGTTCGGCCTATGGCTAACTGACTTGTCGTCAAAAGACCCCTTCTACGTGCTACCGGTTCTATTCGGCGCCAGTATGTTCCTGATGCAAAAGCTTCAGCCAATGACGGTAACGGATCCAATGCAGCAGAAGATGATGACCTGGATGCCGGTATTCTTCTCGGTATTCTTCCTATGGTTCCCATCGGGTCTGGTACTTTACTGGTTGGTTTCAAACCTTATCTCTATCGCTCAGATGCTGATCATCTACCGCGGTATGGAGAAAAAGGGCCTGAAAGTCCGAGGCTAGATTTAGCCTGAATCGATATTAGAAAAGCGGCTTATGGCCGCTTTTTTATTGTTTACAGCCACATTAGGTTACAATACACACATTGCCGCTTTATCGAGTTATTCTATGTATTCTCAAGACACTATAGTTGCCCAAGCCACGGCCCCCGGACGCGGTGGCGTGGGTATAATTCGCGTCTCAGGTGCCCTTGCCAAGGATGTTGCCGAGCAGATCATCGGTCATTGCCCCAAGACCCGCTACGCCGAATATGTGCCCTTTCACGACCTTAATAAGCAACAGCTGGATCAGGGTATCGCCCTATTCTTTCAAGGCCCTAACTCCTTTACCGGCGAAGATGTACTTGAGCTGCAAGGTCACGGCGGTCCGATTATTCTCGACATGCTGCTACGTGAAATTGCCGACATTGAGGGTGTGCGTCTGGCCAAACCCGGGGAATTCTCCGAGCGCGCATTTTTAAACGATAAACTGGATTTAACCCAGGCTGAGGCCATTGCCGATTTAATCAATGCCACCTCGGAACAGGCGGCGAAAAGCGCCCTGCACTCGCTCCAGGGCGAATTCTCCAATCACATCACTGAGCTGGTGGAACAGGTGATTCACCTACGCATGTATGTTGAAGCGGCCATCGACTTTCCCGATGAAGAAATAGATTTTCTCAGCGATGGCAAGGTTGCCGGCGATCTGCAACGCATACTCGATCAGGTCGAGCAGGTGCGAGCTCAGGCCAAACAGGGCAGCATCATCCGCGACGGTATGCGGGTGGTGATTGCCGGACGCCCCAACGCCGGTAAATCAAGCCTGCTTAACGCCCTGGCCGGCCGTGAAGCCGCCATTGTTACCGATATCGCCGGGACCACCCGAGACGTGCTTAAAGAGCACATTCATATCGATGGCATGCCTCTGCATATAATCGATACCGCCGGACTGAGGGAAAGCCCTGACAAAGTGGAACAGATCGGTATAGAGCGCGCCTGGGAAGAAATAAACCAGGCCGATCGCGTGCTCTTTATGGTCGACGCCCAGGACACTCAAGCCAATACACCTGAGCAAATTTGGCCTGAGTTTGTCGCCAAGCTTCCGGAAAATATGGGCATTACCGTGATCCGTAATAAGGTCGACCTCAGCGGTGAAGAGCTGGGGTTTGACGACAGCCATAGCCATCCGGTGCTGAGGATCAGCGCCAAAGAGGGCCTGGGTATCGATTTAGTACGTGAGCACCTAAAGGCCTGTGTCGGCTTTGAAGGCACGCAAGAAGGCAGCTTTATGGCGCGCCGTCGCCACCTTGATGCCTTAGAACGTGCTTTAAGTCATCTGCAAACTGGCCAGGAGCAGCTTGAAGCCCATATCGCCGGTGAAATTCTTGCCGAAGAACTGCGCTTAGCACAGCAATACCTTAACGAGATCACCGGTGAATTCACCTCGGATGATCTGCTCGGCAAGATCTTCAGCTCATTCTGTATCGGTAAATAAAAAATGGGCCTATCAAATAGGCCCATATTCCGTTAATTATTTAATGGCGGCATGCCCACTTTCAAATAGCCATCACTGCCTAACGTCCCTAGCAATGTAGCATCGGGTGGAATTGTATCTATATTACACCCATCGCCATAACACGCTAAATAACAGGTTAAATCCATGGGGGCAACTGGATTAAAATTGCGGCACAAGGGGTTATCTATATTGCCACTGGCAATGGATAGATTGAACACAGTGCGGGCATCGGCACACCAGCGATACTCCTCTACCAAATCATCTTGTTGCTTTATAAAATTCAACGCATATGGCTGATGGACTGGGCATTTAGTCGTCATCCCAAGCACTAAGTCGAGATCGGTACAAGGTTCCTTAATATCAAGATGACCACATACCAAGGCCTCTGTTGCAGACCTCAAGGCATCGGATAAAACAACCCTTGTAAAGCTGGTGGCTTCACTCACTTGAAGATTGGCATCGGTCACGGTTAATGACACTTCTAACTGATAACTTGCTGCTTCATCACGACGAAGGCCGAGGTTATCTATTGATACAGTAGGATTTTGTCCGGTCGCGTTTAATGTCCCCAAATTAAATGCAGGCTTACCCGGTATCGCCTGGACGTGTGGCTGTATTTTCCAGACAAAGCTATACGGCGCAGTTCCTCCCGTCACATCGGCCTGCAAGGTAAGCGATGTACCCAAGGCAATATTTACCGGTGAGGACATGGTGGCAACCAAAGGCTCTGGTGGTGGTGGCGCGCTCACCCTAACCTGCTGTGTGGTTTTCACCACATTACCGACCCTATCATAGCTGGCCATCTCAAATAACAGTACCAGATCGGCATCGCCCGGAAATAAAGTGGGGGCTACAAAGCGCCAATTACTAATTCGGTCGGCTTCTTGATCACCGATTGGCGTTAAAGTCACCGACTGTGAACCGCCTATTTGAGTAATGGCATAACGATAATGCTCATGGGTTGGAAACTGTACGCCCCCAGTAGGCGTGGGTGAGCTTAAACTCACTTCCTGGCCGCTATCCACTGTTAGCGGCGCTAAGTCACCAATAACCAAAGAAGAGGCAACATCGTTTACCTGTACCAGTATGTCTCTGTCTGTGGTCTGAGCGCCATCGCTCACTTGCACATTGAAGCGCAACAGCGTTGTTTGTCGTACCGCGGGAGCAGTCACCACGATTCTCGCTGTATTGGCTCCGCTAAAGCTCACATCGGGGCTATTCTCGTCTTTAAGATAAGACCACAGGTAGCGATAATTTTCACGGCCCTTACCGCCTTGGGCAACAACCCCGAGTGCTTTTAAAGAGCCTTCTTGCAAAATAACCCCAGCAGTACCGGCGATGATAATAAGGGGATCATCTTGTTTTGGGGCCTCTTGTGGTGGCAGCACCTGAGGCGGGCTCTCAACAGGAGGAGCAATTGCCTGCGGACGAATGATGAGTACCGGCAGGATATAACGCACGACTTCACCTTGCAGATCTTTGCCTGTTACCGATAACATAGCGTGTGCCGAATGTTGTTTAACTAAAGGCGCGGTTACCAAGATCTGGGTTCCCGTACCACCGCTGTCTGGTTGCTGAGCTATTTGCAATTTTGGGCCCGCTATTTGATCCACGGTCAAATCACTTAATGGAGAGTTCAATACAGGTGCAGGCTCACCCACCACCACAAGGCGAGGTTCAAGAGACGTGATCGGAGTGGGAGTCACTCCAGTTGCAACCTCAGGTGTTAACATTGCGTGCACCACCGCTTCGGCGGTCCGTTCAATCCCCTCTGAATCGGTAACTTTAGCTTCAAAAGTAAGTACCTGAGCAGCGTCTACAACGGGCAATTGCACTGTTAATACTTCTTGTGCGCTGGTCTCCAAGTTTGCTGTGGGGCCGCTGCTTTGTATCCATTGCCATTGGTAAGGAGGGCGACCGCCATTGACTGTCATACTCAGTTCAACGCGAGTTCCTCCAGTCGCTGCGACGGCAGGGGGGGCAAGTAAAACTAACGCTTGTGGCGGCACTTTGGGTGGTACCAAAATAGGGCTAGGCACAGGTTCTACCTGACGAGGATGGGGCACTTGCAATGGTTGTGCGATCAATAAAGGTTTCAGTAAGGGAGCAGCCATTGGCACAGGGGTTGGTACCGGATCCGGTGTCTGCGATGGTTCAAGGATCGGAGTTGCTGTAGGAACTGCATATTGCACTTCAACCGCAGTTCTGGCACTAGCATTTCTGCCGGTAACGGGATCTGTAACTTTCACCTCAAAATGTAAAATCCCACCTTGAGGCATGGAAGGCACGATAAAGTCTGGGTTTGCCGTATCAGCCCCATTGAGGGTGATAATAGGTGAATCCGGTGCAATCTGGCGCCATTGATAGTCTAAACCCGAATCACTGCCTCGCGCATGCAAAGTTACCTTATGGCCAGACTGGGTTAATCGCGACGATGAGCCCGCTTTTACACTCACGTTATTGGCGGGAACAACGGTGATAGCTACTTTTGACGGACGACCATTACCATTGGCATCCGATGCCCTCAACTCAAATGACAACAGGGTATTGGTCATAACATCGGGGGCAGTGAAACTCAGTTCAGAAGTGTCGGCACCTACTAGGGTGACCTTTGGACCGCCCTCTTGTTTCCAGTTCCAGATCACGTTACCCGAAGCGTTATAGACAAAAGCATGTAATGTTGTGGTCAAACCGGAGATAACCTGGCGTCCATGATCACCAATATTAGTTGTCAGTTGAGGGACTTCCGGCGCACTAGCCTGCGCCGCGACCACTGAGGCTATAATCGTTCCGCATATATTCGCATCACTCGCAGAGCAAGCCCTAAGGCGGTAAACATAGGCTTGAGGAGCGGTTTGCGGCGGCACATCAATATAGCCAAGTTCAGAGGTGATAATAATCGGCCCACCACAATCTGTTGGTGTGGACTCGACCAGATCATCGGTGATACCTTCGGGCACTTCACAGCGATGAAGTGCATAACTGCCGGCACCGGGGACCGGTGGCCAGGTTAAATGAACACCATCCTGAGATCCTTTGGATGCAGCCATAACAACCGGGGTAGAAAGAGCTTCAATATCAACTATTCGTTCATCTCTATTGTGCTTGTGGCACCCGAACAATAAAAATAAAACAAACAGACACATAAACCTTATACGTCCAGACAACAACATTTCTACTCCCTTTGAATATTTACACATCAGTTTCAGGTTATTAGCACACTAATAATAATCGATCACAAAGCAAAAGTAAGACTATTTATACCTATTCAAGGCACGTATTTCTTATCACAAGCGTTCATCATTTAGGCTTTTTTTACGTCCAGAATAAAATAATGCTCGTTGATGACAGGATCGGATCGTCAAAATGGTCATTTAAACCACCAAAAACGCAAAGATCGGGGTGGCCTATAGAAGTTTTAGATCTAAAAAATAAATATATAGATCTAAAATTATGTCTCCATTTGCACGGAACGATCATTATCCACAAGCAAATAATTCACACCCCTAATAAATAAGCCAACAGCCCCTTTTAATCCCTTTTTGATGACCGGGAATGGCTATTTAACCTAAGCTTATCGACTTTTTATCAACAACTTAAAATCATAAAAAAACTATATATTTCATATTACTAAAAGAAGATTCCACATTTTACAAAGTAATTATTTATGCACTGATAAAGAGATCCATTGAGTGATGTACGAGATCAGGTATCATACAGGCCAATTGAACGACTAGTTTGACGACATGAAACAGCTGGAAATTATCATAGGCAGCCAGATGGGCGGCACCGAGTATGTGGCCGAACATTTAAGCCAACTTTTGGCGGATCAAGGTGTACAAAGTCAGTTGCACGAGCAACCCGAGCTACAACATATAGATAGGGATCATCCCTGGTTGATCTGTACTTCAACCCATGGCGCAGGGGATTATCCCGATAATTTACTGGCATTTATCGAGCAATTAGCAACAAGTGAGCCGCTTGATGGAGTTCGTTTTGCGGTTATAGGAGTTGGCGACTCCAGCTACGACACCTTTAACTTTGCCGCTAAAAATATCGTTTCCTTGTTACAAACCAAGGGTGCCACCCTGCTATTGCCGCAACTAGAAATAGATGTGCTTGGCGAAGAGCTACCGGAAGATACTGCTGAGCAATGGCTGCCTAATTTGCTGCAAGCATGGAAAAGTGCATAAGGATCTTACCCAATACTTATTCACAAAATATCGAAAAGTTAGATCTGAATGTGGATAAAAGCTTAGTATCATGCGATCCAAGCGATGATTATGCACTTGATAAGATCTATCGCGAATTGGCCTGTGTATAAAACAGCTATTTGATCAGAGCTTATTAGCCCTTAGATCCGATCATATCTACAACAATTAAGATCGCTCAATCTATTGAATTTATAAAGTTTTTATCGGTTATCAACAGATCTGGACGAGACTAATAGTAAGATCAATAAAAGATCTCTTTAAAGATCCTTTATTTTATATATGATCCACTTCGAGATCTTGAACACTATTTAACCGTTTCCCTTCCCTCATTTTCTAGGTAGAATACGCACCCTTTTCTCTTTCACCGGTTGTAGGAAACGTTAAATGATTTTCCATGAACACTTTGATGTCATTGTTGTAGGCGGCGGTCATGCTGGCACCGAAGCGGCATTAGCTGCGGCACGTATGGGCATGAATACCCTGCTGTTGACACATAACATGGACACCCTTGGCCAAATGTCTTGTAATCCAGCGATCGGTGGCATAGGTAAAGGTCATTTAGTTAAAGAGATCGATGCCTTGGGCGGCGCTATGGCCAAAGCCATCGACAAAGGCGGGATCCAGTTCAGAACCCTAAATTCTTCTAAGGGCCCAGCGGTACGAGCAACCCGTGCTCAGGCGGATCGCGCTCTCTACAAAGCCGAGATCCAAGCCATTTTGCAACGCCAGGAAAACCTGAAGATCTTCCAGCAATCCTGTGATGATCTTATCGTTGAAGGTGATAAGGTTACCGGCGTTGTTACCCAGATGGGCTTAAAGTTCAGTGCTCAAAGCGTGGTATTAACCGTAGGTACCTTCCTTGGTGGCCAAATTCATATTGGTTTAGAAAACTTCCAAGGAGGCCGCGCAGGTGATCCTCCTTCGATCGCACTGGCACGTCGACTACGCGAATTACCGTTTCGCGTTGATCGCCTGAAAACAGGTACACCACCACGTATTGATGCGCGAACCGTGGACTTTAGTAAGATGCAAACTCAGCCTGGTGATACCCCAACTCCGGTTTTCTCATTTATGGGCAAGGCCAGTGATCACCCGAAACAGATCCCCTGTTATATCACCTACACCAACGAGAAAACGCATCAGATCATTAACGACAACCTGCATCGCTCACCCATGTATTCCGGTGTGATTGAAGGCATAGGTCCGCGTTATTGTCCGTCAATCGAAGATAAGATCGTTCGTTTTGCCGATAAAGACAAACACCAGATCTTCGTTGAGCCTGAGGGCCTAACTTCTTATGAGCTGTACCCTAACGGTATCAGCACTAGCCTGCCGTTCGATGTGCAAATGGACATAGTGCGTAGCATTGCCGGTTTTGAAAATGCTCATATTTGTCGTCCTGGTTACGCCATCGAGTATGACTTCTTCGATCCCCGCGATCTAAAACCATCGCTGGAAACCAAATTTATCAATGGCCTGTTCTTTGCTGGTCAAATCAATGGCACCACGGGTTATGAAGAAGCCGGTGCCCAAGGCTTGATCGCCGGTATGAACGCGGCATTGCAAGTGCAAGGCAAGGATTCATGGACGCCACGTCGTGACGAAGCCTACACCGGCGTATTGATCGACGACCTGGCAACCCTAGGCACCAAAGAACCGTACCGCATGTTTACCTCCCGTGCCGAATACCGCCTGTTGCTGCGTGAAGACAATGCCGATCTACGCTTAACGGCCAAAGGACGAGAGCTAGGCCTGGTATGTGATGAGCGCTGGGCTGCGTTCAATGACAAGCTGGAAGTGATGGAGCAGGAAACCCAGCGTATTCGCTCGACCTGGATCCACAAAGATCATCCGGCCTTGAATTCGGTCAACGAACTGCTTAAGTCGCCAATGACCCGCGAAGCTAGCCTGGAAGACCTATTGCGTCGTCCGGAGATCAGTTACAAGGATCTGATGGCAATTGACGGCTTGGCTTCTGGCTCAGACAACGAGCAAGCCCTTGAGCAGGTCGCGATTCAAACCAAGTACGCCGGTTATATTGCCCGTCAGCAGGATGAAATTGCCAAGCAACTGCGCCATGAGCAAACCTTGTTGCCAAAAGAATTCGATTACAGCCAGGTTTCCGGCTTGTCGAACGAAGTGGTCGCCAAACTGACCGATGCACGTCCCGACACTATCGGCCAGGCATCGCGTATTTCTGGTATTACTCCAGCGGCGATTTCGTTATTATTGGTGTATCTCAAGAAGCAAGGTATGTTGCGCAAATCGGCGTAACCAAGAGCAAGCGTGTTAGAAAACAAATTTAAACAATTGCTGGCTAAGGCCAGCATTTCTCTTAGTGAGCAACAGATTCAGCAATTACTTGCCTACGTTGCTTTGCTGGACAAGTGGAACAAAGCCTACAACCTTACCTCCGTTCGCGATCCTAAAGACATGCTGGTTAAGCACATCATGGATAGCCTGGTTGTGGCCGAGCACCTTAAAGGTCAACACTACATCGATGTGGGGACTGGACCTGGTTTACCCGGTATGGTTTTGGCCATTGCCCTGCCCGATACCGAGTTCGTATTACTCGATAGTCTTGGCAAGCGCGTCACCTTCTTAAAGCAGGTGAAACATGAGCTTGGCCTAAAAAATGTAACCCCGGTGCAGAGTCGAGTTGAAGAATATCAGCCAAGTGTTAAATTAGATGGAGTGCTATCTCGCGCCTTTGCCTCTATTGATGATATGCTGCATTGGTGCGCGCATTTAATTGATCAGGACGGCCGCTTTATTGCGCTTAAAGGCCAGTACCCTGAGCAGGAATTAGCACACCTTCCCGATGGCTTCAGTTTCGAGCAAAATATTGAGCTTAGGGTTCCTGAATTAGAGGGCGAGCGCCATCTTATAATTCTAAGAAAAAATTAATTGGCGAGGATCAACGTGGCTAAAGTCATTGCTATTGCAAACCAAAAAGGCGGTGTGGGTAAAACCACCACAGCCGTAAATTTGGCGGCCTCAATGGCTGCGACCAAACGTAAGGTGTTATTGATCGATCTCGATCCTCAGGGCAATGCCACCATGGGCAGCGGCGTTGATAAGTACGACGATGTTGCTACCGTCTATGATCTACTGATCGAAGATAAACCCTTCGAAGAGGTGGTGATCACTCAGACTTCGGGTGAGTATCACTTGATCGCCGCCAACGGTGATGTTACCGCGGCGGAAGTGAAACTGATGGAATTGTTTGCCCGCGAAGTACGTTTGCGCAACGCCTTGGAAAAGATCCTTGCCGACTACGAGTATATTTTTATCGACTGTCCGCCGTCGTTGAATATGCTTACCGTTAATGCCATGGCCGCCGCCGACTCGGTGTTGGTTCCCATGCAGTGTGAATATTATGCGCTGGAAGGGATCACCGCATTGATGGGCACCATAGAGCAATTAGCACAACTGGTTAACCCCAAATTACAGATTGAAGGCATTTTGCGAACCATGTACGATCCGCGCAACCGCCTTGCCAACGATGTTTCCGAACAGCTGAAACAGCACTTTGGCGATAAGGTCTATCGGACTGTTATTCCGCGCAACGTTCGACTTGCAGAAGCACCCAGCTTTGGTGCCCCGGCCATGTATTACGACAGAGCCTCTGCGGGAGCCAAGGCATATCTGGCCTTGGCCGGTGAAATGCTGCGCCGCAAAGAAAAACAAACACCTGCAGTCGCCTAAATCTAGAGGTAAGCGAATCAATGTCTGCTAAAAAACGTGGATTAGGAAGGGGCCTGGATGCCCTACTCACGTCGTCAAAACCCGCCGCACCCGCGTCAGAGCAAAGCGCCAATGACGGGCCAAGCGAGCAAGCCGTTAAAGGCGAGCTGCAAAAGCTGGCGATCGAGTTTTTACGCCCCGGCAAGTATCAGCCGCGCAAGGATATGGCCGAAGACGCGCTTGAAGAACTGGCGAGTTCAATTCGTGCCCAAGGCATTATTCAGCCCATTGTAGTGCGTCAGTTAGGCGAACAGCAGTACGAAATCATTGCCGGTGAGCGTCGCTGGCGCGCCGCGCAATTGGCTAAACTCGATATGGTCCCTTGTTTAATCAAGGATGTACCGGATGAAGCCGCGGTGGCCATCGCCCTGATTGAGAATATTCAGCGTGAAGACCTCAACGCCATGGAAGAAGCCATCGCCCTGGAGCGTTTGATCCAAGAGTTTGCCTTGACGCATCAACAGGTGGCCGATGCGGTGGGTAAATCTCGTACCACAGTGACTAATTTGCTGCGTCTGAACAACCTCAATGACGATGTAAAAATTATGTTAGAGCATGGCGATATCGAGATGGGTCATGCTCGTTGTCTGTTGGCGCTCAGTGGTGAAGCGCAATCTGAGGCCGCTCGCAGCGCCGTGGCCAAGGCATTAACCGTACGTGAGACGGAAAAGCTGGTGCGTTCCCTGTTGGAACCCTCAGAAAAACCGGTTAAAAAAGAAAAAGACCCAGATGTCAAACAGTTAGAGCAAAAGCTCCAAGATAATCTCGGTGCCAAGGTCGAAATAAACTACAACCAGAAAGGCAAGGGTAAGCTAGTGATTTCTTACACTAATTTAGACGAGCTTGAAGGTATTTTAGAGCGTATCGACCCGCAGCGAAATCAGGTTTAATTATCCCCTTCTCGCCCCCGTAATCACGGGGGTGAAATTGACACAATTTCATCCCGCTCAAGTTGCAAATTGGCCAGAAATCAGTATAATTTCGCCAGTTTTAGCACCCCAATGAAACTTAACGTAATTAAGGTTAATAGAAAGTGACGCAAAGGTTGTCTGGCCCGTATCGCCAAGCCGCATTAAAAGGCGTTCTTCTTCAGGGTGTCGTAGCAATTATAGCTGCAGTAATAGTTTTAGTAGGTTGGGAAGTAGATGCCGCGGTTTCAGCATTGGCTGGTGGACTGGTGGCGGTACTTCCTAACTTTTTGTTTGCTATCTATGCGTTTCGATATGTGGGCGCAAGCAAGGCAAAACAAGTGTATGCCTCATTTAAAAGAGGCAACGGATTAAAATTTTTGCTAACGATTTTCTTGTTCGCACTGATATTTAAGCTTTATCCGGTAATGGCGTTGCCATTTTTTTCCTGCTTTATATTGGTGACGTTTACACAGTGGTTAGCGCCGATTTTTTTTAATCATTAACTTTTGGGATAAAACATGGCTGCAGGTGAAGAACTTACCTTAACGGGTTACATCCAGCACCATTTAACTAACGGTCAAGTCAGTATTGGCGACGGTTGGTTTTGGAAGCTGAATGTAGATACCCTCGCATGGTCTATCGGTCTTGGACTGATTTTCTTATGGATCTTTAAGCGCGCTGCGAACAAAGCAACGCTTGGCGTTCCCGGGAAATTTCAGTGCTTTATCGAGATGGTCGTAGAATTCGTCGATCAAAACGTGAAAGATACTTTCCACGGTAGAAGTCGACTAATCGCTCCTCTTGCTCTGACAATTTTCGTCTGGGTATTCCTGATGAACTTAATGGACTTGATCCCGGTTGATTTCCTTCCTGCACTTGCAGGTCAAATCGGCGTACTTTCAGGTGCCGTAGAAAGTTCTCACGATGTATACATGAAGGTGGTACCAACAACCGACCTTAACCTAACCCTAGCGCTAGGTATCGGGGTGTTTGCACTCATCATCTTCTATTCGATTCGTGTTAAGGGCTTAATGGGCTTTATCAAGGAGCTAACGCTTCACCCATTCAGTTCTAAAAACGTGGTTGTTCAAGTCCTATTTATTCCGGTTAACTTGCTTTTAGAATCAGTAACTCTAATCGCGAAGCCGGTTTCATTGGGCTTACGTCTATTCGGTAACCTTTATGCTGGTGAACTTATCTTCATCCTAATTGCTGCGCTTGGTTTGTTCCAATTGCCGCTGCACTTTGTATGGGCGGTATTCCACATCCTGGTTATCGTATTGCAAGCATTCATCTTCATGATGCTGACAATTGTTTACCTGAGCATGGCGTCTGAAGACAACCATTAAGAACCGGCTCAAAAAAGATTTTTTTAACTTTAACTTTAACTTTAATCATTTACAAAAATATTGGAGACAATAATGGAAATCGTAATCGGCCTTAAATATATCGCTGTTGCCCTACTTATCGGTTTTGGTGCCCTTGGTACTGCTATCGGTTTCGGTAACCTAGGTGGTAAATTCCTAGAATCAGCTGCTCGTCAGCCTGAGCTTGCACCTCAACTACAAGTTAAAATGTTCATCGTAGCTGGTCTTATCGATGCTATCGCGATGATCGGTGTAGGTATCGGTCTATACATGTTGTTCGCTCTAGCTCCATTTGCAGGTTAATTTCTACTATTTTGCGAACAAAATGTAAGGAGGAGCGGTCGTGAACTTAAACGCCACTCTAATTGGTGAATTAATCGCTTTCATCGTTTTTGTATGGTTCTGCATGAAGTTCGTGTGGCCACCACTAAACGGTGCAATCGAGGCTCGCCAAAAGAAAATTGAAGATGGTTTAGCTGCCTCTGATAAAGCTGAAAAAGATCTTGAACTTGCTCGTAAAAAAGCAACCGAGCAACTTAAAGAAGCTAAAGCAGAAGCTGCTGAAATCATCGAGCAAGCTAAAAAGCGTGCGACGCAAATCGTTGACGAAGAGACATCTCGTGGTCACGAAGAGCGTGAAAAAATCATTGCTCAAGGTCATTCAGAAATCGAAGCCGAGCGTAACCGTGCCAAAGAAGAATTGCGTAAGCAAGTTGCTTCTCTAGCGGTTATCGGTGCCGAGAAGATCTTAGAGCGCGAAATCAATGAAGCCGCGCACAGCGACATAGTTGAAAAACTTGTTGCCGAGCTTTAATAGGAGGGTATGAGCATGTCTGAACTGACTACTATCGCTCGCCCATACGCTAAAGCGGCTTTTGAATTTGCCGTTGACAAAGGTGCGGTCGACATCTGGAACGAGATGCTGTTTTTCGCTGGTGAAGTAGCGAAGAACGAGCAAGTTACTCGATTCCTGTCGAGCAGTGCCTCTGCTGAAAAACAAGCTGAAACTATGATTCAGCTTTGTGCAGAGCAACTCAACGAATATGGCCAGAACCTGGTAAAGGTAATGGCCGAAAATGGACGTTTAGTCGCCCTACCGGCGGTTGCACAATTATTCGCTGAATTTAAAGCGGATTATGACAAAGAAATCGACGTTGACGTCGTTTCTGCAACCGAGCTTGCTGCAGCGCAGCAAGAGAAACTAGTCGCGGCACTTGAAAAACGTTTCGCACGCAAAGTTAAGCTGAATTGTAGTGTTGATAACACGGTTGTTGGTGGTCTGGTTATTAAAGCCGGCGACACCGTAATCGATGGCAGTATCAGCGGCAAACTTAGCCGTCTGGCCACTACACTACAATCGTAATTGGGAAGAAGAGCATGCAACTTAATTCCACTGAAATTTCTGATCTGATCAAAAAACGTATTGAGCAGTTCGAAGTTGTAAGTGAAGCTCGTAACGAAGGTACTATCGTATCTGTTACTGACGGTATCATCCGCATCCACGGTCTAGCTGACTGTATGCAAGGTGAGATGATTGAGCTTCCTGGCAACCGTTATGCTATCGCACTAAACCTTGAGCGTGACTCAGTAGGTGCCGTAGTAATGGGTCCATACGCAGACCTTAAAGAAGGCGTAAAAGTACAATCTACCGGTCGTATCCTTGAAGTACCTGTTGGTCGTGGTCTACTTGGTCGTGTTGTTAACACACTAGGTGCACCTATCGATGGTAAAGGCGCTCTAGATAACGACGGTTTCGAGCCAGTTGAAAAAATCGCACCAGGCGTAATCGAGCGTCAATCAGTAGATGAGCCAGTACAAACTGGTTATAAGTCTATCGATGCGATGATTCCAGTTGGTCGTGGTCAGCGTGAGCTTGTAATCGGTGACCGTCAGACTGGTAAAACTGCACTAGCTATCGATGCTATCATCAACCAAAAAGGCACAGGCGTTAAGTGTGTGTACGTAGCGGTTGGTCAAAAAGCATCTACTATCGCTAACGTAGTACGTAAACTTGAAGAGCACGGTGCACTAGAGAACACGATTGTTGTTGTTGCATCTGCTTCTGAATCAGCAGCGCTACAATACCTAGCGCCATTTGCTGGTTGTACTATGGGTGAATACTTCCGTGACCGCGGTGAAGACGCGCTAATCGTATATGATGATCTTTCTAAGCAAGCTGTTGCTTACCGTCAGATCTCACTACTACTTAAGCGTCCACCAGGTCGTGAAGCTTACCCAGGTGACGTATTCTACCTTCACTCACGTCTTCTAGAGCGTGCATCGCGTGTAAACGCTGATTACGTTGAGAAGTTCACTAACGGTGAAGTGAAAGGTAAAACAGGTTCATTGACGGCATTGCCTATCATTGAAACTCAAGGTGGTGACGTTTCTGCGTTCGTACCTACAAACGTTATCTCTATCACCGACGGTCAGATCTTCCTAGAAACTGACTTGTTCAACGCGGGTATCCGTCCAGCCGTTAACGCTGGTATCTCGGTATCTCGTGTAGGTGGTGCCGCGCAAACTAAAATCGTTAAGAAACTAGGTGGTGGTATCCGTCTAGCGCTAGCTCAGTACCGTGAACTAGCGGCGTTCTCTCAGTTCGCTTCTGACCTTGACGATGCAACTCGTGCCCAGCTTGAGCACGGTGAGCGCGTAACAGAGCTAATGAAACAGAAACAGTACGCACCTATGTCTGTTGCGGAAATGTCTCTGTCGCTATTTGCTGCTGAAAAGGGCTATCTAAAAGACATCGAAATCGCGAAAATCATGGATTTCGAAGCGGCTCTTATTTCTTACGCAAACAGCACTTACGCAGAGCTAATGGCTCAAATCAATGAAACTGGTAACTACAACGCCGAGATCGAAGCGCAGCTGAAAGAACTTCTAGAGAAGTTCAAGTCTACGCAAACTTGGTAATTAGTTATGAACGGTGAGTTTTAATTTTAAAACTCACCCAGATTCGGAGAAAGAGTCATGGCCAGCGGAAAAGAGATAAAAAGCAAGATCGGGAGTATCAAGAATACTCAGAAGATCACTAGCGCTATGGAAATGGTTGCCGCTTCTAAAATGAAGAAGGCGCAAGACCGTGTGGCTTCAAGCCGTCCATACGCTGAAAACTTACGCAAAGTGATCGGTCATGTTGCTAATGCTAGCCTCGAATATCGCCATTCCTATTTGGAAGAGCGTGAGGTCAAGCGCGTTGGTTATATCGTCATCTCTACCGACCGTGGTTTATGTGGTGGCTTGAACTCAAACGAGTTCAAGAAAGTAGCCCTAGAAATCAAAGCATGGAAAGAAAAAGGCGTATCTGCGGATTTCGCCGTACTAGGTAGCAAGGCTGCCGGTTTCTTCCAGCGTTTTGGTGGCTCTGTGCTTGCCAAAAAATCAGGTCTAGGCGATGCGCCTTCGGTTCAGGACGTAATTGGTCCTGTAAAAGTTATGCTTGATGCATACAACGAAGGCAAATTAGACCGCTTGTTTGTTGTTTACAATAAGTTTGTAAACACCATGAAGCAAGAACCAACAATCGATCAATTGTTGCCTTTGCCGAAAACAGAAAGCGAAGAACTAGCACACCGCTGGGACTACATCTACGAGCCAGATCCAAAAGCCCTTTTGGAAACACTAATGGTTCGCTTTGTAGAATCTCAGGTATATCAAGGTGTGGTTGAAAATGCTGCCTCTGAGCAGGCCGCCCGTATGGTTGCGATGAAAGCCGCAACGGATAACGCCGGCGACCTGATGGATGAGTTACAGCTTGTTTATAACAAGGCTCGTCAGGCCGCAATCACACAAGAAATCAGTGAGATTGTTGGCGGATCAGCAGCAGTTTAATGCTTCGGGCAAAGATTAACGAGAGGAATAGACATGAGTTTAGGTAAGGTCGTCCAAATTATCGGCGCCGTTGTGGACATCGAGTTCCCACAAGACAACGTGCCTGCCGTATATGACGCACTAAAAGTTACAGACGGCGACCTAGCAGGTCTGACACTAGAAGTTCAGCAGCAGCTAGGCGGCGGTGTGGTACGTGGTATCGCACTTGGTACTACCGACGGTCTACGTCGTGGTACAGCAGTAGAAAACACAGGTGAAGCGATCAAGGTTCCAGTAGGTAAAGCTACTCTTGGTCGTATCATGAACGTACTAGGTGAAGCAATTGACGAAGCTGGCCCAATCGGCGAAGAAGAGCGTATGTCAATTCACCGCGAAGCACCTTCGTACGAAGATCAGTCAAGCTCGGTAGAACTACTTGAGACTGGTATCAAAGTAATCGACCTTGTATGTCCATTCGCTAAGGGTGGTAAAGTAGGTCTATTCGGTGGTGCTGGTGTAGGTAAAACCGTAAACATGATGGAACTTATCCGTAACATCGCGATCGAGCACAGTGGTTACTCTGTATTCGCCGGTGTTGGTGAGCGTACTCGTGAGGGTAACGACTTCTATCACGAAATGAACGATTCAAACGTACTTGATAAAGTATCGCTTGTATACGGTCAGATGAACGAGCCACCGGGTAACCGTCTACGTGTTGCTTTGACTGGTCTAACTATGGCTGAGAAGTTCCGTGACGAAGGTCGTGACGTTCTTTTCTTCGTAGATAACATCTATCGTTATACGCTTGCCGGTACTGAGGTATCAGCACTACTAGGTCGTATGCCTTCAGCGGTAGGTTACCAGCCAACTCTTGCAGAAGAGATGGGTGTACTACAGGAGCGTATCGCGTCTACTAAGACTGGTTCAATCACGTCAATCCAGGCCGTATACGTACCTGCGGATGACTTGACTGACCCATCTCCGGCGACTACTTTCGCCCACTTAGATGCGACAGTTGTACTTTCTCGTGATATCGCAGCTCTAGGTATTTACCCAGCTGTTGACCCACTTGACTCAACTTCACGTCAGCTTGATCCGCTAGTAATCGGTCAAGAGCACTACGACACAGCTCGTGGCGTTCAAACCGTACTTCAGCGTTATAAAGAGCTGAAAGACATCATCGCCATCCTAGGTATGGACGAGCTGTCTGATGAAGATAAGCAAGTGGTATCACGTGCTCGTAAAATCCAGCGTTTCCTGTCTCAGCCGTTCTTCGTTGCTGAGGTATTCACAGGTGCACCTGGTAAATACGTATCACTAAAAGACACCATTGCAGGCTTTAAAGGCATTCTAAACGGTGAGTTCGACGACATGCCAGAGCAAGCGTTCTACATGGTTGGCTCAATCGAAGAAGCGCAAGAAAAAGCTAAAAGCATGTAATTAGGAGGGGAGTATGGCAGCTATGACCGTACATCTTGATGTAGTGAGCGCAGAAGGAAAGTTATTTTCCGGTCGTGTAGAAACACTTCAAGTGACAGGTAGTGAAGGTGAATTGGGTATTTACCCAGGTCACGCGCCGCTACTAACTGCCCTGAAACCTGGTATGGTGCGTTTAGTTAAGCAGCTAGGTGGTGAAGAAATCATCTATGTTGCAGGCGGTACGCTTGAGGTTCAACCTCATAACGTAACCGTGCTGGCTGATACAGCCGTTCGAGCCGAAGAGCTGGACGAGCAAGCAGCAGAGCAAGCTAAGCGCGAAGCGCAAGAACAAATGGATAAAGCACAAAGTGATGAGCTGGATTATCAGCGCGCCGCAGTGCAACTCGAAGAGGCTCTTGCCAAACTTCGCGTAATCCGTCTATTGCGTAATAGCTAATTGCTATCGACCGAAAAGGTTTGCAAAAACCCACGCTAACAGCGTGGGTTTTTTTATGTCTGTTCGTTCAATGTTCATGGTGGAGCGGTTACAATATTGCCAATTTGTACACAATGGTACAGTTACGGCGTTGGTCAAGACTTGAGTGGACTTTACTCTATCCAGACACAGGATGTGCTGATTTAAAGCGCCAAATTGAACCGTGTGACAGTGGATGCGAAAAAAGGATATTAGAATGAATTTAACCACAGTTATTTTGGCCGCGGGTAAGGGTACTCGCATGCGCTCAAAGCTTCCTAAGGTATTGCACCCGATAGCCGGTAAGCCCATGGTGCAACACGTTATCGACAATGCCAAGGCCCTTGGCGCCAAGCACACCAACCTGGTCTATGGCCACGGTGGCGAGATGCTGCAACAGCAACTCACCGGCAACGAGCTTAACTGGGTGCTGCAGGCCGAGCAGCTGGGTACGGGCCACGCCGTGGCCGTTGCAAAAGAACATATCGGCGATAACGATACCGTGCTGATCCTTTATGGCGATGTACCACTCACCAAGAAATCAACATTAGAGAAGTTATTGGCTGCTACGCCCGAGCAAGGCTTAGCCGTACTGACCGTCGATCTTGAAAATCCTACGGGCTATGGCCGTATGCTACGTGAAAACGGCAAACTAGTAGGCATCGTTGAACAAAAAGACGCAACCCCTAAGCAGCTAGCGATCACCGAAATCAATACTGGTATTATGGCCTGTAACGGCGGCCTGTTGAAAAAGTGGTTAGGGAACCTCTCAAATAACAATGCCCAGGGCGAATACTATCTAACGGATATCGTCGCCATGGCGCACGCTGAGGGTGTTGAAATCAGCTCTAGTCAGCCTGAGCACCCGATGGAAGTGGAAGGCGCTAATAACCGCGTACAGCTCGCCCAATTAGAGCGTGCCTATCAAGCCTGGCAGGCCGAAGAATTGATGATTAACGGTGCCAGTTTATCGGACCCTGCGCGTATAGATGTACGTGGTCAGGTAAAAACCGGGCAAGACGTACAAATCGATGTGAATGTTATTTTTGAAGGTAACGTCGAGCTGGGGGATGATGTTGTTATCGGTCCTAACTGTGTGCTGAAAAACTGTAAAATCGGCGATGGTGTGGTGATTAAGGCCAACACCCTGATTGAAGATGCTACCGTGGCTGCCAAATGTACCCTTGGCCCATTTGCACGCCTGCGCCCCGGTGCGGTGATGGAAGAAGACTCGCACATTGGCAACTTCGTCGAGATGAAAAAGTCGCGTTTAGGCAAGGGCTCAAAGGCGAATCATCTAACCTATCTTGGCGATGCGCAAATCGGCGAGAAGGTAAATATCGGTGCCGGCACCATTACCTGTAACTATGATGGCGTTAATAAGTCGCAAACCATTATCGGCGATAACGCCTTTATCGGTTCTAACTCATCGCTGGTGGCACCTGTTGAGATTGGTAACACGGCAACTGTGGGTGCCGGCTCAGTGGTAACTGCTAAGGTGGGTGATAACCAGTTGGCTGTAGCTCGTGCAAAGCAGCGTAACCTGGATGGCTGGCAACGCCCGGTTAAAAAGAGCTAATTGCCTATTATATTTAGAAAAAGTCGCTTTAAGCGGCTTTTTTTATGTCTGCAATTTGATGGCAACACATGTCGCAAAATGGATCAAGGTGTCTTTTTTATTGCCATCAAATTGCACGTATATGAATAAAACATAACCATCGGCGAGGGGAAGTTATTACAACTTCATTACAAAAAATAAATAACACCGAAGGTTAAGTATGTTTAACTTGAAGAAAGTCTCCTTTATGGTGGCTTCAGCCTTATACATCGGAAGCTCAGCGGCCAGTGCCGTCAATGTCGCTTCTGAGCAGTGGGTTGCGCCATCATCAGACTATGCACCTAAGCCCATGATTGAAGAAAGTCACTGGTCGGGTGATGTAGCAAAAACAGTAAAAAAACAGGGAAAGATCTTCCGTGCGGAAGAGGGCGTGCATGGTGCTCATACCTATATCGTTGAGCTAGAAGATGCGCCGCTATCGGCTTATGATGGTCAAATTAACGGTTTGGCGGAAACCAAATCCATCGTTGCCAGCGCTCGCTTGCAACAAGGCACGCCCCTGAATTTGAAGACTCAGGAGCTTTCTGGTTATACCCAATACCTAACCAACCAGCGTCAAAACTTTGTGGCGCAAGCAAGTGCCCTGCAAGGGTTAAGTGTGAATGTAGAGCGTGCCTACTCGGTGGCGATCAATGCGTTTACCACGACCATGAGCCAGGATGAGGCGATGCGCCTTGCCAAGGTGCCGGGCGTTAAGCGCATTACCCGTTCCAAGGTGTATCCGCTGTCGACATTCAACACCATTGAGCAAACCGGTGCCAAGCAAGTTTGGGCGAATGCCTTTGGTGGCGGTAGCAACAAAGGTGAAGGCATGGTTGTTGGTGTGATCGATACCGGCATCAACACTGACCATCCATCATTTGCCGAAGTAGGCGGTGACGGCTATGTACACACTAACCCTTACGGCACAGAATTTTTAGGCGATTGTGCTAAGGCTGAATTCTCAGATAAGTGTAACAACAAACTTGTTGGTGTTTACTCTTACCCTGAAATTACCGATTCATTTAGCGACCCTGTCTTTGATGAATCGCGCCCGGCTTTTGGTGAGGATTACCACAGCCACGGCTCACACGTAGCGGGTACGGCCGCGGGTAACATTTTATATGATGTCCCGTTCAAATTAACCCAAAGCGAACCTCAATCAACTGGTTTGGAAACCGACCTGGTATTTGAAGAAGTCTCAGGTATGGCACCTCACGCCAACATTATTTCTTATCAAGTATGTTGGGCTGGTGGCGGCGGCGATCCGTATGCCGGCTGTCCGACAACAACCATTCTGGCGGCTATTGAACAGTCAATCGTCGACAATGTTGATGTATTGAATGCTTCTCTAGGTGGTTTGGAAGAAGATCCTTGGATAGACCCAATTGAACAGGCCTTCTTTAACGCAGCCAATGCCGGTGTATTCGTTGCCGTTGCAGCGGGTAACTCTGGCCCAGAGCTAACTACGGCGGATCACTCCTCACCTTGGGTAACAACGGTTGCGGCACATACGCCTTCTTCTGTCGTAAACTATGGTATGAAAACGCTAGAGGGCCTAAGTGGCGGTGATACACCGGCTCCGGGTCCTTTCGATGGCTTCTCGCTAACATTTGATGATGTTTCCGGTGTCATTGTCAACGCGGAAAACTTTTCCAACCCGAATGCACCAAGCTATGCGGTTGCAGATTGTGATGCCCCTTTCCCAGCTGGCACATTTGACCTTGCCGATGATCCAGCGACAGCCGACATTGATGAAAGCGCAGAAGATGTGATCGTCGTATGTCGTCGTAGCAGTCGTCCGCTTTATTTCAAAGCAGAAAACGTGGCAGCGGGTGGTGCTGAAGGTTTAATTATTTACAACCGTCATAGCTTCCAAGACCGCAGTGCGATACCTGTAATTCCACATCCACTACCAACGATTCACATTACCAATGCCGACGGTATGGAACTCCTTGACTGGATGGGGTCAGGCACAGGCCATATGGGCACGATTACAGGTGCGAAAAGTGTTATCGAACCTGTCGATAAAGAACGTGTAGCTTGGTTCTCTAGCCGTGGACCTTCATATTTCGGCATTGATACCTTGATGGTGGATATCGCTGCACCAGGTGTTGATATTTATGCACCGTCTTCTGATGATCAGCCGTTTACCAATAATCCACGTACTGCAGATTGGCAAACCATGTCGGGTACTTCAATGGCAAGCCCGCATGTTGCCGGTGCAGCCGCCTTGTTACAGCAATCGCATCCAGAGTGGTCAATCGCTCAGGTGCAATCGGCGATGATGCTAACGGCAGGTAATGAACTCAGCAATGCGCGTTTCTTTAACAACTATGCGGATGATGGCTTCCTTTCAGGCCTGCAAGACATGGGTGCGGGACGCATGCGTGTTGAGCTGGCAGATAAAGCAGGGCTTACACTTGATCAGTCTATCGCTGATATGGCCGATGCGAATCCAAGCGCAGGCGGCCGCACGAAGGATTTAAACACCGCATATGCAGTAGATAATACCTGTGCGCAAACCTGTACCTTCGTACGTGAATTTACCGCTACGGAAGATGCAAGCTGGACAGTGCACACGGAAGAGTGGATCGGTAACTTTGAACTAACGGCAGAGCCGGCTCAGTTTGATATTAAAGCGGGTGAAACACAGCAAGTTGTTATTACCGCCACCAGCAAGCAAAACTCTAGCGCCGTTGAATTTACAGACTTAACGGGTAACCAAGGCCAGGTAACGCTGGTTTCAAGTAACAGCAATTCGCCTGTGCTAGAACTGCCGGTATGGACCTTCTCAGGTGATCGTGGTCTTCCCGATTATGTTCGTATCGATGCACACCGTACATCTGCAGAACTAGAAGTGGGTCCATTCAACACCGCGGAAATTACCGATTTCACATCTCGCAGTTTTGGCATGGTTAAAGGAAATGCGAAAACAGTGAAGCTGTTCTCAGATACAACCGCGGGTGACCCATTTGATCTTCACGAAGAAGACGGTGAAATGGTCAACATCAACCATGTTGAGTGGACCACGGTACCCGAAGGCGCGAAGATGTATAGCGCCAGTATGCTAGGCGATGGGCCAGTTAAGCGTGCGATCATGTTTATGGGTCAGGATGTTAACCAAGACGGCTTGCCGAGCATGGATGAAGTGCTATGTATGTCGACTAACTACAACATCTCTAACTTCTGTAACATCGTTGAGCCTAATGCCGGTGAATACTTCACCGTAATAATGAACACGGAATACATCCCTTGGGGTGAAGAAGATATGGGCCGTGACATCAGTTTCGCCACCGGTGTGGTAATGAATGATGTGGGTGGCTTAATGGTCACTGCTGAGCAACAACAAGTTGCAGGTTATGAGCAGTACAACCTTAACCTTGCCTACAATCTTCCTGAAATGGAGATCGGTGATATTTACTTCGGTGGTTTTGACCTTGCGTCGAATGGAACTGACTTAGGTAATCTAGGGTTTGTACCTGTGATCATTAACCAGGTTGATGACGATGTGACTTTTAGCATCGACAAGAACAAAGCCAGTGCCGGTGATCTCGTTAGTTTTACAGTTGATGTGATTGCAAACAACGAAGCGCAAGCGCGTAACTTTGCGCTTAGCACCGAGTTCCCTGAAGGCATTCAGATCATTCCGGATAGCGTTACCACAACTGCGTCAACACCGGTTGCACCAGAAGTTGCGGATAATGTGCTGTCATTAGTTGGCGTACAGGAAACCACTAAGGACGTTGAGCGTAACTATATTGTTACTACCAATGTGACAGACCAAAGCTGTTCATTAACTGCTGCGAACTCTCCTTACCCAGACTACTTGAACTTACGTGATCTAGGCTGGCGTACACTTGAGGGTGTTGAAGGCCGTTATTACAACGAGTTCCATTTCACCTTCAAAGAGTTAATGAATACGGATATGGATGTATCCTTCCCATTCTTTAACAAGTATCACTTTGATTCAATCAAGCTAAACCCTGCCGGTCTAGTTACCTTCGGTGATCAAGGTCGTACAACGCCGTTCCATGTTGAGTTCCCGCGTGCTGCGAGCTTCCCGCCGCCACCTCCTTACATGATTGCGCCGTTCTGGGTAGGTGATAACACCATTCCACAACGTATCGATGCAAGTTCACGTGTTCCTGGTGATCCAAACGCAGGTATTACACCAACTTACACCTATTCACGTGATTGGTTGGTACTTGAGTGGGATAACGTTGAGCGTGCTTATAGCCAAGGTCAGAACATAGACTTTGAAATGTTCATGCGTATGAGCATCAACTACGAGCCGGGTGAATACGAAATGTTATTCGCTTACGACAATGTAAGCCTAGTTGACGAGCAGGGCTCAATCGGCTTTAAAGCTGCCGATGGTCGTATCCTGGTTAATGGTGATATGCCCATGGATATCAACCTAGGTGACAGCGTTGGCTATAACAACATGGATGAAGTTGTTAAAGACGGTCTGGTTGTGTGTATGGACTATACGGGTCCGGAAATCTCCAAGTTCTCTGTTAGCTTCGATGCATATGTGTCAGAGAAAGCGGCTAACCAGGTGCATACCCTGTACTTGAACAACGGCCTTGAAGGTTCTGAGACCGAGCGCCTAAGCGTTGATCTTGAAGTTCATGGCAATCTGACTGTGCTGGAACTAAGTGATATGACGGTCGCTGAGAATGAAACAATCTCATTTGATGTTGTATATGCTGATGAAAACGCGGTAAGCAATGTGATCACGGTATCTGGTGATAACTTCACTTCTGAAATCAGTGGTCATGAGTCAGGCTCTACCGTGACGCTAACACCAACGGCTCACTTCCACGGTGAGACCGAAGTGACTGTGACGGTACATGACAGTGTTAACAGCTCTGATATGTCATCAACAAGTTTCCTACTCATGGTTGAGTCTGATGGTGAAGAGTTAGGTTGTACTGATGCCAGTGCAACAAACTATGATGCATCAGCCAATACCGATGACGGTAGCTGTACATATCCGGTTGAAGTTACGCCACCAGAAAAAGCAAAATCTTCAGGCGGTTCAATGGCGTGGATGCTGTTGTTATTCATGCCGTTAGCGCTGCTTCGCAGAGCTCGTAACGGTTAACTTTCATAGACCCTAGTAAGTAAAAGCCAATTGGAAACAATTGGCTTTTTTTCTTACGCAAAAACATTTTTTAATTATTAATAGAGTTTCCAAATTGTTACAAAAGTGTACATTAATTGCGTTGACTGAGACCCCCCCTCAGGCGATGCTGCTACCTCAATTTAAGCGGTGTTATTCATTAACGAGAGTCGGTAGCAAGGTGTATAAGGCAGGGCTATTACTGGTTATTGCGCTATTCAGTGGCGCTCTGAGTGCGAGTGAAGAGACAATCTACACCGCTCATTCAGGATGGCAGTTTGGTCTTAGTGCCGGTTATGGTGAAATCGAAAACCCGATTCATGATGCCGATGATATTCCCCTGTATGTGATCCCCAAGGTCGAAGTGTTTTACGGCGACTTTGCCTTTAGCAATTTTGAACTGTCTTGGACCCCTTTGAGTAATGACAACCACCAGTTGTCCTTCGTCAGTAAAATGAATCGTGATGGTTTGTATTTTATTGACAGCCTGGCAGCGAGCTCGGTTGTTGCGTCCTTGACATCCACCGTGATGCCGGGGGCTCCGCGTCCACCCAGTGCGCAGCAACAGCCTAGAGACACCAAAAAAATCGGTGATATCACCAAAATTCGTGATCGTGAGCTGTCTTTTTTGGCCGGTGCCCAATATTTATATGATTGGCAACAATGGCGTCTTAGTGCCAGCTACTTTACTGAAATCACTCACTATCATCATGGTCAAGAAGGCTCGCTGGTGCTTTCCCGTTATCAGCAATGGCACAAGCACTTACTGCTGGCTGCGGCGGAAATTCAGTACCAAAGTAATGAGATAACCAAATACTATTACGGTAGTCAGCGCCAGGAAATTGTTGCTGGCTTTTCCCGCTATCAGCCAGAGCACGCGTTCAATAAGAGCTTACAGTTAACCTACCAATATCAAATTAATGAAGATTGGCGATTTATTTCCGATCTTAAGTGGCAGGTGCTCGACAGCGAAATTGCCGACAGTCCGCTAGTATCGAAGCAGCACCTGCTTTCTTACTACGCTGGGGTGGCGTGGAGTTTCTGATGAGTCAACGTGTGGCTATGCAGTTTATCCTCCCCTTATTCCTGTTGCTGATACACAGCGGCAACGCCAGCGCGCTTGAAAAAAACTATATCAAGGCCAAACCGGAGACCTGCGTAACAACCCAGCCCAGCTGCCAGATAAACCTATTATTAAGTTGGCAAGGAGAGCCCACCACGACCTATTGCTTGCAGGTTGAAGCCCGTGAGCCAGAACTAATTTGTGACGTCCCCAATCGTGCCCAGCACTATAAATTGGCATTAGAATCCGCTTCCGATGTGATGATTTATTTAGTGCGCAAGCAAGATAAACAGAAAGTTGCGCAGGTGATGATCGACGTTCAACGCCACTTTCTAAATCAAAAGCGTCGCAAGGTAGCTTGGAGTATTTTTTAATGAGTGAACAACAAAAATCTATTCTTTATGTCGAAGACGACCTGAAATTGGCCGAGCTTATCTCTTCCTTCCTAATTTCTAATGGTTTTGCCGTGACCCATATTAGTTCACCCCATATCGCTGCATTTGAGATGGTGAAGCGGCGTTACGACCTGGTGCTACTCGATATCGGTCTACCGGAGAGCGACGGCTTTAAAGTTTTTGAAGAGCTGCAGCGCCAGTATTCGGTGCCGGTTATTTTTCTCACCGCGCGACAAAGTCATGTGGATCACATTCATGCCCTGGAGCTTGGTGCCGAGGACTACCTTACAAAGCCTATTTCGCCCTCTATTTTGTTGGCGCGTATCAATCACTGCTTGCGTCGCAATGAGCTAAAATACTGTGCCAAGAACGCCGCTCAGTCGCAAACCCTGACCATAGGCAACCTGGTGATCAATCGTTATCAGCGTCAGGCGAGCTTAAATGGCGACCGCCTTGAGCTCACCACGGGTGAGTTCGACTTGTTGGAAAAACTCGCCTTTAACGTTGGTCAGGTGGTCAGTCGTGAGCATTTGTTCGAAGCCGCTATCGGCCGTAAGTACGATGGTCAAAACCGCACCATAGATGGTCGTGTCAGCCGTTTGCGCAAAAAGCTGGGCGATGCCGATGAACATCCAAGTCGCATTATCACCGTATGGGGTAAGGGTTATATCCTTTCACCGGATGCGTGGAAGTGAGCTAAGTGCTCAAGGTTTATGGTTACCTTTTCTCAACCCTGGTGCTGTGTCTAGGCATAAGCGCTTGGCTGATTAACAGCCATCTCGGCGACACCGCCATTGCCAGTGACGCCGAGCTTGCCCTAGCTCGGGGCATGCTGCAAACACCGAACCCACAGACTAGCCACCTGATCAGCGCAATAACCCTGAGCGATATTCACTTTGACCCCCACATAGACGAGCAGCTGCGCAGTGGTGCGGTAGTGCCCATGCTGGATCAAGATAGTCAGTTACTTTTTTACTACCTCGATGGTAGCCAACAACGGATCTTGATGCTCGGCCCCTTGCCGCGAGCGCAACGCGATTCGCAACAGACGCTGATCAGTATGTTGTTTTATACCAGCGTCGCGGTGGCCGTGCTGCTGGTGTGTTGGCCATTATTTCGCGATCTCACCCGGTTACGTCAGGCCAGTAAAAAAATCTCCGTGGGTAACTTTAGCGCCCAGGCCCGGCTGGGGCGTTTAAGTGCAATTAAACGCATCGGCGATGCCTTTGATGAGATGGCCGAAGAATTAAAAAACCAAAGTGATTATCAGCGCCAGTTGATCAATGCCGTATCCCACGACTTTTTCACGCCCATCAGCCGCGCTAAATTTGCCCTGGAAATGGCCGCTCACCAGCCAAGCGGTGCCGTCGACTGTAATAGCGTGCTGCAAGACCTCACCGAGCTGGAAATGCTGGTGGAGGAGTTTCTAACCTATGCCGAGCTTAATCAGTGCAAGCCGACGATCCGCCCGGTCGCCCATGATGCCAGGGAGTTGTTAGAGCAGGGCTGTGATAAATTTCGCATCTATAGCGATTTGAGCATACATATAGACTGTCACTGCGAGGTGATTGAGGTGGATAGGCGCAGTTTCTTGCGTATTCTTACCAACCTAATGAGCAATGCCGTACGCTTTGCCCACACCCAGATTCATATCGGTCTGCGTGCTCATCCCCATGGTATTGAGCTCACCGTGGCCGATGATGGCCCCGGCTTTAATGACCAGCTCAGTCCCAGACTACTCCAGGCTTTTGTCAAAAATCATCAGGTTGCCCAGCGCGAGCACACCGGCGTGGGACTAGGCCTATCCATCGTCAGCAAGTTGTGTCTGTGGAATGACGCCGATATTCAACTGGAGCAAAGCGCGGCCTTAAAGGGTGCCTGCGTGCGGATCGTTTTTTAGGCCGCTTTTTAGCGGCCTTCTTTCTATGGGGTTAGCTGCGTGATAAAAACAGCGTTAGGGTGTCGCCAATACGCAGGGTGTCTTTAGAGAGGTTGTTCCACTGCTTAAGCTTGGCCACGCTCACCTGATAACGACGGGCTATTTTCCACAGACTGTCGCCACGGGCCACCTTGTATTCGATTTGCTCATCCGCGAGCACCGGTAAAATAAGTTTGTCGCCAATGCGGATGCGGTCCGACTTTAGGTTATTAAAGGTTTTCAGTTGCTGCACCGTGAGCGCATAACGTGCGGCAATCACGCTCAGGCTATCGCCGCGGGCTATGGTGTAGTGCTGCCATTGGCTGTAATCGCCGCTTTGCTGGTCGGCGATGAGTGTTTGCCATTGCTGTTTTTTCTCTAACGGCACAACAACATGCGGGGCATCTATGATGGCAGGAAAGCGGATCACTCCATGGTTGAGCTGCTCCAGTTTGCCCCATTTGCTCTTATCCGCCAGCACCACGGCACCGGACAGCGGCAAGGTGGTAATGCTTGGCTGGTTAGTGATGGCCGGAAATTCCATCTTTTGATGCTTAAGCAGTTGTACCGCCGCCAGCAGTTTAGGGACATAGTGGCGAGTTTGCTTGGGCAGTTTCAGGGCGAAAAAGTCGGTGCTTTTACCGGCCTTTTTATTGTGTTCAATGGCTTTTAAGACGCGGCCTTCACCGACGTTATAGGCGGCAATGGTGTGATACCAGTCGCCGTCAAAGCGTTTATGCAGATATTCGATAAAGTCCAGCGCCGCCTGAGTGCTGTCGAACACGTCCTGGCGACCGTCATACCAAGGGCTTATTTTTACACCAAAATACTTGGCTAAAGACGGGGTGAGCTGCCATAAACCCGAGGCATGCTTATGGGAGTAGGCACTGGCATCAAAGTCGCTTTCTATCAGTGGCATCAGCGCCAACTCAATGGGCAAGTCGCGCTTTTCCACCTCGGTGACGATATGGTACAGGTAGGGCTCGGCTCGGCGGCTGATCTCTTCCATGTAGTTAGGGTGTGCCAGATACCAATCGATACGTCGCTGCACCGCAGGGTGATTGGAGTCGGCAAAGCGCAGTTGCATACGAATACGTTGCCATACATCATCAACCTCTTGTGGCGTGAGCTTGGTTTCAACCTTGGCCTGCTGGTCGTCCTGCGTGTCGGTGGTGTTATTTGTGTTGTTGGCCGTGCTGTTCTCGCCCGGCGCCATCTCTTGCTGTTGCTCCGGGTCGGCAACCGGCGGCGTATTTTGACAGCCCGCCAACACCAGAAGAAAAGAAATACATAAAATTCGATACATAAAAATTCAGTGTTATTAAGATAAAAAGTTACATGTGCGCTATTTGGGTGCTCATAGCGAAAGGGTGTGAGCTTAATCGGTTAGCCTGAACACAAAGTGAGCTAAAACTGAGCGCCAGCTTAAGTGACTGAGCCACACCTGAATATTAGTTTTTTGCTTCAAGATAGACCATTGATTCGTATGGTGGTTCCTTCTGGGCTTGAGCATAGCACAGAGAAAGATTTAGAGCGTAAATTTACCCGGCCTATGCACTAACCAAACATGCAGCGAAAACAGGCGCCATCGGGCAGCGGCTGGTAGATAAGGTCGCCGCCATGACTGACCATGATTTGTTTGCTGAGCGCCAGGCCTATGCCTGAGCCCTGTTGTTTGGTGGTAAAAAATGGCACAAACATCATTTCCTGAGCCCGCTCGCTGATCCCGCCACCACTATCGCTGACGGCAATATAGAGTTGGCCCTGGGCATTTTTATCTATCTCCAGGCGCAGTTGTTTGCGATTGTCGCCCTGGCTCATGGCTTCGATGGCGTTTTTAATCAGGTTGATCAGCACCTGCTCAATTTGCCGGGCGTCACACATCACCAGGGGGTCGGCGGTTATCTGCAGCTCAAGGTGGATTTGCTGCTGTGCCAGGTCATGCTTTAACAGGGTGCAGCAATGCTCCACCACGGTCGCTAACGATTGCACGCTAAGCTCCGGCTTTGGCAGATTACTGATGGAGCGAAAGCGGGCGATAAAGTCGCTTAGGCCCTGGGTGCGGCTTTTGAGTGTGGCCAGTGCCAGCTCAAGGTCTTCCTTATCTTCCTGATCGGCAAAGCTTAATTGCTCGGGCAATAAGCCGGTGCAGGTTTGCGCCAAAGACGACAGCGGGGTGATGGAATTAGCGATTTCATGGGTCAACACCCGGGTGAGGCGCTTATAGGCTTGCTGCTCTTTGTGCAACAGCTGCTCATGGATCGACTGCAGGGTCACGATTTTTAGCGCCTGACCCTGGATGGTGGCAATACTTAGTTGCACCGACAGGGTGTCCTGCTGCTCACCGCGTTGCCACAGCGCCGTGGACTGGCTGTTGCTCTGAGCTTCTTCAATAAAGAGCCCAATTTGCTCTAGATCCTGGGTGTGTTTAATGGCTTTGCCGAGTAACCTGGCTACCGCGGGGTTATGCTCTATGACGTCACCCTTATGATCAAACACCAGCACCGCCATATCGATGTGGATAAGCAGGGTCTGCATAAACTGGGCTTGTTGCTCGGCGGCTAAGCGCGCCTGCAGAATTTGCTCTTTAACCTCGTCATACTGCACCCGCATCGGGTGCGATTGGGCCAGGCCCAGGCTGCTGTCGCCATTGGCCAGGGCTTTAAGTGCCAGTTGCGCCTGGCGGCTTTGTCGCCTAAACAACACGACAATTCCGTAGCAGCTTACCAAGGCGGCAATCATTAGGCCCGAGGTCAGGGCGGGCTGGTGCCAAAAGGTATAGGCATACTGAGCCCCAAGGATGCTGGCCAGCAGCATCGCCAAGAGAAGGGCGAGTTTTGTCTGTGCTTGCATGTCGAGCTAGAGTCCGTACTTTTCAAGGCGGCGATACATGGCGCCCCGGGTTAACCCCAGAGCCTTGGCGGCATGGCTGACGTTGCCCTGATAATGGGTGAGGGCGGCGCGAATGGCTTGGTGTTCCAGCTCTTCAAGATTGAAGGTGGAAAATGCCTGAGTGTCGCCGCCTTGTGGGCTTTGCGAGGCCGCATTGGTGACTGAGGTGACCACAGAGCCTATGTCCAGCTCGGTGCCACTTGAGAGGATCACCGCCCGCTCTATGGCATGGGCCAGTTCGCGCACATTGCCCGGCCAAGGGTAGTCGCTTAGTGCCCGCATGCTTGAAGCTGAGACACCGAGTTCGCGTTTATATTTCTGGCCAAAATGATTGAGGTAGTAGTCCACCAGCAGGGGAATGTCTTCGCGACGTTCGCGCAGTGATGGCAGGGCGATTTCCACCGTGTTGATACGATACAGGAGATCCTGACGAAAGCGGCCTTCGCTGACGCTTTGGTGCAGATTGTCATTGGTGGCGCTGATCAAACGAATATCCACATCTATGGTTTTAGTGCCGCCAAGGGGGGTGATTTGTCGGTTTTGCAGCGCCGCCAATAGCTTCACCTGTTGCTCAAGTGGCAGGTTGCCAAGCTCATCTAAAAACAGGCTGCCGCCGTTGGCGAGTTCAAAACGGCCGACACGATCTTCTTTGGCATCGGTAAAGGCACCTTTTTTATGGCCAAACAGTTCACTTTCCAACAAGGAGGCGCTCATGGCCCCCATGTCTACGCCGATAAAGGGGCCCTGATGACGCAGGCTCTGCTGGTGAATAGCATGGGCGGTGAGCTCCTTGCCAGTGCCGCTTTCGCCGGTGATCAGTATATTGGCGTCGGTCTGAGCGGCTTTCGCTATGGTGTCGAACACCTGTTGCATGGCCTGGCTTTGGCCTAAAAATGCAAACTTGTTGCTGTTGAGGGCATCGTTAAGCCCCTGGGTTTGGCGTTTAAGCTGTCCAACCTGGCGCTTATCTTTACCGTGATTAAAGGCCGCAGCCACGCTGGCCAGCAGTTGCTCGTTTTGCCAGGGTTTGGCGATAAAGTCGGCGGCTCCGGCCTTAATGGCATCCACCGCCAGTTGAATATCGCTGTATGCGGTCATCAACAAGACCACTATGCTGGGGTCCTGCGCGGCAATTTTCTTCAGCCAGTAAAACCCTTCCTGCCCGCTGATGGAGTCCTGGGTAAAGTTCATATCCAGCAAGATGACATCGATGGGCTGATCCGCTTCCTGTTGGGCATTGATAATGCCCTCGATATCGAAGGGGTTATCCGTGGTCTTCACCACCTGATAGTGCTGTTTTAGCAGTAGTCGTGCGGCGATCAGAATATCTGGGTTGTCATCGACGATGAGAATGGCACCGGCATGTTTCATATTTGTAATTATTATTGTGTGTTTTCAGTAGCCTAATCCAAAATAGGGACAGTGTCCATTAATGGACGTTGAGTCATCGGGTAAGTGTTCTACCAGCGGACACATGTTCTTGAGCCTACTCTGTAAAATTCATATAACCATATGTTTTTATTGACAAATAAATTTTGGCACGGGAATTGTTACATTCATGGGTAATTAGCATTTAGAACAATCGCAAGGCGTTGACATGGATAAGAAAATTGCCCGCTCAGCAACAGATAAATACCTTAAGAAATCACTTCTTGGGCTTGGTTGCCTGGTGGTGGCCGCAGCCGCCTATGGCCTGACCCAAAGCGATGCCCAGGGTCGCAGTCAAACGGTAAATGACCAAAACCTCAGTGTAAGCACGGTGCACCAGGGCGAGTTTGTCGATGCCTTAAGCCTGCGTGGTCAGGTGGTACCGAGAACCAGTATTTATCTCGACACCATAGCCGGGGGCCAGGTGGAAGAGCGGCTCGTCGAACAGGGTGAGTACGTTAAAAAAGGCCAACCCCTGGTGCGCTTAAGCAACACCAACTTGCAGCTGGATGTAATGAGTCGCGAAGCCCAGGTCACCGAGCAGCTTAACTTTTTGCGCAATACCCAGATGACCATGGAAACCAGCCGCTTGAATCTGCGCCGCGATCTATTGGAAATCGATCTGAAAATTACCCACCTAAGCCGGCGATTAAAACAAACCGAACCCCTGGTCAGTAAAGGCGTCTTGGCCAAGGAGCAGTTGGCTGAAATTAAAGAAGACCTTGCCTATTACCAGGCACGCAGGGAGCTGACACTGGAACGCCAGCAGCAGGAAAGCAGTATCCGCGAGGTGCAATTAGCCCAGCTGCAGGACAGTGCGAAAATGCTGGAGAAAAACCTGCAGTTTGCGCGTAAGAATCTGGAAAATTTACTGATCACCGCGCCCGTTGCCGGTTACCTCAGTGAGCTGGATGTGGAAATTGGTGAGTCCAAGGATCGTGGCGCGCGACTAGGGCAAATTGATATCCCCAACGAGTACAAGCTGGTGGTACGCCTCGATGAGTTTTATCTCAACCAGGTTCAATCCGGGATGGATGTGGTCATTGAGCTGGAGCAGGGCAAGGTAAATGCTCAGGTCAGTAAAATAGATAGCAGAGTGCAGCAGTCACAGTTTCAAATCGAAGTCGATTTACCTAAGGATATCAGCAACATCAAGCGCGGCCAAAGCCTGGACATAGAGCTGATGCTGGGTGATAGCCAGGCCAATGCCCTATTGCTTAAACGCGGCGCCTTCTTTACCAGCTCCGGTGGTAACTGGGTGTATGTGATGAGTGAGGACAACAGCCAGGCGCTGCGCCGTGAGATTCGCCTCGGCAGAAAAAACCAGGATTACTACGAAGTGCTCAGTGGTCTTGAGGTCGGTGATCGGGTGATCACCTCCAGCTACAGCAACTTTGATAAAGCACAACAATTACAGTTTTAAGGGAACAACAATGATTAAACTTACTAATTTATCTCGTGTATTTCGAACTCAAGACGTTGAAACAACAGCACTAAATGACATTAACCTAGCGGTGAATGAAGGCGAGTTTCTGGCCATCATGGGGCCATCCGGCTGCGGCAAATCGACCCTGTTATCCATTTTGGGCATGTTGGACTCACCGAGTAGCGGCCGCTTTGAGTTTCTAGGCGAAGACATCGCCGGCTACAGTGAAAAACAGTTAGCCGAGCTGAGAAAAGCATCCATCGGCTTTGTATTTCAAAGCTTTAACCTGATTGACGAACTGACTGTATTTGAAAACGTTGAGCTGCCTTTACAGTATCAAAATATCTCAAAGAGTGAGCGCAAGCAGCGTGTAGAGGCCATTTTAAAGCGCGTCGGCATCGATCATCGCGGTGATCATCTACCGCAGCAACTTTCCGGTGGTCAGCAGCAACGCGTGGCGGTGGCCAGAGCCTTGGTCATTAACCCTAAACTTATTTTGGCGGATGAGCCGACCGGTAACCTGGACTCCAAAAATGGCGATGAAGTAATGGCCATGTTGCGCGAGCTTAACTGCGAGGGCACCACGGTGATCATGGTGACTCACTCGGAGAAAGAAGGTAATTATGCCGATCGCCTGGTGCGCCTGCTGGACGGTCAGATCATGGTCGACAAAGCCAATGCGGTGAGCACTAAGACCGCTGAGGTAGCCTAATATGATCGCCAGTTACCTTATAACGGCCCTGCGCGCATTTAAGCAGCAAAAACAGCATTTTGCTTTGAATGTGATGGGCCTTAGCGTAGGCTTGGCGGCGGCCATTCTGGTGGCGCTCTTTGCCATCAATGAGCTGTCTTACGATAGCCAGCAGCCCCATGCTGAGCGTGTTTATCGCGTTGGCCAAGACTTCTCAAAACTCGGTTTAGCTGTGATACCTCTTTTTAATTATGCGCAGTCAAAGCAGGCAGAAGATTACAGTCAGGTTGAAGAAGTCTTTGGATTAACTCTGGTAGAGCTGACCCGTGAAGCCATGGTTGATGTGAGTTACCGTAACCAAGGCTATAAGTTAAATGCCTTGTATGGTGCTACAGCAAATATTGAAAACTTTATTGCTATGGAAACGCTTGCGGGTGACTTAAAAACCGCAATGAGTACACCAGACAGCCTGGCCCTAAGTGAGACAGAAGCACTGCGCATTTTTGGCCGCACTGATGTGGTTGGTGAAACGCTGACGCACGAACAAGGACAGTACACCGTTCGCGCAGTGTTTGCAGACTTAGCTGACAACACTCACTTTGCCTTTAAAAACCTTGTTTATGTTAAGCATGAGCCAAGCGAATTTAATGTGAACAGTAGTTATGTTTATATGCGTTTAGCTGCGGGTACCGATACAGACGCATTAGCTAAAACCTTAACAGAGCGCTTTTTTAGCGGTTCTATGCTTGAACAAGTTAGTTTAGAACTACATCCATTACTTGATTTACACCTAACGGCTAAATCTCCTTTTGAAATGAAAGCGGGCGGTGCTAAACAAGTGGTGATGATCTGTGTCGGTTTAAGCGTGTTACTTATTCTTATTGCAGGTTTTAACTTCATTAATATGACGGTAGCCCAGTCGACTAAACGTGCAAAAGAAGTCGGTGTGCGTAAAGCGCTAGGGGCAAGTAAAGGCCAATTAGTAACTCAGTTTCTATCTGAGTCAGTTTTGGTTTCGATGCTTTCAATGGTGATTGCTTGTGCCTTAGTGGAGCTTTTTTTACCAAGCTTTAACCAATTAGTAGACCGCGAATTAGTAGTCAACTATGCCTCTGAATTTGGTATTGCGATTATTGTGGTAGCGATTGCTGTGGGCATATTAGCTGGGCTTTATCCTGCATTCTTTATTTCGTCATTCAGTGCAAAACGAGTTTTAAGTGGTGACTTACAGCGTGGTAATACAGCAATATGGGTTCGTAAGAGCTTACTAACCCTACAGGCATCGTTGGCAGTAGGTTTAATTATTGCTTCTGTGACCTTGTTAAAGCAGTTAACTTACTTGCAAAGCTTGCCTTTAGGCTATGAAACAACACAAAGATTGGTTATTTCAGAGCTACCTGTAGGGGAAGTATTCACGAAAGAAAAAAATGCCTTAGTTAACCGTATTAGTGCAATTCAAGGCGTACAGCAAACAACAGTGATTGATACCCGTTTAACGCTTTCAATCAATAATACACTTATGCCAACGTGGCCAAATGGTGAAGCATCTGGCAGCTTAACTCCTGTAGTAGGCGCAAGCTACGATGTGGTAAAAACCCTAGGTTTAAAACTGGTTGCTGGGCGTGATTTCAGCCGCGAGTTTGCCGGTGATTGGGCAAGCCGTGAAAATGGGGTAACAAGTACAGGTACGATTGTGACTGAATCTGTCGCAAGACAAGCGGGTTACACTAACATGAGTGACATTATCGGTAAGGTAATTAAAGACTCAGGTAGCGGCGTAGATATGCGTGTTGTGGGTGTGGTTGAAGATGTAAAAGTAGGTAACGCTAAAGATGCCAACTCTAATATCATGTTTTTGTGTGGCTTTAACTTCTTAACACCTGTATCTGAATTAATTTTAACGATTGATCAGCAAAACTTGCCTTACATTAAAACTCAGCTCGCTGAGGTATTAGCAAGTACAGCCAATATCTATGAGCCTAAAATTAACTTACTCGCAGACAACTACAAAACCTTGTTAAAAGGTGATGAGCGTATTTCGAATGTAGTTTTAATTTTTACCGCTCTTGCCGTGTTCTTAACCTGCTTAGGTACCTTTGGTTTGGCTTCGTTTGCAACAGTGCGTCGTCAGAAGGAAGTGGCTGTTCGAAAAGTTCTAGGCGCATCACGCATCAGTATTGTTAATATCATTGCTAAAGAGTTCTTAGTGCTGGTAGCAGTGAGTATTGCTATTGCATATCCAGTGACTTACTTGCTAGTAGGTGATTGGCTAGCAAACTTTAATGACCGCATCGAACAAGCTATGTGGGTGTATTTAGTAGCAGCCGCCGCTGTGGCAGCGATTACCTGGGTTACCGTTGCAAGTTTAGCCTTTAAGGCCGCAAGCACCAGACCATCGCTTATCTTACGATATGAATAACAATAAGTTAGCGCTTCCGTGGAAGCGCTAGCCGATAAAACTTAGAGGTGACATCATGTTTACCAGTTATTTATCTTCAGCGGTACGGGCTTTTATCAAGCACAAACAGCATTTCTTTTTGAATCTGTTCGGTTTGAGCGTGGGCTTGGCGGCGGCCATTCTGGTGGCCTTATTTACTCGTTTTGAAATGGCAGTGGATCAGTACCAGCCCAATGCCGAGCGCACCTATCGCCTGTCCCAGTACTTTACCGCCATGGGTACCTCCGCACCTATCACCAATTTATACGCGGTAAGGGATCTGGCGAAAGGCACCGATATTGAAGACATCTTTGCATTGCAAATGCATCCCAGGCTGTCGGGAGATTTTAATGCCAATGGCAACTTCTTCAAGATGGAAGACTTGTTTGCGGCAACCACCAATATCCGGGATTTTATTCAGCTCGATGTGCTTTATGGCGATCTGGATGCGACTCTGGCGGCTCCGAATAAAATGGCATTGAGCGAAAGCGAGGCGATTCGCCTGTTCGGCCGTGCCGATGCCCTTGGCGAAACCATCAGCAAGGGCCAGACCCGCTATCAGGTCACGGCTATTTTTAAGGATCTGCCCGACAGCACTCACTTTGCCTTTGCCGGCCTGGTGGCCATGGTTAAAGAAGCGCCAAATTACCGTATCAACAACTTCTACACTTATGTGCGCTTTAGCGAGCACGCCAATATCGCTGCAGAGCAAGCTCGGTTTGCCAAGGCCTATGCGCAGCTCGTCTATCCAAATCAGGAAATGGGCTTTGTTGAGGTCAGCTTTCAGCCGCTGACCGATATTCACCTGCATGCCAATAGTCGCTATGAACTTAAGGCAAACGGCTCCTCCACCGTGGTGGTGATCAGTTTTTCTTTAAGCATTTTGCTGATTGTTTTGGCGGCCTTTAATTTTATCAATATGAGCATTGCCCAGGCGGCAAAGCGGGCCAAAGAAGTGGGTGTGCGTAAAGCCCTGGGAGCGAGCAAACGACAGATTATCAATCAGTTCCTGCTGGAGTCTGTGCTTATTACCCTGCTTGCCGCACTGCTGGCCTGTATTCTAGTCGAGTTGGTCTTGCCCACCTTTAATCAATTGGTTGAGCGCGACCTGGTGTTGGCGTATTTCTCTGATTTTGGCCTGCTGCTGATTGCCATTGTCTTGCTGGTCGGCGTGCTGGCTGGCGCCTATCCGGCATTTTTTATGTCGGCATTTAGTGCAAAACGGGTGTTAAGCGGCGATATTCAACGTGGCCGTACCGCCAGTTTAGTGCGCAAGACCCTGCTTATCCTGCAGGCCTCCTTATCGATAGCGCTGATCATCGGGGCTTTCTCATTGCAACAGCAGTTGCAGCATCTGCAGTCCATTCCGGTGGGCTACGAGAAACAATACCGTTTGGAGGTGGATGATATCCCTGCCAGGGATTTGTATATAAGCCAAAACCATGCCCTTACTCAGCGTATTAATAACATCGATGGCGTGCTGGCGAGCAGTATTAGTGATGCCTCGTTTACCTCCACCTTTAATACCAGCTTTTCCATCACCTCGGATAATGGCGTCTTGCGTGATAGCGTGATCCCCTTCGTTGGCGTGGGCTTTGATATCGTCGAGAGTTTAGGTTTGGCACTGGTGGCTGGTCGTGACTTTAATAGTGCGCATGGTAGCGACTGGTATAACCAAGACGAGCAAGGCAACAGCCGCGCCAGCATCTTAATTTCCGAGTCCTTGGTGCAGCAGGCGGGTTACAGTAATCCCGAGGATGCTATCGGTAAGTTGTGGTACAGCAAGGATGATGACCGTCAGGATGTGATGCGAATCGTCGGTGTGGTTGCCGATATCACCATGGGTTCCGCGCGAGACGAATCGTCGCCACTTATTTTGATCTGTGGTTTAAGCTGGGCCAATGAAGGCAAACTGATCATCAAGTTTGAGCCACAATTGTTTGAGTCGGTTAAGGCTCAGGTAAAACAGCTGCTGGCCGACGAACTCAAGGTATATAACCCGGACCTGGAGCTGGTGGCGGATAATTACCAAGCCTTGTACAAGAACGATCAACGTATCTCGGTGTTGGTGAACGTGTTTAGCTTATTGGCAATTTTCTTAACCATGCTGGGAACCTTTGGCTTGGCGTCTTTTTCCGCATTGCGACGTCAAAAAGAAGTGGCGGTGCGTAAAGTGCTGGGCGCTTCGCGTATAAGCTTAGTGAACCTGTTGGCTAAGGAATATTTACTGCTGGTGGCCATTAGCACCGTCATCGCCTTCCCGCTAACTTATTGGTTTGTTGGTCAATGGTTGGCAAACTTTAATGAGCGTATCGACCAGGCACTATGGGTGTATGGTGTTGCTGCTGTTACGGTAGCGGCAATCACCTGGCTTACCGTGGCTACATTGGCCTTTAAAGCGGCAAGCACGCGACCATCGCTTACCCTGAGGTATGAATAACAAATAATAGGGCGCACATTGATTGCGCCTTTTTTAATCTGTTTGTTCCTCTGCTACGTTTAATATAGGTGAGCACATTTTAGGAGCAACACCATGCAAGCCAATCTACTGAAAGCTGCCCTCGCAGACAGCCACTACCGTGCCATTATCCTCAGCTATGCCGATGCCAATCATTATTTGGCCGGGGTGATAGATACCCTGGGTAATTACCATATGTTGGTCGACCAGCATGATGTCACCCAGTCCTTTAATTCGCTGCGTGAAGCGGAGCGGGCGTTATCGGCGCTCGGTGCCACCCAGGCGCTGTTAAAGATGCAATCGGCTTATGAAGAGCTGGGGCCAAATGACGGCTTGGAAGAGCATATTGCCGATCTTGAGATACGCCATCTCAGTTAGCCCCTCCCTAAAGAAAGGTGCGGACGTTTATCGGTGTCTTAACCAATGGCATCAATGTCCGCGCTTTAGTAACAATTTAGCAATTGAGCTTTGGTGAAAGTTTCGACTATAATGCGCATCTTTCGAATCGAAACTTATTTATTGCTAAATGACCAAACGTAACACTCAACAGCGCCGCCACACCATACTCAACCAGGTTAATGAGCTGGGTGAAGTGTCGGTTGAAGCCCTGGCGGAGCAGTTACAGACCTCAGAAGTTACGATTCGAAAGGACTTAGCCTCGTTAGAGCAAAGCGGCCTGTTATTGCGCCGTTATGGCGGTGCCATTGCGCTGCCGAAAGAAATAGTCGCCGGCAGCGAGTCGCTAGACTCGGCGCGCAAGCGCGCCATTGCCAAGGCGGCGGCGCAGTTGATTAAAGATCACCACCGCATCATTATCGACAGCGGCCGCACCACGGCGGCGATGATCCCCGAGTTGGCCTCCAAACGCGGCCTGGTGGTGATGACCAATGCCATCAATGTGGCCAGCCGGCTACTGGCATTGGAGAATGAGCCCACCTTGCTGATGACGGGCGGCACCTGGGACCCGCATTCCGAGTCCTTCCAGGGCCAAGTAGCCGAGCAGGTACTGCGCTCTTACGATTTCGATACCCTGTTTATAGGCGCCGATGGTATCGATGTTTCCCGTGGAACCACCACCTTCAATGAGCTTATCGGTTTAAGCCAGGTGATGGCCGAAGCCGCTCGCGATGTGGTGGTGCTGGTGGAGTCGGAAAAAATCGGTCGCCGCATCCCGAATTTAGAACTGCCTTGGCAAAGGGTTAGCACCCTGATCACCGACAGCAAGCTGGCGCCTGAGTTGCGCCGGGAAATAAGCGCCCATGGCGTGCAGGTGATCTGTGCCGAGGTAAACGAATAAGCCCGACCGACAATATCGGGCAAAAATACAACACATACGTGCAAATGGAGAATTTATGTGTGGAATAGTTGGTGCCGTTGCAGAGCGCCCAGTAAACAAGATTTTAGTTGAAGGCCTAAAGCGCCTTGAATACCGTGGTTATGATTCGGCCGGTGTGGCCTTGTTGCAGGGCAACACCCTAAACAGCGTTAAAGCCGTGGGCAAGGTTGCCATGCTTGAGAGCGCCTTAAACGATGCCGGCGTCTCCGGCACTACGGGTATCGCTCATACCCGCTGGGCAACACACGGCGGTGTAACCGAAGCCAATGCGCACCCGCATTTATCCAACAATGAACTGGCTTTGGTGCACAACGGTATCATTGAAAACCATAGCAGCCTGCGTGAAGCGCTGAAGGGCGATGGTTACACCTTCCTATCGGAAACCGATACCGAGGTCATGGTGCACCTTATCCATCAGCTACGCCAGCAACACGATACCCTGTTAAGTGCGGTGCAAGCGGCGGTTAAGCAGCTTGAAGGCGCCTACGGCACCGTGGTATTCGACAAGGCCAACGACAATGAAATCATCGTTGCCCGCTCAGGCAGCCCGCTGGTAATTGGTCTGGGTCTGGGCGAGAACTTTATCGCCTCCGATCAGCTGGCGCTATTACCCGTTACTCGTACCTTTATCTTCCTGGAAGAAGGCGATGTGGCGCGTATTACCCGTGACAGCGTGGAAATTTTCGACCTGAACGGTGAGCCGGTGGAGCGTGAGGTGGTGGAATCTAACATCACTCAGGACGCCTCGGGCAAGGGCGAATATCGCCACTATATGCTTAAAGAAATCTACGAGCAGCCGATGGCGGTGCGCAATACCCTGGAAGGCCGTTTACAAGACGACCGCGTAGCCGTTGATGCCTTTGGCGACAGCGCCACGCAAATCTTTAAAGACGTGCAGCACGTACAGATCATTGCCTGTGGTACCTCTTATCACTCGGGCATGGTGGCCCGTTACTGGCTTGAGCAGTTTGCCGGCGTCAGCTGTAATGTCGAGATTGCCTCCGAATTCCGTTATCGCGAGTCGTTTGTGCACCCGAACAGCCTGTTGGTAACCATTTCTCAATCCGGTGAAACAGCCGATACCCTGGCCGCCTTGCGCCTGGCCAAAGAACAAGGCTACATGGCCTCTATGACTATCTGTAACGTACCTGGCTCGTCATTGGTGCGTGAGTCTGATTTGGCCTTTATGACCAAGGCCGGCGCCGAGATCGGCGTGGCCTCAACCAAGGCCTTCACCACGCAACTTGTAGGCTTGTTGATGCTAACCGCATCGATTGCCCAGGAAAAGGGCCTAAACCAGGCGGAAATTGTTAACGCCATTAAGACCTTGCCAAACAAGTTGGAAGAAGCGCTACTGCTTGCTGATGGTATCGAAGCCCTGGCGGAAGAATTTGCCGACAAGCATCACTCGCTGTTCCTTGGTCGTGGCTCTCAGTACCCCATCGCCATGGAAGGGGCGCTGAAACTCAAAGAGATTTCCTACATTCACGCCGAAGCCTATGCGGCGGGTGAGTTGAAGCACGGTCCACTGGCGTTAATCGATGCGGATATGCCGATCATTGTAGTGGCGCCAAACAACGAGTTGTTGGAGAAGCTGAAATCGAACGTGGAAGAAGTGCGCGCTCGTGGCGGCATCATCTATGTGTTCGCGGATAAGGACTCACACTTTGAGTCTGACGACACCATGCGCGTGATCAACGTCAATCATGTTGAAAACGTGATTGCCCCTGTGGTCTACACCATCCCATTACAGCTACTGTCTTACTACGTAGCCGTAATCAAGGGCACGGACGTCGACCAGCCTCGTAACCTGGCCAAGTCGGTTACCGTGGAGTAATCACAGGTTGAGAGGAAATAAAAAAGGCGCTTTCGCGCCTTTTTTGTCGGTGTAAATGGGTCCTCACATTTCCCCCTTCACCACGCAAGTATTATTTTAATTGGCTGTATTTCAACGAGCCATTAGTCAGTGAATACGCCTGAGCTCCAGCTGGTGAAAAGGATATCGGGCGCTCTAATACGCCGAAGTTGGCGTAGTATTGCTCCTCATTTTTCAGCAAGGTGCCCGTCAATTCGCCCCATTTCACTTTTACCTGCCCTTTATCTACATAGAAGTGCATATTTGGCCAGGCCTCATTGTTGTTATAAGTGCCCAATAAATCTGGGTTTAAGGCTTCTCCCCGTACTATGTGTGAAAGATCGGGGGCGCTTGCGCGTTCTTTTTCTATAGACTTGGTTAAACGCTCCTTTTCTGCAGTAAGGTTTTGTTGGGCGTTGTCTTTTTTTAGCAGGGTGTTATACGCAAAGTTAGCCATTACGTGAGGTAAGACATATGCGGTGTCCAGATTGGTCATGGCAATGATCCCCAGCTTCTGCTCGGGCATAAACGACACGTGGACGCTATATCCGCCATAATTGCCAAACCGGGTTAATAGTCGCTCTCCATTGTAGCTGGCACTATCCCAGCCCAAGGTATAGCCGTCGCGGCTATAAGTGAAATACTCTTTACTCTGTTTAACCTGCGTATTGTGTAACGCTGTAAAAATATCGTGGTCGGCCAGGGGCGAGTAATCCCGGTTAATATTTGCTTTTAGCCAGATTGCCATATCTCCCATGGTGGAAACGACGCCGCCGGCAGGGTGCATGGTTTTATCAACCTTGTGGTGCCCATATGCAAAAACGTCCCCATTGCGAGCGCTGGTAATTCCCGGCAGGATATTCTTCACCTCACTGATGCGAGTTGTGGTGTTGTGCATGCCAAGTGCAGAGAAAAGGTGCTCATCCATCAGTTCACTCCAGCTTTTTTCGAGTTTTTCTTCGGCTATCATGCTGGCAACGATAGGTCCTGTATTGGAATACCTGAAGGAGTAGTCAGGGGCAACCAGAACCTTGTTATTGAGAGAAGCAACAAGGTCTACCTGGTCTTCGAATCCTAAAAATGCGGTTTTAAACGAATGTTGAACACTGGTAAAACCGGCGGTGTGGGTCAGCAGCTGCTTAATTGTTATTGCTGAGGTGTCGACTTTCGGTGTGGCTATCGGGTTTGCATCATAAGTGCCGAGAGGAGCGTTTAGATCTAGCTGGCCTTGGTCTGCTAAAATCGCAAATAGCGTACTGGTCATTGCCTTTGTATGTGAGGCAAGCAGAAAGGGGGTATCCGCAGTGAAGGCTTTATTTTCTTTCGTATAACCGGTGAACAGTACAAGTCCATTCTGATCTACGACAGCCAGCATATGGGTCCCTACTAATTTGTTTTCGGTCGCAAGTTGCTTAATCGTATTACTGATTGTTGTTTTATCCTCTTCGCTCATTCCTATGCTGGAGAAGCTTGTTATCGACAGTAAAAGTGCCCCGATAATGACGTTGCCCTTCATAAAAGCGTTCCTTTTTATAAGTTTTTAGAGGCTTAACTAAGCAAACCTTGTTCCAATGTTAATGCTTTGATTTGTATGGATAAAATTAATGTAAAAAATGACCGAGTGCAGAAAAGTATAATATTCGGTCATTTTTGTTAACTTTTGGCTTTTTTGAAAGAAGCAGGCGTTACGGCACTTGTTCTTGATGAGGACGAGTGAATGTTTCACTAAGACACTTCCCCTAAAGTAGGAATAACCAAGCCAGCCACTTTATATTCGGTACCGTTTGATTTTCATCGAGTTGTTCAAATCATGCTTCTACCCAATCCCTTTGCGATAGCGCAGCATCCAACCGGGCTGATGTTTCCCTATCGCCCCTTTATAAAGCGGCCTATATTTAGTGGGTTATGAACCTGAGCCAAGAGCGCCGCTATGCAACGCACAATTCCTCCCGAGAGACTGGATGACTTGAAAAAAGTCGGCTCTGGGCTCGATGGTGAGGAAGTAACGCAACGGCGCATGCGCTATGGCGATAACCGCATTGCCGAGCAGGTCAGCGGCGGCCTCAGGGCTTTGATTATCGACACCATTAAAGATCCTATGTTGTGGTTTTTACTGATCACCAGTGGCCTGTTTGCTGTCACTGGCGAATTGACCGAAGCCGGCATCTTGCTGCTGGCACTGATACCCTTTCTTGGCATGGATGCTTACCTTCATCGGCGCACTCAAGCCTCAACCCAAAGCCTGGGGCGTCGTCTGGCTTCCCAGGCGCGGGTTGTGCGCCAGGCGGGAGAGCAAATTATTCCCTCCGTGGAGCTGGTACCCGGTGACTTGGTGCTTTTAGACCCCGGCGACTCGCTGCCCGCAGACGGGGTCTTTGTTTTTGTGCAGCAACTTCAGGTCGATGAGTCAACCTTGACCGGGGAAGCCTTCCCGGTACATAAGTTGGCACTGCAAGAGCCGGACAAGCTAAAGGCGACCGAGCGGGTTGCGGCGGCGCACTGGGGATATGCCGGCACCCGTGTACTGACCGGGTCGGGCCGCATGCTGGTAACCCATACCGGGAAAGGCACCTTGTACGGTGAAATTATTCAGTCGGTGATCCATGGCGGTCATCAGCGCACACCCTTGCAGTTGGCCGTGGCCGAGCTGGTTAAGGTGCTGCTTATTATTGCCAGTGTTATTTGTGTGCTCTTGGCCGGAACCCGTCTTTACCAAGGGCATGGCCTCATCGATGCGCTGCTGAGCGGGCTGACCCTGGCCGTAGCGGCGCTGCCGGAAGAGTTTCCCGTGGTGCTCACCTTCTTTCTCGGGGTGGGAGTGTATCGTCTGGCGCGTCGTCAGGCCTTGGTGAGGCGTGCCGTTGTGGTAGAGAACATAGGCCGGGTTTCTTGTATCTGTACGGATAAAACGGGCACCTTAACCGAGGGGCGCCTGCAACTCGCGCATCACTACGCGGTCGGCGGCATGGACGATACACGGCTGCTGCAGATTGCTGCCTATGCATCCCGAGCGGACAGCGGCGACCCTATGGATCAGGCTATCCTCGCATCAGGTGCTCCACTGGATCATGCTGTATTACATACCTTTCCCTTTACCGAAGATCGCAAGCGCGAGACGGCGGTGATTAGGGAGGGAACAACAAAACTTATCGCGGTCAAAGGCGCGCCGGAAACCATTTTGGCGCTGTGCGATCTTGGTGAGACTGATTTAGAGCGGTGGCAACATCAGGTCGAAAAGCTGGCGGGAAGCGGGCACAAGGTGATCGCCTGCGCCTGGCAAGAGCTGGATGACCAGGCCCAGTGCGATCAGGAGCCCGAACAGGGTTTTACGTTGGCCGGGCTGCTGGCGTTTGAAGACCCGCTTCGCGACGGTGTAAAAGAAGCCGTGGAGATCTGCCAGCAAGCGGGAATTCGGGTCATTATGGTGACAGGGGATCATCCTGCTACGGCGACGGCCATTGCCAGCGAAATAGGCCTGCATCAGGGGAAGCCCAGGGTGATAGAAGGGGAAGCATTGGCAAGCAGTCTAACCAACCAGGATAGCCGAGTGTTGGATGGGGTTGATGTTATCGCACGCGCCGTGCCCGCGCAAAAGCTGGCGCTGGTGCGCGCCCTTAAGCAAGGTGGCGATATAGTGGCGGTTACGGGAGATGGGGTAAACGACGTGCCGGCCATTCAGTCGGCGGATATCGGCATTGCCATGGGCGAGCGCGGTACCCGCAGTGTCCATGAGGCCGCGGCGATTATTTTACTCGACGATAACTTTCGCAGCATAGTGCAGGCGATCGCCGAGGGGCGCCAGCTCTTTAACAATCTACGCCTGAGTTTTGAATACCTGCTGCTGGTCCACATTCCCTTGGTCTTGACCGCCGCGGTCATTCCTTTTCTTGGGTACCCCGTGCTCTATCTGCCCATACATATCGTCTGGCTGGAGATGATCATTCATCCCACGGCCTTGCTGGTGTTTCAAAACAGTGCCGACACCTCGCACCTTGCCCCCGCTCAAGCCAAGGGGCCGGCCCGGTTTTTCTCGCGGCGACACTGGGGCGTCATTGTGTTCAGTGGGGTTGTTTTTACCTTGCTGATCACCTTTGCCTATATCCGCAGCCTGGGGGCGATGGAAGACGTGGAGCATGCCAGAGCCATGGCCCTGGTTGCGCTGACCAGCGTCAGTGCCGGTATTACCATTACTCTGAGTAGGCTGCGCACCTTGGCGTCCCGGGTCTTGGTGGTCTTAACCATGCTTGTCAGTGTTTTGCTGATTCAGGTCCCGGCTTTGGCCGACTTGCTACACCTGTCATCCCTGCATTTAGACGACTGGCTGGTAGCCATGGGCAGCGGATTTATCGCCGCAGCGATCCCTTTTATGCTGACAAGTCGGTCGAGAACAGGAGCCTGATGATTAAACAAGAATAATCAGGCAGCTTCCCTTGGCCTGGGAACTCACGTTAATGTTACAGCTCCTATTCCTTATTGGTGCCTTGGTGATATCTAGAGCTCAGTGACCAGATTAAAAACATTAAGCCAAGGCTTACCAGAGATAAACAATACAAAAAGTCTCGACTATTAATATCAACTAATAAATAGATGCCCAGAATTATAAATGCGGTTCCTAGCAATGCACCTAGTGTTCTTATCACAAACCTGAGAGCACTCATGAACATTCCATCATGCAGCAAAATTTAGAGTGGGTGTCAGTTTTGGAGACTCCATATGTTATCCACATCTCTTACATTTGCCATTTAAGGTTGCGTAGAAAAAATCTAGGCCGAGTTCGCGCTTACAAACTGGGCAAATTTGAGTTGTTAAATATTTATTTGAAAGGTAGCCAACTAAAAAAATCGAGAAAACATAAATTTCACTGAATTTAAGCAATATAGGCATTATTACTACTAAATAAAGTAAATTTATAATGAAAACAATAAATAACTTTTGCTTTAACATATTCATTTCGCAGAGTAATGAAATCCTATCTTCAGTCTCAAGTACCATTCCAAGTGTAGATTGCTGACGTGAATGATTTTCTTCTATGTGTTTAAGCGTGAACTACCTTTTCATCTAAACCTTCAGGCTACCTATCAAGCAGCATTATCCTTATCCTGGCGCTGTTTAAAGTGCTCGATCACCGCTTTGACGCGCGCTTCAATGCTCTGTTCATCTTCCGGCATGGTGATATCACCATTGGGCAGAGTAATGATGCGTTCCCGGACCGTCACGGGCGTAAGCTGGTTATTTGCTTTGGTTGGTTGCCAAGATTGATAGGCATAGTCCATGTCTAGTAAGTCTTGCTGGGTTATCAAGTTCGCGGGAAGGGTTTCGACTAAGCGCAGGTTGCGGGCGTAACCATTGGAATCTATCTCATAATCGAATATCAGCACGCTTAAGCCATCGGTTACTAACTTATTTCTGGCCTTTTTTGCTGTGTTGGTGAGTCTAAATGTGTTGTCTGCGGGCTGCCAATAGTCAAACTTTCCAAAATATCCCACATCGATTGGCTCCTGTGCATAGTAAGCGTCTTCAGGGATGGATTTACAGGAAATAAGCAAGGCGGTGGCAGCGAAGCAAGCGATAAGTCGGAGCATAGTTTATAAAACCTATTTATTTTTATTAGAAATCGTTGTTTTTAAGGCGTTATAACTGGCAGTGATTGGCCGAGAAAAAAGCGATTACTTTGGGTTGCTAGTCACTCAAACATAGGGAGAGTTGGTGGTTAACTCAAGACCCAAAATTGTACAAAAGTGTCGCAAAGCGGTGCTTAATGCGGCTTTGCTAATGGGAATGAGTCGAAGTGGATAAAAACCCTTGTTTAGCCGGTTGGCGTGAATGTTTGTGCCAGTAGGGCTGTCTCAAGACCAGGTGCGGGCTGAAGTTTCGCTAGGTAATGAAATAGCAGTAAATTTATCGGGCAAGCTAATAAAATAGGTGGTGTTTAAAAAATTAAATTACGCAGAGCGATAAATTTATTTTTCCTTTTCTGTTGCCTGAACAAACTGAATCAGTGACCTTGAAGGGGATAAAATAAAACAGATAAATAACAATGCGTTAATTTTTTAGGTGGAGGGCGCTTGAAAGCTCATTTGGCGCTTCGAAATTCAAAAAGATCTGAAAAGATAGTAAGTAACTTCCGATAAATCAAAAAAAATTTTATATTCCTTGTTTTTCTCACCCTTAAGAATGAATTTTTACTTGCAATCTCTTTAAATTGACTAAAATGTTTAGACCACATTTTTAACCAGAACGGTTATGTGGAGTACCGCAGTAGCAAGATATTGAAGATCCCATAGTAGTTTTATGGCTCACAGTTATTAATCAAAAACTATGGTTTACAAACCAGGGAGTTCACATGAAATTAAACACTCTTCTACTCGCCGTATCCATCGCAAGTTCTGCTTTTTCCGCTCATGCCGCCGGTGCTGCATCGGCAAAATTTGCGGCTGCTTGGAATGACAACCCTGTTAACTTTGTATCTGTCGCCGTAATCACGGATGCGATAGCTGATGCTCAAGTAATGGCAACGAATGATGGCTATTTGGTCACTACCATTAAGGTTCCGCAAGATAAAGAACTCTTGGTGGGTGTGTCTGCGGAAATTGGCCTGACCACGGATACTTCTTTAAAAGGTAAAGATGGCGGCGCGGCAAAAGCCATTGCCGATGGCAGCGCTTGGGTACTGCTCACCGCAACGCCTGTGGGCGGTGGTGAATCGGTTAATGCTGCGCCCGGTGCCGTGATGTTATCTAAGCGTATTCAAGAGCTCAATGCCACCCTTGGCGGTGTGCTTGATACTTGCACCGACTATACCGGTGGCATGGATGAAAACGGCCTTATGCCTGGCGATGAAGGTTACGTCGATACCCCGGATGGCACTATCGATGCGGCCCTTGAGTGTACGACTACTGATGAACAAATCGGCTTAATGCAAGATACTCTGGCCGCTCATCACTTTAACTTTATTCTGCCGAATATGGATGCAGGAAATTATGAAATTAGAGCGCACTTTATGACGCGCGCCAGTGCGGAAGTGGATATTGATGAAGTATCGGTAGCAGAAGGCGGTACTATTTCCGGAAGCTCTTACGCAAAAGCCTTTGTTGGCAAGCACATGGTGACAGTGCAACAAGTGCGTGCGGTTAAAGGTAGCCTGGTTGATGTGGATATCGTGGACTAAGGTGAACAAATGCCAAGGATAGTGAATGCCTGAACAGCAGGCATTCACTGGGCTCAAAGCAATGTTTTGGGCATTGGTAAAGCCATCAGCTTATTGAGTTGATGGCTTTTTTTATTGCTTGTTGTTTAAACGCCGCAGCCCTTATTGAGCTTGTGCTTTAGCAACCTTGGCCTTCGCCGCATCGAGCATGGCTTGTAGACTGGCGCTGTTGTAGACCTGGCCACGGCTGATCACGGTGCGGATATCACGGGTATGACTGATATCTTCAAGCGGGTTGCTGCCAAGCAGCAGCAAATCGGCTTTTTTTCCCGCTTCCACAGCACCATATTCCGCCTCTTTGCCCAGCCACTTTGGTCCCGCAAGAATCGCACTTTGCAAAGCGCGCAGCGGGCTGAGACCTCCGTCGACATAAATGGCGAGCTCGTCATGCAATGCCTTACCCGGGTAAATATAAGAATTTAGGTAACCCGTGTCCGTGCCGGCCATGATGGTCACACCGGCCTGGTCGAGCAGCGGCAGCAGATCCCGGGTAGCACGATAGCGGGCTTTGCGCTCGCTGATCTCATTGGCATCGGCGGCGGCCTTTTGCGCGGCACGCTCCACTCGCCAACTGTAGGTGGCTTTAAGGCCTGGGCCAAGTAAATCGAGCTCCGGGTCATTCAGGTGATCGTCTTCGTCGATAAAGGCGATAATCTGGCTGCCTATCAGGGTAGGCACCACGGCGGTTTCGTTTTCGGCTAGGACGCGATATTTGCTTAGTGCTGTTTGCTCATCAAAATTGGCGCGAATGATGGGCAGGGCACTCCAATAGCCTAGCTCGCCACTGCGGACCTTAGCGGAGATCTCCGCTTCATTACGAGCACCGGCCTTAAGCAGGTATGGCATGTGTTCAATACCGTCAAGCCCGGCTTTAGACACATCGGTGACCGAGAGCGCAAAGGGAATATGACCACTGATCGGCAGGCCGCGTTTTTTCACTTCCTCTACCGCCTTCAGGTAGAGTTCGGGGGTCAGGGCACTGTCGGTGATCTTAATAAAGTCGACATTCATGGCCTCAAGTTGATCCAGGGCTGCATTCATTTCCGCCTCGGTTTCCACTTCAAGGTCGCCGGCCCAAATCGAGTCTTTGCCCTCTAACTTGGGTCCCGAGGTAAACAGGGTTGGCCCGAGCAGTTCATCGTTGTTTATTGCCGCACGCCAGGTTAACACCGAATCGCTCAGATCGGCGGCGGCATCGCGCACCGCGGTCACACCATGGGCGAGGTAAAGTGGTAACAAGTCCCGGTTTTCCTCAATCAGTTTGTCGCCGCCACCAAAGTGCACATGCATATCCCAAAGGCCCGGCATAATATATTGGTCCGTGCCATCGAGCTGGGTGGTGGCATTAATATGCTCGGCGTCTTCGCCTACCCAGATGATTTGATCGCCGCGGATTGCTACCTGCCGATCGGCATCAATGTTACCGGTTCGCACATCGATAATATCCACTTGGGAAATAAGCACATCGGCCTGCAAGGGCTCGGGAGTGCTGTTGCAGGCACTCACTAGCAAGGTGGCGCACAGCGCCGGGAAAAGTTTTTTCATCGTTATCTCCTCATTTTTACTGAGACTAACAGCGGTGCCCAGTTGCCAACAGTCGGATGCGATAAAGCGGGGCTGGGTGCCGATGAATCAGCAAGCGGGATGCGGGCAATCAAGCCCGTGGCTTATATTGAAATACGAAAATATGATTTGCCGCAGGGCAAAATTTGTTGCATCGTCTAGCATTAATACAAGCGTGATAATAAAAGCAACAAAGGAAAATAATATGCGTATAAATCAAGCCATGGTAGACGAGATGGAGTTGCTGGCTAAGTTTCCTCGCGCCAGTCATATGCAGGGTATTAAGGTGCATAGTGATGCCGATGAGGCCATGCGCGATGCGGCGCGGCGCCTTTATGATAAGGGGATTACCGATAGCCCGGATGGCGGCTACCTGACCGACCTGGGGCTGGATTTGGTTAACCACCTCGACACCTTACACAGCGCATTAAATTGTTAATGCCCTAATCTCTGAATGACCGAGGCAGCAAGCCCTTGCTGCCTGTTTCCCTTGCTCAGGCTTCTTGTCTTCAGGCTGCTGCACATTGAGTCCACAAAACCCTTGCCTTGGAGTGAACACTAAGGTTTATGCTGGTGAAATTCTTACCACAGGAGCACAGCATGAACTTTACCCAAGCAATTCGTTTTTCCATCCTGCGTGAGTTGGCACAGGCGCGCAGAGCCCGCCGGCTAGCCTTCAGGACGCAAGAGTTTAAGCATTTGGAGAATGCCCATGTGCTAGGGCAGGAGTCCACCTATTGGCATACCTACACCCATTGGCGGATGCTGGTGTGGGGTTGGCAACACAAGGTCTACCCCGAGGTGGCGGGGCAGGTTTTACGTCTTGTTGGCGCCCTGAGCAAAACCGCCATCGGTTTATTGCCAACGGGCAACACAGGGGGCGCTAATGTAAGCCCATTTAAGCCCATGCCACTTTCATCCGAGTGTGCTCAGGCCATAGCGCAGGCCAAGTCGCGATGCGCTAAGGGCTAGGTTAAACCGCTGGTGTGGACGCGCCGTTAATAACCGTTAAATAGGACGGTTGCGATCTTAAATGCAGATGTCCTAATGTTAGCGGCCTTCTTGCTCGATAAATATCTTACTGGCTTGCGTGCGATTACTGACCCCGAGTTTAGCGAAAATGGCAGAAATATGATTCTTGACCGTTTTCTCAGAGATATTGAGTGTGGATGCAATTTGCTTATTGGCATCGCCATTGGCCATGAGGTGCAGGACCTTGAATTGCGAAGGGGTCAGGCTTGCCAGTAACTCATAATGCCGTTGCTGTGCGCTGGGTAAGGGAGTGACGCCGACAGCTGTCGGGAATTGATATTCACCGGCAAAGATGCGCGTAAGGCTGCTAACTAGCTCGTTAATATCCACCGATTTCGATAAAAACTCTGACGCGCCGGCTTGCAAGCATTCCTGGCGAGTATCCTGACTATCATGGGCACTGAGAACGACAATGGGCAGCTCTGGATAGGTTTGCCGCAGGAAATAGATGCCACTGGCACCGGTCGCTCCTGGCATGTTTAAGTCCATGATCAGCAAGTCCAGTTCGCCATCATCTTCTTGCAGCTTTGAAAACAGAGCCAGGTAGCTATCGGCGTGCTCGATATAGGTATTTTCCAATCGGTTTAAGAGCGCACCTTTTAGGCCGGCTAAAAAAAGCGGATGATCATCGGCGATGAGGATCTTATTCATTGTTCTGTGCATCTCCCAGCTGTTGGATAAGCCATGACAGGCGGCTGTATTTAATTGGTTTGTTTAAAAAGCGATAACCAAAGTTAAGTCTTATTTGCTCTCTTATGCGGATGTCTTCCGACATGATAATGATGTGGCTTTTATGCAGCGCAAAGCGCGCTGCTATCTGGCCTGCGACCTCTGTCCCCAAGGCCCCGTTATCAAGATGATAATCGCAAATAATCATTTCCGGCTTGGGCCCAGGGTAACACAGCGCTTGTCCAGCGCTTAAAAACACACTCGGTGCAAAGCCACGCTTTGTGACCATGGCGGCCACTTCATTGGCGTAGGTTGGCTCATCATCAATTATCAAAACGTTTCTTGTGACCGAGGGGGCTTGTTGTGTCGTTACTCGCTTAGTGCTTTTAGGCAGAGTGAGAGTGAAGGTACACCCCTGTGCGCTGGAGTCCAGTTCTATATTAAGCGTGAGTATCTGACAGATTTGCTGCACTATGGTCAGCCCCAGGCCGCTGCCCGCATAGCTTTCGGTGCCTCGGAAAAAACTGTTGAAGACCTTGTCCTTAATCGCCTCGTTGATGCCTTTACCCGAATCTATGATAGCCAAGGTATAGGTCTGCTCCTGCGTTGCTAGTCGCAGCTCTATATTGCCTTTTTCCGGGGTGTTTTTGATGGCGTTATCCACGAGATTATTTATCACCCGTGCCAATAAAAAGGGATCGGTTTGCACCCAGGCCTCGGAATGCGCCGTGGTGAAGGTCAGTTGCTGTGACCTTTTTTGTGCAAGATGGGAAAAGCGACTCACACTCTCTGCAACCAGGGCGCATAGGTTTACTTCGCTTATTGTTGGCTTGACCATCTTAGCGTCAAATTTAGAGATGCTGACGATAGAATCAACCAATTGATCTAACAGTGTAATTTCATTGATTATCGCATCGCTATTGGAGCTGTCCGCAGGCAAGGTATTGAGCAGCTTTAAGCGAATGGCGTTCAAGGGGGCACGCAAATCATGGCTGGCGGAGGCAATAAAACGGGTCTTATCCAGGTTGGCTTTCACCGCAAGTTGTTGTTGTTCTTTATAAAGCTCTGTTTTCGCTGCTACTTCCTGCGCCAGCCGCTTGGCATACGACTCTTGCTCCTGATGCTTATGGCGAGAAAGCGCCAGCTCGGCATTTTTTAAACGCAATTTAACCACAAAGCCCAGCGCAACCAGGGCGAAGGCGAGGCCGATATACAGGGCAATCATGGAGGGCAGCAGGTAAAAAGGCGGTTTAACCTCAAAGCTTGATTGGATAAAGGCTTTTTCTACCGAGTCATAGCCGAGCACCTTGGCCTGGATGCGATACTGGCCGGGCTTGGGTTTGATCAAGGTGATATAGCGAGAACGACTGGGCAGCCATTGCGATGCCTGCGAGTTTTGGCCAATTAATCGATAAAGTAATTGGCCGCTCTCATCATGGGGCAAGCTGGCACTCATGGAAAACTCGATTACACTCGGGTCGGTAATGCGGATCCCCTCGCTAAGCGGTGTCGATTGGCCGTCAATGGACAAATCCGTAAAGGTGATTGAGGTTGGCTTGCTGTGGCTACCTAAGCGCTCTGGGTCGACCAGCAGCAACTCTGAGTTATTGGCGAAATAGATAAACCGATCCAGGCGGCCACAAAAGTCGGTGATGGGAATAGCCCCTAACCCTTGCGCGCCAGTATAGCTGTGCAGCGTTTTATCTTGACTGTGATAGACGCTCACACCATGGCGAGAGCTTATCCATATCCGCTGCTGGCTGTCCTCAACCACGCAACTGGCAGAGGGAATGAACCCATCACTGGGAAGTGGCAAGCGCGTCATACTGCCTGTCCCTGCCCTCGTATCCAGGGTAAAGATTCCTTCGTCTAGGGTGGTGATCCACAGCCGAGCTGAGGAGTCTAAAAACAGACTGGTCACGGCCTGAGCACCGTCGATGGTGTGCAACCGGGCTGGCTGGTTTTGGGCCAGTTGCTCATGCGCCAGTTCCATAACACCATGACGCTGACTGGAGATATAGAGCTTGCCATGGGCATAGGCCGTATCGATTACAGAGGCGAGCTCCAGGGGGAAGCTGCGCATTACTTGCAGCGCCGCATTATCAAATTGGGCCAGGTGCAGGTATTTATCATCGACCACCACATAGATATCGGCGTCTTTAAGATAGGCTAGATAGGTGATGGGCGCTTGTGGATCCGGGCGCCCATGAATGGGGTGCGAGGTATAGTCTAAGCCATTAAACAGGGCAAGATCATGGAAGTTTTTCACCGCGGTGGTGTGATCACTGATAAAACGCAGATTTGCGGTGTCGAGTCTATGCGGCAAGGTCTGCCAGCCCTGCGCTGGAGAAAATCTGTGTTGTTGGCTTTGGGTTAGGATGACTAATTCATCCTGATCGATAAATTGCGTGAGGATGGGCCCTTTAAAATCAGGTGCTTGCTCGCTCAGTGCATGAAATTCATAGGCCGTAGGAGAGACATGATAAAAGCCGTTGTTGGTGCCGATAAACAGCTCGTTGTTGTCGCCGATGTCGGCAGCCAGTGCCATTTCCGAGTTGCGGTAGCTGTTATTAAGGCTGGTGGGTAAGACCACCTGCTTGGGTATGGCCCGGTATCGGTCGATAATGACCACGCCACGTTTAGTGACCGCATACACTTGTTCCTCCCTAACCTGCAGATTCGAAATCATATTCGAGGGCAGGGTATTATTTTGTACGCGCAGATGCTTTTTAAGGCGGTTTTGCTGGTCGTAGACAAACAGGCCCTTGTTGAAAATACTGAGCCACACATGTTGATTGCTGAAGTCGACCCAAATGGCGCGAATATCTTCTTTGCCACGGGCCAGGTTCTCTAAATTGAACAGCCGGTGTTTGTCCGTTTGCCAGTTATAAAGCACCAGACCGCTCGATGTCATAAGCAAAATATGGGCTTGGTCATAGTGCGCAAATGAGTTTACCTGCGCGCCTTGGTAAAGCGCGCTGGAAATAATCGTCAGTTCATAAGTGCGTAGGTTTATTTCGAGCAGTTGCCGATTGGCCACGGCATAGGCCTTGGTCTCGCTAACAAAAATCATGTTAGTGACACGCTGCAGTAGTTTGTTGGGATCCGGAAAGGGGTGTGCCCGGAGGCTTTTGGGTTCAATTAACTCGATCCCCCCCAGGCCCAGCACCCAGATGAAGTCATCGCGGGCATGAATTTGGGTAATGGGATTAAAGCGAATGCCCTTGTCTTTTTGGGCGCTTTTTTTGAGTTGGATTACACCGAGCCCGTCGACTATGCTCACCCCGCCGGGGGTGGCCAGCCAAAGTCGGCCAAATGCATCTCTTTCGATGTCGTAAACACTGTTATGCGTCAGCCCCTTGGTGGTATCCCAGCGCGTGGCATATGGAGCCAGGTGTTCGATAGCCTGAACACTGCTTAGCCAAAACAGGCATTGTAGGATGAGTAAGCGAGACAGCATAAGCAAATGAGCTCCCCATTGGGGAGCTCCGAATGTGTTTATAGCAACTTTCGTCTAACTATGGCTGGCGCCAAGAGAATTAGCAACCAAAAGAGACTACCGGATGAGGAGTTGTTTTCGACCTCAACATTGACCCTGGCCGTCGTCGCGAATTCGCCATCGCTGACGGTGACTTCAAACACCAAAGTGGTATCTCGCTCTACGTCCGGTGTTTCAAGCGTAAGTTGGGCACCCGAAGTATTCGCTGCCATCGCTGCAGGTCCTTGTAATTGTTGCCAAACAATTTCAAGTTGGTCCCCATCTGGGTCGCTGCTGGCGGTCGCATCCAGGGTAAAGCTTTGTCCTTCTTTAACGCTTAGCGTCGAGTTAGATACGGTCGCTACCGGCGCATGGTTAGGGTTTTGCTGCACCAAGTTACCAGAGAGCTTGTCGCCTTTAGAGTTGCTCAAGGTAAACGTATGAACGAACTCTCCCTCAAGAGGCTGTGCCAGGACGGGGCTCAGGATCAGCGCCAGTGGCTCAGTTGTATTTGCCGGCTGTGTGGCGTTGACTAATAGGGTGTTACCCTCAACACGTACATGTTCGCTTTCTGAACTGGCAATAAAGCCTGGCGCCAGGGCGATATTGGCGGTGTAACTTACGTCTTCATCAAGGGGGTTAGGTGCGAGTGTGAGCGTCAGCTCTGTTGGCACACCCGTACTGATGTCTGTATTGGCCGCGGTTAAGGTCATGGCACTTGAAAGTTGGTTAACAATCACGCTGGTCGTGCCGTGAGATACCGACATGCCCGTGTATTGGTCTTGTTCGAACACTTCGATGCTGCCGTAATAATTGGTGTTAGCGTCGAGTTGTTTGTCCCACAAGATGGTGAAGGGCATCTTTTCAAAGGCACTGCTATTGGTTGCCGGTAAGACATTCATCGACACCCAGTTTTCCGGTGTGCTGCGCACTACGTCGATGGCGATAAGGTCTTCTTCGGCACCCGAGCCTTCATAGTTCCATGCCATTACCCAGTATTGGCCTGGGGCATCGCCGCTTAGGGTACACTGCTCACCCACATTGCGTGTGCTTGCGGCCACACAGACGCGTTCCACCGCTTGTGGTAGACCATCACCATTGGTGTCTAAGCCAACAAACAGGTCGGCATCCGTTGCTTGCGAGCGACCAATAATAATGTCCAGCGGCGCACCCTCAGCAACATCTAACATGAAAAACGCGGCGCCCTTGTCGAAGCTGTCGAACGGCGTGTTGTTATCATCCGCTGAAATTTTCAGCTCAGTCGTTTGCCCCTTGATAAGTGGGCTATGGGTGATAAAGATTTGCTCGGGGCGACGGAAAGCATAGTCTTTGATATCGAACCCGGCGTTTTGCCAGTAATATTCTTGCGACACCGTACTTGGCACATGTGCGACCAAGGGTTTAATGCGCAAAGGCAAGGTTAACGAGGGCTGTGTAACAACATCCGAGGTTATCTGCACATTGCCATCGATCCATTCGTCAGCGGCCCATTCACTGAATGTGGCGGCAATTGTCACCGTCACTTGCTCGCCGGCACTCAAGGTGACTTCGGCTGGGGTAAAGGTCATCTCGCTGATGTAGTAGTTGTAACCCTTTTGACTAAAGCGATAGGTGCCCGCTTGAGTCGCGGTGAAGGTTCGCTCCCAGGTACAGGTACCGGGACAGTTGCTGTCGATTAGATAAGGGACGTTAAGTGCCTTCGCATCGCCTTGCAGAGCCGGATTGGCCGCCATGAACTCTTCGGTGCTGACCGCCATGATTAAGCCTGCGTTGGCTGCTTTATCGACGCGGATCATACCGGCACCGCGATCCCAGAGGTCTGCGGATTGACCATCCTCGGCGCGGGTCATTTGACTGTTTGCCGTCATCATCAAGGCAGACTGTATCTGCGCGGGTGTCCAACTCGGGTTGATTTGTCTGAGAAGGGCGGCAGCGCCAGCAACATGAGGCGAAGCCATCGACGTCCCTGACAAGAAGTTGTAGTCGCTGGGCGTCGGGTTTGCGTTGAACGGCTGTTCGTCGGCGTAGGCGCCGTAAATATCGGTTCCCGGAGCGGCCAGATGTGGCGAGAGCAACTCAGGAAGAAAGCTGGTAGGTCCGCGAGAAGAGCTGATATTGACGATGTTGCCCTGGTCGCTTTTTCTCGTAGCAGCACCGGCATTGATGCTGATCACGGGCGCTGACTCGGAGCGAGCCCAGGCCAGTAATTCTTCACCCTGAGACTGGGTAATTTGCATACCTGCGATAGGGTATGGAATTGAATATTGCTCTGTGTTGCTGCCGTCGACGTTACGGATCACCACGCCCACACCACCGAGTTGAGCAATACGATCAACTTTGTCATAAAGGCTGATGCCACCGCGATCGCAGAGCACAATTTTGCCTTCTAGTTCGGGGTAGTCGCGCCAGGTAAAGAAATTACACTCCTTGCGAAAGCTATCAACATCACCGGCATACACCAGCTCGGCACTCACGGCTTCGCTAAAGCCACCCAGGCCTTTGATATCGGTGAAAGACACGGTTACACCGGGACCCGCACTCAGGGTTTTTTCCACAACTCGGTCATGACTGGCATTGGCAACCTGCGTTGTCCATGGCGCCAGGTGACCGACTGTGTTGCTTCCCGGACCTGAGTTACCAGCGGATAAAGAAACAAAAACACCCGCCTCGGTGGCCGATAGAAACGCCAGGTCTAACGCCGAGTTCCAAGGTTGAGGACCTTCAACGCTGGGGCCAATAGACATGTTGATAACGTCGACGCCCGCATTAATGGCATCTTCCACCGCTTTCACCATGGCGCCCATGTCACACCCGGAAACCGGTAAACAGACTTGGAATGAGACAATATTGGCGTGTGGAGCGACCCCGGATATCTGTGCGAAGTTGGTGCCCGCAAGGGGAGTGCCATCACTTTCTGGCGTGTTGCCTGGTTTGTGAACCGGCACATTGGTAAGCACATTTCCCGCTGCGGTAGAGGCAACGTGGCTACCATGGCCATTGTAGTCTTCGCCCACATGAGGGCGAACGTCACCAAAGCTATCTGTGATGCTGGCGTAGCTGAACACCCCGATCAACTTGTCGTTACAAAGACTTTTATTTTCTACACAGTCACCAAGGTAGTTGCCGCTGCCCAGCGGGTTGGTGTGTGTATAACCGTCACCGCCGGTGGCCTGGAATGAAGGGTGGTCGGTGTTTACGCCCGAGTCGATAATACCGACAACCACGCCCTCGCCCTTGGCGCCGATGGCCTGCATCGTTTCACCATTCCAAATAGGCTTGGCACCAATAAATTCCGGGCCTACATCGGTTTGCATTTCATAGCTGATTTGGCGTTCTACCTTCAACACGTTCGGTAGGCTGAGCAGCTTTTCGGCCTGCTTCTCGGTCAGCTCCATAGACACGCCATTAAAGACGGTGTCGTAGCTGTAAAGGATCTCTTTCTTTTCACCCAACAGGCTTTGCGCCTCTTGATGAAAGGCCTGCTGCTGGCTTTTTACCTGCGCTTTAAATTGTTGAGCAAACTGAGTCTGAGTATCGAGCTTGCCTTTAAACGAAGGTTCACTCTGAGCCGCAAATGCCAGGGGCTGTCCACGTAAGTGCACAAAATAACGATTGGTTGCGCCCTCGTGGTCCTTGTTTAGGACCGTGTTGACCTTATCTTCAAAAGAAAAGGGTTTGCTGAATAGGGCCTGTGGGCCTGATGCACTGGCCATGCAGCTCATAGCCATGCTGATGGCGATTAATGACTTCTTCATAATAATTCTCTTCACTTGTTACTTGGCGTGGCGTGGACGACGGAATAAGCAGGCACCGAATAGAGCCAGCAGGCTCATGCCAAAGGAGCCACCCGATTTGTTGTTGGTTACATTGACGTCCACCTGGTGGGTCGCAGATTCACCATGGGCATCGGTGACGGTCACCGCCAAGGTGGCTACCTCGTCGCTATCAACAAAAGGAGCACTGCCCTGAGTGGTAAGCGACTGGTTGTTGCTGAGCGTGATGCTTGGGCCGCTAACTTGCTGCCATTCAATGTTAACTGGGCCTTTAGCGCCGCTGAGCGCCAGATCTATGTTGAAGTGGTTGCCTTCTTCCACATTCACGCTGCGGGTACCAGATAAGCTGGGCTGTTTATCGTTCTCGATAATCAGGGTGATGTTTTTGGTGGTGACCGTATCGCCGTCGTCGACGACCAAGGCGAAGGTCAGACTGGTTTCTTCTTTAACCACCGGGCTGGTGAATTTAAGCTCCATCGCCGCCGGATCAAAATCGACCTCGGGACCGCTGGTTTGCAACCATTCGATATCCAAAGACGCATTGTCGGGATCGGTTACTTCCGCAGACACCACTACCATTTCATCTTCGCCGGCCTGAACCTGCTCCGGGAGCGCGATAGTTGGCGCATCATTGATTGCGGCAATGTTGAGTGTGTAGGTCATGCTGGTTGAACGGCTGCTGTCGTTTTTATCGGCAAGCGTGACCACAAACGGCAGTTGCCCTGAAAATTCCGGGGCGGGGGTGATGCTCAGATTAAGCGTATTTGCGCTCACTTGTGCACTGAACTGGGTGTCGTCTTCTGTGTTTACGCTGGCAACCGTGACGCTATATTCGCTTTGAAGCTCGTCCACAAAGGGGATGCTAAACGCAAACGCTTCATCTTCATTGGTGTGCAGCGGGGTTTCGGGCCATGCCAAACGCAGACCTGATTCAGTGCCAACCTCGCCGTCCTGGCGAATACTTTGTACTTGCACCGGGGCGTCGCTCGCGAACGAAACACGCAGGCTGGCAATGGTTTCGCCAAAGGGAGAATGGGCAATACTGTGACCATTGATCACACCCTGGACATCGGCAATGACTTGATTATTGAACACCTGGCCATCTTGGCTAAAGTCAACGCGGTAGAGGTTTTCGGTTTGCGAGGTGTAGTCTTCCGATTTGGAGTAAACCCAGGAAAAAGTATCGTTATAGCGACTCAAATAACCTGCTGAATAATAACCAGAATCTTGCTCGTCGCCATACAGGATAGGCGCTAACGACACCGGCTCGGAACCAAGAGTAAGGGTACCATCATGACCCACATGTTGCATAAACAGACCATAGTTACCGAAGTTGGTGCGCGAAAGCTGTGCCGCCCAGGTCACCACATAGCCCTCATCGGTGGCAACAATGGATGGGTGCGCGACAGTATCGAATAAAAAGTCATCACCATGAGACAAACGCAAACCCGAGTTGGGGAACTGCAATTTGCCGTCGGCATCGATATGTTGATAGAGAATGTTACTGTTAAATTCCGTTGGGTGAGACCAGGCCAGGGTGACACCGCCCATGCCATCTGCGACTAATGAGGCTGCGCCAAAAGAGCGGGGGGGCAGTTTGATATCACCAAACATAATGGGCTGTGGCGACTCTCCCCACAGCGGCTTACCATCAAAATCATATTTTTGGATAAACAGAGAGTTGGCGCCATCGCTCTCGCGGACTCCGGTGAATAAAACAACAAGGCCATCTTTTACCGGCGTAAATGAGGAGAAGCGTGTTGAGCCCATTTGCTCCGCCGTGCTCCAAAGCTCGTTGCCTTGCTTGTCGAGCATGCCAACCGCCACTTTGGCTGAACGAGACATGGTGTCGTAATCAAGTGCATAGAAGAGCTTGTCACCAGCGCTTGTGAGGTGCACAGGTAAAGTGCGTCCTGCATCTTCGGGAGCGGGTATGAATGGTGTCTCCCAGCCCGGCGTGCCATCCGCATTGGTTTTAAAAATCATGGTGCCATAGGGGTACACCTTTAAATCTTCAATGCCAGTGTAGATAGCCCCTTCGTCATCTAACATCATTGACCAGGTCAGGATGAATGACTGTTGGCGCTCATAGAGGGTTTTTGCTCCCTGCTCCCAGGCGAAATCGCCGTTGCGGTCCAGCTTATTGATTAGAAAATCGTAGCCGGTTGTTGGATCGGAGTAACCAATAACGATATTACCCTGATGATCAACCAGTGTTTGGTGTGATGCGGCACCTTCAGTGGCTGTCACAAAAGAGGAAGTATCACTCCCCCATTTTGCTAACACTGGTGGTGTCATGCTCATGCTAACAGCGAGCGCTGTTGCCGATAGAAGAAACCTCATAGATACTCCTGTTAATGACTTGTTGTATTGAGAACTGAGTGATTATTCATCAGCACAGGAGCGGATGTAATCGATCAAAGGTCCCAAATCATCTGGGAAATAAGTCCTATAAGGCGTTAATGTGCTGTGACCAGGGAGTAGAATTAGAAAGGGGTAATGTTGTTTTTTCGTAACTTAATATCTTGTTAAGTAGAGCAAAAATAAGTGATGTGTGAGGAAGAAGATGGCCACAAAGGCAGTTAATTGCGGAGAGCTTGGGTAAAGGGACTCGGTGCGGCTTGGGCGGCGGATCAGGTAAGCCAGTACGCTGGCCTCGACGGCCGCCACCAGTACCACGGCATAGCTTGGGGCCGCTGAAAACATCATCATATACAGGCCGATGCTCATGCCTAGGGCCGCCAGCCATTTGGCCTTGGTTGGGACCACCCTATGCTGGCGCCAAGCCGATAGAATGGGTCCGAACCTGGGGTGCTCAAGCAACCAGGCTTCAAGGCGCGGGGAGGAGTGAGTAAAGCAGGCCAGGGCGGCGATAAAAAAGATGGTGGTCGGCATCACGGGCAGGGCAATGCCCACTATGCCCAGGCCGACAAAACCTAAGCCTAGCGCTTGCAAGGCAAGGTTCTTGTAGCGTTTTAGATGCCGACTAAGGGCAGTTATCAGGCTCACCACACAATTCCACAACCCCTGTTAGGGGCAGTGTACTAAAGCCTGGTTAAGGCCGCTATGGCTTTTTTCTAGCGATGATCAAGCCCAGCACTGGTTGACGGTTGATTTAGCAAAAAGGGCCTCGCGGCCCTTTTTTAGAAGTAATATCCGATGTTGATATTAAAGCGACGCTCGGTTTCGTCACTGTCGCCGGCGATGGAGCCACCAACAAACGGCTGGTTCTTCGCATGCACCAGATCGAAATAGGTGAACAAGCCGCCTGCGGCCACCGAGAAGCCGGTGACATTCATCCAGGTATCGGCACTGTTATCCGATTTGTCGTAGATGATGCCGTAGTCGTTGTAAAACTGCAGTCCGGTTACCGCGCCCCATTTTACTGGCAGGCTGTAGGCAATGTTGGCATTGGTCATGGTTGCCTCGGCAGCGATGCTGTCGTAGAAGGAGTATGCGCCTACCGCCATGCGATCGACATTATCGATATCATAGTTATATTCACCATGCTGCAACTGGAAATTCCAGCGGCCCAGGGTGCTATTTAGGTGAACCGCCCAGGCATAGTAATCGCCCACACGGTCGTTTCCATCGTGCAGGTCGCCGCGCAAGCCAGACACCCCTAGCTCGGTTTTGCCACCCTTGTGGTCAAGGTGGTAGCCATAGCGACCGGAGAAGGTATTGTACTCGCCAATGGGGTTGGTTGGTTCGGCATAGATGCCGTCATCGGCGCTTCGAAAACCAACGACATCGTAGGAGTAGCGATCGCTGCGGTTATCGACATAGCCGTCGACGCCGCCGAGTTCATCGTTTTTGAAAAAGCCGAGATCGAGCTGCCAATTGTCGGCAATTTTGCGCTTAAACAGCAGGCCAAGGTCGTGATCGTCCTCCAGGCCCACGTAATAGGTGGTGCCGAAGAAATAGTTGTGCGAGTTATAAGGCCAGTTACCGAAAGGTACCTTAGTGATACCCGCTTGCACCTGCCAGTCGTCGGCAAAATCATAACCCACATAGGCATATTTTACCGCGGTCATATAGTCGAAGAAGCGGATCTCGGCATTGAGCTCCACGTCACCAATGTCGCCGGCGAAGTTAATGCGGAATATATCGAAATCGAAGTCGCCGCCACGGTTTTTATTATCGTCGTCGTAGGAGGTGTGGCTATAGTTGGTGCGAACAGCTCCGCCTACGCGGATGCCATCTTTCTTCTCTTCGCCGTGTTGCGCTGCGCTCTGCTCAAGCTGCTGCTCCTGCTGGGCGATGCGCCGCGTGATTTGTTGTTGCTCTTGTTCTTGCTGCTTGGATTTGCGTTCTGCCGCTTCGAGCTTTTGCTGCAACTGTTGCATTTGCTGTTGCATTTGCTCAAGTTGCTTTTTCATGGCCTCCAATTCAGGGTTGGCCAGTGCCGAGCCGGATATCAGGGCTAAGCTTACCGCCAATGCTGTGCTGTTGAAATTAATCATAATAACCTTTTGTTGTGGCCCGTTCCCCTAGCCTAGACTAAGTTTCGAGTTTTTACGAAGGTAGGCCCGGATTCGAGGCCTCTAGCAGTTTAGCGACCGAGTTTTTCAACCGAGTTTTTCAACCGTGAAAAACGGGTGGCCGTGGCTATGCGTCTCATCGAGCCCAAAGATGATTAATTAGTGTAGCAAAAGCAGAAGCTTAGGTTAATGGGGGATTACTCGCCCTTGTTGCTCTCTGGGTGCTTGGTAATAGCGCCTACCTCAAGCAGAGGAGAAGCATCCAGGTTGTCGGCATCCATCATGGCGGCGATGCGTTGCATGGACGATAGCAGCAGGGTTTGTTCCCATTCGGCAAGGTTGCTGAATTTGTCTATAAAGTGCTCTTGCAGTGGCTGCGGCGCCTTGTTTAGCAGTGCCGTTCCCTGTTCGGTAAGATAGAGACTGACGCGGCGCTTGTCGAGCTGACTGCGTACCCGGTTAACCAGATCGCGGCTTTCCAGGCGGTCGAGAATGTTGGTAACCGTGGCCGGACTGAGATTCACGTTTTGCGCGATGCGGCTGGCGGTAATACCGTCGGTTTGAGCCACCTCATTCATGATCAGCAACTGGGGGCCGGTTAATCCCGAGGTTTTATTCAGCTGTTTGGAATGCAGATCGATAGCGCGAATAACCTTGCGTAGGGCAATTAACAACTCATCATACTTTTGCATTTCCAATCTCCAACATGTAACCCCGCCATTATACCCGTAAAAAGCGCCTCGAGCACCCTCTGCGCACAAACGGGTTCGACTAAGCGGAAGTCGTTGCAGAGTTGCTGTGTTGATGACAGGGTGATGAATTATTTTGCCCATATGTTTATTTAGTGCAGGACTTTGGGTAAGGTGAATCAGCTCCGCTTTATCGTTAAGGATTGAATAATGCAGCTTTCATCGAGTGTTTCTATTAACCATTGTGATTCCGGTCTTGAGTATTTGCAGGTGGACTCGCCTTTGTGCCAGGCGCGCATCTTTCTGCAAGGCGCACAGCTTACCCAGTACACTCCTGCATGCGGTAAAGCGCTCATTTGGGTATCCGCAGAAGAAGATTTTCAACCAGGCAAGAGCATGCGTGGCGGTATTCCCATTTGTTGGCCCTGGTTTGGGGTGCATCAACATCCGGACTGGCCGATACATGGCGTTGCCCGGGTGTTGCTGTGGCGAGCCGAAGAAGTGCAGGAAACCCAAGACGAGATACGCATCAGCCTGTCCTTGCCCATGACTCAGGTCGACAGCGAGTTCTGGCCCCATAAAACCAAGTTAAAGGTTGAATACGTGCTCACCGCCAAGCAGCTTGAGGTGCGTCTAACCAATACCAATCTAGATGATCATGTTATCCAGCTAACTCAGGCGCTACATACTTACTTTCCGACACCGGATATTACTCAAACCGAGGTCGATGGTTTGCAAGGAGCGCAATATATTGAGTTTGGCGAAGGGCCTTTTGAGCAACAAGAGGTGGTGCGTTTTGGTCGCGAAACCGACATGGTATACAGCGGTGCCGCTGCGCTGCAGCGTATTCGCACTCCCGATGGCACCATAGAGGTCGAGCGGAACAATTCACATTCTTGTGTGCTGTGGAATCCTTGGGTAGAAAAATCCAAACGTTTATCTAACTTCGCCGATGATGAATATCACCGCATGCTTTGCCTGGAAGCGGCCAATGTATTGGACGATAAGGTGGAGCTGGCGCCGGGTGAAAGCCACACCCTAAGCACCCTGATACGCTGGGGTTAAGCTCAGCGCTATTTAAAGCCTTGGCCCGGCTACCGCTATAGGTGGCCTGGCTATGCCTAAGGCTCGGTATTTCCTTTGTACGAAAATATTTACAGCGGCCCCTAGACCGTCTGCCCCTTCATGCTTGCCAACAATTCACGCAAATATACAATGCGCGCCTCCTTTAAAATCGTTAAAAATCATATATTTACAAGTTGAAACTTGGCATTAACCCTGATTTTTAATAGTTAACTTTTTAATTACTAAAAGAGGTTGCCTTGACTCAGTACTTAGCCCTGCTTGCGTCCTTGATTCTGGCTTTTAGCTTTTTGCCGATGCTAAATAAAATCCGTAGAAATCGGAGTGTGTCCGGGGTTTCTCTGCTGATGATGAGCTTTGGGGTGGCACAGAGCATTTATTTTATCGCTTTTAACCTCTTTTTTGAGCGCTATTACATGGTACTGCCATTTGTCGTAACAGGGCTGCTCAGTGCGCTGATCCTCTACTATTTTATCCGGTATAACGCCAGTGCCAGCCAGCGTCGACGCCTGTTAATTTTATTGACCGGTACCTTGTTACCCTTTGTCCTGCTGCTCAGCGCGCAGATTGATGCCGGTGAGTTGCTCAATGCCTTAACCTTTGTGGCGCTGCTGATGAGTTCTATTCGCGTTATGCCGCAAACCTACAAAACCATACGCAGTGGCGATGTGTCTAATCTCAGTGCCCGTTACTTTATTCTACAGTTTATTGCCGGCGCGTTTGGTCTGCTGGCGGAGCTGGCCATGACCACGCCGAGTGTGGCGCATGTGCTGAATTTTGTGATGATCCTCTTAACCAATGCGGCGCAGCTGGCGTGTATTCAATATTATCGCCAACGCCCGGCCATGGCCTAGGGGAAAATAGATCATAAAAAAGGCCACATGATGTGGCCTTTTTTGTTTCTGAGTTCGCAAGCTTAAACGGTTAATGCCTTGTCGATAAGCAGGTCGATATACTGCTTATTGGCCTTGGCCGCTGCGCTGGCACCCCAGGCAACATTTTGGTCGCGGATATGCTGCAGCTGCGATAATGCCGCCGCCTTGGCTAGGTTGTCATAGCCACTTGGCTTCTTCACGCCGGCGATGGTAATCAAGCGGTTGACGTATTCCACCTGCAGGTTATGGCTTAGGCTGCTGGCTTCCTTGGCGTCAACAAAAATAGCCGCGGTTAGATCCTGCATCATGGTGCTTAAATCGTACTCGTTACCGTATAGGCTGGAGTCCGAAATACGCTGCAACACATTCTTATGCAGTAGCTGATTAAGAACCCCTTGCTGCATGGTCAGTATCATCGCATGCGCTTTTGGATCTTCATTCTTACCATAGTGATTAAAGCCACGGCGCTGTTGCTGCAAGTAGTTGTACAGCGGCTGCATGTCTTTAAGCACATCTGGGGCAAAGACCTTATCGGCCAACACCTGCATGGCTTCCTTTTGACGTGCTAGCGGCACCGGTGTAAATGGTGCCTTGGCGTTATCGCTGCTAACCACGTTACGTTCGACGTAAATACCGCCGATTTGGCGAGAAATAATCTCGGCCTGCCTTCTATACTGACCGGCAAGGATATTCGCCGATACCACTAACTGCTGGTAGCTCTCCCCCTCGACCAGGGCTTTGGTTTTAAGCTCGGCCAGCAGGCTTTCCACCAGTGCCATACGGTCCGCGCCATAGGCGACAGGGTTAGACGAGAGGTCGCCAATCATAACGCGTGGATCGATATGGCGGCCCGGGGCACGCATATCGTCGGCGTCATTACCAAAGGCCAGTTGATGTTCTCCCGAGCGCGAAAGAATTTGCTCTAGCCGTGCCTGCTCGGCCTTGGCATCTTCCAGGGCCTGGCTATAGCCGAATTCAATGGCCCAATCGTCATAAGGTCCAGGCTTGGTTTGGAAAAAGTCGCCTTGCTCCATACCCTTTGGCGCTATGTTGGCAGGAGCGTAGTCCATCACCGAGCCGGTGACTATGCCCTGAGTCAGGCTCTTATCATGCACCTGCTTTTCATCCCATAAGATGGATGATTTCATATTGTGGTTCAGGCCCAAGGTGTGGCCGACCTCATGTAACACCAACTGGGTGAGGCCCTGGCGCAGGATTTCTTTGTCGCTAATGTCGGCACCGCTTGCCAGGGTGCTGGCCAGGATCATGTTTTGCTGCAGCTCATGGCCAAGCGAACAGTTGAGCTCCTGACCGTTGGCTGGGTTATTGGCGAGATAGGTAGCTTCAAGGCTGGCGGCACCCTGCGAATACAGGGTGTCGTAAATCCAACGGTTTTTCATAAACACGTATTCAAGCATGATGTCTGAGCCGAGGATTTGACCTGTGAGTGGGCTGGCTAAGGCCGGGCCATAACCGCCGAATGGTGGGCGAGGTGAAGAGGTCCAGCGTAATACGTTGTAGTTGATATCACCGGCATCCCAATCGGCATCGTCTGGCTGTACCTTCACAACTAGGGCATTCTTAAAGCCGGCTTTTTCGAATGAACTGTTCCAGGCCAGTACGCCTTCTTTGATGGTTTCGCGCCACTCTACCGGAGTGGTATTTTCAATCCACCAGACGATGGGCTCAACCGGCTCGGATAGCTCGGCACTCGGATCTTTCTTTACTAGATTCCAACGCTTTATCACGTCTTTATAAGGCGCCCAATCCGCCGAGGTCATGTCATCGAACTGGTTACTGAAGTAGCCGATACGCGCATCGTCGTAACGCGGCTGATAATTGTTCTCTGGCAAGGCCACAAAGGAATGTTGCACCTTGATGGAAACCGAGCGCGGATCGCTAATGGCTTCTGAGCCACGCACGCTGGGGTTGGCGTTGTTAAATACGTAGTCGACGACGATATCGATATTATTGGGGTAAGGACGATGTTTAATAATGCGTGATTTTTTGTCGTCCAGCTTGCCCAGTTTAAAGCGCTTCTTGGCGTCTTTGTCATCCGGGTTGCTCCACGGCGATACCTTGTGCAGCGCTTCGCTTAGGAATAACTGGTCTACTTTAAAAGCGATTTGACCATTTTCTTCCACTTCAATCGGCAGACTGGCGAGCACGGCTTCGCTGATATTGGCTTCAGCAGCGCGAGCAATGGCGCTGTCGGCGTTAAACTGATAACGCGGGGTCTCGCTAACTATGTCGATGCGGTCAAAGTAGCGACGAAATTCAATCAGTTTGGTTTCACGGTAGGCACCACGGAAGTGTCCGGCATCGGTCACACCATCAACGGTATGTGCGAAGTAAACATAGGGTTTGTTAAGTTGCGCTTCGGTGATCACCATCAGGTTGTCGCCGCTTTTCGGGTCTTGATAAAAGTCGAATACGCCATCGTAAAGGATATGCTCGGCGGTGGTTTGCGCCAGTGTTTTAGTTTTTTCTTTTTCTTCTTTGTCTTTGGCCAAGGAGGCCTGGCTGCCTAGCGCGAGACTAAGGGCCAGCGTAAGAGTAGAAAGTTTCATTGGGTTCCCTGATGTTGCTTGTTGTTAGCAAATCAGTTTACTGAAACTGGCCGTTGAAAAAACCGCGAGCTGTTGAGAACCCGCCCGGACATCGTTATTTTATATTTAATGCATTGATAAATTTGAGTTTTTACTTTGTAACAAAGTATGGCAAAAGATGCTTTATCGCATTCCATGTGCTTGGTTCGGGGTTGAAAGTCTGGCCTTGATGCGTGTTGGGTGCTGATCCGGAAGGTAATGCACCGCGTATTCTCATAAAAAAAACCGATTAATCAATTACAAAGCAACTGATGTTGGCTGTTGCTAAAATTAATACTTGCTTACAAATGAGACATTACTAAAAAGCAGCAGATTGTTAATATATGCTGAATATAAATTTATCAAGGTGATCGGCCATGCATCAGGCATTAAAAAAATCATTAGTCGCACTCGCAGTCGTTGTGGTCACGGTGGCCGCCGCGGGCGGTATCATGGCATCGGCAAAAAAGCCGGATGAAACCAAGCAGGTCGATACCCGACCCATAGTCGAGGTGAAAACCCTGGCCGCCAGCGATCACCAGGTGTTATTGACCAGCTATGGTGAAGTACGCCCGCTCGAACACACCCTGTTGGCCGCGCAGGTCAGCGGCGAAGTGGTGAGTTGGAACGAGGGCTTTGTTGCCGGTGGCATTGTCGCCCGCGGCGAGCTGTTGTTCACCATAGAAAAGGACAACTATGAAGCGGCGGTGTTGCAGGCCGAAGCCGAGGTTGCCCGAGCACAGGCCGCATTGATTGAAGAGCAGGCACAGCAACGGGTGGCTGAGGATGAAGCCGCTCGCACCCCAAGTGTTAAGCGTTCGGCCTTATTCCTGCGAGAGCCTCAGGTGCTGAGTGCTCAGGCAGCACTGAAGTCTGCACAAGCCGCATTAAAACGGGCGCAGCGAGATTTGGCTAACTGCGAAGTTCGCGCTCCCTATGATGCCCTGGTGATCTCCCGCGATGTTGGTCAGGGTCAGTATGTCAGTCCCGGCAGCAAGGTGGCGGAGCTTAATAATATTGAAACGGCGGAGATCATCCTCCCCATCGCCGGCTTTGACAGTGCCTTCTTACCGCCGCGCGTTGGCGGCATAACGGCGACCATTACTCAGGAGGGGCTCGGCGGTTACAGCCGCAGTGCCGTGATCGACCGTGATTTGGGGATAGTTGACAGTGCCACGCGCATGAGCAATCTGGTGGTGCGTATAGACGACCCCTATGCCATCCACACGCAGCAACCTAAGGTAAAATTCGGCAGCTATGTGCAGGTGCAATTTCCTGGGCAAACCCTGCGAGAAATTTTCCGCTTACCGCAGGAGTTAGTTAACAATAAAACCGTGTGGGTGGTGAATAACGAAAACTTGTTGCAGCCACGCCAGGTCACCGTAGTGCGTGAAGAAGATGAATTCTTCCTGATCAGTGAAGGCTTGGAAAACAGCGATCGCATTGTGCTGACCTTGCCGGAATATCCGCAGCAGGGCATGGAAGTACGTATCGCCGGGCAGGTGAGCACCAGCCCAAGCAACGAGCAGCTGTAGGAGGTAGCCATGCAAACGCCAAAGCAAAACGGCATTATCGCCTACTTCGCCAATAATTCGGTGGCGGCCAACCTGATGATGGTGTTTATCATCATTATGGGCATCGTCAGTTATTTCACCATTCAGCGGCAGATGTTCCCGAATATCGAAATTAATTACATCAATGTGACCGCCAACTACCCAGGTGCTTCGCCGCAGGAAATAGAAGAAAGCATACTGATCAAAATCGAAGAGTCACTAAAAGATGTGACCGAGATAGAGAAGGGCGTTTATCGCGCGTTTCGTAACTCCGGGCGCGCCTCGTTAGAGATAGATCCGGATGCCGAACTCAGCGACGTGCTGGATAAGGTGAAACTGCGGGTCGATGGTATCGCCACCTTCCCGGCGGGCATGGAGCCGGTCACCATTAGCCAGGTAGAGTTCCGTCAGGACGTTATCGGCATGTCTTTGGTGGCCGACCTGCCACTCACCGAGCTTAAGCCCATCGCCAATGAAATAGAGGATGAGCTGCTACAACTGGGCAATGTGTCCCTAGTACAAAACGATGTGCCGCTGGACGAAATTGCCATTGAAATCAAACCAGATACCCTGCGCCGTTATAACCTGACCTTGGGCGAGGTGGTCAATGCGGTGCGCCGTTACTCGGCCAACTTTTCCGCCGGCCAGTTGCGCACCGATGCGGGCATCATTTCCGTGCGGGTTGAGGCACAATCATACTCCGGCGAGGAGTTTCGCAATATCCCGGTGAAGATAGGTGCAAATGGTGCCAAGGTGCTGTTACAGGATGTGGCACACATCAAGGATGGTTTTGTCGAAGGCGAGCGCTACTTTAAGTTTAACGGTAAAAATGCCATCTACCTGAGCGTTAAGGCGACCAAAGAGCAGAACATGATCCCCGTAGCGGAGTCGGTTAAGGCCTATATCGACCAAAAGAATAAAACCTTGCCCGCCGGGGTCACCATCGAGCCGCTTATGGACATGACCTACTACCTGAATGCGCGCCTCGATATGATGCTAAAAAACCTGTTTCAGGGTGCCATCTTGGTAGCCTTGATGCTCACCTTGTTTTTGCGTTTTAAGCTGGCGCTGTGGGTGATGATTGGTCTACCTGTGTGTTTCTTAGGGGCACTGATGACCATGCCGATCTTTGGCATCAGCATTAATATTGTCTCCTTGTTCGCCTTTATTATGGTGCTGGGGATTGTTGTTGATGACGCCATTGTGATAGGTGAGAGCGCCTACTCAGAGATCGAGAAAAAAGGCGGCGGCGTCGAGAGTGTGGTGCGCGGCGCGCAGCGCGTGGCCACCCCGGCAACCTTTGGGGTATTAACCACCATGGCGGTGTTTGCGCCCTTTACCTTATCGAGTGGACCGGAGCGGGCATTTTTCTTCGGCATCGCCGTGGTGGTGATGGCGTGCCTGGCCTTTAGTTTGATCGAGTCAAAACTGATATTACCGGCGCATATCGCCCATACCCGTTTTGGCCCCATCAGTTCCAGCGGCTTTCGTGCCCGCTTTAATGATAAATTCTTCGGCTTTGTAAATGGCCCTTATCGCCGCTGTGTGGAGAAAAGCATAGAGTGGCGCTATGTGGTCTTGCTTGGATTTTTAGGCATGTTGATCCTGAGCTTTACGCTGATCGGTAGCAATCATATTCGCGTGATGCCGGCCCCTAAAGTGCCCCATGACTTCCCGCAAATCAGGGTAGAAATGAACGACAATGCGTCGGACATCCAGACCATCACCGCGATTCAGAAAATCGAGCGCATGGTGCTTGATGTGGATAAGCAAATAGAACAGGAATTTGGTCAAAAAATGGTGCGCAGCCTCTTGGTATTCAACCAGGGCCGTACCGAAGCACAAGTATTGGCGCCCTTGGTTGATGAGGATCTGCGCCCATTCGATGCCTTTGAGTTGTCGCGACGCTGGCGCGAAGCCATGCCGGAAATTGCCGGGGTGAAGTCTTTAACCATTTATGATGACGTTAATGGTAACCCAGGTGGTGATGGCGAATTCGGTTATCTGCTATATGGCTCGGATATTGAGACCCTCAATGCCGCCGGTCGCCAGTTTATTAATATGCTGCAGCAGCAACAGGGGCTGTTCGATATCAGCTCCACCATAGACCCGGCCAGTAAAGAGGTGCAAATGAGTCTTAAGCCGGTGGCCTATGATCTTGGTTTGGACCTGCAAAATATTGCCAGCCAGGTCGGCGCCAGCTTCTACGGTGGTGAGGCGCAGCGAGTGATCCGCGACGGTGAAGAGGTGCGGGTGATGGTCCGTTATCCCAAGTTAACCCGTGAAGCCTTTGCCTCCCTTAAGCATGCAGTGGTGATGACTCCGGCGGGGCAGGAAGTACTGCTTGGTGATGTGGTTGAGCTGCAGGAGCGCCCGGGGATCAGTTACATTCGTCGCGAGGGGGGTTATCGCACCGTCTACATCTATGGCAGCATAGATGAAGAAAGGGTGGAGCCCACCGAGGTGGTTAAACGCATTAAAGAGGACCTGTTACCACAATTACAAGAGCAGTTCCCTTCGGTTAAAACCGAATTGGGTGGCTCCATTGAAGAGCAGCAGGCCCAGGCCAATGAACAAATTCTTTTCTTTATCGCCGGGATGATCATTGTTTATATCCTCTTGGCGGTGCCGCTTAAGAGCTATAGCCAGCCACTGATCGTGATGTCGGTGATCCCCTTCAGCTTGACCGGAGCCCTGTGGGGTCACTTCTGGTTCGGCCTGGACTTAAGTACCATGTCTTTCTTTGGTTTAATCGCCGCCGCCGGGGTGGTGATTAACGACTCCTTGGTCATGACAGATTATGTGAACCAGGCTCGTCGTGAGGGTTATACGGTAAAACAAGCCGTGGTCGAAGGCGGCTGTGCGCGTTTCCGCGCTATTACCCTGACCTCGATTACCACCTTTGCCGGGGTCTTGCCGATCATGTTTGAAACCAGCTTGCAGGCCAAGTTTGTGATCCCCATGGCGGTGGCGCTGGGCTTTGCGGTAATGTATGCCACCTTACTCACGCTGATCCTGGTGCCTTGTTTGTATGTGATCCTCGGCGATATACGGGCCGCGTTCCGCTGGGTATGGCAGCGTATCAGAGGCACGGTGCCCCGTCATAATGAGGTTAAAGCGTAATAAATTGAGAAAGTTACCCGCTTTCAGTTAGCGTTAAGATTCGCACTTCTATCCTTTGATAGTCTTGGGTGTATTTTTACCTGGCCTGTATGCTCTTTACGCGTCTGGGCTTAGCTTTAAAAAGGCATTACACCCAAGTGACTTTGCTAGAGATGAACTTAACAGGTCAACACCTTCTAGTTATAAAGTATGGTATTGAGTGGCCCTTTACCCTAATTAGTTGCTATCTTTTTTAGGGTGTCACTACAATAGCCACTACTTTGGTGTTCAATGAAGTGTGCTTTGGTCGCTGGCCATGCAAGGGGTAACAGTTGCAATTAGCCGAACATACAGACATTTACTCGTACATGAGCGGATCTCTTCCCGAGGCCAGTTGGCTCAGTGTCGGTACCCTAAGCAGCCATACTCAGCTGTTTCGCGGGGATATTGTCGAAGTTGAGGTCTATGACCGACAAGGTTTGGTGAAAGGGCTGAGTTTTAAGCTTCATATCCAGTCCGATCAGCAAGGTGAGCCGCAAAACTGGTCTCGCGAAGTTGCCAATTATATTAATACCCATATTCCCTTGATGCAGGCGGGAAAGATCACCGAACATGGACTGATCGTCGCCTATCGTGGCAATGAAATTTTTGCTTGCTCAAGCAGTGGTATCAGTGAGGTGGTGATTAACTACAACTGTGTGGCAAAAAATCAACATCAGGGTCAGCATAATAACCAGGGTTATGATCATATCTTTCCCATTGACCATGAGTTGTATTGCGCCGGTGATCGTGTCTTGCATCTAGCTACCGGCAAGGTATACCGCTGCAAGCCTTGGCCCTACACAGAACTGTGCCGTTTAGGCGGAACTAATCGAGAACAATACGAGCCAGGAGTGGGCCTTAATTGGCGTACCGCGTGGCAAGAAATAGAGTCGTAGTCGCGAAAAGTACAAGTGATACTAATTCTGTTAAGTATGTGAGCAGGTATAGCGTTGGATAAATGATGTGATAGCAAGGCGGAATTTTTCTTATGTAGTTATTCTCCATAGAAAAATTCCAACGCGGTTAGCATGATATTTAGCCCGTTAGAATGATTAGCTATTTAAGAGAATTGGTATGATACACTGACAATCCTGTTTCAGTGTTTCGAGGTTGTGCGTGCAAGCTCCCATCGCCAAAAAAATCCCCCATTTGCTTACTCAGCATGGTCAACAACGACAAGACGATTACTATTGGATGCGTGACGATCAGCGCCAAAATCCGGAAGTACTCGAGCATTTACGTGCAGAAAACGCCTATTGCGATGCCCAGTTAGCTGCTAGCTCCGCACGACAGGAGCAAATTTTCTCCGAGCTTAAGGCGCGCATCAAAAAAGATGACAACACGGTTCCGGTACGTGATGGCCACTACTGGTATCATAGCGAGGTGTCGGGGGATGACGAATACGCTAGGCACTATCGCGCCAGCAGTTTTAGCGGCGACAACAAAACCCTGCTGCTCGATGTTAACGCCCTTGCCGCAGGCCATGAGTTTTATGACTTGGCCGATATGACGGTAAGCCCCAATGAACAACTCCTTGCTTATTGTGAAGACACCAGCGGTCGTCGTATTTATCAGGTGCGTATAAAAGACCTGCAAAGCGGTGAGTTGCTCGACGACGTGCTGCATGAATGTGAAGGGCAAGTGGTGTGGGCCAACGACAATCGCACCCTGTACTATGTTAAGAAAGATCCACAAACCCTGCTAGGGTTTCAGGTTTTTCGTCATCGTCTGGGCAGCGCCCAAAATGATGATGAGCTGGTGTATGAAGAGCAGGACCGAAGCTTTTACATGGGCCTGGGTAAAAGCCGTGATGAAAGCCTGATTTTTATCGATCTGGAAGCCACCGAAACCAGCCATACCTATGTACTTGATGCCGATGATCCTCAGGCTCAACCTCAGCCGCTTATGCCCCGCGAAATGGGCCATCTTTATGATGTCGATAAACTCGGTGAACATTTTTATATCATCACCAACCGCGCAGCGAAAAACTTTCGCCTGATGCAGGCGGATGCCACCACCATAGCCGACCCCAATGCCTGGCGTGAGCTGATCGCGCATCGCGATAATGTCTTGCTGGAAGGCGTCGACCTGTTTAATGGCCACTGGCTGGTAACCGAGCGCGAGTTGGGGCAGATCCGTTTTGTCGTTTATCAACATCAGCAAGGCAAAATGCAGGGCGAAGGACACATCCTGGGTTTTAGCGATCCCTGTTATTACGCCGGTGTAGGGGTGAACCCCGAACCGGATGTTAGCAGTGTACGTATTTACTACAGCAGTTTGACGACGCCGGGAAGCCTGTATGAATTCGATCTCAATACCCTGGAGCGCAAGTTGCTGAAACAGCAACAGGTACTGGGTGAGTTCAATGCGGCCCACTACCAAAGCGAACGGCTGATGATCACTGCGCGTGATGGGGTGCAGGTACCCGTTTCCCTGGTGTATCGCCGCGATACCTTCAATAAAGACGGCAGCAACCCATTACTGCAATATGGCTATGGTGCATACGGTATCACCATAGACCCCAGTTTTTCGAGCAGCATTTTAAGCCTGCTGGACCGTGGTTTTGTCTATGCCATTGCTCATATTCGCGGCAGCGAAATGCTGGGCCGCGCCTGGTATGAAGCCGGTAAGCTGGCCCAAAAGCAGAACACCTTTAATGACTTTATCGACGTTACTCAGGCACTGGTGGCGCAGGGTTATGGCGCCGCCGATAAGATCTTTGCCAGTGGCGGCAGTGCAGGTGGCCTGTTGATGGGAGCCGTGGTTAACCAGGCGCCGCATTTATATCGTGCCATTGGCTGCCATGTACCGTTTTTGGATGTTTTGACCACCATGCTTGATACCAGCATTCCGCTTACCACCAATGAGTATGACGAGTGGGGCAACCCCAATCATGAACAAGACTACCGCACCATAGCCGCCTACTCACCCTATGACAATATTCGTGCCCAGGCCTATCCTCATATTTTGGTGACCACAGGCTTGCATGACTCGCAGGTGCAATATTGGGAGCCCATGAAGTGGGTGGCCAAGCTGCGTGAATACAAAACCGATGACCATTTACTGTTGTTTAAAACCGACTTAGAGAGCGGTCATGGTGGGGCTTCTGGGCGCTTTAAAAGCCTGGAGGAAAAAGCGCTGGAATTTAATTTCTTCTTAACGACCCTAGACTATGAAAATTAGCGGCTTATCCCAGGCATGTGAGAATAATAAGGGGCCTATCCTCGCCGAATTAACGCAGATCTTTGCCCATACTCAGAGAGTGTTGGAAATTGGTTCGGGCACCGGCCAGCATGCGCTGCATTTTGCCGCGCATCTTCCCCACCTGCTTTGGCAAACCAGCGATTTGGCTTATAACCATGCGCTGATCAACCAGGTGATCGGCACTGCCGAGGGCGATAACATTCTGCCGCCGCTGGCGTTGGATCTCGAACATAGCTGGCCGTTAGCGCAAGTTGACGGCATTTTCACCGCCAATACCCTGCATATTGTCAGCGAGGAGCTGGTGCGGGCATTTTTCCATGGGGTGCAGCGGCACCTGAGCCGGGGCGGCAACTTGTGCATCTATGGGCCCTTTAATTACAACGGTACTTATACCAGCGAGAGCAATGCTCGTTTCGATGCCAGTTTGCGCGGGCGCGACCCGCAAAGTGGTTTGCGTGAGCAGCAATGGGTGGTGGGTTTGGCCGAGGCCGCCGGGCTCGAGCTCTGTGCCGACATTGCCATGCCGGCCAATAACCGTTTACTGCACTTTATACGGAGATAATCCTGCACATTGTTGCATATACCGGCTATATTGCTGCGTTTCGCGAACGATAAAGTCCTCAATGGCCGCCTCAAAGGGGCTGTTGATAAAACGGTGGCAGGAATGGGTCAGCTGGGGGGTAAAGCCTCGGGCTAATTTATGCTCCCCCTGGGCGCCGCCATTAAAGTGCGCCAACCTCTCTTTGATACAATATTCAATGCCTTGATAATAACAAAGCTCGAAGTGCAGGCTGTCATAGTGCTCAAGGCAGCCCCAGTAGCGCCCGTATAGGGTGTCTTTGCCGCGCAGAAACAGGCTGGCGGCAACCAGGTTATCGCCATCATAGGCGCAGATCACCACTAACTGTTCACTCAGTCCCTGTTTGAGCCGGGTAAAAAAGTCGGCATTTAAATAGCCGAGATGACCCGAGCGTTTTAGGTAAGTACGTTGATAAAAGGCGCTGAGCGCCTGCATATGCGCTGGCGTGATCTTATCACCGCTGGCAACTTCTATTCGCAGGCCCGCCTCGGTGACCGCGGCACGCTCCTTCACTATATTCTTGCGTTTGCGGGCCTTTAATTGCCGGCAAAATTCATCAAAGTTACGGTAGCCCTGATTGTGCCATTGAAACTGCACCGTAATGCGTCTGGCCAGGCCTTGATCTTGTAATTGCTCGGCCAGGGCCTGCGAGCAAAAATTGATATGCCAGCCGGACCAGCCCAATTGCCGCGCCTGCTCATCCAGGGCGTTACCTATGGCTGCGAGAGCCTGTTGCCTATCCACCGCCTCGCTTAGGGCTAAACGCGCCCCCGTCACCGGCGTAAAGGGCACGGCGCACAGCCACTTGGGGTAATAGTCATAGCCATGTGCCTCGTAGGCTTCGGCGATGGCCCAGTCGAACACGTATTCACCGTAAGAGTGGCTTTTAATATAGCCTATGGCTAGGCCAACAGGCTCTTTCTCGTGGTACAGCAGCAAATGGTGGGGTTGCCAGCCGGTGCGAGCGCTGGCGCAGTTCGTTTGCTCCAGGGCACGAATAAACTCATAGCTGGAAAAGGGATCCTCGGCGGCGGCAAAAAAGCGCTGCCAGAGCGACCGACCCACCGCCTGTATGCTGGGAACAAAGCGGACACTGAAGTTATTCATGCACACGCTCGAGGAAGGTGCGCATATCCTGCTCCAGCTCGGCATAAAAGGGGTTATAGGTCAGGCGCTTAAGTGGTCCTTTGGCCAGATTTGCTGCGGTGCGCTCGCCAATCAGTACCTGAGGCTGGGTTTTACAGCGGCGGTATGCTTGGTCGTCTTCAAGGTAGGAACCACAGTTGCGATAGCGTCCCTGAGCCCCGTAATAGGGATGATTTGGCGCATTAACCACGCTGATATGCGATAAGTCGAGGATCTTGTTACAGGGTGCCTGATTGGCTTTGCAGGCATAGTTGCGCAGCGGGAAGTCATCGCCTAAATAGTTTAGTGCCCCTTGTGGATTGCCATAATAGACCAACATATCCTTGGCGCTGTTGGGGCGTGCCTGGGGATTATGCCAGGCCTTAGCCAGGGCCAGGGTGGCGTGTGCGTCTATGGTGGTATCCACCTCGCTTTGGACGATAAAGAGCGGCAAGTCGGGCAGAGTTGCCTTGGCTAGACGTTCGTTGTCGATACGGCGCATGGCCTCATGGGCCAGGCTCGCGGCGGCAAAAGGGAAGGACTCGTACTTGGCAAAGTCGATATCGGCGTCTTTATCTATCCAGTTTACGAAGGGGATACGGTCTATCCATTTCGCCAGCCAGCCCTGCTTATTATGGGGCTCGGTTGCCGGTGACCACAGCATCAAGGCCTGAACTTGGCTTGGTACCGGCTGTTCGATGAGATTAGCCAAGGCCAACGCGGCACCGGTGGAATAGCCGCCGATAATGACCTGATCGAAGTCTTGGCTGGTGCGGGCGATGGCGTAGTTTGCCAGCGCCCGCCATTGTTTAAAGCTCACCTCTTGAAGATCGCTGGCGGCACTGCCATGGCCGGGGAGCAGCACGGTGCGCACATTAAAGCCCTGGCGATAGAAAAAGGCCGCTAATGAGTGATAGCTGAAGGGAGAGTCGGTCAGGCCATGCAGTAACAGTACGGCTTTATTGCTAGTGGGGTGTCGTAGCTCAAAGGGACTCAGCAGGTCGCTCACGGTTAAGTCGGCCTCTAGGCTTCCTTGGGCTTGCAGTAACTTGACGGTTTCCGTGTGCACCGGGCAAGGCAGGCCGGCTCTGGGGTTTCGCGTCTCTATCCACTCCCGGGCCGAGGCCAGATAAGCGCTGAAGGGCGGCAGGGTGTCAAGCTTGAGCGCTCGCACGGAGGCGTCATTGGCAAAGCGATGGGTGCCGTTTTTTTTAGCCGCCATGATGTAGTCGATATCGTCGATATGACTAAGGCAGGTTTGTGCCCAGGTTACCGAACTGGTTAGGCCGAGTAGGAAACATAAAAACAAGCGCATCGCTTTGATCTCTGGATAATTTATAACGGGCAGCATAACAAAGCGGTGATTTTACGCCTAGCCCTAATCGCGAGCCCTGAGCGCCAGCCCTGAGCGCGAGCCCTAATCGGACAAGGGCAACTGCCAGCGCGAGAAGGTTTGTTTAAGAACCACGGTGGACTCGATCGCCGCGATATCCTGGCAACTGCCCAGGGCGTGTTTGACAAAGTGCTCGTAGCTGACCAGATCCCGTGCCACGATTTTTAACAGGTAGTCGTATTCGCCGGTGATCACCGAGCATTCCTGTACCTGAGCCAGTGAGGCCACATGATCCTCAAAACGCTGGGCGGCACTGGCGGCATTTTGGGTTAGTTTGATCAGCGCATACACAGAGATTGCAAAACCCAACTTGGCGGCATCAAGATGAGCATGATAACCGCGAATATAACCGGCCTGCTGAAGCTTGTTGATGCGGCGCAGCACCGGCGTATCGGAAAGGTTAACCCGTTGCGCCAACTCGCTGACCGCCATGCGCCCATCTTGTTGCAGCAGGGCCAGCAATTGCAGGTCTTTTTGGTCGATTTTTATTTTTTGGTTGGAATCACTCATTGTCTAATCTTTTTTAGAGTATCCCTTCAAATATACCCGGTGTTTGTGGTGAAAGTTAAGTAATTTCACTTTTAAAGCTATGCTAATTTGTAGTCATTATCGACTAATTTACGAGCGTATTATGGTTAGCCACTCAGCCGCGTTTGATCGCTGGATCCGCACCGATTTCGTTTCCTTTAATAACGAACTAGAAGACTTGTATTGGCAACAAGAGGACAAGGCCAATGTTGTTGGCGTTGGTGAGGAAATTAAAGAAGCCATGGTGTTACAGGGTAACGCACTTATTCAGCGCCTGGTGGATGAGGGCAATACCGACCAAGGCTTTGATAAGGCCTTTGATCTGTTAGGGAATGTGGGCTTGTTTATGGCCGCTTGTCGTCGCCATGAGATCACCGAACCGTCGCGGGAAACCCAATCGCCATTGACGGCAGCCTCGACCCTGGCCATGCATATCGGTGCCTCGATTGGCGTTACGCCACGCTTTGCCACCGCCCATTTAACCACGCATAACAGTGCCGAGAACGGGCTGTATAAACGCTTTACCGATCTGGCCGACGAGAAACTTTTTGTCGATTACAATACTAAAGGCATTCTCGCCTATAAGCGTGCCGCCGATGCTCTGTTGCGCTTGCAACCCTTAGGGATTTCTCATCCCATTGCTGCCGATCTCCTGTTGGTGGCCGAGCAGGCTCTAAAGGATGTCATGGCGAGCAACCGCTATCTTTTTCAACACCTGGATACCGATCGTTTCTTCTATTGCGTGCGACCCTATTACAAGCCCTATCGTGTCGGTAAAGAGGTGTATCGTGGTGCCAATGCGGGTGATTTTGCCGGTATCAACGTCATTGATATGCTGTTAGGTCTTTGTCAGGCCAATGAGGTCAGCTATTCGCAACTGCTACTGGATAAGTTTCTTTATATGATGCCTCAAGATCAACAGATCCTGCGCCACTGCATGCGTTTGCCTTCCTTTATGGATGAATTTCTTCAAGTCGGTGAGCAGCATCATAAGGCCAGTTGGTTCCAGGAAAACCTCAAAGCCTTTTTAACCGTGTGCAAGCTGCATGGGCAAACCGCCATTCAGCACCACAATCAGCTGGTGGAGAAATACATTCGCGTGCCGAATGAGCAACTCGGGGCCGAGCATCAAGAAAAGGTCACCGCCAGTGGTCCGCCCTTGCCTGTGCTGTTGGCGCAGTTGGAAAAACTCCGTGACCGTCGCGCCGCTCGTCCTCGCGATGATATTTTTACCCGCTTCGATGATGTACAGCGACTAACTAAGATGGTGGATTAAGCCTTGAAAAATCAGTTTCGTTTGCCCGCAGGGCCCTATTTCTTAAGTCACTCGGTTGGTCGTCCACTGCGCTCGACAGAGCAGCACTTTCATGAGCATTTTTTTGCTCCCTGGCAACAGGGACAAAGCGAGCCTTGGCCCCAATGGCTGGGGGCGGTAGAGGACTTTACCGCTGCGCTGGCACGTCTGTTTAACTCGGATGCCAGGTTGTTTTGTCCCCAGCTGAACCTTTCCAGCGCTCTGAGCAAGCTGGTGATGGCGCACCCGGGTTTGTGCAAAGCCAAATGCAAGGTGTTGATGTCGGAACAAGACTTTCCCAGCATGGGTTTTGCACTGCAAAAGTCTCTGGCTCCCGATAGTGAGATAGTGTTTATTCCCGCCGCCGAGGATGTCAGCGATATCCAGGTGTGGCAGAAGCATATGCAAGCGGATATGGATCTGGTGTTTATCAGTCAGGTGTATTCTAATTCCGGGCGCCAGGCGCCGGTGGCCGAGATAGTGAGCGCCGCTAAGCAGCTGGGGATTATGAGTCTGGTCGATGTGGCGCAGGGAGCCGGGGTGCTGCCCCTGGATTTAGCCAAGGTGCAACCGGATTTTCTAATAGGATCGAGCGTAAAATGGCTTTGCGGTGGCCCGGGAGCCGCCTATTTATGGCTTAGCGCCGAGCAATTACCTGGCTGTGAACCTAAGGATGTAGGCTGGTTCTCCCATGCCAATCCATTCGAATTCGATATCCACCATTTTGCCTATCACGACAGTGCGCTGCGCTTTTGGGGGGGCACACCCAGCGTTGCCCCTTATGTGTTAGCGGCGCACAGTATCAATTGGTTTAATGACTTTGGCATCGACAAGGTACGCGCGCATAACCTGAAGCTGCAAGGGCAATTACTTGAAGAATGTGCCAGCCTGGCGGCATCACCACTGGATGCACGGCGGCGCAGCGGTACCCTGATTCTTCATGCCGGCGACAGGCAAGAGCAGATGATGCAGGAATTAAAGCAACACAATATCAGCGTTGACGCGCGCCACCTCGGAGCCCGAGTGTCGTTTCACATCTATAACGACGAACAGGATGTGGCGCAGCTGGTATCAGCGTTAAAGCGGTTTATTTAACTTGGCCGCCGCGTTGATATTTTCTTTGTACTTTTGCAATTCGCTGATCGCCTTCTTTTCATTGTCGATAAGAGCGCGATAGTTGGCGCGTACTATGGTGGCCTGCTGCTTCTTCGCATTGTCGATAGAGTCGCTGCCTAAATAGTTGGCGGTGGCCTGATTCATATTATCAAGTTGCGCCAGATCTTCAGCCATACGCGTTTCGTAGTCACTGATATTACGTTCGTGCATGGCGATGCGGCGGTCGTATTCTTGCGACTTCAGGTAGCTGTCTACCTCACTCACATTGGGCTGTTGAGAATCGTCTTCTTCGCTGGTCACGGCCGTCACTGTTTTAGCGCCAGAGTAACGCACCTTAATAATTTGCGCGTCTTTGCCACAGGGCTGCTGACTAAAGGTTGCCACGCCATTGATGGTGCATTTATAAACCGCCGCATAGCTGGGCAAGGTGGTCAAACAAAGTGCCGCGGCAAATATAACTGGGTATTTCATAGGACATGTCCGTATGGTTAGGGTTATAAGATTCTAGAACTTTCCATTGGGAAATCAACACCCCGTTAACAATCTAATATATTAGTAGCGGCTATTTCCGCTGACAGAGTGGGTGCTGTGTATAGGTATATTGCCGATAGTACCAAGCTCTAATTAAGCTTTAGTTAAGGAGGTGGGGGCGCGATTGAATTTCGGACGCTTGCGACCGAACGCCGAAAAGCAAAAAACCGCGACAATACGCGGTTTTTTTAACTAATGGCTTCTATTCGGGAAGAGCGCTTGTGCCTCCAGCGCTTGCAGCCGCACTCACTCCTACGGGCGCTTGCGCGGCTCAAAATGTTCCTGACATTTTGTAGCTCTAGCACGTCCCTGTGCTAGCCCTTATAGGAGGCTGCGCGGCTCAAAATGCTCCAGGCATTTTGTAGCTCTAGCACGTCCCTGTGCTAGCCCTTATAGGCGGCAGCGCGGCTCAAAATGTTCCTGACATTTTGTCGAACAAGGGTTCGAACCAAGTCCGCCTGCTCGAAATTTAGTTATAAAAAAACCGCCGTAAAGGCGGTTCTTTTATAACTAATGGCGGAGAAGGGTCTCAGAAACCGAAGTAATACTTCGCAGTTTTGAGACGCCGAAGGAGGGATGAGCGCTCGTGCCTCCAGGCACTCGCCCCTACGGGCGCCTGCGCGGCTCAAAATGTTCCTGACATTTTGTCGAACAAGGGTTCGAACCAAGTCCGCCTGCTCGAAATTTAGTTATAAAAAAAACCGCCGTAAAGGCGGTTCTTTTAAAACTAATGGCGGAGAAGGAGGGATTCGAACCCTCGATAGAGCTACAAACCCTATACTCCCTTAGCAGGGGAGCGCCTTCAGCCACTCGGCCACCTCTCCGGCGCGAATCAGTTTGATAAATTTGGCGGAGAGATAGGGATTTGAACCCTAGATAGGCTATTAACCTATGCCGGTTTTCAAGACCGGTGCTTTCAACCACTCAGCCATCTCTCCATGGGGTAGGATAATACTGAGGCTTGTGGCCAGTGTAAATAGATAATGAATCGTTTGCTTGATTTTTGTGCTAATTCAGTGTGCTAGCTGTAAAGAGAGGGGGTTTTAGGTGCTAAGCTAGTTGGGTCTTAGCACCTAGCCGGTAATACCGAGTAGTAACATTAGTGTAATTAATTACTTGTAGCGCACAACACCGCTAAGAGCGAGCTCTTTACCAAAGCGGTTTAGCTTGGCCATCATTTTTGCCTTACGCTTGCTTGGCTTAACTGCTACGTGACTGGCTGCTGTTTGATTTAGGGTGTTTACTGGATTCATGGTCGCTTGCTCCGGGTTGTGCCTGTGGTTGAAAACAAGTGTATTTTGCAGCTCTTCTGGTTAAAAATAAAACGATAATTTTTGGCCCTTTCGGATAAATTTTACTTATGCGATTAATGTTTTATTAAGCTTGGGTTGAAGTGGTTTTTGCATGAATATTTAAGTCAAAACCTAGGTAAAGGTACATTAATCAAGGTGTTTTAGCTTGTGGCAGCCACTGTTTTAAAATATCGTGCATATTTATTCAGATAAACCATATTTGTTATAGGTGGGTGTTTTGAATCATCAGGCTGGTTATTTACTGCTTTATCATCCGCTGCAAGCAAAGGCACAGCTAAAAACAGTTCGTCAGCAGTTGGAGCAGCTATCCATATCCCATGTTGAGGTGGCTACCAGCGGTGATTTTTACGCCGACTTACAGGGATTGCAAAGCTATATCCCCACCACCGCGCGGGTGATTGTGCTCGGTGGTGATGGCACGCTCAATTTGGCCGCGAATGCCTTTGCCTACAGTGATGTTGAGGTTGCCCTTGTTCCCTGTGGCAGTGGTAATGATTTTGCTCGGCAATGGCGCTGTTCCGAGCAGCAATGGATAGAGGGTGCCATCGCGGGTCGGTGTGTACCCATAGATCTGGGTAAGGTGAACGAGCGCTACTTTATCAATGTCGCAGGCGTGGGGTACGATGCCGCGGTTGTCGGTGCCAGCCAAAATAAACGTGGCCGCTGGGCGCATTTGAGCTATGCGTGGCAGGGGGTGAAAATGCTGTATCGTTATGCCCCTTCGTTATTGCAGTTTTCAACTACCAAGAAGCAAGAGCAAAGGCTACTGATGATGTGTCTGGCCAATGGCCGTTATTTTGGTGGCGGCATGTGCCTGGCGCCTGAGGCGAATATTAATGATGGCCAATTGAGTTGCGTGCAAATAGGCGCCGCGTCATTTTGGCGGCAGGTGCAGGCCTTGATTTTGAGCTATTTTGCGGCCCACACTCGGCTTAAACAGGTCAACATAGTCCCTGTATCCCAGCTTGATGTGCACACCGCTAACATAGGGATAGAGGCTGATGGGGAGTATATTGGCACCACACCAGCGCTCTTTTGCGTGCAGCGCGATGCCCTGCACTTTGTTCTACCCCTCTAGGCAGATGCTTTAAGCCGGAGCTTGTGTACGTTTGAAAAAATGGCCAATTTTATCGAAAGGTGTCAGGACGATAGCATTGCCCAGAAGGACAAACACAAAGCCGTAGACCGTATTGAGCTGCCACACAAAGCCCTCGAACAGGGTGCTTAAAATGACCGCCACAAGTGGGAAGAGCACAATCACATAACTGGCTTTTTCCGGGCCGATATTCTTTAGCAAGACAAAATAACAGGCGAAAGCGATCACCGTGCCAAAGGTGCTCAAATAAAGCAGTGATACCCAATAACCCATGCCGGCGGTGCTAAAGTCCCAACTGACGTCACTGAGTAAAACAAAAAATGCCAAGCCTAGGGCACTGTACAGCATGCCCCAGGCATTGCCTTGCAGCACGCCGACCTGAGCATGGGAGTTGCGCACACTGACCATATTGCCAATGGAAGCCACGAGTGTGCCAGCCAAACACAATAACAGACCAATTAACAGCTCATTGCTGAGATCTAAGGTGGCGATGGCCGGCCAGAATAAGATCACTATGCCCACTATGCCTAACAAGGCACCAAAATAGATGCGTTTGGCTATGGGTTTGCCAAAGAACAAGCGGGTGTTGAGGATATTCATCAACAGCAAGGTACTAAAGGCGATGGAGCTCATGGCCGAGGTCAGATAATGCTGCGCCCAATAGAGAATAAGGTAGTTGGCGCCGAAGTTACACAGGGCCAGCAGGGTAAAGAAGCCATGATCGCGGGCGCTAAAGCGCATCGGCAGCTTTTTAAGCAGTACATAAGTCCACATAATGGCGGCGGCAATCGCAAAGCGCAGGAACAGCGAAATCTGCACCGCGACATCGCCAAGCTGGAATTCGATGGCCAGCCAGGTTGAGCCCCAGATCAGGACGGTAATAAAATACAGCAGGGCGTTGTTCATGGCGTTTTTCTCGAGGCAATTAAAGCTGGTATTTTAAAGTTATTCTGTATACTGTACATAAACAGAAAACATTATTTTACACCTGTACAGATTTGCTATGTCGCGCATTATTAATAAGCAAGGTAATATTTATCTATATCAGCAAGTGATTGACTTGATTAAAGATATGCAGTCGCATGGCACCTTAAGTGCGGGTGAAAAGCTGCCGTCTTTACGCTCGATGGCACAAAAGTTATCCATTAGCATTCCCACCATTCAGCAAGCCTATCAAGAGCTCGAGCGTCAGGGCGTGATCAGTGCCAGAGAAAAATCCGGCTTCTATCTCAATGCCGGCTCCGAGCAATGTCACCAGCCCCGTCGCATTCAACTGGCGCGCCAACCGGTGGCGGTTAATAAGCAGGCTTTGATAGAGCAGGTATTTGATGGCCTCCATCGCGCCGCCGTGGTGCCCTTGGGGATCGCCAACCCGGTGGCGGTGAACCCCACCGACAAGGTGTTAAGTCGCACCATGCGTAAGGTGATGAACGTGGCCGGGCATCAGTCGATCAATTATGGTCCCTTGGATGGTTTTGCGGCGCTGAAAAAACAGATTATCAATCGTTATCTGGATTTTGCTATCGGCGTTAACAGTGATGAGTTGATCATCACCAACGGTGCCCAGGAAGCCTTGCATATCGCGGTGCAATGTGTGACCCAGGCGGGCGATATCGTCGCCATCGAGTCACCCTGCTATTTTGGCATTATTGAAATGCTGGAAAGCCTGGGGCTCAAGGTGATTGAAATTCCCATGTGTCCACAGCAGGGCGTGTGCGTCGATGATTTGCAGCAGGCGTTTGCTGAGCACGATATTAAGGCCTGTATCTTTTCGACCAGTATAAGCAATCCATTGGGTTCGAAAATGCCCGAGGAGCGGCGCCAACGTTTGGTGCGTTTGGTGGAAGAGCAAGGCGCGGTGCTTATCGAAGATGATGTCTATGGTGAGCTAGCCTACGAGCAAGATGGTGCCAAACCGGCACAGTATTATTCCACCAAGGGCAATGTGATCACCTGTTCGTCGCTGTCAAAAACTGCGGCGCCAAGCTACCGCGTGGGCTGGATCATCGCTGGAAAATTTGCACCTCAGGCGCGACGCTTAAAGCGTGCCATGAGCTGCGCTTCTTCACTGATGAATCAGTGGACCCTGTATGAATTTATGAATAGCGGCGATTACGATAAAAACCTGCGCGTTATGCGCCAGCGCCTGGCGCTCAATAAAGAGCGAATGCGTGCCTTAGTGCAGCGACATTTCCCGCCGGGGACCCGGATGACCAACCCGCAAGGGGGCTGCGTGTTGTGGTTGCAACTGCCGGCGCAATATGACGTGATAGCCTTGTTTCATCTGGCCTTGGAGGCTGGGATCAGCATTACTCCCGGGGCTATTTTCAGTGCTACCGATAAATATCGCCAGTGTCTGCGGTTGAGCTTTGGGGTGCCGTGGAGCGAGGAAGTAGAAAAGGCAGTCGCCCGGTTAGGGGCGCTCTGCCTGCAAGTGCAAAAGGGTAAGGCAAAGGCTAAAGCTTAGTTGCCTAGCAGCTGATACTCTCTCAGTTCAGGGATCATGCTAAGTAATTGTGCTTCCTGCTGCGCCAGTTCGCTAAACGAATGACATAGCGCATCGGCACGCTCTTCAATATGAGCGGCCTGCAGTTCGACTCTTTGCTCGACCTGCTCACCAAGGCGCTCCATGCGTTGCTCAAACTCATCCATGTCGCCGCCCGAACCCAGTAGTTCAGAGCCCAGGGCGATAAAGATGCTGCCGATAGACTGCACTATGGCCTGTTCTACGGCTTGTTCAAAGTCTTCGTCAAACTGGCTTTCAATATCATCACCTAGCTGTTCAAAGCTTTGTTTACCCATCACAAAGGCACCGTCCTGGTAGAAGGTTTGCTCAATATTGACGCCGATATTGTCGACCAAATCGCTAAGCGCTTCATTGTGACTGATGCCAAATGCCGCCCCGACTTCTTCTAATGCCACTCCGGCTATTTTCACGCCATCCAGGGCTATCTGGGCCACCTCGGGCATATAGGTACGAACCTTGTCGGTGTAATCTGCCAAGGCCTGTTGCTGCTCGGCGTTTAACTCAACGGGCTGACCATCGACCTCAAGCAAGCCATGGCTATACACCAGGTGTTGGTTATTGGCATTGGTGATCTGTAGGCGTTGCGGCTCGATACGCACATCATTTTTAAATTCAATGTTGCATTGCTCAGAGCCAAACGACAGCGAATTTGCTTCCCCGGCGATGGCCGTGCCTGAAAGACTAAGGGCAGAGATTATGGCTAGCGTGCTGGTATTCATGATGATATTTCCTGTTATTCTGTTGACCTAATGAGCAATACAATTTCGATGCCAAATAATAAAATCATTAAAAATCAGAATCTTGTGTTTTTGGCGTTAAGGCGGTTGAGGCCAGGGTTAGTGCCTATGGCTAACATTTAGCGAAATTAACAACGGCGGTAAGCCGGGTTATTTTGAAGTCGAGAATGATTAATAAAAGATGTTTGTCGAAACGATAAAAAAATCTCACTTTTCAGTTTGGGCTTTAGCGGCTATTTATTCACTCGAAGGCGCCTAGCCCTGAATTCGCCGGACCCAAGTAAGGGAAGGGTGAGAACTGATTTAGATTTATTGGAGTGTATTGTGGGTAAAACATATTCCTATGATGCGTTTGAAGACGAATTTGTTGCAGATGAATATGAAGCGATGGGACGCAATCAAAATGACCGTCGCAAGCGCAAAGTTAAGAAAAAGCTGGACGACTACCTGGAGCAGCGAAAGCTAAGAAAGCATCTTGGTAGCGATGACTTTGACGACTATTTGAATGAATAATTAAAGGGGCTTTGGCCCCTTTGTTGTTAGCGCAGCACAAAAAAGACCGCCATGGCCAGTATGGTGGTGGCGTAGATGCTATGGCTTTTATAAGCGGTAATGATGGCAACGAGAGCGGCGACAAGATACGGGTTGCTGTAGCTAAGTTGCCACTGTCCGCCGGGTAACACGACAATAGGCACCCAGATGGCGGTGAGCACCGCCGGGGCACTAAAGCTTAAAAAACGCTGCATTTTAGGGCCGACCCGAAATGGCAGGGCGCGGTGTAAAAACAAATAACGGCTGCCAAAGGTAATGGCCGCCATCAGCAAGATGGTGGTGATCATGGCTGCTCCCCGCGGCTGAGAACATAGCCAAAGCTCATGCCAATAAGGGCGCTAAACACCAACCACAATTCCACTCCCCAGGACTTCAGTAACGCGGCGCTTATCCCTGATGCCAACACGCACGCCAGAGTGGGCCAATTTTTAATGGCCGGGATCACCAGGGCGATAAAGGTGGTGGCAATGGCAAAGTCGAGCCCGAGATTGGTTAAGTCCGGCAGCAATTGCCCCGCGACTATGCCCAGCAGGGTCCAGATATTCCAAGCGACATAAAAGCTAAAACCGGCACTGAGGGCATAGATTAGCCGCACTTGGGTCTGATAAGCCTTAGGGTGGTGAGAAAAAGCAAAGAGCTCATCGGTCAGCACAAAACTCACCGGCAAACGCCACCTGAGGGGTTGCGCGATCACCTTCTGGCGAATGGCCAAGCCATATAAAAAGTGCCGTGAGCTGATGATAAAGGTGGTGATGGCTATGGTCAGTAAGGGAGTGTCGTTTGCTATCAGCTCAATGGCCACCAACTGTGCCGAGCCGGCAAAGACCAATAAAGACATCAGTTGCGCTTCTATAAGGCTAAAACCATTCTGCATCGCCAGCGAGCCGCATAATAGCCCCCAGGGCAGCACGGCCAGGTTAAGGGGCATCATATCGAGTTGCCCCTTAATAAAGGCTCTTTGCCGCAGCTTAGCAGCGCGTTTTGTGTGGCTGGAGTAGCCTTTGGCATGGCCCATTGAATTACTCATAGTTAAAAAATAACCAAGTTGATTTCGCACCGACGCTAGAGTTTGGCATAATCACGGCTATTGCAAAAGAAGTGGAGCAGTTATGAAAGTTTGGGATGGATATATACGGTTTTTCCATTGGGCCCTGGTGAGCTGTTTAGTCGGCTTATATTTCTCCGCCGAGGAAGGAGCCATGGAGCTGCATTTTGTACTGGGTTATATCACCCTGGCGCTGTTGGTAACGCGTTTAATTTGGGGCCTGGTTGGCAGTGATACCGCACGGCTATCGGCGTTACTGCACGGCCCTAAGGCGGTTGCAGAGGCACTCAAGGCCAAGCATTTAACGCCCGGACACAATGCCGCCGGCAGCTATATGGTGTTGGTCTTCTTTGCCTTAATTTTGTTGCAACTGGTTACCGGCCTGATGGCCACCGACGACATTATGGTTGACGGTCCCTTGGTGCAATACGTCTCTTATGAGTGGGTTGAATGGGCCTCCTCGCTGCATCATCAGAATTTTGATTGGCTGTTAATCGCCATAGGTTTGCACCTTGTCGCCATTATTGTTTATGCCCTGCGTGGTAAAAAACTGGTCCCGGCTATGGTGACCGGCCGTAATCAGCAAGTGAGCAACGCCGCACGACTGAAAGCCAGCTGGCCGGCCTTTGCTCTTTTTGCCGTTTTATTGGGTGTGCTGGCAACAACCTGGGGATATGAGCCGCTGCAAGCCCTGCTGTAGCAATGCTCAGTTATATCCGGGCACAAAAAACGGCGCTTATTGCGCCGTTTTTTTATTGCTTAAAGAGCTCAGTCTTTAAACGACTTATGACAGTCTTTACAGCCTTTCGCCCAGTTTTGGAAAGCCGGTACGATAGTTTCTTTGTCGCCGCTTTGCGCCGCTACTGCTAGTTCTTGTGCGTATTTTGCAAAGGCATCGGCCTTAGCGTCAAAGGTAGCACGGTCTTCCCAGATGGCCGGAAGTGCGCTGGTGTCGCCCTTATCTGTGCCAGCACCGAAGGCTTCCCAAGGCATTTGCGATAGTGCTGCGGCATTGTTGGCGCGCATGGCAAAGCGCTCGGCGTCGAAAGGCACCTTGCCTTTAAGCATGTCACCCATGTCGGCGATTTGTACACGGATCAGTGAAAAAGCCGATTTACGGTAGTCGATAGCATCTTCTGGTTTTTCGAAAACCGAGTTTGCTAGGGCAGATGATGAGCTGGCAGCCAGCGCGATTGCAGTGATAATAGAGTGTAGTTTCATTCCATTAGTCCATTATTATAAAAATTATGTCCCTTTTTACCTAAGGGATGCAGTGAACACAAGCCTAGTGGCGCATTAATCACTGCACAGACCTATGAGTAATGTTAAGAAGTATTTACTCACCCAGGTCGATATCGGCAAAAATCATTCCTCGGCGCATGCTTCTAAAGGCGAGATAAACCTCGGCGAGCAGGGAAATAAACGCCAGGATCAGCAACACCATGGCGATCATAAAGCACAGGGCTATCGCGGTGCCTAGGTTAACAGATTGAATATTAGCCATAAAAAGTAACATAACCACAAAACTGACCAGGGTGGCGCTGAGCACGCTCAAGCTGAAGGCAAAATGGATATAGCGGGCGCGTTTGAGCAGGGCACGTAATTCTGTGGTCAGGGAGTGGTTAAAATCTTCATCGCTGCTAATTTTAAGCTTGCGCTCTAAGGTGCGGGCGCGGTCGGTGATGCGTGCCAAGCGACTTGATAGCACCCCTAGGGTGGCGGCGATGCCGGTGATAAGGAAAACTGGGGCAACGGCGGTTTGAATCACCTTTGCCATGGTGAGAATATTAACGACGTCTGTGTTCACACTGACTCCCACAGAAAGAATGACAATGCCGTTAGTCTAGCGGCAATTGTTGATGAAGGATAGAATTTTGCTTTGGCGAAAAGCTGGACACTAAGCAATAAAACTGAGAATCTCAGTAACTTAACAACAATCACAGGAGTGAACATGGAACCGGTATTACCTGAGAACAACAACCAAGCGAAGAGCAATGATGAGAAGAGCATGGCGATGCTCTGCCATTTGGCCGCGTTAGCCGGCTTTATCGTGCCTTTTGGCTCAATCTTAGGGCCTTTAATTATCTGGTTGGTTAAAAAAGAAGACATGCCTGTTGTCGATCGCCATGGCCGTGAGTCATTGAACTTCCAGTTCACCATGTTGATCGCCTACATCGTTTGTTTCTTACTGATTTTCGTGGCCGTGGGTCTTTTGCTACTGCCAATCGTCGCCTTGTTCTCCTTTATCATGGTGATCGTGGCATCGATTAAGGCCTACGAGGGCAAAGAGTTTAGTTATCCGTTGACGATTAGATTCTTATAAGCGGTGAGATCGGTAGCAAGATGCCCAATTCGGTGTTCGGCGGTTAAGGCCAGGGAGCTGTTTTGCCCTATTTAAGCCTGTTTTTGAGCGCCTTTATTGCTGCCACCCTGCTGCCCAGCTCTTCGGAGCTGATGCTCAGCGCCATGGTGGTCAAGGGCGGCTTTTCTCTGTCCCTGCTGTGGCTCAGTGCTACCTGTGGCAATGTGCTGGGTAGTTGTGTGAACTATGCCCTTGGCACCCAGGTTACGCGTTTTGCCGATAGAAAATGGTTTCCCGTTTCCGCCAAGGCCATGGCGAGGGCGCAGCGGCAATTCAACCGCTTTGGTGTGTACAGTCTGCTGTTCGCCTGGTTGCCGGTCGTTGGCGACCCGCTGACCTTAATTGGCGGGGTGTTTCGGGTGCGCTTTAGCCTGTTCTTGCTGCTGGTGAGCATAGGTAAGGGCACCCGATACCTGCTGGTGATCCTGATGGCGCTTGGGTTTGAAGAGCTGTTTTAAGCGCTCGGTCGCTGCCAGTCCAGGGTCAGTGATACCGAGTCGGCAAAGCGCAGCGCATGAGGCTTGTCGACGCGGGCCTTGGCGTAATGCACGCTAGGGTGGCGATGACACAAGGCCAGAATCTCTGCCACCAGTTTTTCCAATAATAGAAAGTGCCCCTGCTCCACCACCTCGATCACCGCCTTGGTGATGGTTTTATAGTTTAGCGCCTGCTCGACTTCATCTTGTTCACAGGCTTTGTCGGCGGGGTAATGAATCTCCAGATTGATCACCACATCCTGTTTTTTTTCCCGCTCTTCGGGGTTAAAGCCGATATAGGTGCGCAGCCTGAGGTTGGTCACATTGATAATGGCATTGGTCATAAACGGTCCTAGCTTTTCACCAGCTGTAGGAATTCATTGCGGGTTTTCGGATCGGTGCGGAAGTTACCCAGCATCACCGAAGTGCGCATTTTCGAATTCTGCTTTTCCACACCGCGCATCATCATGCACATATGCTGCGCCTCAACGATAACGCCCACGCCCTTGGCGCCGGTCACCTCTTCCACCGCCTTGGCGATCTGGTGGGTCAGCTGCTCCTGAATCTGGAAGCGTCGCGCAAACATGTCGACGATGCGGGCAAATTTCGATAGTCCCAGTACCTTGCCATCTGGGATGTAGGCGATATGAGCCTTACCGACGAAGGGCAGTAAATGGTGCTCACACATGGAATAAAGCTCTATGTCCTGAACCAAGACCATGTCATCGGCATCCGAGGTGAAGACCGCATTGTTGGTGATTTCTTCCAGCGTTTGTCGGTAGCCCTGGGTCAGGTGTTCCATGGCTTTGGCGGCGCGCTTGGGGGTGTCGAGCAGGCCTTCTCGCTGTGGGTCTTCGCCGACGGCGCTGATGATCTGCTTAAAGCTGTTTTTTAAATCGTCGTGCATAGTGTTCTCGTCTATTTTAAATGGCGGCCGCCGTCGATGGCGAGGCTGCGCCCGGTAATATAGTGACTATTGAGCAGCAGCTCTACGGCGGCGATAATTTCCTGGCAGCCGGGCTCGATGCCCATAAGGGATTTGGTTAAGGTTTTTTGTTTATATTGCTCAGAATCGTGGTCGTTGAAAATGATCAACGACGGGGCAATGGCGTTGACCTTCACTTTTGGCGCCCATTTGGCGGCGTACGACTTGGTCAGATTGTCGAGTGCGGCCTTGGAGGCTGCGTAGGCCAAATGTTTCGGGCTGCCTGTTTCGACCACATAGTCGGTCAGATGAATGACATCGGCGTAGCCCTGCTGTTGCTGGAGCATATCGGCACAGTACTGATTGATCAAATAGGGCACCTTGGCATGAATACGCATCATGGCGTCGAACAGTTGAGCATAATCGCTGTTGTTGGCTTCGCAATCCCAACTCGAGGCGTTGTGAATGATGGCCCGCAGCCCATGGGTGTGGCCGCGTAGCTCGTCAATAAACTGCATAATGCTGTGATCGTCGCTAAAGTCGGCGGCGATGCAGGTCGCCCCTTGCGCCGCCAATTCGTCCACCGCCGGGTGGCGGGTACGGTAGCTAATAATGACGTCGTGACCCTGGGCCAGCAGATGGGTGGCCAGAGCAAGGCCAATGCGCTGCCCGGCGCCTGTAATTAAAATAGGAAAAGACATAACTTCCAAAGGCTAAGAGCTTATAACCTTTACTATAAACAAATGAGTTCGTGATTGCAGTGTTTACGTTTACAAAAGCGTGGGCGATCACTGTGTTAGCAAAGAAAAGGTATTGGGCAGGTGGCTAAGCAGGGCACCGATAAGACACCGGTGCCCGACCAGATCAGTCGTAAATAGTGGGGATTGGCTGACGCTTGTGCTGGGTGCGCTGATAGATGCCGATAATGTGCTCTTCAACCTCGGCGCTCACCGGCTTGCCTTCTAAAAAGTCATCGATTTGATCATAACTTAAGCCAAGGGCGACTTCGTCGGCCAGTCCCGGGCGGTCACATTCGAGATCCGCGGTGGGAACCTTGTGTACCAGATCACGAGGCGCGCCTAAGGCCTCGGCCAGGGTACGCACCTGGCGTTTGGACAGGCCGAACAAAGGAGCAAGATCGCAGGCGCCGTCGCCGAACTTGGTATAAAAGCCGGTGATGTTTTCGGCGCTGTGATCGGTGCCGACCACCAGACCCTGAGTCAGACCGGCGATCTCATACTGGGCTATCATGCGCTGTCGGGCCTTCACATTGCCTTTAACAAAATCCACCTGCGACTGGGCCGGCAGGGTCATTGAAGTTTCGGCTGTGCCAGAGGCGATGCCAGCCAAAACCTGCTCATGCATATGATCGCTGGCCGGTTTGATATCTACGGTTACGCGCTGGCTTGGCTGAATAAAGTCAACGGCCAACTGGGCCTCATGTTCATCGGCCTGCACGCCATAGGGTAGGCGCACGGCAATAAATTGATAGCGCTGGGTGTTATGTTCCTCATTGAGTTCGTTCACCGCCAACTGGCACAGACGGCCACAGGTGGTGGAATCGACGCCACCGCTAATACCTAAAACCAAACTATGGCAATGGGCCTGCTGTAGACGGTGCTTAATAAATGCCACACGACGGGCAATTTCCTGGTTAACATCAATGCTTGGTTGCACCTTCATTTCGGCAACGATTTCGGCTCGCATAACTCCCCCGCTTGAGCTCAATGGTGAGTCGCTATTATGTAAGTATTTAACTAAAAGTTAAAGCGCGGATAAGGCGCACCCATCTACATCCCCAAGCGCCTGAGTTGTGGCCTGTTTCAAGGGGCCAAAACGCTGCCTAGCCCTTAATAACCGCCCTTTTTGGTCATCATGTTTTCACGCAAAAGACGCAAACTCGGTGATAACGCCAACAAACGTGAAAAAATGTCATACACTGATGGGCAGAATAATAATAACTGGTTAAAAGGATGGGATATTTATGTTGAGGTGGGTGCAGCGTCTGGTGGTCGGCGTGATCATTTTACTGTTACTGGGCACCGCGGGTGTGTACGGGGCATTGTCTCTGAGTCTACCAACCCTGGACGGGCGCGGCAGCAGTGATGCGCTCGAGAGCACGGTTACTATTAAACGCGATGCCCTGGGGCAGGCCATTATCGATGCACAAAGCATGAATGATGCCGCCTATGGTTTGGGCTTTGCCCATGGTCAGGACAGATTTTTCCAAATGGACTTATTGCGTCGCAACTCCGCCGGTGAACTCAGTGAATTATTCGGCGAGGCGGCACTGGAGCTGGATAAAAAAATGCGTTTTCATCAGCTGCGCCAGCGCAGTGAACGTATTTTCGCGCAATTACCCCAGTCCCAGCAGGCCTTGTTGAGCAGCTATAGCCGGGGCGTCAATGAGGCGCAGCAGGCGCAGACCCTCAAAGGCTTTGAGTACCTGCTGAGCGGCGCCGAGGTCACACCCTGGCAGCCAGAGGATAGCCTGCTGGTGATCTACAGCATGTATCTGGATTTGCAGGCCAGTAACTTCGAGCGCGACATGGTGCTGGAGCAAATCGAGCGGCTTTACTCTAGGCAGATGCGCGAGTTTTTAACTCAGCCCAGTCCCTATCAATCGGCGCTGGATGGCAGTGAAATCAGCTTGAAAGAGCAGGCCATTCCCATGCTGTCAGCCGCGAAACTCAGCGCCTCGGTGCCAGAAATTATCGCCTCGCGCGAGGTGGGCAGCAATAACTGGGCGGTCTCCGGGGAGCTGACCAGCAGTGGCCAGCCTATGGTCGCCGATGATATGCACCTGGGTTTGGCCGTGCCCATTATTTGGTATCGCGCTCAGCTGAACATTGCCGATATACAGGTTACCGGGGTGTCGCTCCCCGGGGCACCGGCCATCGTCGTTGGCAGTAACGATAATATCGCCTGGGGCTTTACCAATGCTTATGTTGATACCTCGGATTGGATCCGCCTCGACGGCGATGACACCGTGGAAAAGGTGCAGGAAACCATCGCCATTGCCGGCGGTAAAACGCATGCATTCAGCCTGTCGGTGAGTGAGTATGGCCCGGTACAAGAGGTTAATGGCCAGCGCTATGCGCTTAGTTGGGTGGGCCACTACGATTATGCCGTGAACCTAGACTTGGCGAACCTTGCCACCGCCGCCTCTGTCACCCAAGCCTTTCAAATCGCCGATAACGCCGGGATGCCGGTACAAAATTTAATGGTGGTGGATAAGCAAGGACAAATTGGCTGGCAACCCATGGGCGCCATTGCGGCACGCACAAACCCCAGCGATGTCGCCCTCGATGCACAAGAGTTTCAGGCTGAGTGGCTCAGTAATGAGCCACAGCGCCCGCGAGTTATGAACCCCAACTCAGGTCGTTTATGGAGTGCCAATGCCCGGGTGATATCGACCCGGGAGCACGAAAGGTTGGGAGATGGCGGTTATGCCCTCGGTGCCCGCCAGCAGCAAATTCGCGACCGCCTTTTCGCCCAATCCAGGTTCGACGAGCAGGCGTTCTTAGCCTTGCAGCTCGATAATGAGGCGCGCTTCTTGGCTAAGTGGCAGGCGTTGTTAGTCGCAACGCTCAAAGAGCAAGGCAGCACCCAGAATTTACCATTGGTTGAGCAATGGCAGGGCTGTGCCTGTGCTGACTCCATCGGTTATACAATGGTGCGCTATTTTCGCAGCGCCGTGATGGATACCCTGTTTGCCGATATTGAAAGCAGTTTGGCAAGGCATCAGCTGTCCCTCGGGCCCATTAAGCGAAATTTAGAGCCGGCCACCTGGCAGCTGCTAGAAAACCCAAGTGTCTGGGGCTTTGCCGATAAACAGCAGCTGCTCAGTAAGAGCTTTAATCTGGCACTGGCGCGTCTGCGCGCTAAATTTGGCGAAGATACGGCGAATTGGCGCTGGGGTAATGTTAATGCCCTGGAGCTGAAGCATCCTTTTGCCAAGCAAATTCCGCAGCTCGGAAGCTGGTTGAACATGCCTAAAGTCGAGGCCTTTGGCGATAGCTTTATGCCGGCGGTACAGCGCACCGACTTTGGCGCCTCACAACGCTTTATTGCCCAGCCTGGAAGGCTAGAGCAGGCGATTATGGCCATTCCCGGCGGCCAATCGGCGCATCCCTTGTCGGCCTTTTACCGTGCTGGTTATGAGCAGTATGCCACTCACCAGGCCACGCCCCTGCTGCCCGGCGCGCCAGAGCATAGATTGGAGATCCGTCCGGCTCGCTAGCTCCATCAGCGGCCGCAACCCGAGTTAGGTTGCGGCCTTTGTTAACTGGTGAATAGGGCTTATCGGTTCGGGCAATTTGCCGGCGATATACTACACTAGGTTTATCGAAAACAAGCTACCAAGGATACAATAATGAATAAAAACAGCATGATGCTCGCCATTTTGGCCGTCGGTGTGGTGACCGCGCTGACGACAAAGGCCGTTCAGGCAGCGGACGTTGAGGTAACCAGTCAGCAGCTGGATAAACATATTTACGTATTATTCGGTCGCGGCGGTAATATTGCCGCTCATGTGGGCGCAGACGGCACCTATATTATCGATGACCAATTCGCCAAGCTGGCGCCGCAAATCAAAGCCAAGCTTAAAGAACTTAACCCCAATGCCGCAGAATTCGTGTTGAACACCCATTATCATGGCGATCACACCGGCGGTAATGAGGTCTTTGCGCAGGCGGGTGCCCATGTTATCGCCCATCACAATGTCCACAAACGCCTGGAAGAAAAGCATGGTGCGGGTTCTGAATTTTTACCGCGCTTGAGCTTTGGTGCCGACCTGACCTTGCACTTTAACGGTGAGCACGCACGCCTGGTACATTATGCCCACGCCCATACCGATGGCGATGCTGTGGTGTTTTTTAGCGATGCCAATGTGGTGCATATGGGAGATATCTACTTTAACACCGGAGGCCTGCCCTTTGTCGATGTTGATGGCGGTGGCAGTGTCGATGGTATCCTGGCGGCGCTGGAAAGTATCGGCGAGCAAATCGATGACAATACCCAGGTGATCCCGGGTCATGGACCGGTCAGCGACAAGGCCGGGCTAATGCGGTATCAGGCTTTGGTCGCCAAGGCCAAGACCCTTATGCTCGATGCCATGGAAAAAGAGCAGACCCTGGATGCCGTGATAGCCGCCGACCCCTTTGCCGAACTGAATTTAAAATACGCGGACTGGTTGCCGAAAGAGCGGGTGATCACCCTGTTTTATCGCAGTCTGGGTGGTGAAGTATTGAAACCTTAATTTAACATCTGTAATCGCTTACTTTATACTCCTTGTTCTTAACCACAAGGAGTATAAAGAATGAATAACAACAATAACTTGCCAGATCTCACTGCCTCGGTGGGCAAAAAGAAGGGGCTGATCGGCACTATTTTCGTGGTGCTGGTATTGCTACTTGTGGGGTTCAAGAGCATGTATACCGTGGATGAAGGTCATGTCGGTATTATCAAGCGCTTTGGTGAAGCCACCGAGCAGGTTAACCCTGGTCTGCATACCAAGATCCCTTTTGTCGACACTGTGGAAATGCTGGAGATCCGTACCCGTAAAAACGTCGAAAAGCTGCGCGCCGCCACCCATGAGCAAATGCCACTGACCGCAGAAGTGAGCATCAACTGGACGGTTAATCGCGAAGAGGCCTTTGATCTATTCAAAAGCTATGGTGGTTTAACTCAGTTCGAAAGTCGTATTCTTGACCCTAAATTGCGTTCCGCGACTAAGGATGCCCTGGCTCGTTATAAGGCCGAAGAGCTGATCCAAAATCGCTCGCAGGTTATCGCCCGCATTGAAGAGTTATTGCTGGAAGAAATGAAGAGCTATCCGGTTAAGCTGGACTCGGCGCAAATTGAAGACCTGGTATTGCCACCTAAATACATTCAATCCATCGAAACCAAGCAAACCGAGAAAAACCTGGCGGCGGCAGAAAAGCACAAGCTAGAGCGCCAGAATCTGCAGGCGCAGCAGGAAGTGAACACAGCTAATGCGCAACGTGATGCCGCCAAGGCCAAGGCCGATGGTCTGGCCTATGCGATCAAGGTTGAAGCCCAGGCCGAAGCGGAGGCTATTCGTATGAAGGGTTTGGCTGAAGCCGAAGCCATGCAAAAGAAAGCCGAAGCCATTAAGAACAACGCCACCTTGGTTGAGTACATGCGTGCACAAACATGGAACGGACAAATGCCAACCACGGTTATGGGTTCGGATCAGGGTATTCTTTGGAATATGAAAGAGAAGTAAGTGCCTTGGCATACTGCATTAAGATGATTAGTGCGGTATGCCTATACCTACCCCCCGACGAGCTCTGCAGCGAACTCTTCGGTAAACGCTCGCCTGAGCCATGTTAATACTTTAGGTAATTTCCCTTCTTTTTAAGCACTCCGAGTCCTCGGTAATGGCCAAAATTTTCAACGGGTTATGCTGGCGCTAAGAAAAAACAGTAAATTTTTTGATCGCTTTTTGCTCACCCCCTCGTAGTAACAAGGGCTATCTAGTTACACTAATGAGGGATTAAAACGTGAATAAATTACTTAAAACCCTGTTGTTACCCAGTTTGTTGGTACTTACTACGGCCTGTAGTGACGATGACGACGATAAGACTCCGATGCAACCGGAACAGCCGCAAACCTCCGTGGTGGATGTGGCTGCTGCGTCTGACGATTTCGAGACCCTGGTTGCAGCACTCGAAGCAACCGGGTTGGATGCGACGCTCAGCGACATGAACGCCCAGTTCACCGTCTTTGCGCCTACAGACGATGCGTTTGCCTTGCTGGGCGAAGACACCATTAACGCACTGCTTGAAGACCCGGACACCTTGTCTGAGATTCTCACCTACCATGTTCTCGACTCTCGCGTTGAATCGGGTGCCGCCGTCTCCGCCGCGGGCTCCACCGTGGCAACGGTCAATGGTGCTTCGATTGGCTTATCCTTATCTGGAGACGACCTGCTGGTGAATACTGCAACGGTCACTCAGGTGGATATCGCCGCGACTAATGGCGTGATCCATGTGATCGATGCGGTGCTGATGCCGCCCGCGCAAAGCGACGAAATGCCGACCATGAATATAGTCGAAACGGCCGTCGCCGCAGGTAACTTTACAACTCTGGCCGCCGCCCTTGAGGCCGCTAATCTGGTCGCCGCGCTAAGCGACGAGAGTGAAACCTATACGGTCTTCGCGCCCACCGATGATGCCTTTGCGGCGTTGGGCGAAGAGACCATCAATACCCTGTTAAACAATACCGAGGTGCTAAGCGAAATTTTGCTTCAGCATGTGGTCAGCGGCGAGGTTGATGCGGTCACGGCTTTCAGCCTGAACGGCACGCAAGCCGAGACACTGTCCGGCAACATGATTGATATTATGATTGACCCCGAATCCGACACCCTTAAATTTGGTGACGCTACCGTGACCATGACGGATATCATGACAACCAACGGCATTATCCACGTGCTCGACACCGTGGTGGTCGGCGACGTTCAAGTGCCCGCACCGGCTCAGTCAATTGTTGATATTGCCGTTGCCGATGGCAATTTCACCACCTTGGTTGCAGCGCTGCAAACCACTGGGTTGGACTTGGTGCTGGCCGATATGGAGCGCGAATTCACCGTCTTCGCACCTAATGATGCGGCTTTTGATAAGTTAGACGAAGCGACCGTAGAGGCCTTGTTTGCCGATGCCGAGGCCCTGTCCGATCTCTTGCTCTACCATGTTCTGCCCGATACGACTGTGCAATCGGATGCCGCCATTGCCGTGGCCAACTCGGATAATCCGGAAATCACCATGGCTAATGGGGATATGGCTACCTTGTCGGTTCAAGACAGCATGCTGTATATCGACCAGTCGCAGGTGGTAGCCGCTAATGTTGCTGCAGACAACGGGGTGATCCACGTTATTGATTCCGTGCTGATGCCCACGCCGTAACGTCGTTAATTATTGTGAGTACCTTTGGCCCGCGCTGTATGCGGGCCTTTTTTATGGGTGGGAACCGCCTTTAAAACACTTCCTTCAGGGTGGCCATCATTTCCTCAACCGAGAGGGATTGTGGGGTGTCGTAATCGCTCAGCAGGCTGTCGGCGAGATCTCGCTTATGCTGGTGCAGGGCGAGGATCTTCTCTTCTATGGTGCCCTTGGCAATTAGGCGATAGACGGTAACGGGACGGGTTTGCCCGAGGCGATGAGCGCGATCCGAGGCCTGCTGCTCCACCGCCGGGTTCCACCAGGGGTCCATATGTATGACATAATCGGCGGCGGTCAGATTCAGGCCAGAGCCACCGGCCTTAAGGCTGATCAAAAACACCTCGCCAGCGCCATTTTGAAAGGCGTCAATGCGGGTTTGTCTGGCCGCCGCAGGCGTCGAACCATCAAGATACTGATAGCCAATCCCCTGTTGCTCCAGGTACTCGCGGATCAACTGCAAGTGGCCAACAAATTGGCTGAATATCAGCGCCCTATGATTGTTTTCTCGTAACTCTTCAAGTAGGTGTCCCAGGGCCGAAAGCTTGCTGCTGGTTAGCGTGCTTTGTTTGGCCACCAATTGGGGATGGCAGCAGGCCTGGCGCAATCTGGTTAACTGGGCCAGCAATTGAATGCGTTGTTCCCCCGGGTTATCGAGCTGCTGTAATTGCGCTAATTGCTCCAGGGCATTTTGTCTCAGTGCTTCATAAAGGTGCTGCTCGTCTTCACTCAGGGTAATGAGTTGATCAATGTCGGTGCGCGGCGGCAGCTCGGTTAGCACCTCGGATTTCAGGCGGCGCAGAATAAAGGGTTTGATCAGCTCTTTGAGTACACGCTTGGCCTTGAGTGCCTTGGCGGGCTCCTGTTCCTGATTGTCTATGGGCAGCACAAAGCGGCGACCGAAACGCTTTAGGTTGCCGAGCAGCCCTGGGTTGATAAATCGAAACAGGCTCCACAGCTCGGTAAGGTTATTCTCTATCGGCGTGCCCGTGGTGATCAGGCGAAAATCCCCTTTTAGGGCATAGGCGGCACGGGTGCGCTTGGCCAACGGGTTTTTCAAGGCCTGAGCTTCGTCGGCCACGATCGTATGCCAGCGAATTTTTTCCAGCGTTTCAATATGACGCTGCATTTGCTGGTAACTGATCACCAAACAATCAAAGGTACCGCTTTGTTCTATGGTTGCTTGCTGCGCCTCGGCAGTTTTTAACTCACTAAAGAGCCGCACCCTGAGGGTCGGGGCAAATTTAGCGGCTTCATGATGCCAGTTAAAACAGACCGAGGTGGGCGCAATAATCAATGCTGGCCCCTTTGCTGCGCGTGCCACCAAGACCGCCAACGCCTGCAGGGTTTTACCCAGCCCCATATCGTCCGCCAAACAGCCGCCCGCGCCCCAGTGGGCCAGGCGCATGGCCCAATCAAAGCCATCGACCTGATAGTCACGCAACTGTGCCTGCAGGGTATTGGGCAGGGTCAGGGTTAGGGCGTTGGCCTCGCTCATGCGTTGATGTAATTGCTCCCAGCCGGGTACGGTTTGCATCCGCATGCCGGTGGTGTGGTCACGAATAAGGCGACTGCTGAGGGGGTGATAGAAGCCTTGAACGGCGGCGCCGTTGAGCACATCCAGCTGGGTTTTTAATTGCTCACTAAGGGCGAGTATGCGGTTGTCTTCCAGGGTGATAAAGCGCCCGCCGCTGGTGGCCAGGGCATCGAGAAGCTGGCGTAACTCCAGCACCTTGCCATCGTCCAAGGTGGCGCTGCCGCTAATATCGAACCATTCGTTATGCTGGTTAATACTTAATTGAATGTTTTCGCTTTTCAGCGGCTTAGTCATATGCAGCGTTTTGCCCCTGGGCCAGCGCAGCTTTATCGGCAGCTCCTGATTGGGCTTGCCAAGGGCCAGTTGTAGTTGCTCCAGGGTGGCCAATGCCAGCTGCCAATCCGTCTGAGCCAAACAGGTGTCCTGCATCGATTGAAAATCCGGACATTGGCTATCCAGTTGCTCCAGCAAGCGTTGCTCGTAGGCGAGGTCGCGCTCCAGGGCGATGCGTTTGCCTTGGACATGGGCGCTCACATGGCGACTGCCTAAGCCGGGCTTCATTGCCGGGCCCTGCTCGCCAAAGGGCATGACCACACAATCGAAGTTCAAGCCGGTTTTCAGCGGCGTGATATTGATCACCAGGTGTTTATCCGGCTCGGTTTGGGCCAGGGTTTCGCCAATGCCGTCGATATCCGATTCGATATTGATCAGCGGCGCTATGGCCTTAATGCCATCGATGGCCTTTTGTTTTGCATGGGCCGGTATCACCAAGCCGGACTCGCCGATAATTTTGGCGACTTTAAGGTGATTGGCGTTGAAAATGCTAAATTCTGCCAGACCGTCACGGACCTGCTTAAGGCTGACCAAGGGGGGCTCAGAGTGCGTGGTTAACGCGGGAAGATGAGCGATACTCACGCTTAAGTCCGGACCGTGGGCGACGATACGAATGGTCGGTTCACGCTGCACCAGCTCAAGGGCGCGGCCTTCGCTATCAATCACATTAGCGGCACCCACCACAGCGGGGAGGGCGTTACTTAGGTTGAGGCGATACTCCTTACTGCGGTAATAATCCTTGCCCGTGCTTGTTTCAATAAGGGCGCAGATGGCCTTGTCCTGCTCGCTTAAATGAAAGCGTTCTGGTTCGTTAACCAGGTGTTTTAAACTCAGTGCCTTGCCCTTACTCCAGCCCTGCTTAGTACGCTTTTGCTCTTTCGCTTTCAGGCTGGACTCGAAACGGCCAATATCCAGTTGCCACACTATGCGGCTCGGCTCTTCACTGTTTTTAGCCGCTGGGGTATCCAACGCCAGCAATTGCTCCAGGGCGATATCCCAGCTTTCCTGCGAGCGCATAAGTTGGGTTATATCGAACGTTAACTTTGGCGATTCACCGGATAGTTGCCTTAAAAAGTCGGCAAATAACGGGAGTTGGGTGTGTTCAAAGAATCGTATCGCATCGGCCTTTAATGCCAGCAGCCAGGGTTCGGGTGTGCGAGCGCTCCAGGTGTAGGCGGCCAGGGCAAAACAGACATAGAGGTAATAGTTCAGCTCACCTTTTTGGCAGTAGCTTAAATATTCCTGACGAAACAGATAAGTATCTCGCCCTTGCAGATGCAATAACAGGCGTCGCAGCACCAAATCAATGGACAGGGCAAATTCGCCACGCTGTTTGTCCTGCTGCTGGTTGTCGAGCTGGGTTTGCAGCGTCAGCCAGGATGAGGTGTCGCCCTGCTGGCCTTTGTCCAGCACCAGTAGGGTTAGCTGATAGAAAATACCGTACAGCCCTTCAATATAGGGCTTTTTCCGCTTTTGATAGCGGCCTTTTTCCTGCTCGGCTTGGGTAAACAGGCGCATGGCCTTGGCGTATTGCTGCTGCAAAAATGCCCAGCTGGCTTGCAATAACAGACTATAGAGAGAGTTATCTTGCTCATCGAGGTGCGCGTTTAGTTTGTCCAGTTGCCCCGACAGCAGGTATTGCTCGGCCTTTAAATAATGCAGCCAGCGGTTAGCCGGTAAGGCGTCGCAGGCCTGATGCAGCCAATGTAAAAGCTGCGCGGTACTTTGCCCTTTGTGCCTGTGTGCCGCCAGCAAGGTGGCGAAGGCCTGGTACTGCAGGCGTTCATCCAGAAGCTGAAATTCATCAAGATTAAAAGGGTAAAACACCAGGCTGCATAGCGCCGGTGTGTGCTGCCAATCAAGCTGCATGGGATTTTTAGCTAATCCCATCAGTTCCTTCACTCGTCCTAGCTCACCAAGAAAATACATATCGCGCAGCAAGCGGCGCTTGTCTGTGGTGTTATCTTGCCATTGGTAGCTGTTAAGTACGGGCGCCACCTGCTCGGCGGCGGTTAACAGGGTAACGAAGAGGTTTTTGCCTATGCTGCGTTTTACCAGGGCATTGGCAATCAGGCGATTGATGATGTAACCGTGACGGCTTTGTTGTACCAACTCCAGGGTGCATAAATCGGCGATGATATGTTTGAGCGCCTTGTCGGTAATTTCCTCAAGGCCACGTAATTCACTGTGTGCTAAAATGCGTCCCAGGGCATGCAGTTCTATGGGCTTGTAGATCACCGCCAGCGCTTGCGCCACATGTTGATGGGCTGAGCCACACTCATTAAAACGGTGTAACAGGGAGGCGATGGCCTCGTTGAGTTCGGCGGTGATGGTAATAAAGCGCATTAAGGGGTTAGAAGGTACTGATTAAGTAGCGAACACGCTAACAAAGCGATGGGGGATGGGCAAGAGAAAAGGCCGTCAGGCGGCCTTTGAAGACAAGATTTTAAAGCGCTAACGTCAGGATCTTGGTGGCGACCTCCGGCGTTATATCGCCGTGCTCACCGAGTGCCGTCAGGCCATTGCGGCGCAGGTTGTCTACCGCCTCGGTCACCGCTTGCTCCTGTAGGTCGTAATCACTTAAGCGCGTTTTAACGCCCATTTGCTCGAAAAAGTCCTGAACTGCTTTGATCGTGGCGTCAATCAAGGCTTCTTCATCGGCATTTTCAAGGGCAAATACACGACGGCCCAGTTGTTGGATTTTCTCGCGTTTTTGCGCTTTTTTCTCGAACATCAACGCCGGTAATACTATGGCCAGGGTTTGCGCGTGATCCAGGTTATAAAGCGCCGTGAGCTCATGGCCGATCATATGGGTGGCCCAGTCGTGGGGTACGCCCTGACCGATTAAGCCATTGAGTGCCATGGTCGCCGACCACATCACATTGGCCCGCACGTCATAGTTTTGCGGCTCGGCCAGTGCCTGTGGGCCTTGCTCGATCAGGGTCGATAAAATGCCTTCGGCAAAACGGTCCTGCAGCGGCGCATTAACCGGGTAGGTGAGGTATTGCTCAATCACATGCACAAAGGCGTCAACCACACCATTGGCTACCTGGCGTGGTGGCAGCGAATAGGTGTAGGTAGGGTCGAGCACGGCAAATTGTGGCTGCACTATGGGTGTACCAAAGGCGCGTTTTTGTTGCGTCGCCTTCTTGGTAACCACTGAGTTGCCATTACTTTCCGAGCCGGTTGCCGGCAGGGTGAGTACCGCGCCTATGGGCAGCGCGCTTTTTACCTCGGCGCCATTGACGAGAATATCCCAGCCATCGCCCTCATAGTGTGCCGCGGCGGCGATGTATTTGGCACCATCGATGACACTGCCGCCGCCTACCGCGAGAATAAAGCTAATATTATGCGCTTTGACCACGTTTAAGGCCTCGCTCAGGGTTTCATAGGTGGGGTTGGGTTCGACACCGGCAAACTCAACAAAATCGAATCCTTCCAGTGCGTTGACAACATCGTCATACACGCCATTTTTCTTAATCGAACCACCGCCATATAAGAATAAAATCTTGTCGCTGGGCGCCAGGCGTGCGCTGATTTGCTTTACCTGGCCCTGGCCAAAGAGAATTTCCGTGGTGTTTTTAAACTCAAAATTCAACATAGTGCTGTTACTACCTCTTATTTGCTGCGCTGCTGCAAAGCAGAAATTAATGCCTTAGCTAATTGCTTGTCTGAAAAGGGGTTTTGTCCTGTGATTAATTCACGGTCGACCACCACATTGGGTTGCCAATCGGCGGCAAATTGCATCTTGCCGCCCGCGGTGGCCATGGCTTTTGCCGGGTAATAACGTAGCTTCTTACCATTTAATGAGCCTTCAAAAGTCGCCTCTTCAGGGTTAGAGAAGATGGTCATGCTGTAACCCTCATACAGCCAGTCAGTTGCTTTTCCCTCGGCACCTTGAGCAATGTTTTGCTCGTACTCCACTGGGCTTTGCTGGGCCGATAGCAAGGCGATGGGGCCGTGGCAGATTGCGGCTGTTGGCTTACTTTGCTCATGAAAGTGCTGCAATATGGTGCGAACATCTTCGTTATTGGCTAAATCGATTAGCGGCGCGTGGCCACCGGGAATAAAGACACCGCTGTATTGGTCCAGGCCCTGTTCGATCACCTCCCTCAACGTGTGGGTGTCGTTGATGCCCTCAAGGTTGGCAATCACCTCTTGAATGCGTGCCATTTCGGCCTCGTCATCGCCAAAATACATGGCCTGCACCGAATTTTTATCAACCGCCGGCGCGTTGCCTTTGGGGGTGGCGAGAACCAGTTCATAACCGGCTTTAAGTAACTCGTCCGCCGGTACCCCGAATTCATTGAGGTAATAACCGGTTTCATAGCTGCTGCCATCGGCAAGTTGCATTTGGGTTTCGCTGGATAATAACACCAGTATCTGTTCGCTATTTTCTTGTGCCTGTGCGGCGCTGGTGGCCGTCAGTGACAGAGCGGTTGCGAAGACCGCGGCAATTTTTTTCAAACTCATCTGTGCCTCTGGTTAATAGGGTCTGTTTATCTTTGCGGTTTACTTTATGTTCAATCTAAACGCATTCTGATCACGACGCTCGTTATGCTGCATAGTCATTCTCTGTACATGGCGAGCAACACAGAGCAGGATGCGTTTAGATGAACCCGCAGGGCAGCGCTTGTAGCGCATTTCTACTGTGTTGTTACATGTTTATGTAGAATAACTACACCACACATGTACCGCCTTGTATAAATTCACTACAAACTGCTGCAGAAACAAACAACAAAGGTCAACAGACCCTAATCAAGTTAGGTGAAAGATGTATCCAGTATAGTTAAGCTCTATAATAAGTAGAATTCAGTTTAATTTGGGTTAGGTATAAAATATCTGATGTCTTACTTTGTCCAGCTTCGTACCTTTGTTGAGGTGTATCGCTGCCTGAATATTTCCCGGGCGGCGAAAAACCTTGGTTTGTCTCAACCGGCGGCAACCGCACATATTCAAAGTGTGGAGTCGACCGTGGGCAAGACCCTGTTCACCCGACGGCACCGAGGGGTTGAACCGACCAATTTGGCTCATGAGCTGGCGGCGCAAATCGGCGGTCATTTTGATGCCATAGAGCAGAAAATGGCCTCGACCCGCAGCCGTTCAAATGAAGTACGTGGCTCCATTACCCTGGCCGGGCCGGCGGAATACATCAGTTATGTAGCCTCGGCCCAGTTGGCCAACCTGCTGCAGGGTGGCCATGTCGATGTCAGTATTTTGCCCGGCAATCGTGAGCAGATTTATTCGGCCCTGGATAACGGCGTCGCGGATTTGGCCATTACCGCCTCCTTGCCCGATAGCAGCATGTATGACTATCAGGTGCTGGACTCGGAACGGTTGATGTTAGTGACCCATAAGCTGCTGGCCGACTCATTGCCGACTCAGGAGGTAGATGCCAATTTGCTCAACACCCTGCCGGTAGTCGCTTATAGCACCCAGTTGCCGCTGATCCGTGAGTATTTCGATGTGGTGTTTAAGGCCCATTGCCGTTCGCAGATTATTGCCACCTGTCCGGATATCCGCGCCCTGGCCGGCATAGTGCGCACCGGCGTGGGCTATTCCGTGTTACCCGATTATTTATGTTATGACGACCTACGCAGTGGGCGCCTGGTCAGCCTCGGGCCTCAGGGACCGGAGAATAATATTTATCTGGCCTGGCGCAAGGGCGCCTTGGCGCATCCACGAGTGAATTATGCCCGCGATATTCTGATGGCGTTCTCCAATATCAATCGTTATGCATTTCATCGCGAATAGTCTTTCGTTTTGGTGAGATTATCACCACAATAGTCTGAGGGTCTGTTTATCTTTGCGGTTTACTTTATGTTCAATCTAAACGCATTCTGATGAATATAATCACTGATTTATGTGGTTAAATTCATCCATGAAGCTTGGTTACATCGCGCATCCATGCGCTCACCTCGCTAAGCTGCGAAGCATTGCTTCGGTCTTGCTCGCCTATGTACATAGCGAGCAACACAGAGCAGGATGCGTTTAGATGAACCCGCAGGGCAGCGCTTGTAGCGCATTTCTACCGTGTTGTTACATGTTTATGTAGAATAACTACACCACACATGTGCCGCCTTGTATAAATACACTACAAATTGCTGCAGAAACAAACAACAAAGGTCAACAGACCCTAATTATTAGGAGATGAGCATGTCGGTCGAAACAACCCGTTTGGCTATTTGTAATCTGGCGAAAGAGCAGTACCCGCAAATCAAAACCCTGATGGATGAAACCTACCCAGAGCTCGGCGGAGCCTGGCCCAGTCACACCATTTTCCGGCTGATAGACCAGTTTCCCGAGGGACAAATAGGCATAGTCGACGATGACAAGCTGGTAGGCATTGCCCTGAGTGTGCAGGTGGATTACGGGCGTTTTTCTAACCCCCATACCTATGACGATATCGTCGATAGCCATGACCGGGTGTTTAGCGACCCCAACGGCGACGCCCTTTATGGTTTAGATGTGGCCATTGCCTCGAGCCACCGCGGCATGCGCCTGGGCCGGCGTTTATACGACGCGCGCAAGGAGTTGTGCCGCCAGTATAACCTGAGAGCGATTCTGGCCGGTGGCCGCATCCCTTTGTATCACAACTTCCGCGAGCAAATGTCACCCATGGAGTACATCGAAAAGGTGGACCGCAGGGAGGTGTATGACCCTATTCTGAGCTTCCAGTTGGCGAATGATTTTCAGGTAAAGCGGCTATTGAAAAAATACCTGCCGGAGGATGAAGAGTCGGAGGGCTACGCCACCCTGTTAGAGTGGAACAACATTCTCTTTGAGCCGACCGATACTGTGCTTGAAAGCACCAAGACCGTGGTGCGGGTTGGTGCGGTTCAATGGCAGATGCGCCAAGTGGAAAGCGTGGATGAACTGCTTAAACAGGTGGAGTACTTTGTCGATACCGTGTCCGACTATCAAAGCGACTTTATCCTCTTCCCGGAGTTTTTCAACGCGCCATTGATGGGGCTGCATGAACACCGCAACCAAACCGAGGCCATTCGCAGTCTGGCGGAATACACGGACACCTTCGTTAAGGCCATGTCGCGTATGGCGGTGGAATACAACGCCAATATCATCACCGGCTCCATGCCCTTGGCAGACGGTGACATTATCTATAATGCCAGCTACTTGTGCCATCGCAGCGGCAAGGTGGACGAGCAACGCAAAATTCATATTACTCCGCACGAGGCCTATGACTGGGTGATTCAGGGCGGCGATAAAATTGCCGTGTTTGAAACCGATGCCGGGCGCGTCGGCATTCAGATCTGTTATGACGTGGAATTCCCAGAGCTGTCACGTATTCTCGCCGAGCAGGGGCTGGATATTCTCTTCGTACCCTTTTGGACCGATACCAAAAACAGCTACTTACGAGTGCGCCATTGTGCCCAGGCGCGGGCCATAGAAAACGAATGCTATGTGGTGATTGCCGGCAGCGTCGGCAACCTGCCTGAGGTGGAAAGCCTGGACGTGCAGTATTCGCAGGCCGCGGTGCTGACACCGTCGGACTTTTCTTTCCCCCATGATGCCTGCCTTAATGAGGCTACCCCTAACACCGAAATGCTGCTGTTCTCCGATTTGGACATGGATAAATTGAAGATCCTGCACAGTGAAGGTACAGTGCGCAACTTGAAGGATCGTCGCGGCGATCTCTACGAAGTAAAATTGGTTAAGGAGAACGGCTAGTGGCCTGGGTGTATTTGATTTGTGCGGGATTATTTGAAATTGGCTGGCCGGTGGGACTGAAGTTGGCGCAGGAGCCGCAAACCCGTTGGTTTGGCATTGCCATGGCGGTGATCTTTATGGCCATTAGCGGCTTTTTGCTCTGGCTGGCACAAAAAACCATTCCCATGGGCACTTCCTATGCGGTGTGGACCGGCATCGGCGCCGCTGGCACCTTCCTGGTGGGTATTCTCTTCTACGGCGACAGCTCATCGCTGATGCGCTACTTTGGCGTGCTATTGATTATTGCCGGGGTGATCACCCTGAAACTAGCTCACTAAGCGCTTAATATTTGTTACTAAAAGAAGCCTATTGGCAAGCCTACGAGCGTATGCGCGTAGGCTTTTTTAAGGCCCCCACCGCGGTGACGATAAGCGCCGTTATCAGCAGTAAAATGCTGATGGCAAACAACCAGCGATTTTCCTCTCGACTGATATCACGTTCTCCATAAAAGCGATACTGGGTGCTGCCATCGGCGCTGATCGCCGCCTCGCCTAAATAAGTCTGAGTTAGATGATAACCGCTTAGGGAATGGGCGTTGTCGGTACTGACAAACTGATAGGTATAGTGCGTTTGTGCATAGAGAAGCTCGAAATATGCCAGCGCCCACAACACAGTGGCTAAGACTAGCAAGCCAGCGACCGATAATATCCAGCACAGAGGAAGTCGGTGCGAGCCTTGTGGGGATTGAGGCTGTGCCCTTGGCAGCAAATCGGCTGCGCTTACGTTGTAGGCCTGCGCCAGCTTGGCTAAAACCTCATTGGAGGGCAGCACCTTGTTGTTCTCCAGTTTGGACAAATAGGATTGCTGTATGCCAATTTCCCGAGCGGCAAAGGCTTGGGTCCAGTTTTGTTGTTTTCTTAAGGTGATAAGCTGCTCGGCCAGTTCCATGTTAAAGCCTGGGTTTTTCTTCTATTGTTGCCTAGTATGTTAAGTATGCCTAGTGTTTGAATCATATTCATTAGTAAGAATATTAGGAATATTATTGGCTTACGTAGATGATGTCGCGATTTGCTATTAGCATTAAGGGGCAAATAACAAGAAGGAAGCAAGACCATGAAATACCTAGCAACCGCTTTAATACTAGCCCTAGGTGCCTGGCCAGCTCTGGCCGAGTCGCCCCTGGTGGCCGTTAAGGTTGACATTTATCGCATGCAAACGGACCAGTCGCCCCCAAATATTATTGCCGCCTTTAATCGGGCTGAGTTGGAGCATCAACCACGCCTCATAACCAGTGCCGGTAAAGAAGCGCGGATTGAAATCGGTGAGCAGGATAAGCATTTACTGTCGGTTACCCTGTTTCCCAGTGATGACGGGGAATATTACAGCGCCAATATGAACTATAAGATCAAACAGCAGGACTGGCTGCAAGCCAGCAGTGAAAGTGAACAAATACCCTTGGGGCAAAGCGTCTTAATGAGCAGCCACGTTGGCGAACAGCTTATTCTGATGCAAGTGACGGGCAAGCGCTTCCATGATCTTGATACGGCGACACAGTGGCTTGAAATCGATTAGGGTTTAACCCCACATGACCGCGATGGCGGCCAGGGCAATCAGTACCAGGCCTAGGCTGTCGCGGCGTTTTACCGGCTGCTTTAACCACAAATATGAAATGGCGATGGTAAAGAACACCTCGACCTGCCCCAGAGTTTTCACATAAGCCACATGCTGCAAGCTCATGGCACTAAACCAGCCTATGGAACCAATACAGCTGGTCAGGCTGATCCACATTGTTAAGCCCTTATGTTGCCACAGACTGAGCAAGGCTCTTTTGCTCTTAATTCCCAGATAAATCAGCAGCAGTATTGTTTGTAAACCAATCACCAAGAGTAAAACCCAGGCTGCGCTGTGAGGAAATAGCAACCCCGACGACAGGCTGGCTTCGCGCACCCACAGTGAGGTAAGCGCAAAACTGCTGCCGCAGGCTAAACCCATCCCCACGGTTTTAAGGTTTAAGCCGCGAATACTGGGGCCGGATAGCAAGATGACGGCAACGGCACCGAGTATGACACCCAGCCAACCCAGTAAACTCAGCGCCGAACCAAAGAACAGCATGCCGAGAATCGCCGCGACCAGGGCCTCACTCTTGGCCAGCCCCGCCCCCACGGCGTAGTTGTTCATTTTAAATAGGCGCACCATAAGGGCGGTGGCGATGATCTGCATAACCGCAGCTCCGACAATGTAAAAAATAAATAAGCCTGAGGGCTCAAGCGCCGGCGCGGATTCGAATTGATATAAGCCAAACAGATACAAGGCGGCAATGGGTCCGGCAAGAATAAAGCGCGCTAAGGTCACGGCTAAACTGGCCGTATGCTGGCTTAATTTGCTTTGCAGGGCGTTGCGCCAGCTTTGACTGAATGCGGCTAAAAAAGTAAAGAAAATCCAAGTCATAGCGGGTTAATAGGGACTTAAAAAACCAAGTTAGCATGGCCATGCAGAGCTGGCGAATGAGGAATTTACATACTGGTAATAGGGGAGAGTGATTGTCACCTCCCTCCCCGGGCATGGCACAGCTGGGCGCTAATGGCTAAACCAGTGTCGAGTTTTATTGACTATGGCTACAAGGGACAGCATAACCGGCACTTCAACCAACACACCCACGACCGTGGCCAGGGCCGCTCCCGAATGTAAGCCAAACAAAGAGATTGCTACCGCGACCGCTAATTCAAAGAAGTTTGACGTGCCTATTAAGCATGCGGGAGCGGCTATGTTGTGCTTGAGCTTGAGCTTCACAGCGATAAAGTAAGCCAGAATAAAGATGCCGTAGGTTTGCAGTATCAGCGGAATCGCGATCAAGACTATGTTTAAGGGTTGGGCGAGAATGGTCTTGGCCTGAAAGCCAAATAACAGCACCACGGTGGCTAACAAGCCCATGATAGAAAATGGCTTAAGTCGTGCCAGCAAATCAGCAACCACCGCTTCATTCCTTCCGGAGCGGTTTAGCGTTTTGCGAGTCAAAACACCCGCTATCAAAGGTAAAAGCACGTACAGTACCACCGAAATAAACAGGGTCTTCCAGGGGACGTGAATATCGGTAACCCCTAAAAGCAAGCCGGCTATGGGTGCGAAAGCAAAGATCATTATGATGTCATTGACCGAGACCTGCACTAGGGTGTAGTTCGCATCGCCCTTGGTGAGCTGCGACCAGACAAACACCATTGCGGTACAAGGGGCTACGCCAAGCAGGATCATGCCGGCAATGTATTCTTGCGCGGTTTCGGGAGAGACCCAGTCTGCAAAAATACCTTCAAAGAACAGCCAACCCAAGGCCGCCATAGAGAATGGTTTAATAAGCCAATTGATCACTAAGGTGAGTATCAGGCCTTGCGGGTTTTTTCCCACTTCTTTTATGGTGCTAAAGTCTACCTGTATCATCATGGGGTAAATCATTACCCAGATAAACAGGGCAACGACGACATTGACATGCGCCACTTCCAGCGTGGCAACAAATTCGAACAGGGGTGGGTAAATAACGCCAACAGCGACACCCGTGGTAATGGCGATTGCTACCCAGACAGACAAGTAACGTTCAAATATCCCCATCTAAACTTCCTTAATAAAAACAAGTTGGTAACTTGAGTGGGAGGCCTCCTTTTATCCAGAGGTGAGCAAATTATTGGGCGTGCTAACCTCAGGCTTGTACAAGGCCAATTCGACAGGGGCGTATGTTATTCTCTTTGGCAAGGGTGAGACAGCAGTAATTCACCACTTGTCCGGTTTTATAGTGCCAAGTTGTAGCCAACAAGACCCGAAATCAACATGAGCATGGCAATAATGCTACTTAATGAAAGCACACCACCCGGGTTGGCTAGGTTTACCGTCCACCCTAGGATCGGGTAGGGCTTCGGTACCCAGGCTCGTGAGTCTTTTTTGCTAAAATAGAGCCCCATCCACTTTAATCTTGTCCAGTTATCGTCATTGCTCCATTCAGCCTGATTAATTTCATCCTGAGTCATGGCTTATCTCCTTATTTGGATACAAGTATCACGCACCGCTTGCAGAGCGTTTTTTAAGTTCATTCAATTAACAACCTAGATTAGCCTGTTGATTTTGTACAGCAAATGCTGGGTCTTGGCGTTATGAGCTGGCAAGTCCTCCAGCCACAAAAAAGCCGGTGCTGGGCACCGACTTGGGTTGGGTCCATAACTTTCAGAGCAGTGATTACTGCGGCGTAAACTTCAGCATCCTGGTTTGGTCTGTTAATTCAATGTCCACCAGGCGGTAGGGGGCATTGGCGCCTTGTGTGGCGCTAAAGGGCATAAGGAACTGCCCGTTGCTATCAAGTTCCTTGGCTACCTCAACCGTTGCCAGCCTAATGCGCTCGCCATTATCGGCACGGCCGGTCAGGGTGGCGCGAATGGCATAGCGGCCGCTGTCGGTTACTTCCACCGGGACGCTGGCCCGGTATTGATTACCACCTAAGGCCTGTACCTTGGCATCGCTCATACTGATGGTTTGCATGCTGTGCACAAAGGGCATTTTCACCGAGCGTTTGACCTTTTTGCCGTTAACCTGGGTGTCGACACTGGCCTCCAGTTCGTAGTAGCCATTGGCGGCGCCCAGATAGGTCAGTGGCTGATCGAAAATCGCTTCGCCACCTTGGTAGCGAGCACCTATCCGCTCTCCCGTTGGGCTATGGAGCTTAAGCTGCACATTTTTATCCTGCAGCTTTTGCGATCCCATGTTGAGCTCGACCCCTAGGCGTTGCTGGTGCTCGGACAGGGTAAACTGGGTACGAGCCTGCAGCGCATTACCTGAACCTTTTTCGATTACATGAACCAGATAGATATCCTGGTCATTGAGTGCCTGAGTGGTGTGCAGCATGGGCTGGCCCTTGCCATTAATCTGCCCCAGCTTGAGGCCGACGCTGCCGTCGTTAAAGCCGGCTTGCTGCATCTGCTCGCGCGCGGCGATGGCCTGCACTGGCATTAGGCGCTGGCTTTGGGCATCGCGAACGGAAAATTTATCAAGTTGCAGGTCATAGGGCTTGATCACCTCGCCGTTTTCAAAGCGGGCCTTGGGGGCAACGCGGATCAGGTGATCGGCTTGGTTAACAAACACCGGCACCCCCTGCTTCAGTTCTTTACCCGAGACTTGTTGCCAGTATTCAACGCTGGTTTTTTCCAATGAGCGTAAGGGCGTTGCGGGTGTGGCTTGCACCTGCGGGAATTGATAAACGGTCTGGGTGTTGCCGGCATCCGCCATGGCGCCTGTGCTGCTGAACATCATCAGGGCGTAGACTGTGGTTAATTTTTTCATTTTTTAGCTCCTAGATACGGTTCTTCAGCATGTCGCCAAGGCCAAAACAGTCACGGCGACTTTGTTGGTGACTGAGTGGTTCGCTGCCACGGGTGCGTGATTTATCTTGAAACCACACCGCGCCAGCCAAGGATTGTGAACTGCAATTTAAGAAGCCGTCGGAGCAGCTGTCTAACCAATTCTGAGTGACTTCCAGCGACACCTGATTTTGGTAGCCGCCGCAATAGCTGTCGCTATCCCAAATGGCCGAGTCCACGTCGCTGCCGACCACGGTTTCAAAATAGGACGGTAGGCTGGGGCGATTGGGGGTGCCATAAAGCCACTGAGCATTGTATGACGCCATCCAGGATACCTGTTGCTGCTTTACCGCATCATTGGCGAAGCCCAACAGCCAGCCAAGACTTTGCTCAAAGGAATTGCCGGCTACCACTGCATCGGCTAAGGGGGTGCCACCACTGGAAGGCGCCAGCGCTATGGTACGGGTGACCTTATTAATGATGTTGGGGTAGCGGTTATCCCAGGTGGGGTTGGATAAAATCCAGCGCACCACGTTGCCCCCGTTGGAATGAGTGATCAGCGTCAGCTCGGTGATGTTTTTATTATTAATAAAGCTGGTGAGTTGTGAGGCTAAACAGCCGGCGGCACCGTCGGTCCACATATACTGTTCAAAATCACAATTAATAACCGTGTAGTTGTTGGTATTGGTCAGGCCTTGGCGCACCGTATTGATGAAGCCGCCGGTCCAATAGTCGTTATAGGCGTCGGTTTGCTGGCCGGTGCCATGGATAAATGCGACTCCTTGCGCGGCCATGGCACCCTGGCTTATGCCCAGTGCCAGCGCCAATGTGAGTAGTTTTGTTTTCATGTGTATTCCTGTTGATTCTATTTTTATCTTTCTGGTTGGAGGAGTGACCTCCGATCGGAAAATAGACTAAATAGGTACAAATGCAAGGAAATTGTTACAAATATTTAACCTAACCGTCTTAATGCCTTATCACTCTTATGTTTGTGGTGATAAAAGCGCAATAATTGATGGGTGCGGCAATTTGTGCTTTCTCTTTATACGGGCGGTGATGTTACATCTTGTGAGTGGAAGCTCGGCCAGCCATGCTGGCCATTTTTTTGCTCTCAATTTGGCTATTGAGCTTGCTTGCAAAGCGGCGCACAATGATAAAAACAAGAAGAAAAATAAGGATCAAGCATGAGTACCTTAGTGATTTGCGCGCTCTTGGCGTGTTTAATTCCCTTCCTTGCTAAAGCCCCTTTGGCCTGGGCCCAGCAACAAAGCGGTGGCTACGATAACCGCCACCCTCGGGCACAACAGCAGGCCTTAACCGGATTTGGCGCCCGCGCTTTGGCGGCACATCAAAACAGCTTCGAATCCCTGATCGTGTTCGCCGTGGCCCTGGCCGTGGTGCTGGGCACCAACAACTCGGGGGCTGTGATGGATATGCTTGCCATTACCTATTTGCTTGCCCGTGTGCTTTACTGCCTGTGTTATTGGTATAACTGGCATGTGGCTCGTTCGCTGATTTGGGCCCTGTCCCTGGCCTGCCCCTTGGCCATGATCGCCCTATGTATTTAACCTGATTAGTTTTTATAAAAACACAAAGCAAGCACCTTTATTAAGGGGCTTGCTTTATACTCTTGGTCGTTGCGAATTAGTGTGAGATTACATTAATACGCTCTGTTAAATCAGGTAGTTGCACATCTGCGCTGAGTGCGAAATCCAGTTGTACTAGGTGTTCTTCTTGTGGAAATGCGTAAGGCTCATAGCGCCATTGTTGCAGCGCACGCACCGCTTCTTTATCAAATACCTTGGCCGGTTGAGACTGCACCACCACCACATTACGAACAGCGCCTTCCTCGTCAACTTGGAATCGTAAAACCACAGAGCCAGAAATTTTTTGCTCCGCTGCTTCTTTAGGGTAAATGGGCTCAATACGCATCAGGGGTTTTGGCTGACTCGCAGACTTTTGCTTATGGCCTTCACCAGCCTGAGTGCCGGCAACCAGGGTGAAACTTCCCAGGGCAATAAGCAGGGCCAGCACCTTGGCCAGGACATAGCCCTTATTGGCCGATTGCATATTGTATAGGCGTTGTAACATCATGTTTTTATCTCCGTAGTAAGAATAAGCCAAGCTATGCAGCCGTGACTGGCTGGCGCACTCGACCATGGATTTGCCGTACTGCAAACGCTGTGCGGCGGATTTATCGGCTAGCACCCGCTCATCGCAGGCCAGCTCTTGAATGCGTCTAAGGCTGAAATAAGCCACCCAGCCAAACGGGTTAAACCAGATTAAAATGGCGGCGCTCAGAGCAATCAGGTTGATGACATTATCGCGGCGCTCCAGATGCACCCGCTCATGTTCGAGCATCAGGGTGAGGGCCGAGGCATCGACGTCTTGCTGTAAACGCTGCGGTAGTACAATGCGTGGGTTAAAGAAGCCAACCACCATGGGTGAGCTGATCGCCTTGCTGCGATACAGAGTCGTATTGCCTGCCTGTCCCGGCAGCTGGTTATCAAGGGGGGCGGCGTTCAGGCGGCGCTGAAATACCAGATGTTGGGAGGCAACCAGGGCGAACAAGGCGGCGGCAATAAGCCAATAGGCCAGCTCCCAGCTAATGCTTACCTCGGCACTTGCCTGGCGCAAGGGTGTCACCACATACTGGCCAATCATGGCCGGAGCGGCTACCGTATTTTTTAGCTCTATGCTTTGCGCCAGCAGCAACGCTGGGAGCAACAACCAGAGGCCATAGATAAAGCGTGCACTCAGTGCCTTAAGGGCATAACGCTCCGCGATAATCAAGGCGGCGAGTAAGGTGCACAGCAGTGCCTGTTGTGAAATAAGCCATGACAACATATTACTTTCCTTGTTGGTCTTCCCACTCTTTAATAACGGCTTTGAGTTCGTTGATATCCTGCTGTGACAGCTGTTCGGTTTTGGCAAAGCCACTGACCAGAGGCGCAATGCGGCCACTGAAGAAACGCTGGATCAGATTCTTGCTCTGTTTAAGGGTGTAATCTTCGCGGCCAATGGTGGGGCTGTATTGGTAGAGGCGGCCTTGCTTTTCAAAACTCACCGCTTGTTTCTTAACGAGGCGACCCAGTAGGGTCTTGATGGTTTTATCATGCCATTGGGTGTCATCGCTGAGGCGTTCGATAATTTCGCTCGATTTCGCCGGGTGGCCCTGCCACAGCGCTTCCATGACCTCAAACTCTGCTTTGGATAACTCGATCATAACTTTGCTCACAAATGTAATCCTTGAACTTAGGATTACACTTGTAGTCAAAATGATCAAGCTATTTTTTCAACAAGTTAACTTCTTCCGTGGTGAGCTCGGTAAATTGATTTTCGGCTAAGCGCGTTGGGTCCAGGTGCAGTTGGCCGATGCGCACACGCAGCAGGTCGACCACGCGATAGCCGCAATAACGGGCCATTTTACGGATCTGTCGATTGAGACCCTGGGTAAGGATGATCTTAAAACGTGTGGCTGAAAGCGCCGTGCAAACACAAGGTTTGGTGAGTGTGCCATCCAGGGGTACACCTGCGCTCATGCGAGAAAAAAATGCCTCGTCCAAGGGCTTGTCCACCTCAACCCAATACTCTTTTTCATGGTTGTGATCCGGATGAGCCAGTAGATTACAAAGTTCGCCATCATTGGTGAGGATGAGCAGGCCACGGGAGTCCTTGTCTAGCCGACCAATGGGGTAGGTGCGTTGCTCGGGCGGTAAGTGATGGACCAGGCTGCTCGGATCTTCGGTTTTGAGTTTGCAATCTATGCCCACCGGCTTGTGGTAGGCGTAATAGCGCTTGGGCGCCAGTCCATCAATACGCTGACCATCAAGGAATATCTCATCCTGCTCGCTGACATGGTCGATATGATTGGCGGCGCGGCCATTGACCGTTACCCTGCCTGCATCAATTAGGCGCGAGGCGCCCCGGCGGGAACAAACTCCGGCATGGGACAAATACTTGGCAAGACGAATGCAAGTGGACATAGCAAGACCAGGAAATACGGGTGCCGCCATACTAGCATGATGTCCCTGCGAATGCCGCATAACGACGGCGCCAGGGTCGCCTGTTTTGTCTTGGGTCTGGAGGGAAAATAACCTTACTTTTATGCTGGTCAATTACCTAATCTTATGTAAATCTGAGCTTTACTAGGGATAGAAAAAGTGTATGACCATGAGCGAATTTTTGATCCATGCCATCGACTTGATGAGCAGTCTCTTTTTACTCTTTATCGGCTTTTTAGTACTGTTGACCATGTATTATTATTTTGTCGATATCCATCAAAATAAGCATGCAATACGCCGAAATTACCCGGTTATCGGCCGTTTTCGTTACTTTTTCGAGCGTCAGGGGGAGTTTTTCCGACAATACTTTTTCGCCATGGATCGTGAAGAAATGCCCTTCAATCGCGCCGAGCGCAGCTGGGTATATAAGGCGGCCAAGAACCTCGACCGCACCGCCGCCTTTGGCTCCACGCAAAGCCTGGACCCCACGGGCACCATCATGTTTATGAATACCGCCTTTCCGACCCTGGAAGAAGACGCCATTGAACCCGAGCCGGTGACCATAGGTGAGCAGTGCCCTCATCCTTACCGGGCAAAAAAGGTGTTTAATATTTCCGGCATGAGCTACGGCGCTCTGTCCAAGCGCGCGGTGCTGGCACTGTCTCGAGGTGCCCGCCAGGCCGAGTGCTGGATGAATACCGGTGAAGGGGGGCTGAGTCCTTATCATCTGGAAGGAGGCGCCGACATCGTCTTTCAAATCGGCACCGCCAAATATGGGGTGCGCGATGAGCATGGCAAATTAAGCGATGCCAAGCTCAAGGAAATCGCCGCCCATGAACAGGTAAAAATGTTCGAAATTAAAATGAGCCAAGGCGCCAAGCCGGGCAAGGGCGGCATGCTGCCCGGGATTAAGGTCAATGCAGAAATTGCCCAAATCCGCGGTATTCCCGAGGGCAAAGATTCCATTAGTCCCAATGGTCATCCGGAAATAAGGAGTGTGGGCGATTTACTCGATATGATAGCCCATGTGCGTACCGTAACCGGCAAACCCACGGGTTTTAAGGCGGTGATTGGTGAAACCTCCTGGTTAGAAGAGCTGGCCGAAGAAATTAATAATCGCGGCCCGGCATCGGCCCCTGACTTTATGACCATCGACAGCGCTGATGGCGGCACCGGCGCAGCGCCCCAGCCACTTTTGGACTCGGTTGGCTTGCCGCTAAAAGAAAGTCTGCCCTGGGTGGTGAACCTGCTTGAGCGCCACGCCCTTCGCGAGCGCATTCGCATTATCGCCTCGGGCAAGCTGATCGTGCCCTCCAAGGTGGCCTGGGCGGTGGCTCTGGGGGCCGACTTTGTGGTTTCGGCTCGTGGCCACATGTTTTCCTTGGGTTGCATTCAAGCCCTGCAGTGTAATAAAGACACCTGCCCGACCGGTATTACCACGCATAACCCTAAATTAATGAAGGGCTTGGATGTGGTAGATAAAACCCAGCGGGTGGCCAATTACAACAAGTATATTCATTATGGTATTGGCCTGATCGCCCATTCCTGTGGCGTCAATAATATCCGCTGCCTTAATCGCAAGCATGTGCGCGTGGTGCAAGAGGATGGGCTGTCGCAAACCCTGGATGAAATGTACGCCATGTACAAGTAGTGCATGGCGAGTGCTTGCTAACTGCGTTAAACTGCGGGTTATCACATGTTTCGAGGCAGTTTCATGCATCAAGAACAACCCAAAAATCCGCTACATGGCGTTAAGCTGGAACAAATCGTTACGCGCCTGGAAGAACATTATGGCTGGGCGGAGCTGGCGCAGCAGATTAACATCAATTGCTTTAAGAAAGACCCCTCGGTGAAATCGTCGCTGAAATTTTTGCGCCGTACTCCCTGGGCGCGAGAGCAGGTTGAGCAGTTGTATATCAAAACCTTTTGTACCTGGCCCTATAACGCCGGGGTATAGGGACCAAGCCCATGAGTCTTAGCGTCGCCCTGGTTCAGCACGACATTCGTTGGCTCGATGCCGATACCAATCTTGCTCAGTTAAGTGCGTGCCTTGAGTCCATCGGCGAGGTCGATTTAATTATCCTTGCGGAAACCTTCGCTACCGGATTCGCCGTGGCCGATAGCCAGGTGCATAAGGCGGCCGAGCGGATCCTGGATTGGTTGAAGGAGCAGGCGCAGCGCCACCAGGCGGTGCTGTGCGCCAGCGTGCTTGTCGCCGAGCAAGGGCAAAAGTTTAACCGCCTGTACTGGGTGTCTCCCGATGGTGCGCTGCAGCATTATGATAAGCGGCACCTGTTTTGTCTCGGGCAAGAGGGTAAGTACCTGAGCCCAGGTAAGCAAAGAGTCATTTTTACCTTAAAGGGTCTGCGCATCTTGCCGCAGATCTGTTACGACTTGCGTTTTCCCGTGTTTGCCCGCAACCGCAATGACTATGAAGTGATGATCAATATCGCCAATTGGCCGGCGTCCCGGCGCAGCGCCTGGGATACCTTGCTGCGCGCACGCGCCATCGAAAACCAATGTTATGTGTTGGCTGTCAATCGTATTGGCGATGATGGTCACGGCATAGCGCATAATGGTGGTACTGCGGCCTATGACTTTGGCGGCGAACCTTTGGCTCAGGCCACAGATGACCAGCCACAAGTCCTCACTATGACTCTGGATAAAGATGCGTTAGAGGAATACCGCCAGGCCTTCCCCGCCTGGCAGGATGCCGACGCTTTTGACTTGCGCTAGGGTAGTTGTAAGGTCATCGGCAGGAGCCCCGGGGCAGTGGTATAATGCTAATATGACTTAGCGAACCCGAGCCCCTATCTTGATTTTACCCGTACTTCTCGCCGGTGGCGGCGGCACCCGGTTATGGCCGCTGTCGCGCCAGGATCATCCCAAGCAGTTTTTGCGTCTTAATGGCGAGCATTCCTTGCTACAGCAAACGGCGTTGCGTTTTCGTGGTGCGGGCTGTCTGGCGCCTTTGGTGATCTGCAGTGCCGAGCACCGCTTTATGGTGGCGCAGCAGTTGCTGGAGATAGATATGTGTGCCAGTGCCATTATTCTCGAGCCTGAAGGGAAAAATACCGCGCCGGCGGCGGCCTTGGCGGCACTGTGGGCGCAGCAGCACCAGCCGGATGCCAGATTGTTCTTCGCCCCCGCCGACCATGCCATTGCCAACTTCGAACTCCTCAGCGACAAACTCGGCGAGCTTGACGCCATAGCGCAGCAGCACTTGGTCTTATTTGGGATTACCCCCAGCGAGCCGCAAACCGGTTTTGGCTACATCCGAAAGGGCAAACGTTTTGCTTCGTCTGCAGACTGTACCGAAGGACTCACCGAAGGTTTGTATCGAGTTGCCGGCTTTACCGAAAAGCCCGACCGGGTCACCGCCGAGTATTATCTTCAGCAGGGCCACTATTATTGGAATTCGGGCATGTTGCTGGCCGGTTGCGCCGTGCTTATTGAGCAGTTTCAAGAGCATCGGCCGCAGTTATTGGCCCAAGTGCGTAGCGCCGCAACATTTAGCAGTGATCTGGACTTTACCCGTGTCGATGAACACGCCTGGCAACTGCTGGAAGGGGACTCCCTGGACTATGCGCTGCTTGAGCGCAGTGAGCAGCTGTTGCTTTGTCCGCTACCGCTGCAATGGTTTGATCTCGGCAGCTTTGCGCAGCTGTATCAATATCACAGCCGTGACCAGGATGATAATGTGGTGCTCGGCAGCGCGGTGTGCGTCGATAGCCGGGGTAACCTGATCGCCGCCGAAGAACAGCATCTGGTGGCGACCTTAGGCATTGAGGATACGGTGATAGTGCACAGTGGCGACACCATCCTGGTGGCTGCCAAGGCGCATCTGGAGGAGATGCCTAAGCTGGTGGCCAAGGTGGCGGCCGAGCATCCGCAGCAACGCCGTTATCACAGGCAAACCTTCCGCCCCTGGGGGCATTACGAAGTGTTGAACGAGGGAGAGCAGTACAAGGTGAAGCGCATAGAGCTGCATGCGCAGGCGCGCTTGTCCTTGCAGGCGCATCAGCATCGCTCGGAGCATTGGGTGGTGGTCAGTGGCGACGTTTTAGTTCAGGTTGAGCAGCAGGAGCATCGACTCAGCGGTGGCCAGTCCATCTATATACAGGCACAGCAGCGCCATCGCCTGACCAATGTCGGCACTGAGGCGGCGATCATCATCGAGGTGCAAAGCGGCGACTATCTCGGTGAGGACGATATTATCCGCTTTGACGACGATTACGGCCGCTAAGGCACTGCTGCTAGCGCAGCGTTTGGCTGCGCATAAACTTGAGGTATTGCTCCAGGCTTTGCTGCCAAAGGTCAAGACCTTCCGCCAAGCCCTCATCTATGGTTTTGCCCTCGAGCAGGCGCCGCTCGATTTTTTTCAACGCCATGCCATAGCGATTAAAGCCCAGTTGCAAGGCGGTACTGGCTTGGCGGTGGAGCAGCTTGATGCACTGCTCCTTATCATTGCCCACCAGTTGCTGACAGCGCAGCAGCTTGTTGCGCGCCGAAAGTACAAACTCATTGTAAATGGAGCTCAGCTCTTGCTCGGCAAAGGTGTTGGCCATAAGCTCGGCGGCGGTTTCATCATAGAGTACGTCCTTCAGGGCGACGCTGATATTCGGGGTCTGGTTCGATTGTGAGTCGCTGAGCGCCTGTCTCAGCTTTTCCTGCTTAATTGGCTTGCCCACTATGTCCTTGATGCCCAGGGCCAGGTATTCCTTGACTTCATCCGGGCTAAGGCTGGCGGTAAAGGCCAAAATCGGGGTGCGATGATTGCGGTGATCCATGGTTTTGAGTTTGCGGATCACCTCCTGACCGCTGAAGTCCGGCAGGTTCATATCCAAGAGCACGACATCAAAATGATGCTGCTTGAGCAGCTCAATGGCGCTGCGACCGTCGGTGGCCAGTTTGACCCTGTGTTCATCCTCGGCCATAAATTCAATGGCGATTTTCTGGTTCAGTTCTAAATCCTCAACCAACAGTACATCTAAACCGGTGCGGTAATTGTCTGACTTCGGGCGTTTTTCCACCAGGCTGAGCTCACCGACCGTGAGCTTAACGGCGAAGCTAAAGGTGCTGCCCTCACCCAGGCGGCTGGTAATATGTAACTGACTGCCAAGATGGGCCAGTAGACGGCTGGTGATCGCCAGCCCCAACCCGGAGCCGCCCTTGAGCTTACCGGCGCTGCTTTGCACATAGGGTTCGGTTAAATACTGGATTTCATCTTCTTCGATGCCCGGCCCAGAGTCGATAACGCTAAAGCCGAGCGTATGTTCCTCCTGACCGCCATGGAGCAGGTCGACCTTGAGGGTGACCTTACCCTGATCGGTAAATTTAATGGCGTTGCCCACCAGGTTAATGAGAATTTGTCTGAGCTTTTGGTGGTCGCAGTAATAACAGGCCTGCTTTGCCAGATTATAATTAAGCTCAAATTTCACCCCTTTTTGCTCCGCCAGCGGGCTCAGCAACAAGCACAGGTTATTGAGCCAGGTGTGCAACTCCACATCCTCTTCATACAGGGCCTCGTCGCTTTGCTCCAGGCTGGCATATTCCAATACCTTGTCGATCAACAGGGTCAGGGATTCGGCGGAGTTGATAATGGCTTCGCAGTAGGGTTTGTTTTTTGGCGTGCTGGCCTGATTCATGATCAGCTGAGCACTGCCGAGTATGCCGTTTAAAGGGGTGCGGATCTCGTGGCTGATGGTGGATAAAAACATGCCGCGGATCTCTAAATCCTTTTGTGTTTTTGCCGTCAGTTGATTGAGGTTGAGTTCGCGGCGCTCATTACAAAACAGCGCCACGCCGGCGGCAAACAGCATGGGCGCAAGCACGCCCTTTACCAGCAGTGCGGCGCTAAACCAATCGTTATCAAACTGGGTGGTGTGATCGCTGTGGGTCATCACCAGGGCGCGGGCGGCAAATACAAGGAGCGACATGCTTAAGGCGATCAGATACACCAAACTGGCGCTGGGATATTTGCTGCGGCCATAGCGGCTAATGATGTAGAACAGACAGGCGGCTTCGACGAAGCGGTGCAAGTCGATCAGCAGCACCTGGGCGGAAATATCCGCGGCGATAAACATAAAGTAGGTAAAGCTGATAAACAAACAGCCACTGACAAAGATAAAGAAGTAGGTCAGCAGGCCGTTATAGTTGAGGAAGCGATTGATGGCCAAAACATGGATCACCGAGCCGCAAATAAAGAAAAAGTTAGCCAGGGTAATAAAGTGATCGTGTTGTTGTGGTGCTTCGATGGCGGAGATAATAATGCCCACCAGTAAGCACACCGGGTACCACACATACAGGCCGATGCCGACGAAGTTACGATTGGCGCGCCAGGTAATAAAATTGAGCAAGGTCATCACAAAGATGGCCGCGGCGCTGGTATAGAAGAGGGTCGACGTGTCTAGCATCCGTGATATGTATTGGTTATGGGTATTTAGTTTCTACTATACGGAAAAATCTCTGCTTGGCTATGTGTAAGTATCGAGAGGCAATTTATTGCGGATAAGAAAAAGCCGGCATGTCGCCGGCTTTGAGATTAAAAACAGACCCTAACGTAATTCGTTCGGTATATTGGTCTGAGCCCAAGACAACAGCTCGATGCGGTTACGGCATTTGGTTTTACGGAAGGCACTGTAAAGGTGCGTTTTAACCGTATGCGGGCTGATGCTGAGTTGCTCGGCGATCTCTTTGTTCTTCGCACCCTTACTCATTAAGCCAACGATGGCTTTTTCACGCTTGGTGAGTTTAACCGGCTCAATATCGCCCTCGGTCAGCTTGTGTAATGAGTCCTTGTTGAACTGCAGCATGCGATTAAGCACGTTACACATGACGTCACGGCGATACCATAATTGGTTTTCTTGCAATAAACGAATGCCCTTCATCATCACATCGGCGTTATCCGAGGTATAGAACACCCCGCGAATACCGCTTAACAGCGCACGGTTAGCCAATTCAGGGTTTTCATCCAGGTTGAAAAGAACGATATCGCATTCCACCTTAAGATTGACCAAGTGGTGCTTTAAGCGACCCCAGGCATCCTCGTTCGATGTCTCGATAAATAAATAAGCCGTATCCGGTTGCACCTGGCTCACATCGGTGCCTTTGTGGACATCAAAACCTTGGGTGCGCAACAGCGGTGCCAAGACATTCAGGCCGATTTGGTTAATCGGCTCCTGCTCAAGCAGTAAAAATACGGTCTTACTCATTGGGTGGTTAGCTCATTCAAAACTATTTGCACTATCCTAACACGCTATTCACTTCTTTTGTATTAGGGGGATTAGATTTAATAGTGAAAAAAGATGATTAATGGCTATTTGCTCGACATTTGTAAACAATAGGTTACGAAAGCCCAGAATTAGGCGCCAAAACGCGCCTAATCGCACCATAAAAAAGTATGTGAATAAGTTAATAAGATGATGATTACTATACTTTTAGCTTATCCTGGTATGGAGGCCAGCCCATGGCTTTTCCGGCTAGCATATGGAGGTGGATATGGAACACGGTCTGCCCGCCATGACTGTTGCAGTTCATCACCACGCGATAGCCGTCCTCAGCAAAGCCATGCTCTTTAGCCAGCTTGGCGGCAACCACATGTAAGTGACCGACAATGGCGGCATTTTCCGTGGTCACATCATTAATGGTCGCTATTGGGGTTTTTGGGATAATCAAGACATGAAAGGGAGCCTGAGGATTGATGTCGGTAAAGGCCAGCGCCTGATCGTCCTCGTAAATGATATCGGCGGGGATCTCGCGATTGATAATTTTAGTGAAAATGGTCTCTGTGCTCACGGCGAGCTCCTTAGTTTAACTGTCAGAGTGTCAGTAATGACAAAGAAAAGCATAAGTGTCAAACTGAGAACCAAAGCTTAAATGGAAGGTAGGTACCTCATGTGGAAAAAACTCTCTAGTGCAGCGGCACTGGCTTTGTTGCTAACGCCTTCGGCTTACGCCGAAACTGTGTCCTTTGCGAGCGAAATCATTCCCTTACAGGTGAACGATAAAACCATTTCGCATTCTATTTTTAATACCGTCGACGAGCTTGAGTTGGCTCCGGGTAACTATCGCCTTAAGCTTAAATACAGTGATCTGTACGAAAGCGGCTTTGACGACCACGAGGTGATCGAGTCGGAACCCTTTTGGGTGACCTTAGAGGTGGCTGCTGGGCAGGATTACGAGGTCATTTTCGATAGAGCAGACACGGTGGCCGCCGCTAAACTGTATGCGCAAAGCCCCATAGTGCGTTTACGCGCCGAGGGTCAGCAGCTGGAAGTGCCTATGCCTAAAGCGGCCGCGCCTAGTGTGGTTGCACCCAGCGTAGCCGCGCCTGCGCTGGCAGCACCAACCTTGATACCAGCCAATATAGCCCCGGCTCCGGCGGTTTCGACCAAGTCTGCATCGGCAGTTGCACCTGCCTCTCAAGCCGGTGGCAATGTCAGTGCCGCCGCCATGCTAGAGTTCTGGTGGCAGCAGGCTACGCCGGCACAGCGCCAGGCATTTTTACAGAAGGTGCAGTCGCAACAGTGATGCTTTGCGTTTTGTAGGTCGATGCTCTGCGTCGACAGCGGGGGCGCTTTCTCAGCAATGTGCTTCAGTGTTGCTCATTTGTCGGGCTTATCGGCAATATGCTCCCGCGTTGCTTATTTGTCGGGCAAAAAGCCCGACCTACAAGGTTCCACGCCAATCTTGATGCTTTGCGCCTTGTAGGTCGATGCTCTGCGTCGACAAAGGAGGTAGTTGCCTGCCTTTAGGCAATAAAAAAGGGTGCATCTGCACCCTTTTTACTTAGCGTGTCGCTATTAGTTAAATAACGCGTCTATCGTACCTTGCGCCAATGGGTGATAACCCGGACGAGCGCCCTGGTATACTTCATACGCCCAATCGCGCTTGTTGTTTTTGATCAGCGCCTTGTATAGAGGCACGATCAATTTACGACGACCTATGCCGCTCAGGTGTTTGTCCAACGCCGGGTAAATCGCTTCATAGCCATTACCCACCGCCAGCATAAACCAGGCAAAGGCGACTTCCTTGTTGGTTGACGCGGTCAGGTTAAACTGGGTATCCAGCTCTACCATCTTCTCGCCAGCCAGGTCACGTGGCAGGTTGTTGATAAAGTGCAACCACTCATGCACGGTCCAGTTTGCGGTAGGTAATTCGCTGGCTTTTTTGCTGCCAGCTAACCAGGCTTGAGTCTCGGCATCGACCTTGTCAAATACGTCCGAGGTTGGCTGTGGTGCATCGGCAGGTAAACCCGGCTGATGGATCCACTCATTGACCTTCTCCATGCTGACCACACCAGGGTGTTTGTTGATCAGATTCTCTTCCAGGTAGCGCTCAAATTCCGCCGTGGTCACCGACTGGAATGAATAGGCCTTAAAGTAACCCTTCACGAACTCATCAAAGACGTCGCGACCAAACTTTTCTTCTAAATAGATTAGGAACAGCTGACCTTTGGTATAAGGCACAGAGCTAAAAGCGTCGTCCGGATCGCGACCGTTTAGCTCCAGGTTCAAGCGAGTATCCGGCGCCGGGATATCTTTCAGCAGGGCATTTAGGCCGGCGGCATCCAAAGATTGCTCCATGACCGCACGCTCGCGACCGAATACTTCTTCCATGATGCGGTTTTCAACATATGAGGTGAAACCTTCGTTCAGCCATAAATCTTCCCAGGTGGCGTTGGTAACCAGGTTACCTGACCAAGAGTGCGCCAGTTCGTGGGCGATTAGGTTAACCAGGCTCTTATCGCCCGCCACTACGGTCGGGGTGATAAAAGATAAACGCGGGTTTTCCATGCCGCCGAATGGGAAGCTAGGAGGTAGCATGAGTAAGTCGTAGCGACCCCAGGCGTATTCGCCGTACATGACTTCGGTTTTATCGATCATCGCCTGGGTGTCGTTAAACTCAGCCACTGAAGCGTCGAGAATTTGCGGCTCGGCGAAAATCGCGGTCTGGTGCGACATTTCTTTGTATTCCAGGTTACCGGCACCGATGGCGATCAAATAAGGCGGAATGGCCTGTGGCATATCGAAGAAGTAGTCGCCATCTTTGATAAAGGCACCTGTGTTGTCGGCACTCATTACCGCACGAACATTTTCCGGCGTTTCGATACGAGCACTGTAAGTTACGCGCATGGCCGGCGTGTCTTGTACCGGGATCCAGCTACGGGCGTGAATGGCCTGCGACTGGCTGTACATAAAGGGTTGGGTTTTACTGGCGGTTTGCTCTGGGGTCAGCCATTGCAGGCCAGATGCTTGTGGCAAGCTGTTATAATAAATACGCACCTTAGGTGCCTGTTTCTTAAAGCGAATGGTCAGTTTTGAACCCTTCACATCGTCACGAGCCGCTAAATCAAATTTTGCCTTGTGCCATTTACCTTGCGCATCCTGATAGATCACGCGGTCGACTTCAAGGTCGCGGGTATCCAGCACCAGGGTACGGGCGGCGTCATTTTTCCAGTTCAGGCTATGCTCAACGAAGCCTTCTAATTGCTTGTCGGCGAAGTCGACATCAAGATCTAAATACAGATGCGTGGAGACCACATCGTCTAGGTTGGCATAGGTGTGCTCGTCGCTGGCCGCCAGGCTGTGCAGGCTTACGCCGCCAAGCGCTAAGGCAAGAGCAAGAGGTTTTAATTTCATAGCATCCTCAGAACGGGTGAAATAAGAAGTGCTTGTTATATCAGATATAGACAATGACTGACAGCTATGTCTGTTCGCTGGCTTGGGGTACACTTAGGGCAAATAGCTAATAGAGATATTTCTTTTGCCTGCATTACAACGCCATCATACCTTTGCGCTGGACGTCCCCTGTCACCAGCTTGTGACCATCACAGACCCGGCACAGCTTTGCGAGTTCGATTACACCCAAGCGTTTTGTGTGCTCGGTGAGGGTAGCAACACCATCTTTACCACGCCCTATCAAGGGACTGTGATGCTGATAGCCAATAAAGGGGTGCGTATTGAGGAGTTGGCGCAAAGCTGGTTGCTACATTGTGCGGCGGGTGAAAACTGGCATGCGCTGGTGGAGAACACTTTGGCTTTGAATATGCCCGGGCTGGAAAACCTGGCACTCATTCCCGGCAATGTTGGCGCCGCGCCGGTGCAGAATATCGGTGCCTATGGGGTCGAGCTGGCGCAGTTTGTCGAATATGTCGAGGGCTATCATATCGCTCGTGGCGAAACCCAGCGGCTCAGTGCCGAACAGTGCCGCTTTGGCTATCGTGATTCCATCTTTAAGCATGAGCTGAAAGGCCAGTTTATTATTACCCAGGTCGGCTTGCGCCTACCTAAACAATGGCAGCCGAATATCAGCTATGGGCCCTTGCAGGGTTTACAGCAGCCCAGCGCCAAGCAGGTGTTTGATGAGGTGGTGGCGGTGCGTCAGGCAAAACTGCCGGATCCCAAGGTATTGGCCAATTGTGGCAGCTTCTTTAAAAACCCCATCCTGCCACGCCCTCAGGTCGCCGTTTTAAAAGAGCAATATCCGCAACTGCCTTGCTATGACGTCGATGCCGAGCAGCAAAAGGTGGCCGCCGGGTGGCTGATAGAGCAGGCCGGACTGAAAGGCTTTCATATTGGTGATATCGCCGTGCATGATAAACAGGCCTTAGTGCTGGTTAATCGTGGTGCGGGCCGGGCTGAAGAATTGTTGGAGATGATCAAGCATATTCAAAGCGTGGTAGCACAGCGTTTCGGCATTGACCTGGAGCATGAGGTGCGATTGATGGGCGAGCTGCAAGAAATTCATGTAGGGACCACTCATGAAGGCGCCTGACGGTAACAAGCTGGCCATACTGCAGGCCTTAAATAAGGGCGAGTTTATTTCCGGGCAAGCCATGGGCGAGCAACTGGGCATTAGCCGTGCCGCCGTGGCCAAGCATATTACCTCCTTGCAGGAAATGGGGCTGGATATTTACAAGGTCAATGGTAAGGGCTATCGCCTCAGTCGACCTTTGAGCCTGCTTAAGCAAGCGGATATCGAGCTGGCCTATCAACAGTTAGACGGCAGCGGCTGTCATTTTGAAGTACAGCCCATTATCGACTCCACCAACACCGAACTGATGCGCCGGGTGCAAAGCGCCGAGGCAAGCAACAACAGTGTGCTGGTGGCAGAAATGCAGCAGAAAGGTAAGGGGCGGCGCGGCCGCACCTGGCAATCTCCCTTTGCTGCAAACCTTTATTACAGCTATTACTGGCGCTTAGACGATGGCATGCATGCGGCCATGGGGTTGTCCATTGCCGTGGGTCTGGCGGTCTATGACAGTCTAAAGGCCCTCTATGATCTAGAGGTGCAGCTGAAATGGCCAAACGACGTGCTGGTTGATGGCCGCAAACTGGCGGGCGTGCTGGTGGAACTCGATGGTACCGCCGAGGGGCCTTGTCATCTGGTGATCGGTATAGGCCTCAATATTTCCATGCCTCAGGCCGCGGCCGAGCAGATCGACCAGCCCTGGTGCGATCTCAACGAGTTCGCCGGTGAGCTGGATAAAAACCAGTTGGTGGCCGTGCTCACCTGCTTTTTACAAAAGCGCCTGGTCCAATATCGCCAAACCGGTCTGCAGGGTATGTATCAGCAGTGGAATAGGGTGCATGCCTTCAGCGGCCAATATGTGGAGCTGAGCTCGGGCACCAATACCTGGCGTGGCATCTGTGAAGGTATCGACGAGCAAGGTGCCGTGGTGCTGCGTGTCGATGGCCAAAGCAAGCGTTACTTTGGCGGTGAAATCAGCTTGCGCGTTAAGTCTACGGGTTAGTCATGAAACTATTAATCGATGCCGGGAATACGGCGCTTAAAATGATGTTGGCCTCGGGCCCCGAAACGGAGCAGGACATTCAGCTACAGCAAGTAGAGCCTGCGGCTCTACCGTGGACACAGATAGACGAAGTAGTTGTTTCTGCGGTAGCGGATTCAGACGCTTTGAATGCAATGGTAAAAGAAGCCGAAGCGCATGGGGTTGGGGTGCGCCGCGCCAAAGTGGCGGCACAGTGGCTACAACTTAGTTGTGCCTATAACAATTATCACACCCTGGGCATCGACCGCTGGCTAGCGGTGATCGCCGGCTACTGTGCTAACCCCAATGGCTACACCTTAGTGGTTGACGCCGGCACGGCGCTGACCCTAGATCTAATCGATGATGCTCATAATCATCTTGGCGGCTATATTCTTCCGGGATTAAGTCTAAGTGAGCACAGCATAGTGAGCCGTGCCGAAAAGGTTTTTACCGTCGATGACCTGGTTGCAGACCCCAAACCGGGGCGTTCAACCCCGGCAGCGGTTAAAAATGGCGCTCTTATCGGTGCCCTCGGTGCCATCGAATATGCGCTGGCGCATCACGGCCGTGGACGAGATGTGCAATTATTGCTCACCGGTGGTGATGGTTTGGCCCTGCATCGGCACCTGAGGCAAGGTGTTTATCGTCCCCATTTAGTGTTCGAAGGCCTGTGGCAATGGCAAAAACAAGGGTGAATTGTTTAAAAAAGCTCTGTTTTGGGTGAATAATGAACGTTCGAACCACAAACCTTAACTTTTTTTAATTTTATAGTTGCATCCCAATAAACCTTACTCTAGAATCTCGCCCCGTACTAAAGCAGTGCCGACTTAGCTCAGTTGGTAGAGCAACTGACTTGTAATCAGTAGGTCATCCGTTCGACTCGGATAGTCGGCACCATTTCCTCATCTTGGAAAGGCTTTAGAAAGAATTTTGCGTGGAGGGGTTCCCGAGCGGCCAAAGGGATCAGACTGTAAATCTGACGGCATTGCCTTCGCTGGTTCGAATCCAGCTCCCTCCACCACTCTAAATTCTTGACGGTTAGAGGTAGTTAAGAACAGGTTCCTAAAAGCGGGCATCGTATAATGGCTATTACCTCAGCCTTCCAAGCTGATGATGCGGGTTCGATTCCCGCTGCCCGCTCCAGTTTTCTGGTGTGCTGATATAGCTCAGTTGGTAGAGCGCACCCTTGGTAAGGGTGAGGTCGGCAGTTCAAATCTGCCTATCAGCACCACACCAGTCCTGTCTGTCCTGAAATACTTCCTTTGATTTGTCTAAAAAATATTCAATAATTGAAGAATTGAATTGATCGTCGTTTTTTGTCGATCGTTTGATATGTAATCTAGATACACAAAAACTGATAGGTTCCGTCATGGCAAAAGAAAAGTTTGAACGCGTAAAACCGCACGTAAACGTTGGTACAATCGGCCACGTTGACCACGGTAAAACAACTCTAACTGCAGCAATCACTAACGTACTTGCAAAAGTATACGGTGGTGAAGCAAAAGACTTCGCATCAATCGATAACGCTCCAGAAGAGCGTGAGCGTGGTATCACAATCTCAACTTCACACGTTGAGTACGACACTCCAACTCGCCACTACGCGCACGTTGACTGTCCTGGACACGCTGACTACGTTAAAAACATGATCACTGGTGCTGCTCAGATGGACGGCGCGATCCTAGTAGTAGCTGCGACTGACGGTCCTATGCCTCAGACTCGTGAGCACATCCTACTTTCTCGTCAGGTTGGTGTACCTTACATCATCGTATTCATGAACAAATGTGACATGGTTGACGACGAAGAACTACTAGAGCTAGTAGAAATGGAAGTTCGTGAACTTCTTTCTGAGTACGACTTCCCAGGTGACGACCTACCTCTAATCCAAGGTTCAGCTCTTAAAGCCCTAGAAGGCGAGAAAGAGTGGGAAGACAAGATCGTTGAGCTTGCAGAAGCACTAGACACTTACATCCCAGAGCCAGAGCGTGACATCGATAAGCCTTTCATCATGCCTATCGAAGACGTATTCTCAATCCAGGGTCGTGGTACAGTTGTAACTGGTCGTGTTGAAGCCGGTATCATCAACGTGAACGACGAAGTTGAAATCGTAGGTATCAAAGAAACTACGAAGACAACTTGTACTGGTGTAGAGATGTTCCGTAAGCTTCTAGACGAAGGTCGTGCTGGTGAGAACATCGGTGCCCTTCTACGTGGTACTAAGCGTGACGAAGTTGAGCGTGGCCAAGTACTAGCTGCTCCTGGTTCAATCAACCCGCACACTAAGTTCGAAGCAGAAGTATACGTACTATCTAAAGACGAAGGTGGCCGTCACACGCCATTCTTCAAAGGCTACCGTCCACAGTTCTACTTCCGTACAACTGACGTAACTGGTGACATCCAACTACCAGACGGCGTAGAAATGGTAATGCCTGGTGACAACATCAAGATGACTGTAGAACTAATCTGCCCAATCGCGATGGACGAAGGTCTACGTTTCGCGATCCGTGAAGGTGGTCGTACAGTTGGTGCTGGTGTTGTAGCATCAATCGTAGAGTAATAGTTACTCTCGAGAAAAAAGGCCGCTTTTAGCGGCCTTTTTTTATGCGTAAAAAAACCTTATAGACCACCTTCACGGCCGTAAATTGTAGGTCAGGCTTCAGCCTGACAATCCCTGTATCTTCTTATATCGCCTTTCAATCGTCACAATGTGAACTTACTCACCCATTCCGTTGAAACTCGCCCATCGCTCTCTGTGGTGCGATGTTGTCGGCGACCCGACAACGACCAAAAGGAAATGCTTGTCCATTTCCTCTTTGAGCACCTAGGACCCCCCAACATTGCATTTTTTCTCAATGTGCTACGAGAAGTGAACGTAACCAACAGGCACAGAGCAACCCCCCCTCCTCACAGAGTTCGTCGCCTTCAAGCGGCGAGAGTGAAATTGTTCACTCTCTTGTTTCCGCTTTCAGCCATGCTGGCGATTACTCTTCTCGTATCGCGTTTCGGGTGCAATGTAAGGGGAATTGGGCTGATACATAGGTGTTCTTGAGATCGTGATAGTGTATGGATGTAACCTAGGCTTTAACTTTGAGTGAATCTTAGTCGGCGACCCAACGAGATCTCCAACCTCAGCCTTTTTGGGTGCGCCATGACGAGCATTATCACATTGATTTTGAAGTGCCTTGTCAGTAGATGTCGTCGAAATAGAGTAAATTTGAATGTCTAAGTAAAATTAAGTATGTCATCTGAATTGTGTGATTTTATAATTTTTGATGGACATTGTAATTTTCTCATCTACCTTTTTTGTTAATCGTGGGGCAGGGCTGAAAGCGAAAAAGAGAGTGAAATTGTTCACTCTTGTGGTATGAAGCTTATGGCCAGTACAGTTTTGCTACCGAACCACTGCGGTAGACACCTGCATCTCCAAAACCTGAGCCGCAGGGGGTTTCAAATCATAAATCAGTTTGGTCGTAGGCTCGGTAATGATCTGGCTAACAAAAGCCTTCTTAGGTAATTCGAGGAGGGCGTCCTTATCTCTAAATAAGTGTAGATGGTTCTCTGACTCGCTAAGGTAATAAACTTTCCCGTCGGCAACTTTCACACTGTTAGGCGCTACTCTGAGTGGGAGGGAAGAAAAGTCGTAATACAGGCTATCATCACCGTTTGCGTCAATTCGTTTCAGCTGCTTGTTGCGCAGATCGCCGTAGTAGAAAGTCTCACCTTGCTGGCTTTCTTGTGCTATTAATCCAGCGCCGAGTTTGATCGTTTTTATTTCCCCTGATTGAAACTCATATTTAGTCAAATCATAGATATTTTCACTGCCTACGCTTAGATACAGTGCATCGGCGTTGAATGACCATCCGAGTAAGAAGCTGCCGGGAGAGACCTTTCCTAGCTCATGAAGGGTGGCGGATTGAGCATCATAGATAGTCAGATAAGAGAAGTTTTCTTTACGGGTAATAAAAGCCAGTTTGTCTTGTGCATGAGATAAAACCGGCTGCGCTATGTTGTCCGCATTTAGGTCCGTTAGTTTTTCATTACTTCCCTGACGGTATAGCCAAAGTTCGTAGCTACCAGTTCTATTCGAGACAAAATAGAGGCTTTCGGTGCTCGCTGACCAAACTGCTTTCATATCGTGAGCATCGCTATTGAGGCCTTTAAACTCTTTGTTAAAGCCAACAAACTGGATATCCAAATCGGATTTACTTTTCATATACATTAGCTTGTTGCCATCATTGTTCAGGTGTAGATCTCGAATTGTGGCAGTGGGTTCTAAATTGGCATAACGTGATAGTTTATCTGTGCTTAAATTTAGTTGCCAAAGGGCATATTCGCCTTTGAGCTTAGCGGCGGCTATCAGGTTGTTATTGGAGTGCGAGGTCAGCGCCGTGATTCTGTCGAGTTTTTTACTTACTTCTGTACTACTATGGCGCTGAATGTCGTAGCGCATAATTCGACTTGCACTTGGGGTGTGCCAGTTAACGTAGAACAATGCCTCCGACCCTTTTAAAAATGTCGGTAATGTATTTGTTCCTGGTTGACTGATGTAAGCCAGCTCAGGTTTTTTTTCATCTAAGTTCAATACGGCTAGTAACTCTTTCCCACCATCTGAAATGGTGAGCGCGAGGACTTTTTCTTGCTCTGACAGGGCGATTGCTTTTATATCGGTCGACGCAGTAAAAACCGTTACCTTTTTGCCTGTTTTTGTGTTGTGTCTGATTATTTGGCAACTGGAGTTGGCGCAATCGACATAGTACCAACTATTCGACTGCTTTCCCCAAGCAGGTGATTTGTAATCCGAATAGCGAGCGGTTAATTGAGCGGTTTTATGACTTTCCAAGTCTTTGAGAAAAATTTGCTTTTCTTTGTTGCTTCCTCGAATCAAGAGAGAGTATTTCCAGTTCGTATCTGGGGCGGCGAAAGTAACCGATTCTTGGCTACTGGAGAGAGGAATAACTCTGAATTGAGCCATGTCTCTAGATACGAACGGCTTTAAGAGTAAGGCAAAAGCAAGAATGATTATAAGTACGAATAATAGGATTGTGGTAACTAGTACCTTGAAGTTTACCCTTGGCCTCTTAGATGATTTCGACTGGGTGACCTGGTGAATAAATGAATAGCCTTTTTTGGCTATGGTTTCAATATAAATGGGCTTTTTGGGGTCATCGCAGAAGACCTTTCTTAGTTCGAAAATAGCGCGAGTGACTACTTCTGGCTCGGTAACTTGGTCTGGCCAAAGTGTAGTTAAAATCTCCTCTCTACTTAGCACTTCCCCACGATGTTGCACCAGCAGGCAGAGAATGGCCATTACCTTAGGCTCTAGGGTAAAAGTTCGTTTGGGTAAAGTTAACTTATTGTGTTTAGGCGATACAAGATACTCACCAAGCCAAAATTCCGTTTGCAAGATAGCTTCCTAACGCATTGAAAGTATGAAAGATAATGCCATATCGATAACATCACTGTTACATGATTGTAAGTAATGAGGCGTGGGTATACAACAACTTTACATTACAAAATGTGTTGTTATTTAACAGGGGCATAAGATGCAAAAACTTATTTATTTAGCTTTATTTGGCTGCTCAATGGCCACCCAAGCGGGGCAAATTAATCTCACCATAGAAGGTGATGGCGTCGTAAGTTATGGAAGCGGTGATTTTAAGTGTGAACAGTCATGTGAAATAGATACCAGCGAGGCTACACAAATACTAAAAGCAGAAGCCGCGACAAACTGGGCCTTTGATAGTTGGCAGGGGCAACAGTGTGACGGGGGAAATTATATTCACCTTGAGACGAGCGCGACTGAAATTACCTACGCTAGTGGCGGTGCAAAGACGCTGCAAGCCATTGAAGTAAACAATGACGAATACATGGACCTAGTTGGTATCAGTCTCTTTGATGGCTCAATTTATCAAATGCTAAACCAGTCTGGTGATGGTTTCAGCCGCAAGTCAATTGTTGGTGGGCTTGAATATCCGGCGGCGCTTGATGCCTATGACTGGGACGGCGATGGTTTTGAAGATTTACTGGTAAGCGAATATTTGACTCGCAAGATCAAACTGTACTTGAATACTGGTACCGGTGAGTTTGTGTTTAAAAAAGACATAGTGATCGATGGTGTCCGCCCCTATGCTTTCACCGTAAATGACTTCAATCAGGACGGTCAGCCAGATTTATTTATTTCCAGTTTTCAGGCAGACACCTCGGGGGATCTGTTTGTGCTGGTGAACACCATAACTAATGCTAAAACGGCGCTCTATCTAAATAATAATGATGTATTTACAGAAGAGTTGCATATCTCGGAGCATGCTGCAATTACGCTTGATAGCTACAGAGATGCTGATTCCGGCCAAGTACAGTTGGCAGCAGCGGAAATTGCCGCCAAGGCGGTGGCTGTTTATGGCCAGGAAGAAAGCTTTACGCGCCGTGTTATCGACAGAAGCCAAGCTCCTTACGGAGTCGCATTTGCAGATATCGATAAAAATGGCAGCATGGACATGCTTTCTGCGCATTATCTTGCACCTCGCCTGAGTCTTCACTATGAAGGCGGCACCGTGAAAAAAGATGTTGCCGGTGCCATCGATGGCTTAACGGCAACAGCCGTTGCTGATTTAAACAATGATGGCTACCTGGATGTCGCAACCGGTGAGTTTAATAAACAACAGTTCTACTATTTTGCCTCTATTGGTTATCAAGATTGCTTGGTCAAGCAGGGGACTAATATTGAGCTCAATGCCGTGTTTACTCAAGGTGAGACAACGACTACTCCGCCCCCGCCGGTAACAGACCCGGTTGCTTCTAGTGATGACAGCTCTGGTGGAGGCAGTACGGGAATGGTTTTCTTGCTTATGAGTTGCGCGGTTTTTTTACGCAGATATTTTAACGCGTAAAGGGTTGTGGACCACAAAAGTGATTTTGGGATGACTTGAATTTTCCAGATGATCTATGGGCATTAAAGGTCGCAATATGCGGCCTTTTTATGTTCTCACTGCTATATCTCATCCTGTGTACAGGCCGTTCAAGTTGGCTTGTGTATAAAGGTTAAGTTAAATACTCTCTCGTAATAGAGCTCCTTTCCTGACGTTATTTCACCCTTGACCTCCTCTTGTCGTGCAGCTGTCGTGGTAATGTCGTCACCGACGGGTAAGATTATTAGCCAAGATTTCCCGAATGCAGAGGTAAGGACAGGATGATGATCAAAAAGTTAAGAGAGCAAAAACAGTGGTCGCAGGAGCAGTTGGCGACCGTGGCCGGTTTAAGCGCGCGAACAATTCAACGTCTTGAAAGTGGTAATAAAGCAAGTTTGGAATCATTGAAAGCCCTTGCCTCGGTGTTTGAAGTTGATATTGAAATTCTGACAAAGGAAATCACCGTGATAGATAAAGAATCGCAATCTTGGCAGGTACAGCCGCGTTGGTATAAATCGTTGATGTGGGGCGTATCTGAGAGGAAGCCGTTAGCCATAATTGAGTACATTAGTGTGGCTGCAGGAGCAATTACTTGGATTTTACAGCCTAATTTGTTTGCTGCTCCGGCACTTTTTCTATGCGCATATCTGATCAGCAAATTAATTCATCGCACCGAACAACAAAAGTTCTGGTAGAACTAAAAAGCGCAAATTTGAATGTCTAAGTAGAATTAAGTATGTCACCTAAATTGTGTGAATCTCCAATTTTGGCTGGACATTCTAATTTGCTCATCCACTCTGTGTTTTTAATTATGGAGCCGGTAAAAAGCTTAATAAAGTTGACTAAACAGCGAGTTAGCGCCAATCTAACGAGATTGTCCCCAACTTTTTAACCTCCATGCCCGAACTGAATATCCCCGCGAATATTCCCCGCACCCACAGTCGTTTCGGCCGTTGGCTGGGTACCAAGGTGCTGAACTGGTTCGGTTGGCAGGTGGTGGGGGAGTTTCCCGAGCAGGGCAAGTTTGTCGCCGCGGTGGCGCCTCATACCTCGAACTGGGACTTTGTCATCGCCATTGCGGTGAAAATGCACCTACAGGTGCGGATCCGTTTTTTAGGCAAGCACAGTATCTTTGTCTGGCCCTTGGCACCCTTATTGCGAAAATGGGGTGGTATCCCGGTCGACAGGCGCTCCTCCCATGGCGTGGTGGCGCAGGTGAAAACCCTGTTTGATAACAGCGACGCGCTCATCCTCGGCTTGGCCCCTGAAGGCACCCGCAAATACACGCCGCAATGGAAAAGTGGTTTCCTGCATATCGCCAAGGCGGCGAAGGTTCCCGTGGTGCCCATGGCCTTGGATTACAGTAAAAAGCAGTTTGTGATTATGGCGCCGTTAGAGGTCGGGGAAGATATAGACGCCACCCTGGCCCAGGTACAGGCCCTGTTTCCAGCCGAGATGGCCAAATATCCAGAACAGCTGTCGGGTACGGCACATAAAAACTGAGCGCACCCGAGTTGGTTATGTTAGCGGCTTTCTCTCCAGCGACGTTTTAACTCCATTACGAAGGTGTGATCTCCTTCTTCTTCCACCGATAGGATTAATCTAAAACGGGTGCCATCGGTGCGTTCCACATCTACTACCGTGTAGCCCGATTCGCTATTATCAAACGTGGTCTTGATATCGCTTATTTCGTCGTAGCTTGCGCGCTCGGTAAATAGTTCACCTTTTTCGCGGTAGTAGCTAAACACACCGCTGTCGGTGACACCATTACCGTCTTCTCTGATATTCCAGGCGGCATCGGAATAAAAGTAGATGATGTTTTCGTTTTGGTTCAGCAAGCCTTTGCGCACCATAAAGCGTTTATCATGTTGCCATACTTTGTCGCCGGTGATCACCGCGTAGTGTGAGGTGAGCCCTAAATCTAATGTCGACACGAATAGCAGAAAAGGTGCTAAGGCAGTGCACAAGACAAGCTGATGCACACGCCATTTGCTGTGGTATGTTAGGGCGTCATTGTTGCGATTGAGATAGGCCGTGTAGTTTACCAAAGGCAGCCAGGGCAAGGGGAACAGCAGTATAACAATGATGAAAGCATCGCTTATCTGGCTAGCAAACTGAAGCATGACCACGGCGATGGCTAAAATAACCGCCAACCATTTTGCCGGCAGATGCTGTTGGGTGCCAAATTCAGTGCTGTCATTGGCAAAACGGCGGTACAAAGGGTAGAACCAAATCCAGCCAAAAAAGCCGCGAGCGATGGGCATCATAGACTCATCATTGGTTTCTTTAATAAAACGCCAATTTCTGTAGCTCCAATAGAAGGGATAAACACCTAAGCTAAGCACAGAGTATAGGTAAAACTTGATCACCGACACCGGAAAGTAGCGTTGCTCTTCAAAATGTGGACGCTGCCCCGACTCAATACGCCAGAGTGTGAAAAAAACAATGAGCGCACCAAAAGCCACCAGTACATACATGCCGATTGCGTAGGCAAAGTTGAGTCCGTCATCGCTTTGTGTCTCTGTCGTTGCCGCGCTGCTGCCTTGACGAATGCCGTAGTTGGTTTCATCTTGTAGAGCTTCTTGGGCCTGCAGATACTCGCCGATGCGCTCAGTTGGAATGTGATCGACCTTGCTTCGATATTGGTAATTCAGAGTCAGTAGTTTCCCTTCAAAGTGCACCGACGAATCAAGCGTAAAGAAGTCATTGTCTATTTGTGCCTTGTCGTTATCAAACTGCCAGTTGCGCTCATTAACTTCCACTTCTATGGTGTAATCAATATTAAATGGGTGGCGTAAAGACAGCGGGCTTTTACGACTGGTTACATCGGGTTCATAGACCGCATCGCGAATATCGTCGGCATAAAAATAAGCATGAAGCTCATCCTCTTTTTGAGTCCAAAAATCTTTGATTAAATAGCTTTCTTTGATGACGAACTCACCCTTTTCTGGGTTTTCCTCCACAGTCAAAAGATTGGTGTGCTCGGTCCCTGCAAAGTAATTTTGATAGTAGTTGGTGTAACCTTCTTGTGCTTTTTGGAGGCCTTTATTGGCGAGTTCTCGTCGTTTATCAATGGCATCTGAGTCTAAAAAGCGTGAGTGCACGCTAAAGGTAGCATCCGTTTCACCGTCGCGGGGAAGCCTATAGCGCTCCACAATAGTCCGGTGAATCACTGGCTCCTCCTTAAACATGGACGTCAGCGCGCTTTCACCCTTTTCAACAATCAATGCGTAGCCAAAATTTGGTTCACTCAGGTGCGTCAGAGAGCCTGTTTGGTAGCTGCTGGTTGGGTCCAACCAATAGCGCTCGCCTTGGTGTTCCAAGGTCACCAGCACATGGTCAAAACGGTTTGAGGCCGGAGCGAGTTTAATAAGCCCTTGTCGGACTTCGGTATTCACCAAAGCAGGATGTGACTCAATTCCCAGCGCAGCTAAAATACTCATCAGTACCACGGTTTTGTCTTTGCAATCACCGTAGCGCAAACGCAAGGTTTCATCCGCGGCGGTGGGCTGATGAGAGTTGCTGCCCATTTCCAAGCCTAGGTAGCGGATCTCATCTTGAGTGTATTTAAGCGCAGCACCTATTTGTGACTCTAAGGTCGCGTGTTCACTGCGAATTTGCGTGGCAATGTCTTGAACACTCGCTCCGGTGGAGAGGGCGTTCTCATACAGCGGCAGTGCCCAATTAACCACCTGTTGCCATGAATCAAACTCAGACAGGAAAACTAAATGATAGGGGTCATACCATTTAGGTGTTTGTGAATCGTAACTTTTAGTTGGTAACGAGCGGGCGTTAATGGTGTATTCCATGCCGGCTGATGTTGATGTGCTTTGCACGTCTAGCTGCCCATTGAGCTGAGTGATATTCAAGGGCGCCTCTTTATCCCAGAGCATACGCACATTTTGCTCGCCCACCGGCACGCTCCAATCAAATTGTGCCGTGTAACCGAATAGCCCCTGGTAGATGGGGTTTCGGCCCACACGGGTATAGGCGTAATCGAGGGAGTCGCCGGGGCGAATGTCATCAAGGATAATATTAAGGGTCTGGCTACCATCATAGATAAGTTGTTCAGCGTCTTTTTCGCGCTGTATCACTTGCATGCGGGCTGTAGGCAGTTTGTCGATCGTCTTGCCATCGCGAATTATCAGCACATGATGCAGTTGTAATTGCTCGTAGGCTGGGTCGAAGCTCAGGTTCAGCTGCGACATATCTTCTACGCCGGTTTGGTTGGTGGCGAGCATGACATAGCGAATATAGTGTTTGGCTTTGTCCCCTTCAGTAACCTGAAATTGGTCATCTACGAGGCGGTAGTAGGTTCCATCTGAGAGTTGCTCATAGGGTACCGTTTCCTTATCCAAGGGCTGCAGGGGGATGGGCTTGACCCATTGTGGGGTAGCGACAGCGTCATAGTCGGCAAAGGCTGCAGGGCAGGTTGAGAGGGCGATCAAGGTTAAAAGAAGGAGGATATATCGTGTCATTATTATTGCTCTTAAACTTCCGTGTGGCAGATCTCTTGCCGGCTAGCACTAAAGTCAGTGGTGTTTTTACATACAGTAACCGTTATGATTATGAGAAAACAATAATAAATTAGCCCGTTATGTTCTCTATTGGTGTGATAAGCGTGATTGCCCTGGCCTACCTCGGGGTGTTATTCGCCGTGGCCTGGTATGCGGATAAGTTCAGCAACAATCGTTCCAGTGGCTGGATCTATGGCTTGTCTTTGGGGGTCTACTGCACCTCCTGGGCGTTTTACGGCACTACCGCGCAGGCCGCCAATAACGGCTGGTGGCTGGCTCCTACCTATACCGGCACCATCCTATTGTTTGTTTTTGGTTGGCAAATTTATACCCGTATTGCCACCATTTGTCGCCAGCAGCAACTCACCTCCATGGCCGACTTTCTTGCCACCCGTTACGGTCAGTCGTCCCGTTTGTCCGGCCTGGTGTCGCTGATCTCGGTGATCGCCATCGTGCCCTATATCGCCCTGCAGCTAAATGCCACCAGTGCCAGTATCGCCATGTTGACCGAGGTGGAGCGCGGGCAAAACGACTATTTCTATCAAGACAGCACCTTTTATATCACCCTGACCCTGGCCCTGTTTGCCATTTTATTCGGGGCGCGGCGGGTGCGCCCCAGTGAACACAATCCGGGCTTGATGGCCTCCATCGCCTTTGAGTCCGTGGTCAAGTTGCTCGCCTTTGTCGGCGTTGGTTTATTTATTTGCTTTGGGTTATTTGACTCGCCCCAGGCTATTTTTGCGGCGGCGCAACAGCAAGAGATAGCGGCGCAGATGCAAACCACCGCCAGTCCGGGTTATGTGTATTGGGTGCATGTGTTGCTCGGCTTATTGGCGACCCTGTGTTTACCACGTCAGTTTCATACCGCTTTTATTGAGCATGATAACGAGCAGCAACTGGCTACCTCGCGCTGGTTGTTCCCCCTTTACCTGTTGTTGATCAATCTCTTTATCCTGCCCATTGCCTATACGGGTTTAGTGTATTTTCAGGGGCAGGATGTCGGCTACGACACTTTTGTGCTGGCCCTGCCCATAGCCGCAGAGGCGCCCTGGGTGTCGCTGTTGGCCTTTTTAGGGGGCTTTTCTGCGGCAACCAGTATGGTGATCGTCTCCACCATAGTCTTGTCTATCATGATCACCAACGACTTTATCAACCAGTTTTTGCTGCGCCGCTCGCAGCTGAGCTCATCCCATCGCGGCCTCTCCAAGTTTAAATTGCTGCAGGCGCGGCGCCTGGTGATAGTCGCTGTCCTGCTGCTGAGCTATGCCAGCCATCGGGTGCTGGCCGAAGGCAATACCCTGGCCAATATGGGCCTGATGTCTTTTACCCTGGTGGCCCAGTTTGCGCCGGCGATGATCATCGGCCTTTGGTGGTCCAAGGCCTCGTGTCGCGGCGCCCAGCTGGGAATTTTAAGTGGCTCGGCAATTTGGTTTTACACCCTGTTGCTACCGAGTGTGTATTCCGCCCTGTATGGCGAGGCCGCCTGGCTTAACGAGGGACCGTGGCAACTGGCCTGGCTGGCACCGAACAACCTATTTGCTCTTGGTCTGGAGCCCCTAACCCAAGCCGTGCTGCTGTCGTTGGGGGTGAACACCCTGGTTTATCTCTTGGTGCCCTTTATCAGTGCGGCGCAGCTGGCCGAGCGCCTGCAAAGCAATAAGTTTATTTTGCGTGGCGTAGAAGAGCGTGACGCCAATATCGCCCTTAGCTATCAAGAGCTGGCGCTGCTATTACAACGTTTTAGCGAACCGGATCGTGCCGCCGAGCTGGTAGAACAATACTTTCCCGCCGCGCGTAATCTTTGGAAAAATCAGGCTCCCGCCGCAGTGGAAGAGCGGGTTGAGCGGGAAATGTCGGCCCTGGTCGGTGGCGCCTCGGCGCGGCTGATCCTCGATGTGGCTAAGGATGAAAAACGCCAGCCCTTTGAGCAGGTGGCGGAGTTTGTCGATGAGGCCTCTCAGGTACTGCGCTTTAACCGGGATCTGTTGCAGGCCACCATAGAGAACATAGAGCAGGGCATTAGCGTGGTAGACAGCGATCTCAAACTGGTGGCCTGGAATCAGGGCTATCAGGAGATGTTTGCCTATCCAAAAGACATGCTGGCGGTGGGGCGACCGGTGGCCGAGCTGATCCGCTTTAATGCCGAGCGCGGTTTGTTTGAATGCCAGCAAATCGAGGCGGAGGTGAGCAAGCGCATCGCCCACCTACGCCGTGGCAGCGCCTATAAATATCGCCGTGAGCACAACGATGGCCGGGTCTTCGAGATGCAGGGAAACCCCTTGCCCGGCGGCGGCTTCGTAACCACCTATACGGACATCAGCGACTTTGTGCAACAGCAGCGCGAGTTAGAGCTGGCAAACCTGAATCTGGAAGAAAAAATCGCCGCCCGTACCAGCGAGCTGGTAGCCACCAACCACGCCCTGGTGGCGGCCAAGCGGGAGGCGGAATTAGCCACGGAAAGTAAGACCCGGTTTTTCGCCGCCGCCAGTCATGATCTGTTACAGCCCTTTAATGCCGCCAGCCTGTTTTGCTCGCTAATGAGCGACAAGGCCCAAGGCTCGGAATTGGCTGAGCTGGCCGAGAATATTCGCAACTCCCTGGCCAGTGCCGAGGATTTATTGTCGAGCATCTTACAGCTAACCAAGCTGGAGTCCGGCTCCTTTAAAATCAACAGCACCGACTTCTCCTTGGCCAGCTTGTTGCAGCCCCTTGCCAATGAATACGGAGCCCTGGCCAAAGACAAGGGCCTGGGGTTTCGTCTGCAAGGCGCCGAGGTGATGGTGAAAACGGACAAGGCGCTGCTTAAGCGGGTGTTGAGTAACCTGTTGAGTAACGCCATTCGCTATACTGAGCAGGGCGAGATCCGGGTGCTCTGCGAGTGTCATGGGCAGCAGCTGTCCATTATGGTGGAAGACACCGGAGCCGGCATCGCTAAGCAAGATCAGGAGCTGATCTTTGAGGAATTCAAACAGTTGCAGGGCAAAGAGCAGGCGCAGGGCCTGGGTTTGGGGCTGGCCATTAGTAAGCGTATCTGTGCCGCTTTGGATATTAATATGACCCTGGGCTCACAACTCGGCCAGGGCACCCAGTTTACCCTGACACTGCCATGTTATAGTCAGCCGCACAGCGCGGTGCCAACACCGAGCGAACACAAGGGTCAAGATAATCAACTGGCAGGTATGCGCATCTGGCTGCTCGACAATGACGATAACGTGTTACAGGCGCTGTCTCAGGTGCTTAAAAACTGGGGATGCAGCGTGGCGCAGGCCAAAGATCAGCGGCAGTTAGCCGAACTAGCACGAAGCGGCGAGGCGGATATGCTGATTGCCGACTACCAGCTTGATGATGGCGTCACCGGCTTGCAGGTGATCCATGCCCTGGGTCTGGAGGAGATGGCAATCGTGATCAACACCGCCAACCATGACGAGGCCATCCGCGAGCGCGTCAGCGATTGTGGTTATCCTTTGCTGTATAAGCCGTTAAAAACTCCGGCATTAAAGCGCACTTTAAAAAGGTTAAAGGCGAATCAGGAGCGGGTTAAATTGTAGGTCGGTGCTTTGCGCCGACAAAGCGAGATTCGTGCCCTTTTGTTGGCCTTATCGGCAATGTGCTCCTGCATTGCTCTACTACCGTCATCTCTAGCGGCAAAGGCCAAATTACAACGACAATATGCCCTTTGTGTCGGGATAAAATCCCGACCTACCATTCAGGCTTCTTCACTCTCGGCCACCGTGGCCATTTGTTTGAATAAAATCCCCGCCTGGGTGCGGTTGTAGACATTCAGTTTCTTCAAAATGGCCGAGACATGCTGCTTGATGGTGGTTTCCTGAATCGACATGGCATAGGCAATCTGCTTATTGAGCATGCCATCGGCGATCATGCTTAACACTCTATACTGCTGCGGGGTGAGTTTTTCCAGGTTGCGGGCAAACTGGGCCTGCTCACTGTTAACGTCGGTGCAAATTTCCGTTTGTGGCGGTAACCAGTTTTCCCCTTCGATAACCTGGGCTATGGCTTCACTGATCACATCCAGGGATGAAGACTTGGGAATATAGGCACTGGCACCGAGCGCCATGGCCTGTTCAATAATGCTGGGGTGCTCATTGGCGGAGACCATGATCACCAGAATATCCGGGTATTGATTGCGCAGTCGTGCCAAGCCTTCCAAACCCTGGGCGCCGGGAATGGTGAGATCTAAAAACACCAGCTCAATCTCCGGGTGGGCGACAAGGGCGCTAAACAGCTCCAATAGATCGCTGGCTTCTAAAATTGGCTCATCGGCCATGGCCTGGGCGGCGGCTTGCTTTAGGGCGCTGCGAAATAACGGGTGATCATCGGCGATAATGGCTTGCACACTGGGCATCCTAAGTTGACTCCATGTCCCTCGTTATAGGGGATTTTGTTAGTCGCGGCAAGGGCCTGCGGTAAGTTGCATAAGAGAAAGGCGACCGTTTGAAACCGGGGGACGGCCGGTCGCCTTGGTATAGCAGATGGGATTAGAAGTTATAACCCACGGTGAGCGACACGGTGCGCGGGTCGCCAAAGTAGCCGATCAAGGTGTTATCGCCACCCAGACCCGGGGTGTACTTGCTGACATCTGTGGGATCAGACGCATCCGGGGTGACGAACTGGTAGCCACCGATCATATACTCTTCATCCGTTAAGTTCTTGCCATGGAGGCCGACACGCCAGTGGCCGTCGGTGCTATACCAGTTGACGCTGAGGTTGAGCAGGCCATAGCTGTCCTGGCTCAACAGGCTGTCTTCTTCGAATAACACATAATCGCCACGGTAGTAGTAGTTGGTGTTAAACACCCAGTCGCCGTTGTCCGTATACAGGCGATAGGTGGCGCCCAGGTTAAAGGTGAGATCCGGAGTGTTGGAGATACTAAAGCGATCCGACTTATCGAAGATTTCGCCGCTAACAGGGTCCGTATCCAGCACCTCTTCGAAATCCGAGTCGATATAGCCCATAGACGCATCAAACGTCAGGGCGTCGGTGGCGACATAGTTCAGCTCCACTTCCACACCGTCCGCAGAGGATTTACCTATATTACCCAAGCGCTGGTTGAGATCCGCCGAGCTATCGCCGGGCAGTACCGAGATATACTGACGGTCTTCATGATCTAAGGTAAAGAAGGTGATATTGGCACGCAGGTTGTCGTTCCACTCGCTCTTCATACCCAGCTCGTAGGAATCCACGATTTCCGGGTTGGCCGCCGGCTCGGCGGTGCTGGCACGGGGGTTAAAGGTGCCCGATTTAAAGCCCTGAGCGTAGCTGGCGAAGAACATGATGTCGTTATTGTATTGGTACTCGACGCCAACGCGAGGAGTAAAGCGTGACCAATCTTTTTCATCGTCCAGTACCGTAGGGACCAGCTGGCCTTCAGGGCGAACATATCCTGGCACCCAACCTGATTCAGGGTATACGGTATCGAAGATCAGGCCATTGTTAACGATCGCCTCTTTACTGTCACGGGTGTAGCGTGCACCTAAAGTCAGTGACCATTGCTCTGACAGGTCAAGACTACCCTGAATATAGGCGGCCTTACTGGTGGAGTTACTGCAACCGCTTACTTCACGCGTCAGGCTTGGCCCGCCCAGGGCGATACCAAGCTGCTCTAAGATGGCCTGAAACTGGCCGCACGACTCACCATCGTAATAATACAAGCCGGATACCAGCTTATAATTATCGCCCTGATGGTTTAGCTGTAACTCATGAGTGGTTTGCTCATCGTCATAAATGGCAGGGACGTCGAAAATGCGGATAGAGGTATTGTCAAAGTCGATATTGGTCGGTGAATAGCTGTCGCGCTTGGCACCGATATACTTAAACGAGGTGCTGTCGCTCATGTCCCAACGTGCGGTCAGGCTAAACCCTTCCAGCTCCACCTTGTTCCAGGTAGGTAAGCTGGTGTAGGAGTCATACACACTGTCTGGCACAGGCGCATCGGTCAACAAACTAGGAAGCAGGCGGTAACCACCTTTTGAGTTTGAGTCATCGTCGGTTTTATCCCAGCCGAGGCGGAAAAACAGATCTTCCGTGGGGCGATACTCCAGAGTCAGGCGTGCCGCGGTAAGATCCTTGTTATAGTTTTCTCGATCTTGATTGTCTAAATCAGAGGTAATGAAATCACCAAAGCCGTCGCGGTTTAAGGTGGCAAAGCCGTAACCCAGGTAGAGCTGCTCATCGATCAGCGGTACTTGCCCGGTGATCTTCAAATCTCTTTGGTTATAGCTGCCCACAGTACCCTGGATATCAAAGGTCATATCGCCGGTCATTTCCTTGGTGACATACTTTACCGCGCCGCCAATGGTGTTTTTACCGTAGAGTGTCCCCTGCGGGCCGCGTAATACTTCAATTTGCTGGACATCCAATAAATCCAGTACCGCACCCTGAGGGCGGGCTACGTAGACATCATCGATGTAGATACCCACACCCGGCTCATAACCCCACAGCGGGTCCTGCTGACCTACACCGCGAATAAAGGCGGTGATGGTGGAGTTGGTGCCGCGGCTGGCCTGCAAGGTGGTGTTGGGTGAAAACTGCTGTACCTCGGTCATCACCGAAATACCGTTTTCCTGTAGTTGCGCGGCGCCGATTGAGGTCACGGCCACCGGTACCTCTTGCAGGTTCTCTACCGTTTTACGGGCGGTAACCTCGATGCGCTCCAGCTCGGCTTTTTTTACTTCTTCTTCTGCCAAGGCCGTTGGGCTTGCCAGTGCACTTGTGAGTGCCGCCCCAATCGCTAAGGCTAGACTAGAGCGGCGTAGACTGTATGTGTTCATCCTGTATCCCCTGTTATTGTCGTTGTCCGTGCGCCGGTATTGTTATGGGTCGTCACGGTATGGGTTTGTTTTAAAAATATTAATTAACTGTGACTTTAGGGGAAAAATGCGACGAGGGGGTTAGTACCTTAGTACTATCGCCGCTACAGCCCTTTATTTACGGGGTGTGGCGCAATTCTATAACCTTAGTACTATGTATTTTAACGGTTTGTGGGGCCACACTGATTGCCAGTGTTGTTAACAGAAACAGCTGCTATGCTAGCTCTGATAACTAAAACAATAATAATTCGAGGAGCACTTCTATGCTCAGTATGATTGGCCTTATCGGCGGTCTGGTACTACTTATCATTCTTACCCTGCGCGGCGTAAACCTGTTTATTGCCGCGCCCTTATGTGCCCTGTTGGTGGCGCTGAGCGGCAATATGGCGCTCTTTCCCGGCGAGAATGTGTCTTTAGACTTTGTCAGCACCTATATGAACGGCTTTGCCGGTTTCCTCAGTGCTTGGTTCTTTATGTTCTTGCTCGGCTCCTTGTTCGGCAAGTTTATGGAAGACAGCGGCGCCGCGGACAGCGTTGCCCGTGCCATAGTCAACAAGCTGGGTATGAAACACGCGGTATTGGCCGTGGTGATCGCCTGTGCGGTACTGACCTATGGTGGTGTCAGCGTCTTTATCGTCGCCTTTTCCGTATATCCCATGGCTCTGAGCCTGTTTAAAGACGCCAACCTGCCGCGGCGCTTTATTCCCGCGACTTTGGCCTTTGGCTCGGTGACCTTTACCATGACCTCGGCGGGCTCGCCGGAGATTCAAAACTGGATCCCAATCAAGTATTTGGGCACTTCGCCCTATGCGGCCTGGGAAGTGAGCCTGGTGGTGGCTGTGTTTATGGCCATTGCCGGTTACTGGTGGCTGAAGAAGATGATCACCAAGGCGGTGGCCAATGGTGAGCGCTTCGAGGCCCGCGACGACGACCCGGAAATTCCCGAGCGCGACTATCCCCATCCGATCACCGGGGTGATCCCGCTGCTGGTGGTGTTACTGCTGTCCTTTACCCTGCACGATGTATTGCACCAAAGCGCGCTGATTGTCGCCTTGCTCGGCGGTGTGTTGGCGATTTTGGTCATTAACTTCAAGCATTTCCACAACCTCAGCGGTGCCATTAACCTGGGTACCACGGGGGCGCTGGTGGCCATAGGTAACACCAGTGCGGTCGTTGGTTTTGGCGCGGTGGCTAAAAACACCGAGGCCTTTCAGGTGGCGGTGGAAGTCATGACTAATATGCCGGGCAACGAATTGCTCGGTGCGGCGGTGGCCGTCAGTGTGATTGCCGGTTTGACCGGCTCGGCATCAGGCGGACAGGCCATAGCCCTGCCGTTAGTGGCGCCTCATTACCTGGATGCAGGTGTTAATCCGGAGCAATTGCACCGGGTGGTGGCAATCAGTTCCGGGGCGTTGGATACCTTGCCGCATAACGGTTATGTGGTGACCACCATCCGTGCCATCTGTAAAGAGACGCACCAGCGCGCCTACTGGTCTATGGCGGCATTAACGGCCGTGGTGCCACTGATTGGCGTGGCCCTGGCGCTCGCCCTATTTATCTTATTCTAAGGAGTGAACAACATGAGCATGCTGCGAATAATAGGCCTTGTTTTAATCTGTGTAAGCCAGTGGGCCTGGGCTCAGGGCGAGCCCCTGCTGGTGGAAAAACAGCGTTTCGCCTTTGCCAACTACACCACGGAGTCGGGTGTGACCTTGCCCGAGGTGCAGGTGGGGTGGGAGAGCTACGGCACCCTTAATGACGCCAAGGACAATGTGATTTTGATCACCCATTTTTTCTCCGGCACCTCCCATGCGGCGGGTAAATACAGCCCGGATGATGCCCTGCCGGGTTACTGGGATGCCATTATTGGTCCGGGGAAGGCCATAGACACCAACAAGTTTTTCGTGATCAGCTCGGACACCCTGGTTAACGCCAACTGGCACGATAAAAACGTGATCACCACGGGCCCGGCCTCCATTAATCCGAAAACCGGCAAGCCCTATGGCCTGGACTTCCCCGTGGTCACCATAGGTGATTTTGTCGAAGTGCAAAAGCGTTTGCTCGATAGCCTGGGGGTTGAAAAACTCCACGCCGTCATTGGCGCGTCCATGGGCTCATTCCAGGCGCTGGAATGGTCGGTGCGTTACCCAGACAAGGTTGAACGTTTAGTGCATGTGATCGGTGCGGCGAAAATGGACGCCTGGACCGTGCCAGCCCTGGAAAAATGGGCCTTGCCTATTCGCCTGGACGCAAACTGGAATAATGGCAATTACTATGAGGGTGAGCGCCCGCTGGCCGGTGTGACCGCCACCATGCTTAACATCACTCAGGACGCCATGCACCCGGAAAGTTATAAGGCCAGCTTCCCGAACTTCAAGGTGCAGGACGAGGGTGCAAAGAAAGACATACGCACCCTGCCGGCCATTAACCAGACCTTGCATGAGCGCGCCCTGGTTCGAGCGCAAACTCAGGATGCCAACCATATTCTCTATTTAGTGCGCGCCTCGCAACTGTACAGCGCCGGCATGCAGGAAGACCTAAGCGCGGCGGCAAAAAAGATTCAGGCCAAGGTGCTGCTTATGCCCGCCAGTAACGACCTCTTGTTACGCCCAGGCCCGGTGCGCGCGTTTGCCAAGCTGCTTAAAGAGCAAGAGAAAGATGTAAAAATCGAGGAAATTGAGGGTATATGGGGTCATCTTGACGGTATTTTCTCCATTCAAACCAAGGGCCAGGTGATCGGCGAATTCTTAGCGGAGTAATTATGAGCAAACGAATTTTAATTACCGGTGCCGCCAGTGGCATTGGCCGCTATGTGGCGGAGCATTTGGGCAAACAAGGGCACGAGATCTTACTGACCGATCTGGATGGTGAGCGAGCCAAGGCCGAGGCCGAACAGCTTCAACAGCAGGGCATTCGTGCCCAGGGCCTGGCGCTGAATGTGGCAGAACTGGCCTCCCTCGGGGATTTTATTGCCAGGCAGCCGACCATAGACGTGCTGATCAATAACGCCGGTGTTCAATACGTAGAGCGTCTAGACGAGTACCCCTTGGATAAATGGCAGCTGCTGCAGGATGTGCTGCTCAATGGCCCGGCCATGCTCACCAAGGCGGTGCTCCCGGCGATGCGAGAGCAAAACTTTGGCCGTATTATCAATATCGGCTCTATTCATGCCCAGGTGGCCTCCAAGTATAAGTCGGCCTATGTGTCGGCCAAGCATGGCCTTATTGGTTTGGGCAAGGTGCTGGCGCTGGAGACCGGGGATGTGGATATCACGGTCAATACCATTTGCCCGGCCTATGTAAAAACACCCTTGGTCGAGGCGCAAATAGCCAGCCAGGCCAAACAGCATGGCATCACGGAGCAAGAGGTGATCGACACCATAATGCTGGCCCCCATGCCCAAAAAGGCCTTTATCGGCCTGGATGAAATCGCCCACACCGTTGACTTTTTAATGGCGGATGCGGCGCGCAATATTACTGCCCAAGCCATCGCCCTTGATGGCGGCTGGACGGCGCAATAGGAGAGACGATGGCAGGTTTTAATAAGGTAGTGAACAGCTACGGTGAAGCTATGGCGGGCCTCGAAGACAATATGACGGTGATCGCCGGCGGTTTTGGCCTATGCGGTATTCCCGAGGGCTTGATTAAAGAAATCAAAAACAAGGGCACCACCGGCCTAACAGTGGTTTCCAATAACTGCGGCGTCGATGGCTTTGGTTTAGGCATCCTGCTTGAAGATAAGCAGATCCACAAAATGGTCGCCTCTTATGTGGGTGAAAACGCCTTGTTCGAGCAGCAATTGCTGAGCGGTGAGCTGGAGGTGGAGTTAACCCCTCAGGGCACCCTGGCGGAGAAAATGCGTGCCGGTGGCGCCGGCATCCCTGCGTTTTACACCGCAACCGGGGTCGGCACAGTGGTGGCCGAAGGCAAGGACATCAAGCAGTTTGCTGGCCGCGACTATGTGCTTGAGCCAAGCATTGTCGGCGACTTTGCCATAGTGAAGGCGTGGAAGGCGGATCGCTACGGCAACTGCATCTATCGTCATACGGCGATGAATTTTAACCCCATGGCCGCCACCGCTGGCAAGATCACCGTGGTTGAGGCGGAAGAAATTGTCGAGCCCGGGGAGCTGGAGCCCAGTCAAATTCACACCCCGGGTATTTATGTACAACGCGTGATTCAAGGTCAGTTTGAAAAGCGCATCGAAAAACGTACGGTGCGAGGAGCATAACCATGGCACTGACACGAGAGCAAATGGCGCAGCGCGTCGCCCAGGAATTACGCGACGGTTATTATGTGAATCTGGGCATAGGCATTCCCACCCTGGTTGCCAACTATGTGCCCAAAGGCATAGATGTGATGCTGCAATCGGAAAACGGCTTGCTGGGCATGGGCGAATATCCGCTTGAGGCACAAGTGGATGCGGACATGATCAACGCCGGTAAGGAAACCGTGACCGCCCGCACCGGCGCCGCGATTTTTAACTCAGCCGAAAGCTTTGCCATGATCCGCGGTGGTCATGTGGACTTAACCGTGTTGGGCGCTTTCGAAGTGGATCAAAACGGCAACATCGCCAGTTGGATGATCCCCGGCAAGTTGGTCAAAGGCATGGGCGGGGCCATGGACTTGGTGGCGGGCGCCAAAAATATTATCTGTACCATGACTCATGCCAGCAAGCATGGCGACTCAAAACTGCTGACCCAGTGTTCACTGCCGCTGACGGGCGTCGGCTGTATCAATAAGGTGATCACCGACCTGGCGCTGCTGGAAATCAAGGATGGTGCGTTTCACCTGCTTGAGCGCGCTCCCGGCGTAAGCGTGGAAGAGATTAAAGCAAAAACCCAGGGCAAGCTCATCTGCCCGGATCAGGTTCCTGAGATGCAGTTTTAGGGTTGTCCCGACTCTAAACTGCGCCAGCCAACACCCAGCTAGCCTGCTATGCTGGGTGTTTTTTATGTGTTCATCACAACCCAACCCAAACGCAGGCGTAGGGTGCCCTAAGTAGGAGCTGTGCTAAGGTTTAAGGGCTATTAACCAGAGGCGACAGAGGTCTAAATGGATAAGGTCATTCTTGAGTCTGTTATCACCTGCCCAGCGTGCGGCGCAAAGAAGCGAGAAACCATGCCAACCGATGCGTGCCAATATTACTATGAGTGCTCATCTTGCCACACCCTGTTAAAGCCTTTACCCGGTGACTGCTGCGTGTATTGCTCATTTGGCACGGTTAAATGCCCACCGATACAAAAAGGCGGGGTGTGCTGCGGTTAATAACACTGAAAACGGATCGGGCAGCGATTGCCACGGCTACAGCCTAGATTCCCCCTTGTAAAAGCTGCTTACATTTTATTCGATGCACTGAATGTGCATTTAGGTCATGCTAGGTCCATCAAGAAAAAGGAGAAAGCACAATGCGATGTCATGAAGTTGACTATGAAATTATCGGCCATTCAATGCAAATGGTGGAAGTGGAACTCGACCCGAATGAAACTGTGATTGCCGAAGCGGGGGCGATGAACTACCTCGATGACGGCATTCAATTTGAAGCGAAAATGGGTGACGGCTCACAGGTCAATCAAGGGTTTATGAGCAAGCTGTTTAGTGCAGGTAAGCGCATGATCAGCGGCGAGTCCCTGTTTATGACCCACTTTACCAATCAGGGTATGGGTAAAAAACGCGTTGCCTTTGCCGCGCCTTTTCCCGGCACCATCATCCCCTTGAACATGGCGCAGCTGGGTGAGCAGGTGTTCTTACAAAAAGACTCCTTCCTGTGCGCGGCAATGGGCACCGAGGTCAACATCGCCTTTCAGCGTAAATTAGGCGCCGGTTTCTTTGGCGGCGAAGGCTTTATTTTGCAGCGCTTAGAAGGCGATGGCATGGCTTTCGCCCATGCCGGTGGCACGGTCGTTGAGAAACAGCTCAATGGTGAAACACTGCGTTTAGACACTGGCTGTGTGGTTGGCTTTACCGGCGGCATCGAGTTCGATATCGAGCGGGTGAAGGGCCTGCGTTCCATGTTCTTTGGCGGTGAAGGCCTGTTTCTGACCACGCTGCGCGGCCACGGCACCGTGTGGATCCAAAGCTTGCCATTCTCACGCTTGGCCGATCGCGTGCTTGAGCACGCGCCTAGAGCCGGGGGTGCACGCCAAGGCGAGGGCTCGGTCCTTGGCGGCATCGGCGATATGATAGGCGGCGATTAATTCACGCCGCCTCGCCTTACTTACTGGCAATGCCGCACAGGTATTGCCATTCTTCCTCGGTGACCGGCATCACGGACAAGCGCCCGGATTTTTTCAGCGCCAGCTCTTCGATGGCCGGGTCGGCCTTGATCGCCTGCAGGGTCACCGGCTTGTTAAACGTTTCCCTGTACTGCACATCGACACTAAACCAGCGTGGTGCCTCGGCCGTGGCTTTAGGGTCATAGTAATCGCCACTGGCATCGTATTGTGATGGATCCGCATAGGGGCCGTTCACTATCTCGGCCACGCCGACTATGGCCGGTACCTTGCAGCTTGAATGATAGATAAACACCTTGTCGCCCACCTTCATGCCATCGCGAATAAAATTACGGGCCTGATAATTACGTACGCCATCCCACACCGTGGTGCCGTTCGGCGCCGCTTTTAGGTCTGCTAATGAAAATGCATCGGGCTCTGTTTTGAGTAGCCAATAAGCCATGTTGGGTCCTGTGCTGAGCTAGGTAATCGGGTTCATTGTATAGTATTATCATTGTATTAGCTGCAATGTGGAAATGAGGACACAATGAGCCAAGCATTAGATAATTTATTGTCGCTGTTAAAACTGGAAGAAATCGAGTTGGGCCTGTATCGCGGTGCCAGCCAGGACCTGGGTTTTAAGGCCGTTTTTGGCGGTCAGGTTATGGGTCAGGCACTCTCGGCGGCGAAGGAAACCCTGCCCGAAGGGCGCGTGGTGCATTCCCTGCATTCCTATTTTTTACGCCCCGGCGATGCCTCGCGTCCCATTGTGTATGATGTGGAAAACATCCGCGACGGTAAGAGCCTGAGCACCCGCCGTGTCAGTGCCATTCAGTACGGCAAGCCGATTTTCTATATGACCGCCTCTTTCTCCGGCGACGCCCAGGGCCTGGAACACCAAACACCTATGCCGGATGTGCCGGCACCGGAAGGTTTGCGTTCGGCTTTAGAATTTTACCAAGAGCATGCGCACCAAATTCCAGAGCCTATTCGCAACAAGTTTATCAGCGAAAAGCCCATCGACATGCGCCCGGTGAATTTCCAAAACCCCTTTAAGCCGCAGGTGGCCGAGCCAATTAAGCATATCTGGTTTAAGACCAATGGCGAGATGCCGGACGACCAGCGTATTCACAACTATTTATTGGCCTATGCGTCGGACTTCGAGTTTTTGCCTACCGCCTTGCAGCCCCATGGCAAGTCCTTTATGCATCCGAACATGCAGGTAGCCACCATCGATCACTCCATGTGGTTCCACCGTCCATTCCGTATGGACGAATGGATGCTCTACAGCGTGGATAGCCCCAGCGCCAGCTGTGGCCGCGGTTTGGTGCGCGGCCAGTTCTTTGACCGCAAGGGCAATCTGGTTGCTTCGACCATTCAAGAAGGTGTCATGCGCGAGCGTTAGGGGTTTAAAACTGCTGCGCTCAACATGACGGCGTTAAAATTAAGTTTTTGTCGCATTGGCGACTTCAAGTCAGAGGAAATGCGCGCCCATTTCCTCTAACAACTCCTAGGGCGCCCGTGATTCGCAATTGCTTCCGAACTCAGGTTTTTGTTAAACGTTCCGTTTAGTCGTTGATGCGATTTAACAGCACATCCCTGCACTGGTAAATCTAGCTCGGCGTCCTGCCTCGCTATCAACAACACACTCCACAACAAAATCTGACTTCTTCAGCGCGAATCAAAACGGGAAGGGCAATACCTGTTAATTTGGCGTAACTTCCCATGCAAAGCACAGCTGTAATTGCTTGTAATCAAAACCACTGGTAACTTATTGTTGTTATTAGTTTTAGCTTGGCTAGGTGGGTTGTTCTAAAATATGACAAAGGAGTTAGCTAGGCCTGACTCTTGTATTGTCTTTGCCCCCTATACATTCTTCCAGAAAAAATGAATTTAAAACATGTCCCAAAATAGATCAGCAGAAAGAATATATAAGCTTGCTCTGTGGCTTTTAGTAATACTAATCCCTTTAATTGTATTTTTTCTTTGGAAAAACAATTACTCTATTTCAGCGCCAATTGATGATGGAAAATTTGGTACTTTTGGAGATTTTGTCGGCGGAGTTTTGGGATCAGTTTGGTCTCTTTGTGGGGTGTTACTTTTTTACAATGCTCTGAAAGAGCAGCGAGCTGACTTCCAAACGAATAGAACCGCACTGGACAAACAAGTAGATGCATTAAAAACACAATCAGAAGAGTTCAAGTTGCAAAGGCAAGAGTTTTCGCTGCAACGAGAAGAATTAAAGCAATCAAGAAACGTTTTTAAAGAGCAATCTAAGACCCTCATGCAACAAAGGCTCGATTCTATTTATTTTTCATTGCTTGATTTGTACAACACCGTGGTTAGTGAGCTTAATAATAACTGTCCAAGCGGCAACTACTTTAAAGAGCTTAGAACCGAACTTTACGCTCAAACACTTGGAAACGCCCACCTAATTAATGACTACAAAACTTCAAATGACATATACCTAGGAGTTTTCTATTCAAAAAAAGAAGAGCTAACTCATTACTTCCGGCTTGTTTATAGGATCATAAAAACTATTGACGACTCTGAAATTGACGATGAGGAAAAGTTCATTTATATCAAAATTCTACGATCTCAGCTAAGTGAAAATGAGTTACTTGCTTTATACTACAACTCTCACTCTTATTACGGTGAAAATTCGTACAAGCTAATTCTAAAGTACAACCTATTAAAACATCTACCTTCAATTTCAAAACTAGAAGTTTATAAATTTTTAGTTCCTAAAAATATTGATGGAAAGCCGATAATATTAGATGGTGCAAACAAAAAAGATTTTGATGCTAAAAATGCATTTCGATTGCGATTTAATAATGAAATTTTTACTTTAATTCAGAGTTTTATTGATCGACTGGAAAGGGAATATTATGCTGATGACTTTGACAAATCTCGGATTTCCGTTCCTCTCCCCCTCCATGAAGATATTTTGATATCAATTGAATCGTCTGACTTGAATGAAATGAAAATTGAAATTTCTTCTTCTCGTGATTTAGAAAACATCGCCCTCGCAAAGTTTGATCTAGGGCGTTTTCAGAAGTATCTAGAGTTGATTTTTTTTGATAGGTTTATATGTGCCATGTATGTACCTAAAGAGCAAACATCAGGTTTCATAGATGTCAGAAAAACGAGTAAGTCAGTAGTATTTGAATTACGTTCCCCGAAAAAATTACAGCTAAATAAAGACATGATTTAGAGAGAGCCAATAATGAGTTTATATTTAAATCAAGAAGATTTTGAAAACATTTTCAAAAACCATATAACAACAAAAGTTTATTCACTTTCTCTAAAAACCCTTTTTAGCAAAAGAAGAGTCGAAAAGATAAAATATGATCCCTACTATCAACGGAACTATGTATGGGACAACAGTAAAGCAACTTTTTTCATTGAAAGTATTCTGTTGGGAACCGATGTTCCTCCATTAATTTTCTTCAATACAGGCTCTACAATTGAGGTAATTGATGGTAGGCAACGTTATGAAACCATCAAGAAGTTTCGTAACGGTGAACTTAAATTAAGTATTAAAGGACTCACAAAGCTCACTCAGCTACAGAACAGACAATTTAGTACTCTAGATCCTGAAATTCAGGGGCTACTCGATGACGCAAAAATTCGTATTTTTGAATTTGAAATATTTAATGAACCAAGACTAGATGCAACCCTAGAAGACAAAATAAAGAAAGAAATTTTCAGAAGATATAACTCCGGTATTACCCCACTAAACAGCGCAGAAATTGACAATGCAACTTATGATGATGACTCTATAACAAACGAATTAAAAGCACGTATTGTTAATAATCCAGAATTTATTTCATTGGTTGAAAAGCACTTTCTTGGTAAAGTCTTTAAGAATGATGATACGTCAAAAGTGCTCCAGTTTATGAGGAGATATTTAGTTCTATCATCTTTCCCTATAAGCACATACGCTAGCGGTAGTAATAGAACTGAGATAATGGATCTTCTCTACGGTGTTAAGTCACAGAACACAGAAAACCCTGACGAAATATGTGAAAGCTTATTTTATAACCTGAACAAAACAATAGAGCTTATACAACATTTAACTGTTTCTCCTAACAAACTGATAAATGAAGCTCTGCTTTGGGCAATATTCATACTTCTTGAAGAGGAAGTGGATATTTCCCCCCTATACACTTCTACAGGTATTAGCCAAATAAATGACTATTTGACAAATCACCAAGATGACTTCCTCTCAGAAAATAGTCACCACTATAAATCAATTATTAGGAGGCATAAGTCAATCAGTAAAATGATTTCGACATTGTTGCCTTTTGACTTTTCTATATTCATTAAGAATGATGATTTCAAAAACTCTGTCAAAGAAATGAGGCAGAGTGAAAAGGAAGCCAAACTAAAATTAGATGAGTTAGCGTCATTACGAGTGCAAAAACCAGAACCTTCCTTAATTCCAATAGAAGAAATTGTAGAGGAACTAAATGGAAACAAATACTTAATTAGACCTAGCTATCAAAGACTTGAAAAGATTAATGTATTTAAAGCTTCAGCAATCATTGAAAGTATTCTTCTTGGGATTAACCTACCTCCTTTATTCATCTATAAAAACCGAAATGGGGTTAAAGAGGTCATAGATGGCCAACAACGATTACTTTCAGTTTTGGGTTTTTTAGGAAAAAGTTATCAGGACGAAAATGGAACTACAACATATCCTAAGTGCTGCAACTTTAAATTATCAAGGCTTAAAATACTGCATGAGCTAAATGGTTCTAGGTTTGAAGATCTTGACTTTAACCTTCAAGATAAAATTTATGACTTCATGCTTAGTGTTATTGAGATCGACTCATATTTAAATAACAATTTTGATCCTGTTGACCTCTTTATTAGGCTTAATAATAAGCCTTATCCTATAAAAGAAAATTCCTTCGAAATGTGGAACTCATTCATGGATAGGGATGTTATTAGGTATATAAGAGAAATAACCGATAACAATATTGATTGGTTTTATATAAAGCAAAGAAATGGGAATAATTCTTCTGACAGAATGTTGAATGAGGAGCTCATAACTCTACTAGCCTATAACTTGTACAACTCAAAGTATAGACCTGAATATACTAGTTTAGGTTTTTACTTAAGGGACAGTAAAATTAATTGCAGAATAACTGAAAAGAAAGATGTCTCAGCCCTTCTAGAGAAAATATTAACTGATATGGAACTTAAAAATCAATTTCTAGAATCAATCGAAAATATTGAAAAAATAATTTCTATTCTGAAGTCTAAATTATCACCTAGCAATCTTAAAAACTCGCTAAATGAAGTGTTCTATAAAGAAGGTGGAAAGCGGTATTTAGTCGATTTTTATCTTTTATTTCAGATAATGCAAAGGCTTGATAACAACCGGAAAGAGTCCATAACTTTTAATGAGTTACAAGATAAGATGGCGTTAGTTAAAAATAAGCTTAAAAACCCTGAGCAAGGTGTTCATCAGCAAGAGTATTTCGAAGATCTTCTTGATGACATAAGCGTATAACAACCATTTAATGAAGGGGTAAGAGTTCAGGCTTTACTTGCTCTCACAACAATCCCAAACAAGCAGTCGTGCAAAACACTATAAGTGTGAGCATTCCCCGCTATGATTCGCGCTGTAGAAATCGTCTTTTGTTGTGGAGCGAGATTGAAACATCGAGTTAGGTTTACCGAGTCAGGACGACTCGTCAAACCGTGTTGAAAGCTTAGCGGAACGTTTTACAAAAACCTGAGTTCGGAAGCATAAGCGAATCACGGGTTCGCGGAGTTTCCAAAGAGGGAGTCGAATCATCCCCTCTTTGGGTGTCGTCGCCAACGCGACCAGATCTATCAGCTACAACCGCAGTCGGCGGCCAGAAAAAATCAATATGCCCGCAAGGTTAAAGCCTCACCTACAACCACAAACTCCAACCCACCTCAGGAACACCGATGTGTCAGTGAATTCCCCTTACATTGCATCCGAAACGTGATGCGAGAAGAGTAATCGCCCGCTGGACTGCGGGCGAAAACATGCTCAGTACAGGGAAGTGCTGTGCATGTTGGTTACGTTCATTTCTCGTAGCGCGTTGAGGAAAGAATGCAATGTTGGGGCGCCTAGGGGTTCCAAGGGGTGGTTGGCGTAAACCACCCTTTGGGTGTCGTCGCCACCGCGACATGATCTAACAGTTACCACTGTTGTCGGCTGTTCGACAAGAGCTATCAATAACCACCGCTGTCGGCGCAGAGCGCCGACCTACAAGTCAGGCCTAAGCCTGACCTGCATGCATCGCCGCTATGGCATCACTAATCGACTGCCACAACCTGGCCGGCAGCAGGTGCTGTAGATCTTGGTACAGGGCAACCAGCTCGTCGGTATGGGCGAGGGCATTGTCGCGCTGATGCACCAAGCCCTGCTCTTTAAGGCTGGTAATAAAGCCGGTCAGTACCTTCTTATCGAAGAATTCCGGGCTCTTAATGCCATGCAAGGTGCCCAGGCGGTTAGCGACTACGGCGCCTTCTTTTTCCAGCTCAGATGGGCTCATATCGCCGCTTTGGCTTAATAGGCCTATGACTATGGCGTAGCGCAGCAGGGTGTGGTGTACCACCTTGCCGAGCATTTCCAGGGTGGCCTGGTTGTCACCCGCTTTGATCACTTCCAGCTGCTCGCCATGTTGGCGAATAAGGCCCTGTTCGGCAAAGCTGGCGAGAATCTTGTCGATGTAGTCTTCGTTCAGCTCGGGCAGGAACCATTCCTTGGCAAACAAGGGGTAGAGGCGTTGAACCTGTGCCTTGCACTCGCTAACAGTGATGCTGTGGTGGTTAAACAGCTGCTGGGCGATGACGCTGGGCACCGCAAACAGGTGCAGCACATTGTTGCGGTAGTAGTTAAACAGGGTGCGCTCTTTTTCTTTAATGGCAATGATGTCGCCAAACGGGTCGTTGACCACATCAAACTTATTGAGCGTCAGCGCGTGCTCCAGCAGCTCGGCGCTGTTTTGCTGGGGCAGGGTTAACTTGTCGCTGAGCGGCGCATCGCGGTGCAGGCGCAGATAGAAATCCATCTGCTCCAACAGTTGTGACTTACTGAGCGCAAACTGATCATTGGTTAACAAGATGGTGGCCAGCAGGTTCACCGAGTTCAATGCCGCGGCACTGTTGATATTGAGCATGATCTCGTCGGCCAGATTGCTGACCTGCTTACCCAGCCAGGCCGGCTTTTGTACATCGGTGGGGTGAATCGCCTCGCGCCAGTTCGGCTGCTGCTCATTGAGGAACTGGTTGATATTGATGGGCGCACCAAAGTTCACGTTGCCGCGACCATAGTTCTTGAGGTTTTTAATGGCCTTGAAAATACCCAGCACGGACTCGTTCTTTTTATTGTCGCCGGCCAGCTCTTTGAGGTAGGTGTTGATCTCCATCACATGCTCATAGCCGATATACACGGGCACTATGCTGATGGGGCGGTCGATGCCGCGCAGCATGGCCTGCAGGGTCATGGCCAGCATGCCGGTTTTCGGTGGCAACAGGCGACCGGTACGGCTACGCCCGCCTTCGGTGTAAAACTTCACCGAGTAGCCGTTAATAAAGAGCTGACTTAGGTATTCTTTAAACACCGCCGAGTAGAGCTTGTTACCGCTGAAGGAGCGGCGAATAAAGAAGGCGCCGCTGCGACGGAATATGGGCCCGGCGGGGAAGAAGTCGAGGTTAATGCCCGCAGCGATATGCGGCGGCACCAGGCCCTGGTGATAAATCACGTAGGTGAGTAACAGGTAGTCCATATGGCTGCGGTGGCAGGGCACATAGATGATCTCGTGACCTTTGTCGGTCAGCTCGCGCACCTGCTCGGCATAGTTCACATCGATGCCGTTATAGAGCTTATTCCACAGCCAGGTAAGAATACGGTCGGCAACACGGACCATGGCATCGGAATAGTTGGCGGCGATTTCATCGAGCAGACGCAGGGCATTTTGTCGCGCCTGGTCCTGGCTGATGCCCTTAGCCTTGGCTTCATCGGCAATGGCTTTTTTAATGGTTGGCGACGCCAGCAAGGAATTAAACAGGGCTTCGCGCGACGGCAGTTTGGGGCCGGTGGCCGCCAGCTTTTGGCGACGGAAGTGCACCCGGGCCACGCGCAGCAGCTTTTGTGGCAATTCATCTTTATCGCCCTTATCGTGCACCAGCTGGGTTAAATCCAGGGGCTGGCTAAAGCGAATAAGGTTGTCGCGCCCGGAAAATAACACCACAAAAAACTTCCGGAACCAGCTCGGTGTTAAGGAGTGGGAGATCAGCGTGCTTAAACCCGGCTTTTCTTTCCCCGGGTTGCGGCCCCACAGAATGGTGACCGGAATAATCTGGATTTTTTGTTGCGGTTGCTTGGCCAGAGCATCGAAAATCGCCTTACCCTGTTGCAGTGCACAGCTGGGGCGGCTTTTAGTGCCGAACACCGGTGGTGGATTTTGAATGCCGATGAAGCGCGGCAGCTCGGTGTCGGCCAGGCTCTGCTCCTGGGTGGGGTCGGGCAGGCCCAGCTTGCGACAGACCTTCGCCAGGGCGGCGATATCGAGGCGTGAGTTTAAGCGGCCAATGTAGAAGGTCGGTACCGAGGTATCGAGCTCAAAGTCGGCAATCGGTTGCTGCGGCAGTACCTTGGACCTTACACAAATGGCATTTAAGCAACGGGCTAAAAAGTCGACGCTGCGGTTTAAAATCTTCATTTACTCTCACTCGCTTAACCGCGTTACCACGGGGGTAACAACCGATTAGGTAATCTTGTTTATTAATACTTTGTTTAATCTAGCGGGCCAAAGGTTAGGCTGGCTTGGTATAAAAATTATTTATACAGAACAACTATATACCATAATTTTAGCCTTGCTATCCTGCGTCTCTATCCGACGCTGTGGCCGCTTACTTTATTAATGCAATTGGCATCAAAAAACACAAAAAAGGGCGCAAATGATACCAAGTTATAACTGGACTGACCATTGCCATGAGCTGGCTTAGCGCCTGAGCCAAGGGCGCGGGGAGGTTTTGCCTCCCACTGCAGCGAGGAAAGGGATTGGCCTTGGTACATAAAATGAACAGGCTTTAAGCCTGCTGTCAGTTAAAAGTCTCGATAATACGAACAATGGCTGCGAAAAACGCGCCAGGCTCGGTATTTAGTCGTATCCCTGGGGCTGAATTCTGTGTTGCGGCAGACAAGAAGGACGGGTGAGTGGCGCAGCATCAAGCGCTTCCTCCTTCTTGTCCACCGTACCCATCCCTTCCCTGAAAAAACTGTTGCATTTATCGCCAATCTCTCTATAATATGCGGACTTTCTTTGCCTTAGGTGTTTCACCAAGGACTTGGAAAGCTAGATATAGCTTGGATTTCAAGCATAAACAGGAGCTCCGATTTGGAGCTCAATGGTAGAAAATGAAAGGACAACCGACTTCTTAGTAGTAAGTAAGTTTCGGGTGTTTTTTTATGCTCTTTTTAAATGCTCTTTTTATTGAGGTTTTAGAATGTCAAATCAACGCATTCGCATTCGCCTAAAAGCTTTTGACCACCGTTTGATTGACCAATCAACGGCGGAAATTGTGGAAACTGCGAAACGCACAGGTGCTCAGGTACGTGGTCCAATCCCACTTCCTACACGCAAAGAACGTTTCACTGTATTGATCTCTCCGCACGTTAACAAAGACGCGCGTGATCAGTACGAGATCCGCACCCACAAACGTCTGATCGACATCGTAGAACCAACAGACAAGACTGTAGACGCTCTAATGCGCCTAGACCTTGCTGCTGGTGTTGATGTTCAAATCAGCCTGGGTTAATCGGAAGATTAGAGAGGTTTTAGGAAAATGGCATTAGGTCTAGTCGGTCGTAAAGTGGGCATGACTCGTATCTTCACTGAAGATGGCGTATCTATCCCAGTAACCGTAATCGAAGCGACTCCTAACCGTGTTACGCAGATCAAATCTGACGCAACAGACGGTTATAACGCGCTTCAAGTAACCGCAGGCGAGAAAAAAGCTAGCCGTGTAAACAAACCAGCAGCGGGTCACTTCGCTAAAGCTGGCGTTGAAGCGGGTCGTGGTCTGTGGGAATTCCGTCTTAATGGCGGTGAAGGCGACTTCGAAGTTGGTAACGAAATCACTGTTGAAGTATTCAACGAAGTGAAAAAAGTTGACGTTACCGGTACTTCTAAAGGTAAAGGTTTCCAAGGTGGTGTTAAGCGCTGGAACTTCAGCATGCAAGACGCTACACACGGTAACTCTTTGTCTCACCGTGCTCCTGGTTCAATCGGTCAAAACCAATCACCTGGTAAGGTGTTTAAAGGTAAGAAAATGGCCGGTCACATGGGTGCTGAGCGTGTAACTACTCAGAACCTAGAACTAGTACGTGTTGACGCTGAGCGTAATCTGCTTCTAGTTAAAGGTGCAGTACCTGGCGCTATCGGCGGTGACGTAATCGTTAAACCAGCTGTTAAAGCATAAGTCCTGGAGATTTAGTGATGGAATTAGCAATTAAAGACGCGTCAGGCGCTCTTGAAGTTTCCGAAGCTACTTTTGGACGTGAGTTTAACGAAGCATTAGTACACCAAGTAGTTGTTGCTTACGCAGCAGGTGCTCGTCAAGGTACTAAAGCTCAGAAGACACGTTCTGAAGTAAGCGGTGGCGGTAAGAAGCCATGGCGTCAAAAAGGTACTGGCCGTGCACGTGCTGGTACAATCCGTAGCCCAATCTGGCGCAGCGGTGGTGTGACTTTTGCAGCTAAGCCGCAAGATCACAGCCAAAAAGTAAACCGTAAGATGTATCGCGGTGCGATCAAGAGCATCTTATCTGAGCTTGTTCGTCAAGAGCGTTTAGTTGTAGTTGAGAACTTCGGTATCGAAGCTCCTAAGACTAAAGCCCTTGTAGCTAAGCTGAAAGAGCTTGAGCTTAAAGACGTACTAATCGTGACTGAAGAAGTAGAAGAGAATCTATTCCTTGCAGCACGTAACCTGTACAAGGTTGACGTACGTGACGTAGCTGGCATCGACCCAGTAAGCCTAATCGCTTTCGATAAGGTTGTTATGACTAAGGGTGCTGTAAAGCAACTTGAGGAGGCGCTAGCATGATCCGTGAAGAACGTCTTTTAAAAGTAATCCTTGCTCCACATATCTCTGAGAAGAGCACTGTATCTGCTGAAGATAACAACACGATTGTTTTCAAAGTACTAAAAGATGCAACTAAAGCTGACGTTAAAGCAGCTGTAGAAAAGCTTTTCGAAGTAGAAGTAACTGGTGTTCGCACACTTAATGTTAAGGGTAAAACAAAGCGTACTGGTATGCGTTTCGGTCGTCGTAGCGACTGGAAGAAAGCCTACGTTACTCTTAAAGAAGGTAGCGAGCTAGACTTTGTCGGCGGCGCCGAGTAATAAGGGGAGTTAGAATTATGGCACTTCAAAAGTGTAAACCAACTTCTGCGGGTCGTCGTCACGTCGTTAAAGTGGTTAACCCTGATCTACACAAGGGTAAGCCATACGCTCCGCTTCTAGAGAAGAACTCTAAGACCGGTGGTCGTAACAACAAAGGTCGTATCACGGTTCGTCATATCGGTGGTGGTCACAAGCATCATTACCGTGTAATTGACTTTAAACGCACTAAAGATGGCATTCCAGCTAAAGTAGAGCGTCTAGAGTATGATCCAAACCGTAGCGCGAACATCGCCTTGGTTTGTTATGCCGACGGTGAGCGTCGTTACATCATCGCTCCTAAGGGTCTTAAAGCAGGTGATCAAATCCAGTCTGGTGTTGATGCACCAATCAAAGCTGGTAACACCTTACCTATGCGCAACATGCCTGTAGGTTCGACTGTACACAACGTAGAGCTTAAGCCTGGCAAAGGTGCACAGATTGCACGTTCTGCAGGCGCTTACGTACAAATCCTAGCACGTGAAGGTCAATACGTGACTCTACGTCTTCGTTCAGGCGAAGTTCGTAAAGTACTAGCTGACTGTCGCGCAACTCTAGGTGAAGTAGGTAATGCTGAGCACATGCTACGTTCACTTGGTAAAGCCGGTGCAAACCGCTGGCGTGGTATCCGTCCGACCGTTCGTGGTGTTGCCATGAACCCGGTAGATCACCCGCACGGTGGTGGTGAAGGTCGTACTTCTGGTGGTCGTCACCCTGTATCTCCATGGGGCGTACCTACCAAAGGTTACAAGACTCGTAAGAACAAGCGTACTGATAAGTTCATCGTACGTCGTCGTACTAAATAATAGTTGAGGAATAGCCATGCCACGTTCTCTCAAGAAAGGTCCATTTATTGACCTGCACTTGCTGAAGAAGGTAGAGAAAGCGTTGGAAAGCGGTGACAAGAAGCCAATTAAAACTTGGAGCCGTCGTTCAATGATCATACCTAACATGATCGGATTGACCATCGCTGTCCATAATGGTCGTCAGCACGTTCCTGTGTTTGTCACAGACGAAATGATCGGTCACAAACTGGGTGAATTCGCACCTACACGTACTTACCGCGGTCACGCTGCGGATAAGAAAGCTAAGAAACGTTAATCGGAGGTTATGATGGAAGCATTAGCTAAACACAAATTCGCCTCTGGTTCGGCGCAAAAAGCACGTCTAGTTGCAGATCAAATCCGTGGACTACCGGTAGATCGCGCCCTAGAAATCCTGGCGTACAGCCCTAAGAAAGCGGCTGCATTAGTTAAGAAAGTACTTGAGTCTGCTATTGCTAACGCAGAGCACAACGAAGGTGCTGACATTGATGAGCTTGTAGTAGCGAAAGTATTTGTAGACGAAGGTCCTACAATGAAACGCATCATGCCTCGTGCTAAAGGACGCGCTGACCGCATCCTTAAGCGTACAAGCCACATCACTGTTGTGGTTTCGGATAACTAGGAGATATAAGTAATGGGACAAAAAGTTCATCCTACTGGTATTCGCCTAGGTATCTCTAAACCTTGGGTTTCTACCTGGTACGCGAATACAAAAGATTACTCTGAGCAGCTTTTTGGCGATCACAAAGTACGTTCTTACCTTACTAAGGAACTTAAGAACGCTTCTGTGGCTAAAATCGTTATCGAGCGCCCAGCAAAATCTATCCGTGTAACAATTCACACAGCTCGTCCTGGTGTTGTTATCGGTAAAAAAGGCGAAGACGTTGAAAAGCTACGTCAAGCTGTAACAAAAATCGCTGGTGTACCTGCGCAAATCAATATTGCGGAAGTACGTAAGCCAGAGCTTGATGCACAACTAGTAGCTGACGGTATTGCGTCACAGCTAGAGCGTCGTGTTATGTTCCGTCGCGCTATGAAGCGTTCGGTACAAAATGCAATGCGCTTAGGTGCAAAGGGTATCAAAGTTGAAGTAAGCGGTCGTCTAGGCGGCGCAGAAATCGCACGTTCTGAGTGGTACCGTGAAGGTCGTGTACCTCTACACACTCTTCGTGCTGATATCGATTACGCAACTTCTGAAGCTGCAACCACTTACGGCATCATCGGTGTTAAAGTATGGATCTTCAAAGGCGAAGTTATTGGTGGTCTTCCACTAGTTCAAGAGCAAGAGAAGCCTGCTAAACGTGGCCCGAAGAAAGCCAAGAAAAGTGCTAAGTAGGAGTAGCGAATAATGTTACAGCCAAAACGTACAAAATTCCGTAAAGTGCACAAAGGCCGCAACCGTGGTCTTGCGCAAAACGGTAACAAAGTAAGCTTCGGTACTTTCGGTCTTAAGGCTACTGGTCGTGGCCGTATGACTGCTCGTCAAATCGAAGCAGCTCGTCGTGCTATGACACGTCACATCAAGCGTCAAGGTAAAATCTGGATCCGTGTATTCCCAGACAAGCCAATCACTGAAAAGCCGCTTGAAGTTCGTATGGGTAAAGGTAAAGGTTCTGTTGAATACTGGGTTGCTGAAATTCAGCCTGGTAAAGTACTTTACGAAATGGAAGGTGTTTCAGAAGAGCTTGCTCGTGAAGCATTCAACCTAGCGTCTCGTAAATTACCATTCAAAACCACTTTTGTAACTCGGACGGTGATGTAATGAAAGCTAGCGAACTTAAAGACAAAAGCGTAGAAGAGCTTAACGCTGAACTTATTGAACTTCTTCGTGAGCAGTTTAATCTGCGCATGCAAGCAAGCACTGGTCAGCTAGCTCAATCTCATTTGCTACGTAAAGTACGTCGCGATATCGCGCGTGTTAAAACGGTTATTAACCAGAAGGCAGGTGCATAATGAGCGATAAGATCCGTACTCTACAAGGCCGTGTAATCAGCGACAAGATGGACAAGTCTTTCACTGTTGCTGTAGCCCGTTACGTGAAGCACCCGGTATACGGTAAATTCATGAAACGTACTACTAAGTTGCACGTACATGATGAAAACAACACTGCTCTAGAAGGCGATACAGTTACTATTCGTGAGTGTGCGCCTATCTCTAAGACTAAGTCTTGGACATTGGTAGAAGTTGTTGAGCGTCCTAAGAAAGCTTAATTTTTAATTAAGTCTATTTGGACCCAAAAAGCCCTGGCATTCGCCGGGGCTTTTTCATTATTGGGCCCGTTGCGGTTGGCGATATACCCACACTCCCGTCCATTCCTTCTTCACTTTTCTGTCAAGCCTCCAGCCTGTGGCGGCATGAGCTAAGCACGGCAAACTTACCCTGAACGCAGCCCAGTTTATTTTTGTGCATTGTAACCATTGCTTGCTGTCGTACGTAGTTAGTTAATATGGCGTGTTGTTGAGGTGCTATTATTAACGCTTCAAGGTGTGACAGCTTTACGAGGGTGGCTCATCCGTCTGCTGCTTTACTCGCAATGGCGTCAATCTCAGAGGACTTTCATTTTGGAATTGTCATCTTCTCGGCTTATGAACTCAGGGCCTTTTTTTCACGGATGAGCATCAATGACGCGTCGCAATCCGATAACAGCCGTTGGTCAGAGCTGATGGCCAGTGCCCAAGGCGGCTGCGAATCCGATTACCGTCAATTACTGACTGAGTTGGCAAACGTGATTCACGGCTATCTTAAAAAGCGTTTCGGGGATCAGGAGTTCATAGAAGATTGCGTCCAGGAAACCTTGCTAGCCATTCACAAGGCGCGCCATACCTATGACCCCCAGCGTCCGTTCAGGCCTTGGTTTTTCACTATAGTTCGGCACAAGGTCATAGATTATCTGCGCCACAAAAGTAGCCGCATTCAACACACGGAGCCGTATCAACTCGAAGTGCAGGGTCTTGTATCTCAGAGCCCTTCGGTGGAAGACGGCATTGATGAAGAAAACCTATTGAAGGAGTTGCCGGCTCCCCACAGGGAAGCGCTCACCTTGACCAAACTGGTAGGCCTTACTAGCAGCGAAGCCGCGAAACAATTGGGAATTTCAGAAAGCGCGCTTAAGGTGCGAGTGCACAGGGCCATCAACAAACTCAAACATATAATCGAGGCGGAAGACTAATGCCGGATCGAATAACCTTTATCGCGGAGCTCAGCCATCACCTCAAGCCGGTCGGCAGGATGCCGGATCTGGACAAGCTGGCCATGGCCTGGTTTGTGTTGAGTATGCTGTATGTCGTTGTGCTAACTCATCTCGTTGGCCCAGTGCGCCCGGACGCCTTTTCTCAGCTGTTGTCGACGCCGCGTTTCTTATTCGAAACCCTGTCGGGGGTGGTGGCGATAGTTTATGTCAGCGTGCAGGCTTTTCGGGATGCGGTGCCCGGCAGAACGAGCGGCAGATTACAGCTCCTTGGTTTAACGCTGATGTTATTCTGGCTGCTGCAATATGTAATCGGCTTAGTGGCTCCCACACTTGAGCCTGCCAGTCTGGGAAAACGACCAAGCTGTGAGTTTGAAACCCTGTTGTATTCCTTGGTGCCCCTGATCCTGGCCTGGTTTGTGACGCGTAAGTTCTATCCTCTCCACCCACGACGTATGGCCATTTCTTTGAGCCTGGCGTCCGGTATGATGCCTGCCTTGTATATGCAGCTAGCCTGCATGTATGAACCAGGCCATATTTTGCTGTTTCACATCACCCCGGGTTTGCTAGTGATGGTGATCGGATTGGGATTAGCCTGGCTTTATCGCGTAAAATGTTGAGCGGGACGACAGGCAATTACATCCACCCCATTCGCTGGGATATGCCATTTTGCTCAGCATTGGTTCACCAGTTCGCCGCGTAATTTACCTAGCCACGCATTTAGAAGCGGCAAATGCTGCAGGTCTATGTCTCGCTTAGCAAAGTTATTACATATATTAATTCAGTAGTTGGCGCCTTAATGACTTTTGTTAACAGAAGGCGTAAGCTGGGCCAAATTGTTCCTCGAAAACAAGAGATTGGCCAATCCACTGGCCAACAATACCCAAGTACATTTGACGCTTAGGTACGTGCATTTGGGTATGCAATTTTTGAGGAATAGCTATGAACGACGAATCAATACCACGCATCGTTATTGTTGGTGGTGGTGCAGGAGGATTAGAACTCGCGACGGGCTTGGGCCATAAATTGGGCAAAAAGCGCAAAGCTGAAATTATACTGATAGATCGTAACCGCACACACATCTGGAAGCCTCTACTCCATGAGGTCGCAACTGGCTCACTCGATGCTAGCTTGGATGGTGTTGTCTATTCTGCTCACGCAGCAAAGCATCATTTCATTTTCCAACTCGGTACGTTTTATAATGTTGACCGTCTTACCAAAACAATTTTACTTGCCCCCCTTTTAGATGACCGTGGCCAAGTGGTGCTTCCTGAGCGCACGCTTAAATACGATAAACTGATTCTCGCCATCGGCAGCGTGAGCAATGACTTCAATACTCCCGGAGCACAAGAGCACTGTTTCTTCTTGGATTCAGTCAGTGGTGCAGAACGTTTTCAACACACCTTGTTGGACAGCTTTACTCGCTTGCAGCAGGCGGATGAGAGCACATCAAAACTCAACGTAGCGATCATCGGTGCAGGGGCGACAGGTGTTGAATTATCTGCTGAGCTCTTTCATGTCACTAGTTTGCTTAAGATATACGGACTAGATAAGGTCAATAAAGACCGCCTGAATATTCACCTTATCGAAGCAAGTGATCGGATCCTCCCGGCACTGCCTGAGCGTATCGCTACTAAAGCGACAATGGAGCTTAAAAAAATTGGCGTAACCTTACATTTGGGTAAACGAGTATTACAAATAGATGAGCGTACTATCCACTTTGAAGATCAAACTTTGGATTGCGACATTAAGGTCTGGGCTGCAGGTGTAAAAGCACCGGACTTTTTGAAAGATCTTGGTGTCTTTGAACTCAATCGCAACAATCAAATTGTGGTTAACTCTTACCTGCAAGTAAGCGATGACGAACATATCTATGTAGTGGGGGATTGCTGTGCGTTCACGCAAGAGAACGGTTCCTTGGTACCACCGAGAGCACAATCAGCGCATCAGATGGCCAGTACGGTAAAAAACAACATCATTCGCGAGTATCAGGGCAGGCCTCTGCAACCTTTTGTTTATAAAGACCATGGTTCCCTGGTGAACTTGGCTCGCTTTAGTGCCGTTGGCAATTTGATGGGTAACCTCAGCAGTGATGTGTTTATTGAAGGCAAAATTGCGCGGTGGATGTATATGAGCCTGTACAGAATGCATCAACAAGCAGTGCATGGCACTTTGAAAATGATGGCGCTGTGGCTAAGCGAAAAACTGATGCGAGTTGTTAGGCCGAAAATGAAATTACATTAAGTGCTTAATGCGGCGCATAAACAACTTATTCGCCGCATTGAAGAAGAGGTTATGGGGTTTCTCTACCTGGGCCCAGAAGCGGACATAAGAAGTAGACATCACCTTCATCCATAAAGCCATTGGGGTTGGCATCCACCCACCAACGCCCGCCATAATAGCCGGTATCCATGGGGCCGAATTCGGTTTGTACTCCGGTGGGGCCATCCATTTCCAGCAACTGGAAATTTTCAGTGCCATTAAACGGCAAATCTTTTAACAGCAGAGTGTCGTAATAAAGGTTCTGAGAGGTCACGTAAATGACCGGAAGGTCTGGGGCCCCTTTACCCGTGGTACGCTCCTTAGCGTCGACAGCGGAAGTGAAGAGGGCAACTGCACTCACCAGGACAATCACCGTTAGGGGTTTGTATGTGTTCATAGTGGTACCTTAATCTTTAGTTGGCAATGTGCCGCGGCACATTGATTAGATTTGCGCGCTCGCATCAACGGACGCGGCGCACCTCTAAAACCCATGCTGGGTTAAAAACGAATACGCACAGTCAGGTGAAATTGTTACATCGCGGGACAAGTATTTTTGTCATTGAGGCTTCATAAACTTGCTCTAGGATCCGCCCTCTATGGATGCGAGGGGAGTTACGTATGTCTGAAGCCGGCAAGCCAATATTGATCATTGGCAATGCCCCCATCACCGAGGACATCAGTGCCGAGGTGGAAACCTATACGCGGGTGGTGCGTTTTAACTTTTGTGCCGGTATGCCCACGCACCTTGGCCGCAAATGCACCGATCTCTGGCTCAGTGCTCGTGGTCGCCAGGCCCATAAACTGGCGCACTCACAGTTGGATATCGACCCACGGCAGCTGCACAGTCTGGTGATCACCGACCCCGAGCCTAACCCTATTGCACAGCGCTTTTTTCGTTTGCTTGGCCGCCGGGGCAATCTGGATCATGGTGACGCGTTGATGGTCAAGTTTGCCGGGGCCCAGACAAGTACACGCATTACGGCGCTAGCCAGGCAGCAGCTCTTGACCGAGCTGTTACGTTTAGGGCGGCCCGATTGCACACCCAGGTGGCCGAGCTCCGGCACTCAGGCCATAGCCCATTTTGCCGCCAGCGGCAGGCCGGTGCATATCATCGGATTTGGTTTTCAAGGCTGGAAGCGTCACCCCTGGCCGTTGGAGCAGCGTTATGTGGCTAAGTTGCAGGCCGAGGGTAAGCTCAGCTATTTGGCCTAAACTGAAAAAAGCCGTGCTAGGCACGGCTTAATCTGACTTAGGAGCGCAGCATTTGCCTCAGCACATACTGCAAGATGCCGCCGTGCTTGTAGTATTCCCATTCTTTCGGGGTATCGATACGCACATCCACTCTAAACTTGGTTTGCTGTCCGTCCTCGTTGGTGGCGACAATTTCCAGCTCCTTGGCTTTATCGCAAAGACCTTTAATATCAAAGGTCTCCTTGCCGGTTAATGTCAGCTCCTCATGGCCTTCACCCTCTTTAAACTGTAACGGGAGCACGCCCATGCCAATCAGATTGGAGCGGTGGATGCGCTCATAGCTTTTGGCAATCACCGCTTTGATACCAAGCAATAGCGAGCCCTTTGCGGCCCAGTCCCGCGAAGAGCCGGTGCCGTATTCGGCGCCCGCCAAAACGATCAATGGTGTGTCGTTTTGCTGGTACTGCATGGCCGCATCGTAGATGCTGGCGATCTCATCATCGGGCTGGGTACGGGTGATCCCCCCTTCCGTGCCGGGGGCGAGCTGGTTGCGCAGGCGTACATTGGCGAAGGTGCCTCGCATCATCACCTCATGGTTACCGCGGCGCGAGCCGTAGGAGTTAAAGTTCCCTTGAGAAACACCATGTTCAATCAGGTACTGACCCGCAGGTGCATCGGCCTTAATAGCTCCCGCAGGGGAGATATGGTCGGTGGTGACCGAGTCGCCAAGTTTTGCCAAGCAACGAGCGCCCGTTATGCTTGGTAAGCCCGGCGGTTCCTTGCTCATGCCATCAAAGAAGGGGGCCCTGCGAATATAGGTGGACGCCTTATCCCATTGGTAGCGCTTAGCCTCTGGCACGGCGATATTTCGCCAGCGTTCATCACCCTTGTAAACATCGGCATAGCTTTTCGCGAACATCTCCTTGGTGACCGTGGATTTCACCAACTGCGCCACCTCGCTTACCGAAGGCCAGAGGTCTTTAAGGTAAACGTCGCGACCCTGATCATCTTGGGTGAGCGGTTCGTTATAGACATCGATATCGGTGCGTCCGGCAAGGGCATAGGCTACCACCAGAGGCGGTGAGGCGAGGAAGTTCATTTTCACATCCTGGTGAATACGGCCTTCAAAATTACGGTTACCGGAGAGAATCGAACTAACGATTAATTTATGATCAATGATGGCCTGGTGAATTTCATCGGCGAGCGGTCCTGAGTTGCCGATACAGGTGGTACAGCCATAGCCCACCAGGTTAAAGCCAAGTGCTTCTAAGTCATCCATCAGCTCGGCTTTTTTCAAGTAGTCGGTGACCACCTGTGAGCCCGGGGCTAAGGATGTTTTCACCCAGGGTTTCACATTCAGTCCCAGTTCCTTAGCCTTCTTGGCAACCAGTCCGGCGGCAAGGATCACACTGGGATTCGAGGTGTTGGTACAACTGGTAATAGCGGCAATCACACAGGCACCATCGCTAAGCTCAAACTCTTCGCCGTTATACTTCACCTTGGCTATGCCGGTGACTTCAGGCTCGGTTTGCGATTTTTTTGGTTGCCCGCCCTCGGAAACAATGCGGGCTTCCTCTTCCATCTCCAGCGCTTTTTTTTCAGCCCGCTCGTCTTGAAAGGCACGCAGGTGCTCGGTGATGGTATCGCCCGCCTCATCAAGCGGGATGCGATCCTGCGGCCGTTTTGGCCCGGCCAGGCTCGGTACCACGGTACCTAAATCCAGCTCCACGATGTCACTGTAAAGGGGTTCGTCGCCAGCCTCACGCCACATTCCCTGATGCTTGGCATAGGCCTCGATAAGGGCTATTTGCTCGTCACTGCGATTAGTGAGCTTAAGGTACTCTATGGTTTCCTGGTCGATGGGGAAGATGCCACAGGTGGCGCCGTACTCGGGCGCCATATTGGCAATGGTTGCGCGGTCCGCCAGCGGCAGATCGGCCAGGCCGTCACCGTAGAACTCAACAAACTTACCGACCACGCCTTTTTGTCTTAGTATTTGTGTGACCGTCAGAACCAGATCCGTGGCCGTGGTGCCCTCTGGCAGTGCGCCCTTGAGTTTAAAGCCTACCACCTGGGGGATAAGCAGGCTGATGGGTTGGCCGAGCATGGCGGCCTCGGCTTCGATGCCACCAACGCCCCAGCCAAGAATGCCCAGGCCGTTGATCATGGTGGTGTGCGAGTCGGTGCCAACCAAGCTGTCCGGATAGGCAAAGGTATGCCCCTGTTCATCTTTTTCAAACACCACCCGGGCCAGATACTCCAGGTTAACCTGATGCACTATGCCAGTGGCTGGAGGCACCACGGTGAGGTTATCAAAGGCCGTTTGCCCCCAGCGTAAGAATTCGTAGCGTTCCTTGTTGCGTTGGTATTCGAGCTTGGCATTGATATCGAAGGCGCCGTTGTTGCCATAGCTGTCGACCTGCACCGAGTGATCGATCACCAGTTCCGCCGGCGACAGGGGATTGATCTTGCTGGGGTCGCCACCAAGTTGCTCCATGGCATCACGCATAGCAGCTAAGTCTACTATGGCGGGCACTCCGGTGAAGTCCTGCATCACCACCCGTGCCGGCGTAAAGGCCACCTCCTTACTGGGTTTGGCTTGTGGTTGCCAATCAAGTAAGGCCTGAATATCGTCTTTGTGGATGTTCTCGCCATCTTCATGGCGCAGCAGGTTTTCCAATAAAATCTTTAACGAGAAAGGTAAGCGTTTGGCTTTATCGCCCAGTGGACTCAGCGAGTGAATATGGTACTGCCTGGCGTTGACGGTAAGCTGTGCAAGCGTGTTAAAGCTGTTATTCATTCAATACCCCTTTTTCTGCTCTTGGCGCACGAAACAATCGCACAGTACGATTCTTTGATGCGCAAGGTTCCTTGCGACTGAATTTTAGCCACATTTAAGAGCTTGGGGATATTTGCGTGTTTTTCAACCTGTCAGTGCAGGAAACTTTGTAACTCGTCCTGCGTCCTTACCCGAATGAAATAGGTTTGCGGCCCGTGTTCTCGTCGCGGTTAGAGGTTTTCTTCTTGGCTTTTTTGGGGGCCGCGGCTGGCTGCGTTTGTTTAGCGACTGCCGGCTGTTTGGCCTTTTGCGCCGCGGCCTTATGCTGTTCGCGCTGTACCATATTGGCGGCGGCGCTCAGCAAAAAGGTGTCGCCGTCGAAATGCACCGTATCACCGGCATAGAGTTTTTTACGCTTTTGCGTGCACAACTCGCCATTGACACCAATGTAGCCATCAGAGATTAAAAGCTTCGCGTGACCACCGCCTTCAACGAGGTCGAGCACTTTTAAAAGCTTACATAGTTCAATCGGCTCTTCTTCTAATTGAACTTCAATAAAATCGTCATGCATCTGGGGTAGGCTCTCTCTGGTACTGGTGCGACATTATACATCAGGTGCTGCACTAAAATGTGTCAAATTGCGCCAATGTAATGCAAACTTTTTTTCTTGTTGATAGTCTAATTTCCACAATAACAAGTATAACAAGTAGCAAAGCGCCGTTTTACTGGATGGCGTAAATATTGCTATCCAATGCTAATAATCGTAGTTAGTAACTTTAGCGGGGAAAGAATATGGGTGCGCGACAAGCGGTATTCGAGGAATTTCTAGGCCATAAATACGCACATCATTGCAGTGCCGAACAGGTACGCCTAGCCATCGCCGAGGCCATCAAGCAGGCAGACACCGAGGGCCAAAGCCTGGGTGAGCAATATTTTGCGCTGCTATCACGGTTTAACGATAACCACAGCCGCATTCTTTATCAGGGCCGAAGCGCCGAGCCATTGCTGGAGTTTTGCGAACATAAGCTGTTCAAAGAAATCACCTATGACAAGGTCAGCGTCCGAGCCTGGGCTCAAGGTCGTGGCCTTGAGCTAACTCTGTAAGGGACATTCCGAGAATTAAAAAAGCAGCCTAGGCTGCTTTTTTTTAACTTTCAATTCGACGTCGCGGGCTGCTTAAGGATGCAGGGCGCTGACGATAAAGAAGGGATTGAGGTAACTTTCTTTTTGATTATATTTTAACGGTCCGCCATCCACCGTGGTGACGCGGGCGCCAGCAATGGCGGCCACCGCATGGCCGGCACCGGTATCCCATTCGGACGTTGGCCCCAAGCGCGGGTATATATCGGCGGCACCTTCGGCGACTAAACAGAGTTTCAGCGAGCTGCCCTTGGGCACCATATCCACTTCGTCAAACTGCTTAAGGAAATTGGCCAGTTGCTCGGAAGGATGTGAGCGACTGCCGACCACGCGGATGAGTCCTTTGTTTTCCTTGGTCGTGACCTTGAGCTCGATGCGGGCTTCGCCGACCTGCTTAAAGGCGCCTATGTCCTGAGCCGCCAGGTAGCTTACTCCCAGCGCGGGGGCATCGACCACACCCAGAACCGGCTCGCCGTTCTCAATGAGGGCGATATTGATGGTGAACTCGCCGTTTTTCTTGATAAATTCCTTAGTGCCGTCGATGGGATCAACCAGCCAGTAGCGTTGCCATTGTTGTCGCTCCTGCCAGCAGATGGCGGCGCTTTCCTCGCTGAGCACGGGGAGCTCAGGAGTCAGCTTCTCCAGTCCAGCAAGGATCACCTTGTGAGCGGCTAGGTCGGCATCGGTCACCGGGCTTTTATCGTCCTTATACTCAACGTTAAAGTCCTTGTTATAGATGCGCATGGCCGCTTTTCCGGCGTCTTGTGCCAGTTGCAGTATCTGTTCGAGCAGTTCTGGAGAAGTCATGGGTTATCCTATTATGTTTTTGTCGCGTAAGTAGGCGATAAGTTGCGCCACGCAGCTTTCTATATCCTGTGTTGAGGTGTTAATACTGAGCTCCGGATTACTCGGCACCTCATAGCCCGAGTCAATACCGGTAAAGTGGGCGATTTCGCCGGCCCGCGCTTTCTTATACAAGCCCTTGGGGTCCCGTTGCTCGCAGGTGGCCAGCGGCGTATCCAAATACACCTCGATAAACTCGGCGTCCCCTACAAGATTTCGGACCATATCCCTTTCTTCCTGAAATGGGGAAATAAACGCGGTGAGTACAATTAAACCGGCATCGACCATAAGCTTAGCGGTTTCACCAACGCGGCGAATATTTTCTTTACGATCGGCGTCGCTAAAACCAAGATCGCCGCACAGGCCATGGCGAACATTATCGCCATCGAGCAGGTAGGTATGATGGCCCAACTCAAACAGCTTGGCTTCCAGGGCGCCGGCTATGGTACTTTTGCCCGAGCCGGAAAAGCCGGTAAACCACAGGATGCAGCTTTTATGGCCATTTTGTTGTTGTCTTTTTTGTTTATCGACACCGTGTTGGTGCCACACTATGTTCTCATCCATTCTCTGGTCTCGATATTAAAACTCAAATACATAGCCGATCAGTGACAACACCACGGCGGCGTAGGCCAATGACATTAACACACCGAGGCGGGCAAAGTCGGCAAAGCGATATTGCCCGGCGTTCATCACTATCATATTGGTTTGGTAACTATAGGGGCTGATAAAGGCGGCGCTGGCGCCATAGGCCACCGTCATGGCGAAGGGCATCAGGCTCACCTCTAAGGAGCTGGCCAGGCCATAAGCGAGCGGAAACATCAGCGCCGCAGCGGCATTATTGGTGATCAGCTCGGTCAGTAGCACGGTCAGCACATACACCAGTACCAGGGCCATAAAGGGGGTGAGCCCCTGATGCTCTCCCAGCCAGTGTTGCAAAGCCAGTTCGGCGCCGGAGCCGCTAAAGGCATTGGCCAGACCCAGGGCCGAGGCGATAATGATCACCAGCTCAAAGGGAAAACGACGTTTTAATTCCTGGCCGTCGAGTACCTTGGTGGCCAACAGCAGGGCGACAAACACCAATAGGCCCTGTACCAGGGGCACTAAGGCGGTGGCGGCCAGGGCAATAACCGCGGCAAAGCCACCGAGCAGGGCGAATTCGCTAACGCGATTATAGGCCTTGGCGACACTGTGCTCGCTGACAAAGTAAAAGTTCTTATCCAGGTTGTTGCGGTTTTGAAAGTCGCGGCCCACCGCCAGCATCAGCCGGTCGCCGGGACGTATGGCAACCTCGCCAAGCTTGCCAGAGAGGCGTCCACGGTTGCGGTGGATCGCTACCACAGCGGCATCGAATTTGGCGCGAAAACCCACGTCCTTTAAGGTCTGGCCCACCAGGGTCGAGGTATGGGTGACTATGACTTCTTGCAGGTTTGAGCTCAGTAAACCATTGCTGTCGGCGAACAGGGTGATCCCGGGAATGCGCTGCAGGGCGGTCACGCTCTGCACATTGCCGGTAAAAATCAGCTTATCGCCGGCGCGTATCTTGTTTTGTGGGCGAACCGGGCTGATCAAACGCTTTTCTCGGACTATTTCCACTAAGAAGAGGTCGTCCAAATCGCGCAGACCATTTTTTTCTATGCTTTTGCCAATCAGGGGGGAGTCCGTATTGACCTTGGCTTCAAGCAGGTACTCCTTGTGTTCGCCTTCAACCCTGGGGTAGTCGGGCAGCAGCTTATGGCAAAAGATCAGCAAGAGGACGCCCACCAGAGTGACGGCCAGGCCTATGGGCAAAAAGCTAAACATGGCCAGGCTCAGGTCATCGTATTGCTGGGTAAAGCTGTTAACTATCAGGTTAGTCGAGGTACCGACCAAGGTGGTGGTGCCCCCTAAAATGGCCGCATACGACAGCGGGATCAGCAGCTTGGATGGCGCATGATGTTTATTACGCGTTAGCGGACCGACTAAAGAAGCGACCACGGCGGTGTTATTTAAAAACGCCGAGGCTGCCGCCGTCAGTGTGCTGACCTTGATAATGCTTAATTTTAAGGAGGGACTAACGATGCGTTTAGCCAGGACCTGCAGCAAGGAGGTGCGCTCCAGAGCAATGGAAACCAGCATCAGCAACACCAGGCTGACCAGCCCGGTGTTGGTAAAGTTGCCCAGCAGGGTTGCTGTATCCACATACCCCAGGGCATAGCAGCCGAGTAATGCGCTGAAAAACAGGGTCGCCGGACGCACATGGGTTAAGACCAGGGCGGCAAATAGGGCGGCTATTATCAGCACATAAAAAACGGCATCCATGGCTTAGCGCAACTTACTGATGTCTAGCGCTTGCCAATGCGGGAAGTGCTTACGCACCAGGGCATTAAGCTCAACTTCAAAGTCACTGAACTGACCCGCTTGTTGCTGCTGTTTGGCTGCCAGTACCTGCTCAACCATGCCCGCACCCACGGTCAGGTTGGTGAGGCGGTCGATCAGGATAAAGGCACCAGTTTCGCGGTTATTGCGATACATATCCGCTAACAGGGGTTCGGTCAGCTCCACCGTCACTATGGCAATTTCGTTAAGCTGCAGGGCATCGGCCTGGCCATGAGCCAGGGTGTTCACGTCTATGGTGTGATCGATGCGTGAGATCACCGCCGCGGTTTTCTTGGCACCCAACTTGAGGTTATAGGTTTTACCAACAACCAGCGGCTCTTCGTGCATCCACACCAGTTTGGCCTGCAACTGATTGGTCGCCACCGAGGTGGAGGCGCTTGGGACGATCACATCGCCGCGACTGATATCGATCTCGTCGTTCAATGTCATGGTGATGGCCTGACCGGCTTCGGCGGTATCTAGATTACCATCGAAGGTGACCAGCTCTTTGATGCTTGAGGTTTTACCCGAAGGCAATACCTTGACCGCATCGCCCACCTTAAATTCGCCCGAGGTAATGGTGCCCTGGAAACCACGGAAATCTAAGTTAGGACGCACCACATACTGCACCGGCAGGCGGGCTTCAAAGCCATTGTTGGTGGCCGCCGCCGGAGAATCTTCCAGCAGCTCGAGTAAGGGTTTGTCGGTGTAGTAGGGGGTATGCTCTGAGCGAGTCACCACGTTGTCGCCTTTAAGCGCCGACATGGGCACAAACTTGATGTCGCTGACATTTAGCTGCTCGGCAAACTTAAGGTAATCGGCCTTGATCTTCTCATACACGGACTCATCAAAACCGACGATATCCATCTTGTTGATGGCCACCACAAACTGCTCGATACCGAGTGAGTCACAGATAAAGCTGTGGCGCTTGGTTTGCACCTGAACTCCGTAGCGGGCATCCACCAGGATAATCGCTAAGTCACTGGTCGACGCACCGGTCACCATGTTGCGGGTGTACTGCTCGTGTCCCGGGGTGTCGGCAATAATGAACTTACGCTTGGCGGTGGAGAAATAGCGATAGGCCACGTCTATGGTGATGCCTTGCTCGCGCTCCGCCTGCAGGCCATCGACCAGCAGGGCTAAATCCAGCTCTTCGCCGGCGTTACCGACCTTTTCATTGTCTTTGTGCAGTGCCGCCAGTTGGTCTTCATAGATCTGGTGACTGTCGTGCAGGAGGCGACCGATCAGGGTGGATTTACCGTCGTCGACGCTGCCGCAGGTCAACAGGCGCAATAGGCTTTTATCTTGCTGGCGCGTTAAATAGGCCTCGATGCCTAATTCTTTTACTTCATTGGCAGTTGCTGACATTAGAAATAGCCCTCACGTTTTTTCTTCTCCATGGAACCGGCGGAATCGTGATCGATTACGCGGCCCTCACGCTCCGATGATGTCGACAGCAGCATTTCTTCGATAATGCCGGTCAGGGTATCGGCTTCGGATTCCACCGCGCCGGTGAGCGGGTAACAACCCAGGGTACGAAAACGCACCGACTTCAGTTGCGGCTGCTCGCCGTCGCTCAGCGGCATGCGTTCGTCGTCGACCATGATCAGGGTGCCATCGCGCTCAACCACGGGACGCGGCTGGGCCAGGTAAAGTGGCACGATTTCGATGTTTTCCTGGTAGATGTATTGCCAGATATCGAGCTCGGTCCAGTTTGACAGCGGGAACACGCGAATGCTTTCGCCCTGGTTCACCTCACCGTTGTAGGTATTCCACAACTCCGGACGTTGGTTTTTTGGATCCCATCTGTGGTGCTTGTCACGGAATGAATAGACACGCTCTTTCGCACGTGATTTTTCCTCATCGCGACGGGCACCCCCGAAGGCGGCATCAAAACCATATTGGTTAAGCGCCTGCTTCAAACCTTGAGTCTTCATGATGTCGGTGTGCTTGCTGGAGCCGTGAACGAAAGGGCTGATATTCATCGCCAGGCCTTCGGGGTTTTTGTGTACCAGCAGGTCAAAGCCATATTCTTTGGCCATGCGGTCACGAAACTCGATCATCTCACGGAACTTCCAATCGGTATCCACATGCAGCAAAGGAAAGGGGATCTTTGCCGGGAAGAAGGCCTTGCGGGCCAGGTGTAAGAGTACCGAAGAATCTTTACCTATGGAGTAAAGCATTACCGGGTTGTCAAATTCAGCCGCGACCTCGCGGATGATTTTGATGCTTTCAGCCTCAAGCTGCTGAAGATGTGTTAAAGCCATAGCTTTGTTCCTGCCTAAACTCGTAATTTAATATGCCATAGGGTGTTAAGCCACATCGGTCAGAGGCTGTGCCAGGCTGCTGGTTTGTGCCGTACTGCCAAACCAAGCCAACTGCTGATGCAATGATGCTACTTCACCTACTATTAGTAAAGCGGGCGACTGAATATTGTGCAGTGTCACCAGCTCGTCCAACTGTGCCAGGGTGCCCGTGACCACACGCTGCTCTTTGCGTGTGCCGTTTTCTACTATGGCCACCGGAGTCGTCGGGCAGCGGCCATGGTCAATAAGTTGTGCCTTGATATCCGGAGATTTCATCACCCCCATATAAATCGCCAGGGTTTGATTGGGCTTGGCGAGCGACTGCCAGTCCAGCTCCTGACCATCTTTCTTACAGTGGCCGGTCACAAACTGAATGCTTTGGGCGTGATCCCTGTGGGTCAGCGGAATACCTGCGTAGGCGCTGCAGCCTGCTGCTGCGGTGATGCCGGGGACGATTTGATAGCTGACGCCCTGCTCGGCCAGAACCTGGACTTCTTCGCCACCGCGACCATAAATAAAGGGATCGCCGCCCTTGATGCGACAGACCTTTTTGCCCTGCTGCGCCAGCTCCACCAAAATTTCATTGGTGCGCTCTTGCGGCACGCTGTGATCGCCGGCGCGTTTACCGACACAAATTAAATCGGCATCGCGGCGCACCAGCTCCATAATCTCGTCGGACACCAGGTAGTCATACACCACCACATCGGCCTGTTGCATTAGTTGTAAGGCCTTGAGGGTCAGTAATTCCGGGTCGCCGGGGCCGGCACCAATCACATACACCTCACCCTTGGGGGCCGGGGTATCATTAAGCATTTGCTGTAGTTGGGTAAAGGCCTGATCTTCATTACCCTTTTGCACCTGGCTGACGACATTGGAGTCAAACACCCGCTCCCAAAACTGACGACGGTCGGCAAAATGAGTAAAGCGCTGCTTAACCTGGTCGCGAAAGCGACCGACCAGGTTGGCCAGTGGACCAATGTGCTGAGGGATCAGGGTCTCGAGTTTTTCCCGCAGGCGTCTTGCCAGCACGGGCGCGGTGCCGGCACTGGAAATGGCGATGGTCACCGGACTGCGGTCAACAATCGAAGGGAAAATAAAACTGCATTTGGGCTGATCGTCCACCACATTGACGAAAATATGCTGCTCATCGGCGGCCGCCTGCACCTGCGCATTGACCGTTTCACTGTCGGTGGCGGCAATGACCAGCATAAAGCCTTTAACCTGCTCGGCGCTAAATTCGGCGCGCACCAGAGTGACGTCTTGTGTCTGTGTCAGGTTTTCTAGTTGCGTGCAAAATGCCGGCGCGATCAAGGTCAGCTTGGCGCCTGCCTTGAGCATGGCCGTGGCTTTACGCAATGCCACCTCGCCGCCGCCGACGATCAGCACCGGCTTATTATCTAATTTTGTGAATATGGGAAAATATTGCACGCGACACCACCTGTTCCAAGCAACCAAAAAGTAGCGAACCCAAAGATTCGTCTGAGCTGCAAAGCATAAAGCGAGCCCCAGTGGTTAAAAAATAATTTGTTCCAAGCTTATATAACCAAAAGTTATATGCTGACTTTTGAAATGGCTTAAGCCAATAAAAATAAAGCCTTAAGTATGTGTTGAGTAATTTAGTGAGAAACCTTGAGGCGAAAAAGAGTCGTTAAAAGTTAACTTGATCTAAATCTCATTTAACTGCGCCACGACAATGCTAGTATAGGTGTAGCACTAAAAGGAGAGTGATTCATGAGCGCGTCACATGATGCCCAATTGGCCCTGGCCTGTTTGGATTTTACCCGTCTGAATGAAGGCGATGAGGATGAAAATATAAAGGCGTTTTTGCAGCAATTGTCGGCGGATAAGCCGTTACCTGCGGCGATCTGCATCTATCCGCAGTGGTTGACCTATGTGCGCGTCTTTATGCAGAGCCACTTTGCCCAGGTTCCCGCCTTGGCGACGGTGACCAATTTTCCCGGGGGCGATCAGCCTTTAGATGAAGTGTTACGCGAAACTGAGTTGGCACTGGCCCTGGGCGCCGATGAAATCGATTTGGTCCTGCCTTACAAACGCTTGCAGGCGGGCGATGAGCAAACTCCTCTTGATTATGTACGCCGCGCTAAGGCGCTGTGTGATGGGCGGGCCAAGCTTAAGGTGATCATTGAAAGTGGCGAGCTCAGTTTGGCGCAGGTGGCGCAGGCAACCCGTATTGCCATCGCCGGCGGCGCCGATTTTGTCAAGACCAGCACCGGCAAGGTGGCGGTTAATGCCACCTTGGAAGCGGTGGCGGTGATGCTTGAGGAAATCAAGCTCAGCGGCCAGACGGTTGGGCTAAAGGTCTCCGGCGGTGTCAGAACCTTAGCTCAGGCGCAGCAGTATATGGAGTTGGTCGCGGATAAAATGGGCACGGCGTGGCTGGCTCCCGGTCGTTTTCGTTTTGGCGCTTCGGCGCTTTTAGATGACCTGTATCGCGCCTTATGACCGACAGTGAAGCCGAAAAGCTCCAGTTAGAGCATCAAGCGGCGCGGTTGTTTTTACGTGCCTATGAGCGCACCTATCATACTCCGATGCGCCATATCTGGCACAATGAGCCGGCCAAGCCCGATGTCAGCTGTTATATGGATGGCGAGCGTCTGGACATAGAGATCGCCCATTTGTATGCCAATGAACACGAGGCCATGGCGGTGCTGGGTCGGGTGTTAAACCTGGATATTCAACGCCAGTTGGCGCAATTGGCATTAAACCCGCCTTCGGGGCAGCTGGCCTTCGCCCTTAACCGTCTGCTGCAGGCCAAGGCCAGTAAGCAATACGACAGTAAACGGGTGTGGTTGCTTATTCGCAATGCCAGCACCTTGTGGCAACGGGAGGATTTTCTCACCGTGATGAGAGGCTTGCGGGTGCCCGCGCCACATCAGTTTGAGCAAATCTGGCTGCTGAGTGACTGGCATGGCAAAGAGCAACCTCTGCTGCTATACAAAGATTGAGAGGGCTAAAATCGCACAATTAATTTTATCCGTGCCTGGCTTTTACTCTTGTTTTAGCGCGTTTGGTCAGTATAATGGGCATCCACTTTGCAGGGGCGTAGTTCCAATTGGTAGAACAGCGGTCTCCAAAACCGACGGTTGGGAGTTCGAATCTCTCCGCCCCTGCCACTTTTCAGCTAGCAAGTCTAAGTCTAAAAATCTGTTTTAAAAGCAAGTTTTTAAGGTTAGATTTGGATAGATTTACCCTGTCGAGTGACGGGGTTGTTGTGTCTGTATTTAAGGTATCAGGAATTATGAGTGCAAATGTAGAAAACCCGTCAAGCTCAATGGACTGGGTAAAGTGGCTATTCGCCATTGCGTTACTGGCAGCAGCCGTAGTAGGTAACACCGTATTTGGTGAAGAGTCTGCGTTAATTCGAGCGATCGGCGTTGTTGCGGCAGTGGCTATCGCCTTAGCGGTAGCGGCGACCACGGAAAAGGGTCGTAACTTTATCACGTTTGCTAAAGAGGCACGCATCGAAGTACGTAAAGTGGTTTGGCCAACGCGTCAAGAAACCACGCACACTACGTTCATCGTAATGATTGCGACAGTTATTATGGCGCTAATCCTGTGGGGATTGGATGGAATTTTATTCCGAGTAGTAGGCTTTTTAACTGGATTGGAGATCTAGTCCCATGACGGAAGAGAAAAAAGAAAAGAAATTACGTTGGTATGTGATTCAGGCTTTCTCAGGTTTTGAGAAGCGTGTAGCACAAACCATCAAAGAGCACATCCAAATCCAAGGTCTGGAAGACAGCTTTGGTGAAGTGCTAGTGCCTACTGAAGAAGTAGTTGAAATGCGCGCCGGTCAAAAGCGCAAGTCAGAGCGTAAATTCTTCCCGGGCTATGTTCTGGTTGAAATGGACATGAATGATGAAAGCTGGCACCTGGTAAACAGCACGCCACGTGTAATGGGCTTCATCGGTGGTACGTCTGACCGTCCTGCTCCGATCAGCAAAAAAGAAGCGGACCGCATCCTTAACCGTCTACAAGAAAACGCCGAAGCACCTAAGCCGGCTACCTTGTTTGAGCCGGGTGAAGTGGTACGCGTTATCGATGGTCCTTTCGCAGACTTCAACGGTGTGGTTGAAGAAGTGGACTACGAGAAAAGCCGCTTGAAAGTATCTGTGCTTATCTTCGGTCGTTCAACGCCAGTTGAACTTGAATTCGGCCAGGTAGAACAAGATAAATAATTTGTCTACTTAAACGACAAAAGCATATTGAAAAAGGCCGCTGATTAACTTATAATCAGCGGCCTTTTTGCATTCATTGCCCGGTGTTTGTCACTCGGTGATGAGGGTGAAAAGAGTACTAAATTTTTAATTGGGAAGCCGTTTGAGTACGCGTCCTCGCGCGCACGAGGCTAAGACCCACCTAACGAGGTATAATCATGGCTAAAAAAGTTGAAGCTTTAATCAAGCTACAAGTTGCTGCTGGTATGGCTAACCCTAGTCCACCAGTAGGTCCTGCTCTAGGTCAACACGGTGTAAACATCATGGAATTCTGTAAAGCGTTCAACGCCCGTACAGAATCTCTAGAGAAAGGCGCACCTGTTCCTGTAATCATCTCTGTTTACAGCGACCGTTCATTCACGTTTGAAATGAAGACTCCTCCTGCTGCTTACCTTCTTAAGAAAGCTGCGGGCATCAAGTCTGGTTCAGGCCGTCCTAACACTGAGAAAGTAGGTTCTGTTACTCGCGCTCAACTAGAAGAAATCGTTGAGATGAAGAAACCAGACCTTACAGCGGCCGACATGGACGCTGCGGTACGCACTATCGCAGGTTCTGCGCGTGCAATGGGCTTGAACGTAGAGGACTAAGATAATGGCAAAACTAACTAAACGTATGCGTACTATCCGCGAGAAAGTGGAAGTAACTAAAGATTACGAAATCAACGAAGCTGTAGCGCTTCTTAAAGAGCTAGCGACTGCTAAGTTCGTTGAAAGTGTTGACGTTGCTGTTAACCTTGGTATCGACGCACGTAAATCTGACCAAAACGTACGTGGCGCAACTGTTCTTCCTCACGGTACTGGCCGTGACGTTCGCGTAGCTGTATTCACCGCTGGTGCAAATGCAGAAGCTGCGAAAGAAGCAGGTGCTGACATCGTAGGTATGGAAGACCTTGCCGAGCTAGTTAAGAAAGGCGAAATGAACTTCGACGTAGTTGTTGCTTCTCCAGATGCAATGCGCGTTGTTGGTCAACTAGGTCAAATCCTAGGTCCACGTGGTCTTATGCCTAACCCTAAAACTGGTACTGTAACTCCTAACGTTGCAGAAGCAGTTAAAAATGCAAAAGCTGGCCAGGTTCGTTACCGCAACGACAAGAACGGCATCATCCACACTACTATCGGTAAAGTGGACTTCACAGCTGAGCAACTACAAGAAAACCTTGAGTCTCTAATTGTAGCGCTTAAGAAAGCTAAGCCTTCTCAAGCAAAAGGTACTTACATCAAGAAAGTAAGCATCTCTACTACTATGGGCGCAGGTGTTTCTGTAGACCAAAACTCTCTAAGCACGCAGGTAGCGTAATTTAAGAGTTTACGTGGCGCGATTTTTATACTATAATTTCGCGCCATTTTGTTGAGAAAACGTCTCAACAAAGCAACAAATTCGGGTTGAAGCCAAGTTACTTGGCTTCCGTCCAAGACCGTAGGTGCAGTGATTCACTGCTTAATCTCCTACGTAGACGGTGTGAATCCCAGCTAGATTTTTCCTAATCTTCTGGCTCTCGCCGTAACAAGCAGCTCCGCTTACTTATGAGTGGAGTAGAGTAAAACTGAGGGATGGAAGTTCCTCACAACCAGGAGTAACACCCATGGCTTTAAATCTTCAAGACAAAAAAGCAATTGTTGCTGAAGTCAACGAAGCTGCCAAAGGTGCTCTATCTGCAGTTGTTGCAGATTCTCGTGGTGTAACTGTAGACGCTATCACAGCCCTTCGTAAAGAAGCTCGTGAAGCTGGTGTATGGATGAAAGTTGTTCGTAACACCCTAGCTAAACGTGCTGTTGAAGGTACTGAATACGAGTGTCTAACTGAATCACTAGTAGGCCCTAGCCTAATCGCTTTCTCTTCTGAGCACCCAGGTGCTGCAGCGCGTATCTTTAAAGATTTCGCTAAGAGTCATGAAGCGTTTGAGCTTAAAACGGCTGCTTTTGACGGTTCTCTAGTTGATGTAGACATGCTTGCTAAGCTACCTACATACGACGAAGCAGTTGCACGTCTAATGAGCGCTATGAAAGAAGCTTCTGCGGGCAAGCTGGCAAAAACTCTTGCTGCAGTTCGCGACCAGAAACAAGAACAAGCTGCTTAATTTTTATTTATAAGCTATTGTTCTTTATCGGTGTATTGAATTTAATGAACCGCAAGGTTCGAGAATATTAGGAAATTTACAATGTCTGTAACTAAAGACCAAATCCTTGACGCTATTGCTGAAATGTCAGTAATGGAAGTTGTTGAACTAGTTGAAGCAATGGAAGAAAAATTCGGCGTAACTGCAGCTGCTGCTGTTGTTGCTGCTGGTCCTGCTGAAGCTGCTGAAGAGAAGACTGAGTTCGACGTAATCCTAGCTGGCGCTGGCGCTAACAAAGTTGCTGCTATCAAAGCAGTACGTGGCGCAACAGGTCTTGGCCTTAAAGAAGCTAAAGCTCTTGTTGAATCAGCTCCTGCACCTATCAAAGAAGGTGTATCTAAGGAAGAAGCTGAAGCACTTAAGAAAGATCTTGAAGAAGCTGGTGCTGAAGTTGAGATCAAGTAATCTAGCATACGCTAGGTTCGCTGCCTGAGAAATCAGGCAAGGGCTGGTGATTATTTAATCACCGGCCCTTTTGCGCTATAGAGAGAAAATTCACTATTGCGCTTTCTATAACCAAATTTCACTATTATTATCAATTAGTTACACCTAAATATTGGCAATAGCAGTGACATTTGGACGCAACTCTAAATGTTGTAGAAATTGGCATTTCGTCAATGAAGTCCTGTTCTTACAAGAACAGGTAGGGTCAAAGATCAGCAAGCTGAGGAACCCCATGGCTTACTCTTATTCTGAAAAGAAACGTATCCGTAAGGATTTTGGTAAACGTCCACAGGTTTTGGATGTGCCTTTCTTACTGCAGATGCAGCTAGAATCGTTTAAAAAATTCTTAACGCCGGACGCTGACGGTGATTTCGGTTTGGAAGCTGCTTTCCGTTCCGTTTTCCCGATTAAAAGCTACTCGGGCAATTCTGAGCTTCAATACGTAAGTTATCGTATTGGTGAGCCAGTATTCGACGTTAAAGAATGTCAAATTCGCGGCGTGACATATTCTGCTCCACTTCGCGTGAAACTTCGTCTAGTGCTTATGGACAAAGAAGCACCTGGCACTGTTAAAGACATCAAAGAGCAAGAAGTTTACATGGGCGAGATTCCGCTCATGACCGACACAGGTACCTTTGTTATCAATGGTACTGAGCGTGTTATTGTTTCTCAGCTACACCGTTCACCTGGTGTATTCTTTGATAACGACCGTGGTAAAACCCACTCGTCGGGTAAAGTACTTTATAACGCCCGCGTTATCCCTTACCGTGGTTCTTGGCTCGACTTTGAATTCGATGCTAAAGATAACCTGTATGTACGTATTGACCGTCGTCGTAAACTTCCTGCGTCGATCATTCTACGTGCCCTTGATTTCTCAACCGAAGAAATCCTAAACATCTTCTTCGAAACCACTACGTTTGAAGTGACTGACGGTAAAGTTCTAATGGAACTTGTGCCTTCACGTCTACGTGGTGAAACCGCCGCTTTTGATATCAAGAGCGAAGACGGTGAAGTAGTGATTGAGCAAGGCCGTCGTGTTACTGCGCGTCACATCAAAACTCTCGAAAAACAAGGCATCGATCAACTAGAAGTACCACACGAGTACATCATTGGTCGCGTACTAGCTAAGAACTACGTCGATGAGTCTACCGGTGAAGTGATCGCCAACGCCAATGACGAGCTTTCTCTTGAGCTGATGGCTGAGCTTGTTAAAGCGGGCCACACTCAGATCGCCACCCTGTACATCAATGATGTAGACAGCGGTGCGTACATGTCTGACACCGTGCGTATTGACTCAACGTCAAACCGCCTAGAAGCGCTTGTGGAAATCTACCGCATGATGCGCCCTGGTGAGCCACCAACAAAAGAAGCGGCTGAAGCATTATTTGAAAACCTATTCTTCACCGATGAGCGCTATGATCTATCAACCGTAGGTCGTATGAAGTTCAACAGCCGTGTTGGTTACGATTCAGACGAAGGTCCAGGTACACTTTCTAAAGAAGATATCGTGTCTGTAATGAAAGTGTTGATCGACATCCGTAACGGTAAAGGCGATGTGGATGATATCGACCACCTAGGTAACCGTCGTATTCGTTCTGTGGGCGAAATGGCCGAGAACCAATTCCGTGTTGGTCTAGTGCGTGTTGAGCGTGCGGTACGTGAGCGCCTAAGCCTTGGTGATCTTGATGCCATCATGCCACAAGACCTGATCAACGCTAAGCCTATCTCGGCTGCGGTGAAAGAGTTCTTTGGTTCATCACAGCTTTCACAGTTCATGGACCAGAACAACCCGCTTTCAGAAGTAACGCACAAGCGTCGTATTTCTGCATTAGGCCCGGGTGGTCTTACCCGTGAGCGTGCAGGCTTCGAAGTACGTGACGTACACGTAACGCACTACGGTCGCGTATGTCCAATCGAAACGCCTGAAGGTCCAAACATCGGTCTAATCAACTCATTGTCTACGTACGCACGTACCAATGACTTCGGTTTCCTGGAAACACCTTACCGTAAAGTGGTAGACGGTGTGGTTACCGACGACGTTGATTACCTATCTGCTATCGAAGAAGGTCAATTCGTAATTGCTCAGGCAAACGTTGACTTGAACGATAACAACGAATTTATTGAAGAACTGGTTACTTGTCGTCACAAAGGTGAATCAACCTTGATGCCGCGCGAAGACATCCAATATATGGACGTATCGCCACAACAGGTTATTTCAGTAGCTGCTGCTCTTATCCCATTCCTAGAGCACGATGATGCGAACCGTGCATTGATGGGATCGAACATGCAACGTCAGGCTGTTCCTACACTACGCGCCGATAAGCCGCTAGTAGGTACAGGTATCGAGCTTACACTTGCCAAAGACTCAGGTGTAACCATCGTTGCTAAGCGTGGTGGTGTGGTTGATTACGCTGATGCGAGCCGTATCGTTATCAACGTAAACGAAGATGAGCGCGTACCAGGCGAAGCCGGTATCGACATCTACAACCTGACTAAGTACACCCGTTCTAACCAGAACACCTGTATTAACCAAAAGCCAACTTGTATGGTTGGTGAGCCAATCGTACGTGGTGACGTACTGGCCGACGGTCCTTCAACAGACCTAGGTGACTTGGCATTGGGTCAAAACTTACGCGTGGCATTCATGCCTTGGAATGGTTACAACTTCGAGGATTCAATCCTACTTTCAGAGAACGTTGTAAAAGAAGATCGTCTAACGACTATCCACATCCAAGAGCTTCAGTGTATTGCTCGTGATACTAAGCTTGGGCCTGAAGAGATCACAGCCGATATCCCGAACGTGGGTGAGTCTGCACTAGGCAAGCTGGATGAGTCTGGCGTTGTTTACATCGGTGCGGAAGTGAAAGGTGGTGACATCCTAGTAGGTAAAGTAACGCCTAAGGGTGAAACCCAGCTAACTCCTGAAGAGAAGCTACTACGTGCGATCTTCGGTGAGAAAGCGTCTGACGTTAAAGACAGCTCACTGCGTGTACCTAACTCGGTATCGGGTACGGTTATCGACGTACAAGTCTTCACCCGTGACGGTGTAGAAAAAGACAAGCGTGCGCTTGAAATCGAAGAAATGCAGCTACGTGAAGCGAAGAAAGACTTCAACGAAGAGTTCAAGATCCTTGAAGAAGGTGTATTGAGCCGTGCTCGCAAACTTCTTACCGATTCAGGTGTAGACGCAGCGAAACTAGTTGGTCTTGCTGCCGATAAGATCCTAACGCAAAGTCTGGCCGCAGAAGACAAGCAAGCCGAGCTAGAGCAACTTGCTGCTCAGTACGACGAGCTTAAGGCCGAGTACGATAAGAAATTTGAAACCAAGCGTCGCAAGATCACTCAAGGTGATGACTTAGCGCCAGGCGTATTGAAGATTGTGAAGGTTTACCTAGCGGTTAAACGTCGCATCCAGCCAGGTGATAAGATGGCGGGTCGTCACGGTAACAAGGGTGTTATCTCGACTATCGTACCAGTAGAAGACATGCCTTACGATGACAAGGGCCGTACCGTAGATATCGTACTAAACCCACTGGGTGTACCATCACGTATGAACATCGGTCAGATCCTTGAAACGCACATGGGCCTAGCGGCACGTGGTATCGGTGAGCGTATCGAAGAAATGATGAAAGAGCAGCGTGAACTTCACGAGCTGCGCGAATTCATCAAGAAAGCGTACGAGCTAGGTGAGTGTCGTCAGAAAGTAGACATCGACACCTTCTCAGATGACGAAGTTCGTCGTCTAGCCGAGAACCTTAAAGGCGGTCTACCAATCGCAACTCCAGCATTCGATGGCGCTAAAGAAAGCGAAATCAAAGAGATGCTAGAGCTAGGTGGCTACCCATCAAGCGGTCAGGTAACCCTGTATGACGGTCGTACCGGTGACCAGTTTGAGCGTCAAGTAACCGTAGGTTACATGTACATGCTGAAACTGAACCACCTTGTTGATGACAAGATGCACGCTCGTTCAACTGGTTCTTACAGCCTAGTAACGCAACAGCCGCTGGGTGGTAAAGCTCAGTTCGGTGGTCAGCGCTTCGGTGAGATGGAAGTATGGGCACTTGAAGCGTACGGCGCAGCCTACACGCTACAAGAGATGTTGACGGTGAAGTCGGATGACGTGAACGGTCGTACCAAGATGTATAAGAACATCGTTGATGGCAACCACAAGATGGAGCCAGGTATGCCGGAATCATTCAACGTATTGTTGAAAGAAATCCGTTCACTCGGTATCAACATCGAGCTTGAAGAAGAATAAGCCGGTTGGGCGCCTAGCGCGCCCACTACCTGCAAAAAGAATGAATGGGCGGTTGTCCGCCCTCGAGATTAACCTCCGACAGGAGAGCTAAGGTGAAAGACTTACTTAAGTTTCTGAAGCAACAAAATAAGACCGAAGAATTCGACGCAATTCGCATTGGTCTTGCTTCGCCAGACATGGTGCGTTCATGGTCATTCGGTGAAGTAAAGAAACCTGAGACCATTAACTACCGTACTTTCAAGCCTGAGCGTGACGGCTTATTCTGTGCCCGTATCTTCGGCCCAGTGAAAGACTATGAGTGTTTGTGTGGTAAATACAAGCGCTTAAAACACCGTGGTGTTATTTGTGAAAAGTGTGGCGTTGAAGTAACGCTGACTAAAGTACGTCGTGACCGCATGGGTCACATCGAGCTTGCAAGCCCAGTTGCACACATCTGGTTCTTGAAATCACTACCGTCTCGTATCGGCTTAATGCTTGATATGACGCTACGTGACATCGAGCGCGTACTGTACTTCGAATCATTCGTTGTGACCGAGCCTGGCATGACTACGCTTGAGCGTGGCCAGCTACTAGGCGAAGAAGAGTACCTGGATGCTCTTGAAGAGCACGGCGACGAGTTCGAAGCCAAGATGGGTGCGGAAGCCGTACTTGATCTTCTTAAAGAACTAGACCTAGGTCAGCTGATCGCAGAAATGCGTGAAGAGCTACCGACTATCAACTCTGAAACTAAGCGTAAGAAAATCACTAAGCGCTTGAAGTTGATGGAATCATTCCACCAGTCTGGCAACAACCCAGAGTGGATGATCATGACGGTTCTTCCGGTTCTGCCACCCGATCTACGTCCTCTAGTACCACTAGACGGCGGTCGTTTTGCGACCTCAGATCTGAACGACCTATACCGTCGAGTGATCAACCGTAACAACCGTTTGAAGCGTCTTCTTGACCTAGCGGCACCGGACATCATCGTCCGCAACGAAAAGCGTATGCTGCAAGAAGCGGTAGATGCGCTACTTGATAACGGTCGTCGTGGTCGTGCGATCACAGGTTCTAACAAGCGTCCTCTTAAGTCGCTTGCAGACATGATCAAGGGTAAGCAAGGTCGTTTCCGTCAAAACCTTCTAGGTAAGCGTGTTGACTACTCAGGCCGTTCTGTAATCACCGTAGGTCCTACACTGAAACTACACCAGTGTGGTCTTCCTAAGAAAATGGCACTTGAGCTATTCAAGCCATTCATCTACGGCAAACTAGAGCGCCGCGGTATGGCGACAACCATCAAAGCTGCGAAGAAGATGGTTGAGCGTGAAGTACCAGAGGTTTGGGACGTACTAGACGAAGTAATTCGTGAACACCCAGTGCTACTTAACCGTGCACCGACACTTCACCGTTTGGGTATCCAGGCATTTGAGCCGGTACTAATCGAAGGTAAAGCGATTCACCTGCACCCGCTAGTGTGTGCGGCGTATAACGCCGACTTCGACGGTGACCAAATGGCGGTTCACGTACCATTGACGCTAGAAGCGCAGCTAGAAGCGCGTGCGTTGATGATGTCAACCAACAACATTCTTTCGCCTGCGAACGGTGAGCCAATCATCGTACCTTCACAGGACGTTGTATTGGGTCTTTACTACATGACCCGTGATCGCATCAATGCCAAAGGTGAAGGCCTGGTATTGAAAGACGCGAAAGAAGCTGAAAAAGCATACCGTACTGGCGTAGCCGAACTACACGCACGCGTAAAAGTACGTATGACGCAAACAGTGATTGCTGAAGACGGTACTGCAAGCGAAGTAACCGGCATCGTAGAAACCACTGTCGGTCGTGCAATCTTCTCATTGATCATGCCACAAGGCTTACCGTTCGAGTTGGTTAACCGCCCACTTGGTAAGAAGCAAATCTCTGGCATGTTGAACGAGTGTTACCGTCTACTAGGTCTGAAAGATACCGTTATCTTTGCCGACCAAGTAATGTACACCGGTTTCCACTACGCGATGAAGTCGGGTGTGTCTATCGGTATCAATGACATGGAAATTCCACCGGTTAAAGCTGAGATCATCGAAGCGGCCGAGGAAGAAGTTGCTGAAATCAACCAGCAGTTCCAGTCAGGTCTTGTAACCGCCGGTGAAAAGTACAACAAAGTTATCGATATCTGGTCACGTGTGAACGAAAACCTATCACGCGAAATGATGGCTAACCTATCGAAAGACACAGTTATCAACGCTGAAGGTGTTGAAGAAGAGCAAGACTCATTCAACTCAGTGTTTATGATGGCCGACTCGGGCGCTCGTGGTAGTGCGGCCCAGATTCGTCAGCTAGCGGGTATGCGTGGTTTGATGGCACGTCCGGATGGTTCAATCATCGAGACGCCAATCACCGCAAACTTCCGTGAAGGTCTAAACGTACTTCAGTACTTCATCTCGACGCACGGTGCGCGTAAAGGTCTTGCCGATACCGCATTGAAGACAGCGAACTCGGGTTACCTAACGCGTCGTCTAGTAGACGTTGCCCAAGACTTGGTAATCAACGAAGTAGACTGTGGCACCGAAGATGGTCTAACTATGAAGCCGCTAATCGAAGGTGGTGACGTAGTTGAGCCGCTACGCGAGCGTGTACTAGGTCGTGTAGTTGCAGAGCCTGTGGTTATTCCTGGCACCGACGAAGTGCTTGTAGAGCGCAACGTGATGCTTGACGAGAAACTGTGTGACCTTCTAGAAGAGCACTCGGTGGACGAAGTACGCGTACGTTCTGTTATCACCTGTGACAACGACTTCGGCGTATGTTCGAACTGTTACGGTCGTGACCTGGCCCGTGGCCACCGCATCAATGCGGGTGAAGCGGTCGGTGTTATCGCGGCACAGTCAATCGGTGAGCCGGGTACCCAGCTTACGATGCGTACCTTCCACATCGGTGGTGCGGCATCTCGAGCGTCAGCAGAGAACAGCGTACAAGTTAAGAACAACGGTCGTCTGAAGCTGCACAATGCGAAATTCGTATTGAACACTGAAGGCAAGATTGTAATCACTTCACGTTCAACAGAAATCACCATCATCGATGAGCATGGTCGTGAGAAAGAGCGTTATAAAGTACCTTACGGTGCAGTACTAACTGTACAAGACGGTGCCGAAGTGAAGGGTAACGACATAGTTGCTATGTGGGACCCGCACAGTCACCCAATTATTATCGAGCACGAGTCAAAAGTGTCGTTCAGCGACATCGACGATTCGAACACCGAAACGCAGACCGACGAGCTTACTGGCCTAACACGTGTGGTTGTTAAAGACCTAGCGAAAGTAAATGCCAAAGAGCCCAAGCTAATCATTGAAAATGAAGAGCGTGGCCTGCAGGAAATCCGCCTACCGTCATTCACCACAATCGAAGTGAGCGATGGCGCGACCTCTAAACCAGGTGACGTACTGGCGCGTATTCCACAAGAAGGTTCGAAGACTCGTGACATCACCGGTGGTCTACCGCGCGTAGCGGACCTATTCGAAGCTCGTAAGCCGAAAGATCCAGCAATCCTTGCTGAAATCTCAGGTATGGTAAGCTTTGGTAAAGAGACCAAAGGTAAGAAACGTCTTGTGATCACGCCTGAAGAGGGTGATGCATACGAAGAAATGATTCCTAAGTGGCGTCAGCTTAACGTGTTCGAAGGTGAGACAGTATCTAAAGGTGAAGTAATCGCCGATGGTCCTGAGTCTCCGCATGACATCCTTCGTCTACGTGGCGTAACCGATGTTGCTAACTACATCGTTAACGAAGTGCAAGACGTTTACCGTCTGCAAGGTGTAAAGATTAACGATAAGCACATCGAAACCGTTATCCGTCAGATGCTACGTAAGTGTCTGATCACTGACGGCGGTGACTCTGAATTCCTAGCCGGTGAGCAGGTTGAGGTAGCACGTGTAAACATTGCTAACCGTGACCTGGAAGCCCAAGGTAAGATCCCAGCTAAATTCGAAATTCAGCTGATGGGTATTACCAAGGCATCACTTGCTACAGAATCATTCATTTCAGCAGCCTCGTTCCAGGAGACCACGCGTGTCCTAACCGAAGCCGCTGTAAATGGTAAGAGCGATGAGCTTCGTGGTCTGAAAGAGAACGTAATCGTGGGTCGCTTGATCCCAGCCGGTACCGGCTTTGCGTATCACCAGGACCGCGCAAACCGTCGCAAGCAAAATGCAGAGGATTTGCTTGAGCCAACGGTCAGTGCAGAAGAGGCAACTCAAGCACTAACCGATGCGCTAAATGCAGATTTGTCTGGCGACCAGGAATAAAACTTAATTTCATAATTAAGTCATGCCTAGAGTGGTAGAATGCTGCTCTGGGCATTGTTTTGGTTGACAGGCTAAACTTTGCTCATTAAAATTCCGCCACCCTTTTACTCGCTACAACGACTGTTGCGGATAAATTGGGCGGAATTTTTAATTTTTTCAGTAGTAACTTTAATTTTTCAGGAGCTATTTAATGGCAACTATTAACCAGCTAGTGCGCAAGCCACGTCGCAGCAAGGTTACTAAAAGTAACTCAGCCGCGCTAAAGGCATGTCCACAAAAGCGTGGTGTATGTACTCGTGTATATACTACTACTCCTAAGAAACCTAACTCGGCTCTACGTAAAGTAGCCCGTGTTCGTCTAACGAACGGTTTCGAAGTAACATCATACATCGGTGGTGAAGGTCACAACCTTCAAGAGCACAGTGTAATCCTTATCCGTGGTGGTCGTGTTAAAGACTTACCAGGTGTACGTTTCCACACTGTTCGCGGTGCACTTGACTGTGCAGGCGTAAATGACCGTAAGCAAGGTCGTTCTAAGTACGGTGCAAAACGCCCTAAGGGCTAATGGTTCTCCGTTAGTAAGGCCAAGCACTTAAATTTTTAATAAATATTGTTTTGGGAATCTGTTCAAAAGACAGACCTGAAGATACCGGAGATTCAAAATGCCAAGAAGACGCGTTATAGGTCAACGTAAAATTCTTCCAGATCCTAAGTTCGGATCAGAATTACTTGCAAAGTTCGTCAACGTAGTAATGCTTGACGGCAAAAAATCTACTGCTGAAAAAATCGTATATGGTGCGCTAGACGTGGCTGCTGAGAAATCAGGCAAGTCGCACCTAGAAATCTTTGAAGCTGCACTTGAAAACGTTCGCCCACAGGTTGAGGTTAAATCTCGCCGTGTTGGTGGTTCAACGTACCAAGTACCAGTTGAAGTACGTCCAGTTCGTCGCAACGCACTAGGTATGCGTTGGTTAGTTGACGCTGCACGTAAGCGTGGCGAAAAATCTATGGGCCTTCGTCTGGCTCAAGAGATCGTTGACGCTGCTGAAAACAAAGGCACTGCGGTTAAGAAACGTGAAGACGTTCACCGTATGGCTGAAGCGAACAAAGCATTCGCTCATTACCGTTGGTAATCTGTCCTTAACCTTTAAGAGGATAATATGGCACGTACAACTCCAATTGAGCGCTACCGCAACATCGGTATTTGTGCTCACGTAGATGCGGGGAAAACCACCACCACGGAACGTGTACTTTTCTACACGGGCCTGTCTCACAAAATCGGTGAGGTGCATGATGGTGCCGCAACTATGGACTGGATGGAGCAAGAGCAGGAGCGTGGTATCACTATCACGTCTGCTGCGACTACTTGTTTCTGGAAGGGGATGGACGCGCAATTTGACGATCACCGCATTAATATCATCGACACTCCTGGACACGTTGACTTCACCATTGAAGTAGAACGTTCATTACGAGTGCTTGATGGTGCCGTGGTCGTGCTTTGTGCCTCATCAGGTGTACAGCCACAGACAGAAACAGTCTGGCGTCAGGCCAACAAGTACGAAGTTCCTCGAATGATCTTCGTAAACAAGATGGACCGTATCGGCGCCGACTTTTTGTCGGTTGTAGATCAGGTGAAAACCCGCCTGGGTGCTACTCCTGTTCCCATTCAGCTACCTATCGGCGCTGAAGAAGACTTTAAAGGTGTAATCGATCTTATCAAGATGAAAGCCATCAACTGGAACGAAGCGGACCAGGGCATGACTTTCAGCTATGAGGAGATCCCGGCAGAACTTCTAGACGAAGCCGAAGAATACCGCTCGCAACTTATCGAAGCGGCTGCGGAAGCGTCTGAAGAACTAATGGACAAATATTTAGAGGAAGGCGACCTCAGCGAAGCTGAGATCAAAGAAGGCCTACGCGCCCGCACCTTAGCGAACGAAATCGTGCTAATGGCTTGCGGTAGTGCATTCAAGAACAAGGGTGTTCAAGCCGTGCTTGATGCCGTGATTGAATACATGCCTTCACCAACCGAAGTCAAAGCAATCCAGGGTGTGTTAGAAGACGGTGAAACCGAAGACACGCGCCCGGCAGACGACGATGCCCCATTCTCGGCGTTGGCGTTTAAGATTGCCACCGACCCCTTTGTTGGTACGCTAACCTTTTTCCGTGTTTACTCGGGCACAGTGGGCCAGGGTGACACGGTTTATAACCCAGTTAAATCAAAGCGTGAGCGCTTCGGTCGTATCGTTCAGATGCACTCAAACTCACGTGAAGAGATCAAAGAAGTTCGTGCCGGTGATATCGCCGCCGCGATTGGTCTCAAAGACGTAACAACAGGTGATACCCTGTGTGATGCGGATTCTGTTATTACGCTTGAGCGTATGGAATTCCCAGAGCCGGTAATCTCTGTTGCGGTAGAGCCAAAAACCAAGGCAGACCAGGAAAAAATGGGTATGGCACTAGGTAAACTAGCTGCAGAAGACCCGTCTTTCCGCGTACAGACCGACGAAGAATCGGGCCAGACCATTATCTCTGGCATGGGTGAACTTCACCTGGATATCATTGTCGACCGTATGAAACGTGAGTTCAAAGTTGAATGTAACGTTGGTAAGCCACAGGTTGCCTATCGTGAAGCGATTCGTTCAACCGTTGAGGTTGAGGGTAAGTTTGTACGTCAATCGGGTGGTCGTGGTCAGTATGGTCACGTTTGGGTCAAACTTGAGCCACTTGATTTTAGCGATGATGACGCACCAACGTTCGAGTTCGTTAACGAAATCGTCGGTGGTACGGTACCGAAGGAATACATTCCTGCGGTAGAAAAAGGTCTCCACGAGCAGATGGAGCAAGGTGTCCTTGCTGGTTATCCGCTACTGGGCGTGAAAGCGACACTATTCGATGGTTCATTCCACGATGTCGACTCGAACGAAATGGCCTTTAAGATCGCTGGTGCGATGGCAATGCGTAAGGGTGCGCTCGAAGCAACCCCGGTATTGTTAGAGCCAGTCATGAAGGTTGAAGTGATCACTCCTGAAGCAAACATGGGTGATGTTGTAGGCGACCTAAACCGTCGTCGCGGTATGATCGATGGTATGGATGAGGCGCCAGGCGGCTTGAAACAAATCAACGCCGAGGTTCCGCTTTCAGAAATGTTCGGTTATGCAACTGACTTACGTTCTGCAACCCAAGGTCGTGCTTCGTACTCGATGGAATTCCTCAAGTACGCGGAAGCGGCTAAGAACGTCGCAGAATCTATTATTGCAGCTCGCGCTGTTAAGTAATTTGAGTTCGGTCCGATTCATTAAGGGTCGGACTTTAATTTCTTTATAGGAATTTTTAAAATGGCAAAAGAAAAGTTTGAACGCGTAAAACCGCACGTAAACGTTGGTACAATCGGCCACGTTGACCACGGTAAAACAACTCTAACTGCAGCAATCACTAACGTACTTGCAAAAGTATACGGTGGTGAAGCAAAAGACTTCGCATCAATCGATAACGCTCCAGAAGAGCGTGAGCGTGGTATCACAATCTCAACTTCACACGTTGAGTACGACACTCCAACTCGCCACTACGCGCACGTTGACTGTCCTGGACACGCTGACTACGTTAAAAACATGATCACTGGTGCTGCTCAGATGGACGGCGCGATCCTAGTAGTAGCTGCGACTGACGGTCCTATGCCTCAGACTCGTGAGCACATCCTACTTTCTCGTCAGGTTGGTGTACCTTACATCATCGTATTCATGAACAAATGTGACATGGTTGACGACGAAGAGCTACTAGAGCTAGTAGAAATGGAAGTTCGTGAACTTCTTTCTGAGTACGACTTCCCAGGTGACGACCTACCTCTAATCCAAGGTTCAGCTCTTAAAGCCCTAGAAGGCGAGAAAGAGTGGGAAGACAAGATCGTTGAGCTTGCAGAAGCGCTAGACACTTACATCCCAGAGCCAGAGCGTGACATCGATAAGCCTTTCATCATGCCTATCGAAGACGTATTCTCAATCCAGGGTCGTGGTACAGTTGTAACTGGTCGTGTTGAAGCCGGTATCATCAACGTGAACGACGAAGTTGAAATCGTAGGTATCAAAGAAACTACGAAGACAACTTGTACAGGTGTTGAGATGTTCCGTAAGCTTCTAGACGAAGGTCGTGCTGGTGAGAACATCGGTGCCCTTCTACGTGGTACTAAGCGTGACGAAGTTGAGCGTGGCCAAGTACTAGCTGCTCCTGGTTCAATCAACCCGCACACTAAGTTCGAAGCAGAAGTATACGTACTTTCTAAAGACGAAGGTGGCCGTCACACGCCATTCTTCAAAGGCTACCGTCCACAGTTCTACTTCCGTACAACTGACGTAACTGGTGACATCCAACTACCAGACGGCGTAGAAATGGTAATGCCTGGTGACAACATCAAGATGACTGTAGAACTAATCTGCCCAATCGCGATGGACGAAGGTCTACGTTTCGCGATCCGTGAAGGTGGTCGTACAGTTGGTGCTGGTGTTGTAGCATCAATCGTAGAGTAATAGTTACTCTCGAGAAAAAAGGCCGCTTTTAGCGGCCTTTTTTGTGCCTGAAAGTTGAGAAGACCACCTTCACGGCGTGAAGGGCGACGAGCGACCGAAGCACAGCTTCGCAGCGCTCGGAGGTGGAGGCATGGCTGAAAGCGGAAACAAGAGAGTGAATAATTTCACTCTCGCCGCTTGAAGGCGAAGAGCTCTGCGATGAGCGGGGACGCCGACAGGAACCCAGCTTCAGGGACGAATTCCTTGCAGGGTAGTGATGTAGGTAACTTAGATTACATACTCCGCTCTCACCTCGAACACCAAAGGCCGCTGTGCGGCCTTCTAAACACTCTTCTTCTGCTATCTGCCTCTATACTCAATTCTGAGTTTAAAACGCCCCACAGCTCTCTGTGGTGCGATCTTGTCGCGTTGGCGACAGCAACTTGAGATACAAATCACCTTAGGTGCAAGTAATTCGTCCCTGAAGCCTGGTTCCTGTCGGCATCCTTGCCTCCACTTCCTCGTGCTGCGACGATTATCAGTCGTCGGTCACTCGTCACCCCTTGGAACCCCAAGGCGCCCGTAATTCGCTTATGCTTACGAACTCAGGTTTTTGCTAAACGCTCCGCTTAGGCTGCGACACGATTTAACGGCACTTCCCTGTGCCGATAAATCTAGCTCGGCATCGTGCCTCGCTGTCTTAGCCACGTTTCACAGCAAAAGCCGATTTCTCCAGCGCGAATTTAAACGGGATTAGGCTGATACATTGGTGTTCTATGGGGAGTTAGAGTTTGGCTAGAGGCGAGGCTTTAGCCCTGCTGAAAGTGCTCTAGAGTGCGCTTTTGTCGAGCCGCCGAAGACGAATCAGGAAAAATGAGTGTGTCAGAAAGGGGTTATTGCTAAGTTACTTTGAAGAAGGGCGAGTAGGGAATAAATTTTTGGTAATGACGAGAATTACACCAAAGACCTCAGCTAGCGTTCCGCCCATATATAAATTTAGTGACCACTCGTCGAATGATAACCAGCCGAACCCGACGCAAAAAAAGGCTGCATTCATGACGATAAGCTGCCCTATAAGGATAATAATGAACCAATTAGCGTATGACTTTTTTAATTCACGGTCAGCTTTTGAATCCTCAACTTGTTCATTTATTAAGGGATCTGTTGGTGAAGTTTTTGTTTTATCTTGTAAGCTTTTTTTTATAAGAGCAGCTAAAGAGTCCTTTCCTTCTTGCGTCATTATAAAAGCCCTAGATTCTTCAGTCTGTGTTTCAAAGCTTCATTTGAAACGCCAAAAAATAAAGCCGATTCAAAGTGACTCTTCCCTGATTTTACGTGTTCTCTGACCACTTTCTCGGGCATTAACAGACTTGCAGCAAACCTGTTAGCAAAGATCTCTTCTGAATCGCAGCCAGAGGCAGCAACGGAGCCTCTTAGGTCTACGTACTCGTATTCAATGTTATCGTCATTTGATTCTATTCGAGATACGTAATGTCCTAATTCGTGAGCACAGGTAAACCGTTTTCTGTTGCTGTGATCGGCGTAGTGAAGTGCGATTATAGGATCTGCACCAGCTTCTTTTATTAACGCGCCAGATACAGTTGGGGGAAGATCTGTATCTAAAACCTGTAATCCCATCTTTTGAGCAATAGAAACAGGATCTACTGGAAACCCTTGGTTACACCAAAGCCTATCCAAGACTTTTTTTGCTTCAACATTTGGATCTAGGTTCATAGAATTTCCCTAAATAGAAATTTCGTACGCCGTTATACAGGTTTATATAAAAATAGCAATATAGATGTTTATTTGTACAGTAATTTATATGGCAAGTCTCTCTATCAGTTTTTTGTCTTTAGTTAGCTTTGTCCTAAACTTCTTAATAAAATCTTTCTAAGGTTCGGCATTTTGCTGCTAAGACGTCCCTACTACCTATTTCTGTGCTATTTACTTCGTCGTATTACTCATCCCACCATATTCGGCAGAAACGCACAGGTCTATCTTAAATACTTATTGACTCTACATTGACAATTGATAGAGGCTCTAGTTCTATATATGTGTTCATACCGTATATGGAAATGTAGTGATGAAAAGGAAAGTGATATTTATTGGCGGCATACATGGTGTCGGAAAATCAACCCTCTGTAATAAACTAGTTTCTGAATTAAATATCCCCCATTATTCAGCTAGTGATCTGATAAATAGAGCGAAGCAAGATCTTTTTACCAAAGACAAAGCCGTCGCTAATGTATCAAAAAACCAAGATGTTCTACTGACAGCCTTAAATGAGTTTGTGGACGAGCCATGTTTTTTGTTGGATGGGCACTTTGCACTGTTCGATGCTAATCATAAAGTTCAACTGGTTCCTGAAGAAACATTCGTATCTATTGAACCCATGGCTATGTGTGTTCTCACTTGTGATGTTAACGTAGTTCTGGAGAGAGTTGCCGCAAGAGATGGTATACAGCACGACAAGTCAGCGTATGAAGAGTTGAACAATTGTGAACTAGAACATGCAAAGTCTGTAGCCGAACGGCTAGGCGTTCCTGTTTTTACCCACGATACCAATAACGATACACTAGAGCTGACTCAATTTATCAGCTCCCACTTGGAGTAAGCTATGGAAAGCCTTCACTATGTGCCATTCAGGCAAATTAATCTACAGGATTCTTTTTTTGATACATTGCGAGCTGATTATGCCGAGTTTCCTGCTTGGTTCTCTCGCAAAGCAGAGCAAAATGAGTTCGCGTACGTATTGGTAGATGGGAATGCAATTGATGGATTCATGTACTTAAAAGAAGAAATAGGGCCTATTACCGATATTTCCCCAAATTTACCACCAGGCAAGCATTTGAAAGTTGGTACTTTTAAGTTCAACTCACATGGAACACGCCGTGGGGAAAGATTCATTAAAAAGATTTTTGACCATGCGCTTGCACAAGACGTTGATAGTATTTATGTAACGGTATTTGATAAGCATGAATATTTGAAAAGCCTATTTTCAAGGTATGGGTTTATTACTTGTGGCTCAAAAAGCACTCCCAATGGGGTTGAGTCGGTTTTAGTTCGTATAATGAGAGGGCAAGTAGGCTCGACTATACAAAGTTATCCCTTTGTACGTTTAAACCAAGCTAATCAGTACCTGTTATCAATTTATCCAGAGTTTCACTCTCGGTTACTGCCTGACTCCATTCTAAACAACGAAACTCATGACATTATTCAGGACGTTTCTCACACAAATAGTATCCATAAGATTTTCATTTGTAAGATGGAAGGCGTATCTTATTTTAGACCCGGAGACGGGTTGGTCGTTTATCGTACTTCAGATGGTCAAGGATCCGCTTGGTATCGGTCAGTGGCCACTTCAATCGGTGTGGTTGAAGAATATAGGCATATACGTGAGTTCAGCTCATTAGAGGAGTTTTTATCATATTGCGCCCCTTATTCTGTTTTTTCTAACGATGAATTAATTAAAATCTATAATGAAAAAAGATACTGTCATATCATAAGATTCACTTATAATGCGGCCCTTTCCAAACGTATTACTCGTGGTCGCCTTATTGAGGAAGTTGGGATAGATAAAAACGCATACCCGGGTGTTATGAAGTTAACGAACCAGCAGTTTAGACACATTGCGAGGTTGGGAGGGGTCAATGAAAGTCTTATTGTCGATTAAGCCAGAGTTTGTAGACAAAATCCTTGAAGGTACCAAAAAGTTTGAGTTTAGAAAAAATACTTTCAAACGAGATGGTGTCAAAACTGTAGTGGTATATTCAACTATGCCTGTGGGCAAAGTTGTTGGTGAATTTGATATTGAAGATGTCATATCAGAACACCCAGATCTACTTTGGCACCGAACAAAGAAAGCTGCGGGTATTTCTAAACAGTTTTTCGATGAATATTATTTAGGTAGGGAAAAGGGGACAGCCATTAAGGTTGGAAATGTTGTAAGATATGAGCGCCCCTTATGTTTAAGTGAGCTAGGTGACAATATCACTCCACCCCAATCCTACAGGTACTTACCTTCTTAGTTAATATAAAGGAGAAGTCTTATTCTCCTTCCATTCTTAAATTCACAAGCGTTCAATTGAACAATCCCGCATTAAAGCCCAGCGCTTTTACTCCTTTTCTCCACCACCGCAGCAGTCATCCTTGAAATACAACACAAATCACCGGCGCTGTTGTAGATCTTAATCTCCCATACCGATGAGCGGCCGCCCAGGTGCACGGGTTTGGTTACGGCTTTGAGCGTGCCGGTGCGTGAGGCTTTGAGGTGGTTGGCGTTGATCTCCTGGCCGACGCAGTAGTACTTGGTGATGTCGACGGCGAAGTTGGCGGCGTAGCTGGCGACGGTTTCGGCTAAGACCACGTAGGCGCCGCCGTGGACTATGCCGATGGGGTTGTAGAGCTCGTTGTTGATTGGCATGGTGGCCACCAGGTAATCCGGGCCGATTTCGCTGATTTCTATGCCCAGCTTGGTCATCAGCGTGCCCTTGGCGCCGACGCCGAGGTCGAGTTTGCGACAAAGATCAAAATCGATTTCCTGAGCCCAAATACGTGTGCTCATGCTTACTACTCCTTATATGGCAAGGTCTGTGAATGCTCGGGTGTTGCTCCCAGTGGCAACCTGGCTCACATAGTGCTGCACGGGTGGGGCATCTGCAAGTCTTTTACGACGGTGAGCAGCGCAGGAACAGAGCCGCGCACCGTGAGCAGCGGTGCTGGGCAAAAATACATGGCTTCTTGGTCATCCCCCGAGCACCGGATTTGACTAGACTGTCAGTAACAGCATCAGGGTTCGTTGAGAGGGGGAGACGATGGACTTTCAATCCGTGTATGATTTTTGGTTTCACCAGTGTCGGCCAGAGGACTGGTTTAGCAAGAGTGCGGCGCTCGACGAAGAGGTGAGCCGTCAGTTTGCCGCCACGCACGCGGCCGCCTGCCGGGGCGAGCTCTATACCTGGCGCAGCAGTGCCCACGGCGCCCTGAGTGAAATCATCGTGCTCGACCAGTTTTCTCGCAACATGTATCGCGACAGCGCCGGTGCCTTTGCCTATGATCCCTTGGCCCTGTGCCTGGCGCAACATGCGGTAGAGAAGGGTTACGATCTGCTGCTAACCGAGCAGGAACGCACCTTTTTGTACATGCCCTATATGCACAGCGAAAGCGCGGCCATTCATGTGCTTGCCGAGCATCTCTTTCGGCCTTTGGATAACTATGCCTATGAGCTGGAGCACAAGGCGATTATCGACCGCTTTGGGCGCTACCCACATCGTAATGCCCTGCTCGGGCGCCAGTCGACACCCGAGGAGCTGGCATTTTTAGAGCAGCCCAACAGCCGCTTTTAATGGGTCTCGCGCAGCCAGGCTCGGGCCTGCTCTATCTGGTCGTATTTAAAGGCCTTAATTTCGGCGCTGATAAAGTGCGCCGCCAAATGCTCGCCGAGCATGGCCATGGGCGAGTCAGTGACCAGGGCTATCCTGCCGATCTGCTTATGGTGGTCGCGTGCAAAGCGCAGGTGTGCCGACAGCGCCGCGAATGAATCCCAGCCGGGGAAGTGCCGGGTGGCTATCATCAGGCCTTTTAAGGGGCCGCGGCGCTCAATATAAGGGTCAATGATGCGCACCGCCGCCACAAAGTCGGCTGCCGAAAGCTGGCCGTGGGGGGTAAAGACGCCAATATCATGTTCGTCATCTAGGCTGATACAGAGCATATTGGGTTCCTTCTATTGTTGTAAATGCATCGATGCGGGATCGCCTTCCTATATAACTTTAGGCGCTTTTTTTGGGTTTGCGCAGTCGGTGATAAAGGCAAAGGCTAAGTTCACAAGAATGGGGTGTGGCGTTTAATTTAAGGAGAAACTTCTATACTTAGTAAAAACAGTGGGTTACGGGGAGGTGTCCAAGAGGAGTTTTTTGACTGATCCACTTTAAGAGTAAATTTCGCGCAAAAAATCCACCTCAGCACTAAACTATAAGTTCAGTGAAATTATAAGCTTACATAAAAATGTATGCCTGTTATACGGTGATCCTTACAGGGTATAAGAAAAAATTGGATTAAGCCACTTTGAGCAAGAAATAAAAAAGAGTGTTGGGCTTCAATGAGCGCAACACTCTTTTGGTGGAGTGACGTTTTTAGGCGGACGGAGTTGGCTGGAGAATGTCGCTCATCACTGTAGGTGTATGAATTTTAGGTGTTAATGTGGCTCAACCTCTAAGTAAGGCTGCTTTGACTTACGCCAGCATTGTTCAAAAAGCGCAATGCTGCCCATCAGCTTTTCTGACTTTTCGAAGACGTGCAATTTGGTCTGATATGCATCATGCCCTTCCACGGGCAAAACCCCCTGACTCTTAAGGTAGTTAAAGAGTGTTGCTTTAGGATAAGGGCGGCTCTTGCACCATTTATCCAACAAAAGGTAACTATCGATAAACTCCCGAATGCTTTTGTGAGTGTATTGTCCCCAGGTTCTGTTTACACATACTTTTTCCCAGGCAAACAAAGTGGCTAAAGCATCAATTTTTACCTGTTGAACACAAAAGTATGCCCTTAATTCAGATTGCGAAAAGAGGCGGTTGAATTGAGAGTGCTCATGCTCAGCTAGCAGACTGTAAATTGCACTCTTAGAAACATAAAGTTCTTTGAGTGAGCGTGTTGTGGCCCGCTGAAACAGGGGAATGTTCTCTTTCAAAATAAGCTCAATGGCCTCACCAAAATTAAAAAAGAATTGTTGGGACTCCATGGCCAATTCACTGAGTGGTAACCAATCCTGAGACTTTGCTCCGGTGGATAATCGAGCCTTGTTTAAAAGCGTTCCTAGAAAGTCATCAACATGCTCTAGGTTGTAGGTGTACATCTTGTTATTAATCGCAGCAGAAATAACGTCTTGTCGTGCTAATTGATTGAGCTCTGCAGGGGTGATACCTAGGAGTTTGCTTGCTTGGACATCACTCAAGGAGCAAAACACCTTACAGGGCAGCAGCGTGTCTATATTCACGGTAAAAGCTGCTGCAGGGAGTTGTAAATTGGGTAACTGCTTTATTGGGTGGGATAGTGATTTGAGTGTAGATGCAGAAATAGCCGTTGTACTGTCTCGCAGTGAGCGCTGCAGAGCGTTAAAGAACTGAACTTGGTGCTCTTTCGATGCAAGTAGCCAATACCCTTTGTTGAACAGGTCTTGAGATTCGTTGTTGTTAAATTTCCAAGAGCCGATAGAGTCATTCGAAAAACGGTATGGTTTGTTAATCATAAGCGCTGCCGAGTATAGTGCTTCTAGATAGGTCTGCTTTTTATCCCCTTGCAACGTCTCTACATATGATTGATAAGAAGGGATTGAAGGGTGAGGTAACGCACAATAGTCATGCCAGCGTAATCCGCAATGAGAGCACCCATCAAATATGTCAGCATTCCACTGCAAGCTTTGGAGGCAACTAGGGCAAGCATCAATCAAGGCTACTTTATGTCGTTCGCAATGAGTGACGTGACATTTCTGCCAATCATGTCGGATAAACCCATCTTTACCACTGAGACAAGTGCTGCAGATATGAAGCGTAGGACACAGTGAGCTCTTAACGGTGGACAAAGGCAGATCGTCGTCGATATGCGTCGGCAAAAATAAGGTTTTGAGTGTGTTGGTCCCCATACACAATGCGTGAGCTAATGCAGCCATAAATTCGTTGAAACGCGCACTTGATACATTGAAGGCTCCTTTTTGGGGCTTCAGTCCAAGCACTTTAAAAATGGCACCGTGGCGGTAATAGCCATTTTCATTCGCCAGGCGCAGGAGAAATCCCAATAGGTTTTCCCCTTGATTTGGGCGAGGCCTGATCACTAGTTGGTTAGGCATACAGATCCCTCGCTATGAGTAATTTTTTCACCGTCCCCATATCCGCAGTGAATGGATTGATGGCTTCTCCTTGGAAACACTCGGCGTAGGCCTCTGCAAAAATCTCTTTAGTTAATTCGTCGTCGATATCCGTGCGCTCCAGGCAATCCATAAGGATAAGCTTTAATCGTCTGAGGCTTCCGTTAGTGGCACACAGTAACCGCAATAAATTTGAGTAATCCACTTCTTTGAAGTAGCCGATCCCCTCATCGACTAAAGAGTCATTTAGGCATTTAAACAGCGGGAATTTTCGCGGCATGGTGGAGAGGAAGTCGAATAGAATCGCAATAAAATCGACCTTGTTGTCGTAGCCCTTAAATGAAAAGTTATCTAATTCAATGACCTTAGGGAACCTACTTTTCAGTTGCTCATCCACATCTCGAATATCTCTAGCTTCAGGTGTGCCACATAAAACCCAGCTGCAACGGGTTCCGTTGATGAGCTCCTTAATGTCTTTGATGAATTTAGAGGAGGGCATGACGCCGCTTGATGGCAGTGCTACTTGCACTTCATCTAAAAAGATCACCTTCACATCCATGGCATTGACCAGCTTCATGATCCGTCGCTTTTTCTGATCGAGCTTCCCTTCGTTGAAGTTCTCATCGCCCAGCGCTCTGAGAATCTCACTATGGAGTCCATTCAAAGTGCCGCCAGGAACTTCAACATAGATACCAAATACATTGTTGTGCTCTGGAAGCGGATCCTGATGATGCTCTTCTAAAAATTTCTTAGCTAGTGATGTCTTGCCGATACCTGGCTCACCCAACAATAAGGCACCGCCCGTTTCAAAAGAGCGGTATTTTATTGTATGCAAAAGGGACTTCTCAGCTGCCTTGTATTTACCAGACATACAATACAGCTTCGCCAAATTATTTGCGTCATGTGACACTTCGCCAATCGTCATGGACTTCCTTACATTTTAAGTGGTTTAACGTTCTTCTTAACTATTAAAGGGGGAGCTGGTTTTTCGGTGTTATCTGGCTGAGCCAGTGCAGGAGGCATGTTTTGCCCTGCGGCATTGTCAGTAATGCATTGCTCGAGCTCATTTTGGGTCACAGGCGGCATACTCTGAGTCGAGGTGGCACTTGAAGTAGGCAGGAATGGCTGGTGTGGATCACCATCTACTTCATCGTTAGTTTCATAGCTCTGTAGTTGTGGGGACATCATATTTACCGCTGTCGCTGGATCTATTTTTCCTCCTGCCTTGGTTCTGGCCTGATGTTGAGACAATGAAATTGGCTCGTCGTATAAGGTGGATGGGACTTTAAACAGTTCACCCGTATCTGGATCAATTACTGAGATAGCTGAAACATCAGCTCGTGAAGAGTACCCTTTTACTTTTACTTGCTTACCTGTGGCATGGTGCTTGTTATAAATTTTAACCAGCTTGCTTGGGTTGCGGATTGACTCAGCCTTGTCGTGATACCAAATGTTATTTTTGACAATGCCCTTATGCGCTTGAATCGTAAATTCAGTTTCAACTCCATGGAAGAGGTCAAGCTTGCGAATATCGTCAGGGGAAAGCGGGGGGACTAAGGCGCGAAAATTTTCAGCCATGTCCGCAGGTGTACATTGCCCTAATCCACCGTGAGGACGCTGGTGATATTTATCTAGGATGAATGTTTCTACTATGCGTTTAAACTCAATTTCAGTGATTGCCGCAGATTGCTTAATAGGCGTAGAGTCTTTCTTTTCACTATTGCGGCTGCCTTCATAGCCAGGAATGAATGTGCAGCAAGACTCTCTAAAGGTGCGATGAAACCGTTCTATAAAAGCATTTTGCCATGGGCTTCTAGGCTGTGTTTGGCGGCCATTAACTCCAATGTGCAATAGATAAGAGCTCATTAATTTTGAGCTGAAGACGCCAGAATCATATTGAACAGTTTCAATCTTGCCGTGCAGCGGCCAGCCATGTTTAGTGTGGGCGGGCTTTTGCTTTTCTTGGATAGAGACTTTCAATAGCTCGATGGCAGAGCACATATCTTCTCTGCGTTTGTGAGCGTAAGAGATGACGTAGCCTAAAATCGTGCGGGTGAACACATCAATTGCAAAGAAAATGACAGGCATACCGACGAAGTTTCCATCGCAATCCAATAACCCGACATTAATGTGAACAGCATCTATTTGCACCAGCTCTAAAGGCCGTTCTGCAACGATGTGGTGAGCAGAGCCCCTGAACATTCTACGAGCTTTATCATACCCTTCTCTGGCAATGCATACTTCAACAGGGTCTAGTTGATTCAGTTTGTCCATAAAGCTCGAGCGTTTCATGCCTTTGTAGCTAGCTCTTTCTTCTGTTGAGAGGCCTGCTAATAACTTTTCTTGCGCTTGTCGAAACTCCAGCCAACACTCTGATTTGCTCAGTCCTCGGTCAGGACCTGGTTTTATCGATTTAAGGTAGAATCTATCAATTATCTCGAAAAATAGATCGCGGCATTCATCACTCACTCGCCATCCAGGTTTGCGCTTTTTGGCATTCACCATCGCAACGTAGTCGAAGTTCCATTTTGTCTCTGCGTCTACTAGCCAGTGGTATACCGTAATTGCTGAGGGTTTGTTTTTACCAGTATCACCTCGTTTGAGGGCGACAGTCTCGATGACTTTCGCGATGCGTTCTAAGGAGCGGTTCGCTTGCATGTATTTGAGAGGGGAAAGGTAATCGCTGTATCGCTGCGCGAGAAAGAGCTCGTCTTCGCCCAACAGGGGTTTTAATTCACCGAGGACAAAAGTGGCGGGCGCCTCTTTGATGTAACCCTGGGTCACTGCTTTTTGGTATTGGCTCAGCGTAAACTGCTTACAGCCGTTATGAAGCTCTAAGACGATTGATTCTCTATCAATTGTTTTAACGGTCGCCATAGTATCGCGATACATGAGCTTTTGACCTTCTTGCAATACGGTTGCGCTCATGAAGCCACCCCTACTTTGGTTAGTAGTGAACTGCCGATGAGAGGCTTTGTGCAATGCCACGCGAACAGGTCATGTGCAAGGAGCTTCATCGCATCGCAATAGGGAGTATCACTGTGATTGGACAAGATTGTGATTAGCTCGCAAAGGGTCACAGTATCTGCGTCTATTTCAATGAATCGAGCTTGCTCTGAAGGGGTGAGCGGAAGCTGACGGAACCCGTATAACTTTTGGTAGTTGTTGATGTTGGTACCGCGATAGATATCTTTGTCAGTTATCAGCTCCAGCGGGTGGTAGAGCTCCTCTGAAAAATGCTGCTTTAACACAGCAAACTTGTCAGTAAGTCGCAGTGTATTGAGCTTGTTGCTGGGCTTTATCTCGAGGCTTTTAAACTCGCCGGAGGCCAGCTTAATTAAAAAGTCAGGTGTATAGCGTGTGGCTCTGCCATTGAGCTGATAGTGAGTGGTGAAGGGTTGTGAGGTATAGCGTACTACGCTGTTGTCGAATTCAAGCAGCAGGGCTGCATGCGCTTCCATTGCGCTCTCGCAAAAAATCATGCTTTGATTTTTATAGGAAAAGAACCTGTGTAGGTGAGTAACCCTGCTTCTCCTAGGCAGCTTGCGCTCAAGTGTCATTCTGTTTCGTTGCATTACATGCACCTCGATGTAAGACGAAATCCTGCAATGCAAAACTGCACCAAGCTGGTTTTTATTGTTGTTTTATCGCTACCTCGACGTAATAACTCTGCATCATTTTCGATATTGCTAACTTGAAGAAAAAGCTCAGTGCCTTCCCTTCGTTTTCTTGCACAATAAAAGTTATAGCTCATAATTAAAGGTTATGCTCATTAAATAGGCAACTCCCTTTGCGCAAACTATGACTATGAAGCCGTGTGGCCTCCGGAACTCTTATTCAGTTTGACAGCTTTTTTAGTTTGAGCGCAAGTTCTTGAAAGTTAAGGGCTAAAAATTACGATATACTTGTTTTCGGTTCGCGTAACGATTTGTTTTAGCAAGATAATTGTTCACCACGTGGTTCACTTTTTTAAAGTAAATGCTGGTTTTTTGAAATTGAGCGATTGATAGATTTGATAGCAAAGACACCCAGTTACGCAGTTTGAAGCTTTTTTTAAATTATTTTGTAAGGAAATGTTTTTCCCAATAAAAACAGGTGGTTAAGTTTTGCGGTAAAGCATCGGAAATTTTCGGTAGATAGGGGTATTTATGAAAAATTTATCAAGCTTTGCGAGGAGTTAGGAATAAAAAAGCATTTTGGACGAACAGATTTTTGGCTCATGAGGTAGCCGCTATAGAAAAAGTGATTACCCACGGCAATGCAAAAAGCAATTCAGACAACATTCTAAGAAAGCAGGTTGAAACTCATCAGGCTAAAAAGCTACACCAGACAAATTGGCAATATGACAGTGAGCTGTTAAAACGGCTGGATAAAGTCTGTCGCCTGTTACTTATTCATCCGGATAGCTTTTTTGAGAGTGTGATGGAGTTGAGCTACAAGGATATACGTCGAAACGTCCACCCCCGAGGTCTCACCGTATTCAAGTCTCCCTTGACGATTGTGTTTGCTGCATTAAAGCAACATCAACTCGACTGCGAGAGCACGGTTAGGCAAAACAAACTGTTTGCCACTTCAACGGTCCGACGCAGGAGTCCTTTACTCACATGTAGCCACACACCAAAACAGCGCGGGATAAGTGAGGGGGCTGGCATTTTGCCTGGGCTCGAAGAGGTGTGATAAAGCTGGTGGCTTTGAATGAAAACCGGACAGTAGAAGATTCCAACCTTGCAAGGTATGCTACTTTGTAAGGTCTTACTGATAACCTGTTATATTTCAAGGATAGTTTAGTGAAAAGCTCCATGTTGGTTTTTCTTGTTCTTTTATTGGCTGGTTGCCAAGCTACAAGATTTCACAACCCCGAAGGAATTGCTCAAAACCAGTTGGCATATATCTTCAAACAACCACATAAGCCGTTTAGTGGCAAACCGAGTGCATTTATCAATGCAGTCTTTGACGCTAATGGTTCAGTAGTAATGGAATTTAAGCCAATGCAAAATGCTATTCAAGAAGCTTACCTGAAACCAGGCGAGTATAAATTCATATTGCAATGCAATTATGGAGGTGGTGCGACAGACGCTGAAATTATTGCAGTTGTTGAGGTTGGTAAATCTTATAGATACTCTTGTGGTATCACATCGGAGAAGGTGTTTATAGGTGCACGAATACTTCACAAATCGTATGCAATATTCGAAGAAGTTGAAATATAACAAGCTATTGCAGTGAGGGGCTTTTAACTGTTGGCTTTCCTCACTGCGTTCGTTATTTTAGCCAGCAATTAAAAGCCCCTGAATGGGGCGTTAGGTGTTTTATCAAATATGGAGCGAACTGTTGTACATAATCCCCATTAGCGAATTAAAGAATGGTGATATTCTTCTTACAAGTGAGAACTCAGCAACTAGCAAAGTTGTAAGGAAATCGACTGGAAGTGATTTCTCACATGCAATTCTTTATGTAGGTCATGGTAGCTACATACATTCTGATGCTAACGGCGTTCATTCAGGTAATCTGCAAAGGCTTCTGTTTGATGCATCTGAAAACGTGACTGTTTTGAGGGTCAAATGTGATCAAGAAACAGTGAATCAAGCATGTATTTTCGCGAGATCAAAGATAGGAACTACGTATTCTGTAAAAAGTGCAGTCAATGCAAAGCTGAAGGTAAGTAAGAGGGAAAATGAGAATAGGCAGTTTTGCTCTAGGCTTGTAGCGCAAGCATACGAATATGCTGGCGTTAAGTTAGTAGATAGCGCTTCTTTTTGTACGCCCCAAGAAATTCTCGAATCTCAAAATATTCAAGAGGTTCCAAGGAAAGCGAGAAAAGCCATAGATGAAGAAATCAGCTTTGCGAACAGTGAAAACCCGATTGAGAAGCAGTCACATATAACAAATGAAATTCTTTCAAAAGTTAGAAAGATAGCTAAAAAAGACATTCAAACCCTCGAACAAATTACACAGTATGTAATTGAGAATCCAGTGCATGATCGGCAAATATCCAAAATCTATAGAGATTCAGGATATTTAACAATGTGGGAGTACGAGACCACAAAAAATGCATGGCGTTATGATGGGCGAATATTTATAAATCTACCTTTGCCTATTGATGAGTTGATTGAGATGGCAAGATTTGAGAAAGACAGCGCCCAGGAGAGACTTGCGCTTTACAAGGGAAATCTTGAACAATATTTTTATATCAATAAGATTTATAAACTGGAGTATTCTTCCATACATTTTGATTTATATAAGAAACTCGTTGAGAATACATTGGACAATATTAATGCCGCAGAGTATGTGCTGGAAAACACCTAACAAGCGCATATTGCCGGACTTTTTTCCGCTGCGCTCCAAACCAGCCTCAAATGCGGGCGTTATGTGCACGCGGCCAATGTGGATTAGGAGGACAGTATGGCGAAAAAGTATTATGTAGTTTGGAAAGGTCGTGAGACAGGCATATTCACGACTTGGGCAAAGTGTAAGTCATTGGTTGATGGTTTTGCTGGAGCAAAATTTAAGTCGTTTGTAACGCTAGAAGAAGCCGAATGTGCGTTTGGAAAGAAACCTCAATCAAAGACTCCGAAAACAAAACCAAAGATCGTCAAAAAATCTAGCAAGCTTAAATCTGTCCCTCTGTCTCAGGAACAAATAGACGCTATGCCTTTTGACGTAAAGATATATACAGACGGCGCATGTGAGCCTAACCCTGGTGAGGCAGGAGCTGGGCTTGCTGTATATAAACATAACAAGTTAATTGAGCTTTGGTATGGTTTATACCAATCCTTCGGTACCAACAATACAGCGGAACTTCATGGTCTCAGTCAAGCTTTATTGCTTGCCAAGGAAAAGTTGGCAGGTGGAAGTACCGTCGGTATTTTTTGTGATTCAAAATACTCTATCGATTGTATTACAAAGTGGGCAAGTGGATGGGAGAAAAAGGGTTGGGCTAAGTCTGATGGTGAAATCAAAAACTTGGATATCATTAAGCCAGCGTATTCTCTTTACCAAGAAATATCGTCTCAAATTACAATTCACCATGTAAAAGGACATGTCGGCATTGAGGGCAACGAGTTAGCTGATAGGATGTCCATCCTGGCTATTGAGTCTCAGGATGAGAGTCTTACTTTGTACAGAGAGACGGATAGTATTCCCGAACTATTAGCGTTACGCACTGGCTGATAAACATACACAAAAATACTTAAGAGTGATTCCCTACGCTTGGCATTTTTGTTCCATCGTTGGGTTTCGTGTTTAAGGCTGATTGGTTTAGTGTCATGGTAGTATGTTCACACCTTAATGCGGCGTTAGTAGGAGAGTTTATGTCGTATGAAATTTTTGTCCTAAAAATGAAAAGAGCAACATTGTCGATTTCGAAAAAATAAAGCACCTACACATGAAATGACAAAGTTCTCCTAGGCAGTTTGCAGTCGTTTCGTAAGAGCAAAAACGGCATTCAGTTTGTCTTATTATCTCACCATAATCATTTTGAACTATTATTCTTGAAATTATTATAAGTAGTATAGAACCAAATATTATTTATGCATTTAATATTAGTTATCATGTCCATTATGTTAGGTTCTATTTGAGTCATATCAGTATAAAGGAGCTATTTTGTTAATGACGAGAGACGAACTTAACAAGTTCAATGAAGAAGCAGATTATCACATCATAAACAGAGATACTGACTCGTTGGTAAAGCTAATTGAAAGACTCACAGAGCGAGATTTTGAGTTTGAGCATCCTCTGCATGAGGCTCATTACTTCTATACAGTGGCAAATTGCTACTCTGTTCTTTATGACGCTCGGACAGTTGAGTGGTACTCAGATGACTTGATGAAAGCGGTAATATTTTACAGAAAAGCTTTACACAGTATTCCTGAAATTGATCGAAGTGAAGACGTTAACAACATCCATACATATGAAGACCTCAGGTCGAGGGTTGTCACTAATTTAGCAAATAGTCTTTCCTCGCAGGGAAGAGCTTTGTGTTGTATATCGCTTTATGACGAAGCCATATCAATCAACAGCAATGTTGTAGCTATCGTCTCAAAAGCTCGGAACCAAATCTTCCTAGGAGAATCTCTTTATGACAATGGACATAAAGAGTATCACTACTTTATAGCTTATCAACTCATTAAAGAAGCAATTAAAAATATTGATCAGCTATACCCTGAACAAAGGGGGGACCTTGAAGGTGAAGGTTACTTATTTAAGTTCAAGGAATGGTTTGAGCAAACATTTGAAGTCTCTGCATTTGATTACTTTAAAGATGAATTTGATGACTTTGAAACCAGAAAACACAAACAGTATTTACAATGGTGTGCAAAAAACAAACTTTTTATCAATGATCTGAATGACGTTTGTGAGTATGAAATTTCTTATCAAGATGTACTTGCTTTGCCCTCATTTGTTCAAACCATAAATACAACACTAGCTATGCATGAGGGGCTTGCTTACCACGGTAATTTTGACGAACTAAAGAATGACTATTGCCATGCTCGTTATCTCATTTTTTCAGCAAAAAATATCCCCGATGATGTCCCGCATTTCTTCAATTCTACATATCTGCATGTTGATGATATGTCACACTCAATCAATAACTTAAAAACTGGCCACTACAAATCCGCGTTTCGTACACTGTATTCACTGTTTGATAAAATTGCTTACCTTGTGAGTCGTTTTTTTGATTTGAACGACCTGAAAGACGACAATATGATAAGCATCGATAGTCTATTTAGGGATTTCAAAGCTAAGAACTGGAAAAGAGACTGGAAACCTCACAAGAAGCTGAAGGATAGCGATAATCATTTTATTCATGCATTGTTTTACATACTGAAAGATATTCGAGACGTTACAAAGTCATCTTCCGTATCAAAATGGATAGATCCAGACGCAAAATCATTTTCAGAGATTAGAAATGCTATGGAACACCGTTCGCTCAAAATTGTGGATGATTTTGGTTATGAACTTACTCACTCAGATAAAAGCTTTCATGAAGCCGAGTTGAACAAGACAAAGCAAGAAATTGTAAAAATCCAAGCTGACTTGAAAGAGGTTTATAAAGAACAAAAACAGGCTAAAAAAGATTGTAATAACTCTTTAATTGAGCAATTAGAAGGGAAAAAGAATAAGCTCAACTTAAGGTTGTCAGTCTTAGATTTAAATATTGTTGAGAAAGAAAAGCTATCTTCCCACACCCTTTTAATACCTATAAGCCAGTTCGAATCGCGCTTAATGACATTAATGAAGTTAGCTAGAAATTCGATAATGTATTTATCTTTGGCTATTCATTATGAAGAGATGAAGCGACCAAGTGAAGGGCTGTATCTACCTGTGGAAGTGCCATTTAAATTATATTAGGTTATATGGATTGGTGGGTGACTGTTTTTGACACAGAGCTGACCATCAGTTCAATTGTGCTGTGGCAGAAAGCCACTGGAAACATTATTGGATGGGAAATCGATTTGGGCTGAGAAGAATTTAGCTCAAATCTAAACTGATAGTCACCGATTGAAAAATGGGTAACTGTCAGATCAAGTCTGAGCTAGTACGTGTCAACAAAGTAATTCAGTTTGAATATACTTTACCACGCGTTCAGAACGATAGTGTTTTGCTATGTCGAGGCAGTTGATAGCTTTATTTCTATGGGTGGCATAGATGGGCAATGTATAGCTTTTCTTCCAGTCCCCTTCATGTTCAATCATGAGCTTGAATAGATTTAGCTCGTCCATTTCGGCTGCTAACATAAGGGGGGTGTAATCCATCCCTTTTATTCTATGTGTTAAATTAACATTAGAACCTTTTTTTATTAAGATCCTGGCAATTTGCCGCATTTTTGAAACGGTGGGATAGTTTTTTAATTTGCGTTTATTAATTTCTTCCAAATACTCCTCGAGAATCTTCTTATGCCTCTCATTTTTAATAACTGGTAAATCATCAATATTCACCCCAGCAAAGAGGGGCTTTAATCTATGAAGATTTTCAGGCTGTAGCCTATTTAAAAAGTCGTCGATAGTCCAAATAGGTTTTTTACACTCTTTCACTAGGCCAAGAGCATGGTATAAGGCACTCTCCGAATCGAGTCCACCTCTAAGATCAATTTCAATGTCCTCATTTAGCGATAAAACTTTATGTACAATTTCAGGCTCCCCAGTACAAACGGCTGCCATCAAAGGGAAGTTCATCTTTCGCGTTGTGACTGTATTTAATATCTTAGCTGAATGAGGCTTAAGCGAGATAGCTTCAAAAATTTGTCTATCAAGAGACTCAGTTAATGGATCAAAGCGATCTAAATGAGAGAGGGCCATCAATAACGGAGAGTCACCAACTTCAGATGTGACATTAACGCTATCTCCACGCTCTAAGCATGATTTAACTTGCTCAACGTCATTATGAAGAGCGGCATAAACAATTGGGGGCATCTTACGTTGGACTCCAGCTTTAGAGCCGACCTTCATGTTTTTCCTTTGAGTATCGAGAGGGTTTTGGGGAGTCTCCTCTACAATAGAACCAACTTTGAGATCGTACTCTGGGTAAGCTGTATTAGGGTATGCATACTGGGCTGGAAAACAGTTGTTGAAGTTATAGCGATAGTGTTCAATTTCATTACTCGCTAATACTTCTAGTTTCTGCTTGTTTTCTGATTTAGTCTTCGCTGGCAAAAGATCAAAACCAAACAAAATAGAAGCAGATTTGAGTCGCGTGATAAATACTTTATCAGCTTTAGTTTGGTAAGCAGCTACAACCAAAGCTTCACTAATGATAGCTTGAATTTGGTCTTTAGAATGAGCTCTATAAAGTGATAGCTCGAAAGCCTTTTTATATGCGAAATTAGCTTCTTCTAACTTACCTGATAGTACGAGATGCTTTCCTAATAATTGGTGATATCGATAGGTCAAGCCCTCGAGCTCAGTACAATTATCAAGCTCCGTTTTTATTGAAAGAAGTAGTTCTGAGACTATTTTTTTGTTCTTTTCAGACTTTGGAGAGCGGGCGTTTTGCTTGTATTCGTGGAGAACATCGTTAATGAGACTTTGCAAACGCAAGTAGTTATCGGAAAGTTGCATTCGATTATCTTCAGTTGAGTTTTTGAAGTCATCGAACGCAAACCGAGCATTCTCTAGATGTGGTTGAAATTCTAATAAGAACCTTGTAGCGATAATACTCCACTTTAAGTTGTTCCATTGCTTTTCGTCATGGGAATTAGGCGGGGCATGCTGTTCTAGGGATGCCACATATTTGAATGATGGCAATTCGGCTTGTTTGATCCATGTCCGAACCCTGTCTTTAACCTCTTTCGATTTGAACAGTGTAAGTAAAGAATTATCTTCTACGTCATCCAGGATAGTTAAATTAACTCCATTGGGGGCACATAACTTCTGTGAGTGATTATCTTCTTCTAAGAAGGTGCTGGTTACTAAACTCGATAGGAGTGCGCTGTCTTCAAGATATTTATTAGCTTGCCCAATGGAGAACCCATCTAAAGGGTGAGTGGAAATCCAATCAAAATAAGACTTGAATACTTTTTGCAGAAATATTGTGACTCTTGCCGCAATTTCGTCTCCATATACGTTACGAATTGGGCTGATGACTGTAAGTTCTTTTAATTTTTCAAACTCACCGATATGGATATCAACTTGTTTAGAGCAGCTATCATCAAGCTTTCGTGCATCTGATGATGACAAGAATGATTTGGTATCAAACGCAGTTGATATACTTCTTAGTAGAGCCTGCGCTGTGGGGTAAGGGGTAGTCCTTTTCGCTTTATAAAGTTTCATTCATTATCACCTTTTCGACATCCTTTCTAAAGTTATGATATGCACGCCAATCACTTGGTGTAGAAGGTATTGTAATGTGCGTCCCATGTCTTGATAAGAGTTTATTATGTTTCTTTCCTCTATTCACAATACACAGTTGTTCTTTTACTAACCGCTTAATATAAGAGTTTATTTCCTTATTTTTGCTATAGCGTCTCATCTAGCTCTCCAAAAGAGGTGGGAGCGCCCACCTCATAATAAGTCAAAATTACTTGTCTTGATTCTTTTGGGCGGCCCTCTGCGCGCGTCCTACAAAGTGGTTTTTAGGCACTTTTCCTCCATGTTTTTTTGCGTATTCGCTCTGGATACGTGCGGCGTCTTCAGTGGTCATTGGCTTTTTGGGATTAGACATAGGTGCTCCTAATGTGTCTGTTTAAAGGAGCTGTTAGCTTAGGTCTGGAGCAAGATTGTGTAAGCAAGGTAATTGGAGAGAAAAAAATTAAAAGTGCTAGTTCCATGCGTAGCCTTCTCTAACCAGACCAAATTGAATTTGATATGATGAATTAAACGCAAGCTAAGAATTCACATCATGAACATTCTTTTCTTATGCACTGCCAATATCCAACGCAGCAAAACAGCCGAAGAGTTATTTAGCGCTGCCGATGGTATTAACGAATATCGCTCAGCTGGGCTAAGCGCTAAGTATGTTGCTAAGGCTGGCTCTCGCTTATGTAGTGAAGAGCTATTGCAATGGGCTGATAAAATCTATGTGTTTGAAGCAAAACATATAGAGCGCATTCGAGAGTACACTGGTGACGTTCACTCAGCTAAGATCACCAACCTGGATATCCCTGATAAGTATCAATACTTCCAACGAGAGCTGGTGTTACTTTTATTAGAGCGTTTGCCACTGAGGGAGCTAATAAAAGGGAATGAGTAAGGCTCAAGCCTGAATTGAATTAACTCGATGGTGTTATTTTCTAGAAAGCAAAAAGGACCGTTTTGCTATAGAGCCGAAATCTAGGGTATTCATAATGGCTCTTATAAGGACTATTACGACACAAAAAAGTCCATAATAGACCGTATGTGGTCTTTTAAGTCGCCACTTAAATTTCTGGCTCGAATACAGCAATGGCCCTTAATATGATGAGCGCTGATTACTACACGATTTGGCTAACCAGATTGAAAAGCCAACTGGGAAAAGGCTTCTTATCCTCTATAATTAAAGCTGAATGGACTATGTGAATCTAGCGTACCGACAAGGATGCTTATTATGGCAAAGGGACTATCAGCCTTCACTAAACCGCTTTTGTTTTTATACAACCTCTTGATCATTTGCTTGCTTCTTACCGGAGGCGGATTCCTTACGTATGCCATAGTCACAAGCTAAGTTGGGGATTTTAAATGGCCTTACCAGTGTGAGCAACGCTACCACCTAACCTCAACCATACCACCGTAAACACGAAACCCAACCTTGAACTGAAAATGCCAAGCGTTGGGAATCACTCTTAAATGCTTTGTTATGGCACTACTTCACAGCTAACAACTTTGCTTTTATCAATACTGACGCAAATCTCTGCAATGTGGGACTTATGCCAAAGCAGATTGACCAGTCGCCGTCTTTTGGAGAGTAAAAATTACCGCCATCTGTTGAACGAGGATCTCGGAGCAATAGTCCCCTTTTAATAAAGTCTTCTGTGTAAGCAAACAATTCATCCACATCTACGCCTAAGCTTAAGGCATCAAAGTTCAGGTTATTAACAACGTAAACTGGATATACTGTTTTAAACTCCAGTTGCTTCAATGAAGCTAACTTAATAAATAAGTTCACCTTTAGGTCATCTATACCATTGATACAAGAAATAAATCTGACTTTTTCATTTTCACTAAAGTTAAACTGGCGATCATTTATGAAGGTTAAAGCTAACGCTCTTAACCCGATCTCACTTGACGTAGATGTAATTGCAGATGCATAGTCAGCTAGAACTTTTTGAGCTACTTTACTATTCAAAAACTCATTGAGTTCTATTTGCTTGTCGAGTGATAGGTATTCAACTTCAGAATCAATAGCATCAAGGAACTGTTTAACCCTGTGTTCTGCATACAAATTATGAGCTTTTTTCAAAAGGTTGAACGTAGATTTCAATACAATATTTGTACTTTTAGACGTTTGTAGTTCCAAATTTTGCTCCTGTGCCATAACGCCCCACTAAAAGGCAAATAAACGCTTGACTAAAATTAGGAACGCAGTGACAAAGCCAAGCTTTATTTTTCTTGCTTTAAAGGCTTGTTAGTTGCCTAAGCTTTTAATGTTATTGGTTATTTTCATCAGCATCTATCTGAGTAGCGACAGCATATTCAAACTGTTCACTATTTGACTCTTTAGGAATATAACGGATATACGCTTTTCCGCCCCAAGTCGTCAATTCATCAACTTGAGATTTCAGGTTTGCAATACTTCCCCTCGAGTCAGCCATTGCTGCGTCAACCCACTGAGATGAACCAGCGTAAACTTGCATTAACTTTAGGTGTTCTTCAGTAAGATTATCCGGTAAAGAAAACTCACCATGGGTCAGTTTTTTCATTTGGTATGAATTAGTTTGTACTATTTGAAAGCTTCCTTCTCCGGTCCGAGGATTACTTTCTCCAAAAATTTTGGCCTCAACGCTGATTTTCATCATTCCAGAAAAATCTGGTAATAATTGAATGTCTACTGAACTTAAATTTGGAATACCTTGATATTTATTTCCTTTAGAATCTTGTAAGCTCCAAGTTATGGCTTCAATCTTCTGGTTTGATACAGAATTTAAAAATAAAGCATTTAGTCGGATGTTTTCACCTGGGTGGACTAGAACCTCTGGCGTAATAGCCTTTTTTTCCACCAGCTGAATATCATATTTTGGAAGTAATCCCGCCCAGTTAAAAATTACGATAAGAATAGATATAAATCCCCAAACGGTGACAATATTAGAAATTGCTTTCATCATTTTAATATTTTCCTTGTTCAACTATTACAGATTGCTACTAACGCCCTGTTAAGGTGTGAGCAACGCAATGCCGAAGTCTACGCACACCACCTTAATCACTTAAATCAACGCATAGTGAAAATGCCACGCGTTGCGAATCACTCTTAAACAGTTTGTTAGAATTTTGCTATCGTTGTACTGCTATTAACAAACATCAGTTGCTCAACGACTCTAAACTCTGCAACTTGGTAATTGACCGAAGCTTCGAAAGCAGTGTGTATTTCCTTAAATTTTGGTTCTGATGCTACTCGTCCACACAAGTCTAAGTATTCCCAGTACAAATCTACTTTTTCAATAATGTACTTGTGAGACTTACCAAGAAGGAAATGGCACACCCTGCTGTCCCAAATCGCATAAACATTTGGGTTTACGAAATGTAGAAGTTTTGAAACGCCAACAAGAGAGTTGTTTACCAATGACTTTAAAGCAAGGATTTCATCACTTGAAATTCGTTCAGGCAACTTTGCCTTGTTTAGTATATTCAGCGACTCTTCAAAGTTATTCGACTTGAAGTTCATGATTGTTGGCATCCATCCATAAGTGAAATTTGCACCAATAACCAAGTCTTGCTCTGTAAGAGTATCCTTGTCACAGAAATACTTTACGAAATGGCGATAAGAACGGTGATATGTATGCTCGGAGTCTTCACTCTTCAAAGAGTCAGCGAACCTCAAGATATCTCTAATTTCGATATTCTTCATAGTTTCCTAAAAATTCAAACAATTTAATATCGAGCGATTGGGTCGTTTTCCTGTCCAAATCGGTCTCATTTTTGTCCTATGACCATTGATAGCAAATTTAGGAAGTACTTAACAGCATTGAAGTTATTCTACATTGCTCTAAACGTGGACACGACAAAAACGACCCATTGGGTCGTTTTCCTGACTATGGGAGAAACGCAACGATTATGGATGTATACACTGTGATTTTGGTAGAAGGATGAACGTCCGATCCTCACTCCTAGCTGACTATCACTACACCTAGCACCGCGGTTTTCGATAGCTTAGTTCCAACTAGTGTGCACTAAGCATAGTAAAGCAGTAGGCTTCAAACGTTTTACCGCCAATATTGATAAAAGAACGGTAACAAGCTACTGAACTATTTGAATAAATATCAATTTCTCAGCCATCCTTTAGTTAGAGCTGGAGTAGACCCAGATCGCTAGATACCCCTTCACTCTTTGAGCATTTAAAAAGTTTATTGTTAACGGATTTTTTTGGAAATAAATTAAACGCCACAGGGGTTGGCAAATTCCTTGAATTTATTTGCGATTTTCTGACAACTGTATATACTCACAGTTAAATGTACTGTATGGAAAACCAGTTGTATGCGCCCTTTAACTAAACGCCAATCGCAAATTTTAGAGCTGATCAAAGTCTTTATTAAAGATACCGGCATGCCGCCGACGCGCGCCGAAATTGCACAAACGCTGGGCTTTCGCAGTGCCAATGCCGCTGAAGAGCACCTGAAGGCGCTGGCCAAGAAAGGGGTGATCAAGATGAAACCCGGCGCCAGCCGTGGTATTCAGCTGGTTGAGGAAGAAGAGCCGGAGCAATTAGGCCTGCCGCTGATAGGTCGCGTAGCCGCCGGTGAGCCCATTTTGGCGCAGGAACATATTGAGAGCCATTGCCAAATCGACCCCTTGCTGTTTAAACCGGCGGCGGATTACCTGCTGCGCGTTAACGGCATGAGTATGAAGGACATAGGCATTCTCGATGGCGACTTGCTGGCGGTACACCGCGCCCAGGTGGCGGAAAACGGTCAGGTGGTGGTGGCCCGTGTCGGGGAAGACGTCACGGTCAAACGTTTGGAAAAGGCTGGTCGTAAGGTGTTACTGCATGCGGAGAACGACGAGTTTGCCCCCATCGAAGTCGATTTAGAACATGAATCCTTTAATATTGAGGGTTTAGCAGTTGGCGTAATTCGAAACGCCGACTGGATGTAGGTTTTACCCCGCATTTAGCCCCCGATAGGCCGTTTATTGGGGGTTTTACGGCGCTTTTCTCCTTTCTTTCCTTACGCGCTAACAGTTTGAATATCCCCCAAATATTTATTTAAAAAAGCAAAACTAAAACGCTTCATTTCTTGCTATTCGCTCAATTCTTGACTAATTGGTTATATTACAGGCTTTGCTGGTTGCTTTTTGCGCACTTTTATTGCAGTAAATTGAATCGGCCAGTCCAAGCATAATAATAACGAAGAATGGCTAGCAGTAATTGCCTCTTCCCTTTTTTGCGTTGCGCGTAGTTAAGGAGATGGTACATGAAGCAGCTTTGCTCCCTCATGTTGCTGTGTCTGTTTGTTCCCCAAATGGCCTTTGCCAACAGCAAGTACAACTTGCGCCCTGGGGTGACGGATATCAGCGAGAATGTTTACCAGTTGCATATGACGATATTTATCATCTGTTGTGTGATTGGGGTGATCGTATTCTCGGTCATGTTTTGGGCCTTGCTCAGGCACCGAAAATCCAAGGGCGCTACCGCCGCCACCTTCCATGAAAGCACCAAGGTCGAAATTCTTTGGACCGCGATCCCATTTTTAATTCTTATCGGCATGGCGGTGCCCGCGACCAAAACCCTGATCGCCATGGAGGACACCTCCAAGGCGGATGTCACCATCAAGATCACCGGCTCGCAGTGGAAATGGCACTATGAATACATGGGTCATGATCTGGGCTTTTATTCGCTGCTGGCCACGCCCCAGGAGCAAATTAAAAACGCAGAAGCTAAGGGCGAAAATTACCTGTTGGAAGTGGATAAGCCTCTGGTGATCCCTACCGGTAAAAAGGTGCGTTTCCTGATGACCTCGGACGATGTCATTCATTCCTGGTGGGTGCCAGACTTCGCGGTGAAAAAAGATGCCAACCCGGGCTTTATCAACGAGGCCTGGACCAAGGTTAACGAAGCGGGTATCTATCGCGGTCAATGTGCCGAGCTGTGTGGTCAGGACCACGGCTTTATGCCCGTTGTGGTTGAAGCGAAATCCCCTGAGGAGTTTGATACCTGGCTGGCGGCGCAAAAACAAGCGATGTTGGACCAGGCCGATGCCGATGCCGCCTTACTCGACCAAACCCTGTCTCATGACGAGCTCATGAGCACCGGCGAGAAGATCTATATGACCCGCTGCGTAGCCTGTCACCAACCAACGGGTCTCGGCGTTCCCGGAGTATTCCCGGCAATCAAGGGCAGCCCAATCGCGACCGGCGAAATCAAAGACCACATCGATATTGTGGTGCACGGTAAACCGGGCACGGCCATGCAGGCCTTCGTGAGCCAGCTCACCATTAAAGAGCTCGCGGCCGTTGTTACCTATCAGCGTAATGCCTTTGGTAATGACACCGGCGATACGGTGCAACCAAGTGAGATTCAGGCCTTTATTGATGGGGGAGAACAATGAGTACAGCCGCTGCAACACATGAACATCACGGGCCTGCGACCGGCATTAAACGCTGGCTCTTTACTACTAACCATAAAGACATAGGCACGCTGTATCTGCTGTTTTCCTTGCTGATGTTTTTAACCGGCGGCGCCATGGCCATGGTCATTCGCGCCGAGCTATTCCAGCCGGGATTACAATTGGTTGACCCGCATTTCTTTAATCAGATGACCACGGTGCATGGCTTGATCATGGTTTTCGGTGCGGTGATGCCGGCCTTTACCGGCCTGGCCAACTGGATGATCCCCATGATGATCGGGGCGCCGGACATGGCCTTGCCGCGCATGAACAACTGGAGCTTCTGGATCCTGCCCTTCGCCTTTGCCATCTTGCTGATGTCGCTGTTTATGGATGGGGGCGGTCCGGCCTTCGGTTGGACCTTTTACGCGCCGCTGTCGACCACCTACAGTAACGACAACACCGCGCTGTTCGTGTTTGCCATCCATATCATGGGGGCCAGCTCCATCATGGGCGCGATTAACGTGATAGTGACCATCGTCAACCTGCGGGCGCCGGGCATGAAGTGGATGAAGTTGCCGCTGTTTGTGTGGACCTGGCTGATCACCGCCTTCCTGCTGATTGCGGTGATGCCGGTACTGGCCGGGGCGGTGACCATGGTACTGACGGATAAATACTTCGGCACCGACTTCTTTAACGCCGCCGGCGGTGGCGATCCCGTGATGTTCCAGCATATTTTCTGGTTCTTCGGTCACCCCGAGGTATACATCATGATCTTGCCGGCATTCGGCATTATCTCCACCATAGTGCCCACCTTCTCGCGCAAAAAACTCTTTGGCTACTCCTCCATGGTGTATGCCACCGCGTCCATCGCCTTGTTGTCCTTCGTGGTCTGGGCGCACCATATGTTTACCACCGGCATGCCGCTGGCCGGCGAGCTCTTCTTTATGTACTCCACCATGCTGATATCCGTGCCCACCGGGGTGAAGGTGTTCAACTGGGTGGCGACCATGTGGCGCGGCTCCATCAGTTTTGAAGCGCCCATGATGTTTGCCATTGCCTTTATCGTGCTCTTTACCCTGGGCGGCTTCTCCGGGTTGATGCTGGCGATTACGCCGGTGGACTTCCAATACCATGATACCTACTTCGTGGTGGCGCACTTCCACTATGTGCTGGTCACCGGGGCGGTATTCTCCATTATGGCCGCGGCCTATTACTGGCTGCCGAAATGGACCGGGCATATGTACAGCACCACGCTGGCGAAGTGGCACTTCTGGATGTCGCTCATCAGCGTCAACGTACTCTTCTTCCCCATGCACTTTGTCGGCCTGGCGGGCATGCCCCGTCGTATCCCCGACTATGCGCTGCAGTTTGCCGACTTTAACGCCATTATCAGTATCGGTGGCTTTGCCTTTGGCTTATCGCAGCTGCTGTTTGTGGCCGTGGTGTTTAAGTGCATCAAGGCCGGCGAGAAAGCCCCGGCCAAGGTGTGGGACGGAGCCGAGGGCTTAGAGTGGCAAGTGGCCTCACCGGCGCCATATCACACCTTTGAGACGCCGCCCGAGGTGAAATAAATGAACCATATGCCGTTGTTACGAAAACTGCTGTTAACTACCCTGGCCATGTTTGCCTTCGCCTTTGCGCTGGTGCCCTTGTATGACGTGTTCTGCGATGTCACCGGCCTCAACGGCAAGCCTTCCATGGAGCAGGCGCAACAAAGCCAAAGGGTGGATAACAGTCGCGAGGTCACCGTGAGCTTTACCACTCATGCCCAGAGCGGCGCCCCCTTTAAGGTCAGCGCCGAGCAGCAGTCTGTGGTGGTTAAGCCCGGAGAGATGAGCCTGGTGACCTTTACGGCGGCCAATATCAGCGATCAAGCCCGGGTGATGCAGGCCATTCCGTCTGTCTCTCCTGGATTGGCGGCAAAATACCTACATAAACTGGCCTGCTTTTGCTTTGACCAGCAAACCCTGCAGGCCAACGAACAACAAGAATATCAATTAAGATTTTATGTCGATCCGGCGTTACCCCCCGAATACGAGGAGCTAACGCTGTCATATACGCTTTTTGATATCAGCGCCAAGCATCCCGAGTCGTTAGTGGCGTCGGCGCGATAACCCAAATGAGGCATGAATATGAGTGAACAGTATGAAAAGTACTATGTGCCGGCGCAGAGTCCCTGGCCGATAGTCGGCGCGGTGGCGTTGTTTTTTATCGCCGCCGGCGCGGGCTTAACCGTGATGCAAATGGAGCAGGAAAGCAGCCATGGTCAGTACCTGTTATTTTTGGGTCTTGCCGTGTTGCTCTATATGCTGGTGAATTGGTTTCGTAATGTGATCAGCGAATCCCATGGCGGTCTCTATTCGGTGCAGATGGATCGCTCCTTTAGGCAGGGCATGAGCTGGTTTATCTTCTCCGAGGTGATGTTCTTCGCCGCCTTCTTCGGCGCACTGTTTTACGCCCGCATGTTGGCGGTGCCCTGGCTTGGTGGCGATGGCAACAATGTGATGACGGGTGAAGTATTGTGGCCCGAGTTTACCGCCGTCTGGCCGCTGGAAAGCACCCCGGGTGGCACCACCACTCAGGCCATGGGCTGGCAGGGGCTGCCCCTGATCAACACCATTATCCTCTTGGTGTCCTCGGTGACCTTGCAGTTTGCCCACACCGCCATAGAAAAAGACCAGCGTAAGCCACTGACCTTGTTCCTGCTGTTGACCATAGTCCTGGGTGTCTGCTTCCTGGGCCTGCAAGCCTATGAATATGTGCACGCCTATCAGGATTTAGGTCTGAAACTGGACTCCGGTATTTACGGTAACACCTTCTTCTTGCTCACCGGTTTCCACGGTCTGCATGTGACCCTGGGGGCCATCATGCTTAGCGTGGTCTTTATCCGCGTATTAAAGGGTCACTTTAGCAGCGAAAAGCATTTTGCCTTTCAAGCGGCGGCCTGGTACTGGCACTTTGTAGATGTGGTGTGGCTGTGCCTGTTTGTATTTGTGTATGTGTTGTGATCGGTGATGGATTAAAGCGCAGCAGACCAAACTGCTGCGCCAGCAAAATAATAATGAGTACCAGGATGCACAGGGCGACGCGCTTGCCCAAATAGCGCGACATAGGCACCTTGTTATCGGATTTTATCATCGCCAGTAAGGCACGGAAAAGGGTGTAAATGACGAGCAACAACAGCGCAATAATTATAATTTTAATAAGCACGGTACGGATACTCCGAGGTTGGTGGTTGAGTGTTTACAGGTAAGCTTAGCGCAATTTTATGGACTGGGTTGGTTATCCTTGCGGTAACTGTTTGTACTCGCTTGGGTTTTTGGCAGCTTGAACGGGCGGAACAAAAGCAGGAGCGACAACAGCTGCTGGATTCCTGGTCGGCACAGGGGGTCATGCCTTTAACCAAGGCGCTACGCCATATCGAAAGCGAAGACGCCACCGGTTTGCAGGTAGGCTTCGACGCCAAGTTGCAGCGCGAATACTGGCTGCTGGACAATCAGGTGTATCAGGGCCGGGTCGGCTATGATCTGCTGGTACTGGCCTTGCCTCCGGGTTCCAGCCATTGGCTGCTGGTCAATCTGGGCTTTGTGCCGGCGCCAAGCGCACGCAGTGAACTGCCCGCCATTGAGCTGCCAGAGCAGCTCACCCTGACCCAGGCGCTGGTCAAAGAAGGTACCCTGGCGCAGTTTACCCTGAGCGACGCCCGGGCGGAGCAGGGCTGGCCTAAGCGCATTCAACAGATTGCCATTACTCAGATGAGCGAGCAAACCCGCAAACCCATTCACCCTTTTATGGTCTATGCCCAGCACCGAGTCGAGGGCATAGGCGCTATCCCCCATTATCAGCCGGTCACCATGTCGGCCGACAAACACAGGGCCTACGCCTGGCAGTGGTTTTTAATCGCCCTGGCGGCCCTGGTGATTGCCGTAAGTGCCTATTGGCGAGCAAGGAGAACGCATGCAGCTACCTAAACCCCTTCTGTTATTTATCGGCTGCTTTCTGCTGCCCATTGTGGCCGCCGTGGCGGTTTTGTATTCCGGCTGGTTGCCCGGCCATCAGAGCAATCAGGGGCGACTGATGACTGAGCAGGTGGAGCTGAGCGACTGGCAGCAATACCCGCCGTCGCCCTGGACCATAGCCCTGGTCAATAGCGACCCCTGTCAGGGCTGCGTGCAGCAATGGCAAGACTTGCAGTCCCTGTATGTAGCCCTGGGTAAAAATCAGGATAAGGTGCGCATTGCCGTGTTAGGGAAGGAAGCGCCAGCGACGAAAGACATGCCCAGTATTCATATCAACAGTGCCCCGGCGCAGCTTAACGCCGGCAGCCTGTATTTAATCGATCACCATGGTTTGGTGGTCCTGGAGTATGACTATGCTCCACAAGCCGACGCCAACCGCTTGGTACACAAGGGGTTGTTGAAGGACTTAAAAAAACTACTCAATTATGCGCGTAGCAGTTAAAGAGGCCAGTATGACAAAAAACTATAAATTTCTGGTGTTAAGTACGGCTTTATTGGCCGTGTTGGTGGTGGGTCTGGGTGCTTATACCCGTTTGAGCGATGCCGGGCTGGGGTGCCCGGATTGGCCCGGCTGTTATGGCTTTTTAACCGTGCCCGACAAGGCCCATGAAATAGCCGCGGTGCAGGAAAACTTTCCCGGTATGGAGGTAGATCAGGGTAAGGCGCTCAAGGAAATGGTGCATCGCTACTTTGCCGGCACCCTAGGGCTGTTGATCCTCGCCATTGCCATGTATGCCTGGCGTCATGGCAAACGCATTCATATGCCGGTACGTTTGCCCACCGTGCTGTTGCTCTTGGTGATCTTCCAGGCCATGTTGGGCATGTGGACGGTGACCATGAACCTGCAGCCCCTGGTGGTGATGGGCCACCTGCTCGGTGGCTTTTCCATCGCCAGTCTGCTGTGGCTCTTGTATTTACGTTACTACAGTCGCCCCGTGCCCGGCGGTGATGCCGGTGCTAAGGCGATGCAGGGCTGGAGCATGGCAGCCCTGTGCATGGTAGTAGTGCAGATTGCCTTGGGAGGCTGGTTGGCGGCCAACTATGCCGCCGCTCACTGTGTTGGTTTTCCGCTGTGCGAAGGCAGCGAGGCGTTCTCCCTGGCCGAGGTGTTCCACTTGCCTATGGAGCACGCCAATTACGAGTATGGGGTGCTCTCCTACGAGTCGCGCATGTCCATTCATCTGCTGCATCGCTTTGGCGCCTTGATGACCCTGCTGATTGTCGGCACCGCCATGTGGCGGGTATATAAGGGCGCTTATTCGCGCACCATTAAAAATGCGGCGCTGGCGGTCTGTGCCGCCTTGACGACTCAGCTTACCCTGGGAATTGCCCTGATCTATTTGCAGATCCCCTTGTTGATGGCGCTGGCGCATAACCTGATGGCTCTGCTGTTGCTGCTCACTCTGGTGCGGCTGTGCTATTTACAAAAACGAAAATGTTAGGCGCGAAGGAGAAGAATTATGAGTAAAGCTATAACCTTAACGAGCTCTCTGTCGCACTGTGCAAGCTGGCGCGACTACCTGGCCATGTGCAAGGGCAAGGTGGTGCTGATGCTGGTGCTGACCGCCTGGGTTGGCCTGGCCCTGGCGCCGGATACGGGCCGCTCCTGGATGCTGCAGCTGTTCAGCCTGCTAGGCATTGGCCTGTTATCGGCGGCGGCGGCGGTGATCAACCATATCGTCGACCGTGAAATTGACAGCAAAATGGCGCGCACCCGCCACCGTCCGGTGGCGGTAGGCAAGGTCAGCGAGGGTCGAGGCTTTGCCTTTGCGGCGGTGATCGGTGGCATTGGTTTTGTTGCCCTGGTCGGCGCTGCCAACTGGCTGACCGCGCTGCTGACGCTGCTGGCCCTGGTTGGCTATGCGGTGGTCTATACCCTGTTTCTGAAACGGGCGACGCCACAAAATATCGTGATTGGTGGTTTGGCCGGTGCTATGCCGCCGTTATTGGGCTGGGTTAGTGAAACCGGGCAGTTGGCCGCCGCGCCTTGGCTTTTGGTGATGATCATCTTTGCCTGGACGCCGCCGCACTTTTGGGCCCTGGCCATTGCTCGTGAAGCGGATTACCGCCGCGCCAATATTCCCATGCTGCCGGTCACCCATGGCATTGATTTTTGTAAAACCTGTGTGCTGGGTTATACCATATTGCTGGCTTTGGTGTGTGTGTTGCCCTATCTGATTGGCATGTCTGGGCTTTTCTATTTGCTGGCGGCGTCGGCGCTTAACCTGATGTTTATCGCCTATGCCTGGCGTTTAAAGCGCGAGCCTCAGCATCAATCGGCAATGCGTGTTTTTAAGTTCTCTATCCTGCATTTAATGTTACTCTTTGTCGCATTATTTATTGATAAGTGGGTATTTTATGTCGCTTAAATGGTGGCTGATCGGGGCACTGACGGGATTGACGCTGGGGTGCTCTAAGCCGGAGTTGCTGGTGGAGGCCCTGGTCTATGAGCAGCCGCGGGTGATTAATGCCTTTAGTTTGGAAGATCAGCATGGTCAGCCCGTGGGTGTGGCCGATCTGCAGGGCCAGTGGGACTTGCTGTTTTTAGGCTACACCAGCTGCCCCGATGTCTGCCCCATGACGCTGGCGAAATTGCGCCAGGTCGATACCCAGGTCAATCGCAACGACCTTAATGTGTGGTTTGTCTCCGTGGATCCCCAGCGTGATACCGCCGCCAAACGCCGCCAGTACATCACCTACTTTAACCCTCAGTATAAGGCGGTTTCGGCGCCGCATAAGCAGCTCTACCCCTTTGTGCAGAACCTGGGGCTGATGTATGCCATTAGCGAACAGCAAGAGGGCGATTATCTGGTGGACCACAGTGCGTCTGTGGTGCTGGTGGACCCGCATGGGAAGATCCGCGCCATTTTTAAGCCTGAATTTGTCGCCGGCTCGGTACCGACCATCAATACCGAGGTCATGGTACGCGAGCTAAAGGCGATTATTGACTATTACCCCGATTAGCACTCGGTATCAGCCCTGGGTGATCACCCAGGGTTGGGAGAACCACAAATAGCGTCCCGGTTTGTGCTGCGAGGGCGCGGTGCAGTTATAGCGGGCGCGGCCGGGTTTTAAATCCTGCTTGGCCTGTACCATCACCCGATTACCATCCAACCAGGTCAGCTCGGCTCGGCCCTGGCCGGAAACATAACAAGCAAACTGATTGTTATGAAAGCCCTTTTTGGCAAACTCCAAGGTGACTTTGGGGCGCGGCTCGGCGGTGACAGTGTCTTTGTAGTCGATCTTTGCCAGGGCGAAGGGCAGGGAGTCGAGCTTGGTCGCCAGGGTTTCTAGGTCGGCATAAAATCCCGATGCGGGAAAGCGCGGCAAACGGGTAAAATCATTATCCGGGCCCAGGGCGCCCGAGTGCTGACCTATGCCGACATAACCCAATTCCTTCACCAGCTGCTGCAGTGTCTTGTCGAACTCGCCATAGGGATAGGCCAGGTATTTCAGGCTGTAGCCTATTTCTTCTTCGATCCGCTTTTCGGCCGTGGTGAGGTCGGTTTTAATGCGACTACGCCATTGCTCTTCGCTTTCACCCTCGAGGCGATGATGAAGATAATCATGGCGACCGCTGTGGTTGGCGATCAGAGCGCCCTGCTTGCTGAGCTCCTTGAGTTGGGCCCAGGTCATCACATAGCCTTGCTGTTCGTCGATCAGGGCGGGATTGACGAAGATGGTGTAGGGGTAGCCAAATTCCGCCAGTATCGGGGCGGCCTGTTCGATATTATTGTCATAGCCGTCATCAAAGGTGATGGCCAGGGTTTTATCGTCAAAGGTTTGCCCTTGTTGCAGGCCGCTTAGCAGTGTATCCAGGGCAACCACCTTATAATCGTGTTGCTGCAAATACTGTAAATGGGCGCGAAAGGTATCGGCTTCGACACTGGTGACCTTGGGCAGGGTTTTACTGACGTGATGATACTGTAAAATAACCGCTGCCTGGGCAGAGGCGCCAATCAGGGCGCATAAAGAGAAGAACAAATGGGACAATTTTCTATACATAACAACACTCACCATAAAAGCTTATTGCTGCTCGCCGGGCCCATGATTCTATCTAATATCACGGTGCCTTTGCTAGGCCTGGTTGATACCGCAGTGATCGGCCATCTCGGCAGCGCCCATTATTTAGCAGGTATTGCCCTGGGCGCAACGGTTATTTCCATGTTGTTTTGGCTCGCCGGCTTTTTGCGTATGAGCACCACCGGGCTTATCGCCGCCGCCTTTGGCGCCGAAGACAAGCAAGAGCTGGTGCAGGCGCTGCAAAAAAGCCTGCTGCTGGCGCTGGCGGTGGCGCTGCTTCTCCTGCTGCTGCAAAAACCCCTGGGGGCGCTGATGGCAGTGTTGGCCGATGCCTCGGAGCAGACCATGGAGCAGGCCTTTAATTATTTTTATATTCGTATTTATAGCGCCCCGGCGGCCTTGGCGAACCTGGTGCTGCTGGGTTGGATGCTCGGCGTGCAATACGGGCGCGGGCCATTTTTACTGGTGCTGCTCACCAATGTCGTTAACATCGCCCTGGATATTCTCTTTGTGGTTGGCTTCGGCTGGGGCGTTAAGGGGGCGGCGCTGGCCTCGGTGATCGCCGATTATTGTGCCCTGGCCTTTGCCCTGTGGTTGGTGTCGCGATTGTTTGCCAAGCTGCATCTGCGCTGGTGTTGGTCCTTTGGTGCCCGCTTGTTACAACTGGGCGCCTTGTTGCGCCTCAATGGCGATATTTTCCTGCGCTCCTTAATGCTGCAGCTGTGTTTTAGCTTTATGACCTTTTACGGTGCTCGCTTAGGGGATGTGGTCTTGGCCGCCAATGCGGTGCTGATGAACTTTCTGCTGTTGATCAGCTTTGCCATGGATGGCATTGCCTATGCCGCCGAGGCCAAGGTGGGGCAGGCGCGCGGCGCAAAATGTGTACGCCGTATTAAATTGTGGGTAAGTGTTAGCTTACAGTGGGGTGCTTTATTTGCGGTCATTTATGCCCTGGGCTTCTATGTTTTTGGGGAGCAGGTGATCCGTTTGCTGACCGATGTGCCCGAGGTCAATAGCCTGGCCATCGCCTATTTGCCCTGGCTGGTCCTGATGCCGTTAATCGCCATGAGTTGCTTTTTATTCGACGGGATTTTTGTTGGCCTGATGCGCGCCAAGGATATGCGCAATACCATGATGCTTTCCGCCGCGGTGGGTTTTTTCGGCGTCTTTGTGTTAACTCAAGGCTGGGGCAATCACGCCCTGTGGGCGGCCATGACCGCCTTTATGGCGCTGCGCGGTATTAGCCTGGCGGTGCGTTATCGTCAGTTGGTAAAGGCGGATGCGTTGCTGCAATAACCTGAGCGAAGCGATTGGCAAAAATGCCGAGATACCCCCAGATTGCGAAAAATAACGCCACCACGAGGAATAACAGGCCGGGAATTTGCCACCAGGGCTGATAAAAGTAGCCCAGTGCAATAAAGGCGACGGCAAGGGCAAAAAGCCCAAGGCCAATCAGGAAGCGTTTGAGGCTGCGCTTGGGCTCTGAGCCCAAGCGATAAATCAGCGCCGCAAACTTAGTAGTAGGAGTGGTCGCCACGGTTGTGTTCGGTAATATCACGGACACCGGTAATTTCGCTGAATTTAGCGATCATTTCCTTCTCGATGCCCTCTTTTAGCGTGACATCGATCATAGAACAACCATTACAGCCGCCGCCAAACTGCAGCACGGCAATACCTTCTGCGGTGATCTCAACCAACTGCACCTGACCGCCGTGGTTAGCCAACTGAGGGTTTACCTCGGTTTGCAGCATGTGCTCAACCTGCTCTTCCAGTGAGGCATCGTCTGATAGCTTACGGGCCTTGGCATTAGGTGCCTTAAGGGTCAATTGCGTGCCCATTTTATCGGTGACGAAATCGATTTCCGCTTCTTCTAGAAAAGGCGCACTTTCTTTGTCTACTACCGCATCAAAACCGTTGAAGTTAAGACGAATGTCATCTTCTTCAACCGCATCGGCCGGGCAATACGATACGCCACATTCGGCTTGAGAGGTACCAGGATTGACAACGAATACACGGATATTGGTGCCATTTGCTTGTTCTGAAAGCAGTTTTGCAAAGTGACTTTGCGCGGTTTCTGAAATTGTGATCATAGTAACAACACTATACTTGACTGTTTTACTCGGTTAATGGCTATGATACTCCGCTCGTCGCGTTGTCGCCAGTGTTGAACGTAAAAAGTTGGCTTAATTTTAAGCCGATGGTAGCGTGAGAATATGGTTTTTTAAATTCACTGTTATCTAATGCGCCGAATTCTATTTTTATTGTTAACGGTCTTTGCTTCATCCCTGGCGGCACAGCCGCTGAGCTATTACTTTGGTGATGAGGTTCAATTTGATCCCAAGGTGCCTACCCCGGCATCGGTGTTAGGTTATGAGGTTGGCCAGTGGCATGTGCGCCACGACCAGCTGGTTTATTATATGCGCGAGCTGGCCGAGCACAGCGATCGCGTGCAAATTCAAACCATAGGCTACACCCATGAGCAGCGCCCTTTGGTGATGCTGACCATAGCCGCTCCGGAGCGCTTGGCCAATATTGAACAGGTACGACAGGCGCATCTGGCCCGAGTGACGGGTGAAAGCAATGATGCATCTGCAACTGCACCCGCAGTTGCACCGGCAGTCATGTACATGGGTTACAGTGTCCATGGTAATGAACCCTCGGGCAGTAATGCTTCGCTTCTGGTGGCCTATTATCTGGCCGCAGCACAAGATACGCGCGTTGAGCGCCTGTTGCAGGAAACCGTGATCCTGCTCGACCCCTCGTTAAATCCGGACGGACTGGCACGCTTTGCCAACTGGGCCAATTCGAATCGCGCCATGGTGCCGAGCGCCGATCCCAATACTCGCGAGCACAATGAAAACTGGCCTAGCAGCCGTACCAACCATTACTGGTTCGATCTCAACCGCGACTGGTTATTGCTCCAGCACCCGGAATCGCGCGCCCGTATCGCCCAGTTCCAGGCCTGGCAGCCCAATGTGCTGACCGACTTTCATGAGATGGGACCAAACAGCACCTTCTTCTTCCAGCCGGGCATTCCAACACGTAAAAACCCGCTGACACCGGAGAAAAACGTGGATTTGACCAAGGCCATCGCCGAGCACCACGCCCGTATTCTCGACAGCCATGACCGCCTCTATTTTACCGAGGAAGCATTCGATGATTTTTACGTGGGTAAGGGCTCGACCTACCCGGATGTAAACGGCAGCGTGGGTATCCTTTTCGAGCAGGGCAGCAGCCGTGGTCATGTGCAAGACACCATTAATGGTCGCTTGGAGTTTCCATTTACTATTAAAAACCAGCTACTGACTAACTTCTCTACCTTTGATGCCGTGCTCGAAAAGCGCGAGCAGTTACTCGACTACCAGGCGGACTTTTTCAAGCAGGCGACGAAACTGGCCGATAAGGACAAGGTAAAAGGCTATGTGGTCAGCGCCCCTAAAGATTCGACGCGCCTGCACAGTTTCCTGGCGATTTTGGCGCAGCATCAAATCCAGGCTTATGCCCTAGAGGAAGACGCGAGCATAGACAAACAGCGCTTCAGCGCACAGAGCAGCTACTTTGTGCCCTTAGCGCAGCGTCAGTATCGCTTGATCAAAAGCATATTTAGCGAGCAGCAGAACTTTGTCGATAACACCTTCTATGATGTTTCCGGCTGGACCTTGGCCCATGCCTTTAACCTGGAATTTAAGGCGCTCGAGAGCGTTCGTGGTGTGGATGTTGCGACACAGCCCTGGTCACCGCGCAGCAGTGCGTCGCAACAGGAGTTGCAACCCCATTACGCCTTTGCCTTTGAGTGGTTCGACTATCACGCCCCTAAACTGCTAACCAAGCTGTTGCAGCAGGGGATTGAGGCGCGCGTCGCCCTGGCGCCCTTTACCGCCAGCAGTGATGGCCAAAGCCGTGATCTGGCCGCCGGTTCCATAGTGGTAGCCGCCGGTCTGCAGCAGCGCGATGACTGGTTAGCAGTCTTAAAGCAAGTCAGCGCCGAATTTGATATTGATGTGTACGGCATCGACTCTGGCTTGACCAGTCGTGGTGTCGACCTGGGTTCGCGCCAGCTCGCCCCGGTGAAGTTGCCTAAGGTCCTGCTGGTAGGCGGTGAGCAGAGCAGCCAGTATGAAGTGGGTGAGCTCTGGTATTACCTTGACCGTCATGTGGGCCTAACACCGAGTATTATTGAGGCCGATGAACTGACCAAGGTCGATCTTAATGCCTACACCCATATCGTTTTTGCCAACGGCCGTTACGGCACTCTGGAAAAGTCATTTAAAGCCGAGCTGCATACCTGGGTACGCCACGGCGGTGTGGTCTGGGGTCATAAGGGCGGGGCGCAATTCCTGGCCGATGAGCAGCTGTTAAAGGCCAGCTACTTGTCACGTAAGGATATGGCTGCGGCGTTTTCCACCGAGGGCCTGCATTATGGCGACAGAGATATGTTGGCGGGCAAGCAGCGTATTGCCGGCGCTATCTTCAATACCAAAATCGATCTCAGCCACCCCCTTAGTTATTCACTAACTAGGGATGAGTTGCCGGTGTTTAAAAACAGCACCTTCTTGCTCGAGCAAATGCCCGCGCCCTTCGTCAATGTGGCGACCTACACGGAAAAACCCTTGCTAGCCGGCTTTACTCATGAGCAAAATCTGGCGCAAATCGCCAAGGGCGGCGCCATCTTGGCCCACAGCTATGGCCGCGGTGCCGTGGTGGCCATGACAGACAATCCGGTATTCAGGGGCTTTTGGTATGGCACCAGCCGTATTTTCAGTAATGCCTTGTTCTTTGGCGTCCACATAGACGCCAATGCCGAGTAAACTTTATTCTTAAAGTATTGGTACTCTCCTAAGTAAAAGCCGACGTCCTAGTCGGCTTTTTTATATTAAGTGAATGGGTATTTATGTCTTGGCGGTCAGACAGACGATCCAGGCCGACACCGAGCGAGCCCCTGCCGCCTTAAGCTGCTTGGCGGCGCTATCCAAAGTCGCTCCCGTGGTCAGCACATCATCTACCAAAGCAATATCAAGGTTGCGCACATCGGCGTGTACACTAAAAGCATGGGCCAGGTTTTTTCGCCTTTGCCGAGCATTGAGCTTGGCCTGCGTCCGGGTGCCGTGGCGCCGCCGTAATAGGTTAGCGGCAAATAATGGCTGTGGCAGGGCGTCTTGCCACAGTCGCACCACCTGATTAAACCCCCGCCAGATTAGCCGCGAGGGTGCCAGCGGAATAGGGGCGACCAGGTGTGGCCAATGCCAGTCTGGCAGGCTGGCCAAGCGAGCAAAGTGATGGGTCAATAAGGCGGATAGCGCTACTTGGCGATACATGCGTTGCTGGTACTTATATTGTTTTAACCAGGTCGACAGGGGCGGGCGATACCAGTCCAGTGCCTGCAAGCTGTCGATATGGCGCAGTGGAAATTGTCGTTGAATATCGGCGCGCAGAAGTAAATCTTCCTGCAAGGCGGCGTTGATGCCAACAAAGGCATTGATGCAATGACTGCATATTTGTTGTCCGGCCCCAAGGGGCTGAGCACAGAGCTGGCAGTATTGCGGGAACAGCCAGGCACAGGCTTTTGTGAATGCGTCCATTGCATAAGCCTTTATTCGCGTTAATAATGCAGGTGTCGGCGCGTAATGCGCGACGGGGCTTTAATAATAGTGGATGCGGAACAGCTTAAATGCAAAAACAACTGGTGTTGCTTCATGGTTGGGGTATGAACCGTGAAGTATGGGAATTGATCAGCCCAGAGCTTAACTTTATTTTTGACGGCGATGTGCGGGCGCTCGACTTGCCCGGCTATGGTCATGCCCAACCGCCACAGGGCGAAGGGTTTCACTCGGATCTGCCGACCATGGCCAAGCAGCTAGCGGATCAACTGCAAGACGGTTCCATCCTCGCCGGTTGGTCTCTCGGTGGTCTGGTTGCCCTGTATCTGGCCCATTTTTATCCGCACAAGGTGAGTAAGGTGATTTTAATCGCCTCAACGCCATTCTTTAGTCAAAGCCCAAACTGGCCGGGGATCAAGAACTCGGTGTTGGAGCAATTTAATCAGCAGTTAATCGAAAACAGTGCCAAAACCATAGAGCGTTTCCTTGCTATTCAGGCCATGGGCAGCGAGTCGGCACGCCAGGATATCAAACAACTGAAGAAGCTGATCCAACAGGCGCCTAGTACCTCGGAGCAGGTGTTGAAGCAGGGGCTGGAAATTCTGGAATATCAGGATCTAAGGCAAGAATTTGCGCACCTGAAGCAGCCCGTAGGGGCTATTTTCGGGCGCCTGGATGCCCTGGTGCCTTACAAAGCCATCGAGCAAATGCAGAAATTACGACCGCATTTGGAAATCGAAGTGTTGGACAAGGCGTCGCATGCTCCTTTTATCTCCCATAAGGACGAGTTTGTTGCGGCCCTAAAAGCCATGCTTTAGTCGGGTTTTATTCGCACGTTTTTTGCGCAACAATAGCCAAAGGAGCAGCCTTGGAGAAAGTTGATGGCGGTAGCAATGATTTTTAATGCGGGAGTGGACGGTTTTGCCCGTGCACAGCAAGACGCGACGCAGGCCAGTGCCAATATTAACCGCGCCACCACTGGCCAGCTAGATGCACAGCAATTGCAGCTGGGGCGTCAACCTCAGGGCGCCAGCAATGGCGAAACCCTGATAGCTCCTGTGGCAGAAACGCCCCGTGTTGAGCAGGAACTGGTGAATTTACAGGTCGCCGAGTTGCAGGCCAAGGCCAGCGCCCGGGTGATTAGCAGCGCCGATGAGCTATTGGGCACCATTATCGATATTCGCGCTTAGCAGCCAATTACAAGCATAAAAAAACGCAGCCTAGGCTGCGTTTTTTCGTTGTTTTATGGCATTACTTTTTCAGCTTGGCAAAGGCTTCGGCAAAGGCGTTGCCCATGGCGGCATTGCCCTGATCCTTATTGCGGTTGCGATTATTGCCCTTGTTGCTGCTGGTCGCGGCCTTCTTCGCCGCCGGCTTAGACGTGCTCTTGGCACCCGCGCCTGCACCCGCGCTTGCACCCGCAGCAGGCAACTCGTCATTAAGACGCATGGTAAAGCTGATACGCTTACGAGCACTATCGACTTCCATCACCTTCACCTTAACGATATCGCCGGCCTTCACCACTTCGCGGGGATCGCTAATAAACTTGTCGGTCAGTGCCGAGATATGCACTAGACCATCCTGGTGCACGCCGACATCGACAAAGGCACCAAAGTTGGCGACGTTCGACACCACGCCCTCAAGCACCATGCCCGGTTTGAGATCGTTGATGGTTTCTACACCGGCTTTAAACGCCGCGGTTTTAAACTCGGGACGCGGATCGCGACCGGGTTTATGCAGTTCGCTGATGATGTCGGTGACCGTCGGCAGACCGAATTGCTCATCGGTGTAGTCAGCGGCATTCAGACCTTTTAGCACTTCGGCATTGCCGATCAAATGCGCGATATCCTGATCGTTCGCGGCACAAATATTCTTAACCAAGGGGTAGGCTTCCGGGTGCACCGCGGAGGCGTCCAAGGGATCGGCGCCACCGACGATACGCAGGAAGCCGGCGCTTTGTTCAAACGCTTTGGGTCCTAAACGCTCAACCTTTTTCAGCTCGCTACGTTTAGCGAAGGCACCATTGCTATCGCGGTATTTGACGATATTCTGCGCCAGGGTTTTGTTTAAGCCGGAGACGCGTGTCAGCAGTGGCACCGAGGCGGTGTTAACATCAACGCCGACAGCATTTACACAGTCCTCAACCACGGAAGTCAGGGTTTGTCCTAGCTGGCTTTGCGAGACATCGTGCTGGTATTGACCCACACCTATGGATTTAGGCTCGATTTTTACCAGCTCAGCCAGGGGATCCTGCAGGCGACGGGCGATAGACACGGCACCGCGCAGCGAAACATCAAGATCCGGGAACTCCTGAGCGGCGAACTCGGATGCCGAATACACGGAAGCACCGGCTTCGCTGACCATGATCTTGCTTAATTTTAACTCCGGCGCCGCCTTGAGCAGCTCGGCGACCAGTTTATCGCTTTCGCGACTGGCGGTGCCGTTACCTATGGCGATCAGCTCAACCTTGTGCTGGCGGCACAATTGCTCTAGCGTACGCAGGGATTTATCCCATTGGTTTTGCGGCGCATGAGGGAAGATGGTGCAGGTACCCAGGAGCTTGCCCGTGCTATCGACCACGGCAATCTTACAGCCGGTACGTAGACCCGGATCCAGGCCCAGGGTGACCTTGGCACCCGCCGGGGCCGCCATAAGCAGATCTTTAAGGTTTTTTGCAAAGACATCGATGGCGCAGGTTTCGGCCTGCTCGCGCATATTGGCAAGAAACTCATTTTCCAAATGCAGCGCCAGTTTCACCTTCCAGGTCCACTGTGCCACTTGTGCCAGCCATTTGCTTGCCGCCTTGCCTTCGATGGCGAGATCGAAATGACGGGCAATCATGTTAACGCACAGGGCATGACCGTCTTCGCTTTGTGCATCCGGGTTAATGCTCAGCGCTAACACTCCCTCGTTACGGGCACGTAACATGGCCAAGGCGCGGTGTGATGGAATACTGGCGATGGCTTCGCTGTGTTCAAAATAATCCTGATACTTGGCACCGGTTTTTTCCTGTCCGGCGATCACGGCACTGCTGATATGACCATGCTGTTTGATATGGCTACGCAGTTTGGCCAGCAGTTTGGCGTCTTCGGCAAAGCGTTCCATCAGGATATAACGGGCGCCGTCGAGGGCCGCTTTGCTATCGCTCACGCCCTTATCGGCGTCGACAAAACGAGCGGCTTCGCTTTCTGGCTCCAGGTTGGCGTCGTTAAGCAAGGCATCCGCAAGCGGCTCAAGGCCCGCTTCAATGGCTATTTGACCCTTGGTACGGCGCTTGGGTTTATAAGGAAGATACAGGTCTTCAAGTTCGGTTTTGGTCGCGGCGGTGGCAATGTCGGCGGCCAATTGCGACGTTAACTTATCTTGTTCGCTAATGGTTTTAATGATGAATTGGCGACGCTCTTCGAGTTCGCGCAAATAACCCAAACGTTGCTCCAAGGTGCGCAGTTGGGTGTCGTCCAGGCCACCGGTGACTTCTTTACGGTAGCGGGCAATAAATGGCACCGTAGCGCCTTCATCTAAAAGCTTAGTTGCTGCTAGCACTTGCTGTTCTTGCGCTTGTAATTCCTGCGCCAGAACGGTGGTGAGATTAGCCATTAATAACCTTATATCTTGATGCCCGTATAAGGGCGAATACGAGTAAAATTAACTGGATAATATCACAGCTTGGCACGAACGGCAGGGCAAATTTGTCGTTCGTGCCGTGCATTTTGAGCGGGCTAAAACGCCCTGTTAGTGAGGGTGTTCAACGCTGGCAACCACGTCCTGAAATGACTGTGCCACCGGGGTAATATCCAAGCCCATATTCAGGGTCTTGGCGATTTTACGGGCGCAGAGAATACCGCGGATTTGCTCATTCTCGGTTACCAACAGATAGAAGCTACCGGTTTGCTCCATGGTGCTAAGCACGTTGCCTAACGACGTATTGCGCACCGCCAGCATGGAAATGCAGGGCAACACATGCAGGGAGCGCATTACATCATGCACCATCAGCTCGCTGGGTTTTAGCCCGAGTTGCAGGGCTTGTGTGGTTACGCGAATACTTTGTAGCTCGACGCTGGAAGTGACCCCGATCACCTGGCCTTGCTCGTTCAGCACCATCAAGGCATCGGTGGGTGTGTTGCTGGCCAGTTTACGTGCCGCTGTGAGCGGGGTGTTGGCTTGAACACAAATGGGGCTTTGCAAGGTGAAGTCTTGTAAAAGGCTTAATGCGCCGCTATTAGCATCGAGTTGTAAATGTGGTTCATTTGCGGTCGCCAATTGAGCGCCGTCGACAACATGGTGAGTACGTAGTGATTTAAAATTAGTCATGATCTTTCTCCAAAAAAATTGTAAATAAAACAGTTTCTTAAGAGAAGTAGGGCGGTGCTCTTTGTTGTGCTACTGTGATCACGCGACGATTAAGCACAACGCTAGGCACAACAACCACAGGCGTATTAACTAACGCATGTTGCTTGATTGAGGGTGCTAACGGATACTCGGGGTCGTGATCGTCGTCACTATCATGATTGATAGTTTGTGCCGTATCGACCTTGATGGTAAGGCTATACTGGTCACTGGTATTGGCGGCTGAGGTAAAGAGGTGTTGGCTTGCGAGCAGGCCGGTTAAGGCGAATAACGCAAACACAAATAGCAGGTTGTACTTTAAGTTGTACTTTTGCATACCACTACCTGCCTTTAAAATTACCACATAGGGTAAATATGACCCTTTTTATATGAACGAAAACTGAACATTATTTATGAAAACGAAATTAATCACCCGTCGCGGCTATCAACAACTGCAGAGCGAACTCGATCATTTATGGCGCAGCGAGCGCCCCGAAGTGACCAAAAAAGTGGCTTGGGCGGCAAGCCTTGGCGATCGCTCTGAAAATGCCGACTATCAATATAATAAGAAGCGATTACGAGAAATTGATCGCCGAGTGAGATACTTACGCAAGCGCTTAGATGAGCTTAGGGTGGTGGATTACAGTCCACAGCAAGAGGGTAAGGTGTTTTTTGGCGCCTATGTGGAGGTTGAAGACGAGCAAGGCGAAGTGCTGGCCTTTCAAATCGTCGGCCCAGATGAAATCTACGATAACAAGGCCGTGGTTTCCATTGATGCCCCCATGGCTCGCGCTCTGTTGAAAAAGGAAGTCGATGACGAGGCCTGGGTGAACACGCCTAATGGTCGAAAGTTGTGGTATATCAATAGTATTCGCTATCAGCAAGGTGAAGAGTAAGGCGGAAAACAAATGTAACAATCTTCTTAACCTTGGGCGTTTCCCAACTCGGGTATTTCGCATATAGTTAAGGTTACAACAAGAACAATTAAGCAAGAACATGGGACAAGAAACCACCAAAATCCTCGTTGTCGATGATGATATGCGTCTGCGCAGCCTGTTAGAAAGATACCTGGTTGAGCAGGGCTTTATTGTGCGCAGTGCCGCCAACTCCGAACAGATGGATAAGCTGCTGGAGCGAGAAAACTTTCACCTCATGGTGCTTGATTTAATGCTGCCCGGTGAAGATGGCCTGTCGATCTGTCGTCGTTTACGGCAAAAGGAAAACGAAATTCCAATTGTCATGCTGACGGCGAAAGGGGACGAGGTGGATCGCATTATCGGGCTCGAGCTTGGTGCCGATGATTATATCCCTAAGCCCTTTAATCCCCGTGAGTTATTGGCCCGTGTAAAGGCGATTTTGCGTCGTCGAGCCAAAGAGGTACCCGGTGCTCCGTCCGCCGAAGAAAACCTGGTGAAATTCGGTGAATTTGCCCTTAATCTCGCGACCCGTGAGATGACCCGAGGGGATGAAGTGATTTCCCTGACCAGTGGCGAGTTCGCGGTACTCAAGGCCTTGGTATCGCATCCCCGCGAACCATTAAGCCGGGATAAGTTGATGAACCTGGCCCGAGGTCGTGATTACAGCGCCCTGGAGCGCAGTATCGATGTGCAGGTGTCGCGCCTAAGACGAATGATCGAGGTGGACGCCGCCAATCCGCGTTATATCCAAACCGTGTGGGGGCTAGGTTACGTCTTCGTACCCGACGGCAATAAATAGATGCATTTACTTCCTCGCAGCGCCTTTGGACAAACGGTTTTCCTGGTTGGCGCCCTGTTGCTGATCAACCAGGTGGTGTCCTATGTGGCGGTGAGCTTCTATGTGGTGAAGCCGACCATAGAGCAAGTGAATATCATGCTCGCCAAGCAGGTAAAAACCGTGTTTATTGGCGTTAATGATGGCGTTGAGGTAAGCGATGAGGTGTCTAAGCGTTTCCTCGAGGAAACCGGCATCGAGATCTTAACCCAGCGCGACGCCTACATTAATGGCTTAGGTGAGGCGCGGGAGTACTCCATGCTCTCAAACATCATGTCGCAACAGCTCAATGGTTCGGCGCGGGTGCGTATCAGCCAAACCGACCCCTTGGTTTATTGGATAGAGCCGCCACAAGCGCCCGGTTATTGGGTGCGGGTGCCGCTCTCCGGCTTTACCGAAGCCAATATCGAGTTTTTAACCTTCTACTTGACCAGTATCGGCTTCCTCAGTGTGCTTGGTGGTTGGCTCTTTGCCCGTCACCTCAACCGCCCGTTAAAGGCTTTGCAAGAGGCGGCGATCAAGGTGAGTAAGGGCGATTTCAGTACCGAGGTCGATGAGCAGGGCTCCACGGAAATGGTGGAAGTGACTCGGGCGTTTAATAAAATGTCCCGCGGCATTGCCGCCCTCGAGCAGGACAGACGCTTATTGATGGCCGGTGTGTCCCATGATTTGCGCACCCCCCTAACCCGGATTCGCCTGGCGACGGAAATGATGTCCGACGACGAAGACTACCTGCGTGAAGGCATTATTCATGATATCGAAGACATGAATGCCATTATCGATCAGTTTATCGAATACCTGCGTCACCACGATAAGGGTGATTATCAAAGCGAAGACCTTAACGCCCTCGTGGAAGAAGTGGTGCATGCGGAGCAGCAGCATGGTCGGGTGCAGGGGCGGGAAATTAGCGCTCATCTTAACCCCAGTTTGCCCAATGTGCCCATGAGTCATGTGGCCATTAAGCGGGTGCTGACCAATATGATCGAAAATGCCCTGCGGTACTCCGATGACGATATCCAGGTGGTGACCCACTATAACGCCCGGAAGACCCATGTGTGTGTCAGCGTTAAGGACAGAGGCCCAGGCATTCCCGAGTCGGAGCTGGAAAAGGTGTTTGCACCCTTTACCCAGGGCGATCAGGCTCGTGGCAGTGAGGGCAGTGGCCTTGGCCTGGCGATAATTAAGCGCATTATTACCATGCATAATGGTCGGGTGGAGTTAAGAAACCGCAAGGAAGGCGGTTTGTGTGCCACCATCTACCTACCCATAAAAACGTCTGAATAAAGTCGTTTTTACACCCTCTTTGCTTCCTTTTGCCCTTGCGCCGGGCACTCCTTCCACTGATTGCGCCAGAGTCTAATAACAAAAACGCCAGCATAAAGCTGGCGTTGGTGCGAATTCTCAGCGCAATGGCTAAGTTAAAGAAGTTGACCCTTAGCTATTAGGGCCAGCTTGCTTAATGGCATCAGATACGTCGTACTTAGCAAAGTTCTCGTTAAAGTCGTTCGCTAGTTTCTGTGCGTATTCTGCGTATTTCTCTTTGTCGTTCCAAGTGTTGATTGGGTTTAGAACCGCGCTATCAACGCCAGGTACGGCTACCGGTACGTCTAGGTTTAGTACGTCGATGTGCTGAGTTTCAACGTCGGCTAGTGCGCCCGATACGATGGCATCAACAACGGCACGGGTAGTCGGGATGTCGAAACGCTTACCAACACCGTAAGGACCGCCAGTCCAACCTGTGTTTACTAGGTATACCTTGGCACCGAACTCACGTACGCGCTTCATTAGAAGCTCTGCGTATACGCCAGCTGGGCGAGGGAAGAAAGGTGCGCCGAAACAAGTAGAGAAGGTTGATTCGATATCAGACGTTGAACCGATTTCAGTTGAACCTACTTTCGCAGTGTAACCGCTTAGGAAGTGGTAAGCCGCTGCTTCTTCGCTTAGTACAGAAACAGGAGGTAGTACACCGCTTACGTCACAAGTAAGGAATACCACGGCCTTAGGCTCACCGGCACGGTTTTCTTCTTTACGCTTGGCTACGTGCTCAAGTGGGTAAGCGGCACGAGTATTTTGCGTAAGTGATGAGTCGGTGTAATCAGGAGTACGCTTGTCATCAAGTACAACGTTCTCAAGGATGGTGCCGAAGCGGATAGCATCCCAGATCACTGGCTCGTTTTTCTGTGACAGGTCGATACATTTCGCGTAACAACCGCCTTCGATGTTAAATACGCTGCCAGGTGCCCAACCGTGCTCGTCATCACCGATTAGGAAACGGCTTGGATCCGCTGATAGAGTTGTTTTACCAGTACCAGATAGACCGAAGAATAGGGCGGTGTCGCCAGCTTCGCCTACGTTTGCAGAGCAGTGCATTGGTAATACACCTTTTGCTGGAAGTAGGAAGTTCTGTACTGAGAACATAGATTTCTTCATTTCGCCCGCGTAGTGCATACCAGCAAGTAGTACTTTACGCTCTGCGAAGTTGATGATTACCGTTCCGTCACTGTTAGTACCGTCACGCTCTGGCTCACATACGAACGAAGGTACATTAAGGATTTGCCACTGTGGCATGTTGGCCTTGTTGAAGTGCTCAGGCTGGATGAACATGTTTTTAGCGAAAACATGGTGCCAAGCAGTTTCAGTGGTTACAACGATTGGTAGGTAGTGCTCTGGGTCTGCACCTACTTCAAGGTGAGAAACGAAGTGGTCGTTTTGAGACACATGATTCTCAACTCGCTCCCAAAGGGCGTTGAATTTATCGGCATCGAAAGGACGGTTTACGTTACCCCATTGGATATCGTTCTCGGTGCTAGGCTCTTTAACGATAAAACGATCGTTAGGAGAGCGACCGGTACGACGACCAGTTTTGGCCACGAAAGCTCCGTTAGCAGCAAGAGAACCTTCACCACGGCGAATTGCCTGCTCGATTAGTTCTGCGGTTGTAAGATCAACAAAACGAGTAGCGCTTGAAGTCATTTTTTTACCTAAAAGTTGTGAGAGATTGAACGGTTAATCTAAAGCTGTGTGAGAGTGCTTTATATGCAAATTATAGTAACAGATGGTTTGTGCATATACGAGCTTTGAAGTCGCTAAAAATGCCCGTTTTAGGTGAAAAAACATGAATAATTTCAGTGATACCGGTGTCATGAAAAATGCATGTTTTATTGATACCGGTGTCATATTTACCCATAAAAAAACTCGGGTTTGGCCGACCCGAGTTTTTTTATGGGCTCTAATTAGCCCGGATTAATTAAAAATCGCTTTGATTTGTTCTTCGTTAAAACGGTAATCGGTTAAGCAATAATGACAGCTGATCACTATCTCGCCGTTTTCCTTTACGTCGGCGAGCAGCTCATCCTGGCCGATGTTAACCAGAGCATCCATGGTCTTTTCACGGCTACAGGTACACTTAAAACGAACCGGCTGGGGTTCGAACAGCTGCGGGTTGTCTTCGTGATACAGGCGGGTCAGCACGGTCTGGGCATCGAGGGTCAGTAGCTCCTCGTCGGTGACTGTGTCGCTGAGTGTTTCCAAATGGCTGAAATCGGCTTCCGATTTATCTCCCTGATGCACAGGCAATACCTGTAAGAACAAGCCCGCGGCGCGCTCGTGTCCTTCGCTCACATCGGTGGCAAACCACAGACGCGTGCGCAGTTGTTCAGACTGAGCAAAATACTGCTCAACACATTTAGCCAGGGTCTCGTGCTCCAGCGGTACTATGCCTTGGTAACGCTCGCCCTTGACCGGGGTGATGGTGATGATCATATGACCCTTACCCATCAACTCAAGCAGGTTGTCGCCTTTTACCTCGCCCTGCATACGGGCAACGCCGCGCATATTTTGCTCGTGGTCACCATTAATAGCGGCAAATTTAACCGGGCCATCGCCTTGGATCTGCACATTAATATGGCCTTGAAACTTTAAGGTTGCCGTGAGTAAAGAAGTCGTTACAAAGAGCTCGCCCAACAGCTTTTTAACCGGGTCCGGGTAGTTGCGTCCTTCCACCATTTTGGTGAAAGCGTCACTTACTTGCACCAACTCGCCGCGTACGTCGAGTTGCTCAAAAATATATCGATATAATAAGTCTTGCTGCATGTGTATCTCTATCTGGCTTTAAACTTGATCAGTTCACGGCGCTGTTTTTTATCCGGCTTGTGATCTGGATGCGGTGCAAAGAAGGCGTTATTTTTCCGGGCTAGCGCGTTTTCTTCGCGTTGTTGCTTACTTTGCTCTGTTTCCTCATAGCAAGTCACTGCAATGGGGGCGGCCACGCGTTTTTCAAGTAATTTAAGCACCGTAATTTGCTTTTCATCGAAGCCTTGGGCAAGGCGAATTTTAGCACCTACTTCAACCAATTTACTCGGTTTACAGCGTTGCCCGTTGTAATGCACTCGGCCGCCTTGCACCATCTCGCGAGCAAGGGCGCGGGTCTTATAAAGACGAACCGCCCAGAGCCACTTGTCTATGCGTACCTGGTCGGCTTTTTGTTCGGGGGTTTTAGTCACTGTGTTTGGCCTAATTGCAAGCCCATATAAAGAGGGGCAAAGTTAACATATAAGCAAGTGTAAAAAAAGTTGGCAAGATTGTAATACAGATGCCTTACTTAGTTTATATAGTCGTTGCCCAATTTTACATATTGCTACAGTACGCGCTTGTTGAACGCAGGTGATGAATGTACTATGTGGCGTTAGTTAACATAATGATAATAGTGAACAGTTTTGGATTTAGCCCAACTACAACAAAGGCTTAAACAGCTTCCACAGACGAAGATTGTGACTGCTATAGTGCTGGCTACGACAATATATTGTGGCTATTTAGCGGCTTCGTTGGTGTGGTTACTGTGGCCACAACCGCAAGTTACGGCGGTTATGCCGCCGGCGACGGCCTCGTCGACGGCAAAAAATGGCGTCAATATTGCCGCTATCAAGGCGGTGAAATTATTTGGTGATGCTGCGGCGGTAGTGCAGGAGCAGCCCAAGCAAGAAGTCATCAGCGACGCTCCCGAAACACGTTTAAGCATTAATCTGACCGGGGTTGTGGCGGCCACCGATGATAACAGTGCCGGTTTGGCCATTATCGAATCGCAAGGCAGTCAGGAAACCTACGGAATAGATGATGTAATTAAGGGCACCCGAGCGAAACTGGCGAAGGTTATGCCCGATCGTGCCATTTTGGACGTTAATGGTCGTTTTGAAACCCTGATGCTTGATGGTATCAGTTTTACTAAAACGGTCAGTATGCCGGTTCCGGCAAGCAAGGAGCCACAACGCTCCGGTCCTAGCCGGCAGCAGGCAAAGCAAAGTGTTAATGCCACCACCAATCCCGAGCTCAAAGCAGCGATAAAACAAAAACGCGAAGAGGTATTGGCGGATCCTGGCAAGCTAACGGACTATATTCGTGTTAGTCCGGTGCGCAACCAAGGGCAGTTGCAGGGATACAAGTTAAGCCCGGGTAAAGATCCCCAACTGTTTAAGCAGATGGGCTTAGAGAATAATGATATTGCTGTTGCGATTAATGGCTATCAACTCACCGATATGAAACAAGCAATGGCGGCTTTGCAGGAGCTTCGTTCAAGTACAGACGCGGCGATTACGGTCAACCGTAATGGTCAGCTTATCGACGTGCAATTTAGCCTGCAATAATCACAAGTGTGGAGAGAAGAATAATGGGCGCGAAATTTCGCACAAAAATTTTCAAAGGGCTGGCCAAATACGGTGCGCTCTTTTTTGCCGCTGGTATTAGTTTAAACCTGTATGCAGTTGAGTATGCGGCAAATTTTAAAGGAACGGATATTAATGAATTCATTAATATCGTCGGTAAAAACCTCAATAAAACCGTAATCATCGACCCCAATGTTAGGGGTAAGATCAATGTCCGCAGCTACGAATTAATGGATGAAGAGCTGTATTATCAATTCTTCCTCAATGTACTGGAAGTGCACGGTTTTGCTGCGGTTGAAATGCCAAACGGTATTCTCAAGGTAGAAAAAAGCTCGGACGCGAAAAAGTCTAATGTTCCCGTGATCGGCGAACAAGACGGTATCGGCGGCGATATGCTGGTGACTCGCGTGGTGCGAGTGAAAAACGTAACCGTGCAAGAGCTGGGCCCGCTTATTCGCCAATTCAGCGACCAAAAAGACGGCGGCCATGTTACCAACTTCAACCCATCGAACGTTATGATGCTGACCGGCCATGCCGAGTCGGTTAACCGTCTGGTAGAGATCATTCGCTTGGTTGACCAAGCCGGTGATAAGAGCGTTGACATCGTCCGCCTTAAGCACGCGACCGCCGGTGATGTGGTGTCTGTGGTCGACAATATTTTTAAAGATAACGGCAAGGGCAGTGTGCCGGACTTTCTAATCCCGCGGGTAGTGGCCGATGAGCGTACCAATAGCGTGATCGTCAGCGGCGAGGGCCAGGCCCGTACCCGTGCCATCGAATTGGTAAAGCGCCTTGATAACGAGCTGGAAAGCACGGGTAACACCAAGGTGTTCTACCTGAACTACGCTAAGGCCGAAGACTTGGTCACCGTACTGCAAGGTGTGAGTAAATCACTGACCGAAGAACAACAGGGCGCCGCCACCAACCAACGTGCATCGCGCCGAAGCCGCGGTGACATCAGCATCGAAGCTCATAGCGATTCTAACTCATTGGTTATTACCGCGCAGCCGGATATGATGCGCTCGCTTGAGAAAGTGATAGAGCGCTTGGATATCCGCCGTGCTCAGGTCTTGGTTGAAGCCATTATCGTTGAAGTATCGGAAGGCGACGGCATTAACTTTGGTCTGCAATGGATCACCGAAGAAGGTGGCATGCTGCAGTTTAATAACGGTACTACTGTGCCCGTGGGTTCATTGGCCGTGGCCGCCGAGCAAGCGCGAGATGAAACCATTATTGATAACGTGATTGGTTCAGAGAATGGCACGGTTACACCGATTGAACGTACGCAAGAAGGTGATCTAGGCCCGTTGGCCGCGCTGCTAGGCGGTATCAATGGCCTGGCCATGGGTATTGTCCGAAACGACTGGGGCGCCATTGTGCAAGCGGTATCCAATGATACCAACTCGAACATTCTGGCGACGCCGTCGATCACCACCATGGACAACGAAGAAGCGTCCATGATCGTGGGTCAGGAAGTTCCGATCATCACCGGCTCATCCACCGGCAGTAATAACGATAACCCATTCCAGACCGTAGAGCGCCAGGAAGTGGGTGTGAAACTGAAAGTAACACCACAAATCAACGATGGCTCGGCGGTACAACTGACAATCGAGCAGGAAGTATCGAACGTGGCCGGTTCTACCGCAGTGGATATCTCTATCAACAAGCGTGCCATCACTACGACCGTACTAGCCGATGACGGCGGCATGGTGGTGCTTGGCGGCTTAATCGATGAAGACGTGCAAGAGAGTGTTTCTAAGGTGCCATTGCTGGGTGATATTCCGGTGCTGGGCCACCTGTTTAAGTCGACCAGTACGGCCAAGCGTAAGCGTAACCTAATCGTCTTTATTCGCCCGACCATCTTACGCGACAGCGAAAGCATGAACCGCCTTAGCCACAGCAAGTATAACTTTATTCGCGGCGAGCAGTTAAAGCAGGACGATGATGGCATCGACCTTATGCCATTCGAGAAGGTACCTATGCTTCCTGAGTGGGACGACGCCCTGGTGCTGCCACCGACGTACGAAGAATACCTGAGAGAACAGAATAAGGCTGAGCGTAACAATGACTGAGCAAGTGGCCAATGATGCCTCACCTGAGGCGCTGGTTAGCGACGAAGAGCTGATGGAAGTATCCGAGGTGCTCGCCGCAGCGCCTTTGCGACTTCCCTTTGCTTATGCTCGGCGCTTCCAGGTGTTGCTGGTCGAAACTGACGAGCAATTGGTGTTGTACTACGCCAATGAACTGGACGCACAGGTGATGTTAGAAGTGCGCCGCTTCGCCGGCCGCGGTTTTGTGGTGGAAAAGCTCGCAGAAGATAAATTTGAGCTGCTGTTGGAAGCGTCTTATCAAAGAGACAGTTCTGAAACCCAGCAGATCATGGAAGATATCGGCAACGAGGCCGATCTTTTCTCCCTGGCCGAAGAGCTGCCGCAAACCGAAGATCTGTTGGCCGGCGACGACGATGCACCGATCATCAAGTTGATCAATGCCATGCTCGGCGAAGCCATTAAAGAAGGTGCCTCGGATATTCATATCGAAACCTTTGAGCAGGATCTGGTGATTCGTTTTCGTGTCGATGGCGTGCTCAAAGAAGTGCTTAAGCCAAACCGTAAATTGTCGTCGCTACTGGTGTCGCGTATTAAGGTTATGGCCAAGCTGGATATCGCCGAAAAGCGGGTGCCACAAGATGGCCGTATTAGTTTACGAATTGCCGGACGCGCCGTAGATGTGCGGGTATCAACCATGCCCTCAAGCTTTGGCGAGCGTGTGGTACTGCGTTTATTAGACAAAAATAACGCCCGCCTGAATTTGCACGATCTAGGCATGACGGAGCGCAATCAGGAATTGTTTGCCGAACTTATCCGCAAGCCACACGGTATTATTCTCGTTACCGGTCCAACGGGTTCAGGTAAGAGTACGACTTTGTATGCTGGGATGAGCGCCATCAACAGTAAAGATCGTAATATCTTAACCGTTGAAGATCCTATCGAATATGAAATTCCGGGTATCGGCCAGACACAGGTTAATCCTAAGGTGGATATGACCTTTGCTCGTGGTCTACGTGCGATTTTGCGTCAGGATCCGGATGTGGTGATGGTTGGTGAGATCCGTGACCTAGAAACGGCGCAGATCGCCGTGCAGGCCTCATTAACCGGTCACTTGGTATTATCGACCCTGCACACCAACACTGCCGCTGGTGCCATTACCCGTATGGAAGACATGGGCGTTGAGTCCTTCTTGCTTTCTTCTTCCTTGCTTGGAGTCTTATCGCAGCGCTTAGTGCGTACCTTGTGCAAGAGTTGTAAACAGCCGCATCAGGCCGATGCCAATGAATGCCAATTGCTAGGTGTAAGTGCTGAGCAGGCGCCCATCATCTACCGCGCCGTCGGTTGTGAAGAATGCAATTACAACGGCTACAAGGGCCGAACCGGTATCCATGAGCTATTGATTGTTGACGACCATATTCGTGAGCTTATCCACAATGGTAAGGGCGAACAATCGGTTGAGAAATACATTCGCCAGTATAGCCCGAGTATTCGCGGCGACGGGTGTACCCGTGTACTGGCCGGCAAAACCACTCTCGAAGAAGTATTACGGGTTACCCGTGAGGAGCAATAGTGGCGGCGTTTGAATATCGAGCTCTGGATGGCAAAGGCAAAGAAAAAAAAGGCATTTTAGAGGCCGATACCGCAAAACAGGTACGTCAACAACTGCGCGATAAGGGCTTGATGCCTTTAGCGGTTGAGCTGGCGGCCTCGCAGGAGAAAGCCAGTGCGGCAAAAACTGGCATGTTCAGCGGCCTGTTTAAGGCGAAAATCGCCACTGCAGATCTGGCCCTTATCACCCGCCAGTTGGCGACCCTGATTCAATCGGCACTGCCGGTAGAAGCTGCGGTAATGGCGGTGGCCGAACAGTGTGAAAAGCCTCGTCTAAAGAAGATGCTGATGGCGGTCCGCTCCAAGGTGGTCGAGGGGTATACCCTGGCCGATGGACTGGCGGAGTTTCCTCATGTTTTCGATAACCTCTATCGTTCCATGGTGGCCGCAGGGGAAAAATCCGGACACTTGGATCAGGTGTTGAATCGCCTGGCGGATTACACCGAGCAACGTCAGTATATGCGCTCGCAAATCGTGCAGGCCATGGTGTATCCCACCATACTGGTGGTGTTTGCCATTGCCATTGTCTCTATCTTGCTAGGTACCGTGGTGCCCGAGATCTTAAAGACGTTTGAGAAATCCAAACAGGCCCTGCCCTGGACCACGGAATGGGTTATGGCGGCCAGTGAGTTCGTACAGAATTACTGGTTGTTGACCCTGGTGGTCGTGGTGGCGATCGTGGTGACCATCAAACAGGCGTTGAAGCGTCCGCATATTCGCTTTTGGTACCACGCCCGATTATTGGCCATGCCCGGCTTAGGCAAGGTCAGTCGCGGCTTGAACACGGCGCGTTTTGCCCGCACCTTGAGTATTCTTTCTTCCAGTTCGGTGCCCCTGCTTGAAGGCATGAAGATCTCCGGCCAGGTGTTGGAAAACGATAAGATTAAACAGGCGGTGGCAGAGGCGGCGACCCGGGTCAGTGAAGGCGCCAGTCTGCGCGCTTCGTTGGAACAGTCTAAACTCTTCCCGCCAATGATGCTGCATATGATTGCCAGTGGTGAGAAATCCGGTGAACTGGAGCAAATGCTGGAGCGTGCCGCCGACAACCAGGACCGCGAGTTTGAGACCATGGTGAATGTGTCATTAAAACTCTTAGAGCCGGCAATGATAGCCAGCATGGCGCTTATTGTGCTATTTATCGTAATGGCAATATTGCAGCCAATCATGGCAATGAACAAGGCAATTGGCTTATAGTGGCCAAACAAACACAGATTTCAGTAAATTTAGAGGTACGAACAATGAGAAAGCAGTCTGGTTTTTCATTACTTGAAGTGATGGTGGTATTGGTCATCATAGGTATGATCATGTCGATTGTAGCCCCGAATATCATGGGCCAAAAAGAAGAAGCCGATCTGGATAAGGCGCACCTGGATATTCAACAAATTGAAGACGCGCTAAACATGTATAAGCTGCGTGTTAATACCTATCCAACAACGGAGCAGGGCTTGGAAGCGTTAGTAACCAAGACCAGCATTGAGCCGATTCCAAAGCGTTTCCCTGAAGGCGGCTTTATCAATGAATTGCCGTTGGACCCTTGGGGTAATCCTTATCAGCTAATCTACCCAGGTGAAATCGGTAAGATCGATGTGTTTTCTATGGGCCCGGACGGTGAAGCGGGCACCGAGGACGATATCGGTAACTGGGACGAAGAAGAGCGCTAAGCATGAAGGCGGTGAATCATCGAGCCGGTTTTACCTTAATCGAAATCCTGGTGGTGCTGGCAATTATTGCGTTCAGCGCCAACATGATTGTGTACAGCATTGATGATTCACGCCACGACGAATTAGAACAAACGGCGTTTGCTTTGCAAACCAGCATTAACTTTGCTTCCGAATACGCCATCCTTAATCAGCGTCAGCTCGGCTTGTTTATCGATGACGACAATGGTTATGAGTTTATGGTTTATGGCGAGCAAAAATGGCAGCCGTTGGATGACAGTGACGGCGTGCTTAAAGGTAAAAAGCTGGAGCCCGATTTCTCTCTGACTTTGAATCAAGAAGACCTTCCCTGGGCGCAGGATAGTCTGCTCAATGAGGTTGATTGGCAGCAGTTATTGGGAGCCGACGATGATGACTTTCTTGAGCTGCAAAAAATGCAAATTCCCCAAGTGATGATCCTCTCCTCCGGTGAAATCAGTCCATTCCAACTGCGCCTTGCCTTACAGAATACGGATGAAGATCTTGCCCCTTACATTATTGAAGGGGAATTTATGGCGCCGGTAAGCCTGTACCAAGAAGAGCTGCAATGATGGCTCAGTATATTTCTCGTCTGGCCAACCGCTGCGGTGGCTTTACTCTTATCGAGGTCCTGGTGGCACTGAGTATCTGCGCCATGGCCGGGATCGCCGCCATGCAGATCAGTGGCGAACATATTAATCACCTCGGTGCCATTGAAGAGCAAACCTATGGCTCCTGGGTGGCGGAAAACCAGCTGGTGGAAATTCGCGCCCAAGGGGATAACTGGAACGCCAAAAGCGGTGCCAAAGGTAAAACAGAGCTGGCCGGGTTGACCTGGTATTGGCAACAGGAAGTCATACGCACCGCCGACAGCAGCTTTGTGAAGGTGGTGATCACCGTATTTACCGATGAACAGCATGAGCAATTTGCCTACGAGCTTGCCACCTATATCGATAAAGAGGCGAGCCGGACGTGATGAAAATGCAGAGCCGCTCAGCCAGTGGCCATAGCCAACGGGCTTTTACCTTGGTCGAAGTGCTTGTGGCGCTAGGGGTCATGGCCTTCATTATCGCTGCCACTCATCAGATTTTTGAGGTCAGCACGCGCACCAAGGATATGTCAGAAGAGACCCTGGACCAGATATCGCGTTTGCAGACGGTTTTTCGGGTGATGGAGCAGGACTTTAGTCAGATTAGTAAGCGCAAGGTGCGCAATGAAGCCGGCGATTTTCAGGAAAAATACCTGTTACACGAACGTTTCTTATTCGGCAGCGAACTCGATGGCATTGCCTTTGTTCGCAATGGCTGGACCAATCCCGGCTATTTATTACCTCGCAGTGAATTACAAGCGGTAGCCTACCGCGTGCAGGAAGGGCGTTTAGAGCGCTTATATCGCCTTTATGTCGACCAGCTGGATAGCAGTGAGCCACGCGTGCAGGTGCTGTTGCAGGACGTCGAAGATTTTAGCTTTGAGTTCTTCGACGGCCAGTCACAAAAATGGCAGGAGCAGTGGCAGCAAGAGCAGCTGCCCAAGGCGGTAGCGGTGGATCTGCTCTTAAAAGAAGGTGACCCAATTCGTCGTCTATTTTTACTGGCGGGTCAGGGAGCGGATATCCCAGTGCAGCAAGGCGGCTCAGGAAACAATTCAGGCGCTGGTAACCAGGGTGGCGGCCAAGGCGGTAGCCAGGGTGGTTCTCAGGGCGGAAATAATAATCAAGGCGGCAATAACCGAGGTAACGGTGGTTCGACGGGAGGCTCTTATGGCAGCTAATCGTCATAACCGCGGCGCGGCCCTGATAATTGTTTTATTTATTGTGGCACTGGCCGCGACCATTGCCGCACAAATGAGCATTAACCTTATGGTTCAGGTGCAAAAGTCTTCGAATCTCAACGACTTTCGCCAGGCTAAATGGTATGCCTATGCGGCGGAGGCCCTGGCGCAAAAGGTGTTGCGCGAAAGTATCGAAGAAGAGCCGGATAAAATGCACCTGCAGCAAAGCTGGGCGTTGGCGGCCAACACCCCGTTCCCGGTGGATAACGGCACCATTGAGGGTGAAATAAAAGACTTGCAGGCCTGTTTAAACTTAAATGCGCTACGGGCTGAGCCCCAGTCGCAAAACGGTGGTTATGTAAAATCTAATCCGGCCCATAAGGCCCTGCTCGAGTTATTAAAAGAAATTGATGATTTGCCCAGTGATGAGTCCGAAGAGGCGATGGCCGACAGTGTCTTCGATTGGGTGGATGAAGACAGTATTACCATGCGCTCAGGTGCCGAGGAAGACGAATATTTATCGCGGGATGTGCCTTATTTAACCGCCAATAACTTTTTTGCCGACATTTCCGAGCTGCGCTTGGTTAAGGGCTTTAACCCCCTGGCAATGCGCAAATTGGCACCCTATGTGTGTGTGATCCCGGGCAGTGAGGTATTTGCTCTGAATGTAAATACCATTAACGAAGATCAGGCCTTGCTTCTTGCTGCTATGATTGAAGGGTTGGACGAGTCATCGGCGCAGTCGGTGATCAGTGCTCGCCCGGAAAAAGGCTTTGATTCGCTGAGCGACTTTGTTAACGAGGTAACCCAGCAAGGGGGCCGAAATGTTGACGCGGATAATGGTCAGTTTGTGCTGAAAAGTTCGTATTTTCAATTACAAACAACCGCAACTTTTGTCGAGTTTGAGTTTACTATGACGTCGCTATTACAAATAAATAATAAAGAAATTTCAATTATGGCGCGAAAATTTGGAGGCGTGCAGTGAGAGAATCCTTACTGATCCACGTGGGCGAGCGCCCAGACCAGCCCATTCACTGGCTGGTATATAATCCCGCAGAGGATGAAATTATCGCCAGCGGCCACTTGGCCGATGCCGCAGCCTTATCCGGACTTACGGACAAGGCGCGCAATCGCGATTGCACTTTGGTGGTCCCCTGCGCTCAGGTACAGCTGCAAAGCGTTAAACTGCCGGCAAAGTGGAATCGCAAGCTGGCACAGGCCTTACCATTTATGGTGGAAGAGCAGGTTACGGTCGATATCGACAGCCTGTTTATCGCTCATGGTAATGCCTATAGCGAGGCAGAAAACCATTTTATCAATATCGCCTTGGTCAATAGACAGTGGTTGCAAAACTGGTTGGAGCTATTTGCCGAGGCCGATATAGAGGTGGCAAATGTCTACGTCGATGCCCTGTTGCTACCCGAGCCCGCAACGCAAAGAGCCAGTGCGATAGCCATTAACGATGACAGCTTCTTGGTGCGCAGTGGCCAGTGGCAGGGGGCACAATTGGAACCGGGCTGGGCGGCGAGTTACTTGACCGCGGCCGGGGTGGAAGTCCTGGATTTATTCAGCCCATTACCTAGCGGCGAATTGGCGGTGGAAACCCAAAGCCATGAAGATAAATTCGAATTGCCTTTGGCCATGTTTGCCAAGGCCACGTCACCTATCAATCTGCGTCAAGGCGCGTTTGCCTACAAGAAAAAAAGCAGCGGTTGGATAAAGATATGGCGTCCGGCCATGGTGGCAGCGGCTGTGACCTTGGTCTTTATGCTTGGCGTAAAGGGTGCGCAGTGGTACCACTATGCCACCCAGGCCGAGTCGGTGCAGCAACAGGTGGTAAGCAGCTATGAGTCGGTCTTCCCCGGCACTAAGGTGCGCCCACACCTTATTCGTAACCAGATTAAAAATGCGCTAGGCGGTCAAAGCCAGGATGGCGGTGCCGAATTCCTGATGATGTTGCAGGATTTCGCCGATATTGTGCAGCAGAGCAACGAGTTTGTGACGCAAACGCTGCGTTTTGACCAGCGCCGGAATGAATTACGGGTTGGCGCCAGAGCCAAAGATTTCCAAAGTTTTGCGCAGGTCAAAGCGCGATTAGAGCAGCGTGGTTTTAGCGTTGATCAGGGATCTTTAAATAACGATGGCGAAAGCGTGGTGGGTGAGTTACGCATAAGGGGCGAACAATGAGTGCATTAACGAATTATTGGCAATCATTGAAGCCACAAGAACAGCGCTTGCTAAGCATTGCCGGTGTTATTTTTATTATCTTCTTCTTTGTTATGGTGATCTATCGACCGCTCAATAATGCCGTTGCCGACGCCAAACAAGAACTGAGTAAACAACAAGAGCTGCTGCAGTTTGTGCAGCAAAGTGTGGTTCAAATTAAGGCTAAGGGCGGCTCCGTTAAAGCCGTGTCTGGTGGCAATGTTACCCAGGTGGTGAACAGCACGCGTTCGCGCTATCAAATTGAGATAAGCCGAATGCAGCCCAGTGGTGAAGGTTTGCGTCTAAATATAGACAGCGTGCCCTTTAATCAACTCTTGGCCTGGTTGGACGACATAGTCAAGAATCATGGCGTGACCATTAGTAATATCGAGCTGTCTTTGGACCCTAAACCGGGCTATGTCCGCGTAAGTCGTATTGTTCTGGAGTAACTATGTCTGTTAAGAAAATCAGCGGTCTAGCCGTTGTATTTGTAGTATTTTTGCTGGTTTTCGCCATCGCTTTGTTACCCGCGTCGGTGGCCTTGGAATGGTTTAAAAAGGACCTACCCCCAGGCTTGCAATTGGGGCCGGCCACGGGAACCATCTGGCAGGGCCAGGTGCATGGCGTGCGCTATCAGGGTCAGTATGTGAGTACAGTGAGATGGCAGGTGCAGCCGCTGGCGCTGCTGCAGGCTAAGCTTAATACGGACCTGGTGCTGGGTAATAAGCGTAATGCCAATGAGCTTTCGGCTCAGGGTCAATTGGTTTATGGCCTGTTTAACAAAGAGTTGCAACTGCATGATGCGCAAGCGCGATTATCGCTCGAGCAAGTGTTACAAAGAGTGCGCCTACCCATACCGACAGAGGCCAAGGGGCGCGTGTTTGTGGAGTTGGATAACTACCAGCTTGGTGAGCCCCATTGCCAGGCCTTGGCTGGTACCATCAGCTCTGCGGATATCAATGTGAAGGGTCGTAACGGTTGGTTTAGTATTGGTGAACTTGAAGGTGAACTTGGTTGTGTGAATGGCGCTGCTAAGGTGACCGTTACCAAGGAAAACCGTTTGGGCTTACAGGTTGACGCCGGCTTTGATGAGCGTGGCCAGTTCAGTGTGAACGGCTTTATCAAACCGGATGCCAGCCTACCCAAGGATGTTCATGATGCGGTGCAGTTCCTTGGTGCACAGGGAGCTGATGGTCGCTATCGGATCAATTTCTAATGCTTGAGCAGTTGTTAACGCCTTTGCGCGAATACCTTGGTGAGGCCCGTGGGGCAATGCCATTGGCTCAGGTTAAGGGCTATCTCTTTGCCCTGATCTGTGCGCCAGCACCCATTGAAGAAGAAGTATGGTTGCAAGAGGTGCTCGGTGAGAGCGCTGTTGATTGCGATGAAAGTGTTTTGTTTGCGTTGATGAGTTTGCATCAGCAGATCAGCGAGCAGGTATATGAGAGCGGCTTTAAACTCACCGACAATATTCGGGTAGCACAGCGCTGGCAGGATAACTTGGTTGCCGATGCCGACTTGCACCTGTGGGCTAAAGGTTTTGTACTTGGTGTGACTTACTACCTCGAGCCCTTGCTAAGTGCTTCTTCCTGCTCCGAGCAATGCAAAGAAATGCTCGCTCAGGCGGTGACTGTGCTTGGGTTGTTTGCCGATGCCGAGCAATTTAACACGCACGCGGCAAACAGCGGTCAGGGTGAGCAGGCGTTTAACGACTCGCTTATTGATATGATGGCCGATTTTAGTCTGGGGTTTGCCGAACTCATTGAGTTGGCTGCGGTGCAAAGTGGTTTGTTTGACGATGAGCCGCACTGGGAAGCCTAACTCGCTATTGAGGGTATAACCTGTATAGGCTAAGAGGGTAGCTTATCCAAGTTGCAGTAGCAGGTCGGTGCAACCCTTGGCGCAGCTGACCTTGGCAAAGCCTGGCTCGGCAAGTTGCAGGCTGATGGTGCCTTGGCAATGCTTACAGAGAACTGTTTTACCCTTGCTCAGTTGCTGCAGCAGACGTTTATGTTCGGCAAAAGAGTCGCCCTGCTTTTTATTGAGTGCTGAAAAGTCCATGGTTACCTAGTGAGTAGCTGCAATAATGGTGCAGCTTTGTAGCAGATCGTCACCATAAAAATATTGATTAAGATTCCTATCCTTACAATATAGCTGCTCCCAGCGATGCATACTGCGAACAGTTCTAAAATTTTCGGCGAGATGGGCGTCTTGCTCTTTGTCTAAGTTCAGTTGTGAGCGGATTTCGGTTAATGCATGTTTTGCCCTCACTTCCCGCTGTACCTGAGTCGAGTCACTTAAATCCGAAACCACCTTACCAAGAATCTTGTCTCGGGGGTTTTTGATCAAAGGGTGATCGACACTCAGCAGGGCTAGCAAAATAACGACCAACAGTAATAACTTCTTCATGAGTAAACCTTGATCTAGGTGGCTATGGTTACGCTGATAGTGTAGTAAACTCTGTGTTTTAAAGGCAAGCTTTATAAGGCGCTTAGGGCGAAATATAACGCCTTACCTGCATCATTTTGGCGGCCGAATTGATATACTTGCGCCAAAGCACAAACCTAATCACGAGTTAGGTGAGTTTGCCCATTCCTATATCCCTGGTGTTGAGGAACTAAGATGGAAAAAGAGCAGCGGATCAAGGTAAAAAATATACCCAGTGACGTGAAAATCGAAAAGCCCAGTGGGGCCGAATACGATAGATTTAATCCCCGTAACCGCATTTATGTGCGCGCCGTCACCGGACTACACCAGTTGCTGAGGCAGCGTATAGGCTTAATCGGCATGCTTGCCTTTATGTTGTTGCCATGGGTTAACTACAATGGCCAGCAAGCGGTACTCTTCGATATTGATAACCAACAGTTCAGTATCTTTGCATTGACCTTCTGGCCGCAAGATTTAACCATCCTGGCCTTTATCTTTATGATTGCCGCCTTTGCACTGTTTTTGGTTACCACCTTTTATGGCCGTGTCTGGTGTGGCTATACCTGCCCACAAACGGTGTGGACCTTTATCTTTATCTGGTTTGAAGAAAAATTCGAAGGTACCGCCAACCAACGTAAAAAGCTGGACCAACGCCCCATGGACTTTGATAAGTTTTGGCGTAAAAGTGCCAAACATGGCAGTTGGTTACTGTTTTCCTTGTATACCGCCATCACCTTTGTCGGTTATTTCACTCCCATGCGTGAACTCGTGCCCGACTTTGTGACCTTGTCGGTGGGGGGGTATGCACTCTTAAGCATAGTAGTGTTTGCTCTGTGTACCTATGGTAATGCGGGCTGGATGCGGGAAATTATGTGTTTGCATATTTGCCCTTATTCACGCTTCCAGTCGGCGATGTTCGATAAAGACACCTTTACCGTAAGCTATGACGCTAAGCGCGGTGAAAACCGGGGCCCTCGAGGCCGCAAGCAAGATCCCAAAGAGTTAGGCCTGGGTGATTGTATCGACTGTAACCTGTGTGTGCAGGTATGTCCTACCGGCATCGATATTCGTAATGGTCTGCAATACGAATGTATCAACTGTGGTGCCTGTATCGATGCCTGTGATGGCGTTATGGATAAGATGAATTACCCTCGCGGGCTTATTTCATACACCACTGAGCGCAACCTTGAGGCTTCTGCCGAGAAAACTAAGCCGGTACGCGGCAAGTTGGTGGGTTACTCTATTATCCTCCTAATTCTCATTGGTGCGCTGGCCGTCAACATTGCCATGCGGGTGCCCATGGATTTGGATATTATTCGTGACCGTAACCAGCTTTATCGCACAACCTTTGAAGGGTTAGTAGAAAACACCTACACCCTTAAGGTATTAAATAAGGCGCAGGTGCCCCAGCAGTTCCGTATTGAAATTGAAGGGTTGGAGCATTATCAGGTTATAGGTCAGCTTGAGTTTAGCGTCGCACCTGGACGTTCTCACGATGTGCCCTTGTCTGTGGTTATCGACCCATATGATCTGAAAAAGCCGATGACAGAGTTTAATTTTGTGCTCTACCCGGTGACCGATCCCGAGACGAAAATTAAGCAAAGCAGTAATTTCTTTAAGGGGCGCTGAGGTGAGCGAATTTAGTTTTGCCTCCCTGACCCCGGATACCATTTTAGATGCCCTCGATGAAGTGGGCATCTACGCCGAGTCTGGCCTGTTGGCGCTCAATAGTTACGAAAACCGCGTTTATCAGTTTATGGCTGAGGATAAGCGCCGCTATGTGGCTAAATTCTATCGCCCTGAGCGCTGGAGTAACGAGCAAATTCTTGAAGAGCACAGTTTCAGTGCCGAGCTGCAAGAGGCCGAGGTGCCGGTGGTGGCACCGCTGTGCATCGAAGGTCAAACGCTATTTGAGCATAAGGGCTATCGTTTTACGCTGTTCCCCAGCGTCGGCGGTCGTCAGTTTGAGATGGATAATCTTGATCAGCTGGAGCAACTTGGGCGTTTAATTGGCCGAATGCACAAGGTGGCGGCGGCAAAACCCTTTGTCACACGGCCGGTGTTGGGGTGTGACGAATACCTTCATCAAGCCAAGGTTCATTTGCAGCACAGTAACTTGGTAAGTGAGGCAATGTCTTTACCTTTTTACACCGTGCTCGATCAGGTTATCGACAAAGCTAGCCGCTTATACCAGAGTGTTGCTACTATACGCTTGCATGGCGATTGCCACGCTGGCAACATTCTCTGGTCTGCAGATCACATGCTGACCTTTGTCGACCTTGATGATAGCCGTCAGGGCCCGGCAATGCAGGACCTATGGATGATGCTCAATGGTGATAGGCATAACCAGTTGATCCAGCTTGATACCCTGGTCAATGCCTATGAGGAATTTGCCCATTTTGAGCACGGCCAGTTGCGTTTGATCGAGCCGATGCGCGCCATGCGTATGGTGCATTATATGGGCTGGATTGCCAAACGTTGGCAGGACCCGGCATTTGAACGGAACTTTTCTTGGTTTGCACAAGACAAATACTGGGAGCAGCAAACCCTGGCATTAAAAGAGCAACTGGCGGCGTTAGACGAGCCGGCGCTTAAACTGATGCCATAAGCGCGCAGCCAAATTGAATTTAAAAGAGACGATTATGATAAAAACACTAACACGTTCGTTATTACTACTTTGTTTACCCGTAGCCGCCTGGGCAGCGGACTTTAAAGCAGGTGAGCATTACCAAGTGCTCGACACCAAGGCCTCGGAAAGTGACAAGGTAACCGAGTTCTTTTCTTTTTACTGCCCTCATTGCTATCGCCTTGAGCCGGCGGTCGATGCGCTTAAGGACGCCTTGCCAAAAGACGTGCCCTTGATTAAAAGTCATGTAAACTTTTTACGTTTAGACAAAGCGGCGCAAAACCGTCTGACTACGGCCTACCTAATTGCTGAGCAGGAAGGTAAGGGCGATCAGGTTGCCGCCGCTATTTTCAAAAGTATTCACCTTCAACGTGAGCCCCTGCAATCTCAACAAGCGGTAGAAAAATTACTGGCAGAGCAGGGAATTAGCGCCGAGCGTTATGCCATGCTTTCGACCAGCATGCCGGTATTAGCCGGTGAGAAAGCGGCGCTGGAAGCACAAGAAGCCTATACCAAGGCCGGTGCCCTAACGGGCGTGCCTACCATTATTGTTAACGACAAATACAAGGTGCACGTACACACTGTGAAGTCGCAACAAGAGCTTAATGAGCTCGTTAACCACCTTTTAGAAAAATAATTTGGAGAATAAAGGTATGAAGAAGTTTATCGCCCTAGCCCTAATGGTGCTGGCATTACCTTTGACAGCATTGGCAGCTCAGTTCGAAGAGGGCACTCATTATGAAGTGGTCTCCGAGCGTGCCAGCCGTAAACCGGAAGTAAAAGAGTTCTTTTCTTTCTATTGCCCGGCTTGTAACGCCTACGAGGGCTTGCTTAAAGATGTTAAGCCTAAAATTAACGAAGGCGTGAGTTTTAAGCGCAGCCATGTAAACTTTATGGGTGGCCGCACCCCGGAAAACCAGGATATGCTTTCACAAGCGCTGGCAACGGCCAGTGTTTTACCAGAAAAAGAATTATTGGTTGCCGCCATCTTTAACCATATTCACAACAAGCGCTCCAAGTTTAATGAAGTGGCCGATGTGAAAGACGTATTTGTGGCCAATGGCGTTGATGCCGAAAAGTTCGACAAGTTATTTGAAGGCTTTGCGGTACGCACTAAAGCCTCAAAGATGCAGCGCGATCAAGAATACTATAAAGAAAAGGGTGCCCTTAAAGGCGTGCCTACCTTTATCGTAAACGGTAAATATCGTTTGATCTTAGGCCGTGATTCTGGCGTTACCGAGCCGGAAGATATTGCCGAGCTGATCAACTTCTTAGCCAAGAAGTAAGTACAGCCCATGATAAAAAAACCGCATCTTGATGCGGTTTTTTTTATGTCTTTATTTACGTGTTAGGTAGACCCCGGATTCCACATGATGGGTGTAGGGGAATTGATCAAAAATAGCAAAACGGGCGATTTCATGGGTTTGCGTCAGTATCTCCAGATCGCGTTCCAGGGTCTCCGGGTTACAGGAAATATAGATGATATTGTCGTACTCGCTGGTAAGCTTACAGGTCAGCTCATCCATGCCGGCCCGCGGTGGATCGACCAATATGGTTTGGCAGTCATAGCTATGCAGGTCGATATTGCCCAAGCGGGTAAAGGTGCGTTCCTTACGCATTGCCTGGGTAAACTCTTCGCTACTCATACGGATAATATCCAGGTTCTCGACCTTGTTGGCGGCAATATTATATTGCGCCGAGTGTACCGATGACTTGGAAATTTCCGTGGCCAGCACGCGATTAAACGAACCTGCCAGGGCGATTGAGAAGTTACCATTTCCACAGTAGAGCTCAAGGAGGTCATTGCTCAAGGGGGCGCAGATATCCTGAGCCCAGGCCAACATAAGCTCATTAACCTTGGCATTGGGTTGGGTAAAGCTGTTTTCTACCTGCTGATAGGTATAGCTGTGACCATTAACCTCAAGTTCTTCAATCACGTAATCAGTGGCCAGTACCTGCTTTTGTTTGCGGGCGCGACCAATAAGCTCGACATTAAAGCGTTGCTGCAGTCGGGTTTGCAACTCCTGTGCTGCGGCTAGCCACTGCTCATCTAACGGCTTGTGGTAGAGCAGGCTGATCAGAGCGTTACCGCTAAGGGTAGTTAGATAATCGATTTGGAACAGCTTACGGCGCATCACCTCGTTATCTTTGAGCTCGGCGATCATAGCGCTCATTAGCTCATTGATCAGCTCGGCACCCGGGTCGAAGCGCTCAACGCGCACTTTTTCTTTGCTCTGTTGATCGAACATAATGTGGTAAAGGTCATCGCCATCGTGCCAGACGCGGAATTCCGCACGTTGCCGGTAATGTTTCGGGGCCGAGGCAAATACTTCTAACTTATTGACACCAAAGCGAGAAAATTGGGCAAGAATGCGCTCTTCTTTTTCTGTTAATTGCTGATCGTACCCTGACTCGTCGATTTCTATTACTGGCATGAAAACCTCTACTAATGTATGTGCGCCGCTATTGTAGGTAGCTGCGCCCAATTGTCCAGTAACAAGTGCCATATTCTTGTGCGTTTTTTCTACAGTTTTGTTTTCGAACTCCAGGGCTGAAGGGTTTAGCAAGGGCCTTATCCTGCCTGAATACCTTGCGTGTAAACTAATGTGTCGAAATGCATTTAATGAATAAACCTGGCAAACGGGTCTAATCGTTATTAGCTGTTATTACCTCCGTTAGGTGCATGTTTTCAAATTTGGTACTTAGGTTTAACGGCTGCGGTTAAATAAACCTCAGTTCTTGGACAGGGCCGGTGGCAAGTGGCTTTGCTCATAAATAGCACTTTGCAAAGTGCCAGGATTTTTACTACTTTTATACTAAAATCATCTTATATTCAGGAACATAATGCTTTAATATAGCGTACCTGATTAAGTTAAGAAGCGAAGTTACTTAATTAGTCTACAATGTAGATGTGTTGGAACCTGTTAGCTCGGATCTAGACCTGGTGTGTATAGCACCTGCGATAAAAGCAAGAAATGTCGGCTGATAGATTAATGAATCATCGGAATATAACTAAGTAAGAGGCACAAGATGGACCCCTTACTTGGCGCATTAAGCATGTAAATGACCTTGCCTTAATGTGCATAATCGATAATCGTAAAATGGGATGGAAACAATGAAAATCAAATCACTTTCTGCAGCTATCGTATTAGCAATGGCATCACAAGCGGCCGTTGCTGAAGAACAGAAAAACCCTCACGAAGGTATTCACATTGGTGTGTTTGCCGATTACTTCTGGGCTGACTGGGATAACATTCAGGGCGCAACCCCTGCCAATGTAGCTCTTGGTGAGTCTTTCGGTTCAGGTATCGAAGTAGGCTACCGCTTCAACGAGTACTGGACTGCACGTCTAGAATTTGCAGCTCTGGAACTTGATAAAGAAAATTCAGATAACCACAAAACCGGTGAGCGTTACGGTGCCGATGTACTGTATCACTTCAACGACACTTTTTACGGTGTACTAGGTGCGAAGAAGTTTGACGTATACGACGACTTTAACGCGGCGAACCTAGGTTTCGGTTTCCGTAGCCACTTCCGCTACAACTGGGCATTTTTCGGTGAAGCCAATTACTACGAAGGCTTAAACCAGAACCATTCAGATTTCGGTCTAAAACTGGGCGTTAGCTATCACTTCGGTGACAAGCCCGAGCCTAAAAAGGTAGAGCCAGCACCGGTAGTTGTTGCTCCTAAGCCAGAGCCAAAAGACACGGACAAAGACGGCGTACTTGATGCCAACGATAAGTGTGCAAACACACCTATGGAAGATGCAGTAGATGCGTCTGGTTGTACTCGTTACATGGAAAAGGGTGACAAGGTTAGCTTGTTAGTGCGTTTCCCGCACGACAACTCTGACGTAAACCAGCGTTACTTGGATGATATCCAGAAAGTAGCTGATTTCATGAATAAGTACCCACAAACTAACGTACTACTTGAAGGCCATGCTTCAGCGGTAGGCGATGCCGGTTACAACAAAAAGCTTTCTAAGAAGCGTGCTGACGGCGTTGCTAAGCAACTAATCAATGATGGTATCTCGGCTTCTCGTGTTGAGACCGTTGGTATGGGTGAAGAGCGTTTGCTTAACCCTGCAAACACCAAAGAAGCTCACGCTGAAAACCGTCGCGTTGAAGCGCACATCTCAGTTACTGAGCGTGTAAGCATCAAACGTAACTAATAGTAGGTTATTACCAACCTATAATGAAAAGCCCGGCGGATGCCGGGCTTTTTGCAAATAATTATTACTCAACATTCACAGGCATATAGTTTTCCTGCCTCTTACATTCACACCATTTATAGCGACTATTTTGCTACTAGGCGGCGACGCCAATTTTCTTCTATCTTTAAAGCCTTTATAATTGCTATCGTGTCAAAATTCTATAAGTAGTATGGACGCGTCGAAGTCTGCTACTTTCACGTCACCAAGAGGGCATAATTGTGCTTCAAGAATATCGTAAACATGTTGAAGAGCGTGCAGCCCAAGGTATTGTGCCTGCACCATTAGATGCTCAGCAAACTGCTGACCTGATCGAATTAATCAAAAATCCACCTGCCGGTGAAGAAGAGTTTATCCTAGACCTTCTTGTTAACCGTGTACCGCCTGGCGTAGATGACGCCGCCTATGTAAAAGCGGGCTTCCTAGCCGCCGTTGCAAAAGGTGAAGCGCAGTCGCCACTAATTAATAAAGAAAAAGCGGCAGAGCTACTTGGCACCATGCTAGGTGGTTACAACATCGAGCCTATGGTTGGTCTGTTAGACGACGCTGAGCTAGCGCCGATCGCCGTTAAAGGCCTATCACACACCCTGCTTATGTTTGATGCCTTCTACGACGTAGAAGAAAAAGCCAAAGCGGGTAACGAATTTGCTAAGCAAGTCATCGAGTCTTGGGCAAACGCCGAGTGGTTCCTTGAGAAGCCGGCTGTGCCAGAGAAGATCTCTGTAACCGTGTTCAAGGTAACCGGTGAAACTAATACAGATGACCTTTCTCCTGCTCCAGATGCCTGGTCTCGTCCGGATATCCCACTGCATGCACTGGCTATGCTTAAGAACGAGCGCGATGGTATCAACCCTGATAAAGCCGGTGAAATCGGTCCAATCGCCCAGCTTGAAGAGCTTAAAACCAAGGGTCTACCACTAGCCTATGTAGGTGACGTTGTGGGTACGGGTTCATCACGTAAGTCGGCGACTAACTCGGTACTTTGGTTCATGGGTGATGACATTCCTCACGTACCAAACAAGCGCGTTGGCGGTGTATGTCTAGGCGGTAAGATTGCACCTATTTTCTTCAATACCATGGAAGACTCAGGTGCACTACCTATCGAGTTGAACGTTGATGACATGAATATGGGTGATCAAATCGATATCTACCCGTATGAAGGTGTGGTTAAGCGTCACAGTACCGACGAAGTTATCTCTACGTTCAAGATGAAGTCAGACGTGATCCTTGATGAAGTGCGCGCCGGTGGCCGTATTCCACTCATCATCGGTCGTGGTCTAACAGACAAAGCACGTGCATCTCTAGGTATGGAAGCCGAAGACATCTTCCGTAAGCCTGCTCTTGTTACCGATTCTGGTAAGGGCTTCACCCTGGCTCAGAAGATGGTTGGTAAAGCATGTAACATGCCTGGCGTTCGCCCTGGTCAATACTGTGAGCCTAAGATGACCACGGTTGGTTCGCAAGATACCACAGGTCCTATGACTCGTGACGAACTGAAAGACCTTGCTTGTCTTGGCTTCTCTGCTGACCTAACTATGCAGTCTTTCTGTCACACGTCTGCGTATCCTAAGCCTATCGACGTAAACACGCACCACACACTACCTGATTTCATCATGAACCGTGGTGGTGTATCGCTACGTCCAGGTGACGGTGTAATCCACTCATGGCTAAACCGTATGCTTCTTCCTGATACCGTAGGTACAGGTGGTGACTCGCATACTCGCTTCCCTCTAGGTATTTCATTCCCAGCGGGTTCTGGTGCGGTTGCATTCGCAGCGGCAACAGGTGTTATGCCACTGGATATGCCAGAGTCGGTACTAGTACGTTTCAAAGGCGAAATGCAGCCGGGCATCACCCTACGTGACCTAGTACACGCAATTCCTTACTACGGTATCAAGCAAGGCCTGCTTACCGTTGAGAAGAAGGGTAAGATCAACGAATTCTCTGGTCGCGTACTAGAGATCGAAGGTGTTGAGCACCTAACCGTTGAGCAAGCGTTCGAGCTGTCAGATGCCTCTGCCGAGCGTTCAGCCGCAGGTTGTACCGTTAAGCTAAGCAAAGAGTCTATCTCTGAGTACCTAGAGTCAAACATCGTTATGCTTAAGTGGATGATCGCTGAAGGCTACGGTGATGTACGTACTATCGAGCGTCGTATCAACGCGATGCAAGAGTGGTTGGCTAACCCAGAGCTTATGGAAGCCGACAAAGACGCAGAATACGCGCACGTAATTGAAATTGACCTGGCGGAAATCAAAGAGCCAATTCTTTGTGCTCCTAATGACCCGGATGACGCACGTCTTCTTTCAGACGTAACTGGCGAGAAGATCGACGAAGTATTCATCGGTTCATGTATGACTAACATCGGCCACTTCCGTGCCGCTGGTAAGCTGCTAGACAACTTCGGTGGTCGTCTACCAACCCAACTTTGGGTTGCACCACCTACTAAGATGGATAAAGACCAACTTACCGACGAAGGTTACTACGGTATCTTCGGTCGTGTAGGCGCGCGTATCGAAACTCCAGGATGTTCATTGTGTATGGGTAACCAGGCACGTGTTGCTGATAAGGCAACGGTTGTTTCTACCTCTACGCGTAACTTCCCTAACCGTCTAGGTACAGGTGCAAACGTATTCCTAGCATCTGCCGAGCTTGCAGCGGTAGCCGCAATTCTAGGTAAGCTACCTACACCTGCGGAATATCAAGAATACGCGGAGAAGATCAACGCAACAGCGGCTGATACTTACCGTTACTTGAACTTCCACAAGATGCCTCAATACACGAAGAAAGCGGATAACGTGATTATCCAGCAAGCCGTGTAATCAGCATTGGTGATAAAAGCCCGCTTACCTAGCGGGCTTTTTTATGTTTAAAATTCGTTAAAATAGAATATGGATTTTCGTAATTTTTCATATTGTTAATGTGTAATTCTTTTAACTTAAATTTAAAGGTTTTTTTATTCAAATTGATATCAAAATTGTCGCTAAATGAAATCAAACCTGCGACGGAAATAGCTTAAAATCCCCGCCAATTTTCTTATCAAGGCAGGATCTTTATGACTTCGTTAAATAACCAGAACCTTCTGCAACTTCGTTTCATTGACCAGTCTCATATTGACGCGGTAAAGCCTTCTTTCGACCATCTTCCCGATAACCCCTATGCCGATGGTGCCTTCCGTAAGCGTCGTTATTCAGTGATCAAGGTGCAACAGGGTGAACTCACCCTTCAGCCTACTAAAGCCTTTGTACAAGATGATTCCATCAATACCTTCCAGGGCAATGTTGAGCGTACCTACGAAAACCTCGACGCAGACTTGCTCGCCAGCGAAGGCATGAAGCGCATTGTGGCCGAGTTTATTGCCATGACAGGTATCGACGCCGATCGTGATATCGAAATTCACCAGTTCCGTATGTTGGCCATCGACAGCGATACGCCGCCGGCTCCAGAAGGTATTCATCAGGATGGCTTTGACCATGTGTGTATATGCGGTGTGTCTCATGAAAACATCGCCGGTGGCGAGCTATTGGTGTATGAGCACAAAGAAGCCAAGCCGTGTTTCAAGATGGAAATCAAAGACGGCATGTTCGCACTTATCGACGATCGCCAGGTGTGGCACAACGCCACCCCCATGAATAAGCTGGATGAGTCGAAGATCGGCTACCTTGATTGTTTTGTGCTGACTGCGTAAGGAATGATGATGAATCTAGTCTCTCTACGTAGCCAGTTTCCAGCCTTAATGCAGCAAGTAAACGGCGAATCGCCAATCTTTTTTGATGGCCCCGGTGGCGCGCAAGTACCCCAATCAGTATTAGATGCCATGGCGGCTTACCTGGGTTTTTATAATTCAAACCTGGGCGGCGCGTTTTTCTCCAGCGATAAAACCGTGGCGGTGATGAGCGAGGCTCGTCAGGCCATTGCTGACCTGCTTAACAGCCCTAGCTCGGAGCAAATCGTCTTCGGCGCTAATATGACTAGCCTGACCTTTAGCTTTAGTCGTGCACTCTCACGCGGCTGGCAGGGCGGTGATGAGATCATAGTGACCAATGCGGATCACTTCTCCAATGTGTCTTCGTGGCGTCAGGCCGCCGAGGATAAAGGAGCCACTGTGCATGCGCTACGTATTAACGAAGCGGATTGCACCCTGGATATGGCGCACTTCGAGTCATTGCTTAATGCCAATACCAAGCTGGTCGCCGTAACCTATGCGTCGAACACCACGGGCTCAATCAATGATGTGAAGCGTATTATCGAGTTGGCGCATCAGCATGGCGCCTTAGTGTACGTGGATGCGGTTCACTATGCTCCACATGAGCTGGTGGATGTGCAGGCGCTGGATTGTGATTTCCTTGCTTGTTCGGCCTATAAATTCTTCGGTCCTCATGTGGGTATCGTTTACGGTAAGCGTGAGCATTTGGAAAACTTCACCCCCTACAAGGTAGAGCCGGCGAAAGATGTAGTACCGGGTCGTTGGGAGACGGGCACGCAAAGCTTCGAAGGCCTGGCCGGTGTGGTTGCCGCCGTTGAGTATATTGCTTCGCTGAGCGGCCTGGATGCGCAACTGCCGCGTCGTCAGCGTCTTGAAGCGGCATTTGCCAACAGCAAAGAGCACGAAATGGGGTTAAGCAAGCACTTCCTTACACGGCTAAAAGAGTTTCCACAGATCTCGCTGTTCGGTATTGATGATATGGAGCGTCTGGCCGAGCGTACGCCGACCTTTGCCCTTACCTTTGACGGCTTAGAGCCACGTCAGGTATCCGAGTTCTTAGGCAAGCAGCATGTCTGTGTATGGGACGGTAATTTCTATGCCCAGGGTTTGTGTGAGCAATTAGGTGTAATGGACAAGGGCGGTGTGGTGCGTATCGGTTGTATGCACTACAACAGCATCGAAGAAATCGATCGCTTATTTACCCTGTTCGGCGAGCTACTCGGCTCATAGCGCTTCGCCCAAGATCAAAAAAGGCTGCCTAGGCAGCCTTTTTTGATCTTGGGCGATGGGTTATTTTTGTGGTTGGCCGTAGATTTGCTCGGCGCGATTAAACAACACCCAAGAGGTAAGAATGTACTTGTCATTCGACAAGGGTTTGTTGCCGCGGTGGGTATGGGTAAAGTAGGCCGGTGCGACCACCATGGTGCCGCGTTTTGGAGCGATTTTACGCTTTTGATAGTAAAACTCGGTTTCGCCGCCTTCGCTGACATCGTTCAAGTAGAACATAAACAGCAGGACGCGGTGTAAGGCTTCGTTATGGCCGGTTTGTGGATAGACCTCACTGTGCCAGTAAGGATACCCGCCTTTATTGATCTCGTATTTCTGCGCTTGAATACTGCCTAAACGAAACAGCTGTTGCATCAAGGTACCCAGTTGCGGTTTCGCCACCTCTTCAAAGTTGTCCTGGTTCAGCGCCACCGGTTTACCGGTTTTTGGGTGGAAGACCTGTAAGCCAAAGGCGCCAATCATCATAAACAAATGTTCTTCAACATAACGCATCACGTGCTGCGCGGTGACCTGCTGAATATGCTGCAAGTGCTGCTGGTACTCTGGGTGGGCATTGAGGTAAAGGTCTTTACTGTCTTTTTTACTTAAATCTATGCCGCCAGAGGTGGTACCCTGCTTCAAATGCGGGCTCTGCTCGAACAGGTCGATAAACTGACTACAAAAAGTGTCACTAAGCGCGTTATCATAAACGCCAATGAAGTCTGTCATGACTGCAACCTTACCTATTGGAATTATTATGCTTATTGAAAAAGTTCAGCCCAGATTTAGTGAAACGGATGTCCTCGGGCACATTAACAATACAGTACTACCGGTGTGGTTTGAAGCCGCCCGCACGCCTATTTTTAAAATCTTTACCCCAGATCTTAATCCACATCAATGGCGCTTGATTGTTGCTAAGGTGGAAGTGACCTTTTTGGGCGAGCTTTTCTATGGCCAGGAAGTGGAAGTGAAAACCATGATCGAGCGCATCGGCTCCAGCTCTTTTGTGATCAAACAACAAGCTTGGCAGCATGGGCAGTGTTGTGCCGAGGGTAAGACGGTGATGGTGCGTTATAACTTCGAAAACAAAGCGTCACAAGCCTTAAGCGAAGACGAAAAGTCGCAACTTAGCCAGCATCTCGAGACGGCGCAAGAGCGTTAGGGAGTGGCGGGAAAGGCCGGAGAAACACACCGTTTTGTTTCAAAGCGAACACCATACTGCGCTTGATCATCCTCGAAGAGCTCAACAATTTCATAATCATTGAGCTCAACCACCTTACTATTTTTGCTTTTCGCGCAGCGCGAGAAGCTGTCTGCCTCCCAATTGTAGGCAAACTGGGCAACCAGGATTTTGATCCATTTGTCGGAATCCTTGCCCGGCTCGGCAATGTTTGCTTCAAGGTGCATGGTCGCCGGTGCCTCTTGTGTTTGTTCTGCATTGGGTTCTTGCTCCTTACTCATCTCTTTTTCAAAGCTCGCACTGACCTGATCTATGACATCACCGGCGTTGTCGAAATCCCCTGAGGTTACCACTAGGTTGGCCGTGACAATAACACATAAAACAAAGCGGGCGATGGCGGTTTGAATGGGTCGTTTCGTGCTGTCCAAAAAGTGCAAGCCAAAGCGCTGGAAAGGTCTGAGTAAGAGTAACACCAAGATGTAAAGGGGAAGCACCAGCTGGAGAAGAAGCAAGGCGATAACCGAAAGCGCTAACATCCAACTGGGCAGGTACAGCAAGATAGCAAAGTTATGGGTATAGTCGAAATGGCTTGCCGCCACGCCGGTGACTTCATTTACCGTGCCAGCTGCATTCGCCAGCACAAAATTGGCTATGGTACCGTAAAACAGTAAGAGAATGGCTTTACCGGGAAGTGAGTGAAAAAGCTGAAGAAAGCCCGGCCAGAACTCAATGGTTAAAGCCGCCACTGTGCATGCCGTTGTCAGCCAGATACTGACGGGAGAGAGCAACAAAGCGACCGCGTACAGGCGTTGTGCTAGGGTCAATGCTTGCCAAAATTTTTTAAAGCCTAGTTTAAGGTTTCTCGTATTTCGGGCTGTTTTTGCTTTGAGGCGTAATAAGGGGGCCGTCATGATAAGCCTGAATATTTTCTTTATTTATTCAGACTTTACCCCCTAATTGCTTATTTTGCCAACAATGGCTTGAGATAGTGCCCGGTATGGGAGCGCTCATGCGCAGCTACCTCTTCCGGGGTACCGGCGACGAGAATTTCACCGCCACCGCTGCCGCCTTCCGGCCCCAAATCAACAATCCAGTCGGCGGTTTTGATCACATCCAGGTTATGCTCAATCACCACTATGGTATTGCCGTGGTCGCGCAGGCGGTGCAATACCGTCAGCAGTTGCTGAATATCATGGAAGTGCAGGCCGGTAGTGGGCTCATCCAAGATATACAGGGTTTTACCCGTGTCGCGCTTGGACAGCTCTCGGGCCAGTTTCACACGCTGCGCCTCACCGCCGGATAAGGTGGTTGCCGCCTGTCCCAGGCGAATATAGGACAAGCCCACATCCATCAGGGTTTGCAGCTTACGATTGATAGCAGGAATGGCATCGAAAAATTCGCGCGCGTCTTCCACCGTCATTTCCAGCACCTGATGGATGTTTTTACCCTTGTAGAGGACTTCCAGAGTTTCGCGGTTATAGCGTTTGCCCTGACACACATCGCAAGGCACATACACATCCGGCAGGAAGTGCATTTCCACCTTGATCACGCCATCGCCCTGACAGGCCTCACAGCGTCCGCCCTTAACGTTAAAGCTAAAGCGACCTACCTTGTAGCCACGCGAGCGTGACTCTTGAGTGCCGGCGAAAAGTTCACGTATGGCGGTGAAAATACCCGTATAGGTGGCCGGGTTTGAGCGTGGCGTACGGCCGATAGGGCTTTGGTCGATATCGATAACCTTATCGAAATGATCCAGGCCGGTAATTTCTTTATGCGGCGCCGGCTCAACCGCGGTGGCGCCGTTGAGCTCGGTGTGTGCCACCTTAAACAAGGTGTCATTAACCAGGGTCGACTTACCCGAACCGGAGACTCCGGTAATACAGGTCATCAGGCCGAATGGGATGCGCAAGTCGACATTCTTGAGGTTATTGCCGGTGGCGCCAAACAGTTCCAGCCATTTCTCGTTAGTCGGGTGGCGCTCCTTGGGCACGGCGATTTCCTTGACGCCGCTGAGGTATTGGCCGGTTAACGAGTCCGGATTATTCATGATGTCGTCGCGCGAGCCTTCGGCCACCACGTGGCCGCCATGGACACCGGCGCCCGGGCCGATATCGATAATGTAGTCGGCGGCGCGAATGGCGTCTTCATCGTGCTCCACCACTAGTACTGTATTGCCGAGGTCGCGCAGGCGCGTCAGGGTTTGCAGCAGGCGGTCGTTATCGCGCTGGTGCAAGCCGATAGAAGGCTCGTCCAACACATACATAACCCCGACTAGGCCGGCACCGATTTGGCTGGCTAGACGAATACGCTGGGCTTCGCCCCCGGAGAGGGTATCGGCACTGCGCTCCAGGGATAAATAGTTCAGGCCGACATTGACTAAGAAGGATAAGCGGTCGCGAATTTCTTTAAGGATCTTATCGGCAATCTGTGCTTTTTGGCCACTGAATTCCAGGCTGTCGAAATAGTCGAAGGCCTGGCCTATGCTCATCAGGGTCACCTTAGGCAGGTTAGTCTCGTCGATAAAGACGTTACGTGCTTCCTGACGTAAGCGTGAGCCGCTGCAACTGGGGCAGGCCTGTGAGGTTTGATACTTGGCCAACTCCTCACGCACCGAATTGGACTCGGTTTCATGGTAGCGGCGCTGCATATTATTGAGCACGCCCTCGAATTCATGATTACGGGTGATTAGATCGCCGCGGTCGTTACGATAATGGAAGGCGACCTTGTCCTTGCCAGAACCCTCCAGTACCACCTTTTTGGCCTCATCACTTAAATTTTGGAAGGGCGTATCCAAATCAAATTGATAATGCTCGGCCACAGATTGCAGCATTTGGAAATAGTAGAAGCTGCGCTTGTCCCAGCCCTTAATGGCACCACCGGCGAGGCTTAGCTCGGGGTTATGCACCACACGGTGAGGGTCGAAATACTGGCGTACACCTAGACCATCACAGGTTTGACAGGCACCGGCCGGGTTATTGAAGGAGAATAGTCTTGGCTCAAGCTCGCTCATGGCATAGCCGCAGCTTGGGCAGGCAAAGTTGGCGGAGAACACCAGCTCTTCTTCAAGGGAGTCGTCCATGGCGGCCACCTGGGCAACGCCACCGGAGAGCTCCAGCGCGGTTTCGAAGGACTCGGCTAAACGTTGTTGCTGCCCTTCTTTCACCTTTAAGCGGTCAACCACCACTTCTATGGTGTGCTTTTTATGTAGCTCTAACGGCGGAGGATCGGACAGGTCACAGACTTCACCATCGATGCGAGCGCGGATATAGCCTTGTGCTGCCAGTTGCTCAAGCAGCTTAACATGCTCACCCTTACGGTTTTTCACCACGGGTGCCAACAACATCAGCTTGCTGCCCTCGGGCAGGGCTAGGACGTGATCCACCATCTGGCTGATGGTTTGCGCCGCCAACGGCAGGTGATGGGTTGGACAGCGTGGCTCGCCAACGCGGGCAAACAACAAACGCAGGTAATCGTATATCTCGGTGATGGTGCCCACGGTTGAACGCGGGTTATGGGAAGTCGACTTCTGCTCGATGGAAATAGCCGGCGACAGGCCTTCGATATGATCCACATCTGGCTTTTCCATCAGCGACAAAAACTGACGCGCGTAGGCCGATAAGGACTCCACATATCGTCTTTGCCCTTCGGCATACAGGGTGTCGAAGGCGAGGGACGATTTGCCCGAGCCCGATAATCCGGTAATGACGATCAACTTATCCCGAGGTATGGTTAGGTTGATGTTTTTGAGGTTATGGGTGCGTGCACCGCGAACTTCGATATTATCCATTCTCCGCCTGTTTCCCGAGCTGCTTATTAACCTGTAAGTATCGCATAGTTTGGCATTACTTAGCGACGCTTTCTTGTCCTTTCGTCTGGCCGACACGCGCTTAGCTTATAAGCAAGTCCGGGAGATTTGGATCACTCTTGAATGATCCGGGTGGCAACTTAAGGCGCCGCAAAGCGGCTCTTATTCATGCCTTGGCTCTGGCTAAATTCGTTGCCAGGCATGTCCTAATGGCGGGCGATTATGCTATCATCGCCGGCCAAGATAGTATTTGTCATCAGCTGATTATTAATCCGTCATGTCTGCATCCCATTTAAATAGTGTTGAAAAGCGCGCCGCGCTGTCGCTGGCGAGCGTCTTTGCCTTTCGTATGCTTGGCCTCTTTATGTTGATGCCGGTGCTGGCCATTTATGGTCAGGATCTCAGTGGCTTTTCGCCTTTGTGGATCGGGCTTGCCATCGGCGCTTACGGCCTCACGCAGGCGCTGCTGCAAATTCCTATGGGCTGGCTATCCGACCGCTTCGGTCGTAAACGCATTATTATTGCCGGATTAATTATCTTCACCCTGGGCTCAGTGATCGCGGCTTTAGCAGAGTCCATGTATATGCTGACCCTGGGGCGAGCGCTGCAGGGCATGGGTGCTATTGCCAGTGCCTTATTGGCCTTGGCCGCCGATTTAAGCCGCGACGAACAGCGCCCCAAGGTGATGGCGGTGATTGGCATGAGCATCGGCATGAGCTTTGCGATAGCCATGTTGCTCGGTCCCATGGTGGCGGCCAGCTTTGGTGTCTCCGGTATTTTTTGGTTAACGGCAGCACTGGCCCTGGTGGGAATGGCCATTGTTGTGTGGCTGGTACCGAGTGCGGTTAACCGGGCACCAAAGGGGGAAACCTCGGTGACCTTGGCGGATGTGGGTAAGTTGATCCGTCATCCGGATCTGGCCCGTTTGGACTTGGGGGTGTTGTTTTTGCACCTAACCCTGACCACCATTTTTGTATCCTTGCCGCCGCAGCTAATTAAAGACGGTTTACCAGCTGCTCAGCATTGGCAGCTGTATATTCCTGTGTTTATTTTATCTTTTGTGCTTATGGTGCCTATGATGATAGTAGCGGTGGCCAAGCAAAAGGAAAAAACACTGTTTTTGGTGGCCATCCTGATGTTGATTGCCAGTATGCTGGGCTTGGTGATTGGAGCCAGCTCTGTCTATATGATAGCCCTGTGTATGGTGTTGTATTTTATCGCCTTTAACTTTTTAGAGGCGACCATGCCTGCCCTGGTATCGCGTCAGTCTCCGGCTAACCAAAAGGGTTCGGCCATGGGCGTGTTCTCATCATCCCAGTTTATCGGGGCCTTTTTGGGCGGTATTCTGGGTGGTTTTGTGGCTCAGCGTGGCACCCCTGAGATGGTGTTTGCGGCCGCCGCCTTGGTTGGGTTAATATGGTTCGTCATTGCTGTAAAAATGCGAGTACCGCCGCGTAGTAAAATTATCAGTTTGCTAAGTGCAGTTGGCAGCGAACAGGATGCACAACAATTAGCGGCGCAATTGGTGGAGCTACCGGGCGTGCTTGAAGCCACGGTGGTATGTGATGAAAACCGTAGCTACCTTAAGGTAGACGAGAAGAAATTTGATTTACAGGCGGCTCAAGAGCTGGTCGCCTCAGCGTAAAAAGTAGGAGTATATATCCATGGCGCGCGGTATTAATAAAGTGATTTTAGTGGGCAACCTGGGTCAAGACCCTGAAGTTCGCTACATGCCTAACGGCAATGGCGTTGCTAACATTAGCATCGCGACCAGCGACAGCTGGAAGGATAAGAACACGGGTCAAATGCAAGAGCGTACCGAATGGCACCGCGTGGTATTGTTCGGTAAATTGGCCGAGGTAGCCGGCGAGTACTTACGTAAAGGCTCACAGGTTTATATTGAAGGTAAATTACAAACTCGTAAATGGACCGACCAAAGCGGTCAGGAAAAATACACCACGGAAATCGTGGTCGACGGTTTCGACGGCAAAATGCAGATGCTGGGCGGTCGTGGTGAGAATCCAGGTGGCGGCCAAGGCGGTTACCAAGGTGGTCAACAGCAAGGCGGCTTCGGTGGCGGCCAGGCACAAAACCAGGGTGGCCAGCAAGGTGGTGGTTATGGCCAATCACAACAGCAAGGCTATGCACAGCAGGGTAACCAAGGCATGCAGCAAGCTGCCCCACAACAAGGTGGCCAACAAGGCGGTGGTTATGGCAACCAGCAGGGCGGCCAACAAGGTGGCCAACAAGGCGGCTTTGCTCCTAAGCCACAAAATGCTCCTCAAGGTGGCGCTGCTAACCCAATGGAACCACCAATCGATTTCGATGACGATATTCCGTTCTAAGGTGAGTCGGCTTGCTTAAGCAAGCTTATTGAAATCTAGATAGTTTCTTCTGAAGGCCCCGTAATACGGGGCTTTTTTATGGTCTCGCACTTGAGCTTCCCCTATACATGGACAACACTTTAGTCATGAGTAACTAAGACTAATAGACCTTGGGTTTGTCCATTTTTACAAAGTATCAAAGGCTTGGCTTAACCTGCATGATTGGGGCGCTGGTGATGGTGTTGATCAACGCCATTTTGGTGTGGGCCTTGATGCAGGAACGGCAATCACAATTACAGCAACTGGAAACACGGCTTGAGCAATTGGGCAGTGTCAGTGAGCAGGTTGTGTCCTCGGCCTTGGCGCCTTATGGCTTATCGAGCAAGGCGCAAAAGGGCAGCTTTGTGATGCCGGTGCAATTTGATCTGGCATTGAGCTCAGGGTCGCTCAAGGTTTACAGTAAGCCATTGTGGCTGCAGCACAGCCATTGGTTTATTGCCATTAATGTCTTGTTGCTTATTTTCTTATGGCGCACGGTACATTGGCTGCGCGAGACCGAGTGGCGTTCGGCCAGGGCGCTGACTCGTTACGGCGGACAGAAAAAAGAAGCCGCTGATAAAGACACGCCCCCGGCCAGTGCCAATATGTTGGGAGTCAACCAGCTTCATCAGAGCGTTTTTGCCATTGTTTATTGCCAGCGTTTGAGCTCGGTGGCGTCCGGGATTGCCAGTTTATTCGAAGCCCTGCTGCAAGAACAGTTGCAGCATCAGCAACGGGTGTCGGTGAGCATACTTAATTCGGGTTGCTTTGCCATTACGGTTAAAGAGGTGGCCTATAAGCAGCTGGAGAGTCACCTGCAAAATTTCAGTGCCATGGCGCTAAAATGCTGCCGTAGTCTATTGCCCGATCTACGTCGTTCCGAGGTCAAAGTCGGTCTCTGTAACTATCGCAGTGGTGCCGATCAGGCGGTGGTGTACCAGCTTTGCCAATCGGCACTAGCACTGGCTCGCCAGAGTGAACATAAACATTGTTACCGCATTCCCTTTAGTCATAATCACTCCATGTTACTGGCCGCCAAGTCGTGTTCCTTGGTCGATGCCATCAACAACGAGCAATTCGTGTGTTTCTTCCAGCCGGTGTTCGACTTGTACAATGAGGAAATTATTCATCACGAAACCCTGCTGCGCATTCGCCACCCTCAGCTTGGGCTTATTTCTCCCGAGTATTTACTCAGTCACAGCACGCCCGAAAGTGCCGCGCGCAGCGTGGATATTGCCGTACTCAGGCGTTTAGAAACCATGCTTAAGAGCGAGCAGCTCCAGGCCGATATTAGTTTAAATATTCACCCCAGCTCCTGGCTTGATGACGATTTTTGGCGGCGTTTAGGGGAGTTTTTAGAGCAACACCCCAGGGTCTGCTTGGAATGCCCGGCGGCCTTGTTGGCCAAACAACCCAGGCTGATCGCTAAGCGTTTAAAAAGTACTCCGCCCTGCCAGCGTGGCGTTATTGTTGATCAGTTAAGCAAGTGGCCCACCGATGCTTTAAACACCCTGAAGGTGCCCATTAAGGCGATTAAGTTGGCCAGCGAATTGATCAGTCATGTGGATACGGACAGGCATATTCAGCGCCGGGTTTTATCTTATGTCGCCAATGCTCAGCGTTTGGGGATCACTGTTTACGCGGTCGGCATTGAGCGCCATCAACAGGCCGAGGTACTTAAACAGCTGGGAGTGCAAGGCGCGCAAGGTTTTTATTTTACCGGTACCATAAATCAACTTAGCGCCTTCAATTTGTCCCAATAAGACCGCGATACCTGAGCCCGTCCTTGCCCTGCAAACCACCAGTATGAATGGCAATAATATGACTGCCACTGGGAAAGTAGTCCTGCTCTATCAATTGCCAGAGGGCATAGAGCATTTTACCGCTGTAGATGGGCTCGAGGGGCACCTTGTGGGTGCGTTCAAACCATTGGCAAAAGCGCCATAGCTCGGGGCTAAAACGTCCATAACCAGCATCGTGATGATCACAGAGTAAACGCCAATCGCAGTTGGGACTAGGTTGCAGCTTGGCGATTTGCGTTTTTAGGTATTCGGCATTTTTCAATACCGCTATGCCCATGACCTGGGTCTGTGTTTGCCCGGACAGCAACCCCGCCAGGGTGCCGCCACTGCCGGTGGCACAGACTAAAAACTGATGTTCCGGCAGGCTATTGGCCAGCTCAGCGACCCCCTTTAAGGCAGCGGCATTGGTTCCGCCTTCGGGTAGGATAAAAGCCTTGGTAAAGCGCTGCTGTAATTGCTCTAGATACTCCGGGCTATTGCGCTGGCGATATTCGATGCGAGTGACTGGATGCAGTTGCATGCCGCAGGCCTTGGCGAAGCGTAGCGTCGGGTTACGTTGATCCAATTGCGGGCCGCGCACTATGGCTCTCGTTGAAAGGCGGAATATTTTGCCGGCGGCAGCACTGGCGTAAAGGTGATTGGAAAAGGCGCCGCCAAAGGTCAGCAGTTCCGATTTTCCGGAGTGAGCGAAGGCGACCAGGTTGTACTTTAACTTACGCCACTTGTTGCCATGGATAATGGGGTGCAGCAAATCGTCACGTTTAATACTTAAGCGAACACCGTGTTTGGTTAGCAACGCATCCTGAATCTGCTGCAGGGGGGATTCGGGGATTGTATTTTCGACCAGGTTCATGGGTAACCCTGTTTACTCGCTATGGGTATTTACAATGTGGATGCTGCGCTATTATCCGTTGCAACCAGGGTAAAAGCCAGTCTCAACCTAGGATCCGACACTTTTATCCCAGAGTCAGCTACTGTTAAGCGCAGAGGTGGACAATGGGCGCCCAATGGCGGCGCCTGCGCTGAAGAGGTAGAGCTGTCGTGCATTGCTTTGCGCAGCTTGTCGCAGGCGGGTCAGCACTATACTACTTTATGCGTATGTCGCCAGATGCCGTCAAAGTTGTGCACATACGGCACTTAACGCGCTGTTTTTTAGAAACCAAAGCAAGCTTTATGTTGCCGCGACGCAGTTGCATTGGTAAAGTGTCCCAAGCTTTCAGATAATAAGAATTTTCAAAGGTCAACCAGTCCCATGTTCAAGAAACTCCGTGGTCTTTTCTCCAACGATCTATCGATCGACTTGGGTACAGCGAATACCCTGATTTATGTAAAAGAAGAAGGCATCGTCCTTAACGAACCTTCGGTAGTAGCCATTCGCCAAGAACGTGCTGGTGGACCGAAAAGTGTGGCTTCGGTGGGAACTGAAGCAAAACAAATGCTAGGGCGTACTCCGGGTAATATTAAAGCCATTCGTCCCATGAAAGACGGCGTTATCGCCGATTTTTATGTGACCGAAAAAATGCTTCAGCACTTTATTAAGCAAGTGCACAACAATAATTTCTTGCGTCCTAGCCCACGAGTCCTAATTTGTGTGCCCTGTGGCGCTACTCAGGTTGAAAAACGTGCTATTCGCGAGTCGGCCATGGGAGCCGGTGCCCGCGAGGTGTACCTTATCGAAGAGCCGATGGCGGCAGCCATTGGTGCCGGATTACCGGTATCTGAAGCAACGGGTTCTATGGTGGTCGATATCGGTGGTGGTACCACGGAAGTTGCCATTATTTCATTGAACGGTGTTGTGTATTCATCATCGGTGCGCATCGGTGGTGATAAGTTTGATGAAGCCATTATCAACTATGTACGTCGTAATTTTGGTAGCCTGATCGGTGAAGCCACGGCGGAGCAAATCAAGCATGAGATCGGTTCGGCCTTTAAGACCGACGAAGTGAAAGAAATAGAAGTGCGTGGTCGTAACCTGGCCGAAGGTGTGCCGCGTTCGTTCACACTGAACTCGCACGAGATCCTAGAAGCCCTACAAGAGCCGTTAATGGGCATAGTGAGTGCCGTGATGGTGGCGCTGGAGCAATCGCCGCCAGAGTTGGCATCGGATATTTCTGCACACGGCATGGTCTTAACCGGCGGTGGCGCACTACTGAAAGATTTGGATCGCTTACTGATGGAAGAAACCGGCATCCCTGTAGTGGTGGCCGACGATCCTCTGACCTGTGTGGCTCGAGGCGGCGGTAAAGCCCTGGAAATGATCGATATGCACGGTGGTGACGTATTTAGCTACGACTAATGAATCTATTATTTGGTCGCACTATTTCAATGCAACTGCGATTAACCATCGCAGTTGTGCTTAGTGTCATACTTATCCTTGGGGATCGCTACACCAGTGGCGGAACCGCAGTCCGTACCTCGCTTAATACCCTGGTCAGCCCTTTGCTTTATCTGGCCAATCTTCCCTATGAGTTGCTTTCGACCAGCGCTAAAAATCTGACCTCCCGCGATCAACTGCTAAAAGAAAACGAAGCCCTAAAAAACAAGCAATTATTGCAAAGCGAACAGTTGCAGCAATATGCCTTCTTGGCCCAGGAAAACGAAAAGCTGCGCGCCTTATTGGGTTCAAATCCACGACAGCAGCAAGGTAAACTGGTTGCCCAGGTGTTATCCGTACACTCGAATCCTTACAGTCACCAGGTGGTGATCAATAAAGGGACCTCGGATGGTTTGCGCGAAGGCCTGGCTGTTATCGATGAGCTGGGTGTGGTTGGTCAGGTGATCCAGGTCGGCGCTAGCACCAGCCGCGTCTTGCTGATCACCGATACCACCCATGCTACCCCGGTGCGAGTGCTGCGAAACAATGTGCGCACCGTGGTTGAGGGCATGGGTAAGATCTCCAGCGTTAAACTCTCTCATGTCCCCCATAGCTTGGATATTCGCATTGGCGATGTGCTGTTAAGTTCGGGACTTGGGGAGCGCTTTCCCGAGGGCTATCCGGTTGCTGTGGTAACCCATATTAATCGTGATGAGGGTCGCCCCTTTGCGCAAATCTACGCGCAGCCAGTGGCGCAGCTCGATCGCATTCGACTATTGCTGGTGTTAACCGATACACCCCAGATGCAAGAGGTAAAGATCGATGAGTAAGCAGTATGGGCTCATTGTCTTAAGCGTCTTTTTCTCCTTGGTGATGGCGCTGATGCCCTTGCCGATTTCCATGGAATCGTTTCGTCCCGACTGGGTACTTCTGGTTTTGATGTATTGGTCTTTGGCCCTGCCACACCGCGTCAATATCGGTGCAGCCTGGGTAACTGGGTTGATCATCGACCTGGCTACCGGCTCTCCGCTTGGGGTGCACTCGCTCACCTACGCGGTGACCATCTACATCACCGCCAGCAATTATCAAAAGCTGCGTAATTTTTCGATTTGGCAGCAAGGCTTATTAGTGGCCGTATTCCTGGCCTTGCATCACCTGTTGCAGTTCTGGCTCCATCACTTTCTTTTGGATGTCTACTTTTCGCCACAATACCTGTGGCCGATATTAACCGGTGCCATTTGTTGGCCCTGGCTGTTTTTGCTGCTGCGTAAATACCGACGTCATTTTCGGATCCGTTAATCATGAAGCCAATCTATCTTGCCTCGCAGTCGCCTCGGCGCCGCGAGCTTTTAGCGCAACTGGGCGTTGAATTTGAACAGTTTTCCGTGGATGCCGACGAGCGCCCCCTGAATGGCGAAAGCGCCTTGGCACTGGCCGAGCGACTGGCTCGCCTCAAGGCTGAAACCGGCGTTGCTCTTGGCTATCACGACCGCCCGGTGCTGGGCAGCGATACCGTGGTGGTATGCGACGGGCAAATCATGGGTAAACCGCGTGACTTTGACGACTTTGCAGGCATGATGGGCCAACTCAGTGGCCGCAGTCATGAGGTGCTGACCGCGGTGGCCCTGGCGGACACAGAGCACACTAGGAGTGTGGTGGTAGGCACTCAGGTCACCTTCAAGCAACTGAGCGAAGCGGAAATAGCCGCCTACTGGCACAGTGGCGAACCGCATGACAAGGCCGGAGGCTACGGCATTCAAGGGCGCGCGGGGGCTTTTGTCACCCACCTTAGCGGTAGCTATTTTGCGGTGATGGGGTTACCTTTGTATGAGACACAAAAATTACTAGCTGAATTTTAGCATGAGCTCAGAATTACTTATTAATGTGACTCCCAGTGAGAGTCGCGTCGCCTTAATCGAAAATGGCGTGCTGCAAGAAGTCCAGGTTGAGCGTATTGGCAACCTGGGTATCGTGGGTAACATTTATCTTGGCAAGGTGAGCCGCGTATTGCCCGGCATGCAGGCGGCGTTTGTCGACATCGGCCTTGATAAGGCTGCATTTTTACATGCATCGGACATAGTCAACAGCGCCTCCTTTGAGGACGGGCTCGACGAACAGCCGGTGAAAAAGGTGCAGGACATTCGCGAGCTGGTACGTCAGGGCCAGCATATTATGGTGCAGGTGGTCAAAGACCCCATCGGCACCAAGGGCGCTCGATTAACCACTGACATCACCATACCCTCTCGCTACCTGGTGTTTATGCCGGACGCTACCCATGTGGGTGTTAGCCAACGCATCGAGAGCGATGAGGAGCGCCAGCGTCTTAAAGACATAGTCGCCCAGTACAATGATGAAAACGGTGGTTTTATCGTGCGTACCGCTGCCGAAGGGGCGAGCGAGCATGAGCTTAAGCATGATGCCGAATTCCTCAAGAAGCTTTGGCAGAAGATCGTTGAAAAGCGCAAGAAAACGCGCAAAGAAAGCATACTCCACGAAGATTTAAAGCTGGCGTTTCGGACCTTGCGTGATTACGTCGGCGAGGACATGGAGCGCATTCGTGTCGACTCCAAGCTGACGTATCAGGAGTTGGTGAACTTTACCGAAGAATTTGTGCCCCACCTTCACAAGGTACTGGAATATTATCCCGGTGAACGCCCCATTTTTGACTTGTTCGACGTTGAGAATGAAATTCAAAAGGCACTGCACCGCAAGGTAGAGCTGAAGTCCGGTGGGTATCTTATTATCGACCAGACCGAAGCCATGACCACGGTGGATGTGAATACCGGCGCCTTTGTCGGCCACCGCAACCTCGAAGAAACCATTTTCAACACCAATATTGAAGCCACTAGTGCTATCGCCCGCCAGTTGCGGTTGCGTAATCTTGGCGGCATCATCATTATCGATTTTATCGATATGATCTCCGATGAGCACAAACGACGGGTATTGCACTCTTTAGAGCAGGCGTTGTCTAAGGATAGAGCCAAGGCCAATATCAATGGCTTATCGGCGTTGGGGCTGGTTGAAATGACCCGTAAACGCACCCGCGAGAGCCTGGAGCATATTCTCTGTGGCGTGTGCCCTTCCTGTGCCGGTCGTGGTTCGTTAAAAACGGTGGAAACCGTGTGTTATGAAATCCTCCGTGAGATTGTGCGCGTTAATCGCGCCTATGATGCCGACAAATTTATGGTGTATGCCTCGGCGGCCGTCAGTGAAGCGCTAATCAACGATGAATATCACAATCTTGCCGAGTTAGAACTCTTTATTGGTAAGCAAGTGATTATTCAAACCGAAAACCTGTATAGCCAAGAGCAGTTCGATGTGGTGATGATGTAGTGAACGCCAGGTCGGTTTGCTTTTTTTGCGTCACAAAAATTTGGCAACTCAGCGCCATTATTTTGGTGCTGTTGGCCGTGCTTGTATCGCTATTAAAATACAGTTTGCCCTATGCCAATGACTACCGAGTCCAGGTCGAGCAGTTTCTTGGCGAGCAGCTTAACGCCGATATCTCTATAGGTTCACTGAGCGCCAGTTGGCAGGGCAATGGCCCGGCCCTGGTCGTCAATGAAGTGGGCTTTGCCGATAACGCCGAAGCGCCGATCAGCGTCAGTGTGGGGCAAACCCGCCTCCATATCAATTTGTGGCAATCCCTGCTGCACAGACAATTACGTTCTAATTATTTTGTCTTGAATGGCTTTAAGGCCAAAATCGACGCCCGACAGTTATTTACTAACGAGCAAAGCAGTAATAACTCTCAGCAACAAGCGTTGATAGAAAGCCTGTTCCTCGGTGCCTCCGGGCACTTTGCCATAGAAGACAGCGAACTTAATATCATCAGCCTGGATAACCGCAACCACCGCATTTTGTTAGAAAACCTGGTGTGGGAAAACCGCCTCGATGGGCATTATGCCGAGGGGCAGGTAAGCCTGCCCGGGATTGAGCAGAACTCTTTGGAGGCGCGGCTCAAATTATCCGGTGAAACTCTCGGAGGGGTGTACGGTGACCTCTATGTGCAGGCGCAAAGCCTGGATGTTTCGGGTTGGCTAAACGATTACCTGCGCCCCGAGCTTGAGGAACTGCAATCGGATTTGAATATTGAATCCTGGCTGCATTTTGCCGGTGGACGCCTGACCGACGTGCAGGTATTAACCCATCCTAGCAAGTTGTCCTGGCGCAACGGTGAACAAGAAGAATACCTTGAGTTGCAACAAGGCATGGTGCGAATTCACCCTCAGGCTAAGGGGTGGCGCGTACGCACATCCGGGTTACAGCTCAGTGACGAGCAGTTCCAGTGGTCACCGCTGATCTTCGATGGCTTGTTTAGCGATGAGCAAAAGGTATGGGTGCAGGATTTGGATATCTCCATGGTCTCCACCTTTGCCCGTTTGGCCAAGGGGGAAGCCTTGCAGGGGTTGCTGTCTATCCAGCCTCAGGGTTTTATCAACGAGGGCTTCTTTCACTGGCAAAACACCGATCAGTGGCGCCTGTGGTTTGCTGCCGAGCATCTGGGCTGGTCTGGTATTCATGGTATTCCCGGGGCGCAGGATCTTAGCGCGACGGCACATATCACCAATGAAAAAGGGCTCTTAAGTGTGCAAGGGAGCGACAACCACCTGCTCACCGGTGATACCTTTAGCCAGCCTCTGGCCTATCAACAACTGATAGCGGAAATAGCCTTTTATAACCATGGTGATTATTGGTCAATTGAAAGCGACAACGTACGTTTAAGCAATGATGATCTGCAACTGGTGAGCGAATTTGCTTTGCGTCTTGAGGCGCAGCCTAACCTGGACTTATACGCGGAAATCAGTGGTGGCAGTGCCGCCAGTGCCGGGGCCTATTTCCCCGTGCCCTATATGCACAAAAATTTGATCGACTACCTTAACGGCGCTATTAAGGGGGGTGACATGCGCTTTGCCCAGCTGCTGATGCAGGGGCCGATCGCCGAGTTCCCATACACCGAAAACCAGGGCCGCTTTATTGTTAAGGCCGAGGTCGATAACGCCAAATTCGCTTTTGCTCCCCAATGGCCGGCGCTGGATGAAATAGGCGTTAGCCTGAACTTCGACAACCAGCGCATGGATATCTACAGCCGGGAAGGGGAGTTGTTAAATTTAAGCCTGGACAGCAGTGTGCATGTCTACCTGGAAGACTTGCTCAATGCTGAGACCCTGTTTATCGATATTAACGAGCAGGTCGACGCGCCCGAATTACAACCGTTTTTTGCCGACACGCCCTTGGCCAAGCCGCTGGCAACCGTGTTCGAGGTGATCCAGGCCCAGGGCAGCCTAGCCGGGCAGTTACAACTGCAAATCGACCTTAAGGGCGGTGGTGTGCTGGCAAAGGGCGATGTTGAGTTTGCCGGCAATCCGGTGTATCTGGCGCAGCCCGGTTTGAACCTGCAAGACTTACACGGTCGTTTGAGTTTTGCTAACGATCGTATCGAGATCAAAGAAGCCAGCGCTCGTTGGCAGGGAATGCCGCTCACCATTAGTTTGCTGGGGGCGCAAGAAGGCGACAGCTATAACACGGATATCGAGCTTACCCTGGAAGCGGATACGGCCAAGCTGGAGCAAAGCCTGAATGGCTTGCTGGCGCCGCAACTTAAGGGTAAAACGCCATTGAATGCTCATCTACAACTGAGGTTTGGCGAACAGGGGTTTAATTACGAGGCCCATGTGCAAAGCGACCTTATTGGCATTAGCAGCAGCTTACCTGCGCCTTACAATAAACAGGCGCAAGAGGTATTACCCCTTAATGCGCTGATCCAGGGTGATGATATCTCCAATTTGATCATGGCCGAGCTCGATGGTCAGCTGTATTTCAACGGTATTTTAGATAATGGCAGCGGGCGGATGAGCAATGCTCACCTGATCGTCGGCGAGCAAAATCTGGGCCTGAATCAACAAGGTTTCGATGTGTCTATAAACCTGCCGCAGGCGGATGTGCTGCAGTGGCAACCGGTGATAGACAATATTATTAGCGTCTCGAGTCGTCCTGCAAGCGGCGCCTCCGTGATGCCTCAATTACATAAGGTGGCAGGACAAATTGGTCAGGCGCAGTTAGGTCCTGTGCCCTTTAACGAACTGGAATTTACCCTGGTGCCGACCCCAGGGGCGATGGATCTAAAGCTGACCGCCAAGGAATTACGGGGGCGAGTGGACATCCCAACCGGTGAGCAGCCCAGAGATATTCATATTCAAGCCGATTACCTGCGCGCTAATGTGCCTACGGCGCAGGAGCCGGATAGCGAGCAGGTCGCAGAAGAGCCTGAGCAAGATTTAAGCTGGCTGGGGCGCCTGCCGGCGGTGCGCTTTGAGTGCAGCGACTGTCGCCTCAATCAGTATCAACTGGATAAGGTGACGATGGCCTTCGAGGGCGACGGCCAGCAGCTTAATATTAAAAGCCTAGTCGTTGATAAGGGCGAGCATATCTTACGTGCCGATGGTATCTGGCGAGATGGTCAAACGGCACTGCAAGGCGAGTTTAACAGCGATGATATCGGCGAGTTGTTCGATGAATTCGATATCACCTCTACGGTTCAGGACTCGAATGCCAGCATGGATTTTGCCTTGCATTGGCAAGGTGCACCCTATGACTTCGATATCCCCAGTTTGGGTGGCAATATCGAATGGCGCCTCGGAGACGGGCATTTAAGCGAGATCAGTGATGGCGGTGCTCGGGTCTTTTCACTGCTGAGCTTGGACTCACTGGTGCGTAAGCTGAAACTGGACTTCCGTGATGTCTTTGCCAAAGGCTTTTTCTACAACAGCATGGAAGGCAGCATGCAGTTGGCCAGCGGTATTGCCTATACCAAGGACACTAAAATGGACGGTGTGCCCGCGGATTTAACGATTCAAGGTTATGCCGATCTTAACAGCCAAACCCTTAATTATGATCTCTCTGTGGCGCCCCAGGTCACATCCAGCCTGCCGGTTATCGTGGCCTGGATGGTCAATCCGGTGACCGGCCTGGCGGCCTTAGCGCTGGATAAGGTGATCCACTCAGCAAGGGTGATCTCCGAGATTAAGTTTAAGATCAGTGGTCCCATGAGCGACCCACAGGTGATCGAACTTGACCGTAAGAGCCGTGAAGTGACCTTACCCCAGGCGGCCCAAAACGAACCGCCGGAAGATGGCGATCTGGAGCCTCAACCACAGTGATTATTCATGCCCTGCAACTATGCGCCCAAAGCGACGCCGAAGTGAACTTCGCCGCGGTGCAAACCTTGATAGCCAAATTGCCGCCGCAGCGTCCCGCTCTGGTGTGTTTACCCGAGAGTTGGCTGTGCTTTGCCAAACACAGCGAGCAGGTTCTGGCCGTGGCCGAACAGCATCAAGCCTGGCGCCAACGTTTGGCTGAGCTGTGTCGAGAGCAAGGTATTTGGCTGGCCGCCGGCACCCTACCCGTGATGAGCGTTAGCGGTCGCTATTATGCCGCCTCTTTGCTTATTGACGAGCAGGGCGTTGAGCGTGCCCAGTACAATAAAATCCACCTCTTCGATGTCACCGTCGCCGACAGCACAGGCAATTACCGCGAGTCTAAGCATACCCAGCCCGGCGAGCAGGTCGTGGTGGCCGACACGCCTTTTGCGCGGCTGGGACTCAGTGTGTGTTATGATATGCGCTTTAGTGAATTATATCGGGCGCAAGTGCAACAAGGCGCCGATGTGCTGCTTATTCCCAGTGCTTTTACCGTGCCCACCGGCCGTGCCCATTGGCATACCTTGTTGCGGGCCCGAGCCATTGAAAGCCAGGCCTATGTGGTGGCCGCCGGTTTATATGGTCGTAATGGCACCGAGCACAATCATGACAATGGCCGCGAAACCTATGGCCACAGTGTGATAGTGTCGCCTTGGGGCGAGATCATCGCCGAGCGCGACCATGGTCCAGGTTGGATTAGCGCCACCCTGGATAGCAACGAATTAAATCAATGCCGTGAGCGTATGCCGATGGCCGCTCACCGCCAAGCGAGAAAAGTAATTTTATGAGCCAAGTAGAGCACAATCTCTTAACCCAGAGTCATATTGACCGTGATGATCTCGCCAAAGCCCTTGCCTATATTCACCAGCACAAAGTGGATTATGCCGACCTGTATTTTCAATCGAGTTATAACGAGTCCTGGGTATTGGAAGATGGCCTGGTAAAAGAAGGCAGCTACAACATAGAGCGTGGTGTTGGCGTGCGCGCTATCAGCGGTGAAAAAACCGGTTTTTCCTATTCCGATGCCATTAATCTTGAGGCCATTAATAATGCCGCCATGGCCGCGCGCAGCATTGCCGATGCCGGTCAGGATGGCAAGGTGCAGGTCTTTAGCGAGCAGGATGTAAAGCGCCAGTTTGAACCCATGCAGCCCATCCAAAGCATGAAGGATGCGGACAAGGTAGCCCTGCTTCATGAAGTGGAAGATTATATCCGTCAACTGGCGCCAGAGGTTGAGCAGGTGGTTAGCTCCATGTCGGCGGTTTATGAAGAGGTGTTGATTGCCGCCAGTGATGGCACCTTTGCTACGGATATTCGTCCGCTGGTGCGCTTGAACTGCTCTGTATTGCTGACCAAGGGCGAACGCCGTGAGCGCGGCGGTGCCGGTGGCGGTGGTCGCACAGATTTTCATTACTTTAAAGAGTTGGTTGAAGGTAAGCCGCGCTGGATGCACTACGCCGAGGACGCGGTGCGCATGGCGCGCGTGAATCTTGAAGCCATAGATGCTCCTGCGGGCACCATGCCGGTAGTGTTAGGCGCAGGCTGGCCGGGCGTGCTGCTGCATGAAGCGGTAGGCCATGGCCTGGAAGGCGATTTCAACCGTAAAGGGGCGTCGGCCTTTAGCGGTAAGATAGGTCAACAGGTGGCCTCAGAGCTCTGCACCGTGGTTGATGATGGCACCATGGCCGATCGTCGCGGTTCTTTGAATATCGATGATGAAGGGACGCCTGCCGGTTATAACGTGCTGATTGAGAAGGGTATCCTTAAGGGCTATATGCAGGATAAGCATAACGCCAAGTTGATGGGGGTAGCGCCTACCGGTAATGGTCGCCGTGAGTCTTATGCTCACCTGCCCATGCCGCGTATGACCAACACCTATATGTTGGCCGGTGAGCATTCACAGGCGGATATTATCTCCTCGGTCGATAAGGGCATCTATGCGCCTAACTTCGGCGGCGGTCAGGTAGACATTACCTCGGGTAAATTCGTGTTCTCCGCTTCGGAAGCCTACTTAATTGAAAACGGTAAGATCACCACACCGATTAAGGGCGCGACCCTGATAGGTAACGGCCCGGAGGTGATGAAGCAAATCTCCATGGTCGGTAACGACCTTGAGCTCGATAAGGGCGTGGGCGTGTGTGGTAAGGACGGTCAAAGCGTGCCGGTTGGCGTGGGTCAGCCGTCGCTGAAAATTGACCAGCTTACCGTCGGCGGCACGGCTTAAGATAATAAAAAAGAAAAAGGCAGCCTAGGCTGCCTTTTTTCGTTTAGGCCTCAGGCCTAAAGCATTAAATCTTTAAGGATCTGGAATAGCTCTTTAAAGGCCTTGCCCGGCTTTTCCTGTTTAACCTCTTTTGCCGCTTGGCGAATAAGCTGGCGCATACGTTGGCGCTCCAGCTGCGGGTATTCCTCTAGCAGGGCATTAAGACTGGCATCGCCCTGGGCGATTAGATCATCACGTGTTTGCTCGATATGATTGATGATCACGTCTTTTTGGTTGTTCTTATTGGTAATAATGGCCATTGCCTGATGAATGTCTTCGACATTGGTGGTGCTACGCAGGGTTTTGGCAATATAGTTTAAGTGCCGACGGTAGGCGTCCTTTTTATCCTTCAAACGGTCGGCCAGGTCCATCGCAGCTTCCAAGTCGGGACTAAGCGGCAGCTTCTCGCGTTGCTTTTTCGATAGATTAGCAATCTCTATGCCTAGCTCATGGTACTCCATGGCATCGCGCTTAAGCTCGCTTTTAGATACGTAAATAATCTCTTCTTCGGGTTGCGGTTTTTTGGCCATACTGGTCTCGACTAATGCACTTTGTCGTTATTATACCAATTCGTTTGGGTAAGTGGTTGGAAAATTGCGCGAGGCTGGTTAACACCGTGAGCAAAGTGCTGGCGGTTAGGCATGATATCACTAAATTAGTGGGATGCTTTGTGGTAGGCTAGGGTCATTGGATTCAAGAGCGAAACGAATTATGCAAGAAAACGAATCTGCGGCGATTTACCAGCAAATCGACGAAGTAAAAGACGCCGTCAGTGAAGTCTTAGAGCAGGCCAAAAAGCTTGGAGCCACGGCCGCCGAAGCGGCGATGTCGAGCACCAGTGGTTTGTCTGTGAGCACCCGCTTGGGCGAAGTCGAGACCATCGAATTTAACCAAGATGGCGGCTTGGGTGTGAGTGTTTATGTGGGCAACAAGAAAGGCTCGGCATCAACCGCAGACCTTAGCCCACAAGCCTTGCGCTCGGTGGTAGAAAAGGCCATTGAAATTGCCAAGTACACCTCGGAAGACCCATGCAATGGCCTTGCCGATGCCGAGCTATTGGAGATGAGCCCGCCGGATCTGGATCTTTACCATCCTTGGCAGGTGACGCCGGAGCAAGGCATTGAAATTTGTCAGGAAGCGGAGCACGCAGCGCTGAACTTTGATGCGCGCATCGTCAACTCAGATGGCGCCAGTTTCAGCAGCCATCAGGGCCTGCGCGTATATGGCAACAGCCATGGTATGTTGGCTGGTTTCCCGCGTACCCGTCATAGCATCAGTACCATGGTGATAGGTCAGGAAGGGGAGCACATGCAGCGAGACTCGGCCTACACCATAGCCCGTGAGCAAAGCGGCCTGAAGGCGGCCAGCGAAGTGGGTCTGGAAGCGGCCAGCGAAACCCTGGCCCGCTTAAATAGTCAAAAGCTGGGCACCATGAAGGTACCGGTGATTTTCCGTGCCGATGTGGCCAACTCATTGTTTGGCCATCTCGTTGGGGCCATAGGTGGTGGCGCCTTGTATCGTAAATCCAGCTTCTTGCTTGATAGCCTAAATACTAAGGTGTTCAGCGATATAGTTAATATTAGTGAGCGCCCACACTTGCTTAAAGGCTTTGCTTCTTCACCCTTTGATTCTGAAGGGGTAAAAACTCAGGACCGTGAAATTATTCACGGCGGTGAGCTAAAAACCTATCTCCTGGCCAGCTATGCAGCTCGCAAAATGGGTATGACGGCAACCGGTCACGCCGGTGGCATTCATAACTGGCTGGTGGAACAAACTCACCAGGACTTAAAGGCACTGCTGAAACAGATGGGACGCGGTTTATTGGTGACCGAGTTGATGGGTCAGGGTGTTAATACAGTGACCGGTGATTACTCCCGCGGCGCTGCCGGTTTCTGGGTTGAAAACGGCGAAATTCAGTATCCGGTGAGTGAAATTACCATAGCCGGTAACCTTAAAGACATGTTTAAGGGTATCGTCGGCATAGGTGGCGACATCGACCCGCGCGGTGGGGTACTCACCGGCTCAGTGCTGATTGAGCAAATGCAGATAGCCGGCGAATAATCCCAGCATCTATTTCTCGAATAGCTTTAAAGCGCCTGATGGGCGCTTTTTTTCATTTTATGCTTTACCTTAACTTAAGTTGAGGTTTTACAGTCTTTCCTAAGTTAAATAATGAAAACCAAATTAGGAGAGAGTGATGTATTTAGAACATGTGAATTTAGTGGTCACGGATATCAATGAATCGCTGCGCTTTTATCGCGCTGCCTTCCCGCACTGGCTGGTACGCAGCAAGGGCGAAGGGACTTGGTCCGGTAAGCCGCGCAACTGGCTGCACTTTGGCGATGAGTATCACTACATTGCCTTGAGCAATAACGGTGAGGGTGAAAATCGTGACTTAGCGGGGCACCAGCCCGGCTTGGCGCATTTCGCCTATGTCACTCAGGATATCGAAGGGGTGATAGAGCGCTTGCAGCATGCGGGCTTTGCTATCGCCAAAGACGGGATGGATAACCCCTATCGTCGCAATGTGTATTTTATCGACCCCGCGGGTTTTGAAGTGGAGTTTGTGCAATACCTGACGGATATTCCAGAGCTGCGTAATAATGAACTGTGAACTCGCACAAAAAAGCCCAGCATGTCTGGGCTTAGGCTCTATATGCTAGATCAGGAACCAGGTCGCGGTGCCGAGGAAGGCGAAGATACCGACGATATCCGTGACCGTGGTAAGGACCACATTACCCGCCAGGGCCGGGTCGATATTCATGCGCTTGAGAATCAGCGGGATCACCGCTCCGGCGATACCGGCGGCCAGCAGGTTCATAAACATGGCAAAGGCAATCACCAGGCCTATGGTGATATCCCATTTCCACAGGGCAATGGCACTGCCTATGAGTATCGCCCACAGCACGCCGTTAAGAGCACCGATGGCCAGCTCCTTGGTCAAGAGGAACTTTTGGTTGGTGTCGTTGATATGACCCAGGGCCAGACCACGAATAACCAGGGTCAGGGTCTGCGAGCCGGCAACGCCACCCATGGACGGCACTATGCCGTTAAGCACGGCTAAGAAGGGTAAAATACCCAGGGTGGTTTCGAAAAAGCTGGCCACAAAGGCCGCCAACATGGCGGTAAGCAGGTTGACCCCCAACCAGATAGAGCGTCGCTTGGTACTTTTCACAACCGGGGCAAAGGTATCTTCTTCATCGTCAAGACCGGCGAGACTCAACATGCTGTGCTCGGCGCCTTCGCGGATGACGTCAACGATATCATCGATGGTAATACGACCCAGCAGGTGCGCCTGATCATCCACTACCGGGGCTGAGATCCAGTTATGACGTTCGAACAGTTGCGCCACTTCCGACTCGTCCATGGTAATGGGAATGACTTCGCATTCCTCGTCCATCACCTCGCGCACTATGGCATCGGGCATGGTGGTGAGTAGCGAGGTAAGCGGCAGTGAGCCTAAAAAGCAATTGTCTTTGTCGACCACATAGAGTTCATCCGTGCCCTCGGGCAGATCGCCCTTTAAACGCAGGTAACGCAACACCACATCGATGGATACGTCGGGACGGATGGTCACGGTATCCGTGTTCATCAAAGCCCCGGCAGAACGCTCCTGATAGGAAAGCGCCGTGGTTGCCCTGTCTCGATCCTGGCTATCCATGGCGTCGATTACGTCTTTATATACGGGCTCCGGCAGGCTTCGTAGTACTTCACCGAGGTCATCGTCGTCCATATCCTCGGTCGCCGCGGCAATGTGTTCCGGCTCCATGCGCGCAATGATGCTAAGTCGTACGTCTTCGGACAGTTCTTCGAGTACGTCACCCTGAACGTCGGGATCGACTAAGGTCCAGAGTTTAGAGCGCGTCTTATGGGGCGATGATTCGAGTAAAAGGGCGGTGTCGCAGGGAGCCGTTTTTGCTAGAAGCCGACGTACATGAACAAATTGACCGCTATTGAGTGCTTCAGTGATCTCTTGAAGTGGTTGGAGCGGGTTTTCTTGTTCAAAGGCTTCAGGCATAGGCATCCCTTATCAAAATATTTCTGCGGATGGATAACGTCCTGATAAGCAGGCACTTACAGGCGCCACATTAGTTTACCTTAACTCCCCTTAAGTTACCAAAGTAAATAACCGCTAGGGCCTGAACCGAGAGTGCTTATTTCGTATTACAGCGTGGTGAATTACTCTTGCTCGTGGAATTTTTCTGCGATGAGCTGGCCAATGGCGGCGAGCGCGCCTTCTTCGTCACTGCCTTCACATACGACTTTAACTTCCTTGCCCTGGCCGCTTTCAAGTAGCAACAAGGCCAGAACACTGTCTGCTTCGGCGCTTTTCTCGCCCTGATAGAGGGTGATCTTGGCGTCGAAGTTCATTGCTAATTGCGCCAGTTGTGAGGCGGCGCGGGCGTGCAATCCTAGCTTGTTTTGAATAACAAAGGTGGCTTCCATCAAGTCTAGCCCTCCTGCTCGCGGTGGCGAATTTTCACGTTAGAGTAGGTGTCCATAAAGCGCTCGCCCAGGGTTTGTGCCAGATAGACGGAGCGGTGCTGACCACCGGTACAGCCGATGGCGATGGTGAGATAACTGCGGTTATTGCGCTCTAAATGGGGTAACCAGGTTTGCACAAAGGTTTGAATTTGCCAGGTAAATTTTTGCACTATGCTGTGGCTGGCCAGGTAGTCTTTAACCGGTTGGTCGAGGCCTGTCAGGGGCTTGAGCTCGGGCTCCCAATGCGGGTTAGGCAAAAAACGGGCATCGAAGACATAGTCGGCATTTTTTGGGATGCCGTGTTTAAAGCCGAAAGACTCGAAGGTGATCAATAATTGTTTGTCTTTTTTACCCAGTACCTTTTCGCGGATCATCTCCGCCAACTGATGCACGCTTAACTCACTGGTATCAATGATAAAGTTGGCATGGGTGATTAAGACATCCAGCAACTGCTTTTCTTCCCGAATGGCCAAATCCAGAGGCAGATTTTGCATCGACAGCGGATGCAGGCGTCGGGTTTCCGAGAAGCGTTTGATCAGGGTTTGCTCGTCACTGTCGAGATAAAACAGGGTCGGTTGCGAGAATTCCGGCAAGTAGCCGAGGATATCGCTAAATTCTTGTTCTTCTTTGGGGAGGTTGCGAACGTCTATGCTGACGGCAATTTTATCGTAGTTGTCGGATACGCTGCGCACCAGGGCGGGCAATAGGTTGACTGGGATGTTATCGACACAATAGTAGCCGAGATCTTCTAACACATGCAGGGCGACGGATTTACCGGAACCAGAGCGCCCACTGACAATAATCAAATCCATTTATCCACACCCCTTGCCGAGCCTTTACGCCGGCATCAAGTTAAACACCTGAGCTATTTGAGCCTATCATCCTGGTTGAACTGCCGAGCTGTTCCGTCGAGCTTTGGGTAACTGCGCCTTAGGCGACCATTAACTGGTAAAGCTCTTGATCACTGGTGACCGCTCTTAACTGCTTACATAGCTGTTTATCTTTAAGTTTATCAGCAATTTTCGCTAAGGTCTTGAGATGTTGTTCACATTGATTGCCTGGTACGAGCAGTGCCACAAAGATATCTACGGGGCGGTTGTCGATGGCATCAAAATTGATCGCTTCACGGTTGGTAACAATAATGGCCACGGTTTGCTCTATGCCATCAAGACGACCATGAGGAATGGCAACCCCTTTCCCTATGCCTGTGCTGCCAAGCTTTTCACGGGCCAGGAGCGAATCCAGTATGGCTTGTTCGCTAAGGTGGGGGATATGCTGGTGGGCTACCTGAGAGAGGTATTCCAACATTCTTTTTTTGCTATTAAAAAGGACCGCAGCTTTGCTGCAGTCCTTGGAAAAAAGTAAATCTAAGCTCATTTTAATGACGAGACAATTTCTCTTTATGTTTGATTACCTGGCGGTCTAATTTATCAATTAAGCCATCGATCGCCGCATACATATCCTGGTGCTCTGCGGTGGCAAACAATTCGCCGCCGTTTACATGAAGTGTTGCTTCTGCTTTTTGTGTGAGTTTCTCAATATCAAGAATGACATGCACATTATTAATATGGTCAAAGTGACGCTCTAGTTTAGCAAATTTACTATTCACATAGTTGCGAAGAGAGTCTGTGATTTCTACATGACGACCGGTAAGATTTAATTGCATAAGCATTTTCCTTCTTGTCTAACGTCTATATCAAGCTTTTACGTTGATTTGACGGTGGAATGGCCAACGATTCACGATATTTTGCAATCGTTCGTCGAGCCACTTTGATTCCTTGCTCTGCTAGTATGTCGGCAATCTTGCTATCGCTTAACGGCTTGGCAGGATTTTCCGCGGCTACTAGCTTTTTGATCAATGCTCGAATCGCGGTGGATGAGCATTCACCTCCATTCTCGGTATTCACATGGCTGGAGAAAAAGTACTTTAACTCAAAGATCCCACGTGGCGTGTGCATGTATTTTTGTGTGGTAACGCGAGAGATTGTTGACTCATGCATTTCCACCATTTCTGCAACGTCATTGAGGACCATAGGTTTCATTGCTTCTTCGCCATGTTCAAAGAATGCCTGTTGTTGCTGAACAATGCAATTAGTTACTTTAAGTAAGGTGTCATTGCGTTGTTCCAGGCTCTTAATAAACCATTTTGCCTCTTGCAAGTGAGAGCGAATAAATTGGCTGTCACTTTGTGATTTGCAGTTGCGACCTAGAGATGCGTAGTGATCGTTCACACGTATCTTTGGCATGCTGTCGGGATTTAACTCCACCTTCCAGCGCCCCTTGACCTTCTTCACCGATACATCCGGGATCACATATTCCGACTCTTCACGCACTATGGTCGCGGCGGGCTTTGGATTCAGGCTGTGTATCAGTGTCATCACCTCTTTCAACTGCGCTTCTTTAAGCTTAGTCTTTTTCATTAAGGTGCGATAGTCACGGTTACCAAGCAAATCAATATAATTACAAACTACCTCTTTCGTCTCGTTAAGCCAAGGGGTTTGAGGTGAAAATTGATTGAGCTGGATCAACAAGCATTCTTGTAGTGAACGGGCGCCAATCCCAATGGGATCAAACATTTGGATGCGCTTTAGCACGGCTTCGATTTCGTCTAGCTCGATCTCTTCTTCCTGCTCATCATGGCTGATACTTTCGAGCAGTTCTTCGGTGCTAAGGGTAAGTAAGCCGTTGTCGTCGATGGCTTCGATAATTGCGGTGGCAATGGCTTCATCGGTGGCGCTAAAGGGCGTCAGTCGCAATTGCCACATCAGATAGTCGTGCAGGGTTTCCGTGGTCTCCCCCTGATAGATGGACTCATCATCCGGCATAGGCGCCGATGAAGCGACCGGGGCGGCGCTGATGTACTCGTCCCAGGATACGTCCATGGGCAGTTCGTCGCTGATCGAGTCATTATTTAGTGCGTCGGAACTTTCAACTTCGTCTTGATTGGTTGCGCTGTGTTCGCTTTGGCTGTCGCCGTCGGCCGCCGAGTTTTTATCGCGCGGCAGGTCGCTGTCGCCGTAATGCTCTTCTTCGATTTCGAGCAAGGGGTTCGCATCAAGTGCTTCTTGAATTTCTTGTTGGAGATCCAAAGTACTGAGCTGCAACAGGCGAATGGCCTGCTGCAATTGTGGGGTCATTGTTAATTGCTGGCCTAAGCGCAGCTGTAATGATTGCCTCATGTACTCTAACAATCCTTTTGTGATTAAAGCCTAAACTGCTCACCTAAATACACATCGCGTACGGTTTGGTCTGCTAATACCTGCTGGGGAGTTCCTGATGCGATCAATTCGCCATGGGAGACGATATAGGCAGTTTCACATACGTCTAATGTTTCGCGCACATTGTGGTCGGTGATAAGGACGCCGATGCCACGGTTGCGGAGGTGTTCAATGATTTTCTTTATATCTAGCACCGAAATGGGGTCAACACCAGCAAAAGGTTCGTCGAGCAGGATAAATTTCGGGTTAGCGGCCAAGGCGCGAGCAATTTCCACGCGTCGGCGTTCGCCGCCGGACAGGGCCATGCCTAATGAGTCGCGAATATGCTGGATGTTAAATTCGTCCAGCAAGCCTTCCAGCTCGCTTTCACGGGCGCTTTTATCAAGCTCCTTGCGCGTTTCCAAAATCGCCATCAGGTTTTGATAGACGGTTAATTTACGGAAAATCGACGACTCCTGTGGCAAATAGCCTATTCCCAAGCGAGCGCGCGAATGCATTGGCAGCAGGGTGATGTCCTGCTCGTCGATACTGATCATGCCCTTGTCGCTCGGCACCAGGCCCACAATCATGTAGAAGGTGGTGGTTTTACCGGCACCGTTAGGGCCAAGCAGACCGACTATGCTGCCGGCTTTGACTTCCAGACCCACGTCCTTGACCACTTCACGGCCCTTATAGCTTTTCGCCAGTTTGCGCGCCTTCAGCGTGGTCATGGTTGTTCCTTCTCTTTCTTTTCGTCGGTTTGTGGCGTTAGTGTGGTTCGCACTCGGGTGCTCGAATCTTTATCTTTTTCGGCACTGATTAGCTGCTTGTTTATATCATAGCTGATCGTCTCGGCAACGATCTGTTGATCGGCCATGGCGATTTTGGCGGTACCCGAGATTTGCAGCATTTGCGTGGCCACGTCGTAGCGAATTTCCTTGGCAGAGGCGGTGATCTGGGTGCCATCGGCCATGGTTTCACTGTAAATAGCTGGGTTGCCGGTGGCGATAAGCAGCTGCTTGTTATCACCTAGCTCCGGGCGACGGTGGGCCTCAAGGCGATCCGCCTTGATCTCTCGTTGACCATGAACAATGTGCACATTTTTATCAAAAATAGTGATGTTTTCTTTGATCAGCGCTTGTTGTTTATCGGCGTCGATCTGTACTTCCGTCACCGCGCTTGGTTGCTCTGCCCAGGCATTTACAGCGCCTAGTCCGAATCCCAAACCTATGATTAATGCTTTGAATTTACTGGTCATAATATACCGTTCGCGTATGTTTTATTAGTTCCACTATCTCTGTATTGATATCTGCTTTCAAGCCCTGACCGGTGATCAGTAGATCCGGTCCCCTGAGCTCAACACTTTGTTCCGACTCCATACGTTGGGCATCAATGTCTATTTGGATAGCTGCTGCTTGGACCTTTTCGATCATTGCCCCTGGTATTAAGTTGGTGGCGATGACGTTGTTTTCCAAGATCAAAATATTGTTATTGTAGAGCGTTGCCTCGTCGGCGGTGACACGCCAGCGTTCACCGTCGTTATACAGGGTAAACACAGGTTTTTTGAAGTGGGTAAAACCCAGTTCGTCGAAGAGCTCCATATGTTCAGCATATACGGTGTGGCTTAACGCGCCCTGATCGTTGTAGCTGCTTTGTCGCAGCCCGGTAGCAATGTAATCCGGGATGGCAATGGTGTCGCTGGTGCTTTTTACCGTTTTTTCCGATTGCATATAATAGGGCGCCCACAGCCAGGCCATGAGCGCAATAAAAACGATGGATATCAGCACCCGCGCCATGTTCATGAGCTGGTGCCCTCGGTGCCCAGGCTACCGCCCTTGGCCAGTATCAGCAGGTCGGTGAGTTCGCGTACCGCACCAAAGCCGCCTGGCAGCATAGTGGTGTAATGGGCAACACGTTTCACCAAAGGGTGCGCGTCATTCACGGCCACGGCAAAACCCACCTTTTCCATTACCGGCAAATCCGGACCATCATCGCCGATATAAGCGACCTGTTCGTCATTCAGATTGAGGGTTTGCTTGAGTTCGGCGTAGGCGTCGAGTTTATGTTCACGGCCCTGATAGATATAAGGGACGCCCAGGCTTTCCATACGGGTTTGCACTATCTGAGACTGGCGCCCGGTGATCACCGCGACTTGGGTGCCGCTATTCAACAAGGCCTTAATGCCAAAGCCGTCTTTGGTGTTGAAGGCTTTGAGCTCTTCACCCTGATTGCCGAGATAGATGCGACCGTCGGAAAACACCCCGTCGATATCACAGATCAGTAACTTGACCGCTTGCGCTCGTTGCCAGGCATCCTGGTCGATGGGCTGATACAAATCGGAAAATTGCATTAGATCACTCCCGCTCGTAGTAGGTCTTGCATATTCAGGGCGCCTACCGGGCGACGGGCCTGATCGATGACGATAAGGCCGTTGATACGCTTTTGTTCCATGATATTAAGCGCCTCGGCGGCCAGCATATTGGCGTTGGCCGTGGTGCAGTTCGGTGTCATCACCTCAAGCAGGGCGGTGTTATGAATGTCGATGCGTTGCTCCAGCACGCGGCGCAGGTCGCCATCGGTAAACAATCCAACCAGTTGTTGGTCGTCATTGATCACCGCGGTCATACCCAGACCTTTACTGGAAATTTCCAATAAGGCTTCTCTTATGCTTTGTGATTGGTGCGAGCGAGGCACGCTATCGCCGCTGTGCATCACGTCGTTGAGCGTCAGCAATAAACGTTTGCCTAGACTGCCGCCGGGATGAGACAGGGCAAAATCATCGGCGGTAAAGCCTTTGGCTTCGAGCAGGGCGACGGCGATGGCATCGCCCATGGCCAAGGTTGCCGTGGTACTAGCGGTAGGGGCCAGGCCCAAGGGACAGGCTTCCTGAGAAACGCCGATACAGATATGCAGATCCGCTAAAGTGGCCATACTGGACTGGGGATTGCCGGTCATTGCCACCAGGGCGGCGCCAATGCGTTTAATCACCGGGATAATACTGACAATTTCATGGGTCTCGCCGGAATTCGAGATCAACAAGACCACATCCTGTGCCGTGATCATGCCCAAATCGCCATGACTGGCCTCTCCCGGGTGCACAAAAAAGGCCGGGGTGCCGGTGCTGGCCAGGGTCGCGGCAATCTTGTTTCCTATATGACCGGATTTACCCATGCCGACAACGATAATGCGTCCGGCGCAGGCTTTCATCAGTTCACAGGCCTGAATAAACTGCTCGTCTAAATGCTGTAGCTGCTCTTTAAGACCAAGAACTTCGGTCTCTATCACCCGTTGGGCGGAAGCGATGTAGCTTTGTGTCATATACGCTTACTCTATGCTATCTGACTAAAAATATATCCTTGGTAGGCAAAAAATGCGACCAGCAACATGCCTCCTTCTAACCTGTTGATGCGTCGGGCACCACGAAAGTTCAAACTCATAGCGATTAACACTAGGGTCGCGGCGATCATTACCAGGGCGTCGCGGTTGGCCGCAGCAGGGTCAATGACCGCAGGGTTGAGAATACCGGCGATGGAAAGCACGGCAAGGATATTGAATAGGTTTGAACCGACGATATTACCCAGCGCCAGGTCGTCTTCGTTTTTCAACACCCCGGCCACGCAGGCGGCCAGTTCGGGCAAGCTGGTGCCAATGGCGATAATGGTGAGGCCGATTACCAGGTCACTCAGGCCAAAATATTGGGCAATTTCCACCGCCGATGAAACGATAAAATGGGAGCTGAGCGGCAGTAAGATTATGCCGACGACCAGCCATAGGGCGGCGTTTTTGGTGCTTACGCCTTTCGGGATTTCATCGCAGGCTTCGCTGACAAAGGGGTCTTCCTGAGCGTTTTTTTGCTGGCGTGAAATGACGATAAGAAAGGCGATAAAGGCGACAAAACCCACCAATAACAACCAACCTTCGAGCCCAGAAAAATAATTGTCGGTAAACATGAACCAAGCGACGAGGGACACCACCAACACCAGGGGCATTTCACGTTTAAGGGTCACCGAGGACACGGAAAGGGGTCGCAATAAGGCGGTAATACCCAGCACCAGGAGAATATTGGTAATGTTTGAGCCCACTGCATTGCCGACCGCGGTATCGGTTTTATCGGCCATCGCTGCCGATGCTGACACCATCATTTCCGGGGCCGATGAGCCCATGGCGACTACGGTTAAACCTATGATTAAAGCGGGTACGCCAAGGTTACGCGCCAAGGCCGCGGCGCCAAAGACAAAGCGGTCGGCACTCCAAACGAGGGCGACAAAACCGGCGACGAGAATGGCAAAAGAAGTGAGCATGAGTGCAAAGCCAATGAGTTAGAAAAAATACTGGCGCAAATAGTAACAAAAGCCGTTGTAATTGTGTAAAAAAACGCACGTAAATTGTCGCTATTACAGCTTTGTTGAATGATCTTACAAATTTTTACAGATTCTTTTTTCCCTCGGCGCAAAAAAACTTTAAAATGTCGGGTCACATGATAGAAAAATAGTGGGAGAGCGACTTGTCGCAACCAATCGTTGAAATCAAGGATGTTACCTTCAAACGCGCGGAGCGCGTTATCTATCAGAATATGAGCCTAAACATCCCCAAGGGGAAAATCACCGCCATCATGGGGCCCAGCGGCATAGGTAAAACCACCTTGCTGCGACTGATCGGCGGTCAGCTCAAGCCAAATAGTGGCGATATTCTCTTTCAAGGTCAAAGCATTCCCAGCATGAATCGTGCGGCTCTCTACAAGGCGCGCACAAAAATGAGTATGCTGTTCCAAAGTGGCGCCTTATTTACCGATATGTCGGTGTACGACAACATCGCTTTTCCGCTGCGCGAGCATACCCAACTAAGTGAAGAATTAATCCGTCTTATCGTCCTGATGAAGCTGCAAGCCGTGGGTTTGCGTGGTGCTAAAGACTTGATGCCGGCCGAGCTTTCGGGTGGTATGGCTCGTCGTGCCGCACTGGCGCGTGCCATCGCCCTGGACCCGGAATTTATCATGTACGACGAGCCCTTTGCCGGGCAAGACCCTATCTCCATGGGGGTCTTGGTGAAATTGATTAAGTCGCTCAATAACGTGCTGGGCCTGTCTTCTTTGATCGTAACCCATGATGTGCCCGAGGTGATGAGCATCGCCGATCACGTGATTATCATCGCCGAAAAAGGCGTGATCGGTGAGGGCAGTCCGGACGAGCTACGCAAGCATGAATCGCCCTTGGTACAACAGTTTTTACAGGGCTTGTCCGATGGCCCTGTGCCATTTCATTTTGATGCTCAGCCTTATGAGCAGGAGTTATTGTCATAATGTCTGCTTTGCTCGAATTTTGGCAGCGCCTGGGGCATAAAACGCTAAGCCGCTTCGCCTCCATGGGTCGCGCTACTTATATGCTGTTGGGCGCCTTGTTGAGTATGCCCAATTTTCGCAAGGGCACACCGCTGTTGATCCGCCAGCTTTACATGGTGGGTTTTTTATCCCTGATTATTATTGTTGTATCCGGTTTGTTTATCGGCATGGTGCTGGCGCTACAGGGCCATAACGTGCTGGTCGATTATGGTGCCGAGGACAGTTTGGGGCCGCTAGTGGCACTGAGCTTACTGCGTGAATTGGGTCCTGTGGTAACGGCCTTATTATTTGCCGGGCGCGCAGGCAGCGCGCTGACCGCAGAAATTGGCTTAATGAAGGCCACCGAACAGCTTACCAGTTTGGAAATGATGGCAGTGGACCCATTAAAGCGGATTATTGCGCCGCGCTTTTGGGCAGGCATGATCAGCATGCCCGCGCTGGCACTCATCTTCTCTGCGGTGGCCATCCTTGGCGCGCACCTGGTCGGCGTTGATTGGCTTGGTGTTGACCGCGGTAGTTTCTGGTCAATCATGCAAGCCCAGGTTTCGTTTGAGAAAGACATACTCAACGGCATCATTAAAAGCTGTGTATTTGCCTTGTTGGTTACCTGGATAGCCTTGTACAAGGGTTATGACTGCGTACCTACTTCGGAAGGGATCAGCAAAGCGACAACGGAAACCGTTGTCCATTCTTCACTGGCCGTGCTTGGCTTCGATTTTATTTTGACCGCCGTGATGTTTGGCGGCTAAAGGATTAACACCATGAATTCGAGAAAAATTGAAATTTTGGTCGGCTTATTTGTCTCTCTGGGCGTTGCCGCGTTGGTTATGTTGGCACTGAAAGTGGCCAATGCAGGTCTAACCGGCAGTAATGGCACTTATTCATTGCAGGCTAAGTTTGAAAATATAGGATCACTAAAAACCCGTGCACCGATCAAGGTGGGTGGGGTAGTCATTGGCCGTGTTGAAACAATCCAGGTACATCCGAGTGAGTTTGTACCCGTGGTCTATATGGCCATAGACAAAGCCTATGAATGTAAGTTCTCTGATGCCACTTCGGTATCGATTCTTACATCGGGAATTTTAGGTGAGCAATATTTGGGTCTTAACCCGGTGATTGCCAGCAATCAGGCGCAACAAACCTGTTTGGGTAATGCCGTGGCTGAGTCCCAACAAGATGATGAGTTATCGATTGATGCCATCTTTGGAGTGCAGTCAAAAGCGTTAAAGGACGGCGATATGATCACCGATACCAAGTCGGCCTTGGTATTGGAAGAACTAATCGGCCAATTTCTATTCAATCAAGGTAGCGAGTAGTAGTTATGGATAAGGTTTTTAGTTTCTTAGCAGGGTTGTTTTTACTGCTTGCGCCCCAGGTGCAGGCGATGGAAATCGATTTAAGCGACCCTTATATCATGGTGCGCCAGGTTGCGGATAAAACCTTTAAGCGTATTGAGCATGACCAAAGCAAGATTGCCGCCGATAAAGAATACCTTAAGGTGATCGTGGAGGAAGAGCTGCTTCCTTACATCGACTATAAGTATGCTTCTTACCGTGTGTTGGCAAGCTATATCCAAAAAGCCCGTAATATCGAAGATCCGCAAGAGAAAAAGCAGGCCATCGAAAATATTAAGCGCTTTATGGACGTGTTCAGGGATTACCTGGTGACCACCTATGCCGGTGTGTTTACTCAATACACCAACCAAACCGTGGAATTCGATACGGCTAAGGAGTTTGGCGACAATTCGGTGGTGGTGGTGAAAACCACGATTAAAGACCCAGGTAAGCCAGACATTGATATTGGCTTCAAAGTGCGTAAGGATAATAGCAATCAATGGCGCGCTTATGACATGATAGCCGAAGGCATTAGCTTGCTTGATGCTAAACAAAGTGAGCTACATGGCATTTTGCGTCAGGAAGGCATTGAACATGTCATTGATTTACTAGAGAAGAAAAGTAAACTGCCAGTTCAGTTTCGTGGTGAAGGTGGCGATGAGTAGCCTGACCTTATTACAACAAAGTGATGACCAATTTACACTCAGCGGTGAATTAACCCGTTATAGTGTTGCCGATAAAACCTTGGTACAGCAACTGCTCACCAGTAGCAGTGCAACGGTGGCACTGGATTTAAACGACGTGAGTCACGTTGATACCGCTGGGTTGGCCTGGTTGTTAGACAGCTTGTCGCAACTTCATAAGCAAGGTAAAGAGTTGCGATTGCAGCATATCCCTGAACAATTGCAAAAGTTGATGCAGTTGGGTCAGGTCGACAATATATTTGAGTGAGAGTAATGCAAAGCAGTCAAGTTGAAGCTTTATTGAAAGAAGAGCTAGGGCTCGAAGAAGTAATCGTTAAAGTTGAAGGTACCCACTATCAGGTGATTGCCGTGGGTGACTGCTTTGACGGGTTAACCCCGGTCAAAAAACAGCAGTTAGTGTATAAGCCGCTGATGGAACAAATCTCAGACGGTACCATCCACGCTGTTTCTATTCGTGCCTTTACGCCGGATCAATGGCAGCGCGAACGCAAATTTATCCTACCGCAATAACGGGCTTAGCAATGGACCATTTTATTATTCAAGGTGGCACGCCGTTAAGCGGTGAGGTGACCATTTCCGGGGCGAAGAATGCCGCCCTGCCGATTCTTTTTGCGGCCCTGTTAGCGGACTCCAAAAGCTGTTTTAGCAATGTCCCTAAATTACGCGATATCAATACCACCGAAGCCCTGCTTAAAGAGCTGGGTGCCGAGGTGTATTGGCAAGACGATAATCTGATTGTCGACGGTGGCACCGTTGACAACATCTTGGCGCCGTATGAACTGGTAAAACAGATGCGAGCTTCGGTATTGGCGCTAGGCCCCTTATTGGCCCGTTTTGGCAAAGCTCAAGTGTCTTTGCCCGGCGGTTGTGCCATCGGTGCCCGCCCCGTCGATATCCATATTCAAGGCATGCGCCGCATGGGTGCGCAGATTGAGGTGGAAAATGGCTATATTCACGCCCAGGTAGACGGTCGCCTAAAAGGGGCGGAAATCTTTATGGACACCGTGAGCGTTGGAGCTACGGAAAACCTGCTGATGGCGGCAACTCTGGCGGAAGGTAAAACGGTATTGGAAAATGCCGCCCGCGAACCCGAAATCAGCGACTTGGCAAAATACCTTAACAACATGGGTGCTAAGATCAGCGGTGCCGGCACCAGCCGCATCGAGATTGAAGGGGTTGAGCGTCTAGGCGGTTGTGAACATGCCATCTTGCCCGATCGCATCGAAACCGGCACCTTCTTGGTGGCTGCGGCCATGGCTAAAGGCGATATCCTGTGTAAGAACACGGATTACATGAGCCTAGAGCCGGTCATTGAAAAGCTACGCGAAGCCAATGCTCATATAGAGGTCACAGAGAATACAATTTATCTGGATATGCGCGATCGCGAATTGAAAGCGGTAAACATTAAAACCTTGCCGCACCCAGGTTTCCCGACCGATATGCAGGCCCAGTTCACCGCTTTGAACGTGGTTGCTAAGGGCAGCGCTACCATCACGGAAACTATCTTTGAAAACCGCTTTATGCATGTGCCTGAGTTACAGCGTATGGGCGCTGACATTCGTCTTGAGGGCAATACCGCTATTTGTGGCGATACCCCTAAGTTGAGTGGTGCACGGGTGATGGCCACGGATCTACGCGCCTCGGCCAGTTTGATCCTGACCGGCATCATTGCCGAAGGGGAAACCCGAGTCGACCGCATCTATCACGTTGATAGAGGCTATGAGCATATCGAAGACAAGCTTACTGCGTTAGGCGCCAACATCAAGCGCGTAAGCGAGTAACAGTAAGACAATAAAAAAAGCTGCCAGATGGCAGCTTTTTTTATATCAATAGCATTAGATGCGTGGCTATTACATGCGCGTTTCGAGCTCGGCCACGGTAACCGTAAGCTTATGTAGCTCGCCATCGCGGTAGAGCTCAACCTCAAGCTCGGTGCCCGGGTTGGTATTGGCGATACGCTCCAGGCTTTGCTGAATATTACTGACCGAGTGACCGCCCATACGAATCACGATATCGCCTTCCTTTATACCCGCCTGCCAAGCCGGCCCTAAGGGGTCGAGCTTATTAATGCGCATACCGGCGATGGCCATTTTATTATTGGTAACGTCGCGCCCTTGTTTATCGACGGCGGTCACATCCATGCCCATATAACCGCGCACCACGCGGCCATAGCGGATCAGCTTGTCCATTACATCCTTGGCCAAGGAATAGGGCACCGCAAAAAAGATACCTTGAATATCCAGGTTACTGCGGGTCTTAAACTGGGCCGAGGTAATACCGACCAGATCGCCATGGGAGTTAACCAAGGCGCCGCCGGAGTTGCCGACATTAATGGCGGCGTCCATCTGCAAGAGACTGGAGTGCGAGCTGTCGGTGAGGCGTTGCTTACCCGTGGCACTGATGATGCCCTGGGTAATGGTCTGCCCTAGGTTTAGTGGATTACCTATGGCCAGGACCACATCGCCTACCTGGGGTGAAAAGGCTTCATCAATGGGAATGGTGGGCAGGTTTTGTGCTTTTATTTTTAATAAGGCCAGATCGGTGACGGTATCGAAACCCACCAGTTGTACATCACTAAAGTGGCGGCCATCGCTTAGCATCACCATGATCACATCGGCGCTGTTGATAACGTGATAGTTGGTAAGAATATAGCCATCGGTGCTCATCAATACACCAGAACCAATTTCCGACACCGTGCTTTGCTGTTGCATATAGCGTGGCTGGGTGGAAATACGTTCGGAATACACAGTGACCACGGCGGGAGCCGCGCGCTTTACGGCGGTGGCATAGCTCATATGCGAGCCGCTAAAGCCGTCGCTTGCCAACAGCGGCAGTAGGGCATCCCGTAGCGAGGGGGTAGCCAACACCATAATAAAGGCGAGCCCCAAACCGCTTAGCAGCGGCACGAGCACAAATCTGATTTGTTTTAGCACGTAATTAATAATTATTATTAGTTAGTTGAATTAACAATGATGGCACAGAAGTAACAACAGCGGCAAGGGCGCCGCTGTTGAATTGTGATATGTAGAGACCGCACTTATTGTATTGGTGCGAAGAAGGTGCTGTTACCGCGCCGCACCACGAGGACGATATTGCCGCGGATCTCGGCAATGGTACTGCTTAACTCGCGCACCGTTTCCACGCGCTGACGATTCACCTGGGTGATGACATCCCCTTCCTCTAAGCCGATACGGGCGGCTACCGAGCGGGGGTCGACGCTGTTGACTATCACGCCTTTAACGCCGTTACGTTTGCCGGACTCGAGCTCGGCACCGGCCAGGGCCGGGTGCACTTCCGCCGCTTCTTTGGCAATATCACCGGCGGCGGCCAGGGTGACCTCCACCTCGATTTCATCGCCATCACGATAGAGGCCGATTTCCACTTCTTTACCTTCACCCAGGGTTGCAATCTTGCCCTGTAACTCCTGGAAGCTGCGAATATCATTGCCGTTTACGCTGATGATCACGTCGCCGGCCTTAATGCCTGCTTTTTCTGCTGCCGAGTCTTCGACCACGCGTTCCACCATGGCACCGCGCTTCACATCCAGGTCCAGTGCTTCGGCGTAACCGGCATCCAGCGTGCGTCCGGAGATCCCCAGTGAGCCACGGCGTACCTGGCCAAACTCAATAATTTGATCGACCAGATTTTTCATCATGTTCGAGGGAATGGCAAAGCCGATGCCCACGTTGCCGCCTGAGGCACCGAGGATGGCGGTGTTGATGCCGATCAGCTCACCCTTAAGGTTCACTAGGGCACCACCTGAGTTACCCTGGTTGATGGCGGCATCGGTTTGAATAAAGTCTTCGTACCCTTCGATATTAAGACCACTGCGGCCCAGGGCGCTGACGATACCCGAGGTGACCGTATGGCTCAAACCAAATGGGTTACCTATGGCCACGGAGAAGTCGCCGACGCGTAATTTGTCTGAGTCGGCCAGTTTAATTTCGGTCAGGTCTTTGCCCTCAATTTGCAAGAGGGCAATATCCGACTCCTTATCGGCCCCGATCAATTTGGCGGCAAACTCGCGACCATCTTCTAAGGTCACCAGCATTTCTTCGGCATCGTCAATAACATGGTTGTTGGTGACGATATAACCGTCGTCGGCATCGATAATTACGCCCGAGCCTAAGCCACTAAAGGGGCGCTTTTGTGAGCGGGGCTGCGGGCGGCCAAAGAAAAAGTCGAATGGGTCGACACGACCACGAACTTCCTTGGAGCCGGAGACACGAATACTGACAACACCCGGTGTGACACGCTCCAGCATGGGTGCTAGGGTGGGGAGTTGTTGGCCATCAACGGCGACGGGTAATTTTGCCTCGGCAAGACCGGGCTGCATAAAGAGGGTGGCCGATAAAATTGCGGCGCTAAGAACGGATAACTTCATTTTCATAGTATAGACAAACTCCAAAAGAGAGGGCTGCGGGGCAGCCCGGTACCTATAAAGCTATTTTCTATACTGACTATGGGGACGCTGATTTAGTTCCTCAAGGGTAGAACGACTGCTTAATTATCAAGCAGATTGTCTTTGTTCAGTGTCTTTTTTCTCGTCTCGAAACAGTCCGGATTCACCGGCGGCATAGTCGGTTGGTTGACTGTCGTGAACTATGTTGCTTGAATGGCGCTCGGGGCGTTGACTCAAGGACGCCTGCAACTGCTCCGTGGTTTCTTTGGAGAAAAACGGCTGACTATCATCCAGGTCTTTTTTGCTCAGCAATAAATGATCGCTTTGCTGTACATGGTGAGCTAACTGCTCATAGTTGTCTTTAAGCTTATTGATCAGTTTGTTGGTGCTGTCTAGGTGATCGGCAACATCCTGGCGATATTGCTCCAGCTCACTTTGTGCTTTTTCAGCTTGTTGTTCCAATTCTTCCTGTTTAAAGCGTTTTTTTGTAAACCAGCCGCCAACAAAGAAGCTGCCTGCGGCGATAATGATTACCACCCCTATCCAAGTGATTGTGGACATAGATTTCCCCTTATGAAAACTTTCCTAGCCAAATATACGCTTTGTTATGAGCCGTGTTAAGATAGCGCGAAAATTTACCTCTTTGTACGCCGTTACTATCATGACACCTTGGCAAAAATACCAACAAGACTTACAGCGTGACGACTTTCTCTATGATGCCGCTCAGGAAAATGCCGTAAGGCACCTGCAAAGGCTGTTCGATGATATGGTCGCGCAACCGTCAAAGCCGGCCGGTTTATTCGCAAGACTCTTCTCCAAGGATAGCACGAAGACCATTAAAGGGCTTTATTTTTGGGGTGGCGTTGGCCGTGGTAAGACCTACCTGGTAGATACCTTTTATGAAGCCTTGCCCACGGAACGCAAAATGCGCGTGCACTTTCACCGCTTTATGCACAGGGTTCATCATGAATTAAAACAATTACAAGAGGTTAAGAATCCTCTTTTGGTGGTGGCCGATAAGCTTAAAAGCGAAACGGATATCATTTGTTTTGATGAATTTTTCGTCCAGGATATTACCGATGCCATGCTTTTGGGGGGCTTAATGGAGGCCTTATTCGAGCGCGGTATCATCTTGGTGGCGACATCGAATATTGTCCCCGACGACTTGTATAAAAACGGTCTACAACGAGCGCGTTTCCTGCCCGCCATTGAGTTGGTAAAAGCCAATACCGAGGTGGTAAACGTTGATTCTGGGGTCGATTACCGTTTGCGTACCCTGGAACAGGCGGAGATTTTTCACAGCCCCTTGGACGAACAGGCGGATAAAAACCTCTTTGCTTATTTTGAGCAGCTGTCGCCGGAACCCGGACGCGCCGATGAAGAAATCGAAATCGAAGGGCGGATGATACGCACCCGCATGGTCAGTGACTGTATCGTGATGTTTGATTTTGAACAGTTGTGCGAGAGCGCACGTTCACAAGTCGATTACATGGAGATCTCGCGCTTGTATAACACGGTGCTATTGGCTAATGTGAAGCAGATGGGCCAGCATAATGACGATGCGGCGCGCCGCTTTATCGCCCTGGTCGATGAATTTTATGAGCGCAACGTCACCTTGATCATCTCCGCAGAGGCGCCCATCGAGCAGCTATACAGCGATGGGCGACTGAACTTTGAGTTCAAACGTTGCATTAGCCGCTTGCAGGAAATGCAGTCGCACGAATACCTAAAACGCCCTCATTTGGCCTGATCTCGGCGGCGTGTTATGTCGCCGCTACCTTTCGCCTAGAAAGCGCACAAAAAAACAGCGAAGCAGTGGTAATCCTTAAGGTGCTCTGGTATACTCCCGCGCCTACCACTTGCCGTTCTACCTCGGTATGTTTAGCCACTACTGAGGGTTAAGTCTTAAACTCGAAGGGGTTGAAGCACATTTAATAGAGCAGCAGAAAGATTTCTGCTTGTGGTTTTATAATTGTAAACATTGGATTTTTATAAATGAAAACGTTTGTTGCTAAGCCAGAATCAGTAAAACGTGACTGGTACGTAGTTGACGCTGAAGGTAAAACTTTAGGTCGTATCGCTACTGAGATCGCTCGTCGCCTGCGCGGTAAGCATAAAGCTGAGTATACTCCTCACGTCGATACTGGTGATTACATCATCGTTATCAACGCGGAAAAAGTAACCGTAACTGGTAACAAGACTCAAGACAAAATGTACTACGCACACACTGGCTTCCCAGGTGGCCTTAAGTCTATCAACTTCGAGAAACTTCAAGCTAAAAAGCCTGAAATGATCATCGAAAAAGCTGTTAAAGGCATGCTTCCACGCGGTCCTCTTGGCCGTGCAATGTACCGTAAGCTTAAAGTTTACGCAGGTACCGAGCATAACCACGCTGCACAACAGCCTCAGGTTCTAGACATTTAAGGAGCACTAACTCATGGCAAATCAATACTACGGTACAGGTCGTCGTAAAAGTTCAAGTGCTCGCGTTTTCTTACGCCCAGGCACTGGCAACATCGTAATCAATCAACGTTCTATCGAAGAATATTTCGGTCGTGAAACTTCTCGCATGGTTGTTCGTCAGCCTCTAGAGCTAGTTGAAATGATTGAAAAGTTTGACCTTTACATCACTGTTGAAGGTGGTGGTACTACTGGTCAAGCTGGTGCTATCCGTCACGGTATCACTCGTGCGCTTATGGAGTTCGATGAGTCACTTCGTCCTACTCTACGTAAAGCTGGCTTTGTTACTCGCGACGCTCGTAAAGTTGAGCGTAAGAAAGTGGGTCTTAAGAAAGCACGTAAGAAAACACAGTTCTCGAAGCGTTAATTTATTACGTATCCAGAATTACAAAACCCGGCTTTGCCTTTGGCAAACCGGGTTTTTTATTGCCTGTGGTAGGCTAAGGGACAACTTCATTCGCGTCCCCCGCGAATATTTCATAAATTCCCCGATTTAATGCAAATCTAGCCGATAATCTTGAGAAAATTTTGCTACAATTGCCGGGCAAATAAACTAATGAAGTGATTTTAAACTACTTTGCTGGCTGGACCTTGATCTTTATCAGCGTCGGTGGCGAGTGTTTGCGATAACATAAACGGCACTGCTTGATAATCGAATACGCTTTTTAACCCTGACTCAGTCGCTGAGTGGGTGCTTATTCGACTGTGAAACAGTGAATAACCTTGTTTTAATCAAGGCTTTTATTTATGATCGCTTCTATTTTGTAACTTCAAAAATTAACCTGCTGTAACTGATGTTCTCAATATAGCAAGTGTTGAGAATCATAGTGGAGATAAGTGGATGAGCAATGCGCCTGTAGACAACAGCCGACGCCGCTTTTTGACCATTGCTACCTCTGTTGTAGGTGGTGTGGGTGCGGTTGGAGCTGCTGTTCCTTTTATTGCGTCTTGGAACCCTAGTGAAAGAGCTAAATCTGCGGGTGCCCCCGTAGAAGTGGATATTTCTAAGCTAGAGCCAGGACAACTAATCCGTGTTGAATGGCGAGGAAAACCTGTTTGGGTTATCTCGCGTACGCCGGAAATGCTAGAACAACTAAAAGCACACGAAGACAAACTTCGTGATCCTCAGTCTGTAGAACCGCAACAGCCTGAGTTTGCTAAGAACGAATTCCGTTCCATCAAAGAAACTATCTTTGTGGCAGTGGGTATTTGTACTCACCTGGGTTGTTCTCCTAGCTTCCTACAAGGTGGCTTTGGTGAGAAAGTGGAAGGCACAGACGATGGTTTCTTCTGTCCATGTCATGGTTCTAAATTTGATATGGCCGGTCGTGTATTCCAGTCGGTTCCAGCTCCGCTAAACCTAGAGATCCCTCCTTATTACTTCATTGATGACACTACTATTCTAGTTGGTGGTGAGAAAGGCGAAGGGGCAGCATAATGTTTGGCAATATTATCAACTGGATTGATGAACGTATTCCCATGACGCGCGTCTGGAATATGCACATCGCACAATATCCCGCACCGAAAAACTTTAACTTCTGGTACTTCTTTGGCTCGCTAGCCATGCTAGTACTAGTAAACCAGATCGTTACTGGTATCTGGCTAACCATGAACTTCGTTCCTTCAGCCGAAGGTGCGTTTGCTTCCGTTGAATACATCATGCGTGACGTAGAATACGGTTGGTTGCTGCGTTATCTCCACTCTACTGGCGCCTCGGCGTTCTTCGTAGTGGTTTATTTGCACATGTTCCGTGGCATGATCTACGGTTCATACCAGAAGCCGCGTGAGTTACTGTGGCTATTCGGTATGTTTATCTTCCTTGCACTAATGGCCGAAGCCTTCATGGGTTATCTACTTCCTTGGGGTCAGATGTCATTCTGGGGTGCACAGGTAATTATCTCACTATTTGGTGCGATTCCGGTGATCGGTGATGACCTAACACTGTGGATCCGTGGTGACTACGTAATCTCGGGTGCGACGCTTAACCGCTTCTTCGCCCTACACGTAATCGCGCTACCACTTGTACTTGTTATCCTAGTGTTCTTACACATTGTTGCGCTGCACGAAGTGGGTTCAAACAACCCAGACGGTGTTGAAATCAAGCGTAAGAAAGGTACGGTTGCCGAAGAAGACAAGCCTAAATTCAAGTTCCACGAATATTACACCAACAAGAAAGACATTGTTGATGCGATTCCTTTCCACCCTTATTACACGGTGAAAGATATCGTTGGTGTGGTTGGCTTCTTAATCCTGTTTTGTTACGTGGTGTTCTTCGCGCCGGCGATGGGTGGTTTCTTCCTTGAAGCGCCTAACTTCGAAGCGGCTAACCCACTGAAGACGCCTGAGCACATCTTCCCGGTTTGGTACTTCACGCCTTTCTATGCGATTCTGCGTGCGATTCCAGACAAGCTGATGGGTGTAATCGCCATGGGTGCGTCAATTGTAGTGCTAGCGCTTCTACCTTGGATTGACCGTGGTAAGGTTCGCTCTATTCGTTACCGTTGTGGTTTCCACAAGCTGAACATCGCTCAGTTCGTTGTAACCTTCGTTATCCTTGGTTGGGTAGGTGCGACACCACAAACTGACTTCAAAACGATTTTGTCGCAGATTTGTACAGTTACTTACTTTATGTTCTTCGTGCTACTGTTCTTCTACTCTAAGAACGAGAAGACTAAGCCATTGCCAGAGAGGTTGACGAAGTGATGAAAAAACTAGTTATCGGTTTATTCGCATTGCTGCCAACACTATCAATGGCAGCGGGTCCTGCGATGCCTTTGCAAGAAGCAAACATCGACCTAACGGACCAAGCATCATTACAACGCGGTGCTAAGCTATTTATGAACTACTGCCTTGGTTGTCACCAGATGCAGTACCAGCGTTATGAGCGTACTTTCCGCGATATCGGTATTCCTACCGATATCGGCCAGGAATCGCTTATTTTCGATGGTTCGAAAGTAGGTAGCCATATCAAGAACGCGATGGATAAAGATGACGCAGCCAAATGGTTTGGTGCTGCGCCACCGGATTTAACACTGATTTCACGTGTTAAATCACCTGACTACATCTACACGTACTTAAAGTCGTTCTATAAAGATGAGTCACGTCCATTTGGCGTAAACAACATCGTGTTCCCTTCAGTAGGTATGCCACACGTTCTGCAAGAGCTTCAGGGCCTACCAACGCCGGTTGTTGAAGAAGTAGAAGAACATGGTAAAACAGTAACGAAAGTGGTTGCGACCGAAACCGATGGTAGCGGTGAAATGAGCGTTGACGAGTACGACCAAGCTGCTCGTGACCTTGCTAATTTCATGGCCTACGTGGGTGAGCCTTCGCGATTAGATTCAGAGTCATTAGGTATCAAGGTAATTGGTTTCCTAATCATCCTCTTTATCTTTGCTTTCTTACTGAAGAAAGAATACTGGCGTGATGTTCATTAATTAGAATAATCAACCAGTTAACTCAATAGGGGCGCATGCCCCTATTGCCGTTTAAAGTCATTGCTGTGAATTTAGCCAGGCTAGGCACAAAGATGACGCAAAAAGTATGTTGTACTTTGTGATTTTTTAATGGAGGTAGGCATGGCCGTTGCTGCCAATAAACGCCCTGTAATGACGCTGTTTTCCGGCGCGAATTGTATGTACAGCCATCAAGTTCGTATTGTTTTGGCTGAAAAAGGGGTGAGCGTGGATATCCATTTGGCGGAGAAAGATAACCTGCCAGAAGCATTACACGAAATTAACCCATACGGTACAGTTCCTACTTTGATCGATCGTGAGCTAGGTCTATACCAGGCTAACATCATCATGGAATATTTGGATGAGCGCTTCCCGCACCCTCCATTAATGCCTGTATACCCTGTTATGCGTGGTCGCAGCCGCTTAATGATGCACCGCATTGAAACCGACTGGTATTCGCTAGCCGCGAAGATCATGGCCGGTGGTAGCGATGCCGAGCAAGCGCGCAAAGAGTTGACCGAAGCATTATTAGCGGTAGCACCTATTTTCAATGAAGCACCATACTTTATGAGCGAAGAGTTCAGTCTAGTAGACTGCTACCTGGCGCCACTATTATGGCGTTTACCTGAGCTGGGTATTGAGCTCGGTGGTGCCGGCAGTAAAGAGCTGAAAGAGTACATGATTCGCTTGTTCGAGCGTGAATCGTTCCAAGCATCATTGACTGAAGCAGAACGTGAGATTCGTCTCTAATGACACCTAACAGACCTTATCTGCTACGTGCCTTTTACGATTGGATAGTCGACAACCAGTGCACACCGCACCTGGTTGTTGATGCCGAGTTCGCTCAGGTGCAAGTGCCGACCCAATTTGTTCAAGATGGGCAAATTGTGTTGAACATTAGCCCGAGCGCCGTAACGCAATTTTCCATGGATAACCGAGCCTTGACCTTCAACGCTCGCTTTGGTGGTCAGCCCATGCAGGTCTATGTGCCCATGGGAGCAGTGTTGGCCATCTATGCCCGTGAAAATGGCGAAGGCACCGTATTTACTCAAGAAGAGTTATACGAGGAGCAGGATCGTTCTGATGAGGCAGTACAATCAACTGCCGAGTCTGAGCCGCAGCAACCGCAGGCCGGGCTCGAGGCAATTGACAATCCAAACCCACACGCAAGCCGTGATAACAGTCAGGAAGACGGCAAAGGCAAAAAAGCGAATCACTTAAAAGTGATTAAGTAGCCTGATCATCAGCGGCAAAAATAACGATCCATGGTCAGCCCGGCACACCGCCTAAGACTATGGATTGCTATTTAACTGACCGACCGCCCACTGTGATTATTTGCAGTATTATGCTTGAAAACAGGCATAAATTACTGAGATAATCTCCCCCTTGAATTTTGGGGCCAGTCGCGAGGCGGGGTTTTATTTCAAATTTTAGAGTTCGTTTGTACTAAAAGATATGGCTGAGAAACGTAATATATTTCTAGTGGGTCCTATGGGGGCCGGAAAGAGCACAATTGGTCGCCACATTGCAGACCAACTACACCTTGAGTTTTATGACTCGGATAACGAAATTGAGCGCCGTACCGGTGCCGACATCGCGTGGGTGTTTGATATCGAAGGCGAAGACGGTTTCCGTCGTCGCGAAGAAGCGGTGATCACAGATCTAACCGAGCTTCAGGGTATCGTATTAGCAACAGGTGGTGGCTCAGTAGTCAGTAAAGAAGTACGCAACAAACTGTCTGCACGCGGTATCGTGGTATACCTTGAGACCCCAATTGAAAAACAAGTCGCTCGTACCCAGCGTGATAAACGACGCCCGCTACTGCAAACAGAAGAAGCGCCGCAACACGTGTTGGAGCGTCTAGCCGAAGAGCGTAATCCGCTGTATCAAGAAATCGCCGACTTTGTTGTGCGTACCGATGAGCAGAGCGCGAAAGTCGTGGCTAACCAAATCATCGAGAAGCTTAACTTCTAAATATCCAAGGAGAATTGCGCATGCTGGAACTCAATGTTGAACTCGGTGAGCGCAGTTATCCCATCTTTATTGGTAACGAGTTAATGTGCGACGGTGCGCGCCTTCAGCAATATGTGGGCGAACGTCGCGCAGTTATCGTTACCAATGAAACCATTGCCCCTTTATACCTCGACACCCTGATTGCCAGCCTGGCAGATAATGATCCTCTTGTGTTCGTAATGCCCGACGGTGAGCAATACAAAACATTGGAGTGGTTTGAGCGTATTAATGCCTTTTTACTTGAGCATAATTGTGGTCGCGACACCACTTTAGTCGCCCTGGGCGGCGGGGTGATTGGCGATCTTACCGGTTTTGTGGCCGCTTGTTATCAACGTGGCGTGCCTTTTGTGCAAATCCCCACAACCTTGTTATCCCAGGTTGATTCATCCGTGGGCGGAAAAACCGCTGTTAATCACCCGCTGGGCAAGAATATGATCGGCGCCTTCTATCAGCCGCAGGCGGTGTTTATCGATACCGCTGCGCTGGCAAGTTTACCTGCCAAAGAATTCGCCGCCGGTATGGCCGAGGTCATTAAATACGGCTTGATCCACGATCTCGAGTTGTTCGAGTTGCTTGAGCGCAATGTCGAAGAAATCAAAGCGCTGGATGCACAGCTCTTACCTCGGGTGATTCAACGTTGTTGTGCCATTAAGGCGGAGATAGTGGCGGCAGACGAAAAGGAAGCCGGGCTAAGGGCCTTGCTTAATTTAGGCCACACCTTTGGGCATGCCATTGAGGCACAAATGGGTTATGGCGCCTGGCTTCATGGTGAAGCGGTCGCGGTCGGCATGGTGTTGGCGGCGAAGCTGGCGCACAGCCGTGGCAAGCTCACTGAAGGCGAACTTAAGCGTATTATTGCTCTGCTGCAAGCTTATGATTTGCCAGTGCAAATACCCGATGATATGACCTCTGCGCAGTTTATTACTCATATGCGCAAGGACAAGAAAAACAAAGCTGGTCGTATCCGCTTTATTCTTCCAAGTCAGTTCGGACGTTGTGAGCTGGTCGACGATGTCAGCGACGCCGAGCTAGAGACCTTGCTCGCCCACTAATGCAATCGCCAATTCTGCCATCACGGGCGGCGCTGGCGAAGCGCATCGCCTTACAGTTCAGCTATGGACAAAACCTTATTCACCTGGTGGGCGGCAGTGGCTTAGGAAAAAGCTACCTGCTGGAACATTTCGTTACCGACCACTATGAGTCCTTCTATAAGGCGTATATTCAAGTTACCGCACACAGCAGCGATGACCAGCTGCAAACCCAAGTGCTAGAGCATAGCTTTGCGTCGCCGTTGATCGATTTGGCGTTGCCACTGCGCGAGAACTTTTTGCGTCTGCTCGAGGAGCAGGGCGAGCGGCCGCTTTTATGGGTGTTTGATAACGCCAAACAGCTGTCGGAAGAGTTTATCGCCGAGTTGCACTATCTGGCGCGCTCGGCACCGGGAACCCTCTATATTCTCTGTGCGTCATCGCAAGCTGGGTTGCTCAGCGAGGCCATAGATATCCACTTGGAGCCTTTATCCGGGCATGAGAGCGAGCGCCTGTTAGGTTACTTTTATGGGCAGTTACCCCGTCCAGAAGACCCTGTTTTTGCAGAGTTTTTGCGTCAATGTGGTGGCAACCCAGCGTTATTATTGCAATGGCAAAATGAGCAGCAAATGCCAACGCAGACGCCGAAAACCTCCCTATGGTGGTGGCTGGCTCCGGCGATAGGTGTGGTGCTGATACTGGCCCTTGGGCTTGGCTATCGTTATTGGCCCAGTGCCGCAAACGAGGGGGAGCAGCCCGCTGAGGTACTGGCCGACAGCAGGGTTTCCACTGCGGTCCTTGCTTCCACGCCATTGCCCCACACAGTGTCAGCCGACCCGGCAGAGCCCGAATCGGAAGCGCCGGTAGAAGTTGATGAGCCACCCAGCGATAAACACAGTACCGAGTCCACGAATGCGGCCGCCGTACTCCTGGCCTTAGAGGGCCCAGAGGCACTTAACACGCCGAAGAGCGAAGACCTGGATGCAGAGCCTCAGGCGACAGAGACAGAGCTGCCATTCGATCATCAATGGTATCTAGCTCAGGACGAACAGCTTTGGGTGTGGCAGTTGACCATTATGTCGCAACCGCAACAAATCGAGGCCTATATTCGCCAGCACCAGCTTATAGATGAGGTGCACCATTATTATCGCGCCGATAAAGGCTGGTATATTGTTACCTGGGCACAGGCTGTACCCAAAGAACAGCTTGATCAGCAGTTAAGGGCGATACGCGCAAAAATTGATGGCGCACAGCCTTACGGCAAACAAATAGCAAAGATAAAAGCGGAGATAAACTCGCCACAAGCCCCAGAATTGCGGTAGAATTTGGCGTTGACCCAGGCGTATGTGATAACACATGAGGAAACGCATATGCTATCACTGGGAGTAAGATAATAATTAACCTCGATAGATGAGCTAGTAGAATAGATGCAAAAGAAAACCCGTGCTTTCCTGAAATGGGCGGGCGGCAAATACAGTTTGGTCGAAGATATCGCCAAGCGTTTAGATCAAGCTCAAGAGCTCACCGGTGGCTCTGCATCTACGCTCGTTGAGCCCTTTGTGGGCGCCGGCTCGGTATTTCTTAATACCAACTTTAAGCATTATGTGCTTAATGATATTAATGCCGATCTTATCAACCTCTATAAAGAATTGGCCCATGCTCCGGATGAGTTTGTTAGCGATGCGCGCAAGCTGTTTACCGATCTCAATAATGACGCCGATGTGTACTACGGCTTACGGGCACGTTTTAACGAAAGCCGTGACGCTTATGAGCGCGCCATTTTATTCCTCTATATGAATCGCCATGGTTACAACGGTTTGTGCCGTTATAACCTCAAAGGCATTTTTAATGTGCCCTTTGGAAAATATAAGAAGCCCTATTTCCCCGAAGCGGAAATGTACTTTTTTGCCGAAAAGGCGCAGCAAGCCACTTTTACCTGCTTAAGCTACCGCGAGGTTTTTGCCTCATTACCGCAAGATGCCGTGGTGTATTGCGATCCTCCCTATGTGCCGCTCAGTAAAACAGCCTCCTTTACCAGTTATGCCAAGGGCGGTTTTAACTTGGACGATCAGGCTAACCTGGCCAACCTAGCGGAGTACGCCGCCGGTACCCAGCAAACTTCGGTGCTGATCTCCAACCACGATACACTGTGGACACGAAAGATCTATGAGCAGGCGGATATTGATGTGTTGCGGGTAAAACGCACCATTAGTCCCAAAGGCAATGGCCGTAATAAGGTGAACGAGCTGATGGCGATGTATTTATCCGGCCGCCAATACCAGTTGAACCAAGCCAAACACGGCTAAGACAAAGAGAATAAACAGCACTATGGCAAGGGCGATGATGACCTTGGGGTTATGATTGCTAAAGTCTTGTTGACGCTTGGCGTTGCTTTGTACACCAAAGAAAGCCGCGACCACAGTTTGAATTTGTGACCACATAAGCCTGTCTGCTTAGTAAGAGCGGCTGGAGAATTGCCGTGCGTTTTCCTTGTTGTCATTACGACTAAGTAATTCCAACAAGTCTAAGTAATGAAACTGGGCACTGCGACTATCGCCTGCGAACCAAGAATACCAGGATTGCTCCCCTTCGGGGTTAGCGCAATCTTGCGTGCGTTCGCCGTAACCATTTGTATCACAAATACATTGGCTGTAAGTGTCAGAGTTAAGTGAGGAGCCAGATTGGATGCCATAGGTGCCAACAATGACAGCAGCAGTAGTAACACCTGCTAACAACGTATGTTTTTTCAGCCCTAACAACATATCCTTCTCCGATCCATAAGTAGTCCCTAGAGCTTACTCAAAGTTGTACAAAAAAACAACTGAACTTTTAGAAATAATTAAACTTTTTACTTTAAAAACAAGGGTGTAATGTTTATTTTATGTTAACAGGATGCCGTTAACGTTTTGTTTCTTAATAACTCACAGAGATCGAAGTAATCCTACGCAAAGATAAACATACGCTAACAAAAATGCCTATTTTTCGTTAAAGTATAGGCCCCGTTCAAAGGAGCAGTATTATGAAAGACTACCTGATCGCGCCCTCGATCCTTTCCGCCGATTTTGCCCGTCTTGGTGAAGACGTAGAGCGAGTTATCTCATCCGGTGCCGATGTGGTGCATTTTGATGTGATGGACAATCACTATGTACCTAATTTGACGTTTGGTCCCATGGTATGTAAGGCGCTGAGAGATTATGGTATCACCGCGCCAATTGATGTGCATTTGATGGTGAAACCGGTTGATAGCCTGATCCCCGAATTTGCCAAGGCCGGTGCCAGCATTATTACCTTCCATCCCGAGGCCAGTGAGCATGTGGATCGTACCCTGGCTCTGATCAAAGAGCATGGTTGTCAGGCAGGTCTGGTATTCAACCCGGCAACGCCCCTGCATATTATTGAGCATGTGATTGATAAGCTTGATGTTATCTTGTTGATGTCGGTAAACCCTGGATTTGGCGGTCAGAGCTTTATTCCTCATACGTTGGAAAAGCTTAAGCAGGTTCGTGCCATCATAGACGCCAGTGGTCGCGATATTCGCCTCGAGGTCGACGGTGGCGTAAAGGTGGATAACATTGCCGAAGTGGCAGCCGCCGGTGCGGATATGTTTGTAGCCGGCTCGGCTATTTTTAACCAGCCCGACTATCAGGTTGTGATCGAGCAAATGCGTGCCGAATTAGCCAAGGTAGCCCAGTGAAATACCAAGCGCTGATATTTGATCTTGATGGCACCTTGGTTGACAGCGTGCCAGACATGTATATGGCGGTGAACTTAATGCTCACCGACCTCGCCCGTCCGGTGATCACCCATGCCATGGTCAGCCAGTTTGTAGGTAATGGCATAGATAAGTTGGTAGTGCGCGCGCTCAGCGGCGATATGGAGCCAAATCCGCTGCTAACGGAGCAGGAAATTAGCCGTGCTAACAAGCTGTTCTGCAATCACTACCTTGCCGTGTTGGGGCAGTACTCGCAGCTTTATCCTCATGTTGAAACCGTGTTGGCGGCCTTTGCCACAACGCCCAAGGCCCTGGTCACTAATAAGGCCCGATGTTTTACCGAGGCGTTACTCCAACAGCTAGGTATTGCGAGTCATTTTCAGGTGGTTGTCTGTGGCGATGATGGTGAGAAAAAGCCATCGCCCCAGCCCCTGCTTAAGGCATGCCAACAGCTAGGCGCAGACCCTTCGCAGTGTCTAATGATAGGGGATTCGAAATCGGACTTGTTAGCAGCACAAGCGGCGGCGATGGATGCTCTGGCACTGACCCGTGGTTATCACCAAGGTGAGGATCTGCGCCAGTACAATCCACAGTACCTCTGTGACCAATTCTTAGATATAATCACCGCCATTAATCGATAAGCAATAAAGGAACATCATGAGTAAACCAGTAGTGTTAAGCGGCATTCAGCCAACAGGTGGTATGACAATCGGCAATTATGTTGGCGCCATTAACCAGTGGCTTAGCTTGCAAGAGCATCATGAAAGTTACTTTATGCTGGTTGACCTGCATGCCATCACCATTCGCCAGGAGCCGGAAGTGTTGCGCTCGCGCGTGCTAGACGGTGTGGCCCTTTATGCAGCCTGCGGCATTGACCCGGAAAAAGCAGCGTTATTCGTGCAATCTCAGGTGCCGGAGCACGCGCAACTGGCCTGGGTATTGAACTGTTACGCGCAAATGGGCGAACTTAACCGCATGACCCAGTTTAAGGATAAGTCGGCCAAGCACGCCAATAACGTGAATGTCGGCCTGTTTGCCTATCCTGTGTTACAGGCGGCCGATATCCTCCTGTATCAAGCAGATCAGGTGCCTGTGGGTGAAGACCAAAAGCAACACCTGGAGCTGACCCGAGATATCGCCACGCGCTTTAACAACCTCTACGGTGAAGTGTTTAAGCTGCCAGAGCCGTATATTCCTGAGTTTGGTGCCCGGGTAATGAGCTTGCAGGACCCGTTGAAGAAGATGTCCAAGTCGGATGAAAATCCAAACGGTTACATCATGCTTCTGGACGAGCCGAAGAAGATCGAGAAAAAGCTGAAAAAAGCGGTGACCGACTCTGACGAGCAGGCACGCATTTACTTTGACCGTCAAGAAAAGCCGGGCGTATCAAACTTGTTGACCTTACTATCGGTAGCAACCAAGCGTTCTATCGATGACCTAGTACCCGAGTACGAAGACAAGATGTATGGTCACCTGAAAAAGGACACCGCCGATGCGGTGGTGGCCATGATCGAGCCGATTCAACAGCGCTTTAAAGAGATCCGTGCTGATCAGACGCTCTTAGATCAGATCATGCGCAGTGGCGCCGAGAAAGCCAGAGCCAAAGCCGAGCCTACCTTGAAGGCGGTATACGATGCCCTTGGCTTTATTCCACGTCCCTAAGCGTTAGGGCTGTGAGAGAGTAAATCAAAGCCAAGCGCGATAATGCTTGGCTTTTTAGTGGAAGATTCCATGTTATTAATGATCGACAATTACGACTCATTTACCTTTAACTTGGTGCAGTATTTCCAGCGTATTGACCAGGAAGTTTTGGTTAAACGCAATGACGAGCTCACCCTGGCCGATATTCAAGCGCTCAAGCCCGAGCATATCGTGCTTTCTCCCGGGCCGTGCAGTCCGAATGAAGCCGGTATCTGTCTTGACGTAGTGCGCCGCTTTCAAGGCGCTATTCCCATCCTGGGTGTGTGTCTGGGCCATCAGACTATAGCCCAGGCCCTGGGCGCTGAGGTGGTGCGCGCTAAACAGGTGATGCATGGTAAAACCTCAATGATACGTACCACGCAACAGGGCGTTTTTAGCGGCTTAGATGAACGCATTGAGGTATGCCGTTATCACTCCTTGGTGGTGGCGCCCGAGACCTTGCCCAGTGAATTGCAAATTACCGCCTGGACCGAGAACGAGCAGGGAGAGCTGGACGAAATCATGGGGCTATTGCATAGCGATAAGGCCTTAGAAGGGATTCAATTTCACCCGGAAGCCATTTTAACGGCGCACGGCTTGGACATGTTAAAACACTTTATCGACGCTCATTAACGACCCGCTCATGGAAACTCACGCACAGCAAGTCAGTCAGCAGATTAGCGCCCTAGAGCGACGCGGCAATGATCTATTGCTGGGGCATGGGTTCGCCCAGCAGCAACTGGGCTTGAGTACAGCCATGAATGGTCAACCTGGGGAGCCCCTGTTACAGCGTACCTTGCTGGCGGTGGAGCAGGTCGCCTTGGCGCAAAGGCAAAAGACCAGCTCAAAGTTAGAAGTGTTACGAGCGAAGGTGAACACTAACTTACATGCCTTAATTGAAGAAGAAATTGAGGCACAACTCGATGAGCTCGATCACCTTTACACCCAGGTGTTAGGCATAGAAGATGCGGCGGTGGCACTGATTGATCTGCTTGCCAGTAAGGGTGCCAGCATTAACCGTTTAGAACCCTTGGTGAAGCACCTGAGCTGGTTGGCTCGGGAATTAGTCACCTTGGTGAATCAATCACACCTGCGTCAGGACGCCAATGAGCGCGCGGTAAAAATTGATACTCCGGCATTGGCCTTGCGTTATCTGGGCCTGGAAAAACTGAAGTGGACCCTGCCCAAATTTGCCCTGCGCCATTGGCTTCCTCATAGCAGTGAACCCTTTCCCCTGCTGAAGCGTAAGCTCGGCGATGCGGCCTTGAGCCGCGCTACCTGCGCGTTTGAACTGGCCGAACTGGAGCAGCAAAACAGCTATGCCGCCTATGTGGGGGCACTCTTAATGGAGCTTGGTAAGGTGGCGCTGACGCGGCTTTATCTGCGTATATTTCAGCAGATTTGGCAACATCAGGTGAGTCTGGCCCACGGTGAAGGCAAAAAAGCCCTGCATGATGCGCTGCTCGCCATAGAGCCGGACCCCCTTTATTTGCGTAACCTTTTTAGCGAGCGGGCCCTGGAGGTCACTCGGCGCTTAATCGAAAAAATGGGCTTAGAGCACCTCAACCTGAACGCCGTGTTCGATGACCTGGCCCTGGTCGAACCGCATCAACTTAGTGGTGTGGCCAAAATTCTAGTGCAGGCCGACGGCTATTGTCAGGCGCATTGGTTACAGCAACATCAATTACTTGCAGCCGACGAGCGGCAGTTATGGTTCAGCTATCTGGGCCTCAAACATTCGCAACTCACCCACTTAGCAACTATCAATTTTAGCGGTTTGACCCAGCAAATTGATGCAAAATAAGTCGTTGCTGAAAATATTTTGTAAATTTTTTACGTATATTCATTCAAATACCGTTCAGCATGCCCTTTGACGGCCGCTACTCGCGCTATATGGCTTCTCCCTTAATCACGCCAAAATAGTTATTCACTCAAGGTGAAAATCTACCCTCAATGCCTGTGTTTACGCGGTCTGCATGAAAGCTTTGCATGAGACTTTATGGGCTTTTTCTGAAATAATGAGGGTATTCATGTAGTGCTTTGTCCGTCGCCACTAAGGCGGATTTCATAGCCTTGTTAAGGGTGTCGCATCGGCTCTAAGGTCCCCAGACTCGCGCTCGGCCTCTCCCTTAACGCCAGACTCAATGAGGAAATAAGATGACAGTTAATCGCGCTTTATTTGATGAAGTAATGGTCCCTAACTACAACCCATCGGAAGTGATCCCGGTACGCGGCGAAGGTGCCCGAGTATGGGACCAGGAAGGTCGTGAGTTTATCGACTTTGCCGGTGGTATTGCGGTTAACTGTTTAGGCCATTGCCATCCGGCCCTGGTTGCTGCATTAAAAGAGCAGGGCGAGAAGATCTGGCACCTGTCGAATATCTGGACCAATGAGCCGGCGCTGCGTTTAGCCAAAAAAATGACCGACGCCACCTTTGCCGAGCAAGTTTATTTTGCTAACTCGGGTGCCGAGGCTAACGAAGCTGCATTAAAACTAGCCCGCCGCTGGGCGCTTGAAAACTTCGGCGCACAGAAATCAAAAATTATCGCCTTTAACAAGGGCTTCCACGGTCGTACCTTCTTTACCGTAACCGTGGGTGGTCAGGCTGCTTATTCGGACGGTTTTGGTCCTAAGCCGGGCGACATCGTGCACTGTGATTACAACGACTTAGAAACATTCAAGTCGCTGATCGACGACAATACCTGTGCGGTTATGATGGAGCCCCTGCAGGGCGAGGGCGGTATCATCGCTCCTGAAGCCGACTTTGTGAAGGGCGTTCGAGAGCTGTGTGATAAGCACAATGCACTCCTTATTTTCGATGAAGTACAAACGGGCGTTGGCCGTACCGGTGAGCTTTATGCTTATCAGGGTCTGGGTATCACTCCAGACATCATGAGCTCGGCGAAAGCCTTGGGCGGTGGTTTCCCAATCGGTGCCATGCTAACGACCAAAGAGATTGCTAAACACCTTAAGCCGGGTACCCATGGCTCAACCTATGGCGGTAACCCGCTGGCGTGTGCAGTAGCTGAAGCCGCTTTCGACACCATTAACGACCGTGCTGTTCTTGATGGCGTAAAAGAAAAAGAAGCATTATTTAAGCAACTTCTAAATGACATCAATGCTAAGTACGATGTTTTCAGTGAAGTACGTGGCCAAGGCCTGCTTATCGGTGCGGTAGTGAACGATAAGTTCAAGGGTCGTGCCCGTGAATTCCTTGTTGCCAGCATGGAGCAAGGTTTGATGTCACTGGTTGCCGGTGCCGACGTGGTGCGTTTTACCCCGTCATTGGTGATCAGCGAAGAAGACATTCGCGAAGGTATGGCGCGCTTTGAAAAAGCGGTTGCCAGCTTAGTTTAAGCACTTCACTGCGGCGTAATGATTACGCCGGTCAATTAGAAGCCCGGTGCCGCGTGGGCGGTGCCTGGCTTGTTATGGTTTTAACCTTTAGGGAGTAAGCGGATCTATGATGGTTCTTCGCCCAATCCGACAACAAGATTATCAAGAGCTGCTCGTTATTGCCGAGGAGTCGGGGCATGGTTTTACTTCGCTGCCACTGAATGAAGAGTTGTTGCAGAATAAGATCACCCGTTCTATTGAATCCTTCGCTAAGCCGACCGCAAAAGCCGGTGATGAGGGCTACTTGTTTGTTCTAGAAGATAGCGAAACCGGCGAAATTGCCGGCACCTGTGGCATTGAAGCTGCGGTGGGCTTGGATGATGCCTTTTATCACTACCATCTCTCCAAGGTGATCCACTCGTCACGCACCCTAGGGGTGTATAAGGCGGTTGATATCCTTACCCTGTGTAACGATTACACCGGCGCCACCGAACTGTGTACGCTGTTCCTGAAGGAAAAATATCGGCAAAAATTTAATGGCAAGCTACTGTCGAAGTCACGTTTCTTGTTCATTAACCAACATCGTGAGCGTTTTGCCGACACGGTGATCGCCGAAATGCGTGGGGTATCGGACGAGCAGGGCAGCAGCCCGTTCTGGCAGTGGCTTGAAGAGCATTTCTTCTGCATGGATTTCCCGACCGCAGATTACCTAACCGGTATCGGCCAGAAGGTGTTTATCGCCGAGCTGATGCCGAAATACCCAATCTACGTCAACTTGTTGAGTAAAGAAGCGCAGCAGGTTGTAGGTCAAGTGCATACCAATACGCGTCCGGCCATTGAATTACTGAAAAGCGAAGGGTTCACCTTTAACGGCTATGTCGATATTTTCGATGCCGGTCCCACGGTGGAAGCCAAGGTCGACAATATTCGTACCATTATCAATAGCGGCCTGCGCACCGTAGTGATCGGTGAAAGTCAGGGCGACAGCGCGGTTATGGTGGCCAATCAAAGCATCGAAGACTACCGAGCCCTGGTGATTGAGGTAGATCTTGATGGTGGCGATGACGCCGAAATTATTTTAACGCAAAGCACCGCCGATGCGCTCAAAGTACAGAGCGGCGATCAGGTGTGCGTGGCAGCATTATAAGGAGTCATATTTATGTCTCATCCAGCACAATTTATTAATGGTCAGTGGCTTGCGGGCCAAGGCCATGCGGTTAGCTCGGTAAACCCGGCTAACAACGAACAGCTTTGGCAGGCCAACAGCGCCACCGCAGAGCAGGTCAATGACGCCGTTGTGGCGGCGCGTGCCGCTTTTATCCCTTGGTCGGATAAAAGCTTTGCCGAGCGCCTAGCCGTAGTACAGGCCTTCGCCGAGCAGCTTAAGGCGAACAGCGAAGAGCTGGCGGTTATTATCGCCCAAGAAACCGGTAAGCCGCTATGGGAAACGCGCACCGAAGCCGCCGCCATGGTGGGTAAGGTGGCGATTTCAGAAAAAGCGTATCAGGAGCGTACCGGCACGGTAGAAAATGCCATGCCGGTAGGTAAAGCCGTTATTCGTCATCGTGCCCACGGTGTGGTAGCGGTATTTGGCCCTTATAACTTCCCAGGTCACCTGCCTAACGGTCACATTGTACCTGCGCTATTGGCGGGTAATACCGTGGTGTTTAAGCCATCGGAGCTGACTCCGGCAGTAGCCGAGTTTACCTTGAAGCTATGGCAACAAGCGGGTCTGCCCGATGGTGTCATCAACCTGGTACAGGGTGAAGTTGAAACCGGTAAGGCCTTGGCCTCACACCCAGGTATCGATGGTCTATTCTTTACCGGCTCATCGCGCACCGGTCATATCCTGCATGAGCAGTTTGCCGGTCAGCCGGGCAAAATCCTGGCCTTGGAAATGGGTGGCAACAACCCGCTTATCGTTAAAGATGTGAGCGATATCAAGGCGGCGGTGCACGATATTATCCAGTCGGCGTTTATTTCCAGTGGCCAACGTTGTACCTGTGCGCGCAAGCTCTTCTTGCCTGAAGGCGAGTTGGGTGATGCCATTTTGGCGCAGCTGCTTAGCGCCACTAAAAACATCAAGGTTGGCGACTATGACGCCGCCGAGCAGCCGTTTATGGGCTCGATGATCTCCGAGGCGGCGGCCAAGGGCATGGTGGCGGCGCAGCAGCAGCTCATTGAGCTGGGTGCTCAGCCCTTGCTAGAGCTTACCCATACCGCTGGCACCGGCTTTGTTACTCCGGGGATTATTGAATGTACCTCGGTAAGCAATTTCCCGGATGACGAGCACTTTGGTCCACTGCTTAAGGTTTTCCGTTACACCGACTTCGATAGCGCCATCGAGAAAGCCAACGATACCGCCTATGGTTTGTCTGCCGGCCTACTGGGTGATAACGAAGCGGATTATGAATACTTCTTGCGTCGTATTCGTGCCGGTATCGTCAACTGGAACCGTCCTATCACCGGCGCCTCAAGTGCGGCACCCTTCGGTGGTATCGGCGCCTCGGGCAACCACAGAGCGAGTGCCTACTATGCCGCCGATTACTGCGCCTACCCGGTTGCCTCGGTCGAGCTAGAGCAGCTTACCCTGCCGGAAAAACTAAGTCCGGGCCTAAGCCTGGATTAAGAGCGCATTCTAAATGAATGAAAAAGCAGCTTAGGCTGCTTTTTGTCTTTTTGGGGCACGCTGGCTTTTGCCTGGGCTTTCTGGTTAAATCTAGAACATTTCTTATAAGAATTAGGTGCTTAATGGTAGTCGAGCAACCCGGGTATGATGAACTGATCATGTACCTAACACAAAATTTAGCCTTATTTGAAAAGCCCGGAGTGGTGGAAGCGAATGCGCCGAGCGTTATGGCCTTAATAGAGGACGTGATAGCCGAGCATGTGATGCTGCTGTGTCAGCAGCACAGTGGGCTAGATACCGAGCAACGCGGGCAGATAGTTCGTGAGGTGGATGGCATCGTCTATGACCTGCAGGAGGTGTTGAGCCGAGTGGTGAATCAGCCGGTGACCAAAGAGCAGCGTGCCTTTATCGATGAATTTGCCGGCTTGGTTAAAAACCTCTTCGATAATGCCATTGCTGCCGGGCTTGATAACAGCTCGTCCTGCGCTTTGGCGCAATCATCGCAGCAGTGATAAATGCAGGTTTGCATCATCGGCGTGCTGCTTTACAATCGCTGAGATTTTAATTTAAACAACGAGGTTAACATGCAAGCAAACGTAAAGTGGGTCGAGGGCGACACCTTTATCGGTACTTCACATTCTGGCCACAACGTGGTGTTTGATACCGGCAGTGATCCTAAGGCGCCATCGCCAATGGAAATGGTATTAATGTCGGCCGGCGCATGTTCATCGGTGGATGTAGTGAGCATTCTAAAAAAAGCACGCCAGCAGGTAACGGGTGTGCAGGTACAGCTCAGTGGAGAGCGTGCTGAGACTACACCACGGGTGTTTACCAAGATTAATTTGCACTTTATTGTGACCGGAACTGAGGTGAGCGAGAAGCATGTTGAGCGTGCCGTATCCCTGTCCGCAGATAAATATTGCTCGGTGGCAATTATGCTGGAAAAGTCGGTGCAAATAACCCATAGTTTTGAAGTACAAGAAATCGTTTAAAAAGTGCTTTTTAAGGGGACCAAATTGGGCTAAAATCCGCGCTCTTTTTTGAGTCCCTGAGTGGCTTTTGTGACTAGGTTTGAGGTTGGTTTATAGTGAACAAGCCCTTTGATAAAATTAAGCTCCATGGTTTTAATAACTTAACCAAAAGCTTAAGTTTTAGTATTTACGATATTTGCTATGCAAAAACAGAGCAACAGCGTAAAGAATACATCGAATATATTGATGAGCAATACAGTGCTGATCGTCTTACGGACATTCTTGGTGAAGTCGTTGACATTATTGGCGCCAATATTCTTAATGTTGCCCGTCAGGATTACGACCCTCAAGGGGCCAGTGTAACTATTCTGATCTCGGAAGAACCGGTAGACGAACAGAGCTTTGACAGCGAAGAAACGCCGGGGCCTTTGCCCGAGTCTGTGGTTGCGCACTTGGATAAAAGCCATATTTGTGTACACACCTATCCGGAGTCGCACCCACACGATGGTATTTGTACCTTCCGTGCCGATATTGAAGTGTCGACCTGTGGCATTATTTCGCCGCTAAAAGCGTTGAACTTCCTGATCCACTCGTTGGAGTCGGACGTGGTAACCATCGACTACCGTGTACGTGGTTTTACCCGTGACGTGAACGGTGTGAAGCATTATATCGACCATGCCATTAATTCGATTCAGAATTACATGACCGACGATACCAAAGAGTTGTATCAGATGATGGACGTGAATGTGTACCAGGAAAACCTGTTCCACACCAAGATGATGCTTAAGGAAACGGATCTCAATACCTACCTGTTCGGTGTTACCACCGACGAGCTTGAAGAAAGCGAGCAGGAAGAAATCCGTGAGCGTTTAAACCGCGAGATCCAAGAGATCTTCTACGGTCGCAACCTTCCCGACGCATAAGTCATTGATAGCACCGGCTAGATAGGTAAATCGGCTGGTGCTAAATGTTCCAAGGCGCGTTTCTTCACTAATAATTCTTTGATCAGTGGCGTCAGCAACAACTCCATCGCCAAACCCATCTTACCACCGGGCACCACCAGTGTGTTCATTCGCGACATAAAGCTGCCATCTATCATCTGTAGAAAATAAGGGAAGTCGACGCTGTCGATACCGCGAAAACGGATCACCACAAAGCTCTCATCCAGCGAGGGGATATCTTTGGCACTAAAAGGGTTGGAGGTATCGACCGTGGGCACGCGCTGAAAGTTAATATGGGTGCGCGAGAATTGCGGGGTGATGTGATTAACATAATCATCCATGCTGCGCAGTATGGAGTCCATGACCGCCTCTCGGGAATGGCCTCGCTCCGAGGTATCGCGGATCAGTTTTTGTATCCACTCTAGATTGATGATGGGCACCATGCCAATCAAGAGGTCAACATGTTTAGCCACGTCATGCTCTTCATCCACCACACCGCCGTGTAAGCCCTCATAGAACATAAGGTCGGTGCCGCTTTCTAAATCCTGCCAGGGCGTGAAGGTTCCCGGTAGCTGGTTGTAGGGTACGGCTTCGTCGAAGGTGTGTAGATAACGACGGACCTTGCCGCTGCCGGTTTCACCGTAGTTGGTAAATAGCTTTTCAAGGGCGGCAAAATCATTGGCCTCGCGGCCGAAATAACTGATATGCCGGCCCTGTTGTTCTGCTTCGCGTATTTTTTTATCCATTTCGGGACGGGTATAGCGGTGGAAGCTATCGCCTTCGATAAATGCGGCATTGACGTCTAGGCTGCGGAAAATATGCTTAATGGCATTGGTGGTGGTGGTAGTGCCAGCACCTGAAGAACCGGTAATCGCGACAATGGGATGTTTGGCCGACATAAGATTAATCGTTTGTTAACTCAAATACCCTTTATAAAGGGGGTTCCCTGTTAAATCAAGGCCGCGGTTTGCCCAAAGCGGATTTCACGCTAGTATAGGGCGGTAAGTTTAAGAGCAAAAACAAGAACGAAAACACTAATGAAATTAACGACTTTAAAGGCATTAAGCCTGCTGTGCTGCAGCCCGTTGGCCCTGGCCCAGAGCCAAATACTGCTGTTGCAACAGGATGAACAGGGACAGCCCGAGGTGCTGGCGGTGAGCGAGCGCGGGACTTACAGTAATCAGCCGGCGATAAGTAAGGATGGCGTCTACTACAGTTATGAAATCGGCACCGATAAGCAGGCACAGAAGGAGATCTTCTTTTATGACTTCGCCACCCAGGGTCGCCGCAATATCAGTAATACCCCTGCTTACAGCGAATATTCGCCTACCCTGGTGCCAGGTTTAAATGCCTTGTCGGTCGTGGTGCCCGGTTTAAACGCCTTGTCAGCCGTGGTAGTTGAACCCGATGGCAGCCAAAAGTTGTGGTACTACCCCCTGGGTGAGTCGGCGCCAAGCACACGCATCCTGGATAACGGCCTGACCATAGGTTATCACGCTTGGGGAGCGCGGCAGGACTTGCTGGTGTTTGCCCTAGGTGAACCGCATAGCGCCCAGTACTTTACTCTGGCCGAGCCGGAGAATATCCATCATGTGGCCGATAACCCGGGTCGTGGCTTTAGCTATAATCCTGCACTGGGAGCCTTTACCTTTACTCAGCAGCTAAAACAGCAAAACTGGTTCAGCACCTTTGCGCCGGACACGAAAACCGTGACCCAGCTATTTCGTTTGCCGCAGGGGGTGCAGGACTACACCTGGGTCAAGGAGGACACAATCGCCTATGCCTACGGCGGGCGGGTGTATCAAAAGCAGCTGCAAAGTCCCAAGGCGGCCAGCCTATGGCATGATTTAAGCGGCTACTGTAAGGGTAATATTACCCGACTGAGTTATTTACCCGAGGGCGATAAGCTGGCGTTTGTGTGTGAGGATTAACTCCGAGCGCAAAAGCGTCGCCAATGGCTATGGGCGTTCACTATGCGTACCCCGCGAACAATCTTTTGCAGGGTGCGCAGATCGGCAAAATCATCCTGGGGGTAATCTTTTAGCCCCATCAGGTAGTAAAAACCCGGTTTGCAGTTAAGCTGCATGGCGCTGATGCGAATGCTTTGCTCAAAATTAAGGCGCAGGCTGCTGAGCGCTGTTTTGTGGCCTTGTTGATCCACGGTCGGCAGGTGACATTTTTGCATATAACCGGCGCGCTCGCCCTCACCGGAAAACCAAATGCGGGCCTTTTCGCTGTAACGTCCCGACTTAGCCGGTAGGTCGAACAATAAGCGGCTGTGCTGCTGGGTCCTGACGAAATCTATGTACTCGCTCAGGCCGCAGGCAAATAAATGCGGGTGAATAGGAATTTTACGGGCCTTTATCTTGCCATGGGTATGCAGGTGTAACACTGGGATGGTGCTGTCGATATCGACATCACCCAACTCTAAGGAAGCCAGTTCGTCGCTAAAACCACCGCTGTAATAGGCCAGCAGCGGCAGCCAAAAATGCCAATGCTTGGGCTGCTCACGCGCTTGCTTGTCATCACCATAGACATACCCGGAAAACAGGGTATGCAACTCCATACTGGTAAATGGCCGCCGGCCTAAATGGGTTTTCACAACGTATTAATCGGTTAATGCGCTCACCAAGGACTTGGCCGACAGCTCGGTGCAGACCTGATTATCCCAATTGATACCGACCATGACATTGTCGTCTATCAACTGAGGGGCAAAGTCCTTAAGGACTTCATCTAGGGATAAGGAAAATGGGGTAAATCCTTGCCAATCACCGGTGCATTGGGCCTGAGCCAGCTCTTCACTGTGCCACATAAGCAACACATCCTGGTTGTCGTCGTAGGCAGAGCTGACCGAGGCGATACCGCCGTCATCACTACCGAGTAACCACACCTCTTGGCTTTGTTGCACCTGCTCGCAGAACAACTCCCACTGCGATTCAATTTCAATGTCGTCATGTGCCATGTTTTATTATCCCTGTCTTGGATCGGTTGCTTGTGCTTGTGGCGAGGCTTGCAGCGCTTGCCAAAAAGCGATGAGTGCCGGGTAGGGCGTTAAATCATGCAGTTCCCTGAATTGTAGCCAATCGAGCAAGCAAAAGAGACTGGCACGTACATAGGCATGCTCAATGATACCAGCTTGTTGTTCTAAGGCCTTTAGGCACAGGGTAATGCGCTGTTTTTGTAAGTCGAAAAACAAACGCTCTTCGTTGGTATCAAAGCCCGAACGCTGACTCAATAGCAGCTCGATGGCCGAGTCATTGGCGGCGTTGATCATGGTGAATTGATTACGTTCATCCCAGCTCATGCCGGGTAGCTTAAAGTGTGCCGTTAGGTATTCATAAATGACATTGGAGTCGTAAATAACCTGCTCGCCATCGACCAAAAAAGGGATCTTAGCCACAGGGCTGTGCGCCAAAAGGAATTTTCTGCCGTCGGGCGAAAAAATATCAAGATGTTGATAAGAAACCGCTAAATTGTGCTGTTCACACCAGATGCGTAAGCGACGAGCGAAAGGAGACGTGTTGGAGCCATACAATTGCATTGCCAAACCTGCCGTAAGCGTGAGTCTGTGTTCGAGAGCTCCAACATAGCAGGCTTGGCGGTCAATGCAACTGAAATTTAAAGGAATTAATCGCTTCGGCTGGTGACCTCAAGAAGGTGGTAGCCGAATTGGGTTTGTACCGGGCCCTGGACCACATTAAGGGGCGCAGAAAATACGACTTTATCAAACTCGGGCACCATCATACCGGGTCCAAACTCACCGAGCGCACCGCCGTCTTGCGAACTTGGGCACATCGAATGTCGTTTTGCCAGTTCCGCAAAGTCAGCGCCTTGCTCAATTTGCTCCTTCAGATCGAGACACAGGGCCTCGTTGTCTACCAGTATGTGACGCGCACTTGCCAATGCCATGTTTACACTCCATATATTCTTTATAATCAAAGAGACAAGACTAGCCTGCCAACCTTAAGTTGGCCACCGTAATTGTAGCTAAAGTTTGGCCTTTGTCATTCTAGCGCCTGCTCAATTGCTGCGGTTAGTTCGCTCGACAGCGGCTTAGTGCGGCTGTTAAAGCGTTGCACCTGTTGCCTGTCCTTACTCACCAGGTATTTGTAAAAATTCCAATTCGGTGAACTGGTTTGCTCATTCAGAAACTGAAAAACAGGGTGAGCATCGGAGCCGCGCACCGACACCGGCGCCATCATGGTAAAGGTGACCCCATAGTTGATAAAGCACACCTTGGCGGTGTCTTTTTCCTCATCTTCTTCCTGAAAGAAATCGTCGGATGGGAAGCCGAGAATGACCAGGCCCTGCTCCTTATACTTCTGATGTAGCTGCTCGAGCTCTTTAAATTGAGGCGTAAAGCCGCAGTTGCTGGCGGTGTTCACTATCAGCAAGGGCGAGTCCTTAAATTGGCACAGGTTGATACTTTGCTCGGAGCGCAGTTTGCGCACGTCGATATCGGTAAAGTCGCCACACTCTTGGTTGTCATTGGCATACGCCAGGCCTGAGCCCAAAGACAGCAGGGTGGCAAGAAATAATTTAAACATGTTCGCTCTCGGAATATTGTTAGTTTTAATTTATAGGTTAGTATCGGCACATTAGATCACCCGGACTTGTGGCTGAATTATGTTTGTACCCGCTCAGATTGAAGACTTACCCAGTATAGTCGCCATTTATAATCAAACCATCCCCAGTCGTATGGTCACTGCCGACACGGAGTTGGTAACTGTGGAGTCGCGCCAAGAGTGGTTTTTATCCCATAACGATAAGCGCCCCATCTACGTGTGCAAAGACGGGGAGCGGGTGGTCGGCTGGGTCAGTTTTAAGTCCTTCTATGGTCGCCCCGCCTACGAGCAAACCGTGGAGGTCGCCATATATTTGTGTGAATCGGTGCGTGGTCGCGGCTTAGGAAAACAGAGCCTGGCATTTGCCGAGCAGCAGGCGAAACGCTTGGGCGTGACTAATCTGCTGGCCTTTATATTCAGCCATAACATACCGAGTATTCGTTTATTTAAACAGGCCGGGTTTAGCCATTGGGGGGAGTTGCCTAAGGTGGCCACTATGGATGGTCAGCATTATAACCTGACCATCCTGGGTAAGAGCTTAGTCGACTAATTTCGCAAAAGGTGTGCCCATGCGAGTGACAGCCTCGGGCACTTGAGTGCTAAGGAAGTCGGCCTGGTTGGCACCCCAAGCCAGGACCACGGTAGAGCCCAGCTTAAAGCGGCCCATTTCGTCACCCTTTTTCAGGTGCACTGCACGGTCGCCGGTGCTGGGATAGTCCCAACTGAATACGTCTTTACCCGCTGGTGGCGTTACCGTGCCGGCCCAAATGGTTTCGATACTGGCTACTATGGTGGCGCCGACCAAGACCATGGCAAGCGGACCTATTTCGGTGTCGAAGATGGCTACCACACGCTCGTTGCGAGCGAACAGGTTAGGCACGTTTTGCGCCGTTAACGGGTTAACCGAAAATAGATCGCCAGGCACGTAGATCATGCGTTTAAGGGTGCCATCGACGGGCATATGGATACGGTGGTAATCTTTGGGAGCCAGGTAGATGGTGGCAAATTTACCGCCTAAGAATGGCTGGGCATCCTCGGCCTTACCGCCTAACAGAGCTTCAAGGCTGTAGTAATGACCCTTGGCCTGCACTAATTGACCGTCGAGAATCTCACCTAATTGGCTAATGGCGCCATCGACCGGGTGGGCGATAATGTTCGCATCCTCGGCTAATGGGCGAATACCTGGCTTGAGTGGACGAGTGAAAAACTCATTAAAGGTTTGGTAATGCTCGGGGGCTTCATGCAATGCTTCGCTCATATCAATTTTGTATTGTTTAATAAACAACTTGATAAGTGCGGTCGTTAGTTTGCCGGCTTTCGCGGCGGCAAGCTTACCAACCAGGCGGGAAACGCCGTGTTTTGGCAATGCATATTGAAAAGCAATTTTTACTTTATCTAAGTTCACTGTGTAATTCTCAAAATATTTTTACGAATGTTAGCTAAATCAAGGAGTAAAAACCATAGCCTACTAATCGGGCAGCGCCTTGATTGGGCATGATAGCACGGCCTTATGCGCCCGCTTTACACTCTTGGATTACGGGCTCCAGCGCGGCCATCCGCCATGGACTCGATAATACGGTGGTAGTTTTCGAAGCGAAACTCGGTGATATCGCCATTATCAACGGCTTCGCGTATTAAACAACCCGGGTCGTCCAGGTGCTTGCAGTCTCTGAACTTGCAGCCGCCTAAATACTGACGAAACTCTTTAAAGCACCAGGCCACACGCTCTGGCTCTAAATGCCACAAACCGAATTCCCGAATTCCCGGCGAGTCGATCAGATTACCGCCGCTTGGCAGGTGGTGCAGGCGTGAGACCGTGGTGGTGTGTTGCCCCAGGCCACTGTTTGAGGACACTTCCTGGGTGAGGATCTCGGCATCTGGAAGCAGGGCGTTTACCAGGCTTGATTTACCGACGCCACTTTGGCCCACGAAAATACTGTTTTTATCGACCAGCTCAGCCTTGAGATTATCCATGCCTTCGCCACTGTGACTGCTTACCAGGTGAATGTCGTAGCCTAGCTCATGATACTCGGCGAGTATTTCCATAAACATGTCGCGGTCTTCATCATCAAGCATGTCGACCTTGTTTAACAGCAATACCGGGGCAATGCCCATGTCTTCACAGGCGACGATATAACGATCGATAATTTGTGTGCTGAACTCGGGCACCACCGCCGACACCATCATGATCTGGTCGATGTTGGCCGCCACAACTTTAACGCCATCATAAAAGTCCGGGCGGGTAAGCTGAGAGCGACGCTCTTCAACCAGCTCAACCACGCCGGCAATATCGCCATCGCTAACGTTGGCGCGACGAAACAGCACCTCATCGCCACAGACCAAACTGGTTACGGTGCGGCGAATATTACAGCGCAGCACTTCGCCGTCGGGCGTTTCTATGTCGGCATGCTGGCCAAAGCGACTGACTACAACCCCTGGCTCTTGAGCGCCTAGGTTATCGTTATCGAATTCGGTTGTTTGGGTGTCGGCTGAGCTTTCTTTGGCGCGTTGTAAGCGCTTTTGATGATTCGCCCGAATGCGTCGAGCTTGGCCTTTGGACAGTTTTTTCTTTTTTGCCACGCGGTCTCTGTACTTAGCTGGTCTAAACCTTTTTAAAAAAGCTTTAGGTCTATGAGTTAAGCTAATATGATATATCTTATTGCGTTAAACCGAAAGTAAAGCAGGGTTGGGTTGAGATGGCCGTGAACGATAAAAATTTAGTGTGGTTAGATTTGGAAATGACAGGGTTAGACCCGGAGCATGACCGAATTCTAGAAATAGCGACCATAATTACCGACAGCGAGCTCAATATTCTTGCTCAGGGCCCGGTGATCGCCATTAAACAAAGTGATGAATTGCTCGATGGTATGGATGAGTGGTGTACTAACCAACACGGTAAGTCGGGATTAACGGCACGGTGCAAAGCCAGTGAGATAACGGAGCAAGAAGCCATGGCTGAAACCCTGGCATTTTTAGAGCAGTGGGTACCCAAGGGGGCTTCACCCTTGTGTGGTAACTCCATCGGTCAGGATCGCCGTTTTCTAGTGCGTTATATGCCCGAGCTCGATAACTACTTCCACTATCGCAATATCGATGTCAGTACCATTAAAGAATTAGCACGACGCTGGCAGCCCGAGGTTCTTGATAAGGTAACCAAGCAGGGATCACACCTGGCTTTGGACGATATTAAGGACTCGATCATGGAATTGCAGGTTTATCGTACAGAAATCTTCAAAATTTAAAAAAATCCTTAAAAAGGGCTTGCAAACAAGGGGCAATATTGTAGAATCCTGCCCCGCTTAAGACGAACGGCATTGTTTTTTATTTAAGCGTTATGAAGCGGCACTAGCTCAGCTGGTAGAGCGCAACCTTGCCAAGGTTGAGGTCACGAGTTCGAACCTCGTGTGCCGCTCCAAATTTTCATTCGTTTAGCTCAACGTTTGAATCTTAATTCAGAGCATTTATGAAGCAGCACTAGCTCAGCTGCTAAATTGCAAAGCCGCATCCTCAGGTTGCGACCAGCGATAAAACAAAGAGCGACCTATGAAGCGGCACTAGCTCAGCTGGTAGAGCGCAACCTTGCCAAGGTTGAGGTCACGAGTTCGAACCTCGTGTGCCGCTCCAAATTTTCACTCGTGTAGCTCAACGTTTGAATCTTAACTCAGAGCATTTATGAAGCGGCACTAGCTCAGCTGCTAAATTGCAAAGCCGCAACCTCAGGTTGCGACCAGCGATAAAACAAAGAGCGACCTATGAAGCGGCACTAGCTCAGCTGGTAGAGCGCAACCTTGCCAAGGTTGAGGTCACGAGTTCGAACCTCGTGTGCCGCTCCAATTTTCCTCCTAAAGATTTTTCAGACATAGATCCCCAATTCTCTTTGACCGATTCCCAATTTAGTGTTTGGTACTTTCTGCTGTTAATTGTCCACCTGGATTTGGTGCTAATACTATTTTGCTAGCTGCTTAGGCACTGCCTTATTCGGGGGTCGGATAAACTGACTCCTCATAGCTGCTGCTTTACTTTTATTGACTATAGTTACACAAGCTTAAGCAAGAGAGTGTAGAGATGGCGGGGCAAGGGGTGTCAAAGGACGGTGAAACGAATTCGGCGCTTAATTACGCTGTGCATATCGACCAGTTTGGTGAGCCGGCGCAATTAGGTGCGGCCCTGATCGATGCCGTGCAGGAGTTGGGATTGCAAAGTAATGTCGAATTACGTTTGGGCGGAACGGTGTTGCACCTGGCCCATGCGGGGACCTGCTCTCCCATAGTTATCGAACTATTTGATATGTTGAAAGGGCGGGGTCGCTTGCAGGAGTTTTCTCAGCATTTATTGGTTAATTATGACAAAGTCAGTCTGCTTATTTTGACCATGCCGGAGCAGGCGCCGCAACGCCACGCCAATCTCCGCGAGCAGTTGTGTGCCCTAGTGGCAGTGACCGATAAACGGTTATCCCAGTTATGTGATCAGCTCGGCGGCCTTAGTTAGGGGATGACGCAAAGCGCCTCTATCTACGCGTCCCGAACTACGCGTCCCGAACCAAGCCTTTTTCCACGGCTCGAATAAGGCGCTGGGTCTTCTTCTCGGTGCTAATAACCTTGACCTTTATGGTCTGTGCTTTGTTTTGCTGTTGTGCCAATGCCCAATGAATATGCTCGCTAACCAGCTCATCTGCCTCGCTCAGTCGCGCCTCAAGAGCCTGCACTATGGTTTTATCGTAAGGGGCATTACCCAAGGCTACGGCAATATTACGAAGCCAGCGCTGATGGCCAATGCGGCGGATAGGGCTGCCCTCGGTGTTCTTTAAGAAGGTTGCTTCATCCCAGCTAAAGAGGGCAAGCAGGCTTTGGTCGCGCAGTTGTGCCCGGGCATGAAAGTCTTGCTCGGCGGTAATTTGGCCATAGCGGTTCCAGGGGCAGATCAGCTGGCAATCATCACAGCCATAAATACGGTTGCCCATGGCCTGGCGGTATTGCTCGGGAATGGCACCTTTAAGCTCTATGGTCAGGTAGGAGATACATTTGCGGGCATCGACCACAAAGGGTTCAACGATGGCGCCGGTTGGACACATGGTCATACAGGCCACGCAGTTGCCACACTCGCCCTGGCTGGCCAGGCGTTCGGCCGGGTCGTCTACCGGTAGGGGGATATCGACAAACAGCTCCCCGAGGAAAAACCAGGAACCGGCCTGCTTATCGATAATTAGGCTGTGTTTGCCGGTAAAGCCAAGACCGGCCTTGGCGGCCAGCTGACGCTCCAGAACCGGAGCTGAGTCGACAAAAGGACGAAAGCCAAGGTTCTCTACCCGTTCGCTAATGCGCTGACCTAGCTTCTTAATGCGGTTGCGCATAAGCTTGTGGTAATCGCGGCCCAGGGCATAGCGACTGATATAGGCCAGGTTTGGGTCCTTTAAGGTTTTTGCGAAGCCTGCATCGGGGGGCAGATAGTGCATTTTTAGGGAGATCACCCGCTGCGTGCCCGGCACCAGTTCGTCCGGGCGAGAGCGCTTGGTGCCATGCTCGGCCATAAAGTTCATTTCGCCGTGATACCCCAAGTCGAGCCAACGTTGCAATTGGGCTTCATGCTGGCGCAAATCGATATCACAGATTGCGGCATCGGCAAAACCCAGTTCGCTTGCCCATTGCTTAATTTGTTGGGCTAGTTCAGGATAATTGATAGTGTCTTGAGGCAAAAGTAAACAACCATGGATCTTAGCTACAGTACTAATTTACCACAGCAGGCTTACAGCCCCCAACAGTTAAGAGAAAACGAGGCGCAAGCAGCCAAGCACTGCGGCATAAGCATGACCGAGCTGATGGAAACCGCCGGTGGTGCGGTAGCGGCTTGGGTGCAGGCGCATTATGCCAACAACCAGCGGGTGCTGGTGGTGGTTGGCAGTGGCAATAATGGTGGTGACGGCTTTGTTGTCGCCGAGCAGTTAAGGCGTGCCGGTTATTCGGTGCAGGTGTGGCCTCTGCTGTCTTTGGCCCATTTGGGTAGCGATGCCAAAGAAATGATGCAGCGCTATCAGCGCGGCGGTGGCGAGTGTGTGGCCAAACCCAATCTGCATCAGTTCGAACTGATCATAGATGCTGTGTTCGGTATTGGCTTGGACCGCCCCTTAAGTCAGCAGCTGCAAGACACCTTTACTCACCTCAATGAACTGCCTGCAGTGCGCGTTGCCATCGATGTGCCCAGTGGTGTTAATGCTAAAACTGGTGAAGTTTATCAGGGGGCGTTTGCCGCGCACCACACCCTGACCTTCATCGGTTTAAAACAGGGCATGCTTACCGGGCGTGCTAAAACGCAATGTGGCCTTCTCTGGTTCGCACCCCTGGGGGTGGATCAGGCGTTTGCCCATATCTGTATGCCCAAGGCGCGCCGTCTCGTCCATGATGAGATGATGAGAAAGCGCCCGCAGCGCCTGCCCTGCGCCCATAAGAACAATGCCGGCCATGTGTTGGTGATAGGTGGTGGCTTAGGCATGGCCGGAGCCGCGCGTTTGGCCAGTGAAGCCGCACTGCGCTGTGGCGCCGGTCTGGTCAGTGTGGCCACCCATCCCGAGAACGTAATGGCGGTCTTACAGGGGCGCTATGAGTTGATGGTGCATGGGGTCGAGAGCCGCGAGCAGTTAACGCCGCTTATCGATAAGGCCTCGGTGCTGGTGGTGGGGCCAGGACTGGGTCAATGCCAATGGGCTCAGGAGATGCTCCGCCAGGTCTTAGAGCAGGGCAGGGATAAAGTTAAGATACTTGATGCCGATGCCCTAAACTTGCTGGCAAAAAATCCTCAGGAGCTCAGGGCGGCGGTGCTGACGCCGCATCCAAAAGAGGCGGCCAGGCTGCTCAATATTAGCGTGAGTGAGGTCGAAGCCAATCGCTTTGCTGCCCTGAGAGAAGTGGCAAAACGTCATCAAGCAAGCGTATTGTTAAAAGGGCCGGGTACCTTGATCGGTTGTGAGCAAAGGCTGTGGATCAACAGCAGTGGCAGCGAGGTACTAGCAAGCGCTGGGATGGGTGATGTATTATCTGGTATTATTGCTGCTTTGTTAGCCCAGGGACTCAGTGCCCAGGATGCCACTTGCCTTGGTGCCTACTTGCATGGTTTCGCTGCCGAGCAGGCGGCGGCGCAAGGCGGCAAGGGGCTATTAGCCAGCGATTTATTCCCAGTTTTAAGAGCATTAGTAGGATAAGCAATAGATGAGTCATGTATATCACCAGTATTTAGCCGATGAAGCGGCCACCGTGGCCTTTGGCAACAGCCTCGCCAAATTAGTGGCAGGTGGTGTGGTGATTTATCTCTATGGCGATCTGGGGGCCGGTAAAACCACCCTAAGTCGGGGCTTAGTGCAAGGGCTGGGCCATAAAGGCAAGGTTAAGAGTCCCACCTATACCTTGGTGGAACCTTATGAGCTCCCCGAGGTCAATATATATCATTTTGATTTATATCGATTAGCTGATCCCGAAGAGCTGGAATTTATGGGTATCAGGGATTATTTTGATGACAGTGCCGTATGTATTCTAGAGTGGCCCAGTAAGGGGGCCGGGGTGATCCCCCGCGCCGATTTAAAAATCACCTTAGAATATAACGGTGAAGCGCGTGAGATCAGCGTCCTTGCCGATACCGAGCGAGGCGCTGACATAGTAACGAAGTTAAAAGGCAATGCTTAAAACAATTACAACCGCGAGCAAGATTACCTTAAGTTGCATACTACTGTTGTGGGCTGCGGCCGTTTCGGCTCAAAATAAAATTGAAGGCGTGCGGGTTTGGCCGTCGCCGGATAGTACCCGCATCGTATTCGATATGGCCGAGAAGCCGGATTACAGCTTTTTTATGCTGAGTAATCCGCGCCGGCTGGTGGTGGATATCAATAACACCGCCCGACATAATGATTTTCCAAAGATAGAAAAAAAACACCAGCTTGTTGATGTGATCCGTGCCAGCAAGCCCAAAAAAGCCGGTTCTACCCGGGTGGTGTTTGAGCTGCTTAAACCAACAAAACCCGTGCTCTTTGCGCTGGCGCCGACCGGCCCCTATAAAGACCGTTTAGTGATCGATTTATACGATAAAAGCGACGGCCAAAGCATCGAGAAAACCCCAAAAAACCGTCTCCTTGAAACGAATCGTGACATAGTGATCGCCATTGATGCCGGTCATGGTGGAGAAGACCCTGGCTCCATAGGCCCCAGTGGCACCTATGAAAAAGACATCACCTTGAAAATCGCTAAGCGCTTGGAACGCCTGATCAATGCCGAGCGTGGTATGAAGGCCCATTTAGTGCGCAGTGGCGATTACTTTATCAAGGTGAACTTGCGCAGCGCCAAGGCGCGTGAGCGTAAGGCCGACTTTCTTGTGTCTATTCATGCCGATGCCTTTACCAGCCCGCAGCCTAGAGGGGCCTCGGTGTGGGTGTTGTCACTACGCCGCGCCAACTCTGAAATTGGTAAATGGATTGAGGACAGGGAAAAACACTCGGAATTACTCGGTGGTGCAGCGGATGTCATTCGCGATACCGCCAGCGAGAAATACCTTGCGCAGACGCTGCTTGATATGTCCATGGACCACTCCATGAAGACCGGCTTTAAGGTTGCCGAGGAGGCGGTTAAAGAGCTCAGCAAGGTAGCCAAAATGCATAAACGCTACCCGCAGGCGGCAAGCCTGGGGGTATTGAAGTCTCCGGATATTCCGTCAATCCTGGTGGAAACTGGCTTTATCTCCAACCCCCACGAAGAGCGACTGTTACTTTCTGCGGGGCATCAGGAGAAACTGGCGCAAGCGGTGTTTAAGTCGATCCGCAGGTATTATCAACAGAACCCACCGGATGATTCCCTGTTCGCTACCATTAAGGCGCAGAGTCCAACCCGTCATAAGATTTCTCGCGGTGAGTCGTTAAGTGTGGTCGCCAGTCGCTATGGCGTTTCGGTCAATGCCCTGAAACAGGCTAACAAACTTAAATCAGATCGGGTCTATATCGGCCAGGTACTGACCATCCCCAGCACCTAAGAGAGCTTATGAGCATAGAGATATTACCGGCGCGTTTGGCTAACCAAATCGCCGCCGGTGAGGTTGTTGAGCGTCCCGCCTCGGTGGTTAAAGAGTTGGTAGAAAACAGCCTGGATGCCGGGGCAACTCGTATTCGGGTCGATATTGAGCGTGGCGGCCATAAGCTCATTCGAATTAGCGATAACGGTGCTGGCATAGCCAAGGACGAATTGACCCTGGCGTTGTCGCGCCATGCCACCAGTAAGCTAAAAAGTCTCGATGATCTGGAAAATATTTGTTCGCTGGGCTTTCGCGGCGAAGCCTTGGCGTCCATCAGTTCGGTGTCTCGGCTTACGCTGAAGTCCAAGCCAGCGGCGCAAGCCGAGGCCTGGCAGGCCTTTGCCGAGGGCCGGGATATGGCGGTGCAGGTGCAGCCAACGGCGCACCCGGATGGCACCAGCATAGAAGTAAAGGATCTATTTTTTAATACGCCAGCACGACGCAAGTTTCTACGCACCGAAAAGACCGAGTTTAGCCATATCGATGAGTTGCTTAAGCGCATCGCCCTCAGCCGCCTCGATATTGCCCTGACCTTAACGCACAATGGCAAGGTGGTGCGTCAGTATCGCCCGGTCAGCGAAGAGCAGGCGGTTAAGCGCATTGCGCAGGTGGCCGGTAAGGGCTTTGCCGAGCAGGGCATGCACCTGCAAAGTGGCGAACAGGGGTTGTATTTGCACGGCTGGATCATGCCGCAGGAAACTCAAACCGAGCCGCAATACACCTATGTGAATGGCCGCATGATGCGCGATAAGTTGATCTTACATGCAATTCGTCAGGCCTTTGAAGAGCATGTGGGCGCCACCCATGTACCAGCGTTTGTCCTGTATTTGGATATAGATCCTCGTCAAGTGGATGTTAATGTGCACCCGGCCAAACACGAGGTGCGTTTTCATCAGGCGCGCTTGGTACACGACTTTATTTTGCAGGCGGTGCAGCAGTTAATCGCCACCGAGCAAAGCCTGTTTGGCGAACGAGAAACGCCAGCTCAGACACAAGCCTCCCATACACCCATGGAATATGGCGATTATCCAAAGTCCCATTTGCAGCCCCAACTGATGCAGCCGAGCCTGGACGGTCAGTCTAGGGGGGCGGCATCGTCTAACGGCTCTGCCGGCAGCGCCGCAGCGAATAGCAGCTATACCCGTTCCGCGCCCAAAGCGGCGCAAATTGAACAGGCTAATCGCTTCTACCAAGGCATTAGTGAGGTGCAGGCGCACAACTTTACCCAAGCCGCCCAGCAGGCCGCGCCGTCAGAGGGTATGTCGCTAACAGGCCAAGCTGTTGAGCTTCTGCCTTTAAATCAAGGGCGCTGCGCCCTTAGCCTGGAAGGCGAGCTGTACCTCGGGCATTGGCGCAGTGTGTTACAACCGGCCTGGCAACAACAACTGCAAGCAGATGCCCAGTTACCCGGACGGGCGTTGTTATTGCCGGTGCGGGTGGCCATCAATAACGATGAATTTGCCCAGTTAGAGCAAAGTCACTCCTGGTTGGCGGTGCTGGGGTTTGATCTGGAGCTGGCAAAGCAGCATGTAATGGTTAAACGTTTACCCAGTTGCTTGTACAGCTTGGATGCCAAAGAGGTGGTCGAGCGCCTGTTAGCAGCGCCGCTAAGTGAAGAAGATGGTGAGCAGCCCTGGTTAGAATGGCTGGCGACCCAGGTACCGGCGATTTATTTTGATGGCCAGGATTTTCTTTCTTGGCAGTTGGAGTTGCAAAAATGCCCAGAGATAATGCAGCACTTGAGGCAAAAAGCCGTTAAAATAGACGTATCCGAGCACCTCAATCAAATAAGCGTTTAAAGTCCTGTGAGTACACTGCCAGTTATATTTTTAATGGGGCCGACGGCCTCGGGAAAAACCGATCTTGCCATCGAGCTTTGCCAGCACTTTGATACCGAAGTGATCAGCGTCGACTCGGCCTTGGTATACAAGGGTATGGACATAGGTACGGCCAAGCCCACAGCCGCAGAGCTGGCAAAGGCACCTCATCGGCTGATCGATATCATCGACCCGGCTGACAGTTACTCCATGGCGGATTTTCGCAGCGATGCCCTGGCCCATATCAAGGAGTTACACGCTCAAGGCAAGGTGCCTCTATTGGTGGGTGGGACCATGATGTATTTCAAAGGCTTGCTTGAAGGCTTATCGCCCTTACCCGAGGCGGATGAAGCGGTGCGGGCCGAGTTGGACAAAGAGGCCAAAGAGCAAGGCTGGCCGGCTTTGCACCAGCAGTTGCTGGAAATAGACCCGCAGGCCGCCGCCAAGATCAATGCCAACGATTCGCAGCGCATTAACCGCGCCTTAGAGGTTTATCGTATCAGTGGCAAGACGATGACGGAGCTGCAGCAAACTAAGGCACAAGCTCTTGATTTTCCAGTTTATCAGTTCGCCATTGCGCCAAGTGATCGCAAGGTACTGCACCAGCGCATTGAGAAAAGATTCAAAATAATGCTGGAGCAGGGGTTTGAAAATGAAGTTTTGTCCTTATATAAAAGGGATGATTTGCACCCCGATTTGCCCTCGATACGTTGTGTCGGCTATAGACAAATGTGGGATTACATCGCCGGTGAAATTGACTATGATGAGATGGTCTTTCGCGGCATTGCGGCAACCCGCCAGTTAGCAAAACGTCAGCTAACCTGGTTGCGCGGTTGGCCGGACCTCACCTGGCTTGAAAGTGGGGATAGAGAAAACTTGCAACGTATAGTAAGTTCGCTAAGCTAATATTATTGGGACGATTTTTCTTTTAAGTATGTTCCAGATATAGTTACATAATAACACCTAAAAACTAAGGAAAATAACAATGGCAAAAGGCCAATCGTTACAAGACCCATTTTTGAATGCGTTACGTCGTGAGCGTGTTCCTGTTTCTATCTTTTTAGTTAACGGCATCAAACTGCAAGGTAAAATTCAGTCATTTGACCAATTTGTGATCTTGCTTGAAAACACAGTAAACCAAATGGTGTATAAGCACGCGATTTCGACCGTCGTGCCGGCCCGTTCAGTGAATTTCCACGGTGCGCAAGGAACAGACGCGCCTGAGTCAGAAGAAGGGAACTTTTAATCAGTAGGAGCAGTGTGCTTGTTTGACCGTTATGAAGCCGGCGAACAGGCAGTCTTAGTACACATAGAGTTTCCCCATGAAGGTGATAGAGAAGACCTTCAAGAGTTGGAAATGCTGGTGTCTTCTGCAGGTGTTAGTAGTCTGATGGTTGTGCAAGGCAGCCGTCAGGCGCCACACCCCAAGCTATTCGTCGGCACGGGGAAAGCAGAAGAAATCGCTGAGATTGTCCAATCCCACAACGCAGATGTCATTATATTCAATCACGAATTAAGCCCATCACAAGAGCGCAATCTAGAGAGAGTGTGCAAATGCCGCGTGCTCGATAGAACCGCGTTGATTTTAGATATTTTCGCCCAGCGGGCGAGAACCCATGAAGGTAAACTCCAGGTTGAGCTGGCGCAGTTGCGTCATATTTCTACCCGTTTGATCCGAGGCTGGACGCACTTGGAGCGACAAAAGGGTGGTATAGGTCTACGTGGCCCGGGTGAAACCCAGCTTGAGACCGACCGCCGATTGCTGCGTGCGCGTATTAAAAACATCCTTAAACGTCTAGATAAAGTAGCGAAACAGCGTGAACAAGGGCGTCGGGCGCGAAATCGCAATGAAATTCCAAGTGTTTCTCTGGTTGGTTATACCAACGCCGGTAAATCGACCCTGTTCAACCGCCTTACCGAGTCGGATGTGTATGCCGCGGATCAGCTGTTCGCGACTCTGGACCCCACTTTGCGTAAGCTGGAAGTGCCGGATATCGGTAGCGTGATCCTTGCCGATACCGTGGGCTTTATTCGTCATCTTCCCCATGACCTGGTGGCGGCCTTTAAGGCGACCCTGACCGAGACTCGTGAAGCGGATCTGCAACTGCATGTGATCGATGCCGCCGACTCGCGGCGTAAGGAAAACATTGAGCAGGTGCAGGAAGTGCTTGAGGAGATCGGCGCTAGCGAAATTCCTCAGCTGTTGGTGTACAACAAAATTGACCAACTCGAAGATGTTGAGCCGCGTATCGACAGAGACGATGAAGGCAAACCGCGACGGGTTTGGCTATCGGCGCAGCAAGGTCAGGGGGTTGACCTGCTGAAACAGGCGATCAGTGAATTGCTGGCCAAGCAAATGCTCAATACCCTGCTGTGCGTACCGCCGAGCCAGGGACGTTTGCGTGGGGCTCTGTACAACCTCAATAGCATCAATAAAGAAGACTATGATGAGCATGGCAATTGGTTGTTGCAGGTGAATGTACCCATGAGCGATTGGAATAAGCTGAAAAAGGAAATCGGCGAACAAATCGATAGCTACCTTACTTAGCATTGGAAAATACGCTAAAGTAGCACCAGTAAAGATTTTCTTGTGTCATATGCGTGGTCGAACTCGGCTACAGCATGTGACAACGCAGGTAATGCTGAGCTAGCATTACCCCGAGTAACGAATATTGACAACTATGGAGTAGAGCTATGGCCTGGAACGAGCCGGGTAACAATGGCAACGGCAAAGACCCTTGGGACAATAAAGGTGGTCGCGACCAAGGCCCACCGGATTTAGACGAGGTACTGAAAAAGTATTCCGATAAGTTTGGCGGTCTGTTTGGCGGCAACAAGGGCGGTAACCGAGGTGGTGGCGTCGGTGGCGCCGGCATCTTTATTGTGGTGATCATTGCACTGATTATTTGGGCCTTGAGCGGCTTTTACACGGTAAAAGAAGCGGAACGTGGCGTGGTCTTACAATTTGGTAAGTTCGCCCGTATCGCCGAGCCGGGCCTGCGTTGGAAAGCAACCTTTATCGAAAACGTGATCCCCGTTGATATTGAAGCGGTACGTTCGCTGTCGGCGTCTGGCTTTATGCTGACCGAAGACGAGAACGTGGTAAGCGTTGAATTCGAAGTGCAGTATCGCGTCGTTGACCCGTATCTTTACAAGTACAGTGTTACCGATGCCGATCACAGCCTACAGCAAGCGTTGGATAGTGCGCTGCGTTATGTAGTCGGCCATGCGGAGATGGATCAGGTCTTGACCACAGGGCGTGAGCTGGTGCGTCAAAGCACCTGGGAAGAGCTGAACGGTATTATCGAGCCTTACAACCTAGGTTTAGTGGTTACCGATGTGAACTTTAAGGATTCACGTCCGCCAGCGGAAGTAAAAGATGCTTTCGATGACGCCATTGCCGCGCAGGAAGACGAAGAGCGTTTTATTCGTGAAGCGGAAGCTTATGCCCGTGAGATTGAACCTCGTGCCCGTGGTCGCGTTACGCGTATGACCCAGGAAGCAGAAGCCTATCGTGAGCGTGTAACCCTGGAAGCTCAGGGTGAGGTAGCGCGTTTTGAAAAGCTGTTACCTGAGTATCAAAGCGCTAAGCAGGTAACACGCCAGCGTTTGTATATTGATGCCATGGAGCAGGTGCTAGGCAACAGCTCTAAAGTCTTGGTTGACGTTGAAGGCGGCAACAACATGATGTATCTGCCTTTGGATAAAATCATGGAGCAGCATTCGTCAGGTAAAAAAGTAACTTTACCAAATTCCAATACCATCCAGGATTTACGTAACAAGCTAGGCACTAATTCATCGCAAAACAGCCAGGTAAATTCTGCCAACGACCGTTTTGCTAAAGACCGCTTTAATGGAGGACGATAAGTGAGAAATTTTAGTTTAATCCTCATTATTGCCGCAGTGCTCTTGTCTTTCTCTTCGGTATTTGTGGTACCGGAAGGACAAAGAGCCATTGTTTTGCTGTTTAGCAAGGTGCAAAAAGACGACAGTGACAATGCCGTGGTTTACGAGCCTGGCCTACACTTTAAGGTGCCTTTTGTTGCCCAGGTGCGTAAGTTGGATGCCCGTATTCAGACTTTGGATGGTACGCCGGATCGCTTCGTAACCAGTGAGAAAAAAGACTTGATCGTTGATTCTTATGTGAAGTGGCGTGTTCAGGACTTCAGTGATTATTACCTGCGTACGCGCGGTGATAAGAACTATGCCGAAACCCTGCTTAAGCAGAAGGTGAATAACGGTCTTCGTACCAACTTTGGTGCCCGCACCATTCGCGAAATTGTCTCTGGTGAGCGTAGCGAGTTAATGGCCGATGCCCTGGTGCAAGCCTCTGAAAGCGCGAAAGAGTTGGGTATTGAAGTGCTTGATGTACGCGTTAAGCAAATCAACCTGCCGGACGAAGTGAGCAGTTCAATTTACCAGCGTATGCGCGCCGAGCGTACCGCGGTAGCTAAAGAACACCGCTCACAGGGTCAGGAAAAAGCCGAAGAGCTGCGCGCCGAAGTCGATCGTCGTGTAACGGTCATGCTGGCGGATGCCGAGCGTAATGCCCGTTCTGTGCGCGGTCAGGGTGATGCCCAGGCGGCAAAAATTTACGCCGAAGCCTACAATAAAGATCCTGAGTTTTTCGGATTCGTGCGTAGCCTTGATGCGTATAAAAACACCTTTAAAGATAAGCAAGACGTGATGGTTATCGAGCCGAACAGCGAATTCTTCAAATATATGAAGAATGCATCGGCGCAATAATCGCTCTTGTTAGAAAAGCCCTGAGACCTTGTCTTGGGGCTTTTTTTTGCCTCGGGAGGACATATGAATTGGCAATTATTTTTAAGCGCGGTGGCATTGATGCTGATATTTGAAGGCTTGGGTCCGGCGTTATTTCCAAGAAAATGGCGAGCTTATCTATTACAGATTGTTCAAAGTGATGAGCGTACCCTAAAGGTGACCGGCATCATTTTAATCCTTGTTGGTGCGCTGTTATTTCACTTTGTCCAATCGGACTAGCCCCCTGAGCTAAAAGTAAAAATACTATTAGCGGAAAAAATAGCCAAAACGGGGTGATCTATGGCCCTCTTTTCTGATAAAATCTGCGCCTAATTTTTTCTAAGTGAATTTGCAATGGGTAAAAACGTCGTTGTATTAGGCACCCAGTGGGGTGACGAAGGGAAAGGGAAGGTTGTTGACCTTCTTACAGATAAAGCATCTTTAGTAGTACGCTACCAGGGTGGTCACAATGCTGGTCACACGCTAGTGATTAATGGTGAGAAAACCGTACTGCACTTGATCCCATCGGGTGTACTGCGTGACAACGTTAAATGTATCATCGGTAACGGTGTAGTACTTGCTCCTGACGCTTTAATGCGAGAGATCGGCATGCTTGAAGAGCGTGGCGTACCAGTGCGTGAGCGTCTTCTTATTTCTGAAGCTTGTCCGCTAATTTTGCCTTATCACGTAGCACTTGATGTTGCGCGTGAAAAAGCACGTGGCGATAAAGCCATTGGTACTACCGGTCGTGGTATCGGTCCTGCCTATGAGGACAAGGTAGCACGTCGTGGTTTACGTGTAGGTGATTTGTTCAACCCAGAGCAATTTGCTAACAAGCTGCGCGAGATTCTTGAGTACCACAACTTCACTTTAGAAAATTATTACAAGGTTGAGCCTGTCGACTTCCAAAAGACCTACGACGATGCCATGGCTGTGGCTGAAATCCTTAAGTCTATGGTTGTTGATGTTACGGAAATGCTAGACCAAGCACGTAACAACGGCGAGCACATCTTGTTTGAAGGTGCACAGGGTACCCTGCTTGATATCGACCACGGTACTTACCCGTATGTTACTTCTTCAAACACCACTGCCGGTGGTGTGGCGACCGGTGCCGGTTTTGGCCCACTAAACCTAGACTACGTATTGGGTATCGTGAAAGCGTACACCACACGTGTAGGTTCAGGTCCATTCCCTACCGAGCTATACGATGGCCTTGATAAGCAAGACCCTGTTGGTAAGCACCTTGGTGAGAAAGGTCACGAGTTTGGCGCGACAACGGGTCGTCTACGTCGTACTGGTTGGTTCGATGCCGTGGCTATGCGCCGTGCGGTACAAATCAACAGCATCTCAGGTTTCTGTATGACCAAGCTTGACGTACTTGATGGCCTAGAAACCATTAAGATCTGTACTGGCTACCAGCTTGAAGATGGCACGGTTACTAATGTGACTCCACTCGCCGCCGAAGGCTACGAGAAGGTAACGCCGGTCTACGAAGAAATGCCAGGCTGGAGCGACAACACCTTTGGTGTGACTCGCGTTGAAGATCTGCCAAAAGCGGCGATCGATTACATCAAGCGTATCGAAGAAATCACAGGTGTACCTGTAGATATCATCTCAACTGGTCCTGACCGTGTTGAGACCATGATCGTACGCAACCCATTCGGTGAGTAATCACCAAATGTGTTAAGAAAAAGCTGCTTCGGCAGCTTTTTTTGTGTCTAAGGCTAAAATTATGGCACCGCTTTTGCTGTAAAATGGCGACTATGCGAGAAATTGTCAAAGGAGCGTTATGCGTTTTTTACTTATCAGTTGTGTTCTAATAGCCATGACCTTAGGTGTGGCCCGTGCCGCAGAGCCTTTGGAAGCGGTACAGCTTTATACCCAGGATGAACTGGTAAAGCTCATTCGTAAAAATGCACATTTAAAACGTATCAAAGACGATGATTGCCAACTGGTGCAAGATATTGCCGCCCGGGCCAGCAAGATGCAGCTACCGACCTATCAATTCCTCTATGGTGACATGCTCGCCTATAACGTCTGTGTTGAGCGGGATGTGGAGTTAGGGGTGTACTATATGCGTCAGGCCGCCGAGCAGGGTCTGGCCGAGGCGCTGGAGCAACTGGGGCGCTATTATGATATCGGCCGCCTGGTGCAGGCGGACAAGGCCACGGCCATTATCTATTTACGTGAAGCCGCCGCTCAGGGTAATTTGCGGGCACAAATGCGTTTGGTGAAACTTTATAATCAAGGCTATGGTAGCCCACACGATTATGAGGATGCCTATCGCTGGCTCTTCCATGCTTCCGTGGCGGATAGGGGGCAGCATAAAAAAATCACGCAGCAATTGGCTCTGCTTGCTAAAAAAATGCCGGACTCTGTGGTTGCCAGAGCGCGTTTACCCGTGGATAACTAGTGTCGTTGCTGCGGGTAAGAGCATCAATTTGCTGTAAAAGTCTAATCGACCCAAAACTTTAACAGTAATTCCCTGTTGCCTTTTTCTTATATGGGTTAAAATAACAGCATAAATCATAGTATAAGTTAATGAATGACCAAACAGGATCCATACCTCGATAGAGAACAGCAAAAATACGACAATCCCGTCCCCAGCCGAGAGTTTATTCTCGACCACATAAAAAAACGCTCTAAACCCGCCACCTTTAGTCAACTTTGTAGTGAACTTGATGTTTTCGAAAGTGATCGTCAAATCGCTTTTAAACGTCGCTTACGCGCAATGGAACGTGAAGGCCAGGTGCATTTTAATAAGCATAAGTGTTACGTCATCCCCGATGATAGCGGCCTAGTTAAAGGCAAGGTGATCGGTCACCGTGACGGCTTCGGTTTCTTACAGGTAGAGGGTGAGCCCAAAGACTGGTTTATTCCGCGCCATCAAATGAATCTAGTGCTCCATGGTGACGTGGTGCTGGCTAAGGCCAGCTCGCGCGGTCAGGGGGGCAAAGTAGAAGCGCGTATCGTCCGAGTGCTGGAAAATGAACGGGCGCCGATTATAGGTCGTTATTTTGTTGAGCACGGTATGGCCGTGGTGGTGCCCGAAGATCCCCGCCTGACGCAAGACATTATCGTTTTGCCGGGGGCGGAAAAGGGCGCCCGTCATAATCAAATGGTGCAAATCGAGATCACCCAAAACCCCACGCGTCATATGAATGCGGTGGGCAAGGTCACCGAAGTGCTGGGCGATCATCTGGCGCCGGGTATGGAAATCGAAGTGGCGCTGCGCAATTATGAAATTCCTCATCAATGGCCCGAGGCCGTTGAGCAGCAGGTTGCGCCTCTGGGTGAGTTTGTTGACGAAAAAGATAAGCAAGGGCGCATCGACTTACGTCATCTGCCGCTGGTTACCATAGACGGTGAAGATGCTCGCGACTTCGATGATGCCGTGTATTGTGAGCGCAATAAATCCGGGGGCTGGCGCCTCTGGGTGGCCATTGCCGATGTGTCTCACTATGTGCGAAAAGGCTCACCACTGGATTTGGAAGCAATCAATCGTGGTAACTCGGTGTATTTCCCCGAGCAGGTGATCCCCATGTTGCCGAAAGTGCTTTCCAACGGCTTGTGTTCCTTAAACCCTAAAGTTGATCGCCTCTGTATGGTGGCGGAAATGACGGTTTCCGATGCGGGTAAGCTTTCCGGCTATCGTTTTTACGAAGCGGTGATGAACTCCCACGCACGTCTAACCTATACCAAGGTACACGGTATTTTAGAGGGCGATGAACGCCTGTGCGAAGAATACGCGCCTTTGGTAGGTTATTTAAAAGACCTACAGCAAATGTATATGGCATTAAAGGCGGCTCGTCAGCAGCGTGGTGCCATCGAGTTTGATACCCTGGAAACCCGTTTTGTTTTTAATGCCCATCGCAAAATAGACTCCATTGTGCCCGTGGTGCGCAACGATGCGCATATGCTGATCGAAGAGTGTATGATCCTCGCGAACGTCGCCGCGGCGCGGTTGTTAGAAAAGCATGAAGCCAGCGCCCTTTATCGGGTGCACGATGAACCGGATAGTGAGAAACTGGGTCATTTCCGGGAGTTTTTAGGCGAGCTGGGTGTCGAGCATCCTTTCGGCGAATCGCCGGAGCCTGGAGAGATCACCGCGGTTATCAATAAGCTGGCCGAGCGTCCGGAAATCGAGCTGGTGCAAACCATGCTGTTGCGGGCTATGAAGCAGGCGGTATATCAAGCCGATAATATTGGTCACTTTGGTTTAGCCTTGCCTGCCTATGCACACTTTACTTCACCGATACGTCGTTATCCTGACTTGGTTGTGCACCGTGCCATTAAGGCAATTTTAAAGTCTCAGGGTCAGCAAACCAGCGGTGAGCATATTTACACCGCCGATGAAGCGGACAAGCTTGGTGAGCAATGCTCCATGACCGAGCGTCGTGCCGATGATGCCACCCGCGAAGTGACGGATTGGCTAAAATGTGAATACATGCAAGATCATGTGGGCATGCAGTTCGGGGGGGTCATTTCCTCGGTCACCAATTTTGGTGTGTTTGTACGCCTGGATCACCTGCAGATTGACGGCCTGGTGCACATTGCCAGTTTAGGCGACGAGTTCTTCCATTATGACGGTGCCAAACACTGCTTGGTGGGCGAGCATACCAACAAGGTTTATCGTATGGGCGATAAGGTGCGCGTACAAGTGGCATCGGTATCCCTTGAAGAGCGTCGTATTAATCTGGTGTTAGCCAGCGAAGGCGAAGACAGATACAGTCGCCGCCGCGCTAAACCTTCGGTGCGTGAGCAGCTAAAATCTGGAGAGATCCCAGAGAAAGGCAAAAAGCCCAAGTCAGGGGCAAGGTCGGGCGCTAAGCCCGGAGCCAAGTCAGGCGCTAAACCAGCGGGCAAGGGTAAGCCTAAAAAAGCCGGCGACAAAGACAAAAAGGGGGCCGTGGCGAAGAAAGCCAAGGCCAAGAAGGCAAAGAAAAAGCAGCGTGCAGGTAAAAATGTCCGCAACAAAGCAAAATAGTAGAGAGTGTTTGTGAGTAACGAACTAATTTTTGGCTTTCACAGCGTTGAAGCCATCTTAAGCAAAGAGCCTGAGCGCTTTTTAGAAATTTACGCACTCAAGGGCCGTGAAGACAAGCGTCTTAATGACGTGATCAATCAGGCCCGCAAGTTTGGCATTTCAATCCAGTTTATGCAGCGCAAGGCCCTAGACGATAAGGCCAAAGGCGAGCAACATCAGGGAATTATCGCCCGCGTGCGCGCCGGTAAGCAGTACAGCGAAAAAGACCTGGACGATATTATCAAACGCGAGCAAATGCCGTTTTTGTTGGTGCTTGATGGCATTACCGACCCGCATAACCTAGGAGCTTGTTTGCGCAGCGCCGATGCCGCAGGTGTGCATGCTGTGGTGGTACCTAAAGACAAATCAGCCAAGCTTAATGCCACGGTTCGTAAGGTGGCCTGTGGTGCGGCAGAAACCGTACCTCTGGTGCAGGTAACCAACCTGGCGCGCACCCTGCGTGAGATTAAAGACGCTGGTGTGTGGGTGGTGGGCACCGCAGGTGAAACAGATACGACCTTATTTGAGGCCAACCTGACCGGTCCGATCGCCATTGTGATGGGCGCCGAAGGCGATGGTATGCGCCGTTTAACCCGTGAGCACTGTGATGTGTTGGTAAAAATTCCCATGGTGGGCACGGTTTCAAGCCTCAATGTATCGGTGGCAACCGGCATCAGTTTGTTTGAAGTGTTGAGACAGCGCGCTTAACCTATCGAATGAGCATCAAGCCCGCATTATGGCGGGCTTTTTATTGCCTGTTAGATATTGCTTAATTTGCCAACAATGCGTAGAATACGCGCTCATTTCGACCGTTTAACATTAATTCCTTGCCTTAAACCGAGTGGTCGAAACGGTGGAAGGCTATATTAACCGTAAGGAATACCCATGCGTCATTACGAAATCGTATTCATGGTTCATCCAGATCAAAGTGAACAAGTAGCTGGTATGATCGAGCGTTATACTGGTTCTATCACTGAAGCTGGCGGTAAAATTCACCGTCTAGAAGACTGGGGCCGTCGTCAACTGGCTTACCCAATCGAAAAGCTTCATAAAGCACACTATGTTCTAATGAATGTTGAAGCACCAACTGAAGTAATCAACGAGCTTGAAACTTCTTTCCGCTACAACGATGCAGTGCTTCGTAACCTAGTTATGCGCACTAAAGATGCAGTAACTGAAGCTTCTCCTCTTGCTAAAGAAGAGAAAAAAGAAGCTGCTGAAGCTTAATCGTTCTGCGTGGTTGTAATGGCTGATACGCCTAGTGAGCAAGCGCTCAACTTAGTCGAACTTGGTGGCATTATTTGTAAGGCCCCAAAATTCAGTCAAAGCCCGGCCGGTGTGCCACACTGTATTTTCGTGCTTGAGCATCGTTCAATACAGTTAGAAGCGCAACTTAACCGACAAAGTTATGTTCGCATTCAAGTGGTCGCAAGCGGTAAAGAGCATCAACCTGCAACACAATATTTGCAAGTTGAGCAACAAGTACGAGTGAGGGGATTTTTAAATCGCCACCAAGGTCGAAATGGCCTTAGTCAACTGGTACTGCACGCTCAGCAAATTGAAAGAATTAATTGAGGAAAATACTCATGGCACGTTACTTCAGACGTCGTAAGTTCTGCCGCTTCAAAGCGGAAGGCGTACAACAAATCGATTATAAAGATCTAGCTACTCTTAAAAACTACGTTACAGAAAGTGGCAAAATCGTACCTAGCCGTATCACAGGTACTAGCGCTAAGTATCAGCGTCAGCTAGCAACCGCTATCAAGCGTGCTCGCTACCTAGCCCTTCTTCCATACACTGACTTACACAAGTAAGCAGCGGATTAACAGTTTTTAAAAGGTGTAGAGACATGCAAGTTATTCTACTAGACAAGATCGCAAACCTAGGTGGCCTAGGTGACCAGGTTTCAGTTAAATCTGGTTTCGCACGTAACTTCCTTTTCCCGAAAGGTAAGGCAGTTCCTGCAACTAAAGTTAACATCGAAACTTTCGAAGCACGTCGTGCTGAGCTTGAAGCGAAAATCGCTGAAGAGCTAGCTGCTTCACAAGCACGCGCTGAGAAGCTTGAAGCACTTGCAGAAGTGACTCTTGTTTCTAAAGCAGGTGACGAAGGTAAACTATTTGGTTCAATCGGTACTCGTGACATCGCTGACGCGATCTCTGCAACTGGTATCGAAGTAGCTAAATCAGAAGTTCGCCTACCTACCGGTACTATCCGTGAAACAGGTGAATTCGACGTAGCAATCCAGGTTCACTCAGAAGTTACTGCAACTATCAAAGTGATCGTTATTGCTGAAGCTTAATCGTCGATTAGCTTTATGTGAAAAACCGCGCCAAGGCGCGGTTTTTTTATGCCTGTTTTTAGCGCAGGCTTTGCCGCCAAGGACGGCGGTACTAGGGTAACGCAGGAGCAGTTACCTTGCATCCTGACGATGTCGTTGGGCCGCCGACAATGCGGTTGTAGGTCGGTGCTGTGCGCCGACAAAGATGCTCTTGGTAAGATTTTTGTCGGGCCGCCGACAGCGGTGGTTACTGATAGATTTTGTCGCGGTGGCGACAACACCCAAAGGGGGAGTGATTCGACTCCCCCTTTGGAAACCCCGCGAACCCGTGATTCGCCAATGCTTACGAACTCAGATTTTTGTTAAACGTTCCGCTTAGCTTTCAACACGGTTTAACTCGTCCTCCTGACTCGGTAAACCTAGCTCGATATCCCTATCTCGCTGTCTCAAGCACACTGCACAACAAAAGCCGATTTCTACAGCGCGAATCAAAACGGGAAATTGGGCTGATACATCAGAGCTATTCGGTCAGATTTAGCGTGGCTATTGCTTCGGTTGGGTCAGATGTAAAATTCAAGACCTGACCCCTTAACCGTATTTCTTGCTAGGTATAGCGCACCTTTTGGAATATTAGCAGTCATCCATCAAGTGCGGCTCAGGCTAATTGTGATACATTTATTAAAATGCACAATGCAAGACTTGACCCCTTTCCTACTTTAATTATCAAAGTGCTCGATCAGAGATAAACAATTTATCTTTGGGTCAACCAGCGGATACAAAGTATCTATTTCCCTTATTCTTGGAGCTCTTATGTTATCAACGTATAGTTTCCCCCTAGCAACTAAGAGCTTCCCTGTACATTTCTCAACAAACTCGTCCGTTTTAGCTCCTCTGTACGGCATTACTATATAATTTTCTTTGAAGCTCCAAGAAAACTCATCGTTAGCAAAAAATGTTCCTTCTGCATAATAACCTTTAAATACGACTTCACTGTTTTTATAACTATTTAAGTCTCCAAAAATAGTATCAATAGTCAGGATTCTCTCTTGATTCTCTGAGTTGACAAAACATGGAAGAATTAAAAAAGAAAAACATATAAGGCCAACTTTTTGAACCATTAGTTCCCTCCGGGAGCATCAAATTTATATATTGTACGCCTGTCATAAAAGATCGAATTAACTTGAACAGGTACGCCTACTTGCTTGTATCTGAGTTATTTCTTTGCGTTTTTTCTGATGCATGGTGGTAAAGATATTGAACATAAAAATACAATAGAAATAAACTGATAAGACAACCAAGGAATACTATTGGGTATTTATCAGCTGATAAAAATGCTGTTGTGCACAGAACTACAGCTACTAGTTTGTAGGTGATCTTTGCTTTTAGGCTGATAGCGTTTCTTGCGGCTATGCTTTTTTCAATTATCTTCATTTTTTCTAATATGCTATGGCCAGCAGTCACATGGGAGGTCGGGTAGGTCGCAGTTTCTTCCTCTACCCGTGCAGCTGGCGACGTCGCAGGCCGCGGATGGGTCGCAGCAGTCATAGCTATTGTCTTTCTTTTTGCGTTTGTTTTGATCTTTTTGGGTGTTTAGTTGTAGCGTGACATAGGCGCTTTTACAGGCGTACATTCGTGCTTTGATATTTGGATATCCACGCCAAATTCCTTGCTGTTTTACAATTTCGAGTACTGCGTTAGAGCAAGATGCTCCTTTGTGCAGGCAGGCATGCGCACAGCGAAACCCTTTGTAGGGAGAAATAAAGCGCTGGTAAAAACGTATTAAAACAATTGCGAGGAAGTTCATCTTAGAGTCTAATCCTCTTCTTGGTAAGACTCAGAGATAGCGACAGCCTTTTGATATGATGCCAAGTTATCAAATAGTGTGTAATTTCTGACTTGTTCCCATGCTACTGCGCCTAATTGGTTTGCATCCCAATTAGATTCAGATGCTCCCTCAGGGATGATGCCAACGATAAAAAGTCGACCTGCTTGGACTTCAAATTTAGGATCTACTAAATCGTGACTACAATCAGAATCAACCAATCGCATTGAGATACATTTGCCGCTGAAATCTGGCATATATTCCTTATCCATTTACTCGGTCCCCTGAGTTATTAAGAACTTTGAGCTTTAGATTACCTGCGATTAATGTAAATTCCAATTGCCGTATTTTCTAAAACTCAGATCTCTATTTGAGCTCGATGTGTCAGTGATTGCCCCTTGCGTTTGCGTTGAGCCAGATGGTGTTGGTAGCACAGCGAGGCAGGGATAGCCGAGTTAGGCGAATCGAGGCGGGAGGCCAAGTTTCGCTGGGTGCGTAGGCCGCGCCAGTAGGCGAGACAATTAGCAAACGCTGGGGTACGGGGGGATTCCAAAGGGGGAATCGTATTATTCCCCTTTTGGGTGCCGTCGTCACCGCGACAATAACTCACTTCAAAGTGCCGTCGTCACCGCGACAATAACTCACTTCAAAGTGCCGTCGCCACCGCGACAAGAACTCAATTCAAAGTGCCATCGTCACTACAAAACACCCAACTTTCAAACCCAGCCAAAAATCCCCACTCCTTCCCTTTGAAAAATAAATTAAAAAATTTTTTAAAACCGTTTAAACCCTTTGTACTTTTGGGTGCGTCTAATACAGTAACAAAGCAAATAAACAACAACAGGATGACGCGGATGTTGGTTAATGCCGAACAGGCATTCTCACAAACACAAACGGCGCAACAGGAACTACAAACCATCGAGAAAGCCCAGCAGGGTGACCAAGATGCCTTTTATGTCCTGTACCAATGCCACGTAAGGCGTGTGTATGCGCTCTGTCTTCGCTTGGTGGCCGATCAGGCTCAAGCGGAAGATGTGACCCAGGAAGTGTTTGTGCAGTTGTGGCAAAAAATAAACAGCTTTGATGGTAAGTCGCAATTCAGTACCTGGTTACACCGGGTCGCCAGCAACATAGCCATCAGTTATCTGCGCAAGCAAAAAAATTGGCTACAGCGCGTCGTCAGCAGTGAAGAGACGGGTATGGAGCACGAGCAAGCGGCGCAATGTCAGGAGCTTAATGGCCTCGACAAATTAATAGTGCGTTTGCCCGAGCGAGCCCGGCAGGTATTTGTACTGCACGCGGTGGAAGGCTATCGCCACGAAGAGATAGCACAAATGATGAATATGGCGGTGGGATCGTCAAAATCCCAGTATCACCGCGCCCGAGGGTTGTTACAGGAGTGGTATGAAAATGAGTAAACCAGACTTCGACCAATTTTTAGAGCAGCAACTGCAATCGCAAGATAAGGAGTTGAGCCCAAGTCGCGACCTTTGGCCCGGTATTGAGCATGCAATTAATTTGCAGCAAAGCAAGAGCAAACGTAATTGGGTGAAACCGGCCTTCGGCAGTGCCGCCGCAGCGATCCTGGTGGCCGTGGTGGGCTTAAATATGCCGATGCAGCAAGACGCCGAGCAAACTCAGTTTGCATTGATCAGCGATGTGTTTGAGCAACAAAAGCAAAGCCTGCTGGTGCAGTATCAGTCGCAACCGGCATTAACCGATAACTGGCAACAACAACTGGCCGAGCTTGAGCAAGCCGAGAAGGCAATCAAAACCGCGCTCGAAGACGACCCAAATAACCGCGCACTGCTTGGCATGTTAGCGCAAGTATACCAACAACAACTTGATTTAATTAATAAAGTGCACCAGCCCAAGCAGGGCACTGTATTAGAGCATATTTAGGAGAAGAAGATGAAAGCACTAGCATATACCCTAGCCATGGTTCCTTGCTTAGCATTGGCTGGCGAGAAGATAGATGAGCAAATTAGCGTACCGGCCGATGGTCGTATCTTTATCGATAACCAGCGCGGTGACATCATTATCAAGGGCTGGGATAAGGCCAGTCTGCAAATCAAGGGTGAGCTTGATGATAGAGCCGAAGGCTATACCCTTGAGACCCGTGGTCAACGCACCGACTTTATTGTCAAAATGCCGAAGAACTACAACAAGGGTTGGGGCTGGGGCAACAACAATGATGATAATGGTGAAGGCTCAAAGCTGACCATTTATATGCCGATGCAAAGCGCCCTCAGCCTCGAAGGCATCAATGTGGACGTGGATGTGAGTGAGCTTAGCAGCGACAGCCGCATTGAGACCGTCAACGGCGATATCGATGCCAAGGACCTCTCGGGTAAGCTGATTTTTGAAACCGTCAATGGCGATGTCAGCGGTACCAACTTAAACGGCGATATTCGTTATCAAACGGTCAATGGCGATATCAATGACGTTGATTCGCAGGGCCAGCTGCGCATGACCCTGGTAAACGGCGATGTCACCAGCACCACCAAGTCAGAAGACATTCGCTTTGAGAACGTCAATGGTGATTTAACGTTGCGTGCTCACACGCTTGGCAGCCTAAAGCTTAATACCGTTAACGGCGAGCTGGAGGTGTATGTGAAAGAGCTGAAAACGAACGCGCAAATCCGCGCCGAAAGCGTCAGCGGTGACTTCGATTTATACCTGCCAACGAATGTCTCGGCACGTTTTGACTTAGACGCCCATGCCGGTGGTGATATCCGCAACGAGCTAAGTAAAGACAAGGCGGTTGAAGCCAAATATGGTCCGGGCGAGAGCCTAAGCTTCACTCTGGGCCAGGGCGAGGCAGAAGTGGAAGTGACCACCATCAGTGGCAACACTAACTTACGTAAAAACGACTAATTAACGCGACTAGCAAAAAAACAACTCCCAACTTAGCGGGCACTTAGCCCGCTTCTTTTTTAAAAATGCCACGCAGTTGTTGCACTGCCATACTAAGCCGATAGAATAAGGCAATTCGCTCCCCTTTAGAGTAACTATGGCAAAGATAGATAAACAGGTTGATAGCCTAAAAGTACCCCCGCATTCCATTGAAGCCGAGCAGTCCGTGCTTGGTGGCCTAATGCTTGATAATGAAGCCTTTGACCGTGTGGCCGAGATAGTTGTATCTCAGGATTTCTATACCCGCACCCACAGGTTTATTTTCGAGGCCATGGAACGCCTGGTGGAAGCAGGCCAGCCGATCGATCTAATTACCATCTCGGAGTCGCTGGAGAAAAACAACCAGCTTGAGAGCATAGGTGGCTTTGCCTACTTAGGGGAAATTGCTAAAAACACGCCAAGTGCGGCGAATATTTCCGCTTATGCGCATATCGTTCGTGAACGTGCGGTAGTGCGTGAAATGATCGGTGTGGCCAATGAAATTGCCGAGGCGGGCTTTAACCCGGAAGGGCGCGGCAGCCATGAACTGCTCGACCTGGCCGAGAGCAAGGTGTTTAAAATCGCCGAACAGCGTACCAAGAGCACCGAAGGTCCGCAGAACATCCATACTATTTTGGAAAAAACCGTCGATAAGATTGAAGAGTTGTATCAGTCACCACAAGACGGTGTGACCGGGGTGAGCACGGGCTATTCCGACCTAGATAAGATGACCGCGGGGCTACAGCCTTCGGATCTGATCATCGTCGCCGCCCGTCCGTCCATGGGTAAAACCACCTTTGCCATGAACCTGGCGGAGCATGCGGCCATGACCCGTGATAAGCCGGTGGTGATCTTCTCCCTGGAGATGCCCTCGGAACAGATCATGATGCGTATGTTGGCCTCACTTGGACGCATTAACCAAACCAAGGTACGTACCGGTCAGCTGGACGATGATGATTGGGCACGCTTGTCGTCCACCATGGGATTGTTGATTGAAAAGGGCAAGATGTATGTCGACGACGCCTCAGGGCTAACGCCTACCGATGTGCGCTCACGCGCCCGTCGTATCGCCCGCGATCACGGTGGTATCAGTATGATCATGGTCGACTACCTGCAGTTGATGCGGGTGCCGAGCTTGTCTGATAACCGGACCCTGGAAATCGCCGAAATTTCACGCTCACTTAAGGCCCTGGCCAAAGAGCTGGAGTGTCCAGTGGTGGCGCTATCACAGCTTAACCGTACGCTGGAACAGCGGGCCGATAAACGCCCGGTAAACTCGGACTTACGTGAATCGGGCTCAATCGAGCAGGATGCCGACTTGATCATGTTTATCTATCGTGACGAAGTGTATAACGAAGACAGTAACGACAAGGGCACCGCAGAGATCATTATCGGTAAGCAGCGTAATGGTCCTATCGGTAAGGTTCGGTTAACCTTCCAGGGGCAATACTCACGGTTCGATAATTATGCCGGACCGGCAATGGATGATGAGTACTAATAATTATGGCGCTGGCTACGGCAACTATTGATTTTTCTGCGCTGCGAGCCAATCTCGCCCGGGTTAAAGAGCTGGCTCCCAGCAGCCAGGTGATGGCGGTGCTTAAAGCCAATGCCTATGGTCATGGCCTGGTACCTATAGCCCAGCAACTGGCGGGTGCGGATGCCTTTGCCGTGGCCCGTATCGAAGAGGCGCTGGCGCTGCGTACCGGCGGTATTACCAAGCCCATTGTCTTGCTTGAAGGCTTTTTTAAGGCCAGCGATATCGACATCATGCTGGCCAACAATTTTCAAACCATAGTGCATGACGAGTATCAGTTAGCGGCGCTGGAGCAGGCGCAGTTAAATGGGCAGATCAAGGTGTGGCTAAAGGTCGACACCGGCATGCATCGCCTAGGCGTTGAGCCGGAGCAATTCGAGCAGTTTTATCAGCGCCTTAAGGGCTGTGAGAATGTGCATGAACAGCTTCATCTAATGACTCACTTCGCCTGTGCCGACGAGCTCGAAAACAGCTATAACCAAACTCAGCTGGCCACCTTTACCAGCCTGGTCAAAGACAAGCTGGCGCCTTTATGTCTGGCTAACTCTGCCGCCATTATCAATTATCCGCAAAGTCATGGCCATTGGGTGCGCCCCGGATTAATGCTATACGGAGTGTCACCAGTGCAGGGTAAAACCTCCTTGGAGCTTGGCTTAAAGCCGGTGATGAGTCTGACCAGCGAAGTCATAGCCGTGCGCCGGGTGAAAAAAGGTGAGCCCGTGGGTTATGGCGGTCATTGGCATGCCGATGCCGATACCCAGTTAGCGGTTGTTGCCATAGGCTATGGTGACGGTTATCCGCGGCATGCCGAAAATGGTACGCCGGTGCTTATTAATGGTCGCCGCTATCCCTTGGTGGGAAGAGTCTCCATGGATATGATCAGTGTAGATATCGGTGCCGATAATCAGGATGTGGCGGTCGGTGACGACGCCATTATGTGGGGCGCCGAGCTCGGTATTGAAGAAATTGCCACCTGCGCCAGCACCATAGCCTATGAATTGCTGTGCAATATCACGCCACGAGTGACCTACCAATACCTGAACTAGGCGGCACCGAAGCCGCCTTATCCGCCATTTGCTGCTCCGGAGCAAATAAAAACTATCAATATGATTTATAAGTGAAAACTGTGCCTTTCCTGCAGGGTTGCGGTCAACTTGTAAAGCAGTTGTTTATTTTTGCTAAAAAAAAGCTCAGAATGACTTATAACTTCAACAATATTATTACAGGGATAGGTGCTGGGAGCGGATATGGCTTACCTTATCGAACTAGACACAGACAATGTGATCTACCTGCATGCCCACCATAGTTTTGGTCGCTTTCAATATAGCGTCGATACCCTAGTTGTTGATCCCAGCGTGTCGAAAATTCACTGCATTATCGAGTGGCAGGGGAGCCACTGGCAGGTGCGGGATCTCAGTCGTAATGGCACCTGGCTGAACTCGAAGCGCTTGGAAAAAGATCGCCCCGAGATACTGCATTGCAATGACTTACTCACCTTTCCCGGCAATAACAGCCGCGGCTATCGGGTTGCAAACCTGGATAAACCCGAGGATATGCTGATTATTCTCGACGCCATGCAGCGACCGACAGAACAACACATTCCGCTAAGCAGTTATAACCTGATCCCCGACGAGCAGCCGGAAATCGCCGTCTTTATTCAGCGTGACAGCGGCTTTTGGTGCTTTGAGCGCCTCGACGGACCGCTTCTCGAGCACACCATCATCATAGAGCACGACAGAGTGAGCGATAGTCGCCATACCTACCAATTGCACCTGAGTCACAGCGAAGCGGCCACCGCCATGCGCGAGGTGGCCAGCGTGAAACTGGCCGATCTTAACTTTATTTTCCATTTAACCCTGGATGAAGAGTCGGCGGAGCTGGTCATCAAAGGCCCCAATGAAGAGGTCGACCTGGGTGAGCGCTGCCACCATTATCTCACGTTGAATTTGGCGCGCTACAGGGCTCAGGATGCGGCCAGTGGTTTACACGAATTGAGTCAGGGCTGGGTCGATACCGAGGTGATAGCCAAAGACTTGGGCATAGATTCCCGCTACCTCAATATTCAAATCCATCGCGCTCGCAAACAGTTTAGCGATGCCCTGGCCCATGTGGAAGGGGCCGACCATGTTATTGAGCGCAAGCTGCGTAAGGTGCGCTTTAACGCCAGTAACTTCGAGATTTATAAGGGTCATCAGCTAGAGGGCGCCATTAACCGCGCCTCTAATTAGCGGGCCAAGTGGTAATGCAGACGTTAGCCCACTATGAGCTCAAACGGCAGGTATACCAAGGCGCCATGGGCACCGTATATGAGGCCTTCGATACCAAGCTGGAGCGCACCGTTGCTCTTAAGGTGCTGGCCCAGGCCGAACTGAGCGCTGCAGACAGTGCTACGGCCCTCAATGAAGCCCGATTTCTAGCTCGCCTAAATCACCCCAATATAATTCAAGTATTTGACTGTGCTGAAGATCAGGGAATTCACTTTCTGGTCATGGAATTTTGCCGAGGCAAAAACCTGTTGCAGTATCAAAAGCAGCATTTACTCAGTCTTGAGCAAAAGCTCTCCCTGTTGATCGATATTGCCAAGGGCTTGGAGCATGCCCATCGCAACGGGATTATTCATCGGGATTTAAAACCCAGCAATATTCTGATCAGCGAATCGGGGGCGGTAAAAGTCGCCGATTTCGGTATTGCCGAATTTATTGGTGCCAATGCTAAGGCCAGTGCCAGTGTCGGGACTCAGGGCTACATGGCGCCGGAGCAGATCAGTTCTCAGGCACTGAGCAATAACAGTGACTGGTTCTCCTTTTGTGTCCTCGCCATTGAGTTACTGACGGGGCAGCATCCTTTTGGCGGGCAAGGCAGTGACAAAGACTTGGCCGAGGCTATTTGCACTGGTCAGTCGATGGATTTGAGCGGGTTTTCCGAGTATTTGCCGCAGCCGCTGATCCATATTCTCGGGCAGGGTTTGGCACTGGAGCCGGCAGAGCGTGTTAATTTACGACGCGGGGCGCTGAGCACCCAGCTTGAGCAAATATTGCAGTTGCAGGTGCAGCAGGCCATTTTGGCCCAGCAGACCGAGCCGTTAGAGGCGCCGACCCAAGGCGAGGGCAATGAAGAGGCTCCCCTTTCGGATGAGCCTGACGGCAAAACTAAAGCTGGTTCAAAACGCGCACAGCAGGCCTGGTATTATGGCATTACCCTGACCTTGATCGGCGCCTTGCTGGTGGCCCTCTACCTGTTTCGCGATTACTTTATCAAGGCACCGGTGGTGGCCATCTTGCCGACTCAGGTGCAGATCGAATCCCCCGAGTTTGCCTACTATCAGGGCACGCTCAGTGGTTCCATTCAAAGTGCGTTGTGGCAGCAATTGGCGTCGCAAAATGAACATTTGGTAAGTCATACCGAATTGCTGATGCTGGCCAAAGGGGTTGAAGCGACGCGCTTACAAGACCCAAAAAGCTATTTTCAAATGCTCGCCGATTACACCGGCGCAAGTGTCTTTATTACCAGCTCGGCTTCTTGTCAGCAGCGCTACTGCAACATTGAAATCAGTCGGTTAGAGGCACCTGAGTGGCAGCTCGTCGCTACCAGGCAGTGGCAAACGGACCTGATCGACACCCGCAACGTCCATGAATCGGCGCGCTTTTATGGTGCCAGCCTGTTTGCTCACCAAGCCAGCTTTGATGAGCAGGAAAAACAGGTGCTGCAAGAGCAGTTCTTTAATTATTACAACCGCTATTATCATGACGGCGAGATCAGTGAGCCCTTGTTTAACGATATTATGGCGCTACTGAACACACAGCCACACTTTGATGTGGGCTATACACTGGCGCGGGAGCTGGCGCTGCAGCTCAATGATATTACCGGCCAGGGTGATTACGTGAAGCAGGTGCTGCGGTTACTGAACCAGGCACCACGGCAATATCAACGCCGGCCAAGTTATTTGAGCAATCGCATTTTATTGGCCTTAGCCCAGGGAGAGGTTGAAGAGGCGTACCATTACCTGGTGCAATTACGTCAGTTAGGCGGGGTAGAGGCGGAGTTTTTAAACCTGCAAGCTTCCTGGTATCTGGCGCAAGGGGAGCGGGAAAAGGGGCGTGAAGCTTTGGAGCGCTCCTTGATGATGCGTCCGAACCTGAATGTGCAGAAGAAGCTGGCCACCTTGCTCTATAGCATGGGGGATAGCGACTCGGCGCAATCCCTGCTCGACGATGTGGTCAATAAGCTGCCGCTGGACTCAGACGCGCAAAAGCTACTGGCTGTGCTGGCGCTGACCCGCGGTGATTTTGCCACCGTGATCCAACATTATGAGGCGACCATCAAGGAATCTTTGGACCCTAAGGACGTCGCCAACACCACCATACTGGCGAACCTCGCGCTGGCCTACTTGTACTCGCAACAATATCAGCAGGCGCACACCATGGCCGCTCAAGCGCACAGTCTGGCGCCAAATAACTCGGCCATTACCTTAAATTATGCGGATGCCCTGACTCTGGCTGGGCAACTGGCCTTGGGACGTAAGTATTATCAGCAGGTGATCGATGTGAATAACGGCCAACAGTCGGCCTACTCTTGGTCGGACCGAGCCCAGGCCTATGCCCATTTGGGGGATTATCAACGGGCAACTACCGCCATCAACACCAGTTTGGAACTGGGCCAGGAGCTGGCCGATATTCATTATGCGGCGGCCATCGTCTATGCCGCCACCGGCGATGAACATTCGGCGTTGTATTATGTGCAAAAGGCAATGCAGGCGGGCTACAGTGCCAATTGGTTTGTCTTACCCTGGTTTAAACCGTTATGTGCTTACCCGCAATTCACGGCGCGTTTAAGCCAGCCACAACGGCTTTGTAAATAGGGCCGGGTTACTGCTCTTTAGGACGCTCGACAATAATACGTGGGTCCTGAGACATGTAATAACGCCCGCTACTCAATTGCTTGGCGGTATAACGAAAGCCAATGGTTAATGGCTGGGCCGAAGGCGATGGCGTGACTTCAATCACCTTATCCAGCGGGCTATTATCACTGCCGGCATAGTTAACGGTTGGCTCTACCTGGCGCAATACTATGGTTAGCTGCTTCTTATCGTCGCTCAACTGTGAGTCGACGTTGTAATTACAATTGCTGTTATTTTTAACGTATTCGACACCATTACCGAAAAACTCCCAATCCGGGTCTTCAATATGAACGACAAACCTTGCCTCCTGGAGCTTTTCTAGACTGGGATCGCTGGGGTTGTTGGTGAAGTTGACGTTAAAGTCGTCGTTGTTGGGGCCGCCGAGGCTTTCGCCGCTTTCGCTAAGCTGGGTTATCCAGCGCTGTGAGGTGCTGGGGGTGAGCATAAAGCTTTGTTGCGCTGTGTAGTCGTTGGGCTCGCAGGGAACGATCAGGGTGTTATTATTGGGTGTTAGCATTATTGTTCCTTATTAGTTCAGAGGCCTATTAACTATAGCCGCAGTTTTAGTAAATAAGGAATAGTTGTAATTTATTGTAAGAAAAGGGCTTTTTGTTTTTGTTAGGGGTACAATTGACCCTGGAAAGTGGCAATGATGCGACGCTTACCACCGGCATCACGGTGCTCACCTAAATAAATGCCCTGCCAGGTGCCAAGTACCAGACGTCCGTCACGTATTGGCAGGGTAAGCTCACAGCCCAGAGTGCTGGCCTTGATATGCGCCGGCATATCGTCATCCCCTTCATAGGTATGGCGATAGAAGGGCTGGCGTTCGGGGGCGGCCCAGTTAAAGTGCGCTTCCATATCCTGGCGCACCGTGGGATCGGCGTTTTCATTAATGGTTAAACTGGCCGAGGTATGCAGCAGCAGCAGGTGAACCATCCCCACCTGGTACTGGCCGATTTGCGGCAGCAGTCGTGCCAGTTCGTCATCGATAAGATGGAAGCCGCGCGCTTTGGCACTGAGGGTGATTTGTTGTTGTTGCCAGCTCATAGGGTATCAAAGCTCACTTCAATATGGGCCTTGCCAGCGGCCGAGTTAAAAGGCATTAGCAGGGTTTTGCCCTGACATTTGTGACTGAGATGGTGTCCTTTACCGGCCACAACTACGGGGGTGGCCATCTCAAAATCATAGCCCTTGTCACCGAGCAGGTTTTTAGCGCCACCGGTCACCATGTTGGTGATCTCACCCACCATGTCGGTTACTTCTTCATTCACGTTGGCTGGGCGCTCGCCGAGCATGCGCTGCATTATGTCTAAGGCCAAGGCTTCATCGAAGGTGATCGACATCGAGCCCTTAGTTTGTGGGCCGACCATGCCTATCATTCCAGACACATCGCCCAGCGCCACCTCGGAGTTTTTGATACTTGGCTGCCCCGGCTCGAGCCGAGTGTTGGCCATGGTAGCCAACACATTTAACAGGGAAGAAAGAAAGGGATTAATAAATTCGACATTCATAAAGATGATTAAACTCGGCGTACTGCTGCTGAAGATTAAGATTGACAGTTTTTACAAATGCCATGGGCCTCTATGGTTTGCGAGCTGACGCTAAAGCCATGCTCCAAGGCGAGGGCGCTTAGTTCGTGGGAAAGGACGCTGGAATGCAACTCGGCCACATGGCCGCATTGATCGCAGATCAACAATTGCACCGGGTGAATCGACTCAAAGTGATGGCACAGCATAAAGGCATTGGTGCTTTCGATTTTATGGATAAACCCCTGCTCCGCCAAAAAGTCTAAGGCGCGATAAATGGTGGCCGGTTTGGCGCTGCTTTCGGTGACCTTGAGCTGCTCTAACAAGTCGTAGGCACCCACACCGCTTTCGGTGCTCGCCAGTAAGCGAAAAACCTTTTCTCTGATGGGGGTGAAGCGCGCGCCCTTGCTATCACACATTCTTTTCGCTTTATTGACCAGCGCATCGACGTTCATAGGTTACCTTTTAGATCTTCTTGCCACCCCTATTAGCATACTATGGTCGCGAAAAATTACTATCTCTGAATTGTCGCCAACGGTATAATTTTGTTTTCATAACTGGGAGTTAGCGTGAACGAGTTAATCGCCACATTTATCTTCTTTTTTGCGGTTATCGACCCGGTGGGCACCATTCCGGTATTTATCGCCGTTACCCGCGGCGAAGACGCTGCCTTTAAGCGCAAGGTAGCCTATAAGGCCGTTGCCGTTTCAGCCCTGGTGTTGCTCTTTTTTGTGGTGGTCGGCGAGTTATTACTGAATGCCATAAGTATTCCCCTGGCCGCTTTTCAAATCGCCGGTGGCATCGTTCTGCTGTTATTTGCGTTGACCATGATCTTTGGTGAAGGTAAACCGGAGTCCGAGATCAAAAGCATGCGCGACTCTACCGAAACCGCCATTTTCCCTTTGGCCATACCATCCATAGCCAGCCCTGGAGCCATGCTGGGGGCAGTGCTGATGACCCGTAATGAAGAATTTACCTGGGTCGAACAGGCGATCACTTCTTCTGTGATGCTGGGAGTGCTGGTGCTGGTACTCTTGCTCTTGCTGCTTGCCCGTTACGTGCATAACTTTATCGGCGACAGCGGTGCCAGCATTATTTCCCGGGTTATGGGTCTGATCTTAAGCTCGGTGGCGGTGGCTAATATCCTCGGTGGCATTAAAGACTACTTTGCTCTTTAGCAAGAGGATGCTTTGATGGCGTGAAATTTATGCTGGAGTTGCGTATAATTCGCGCCCTTATTGCTCAGAAGCAGTGCATAGATAGGTAATCAGCCATGACAGACACAATCATCCACACGCCGACCCCGACTTGGCAGCAAGACACTTTCCGTCGCTTTAGCGTCGCGCCCATGCTGGATTGGACCGACCGTCATTGCCGTACCTTTCATCGCCTGATGAGTAAAGAAGCGGTGCTTTACACCGAGATGATCACTACCGGTGCCATTATTCATGGCAAGGGTGATTACCTGCATTTCAACCAGCACGAGCAACCAGTTGCTCTGCAGCTGGGTGGTTCAAACCCCGAGGAGCTGGCCCATTGCGCTAAGCTGGCGGCCCAGCGCGGTTATGCGGAAATTAACTTAAACGTGGGTTGTCCTTCCGACCGGGTGCAAAATGGTCGCTTCGGTGCCTGTTTGATGGCGGAGCCGGAACTGGTGGCCGAGGGCATTGCGGCGATGAAGGCGGTGACCGATATTCCGGTGACGGTCAAAACTCGCATCGGTATTGACGAGCAAGACAGCTATGAGTTTCTGCTGGCGTTAATCGATGCCAACCATAAAATCGGCTGTGATGATTTTATTATTCATGCCCGCAAGGCCTGGTTGCAGGGGTTGAGCCCGAAAGAAAACCGGGAGATCCCGCCGCTGGATTACCCTCGTGTTTATCAGCTTAAAAAAGACTATCCGCACCTGCATATCAGCATTAATGGCGGCATTAAAACCATTGCCGAGTGTCAGCACCATTTGCAGCATGTTGATGGTGTAATGATAGGCCGTGAAGCCTACAGCAACCCTTATTTGCTGGCGCAGGTGGATGCCGAGCTCTACGGTCAGCCAGGCTGCACCCTGACTCGTCATCAGATAGCCGAGCAAATGCTGGGTTATATCGATGATGAAATGCGCCAAGGGGCCCGTTTTTGGCATGTGGCGCGTCATATGCTGGGGCTTTTCCAGGGCATGCCAGGAGCGCGAGGATACCGTCGTCACCTGTCTGAAAATGGTCACAAGCGTGAAGCCACGGCGCAAACCCTGGTAGAAGCCCTGGCCTTTGTCAGCTAGAAGTAGGCAAATACACCATAAATTAGTCTGTACGGCGAATTGATATTCGCCGCTTACACTGAATAATCATTTAAATTCAATAGCTTGCTTTTTGGCATGTAACTTGAGAGTCATGGAGTAGTTCCACTACTTAGGAGTACACCATGGCTAAATCAAGCAGCACTTATTACCGCGATGCCCTGGATAAGAAAATCTCTGGCGTCTGCGCCGGTTTTGCCAAACATCATCATTTGCCAGTGTGGCTGGTTCGCCTGGCAGTGATCATTATCTTCCTCAATGCCCCCATCATCATGGCGGCGGTTTACCTTGTTTGTCACCTGCTCTTTGAAGAGCAGATCCTTGTTTAATCCCATCCCGATGGGGTTTAGGTCGCTGATTTTACTAAAGACACTCAGTTGTCATTAAGTTATATTAGGGTACCTTCAAGGGATAAATTCAAGGAAGCATTATGTTGCGTATTTTCAATCGGGCCTTGCTTGCGGCAATGGCCCTTTGTGCTTGTGCCTTTAGTTACGCCCAGGATGGGCTGATGCTCAGCGATGCGAAAGTTCGCCAGTTTTTGCCGGCGGCCAACAGTTCGGTGGGCTACTTTGCGCTGGAAAATCACTCTGAGCGTGAGCGCATCCTTAAAGCCGTCGAGTTAGAATCGCTAGGGCGCGTGGAAATCCACACTCATGAACACAGCGATGGCATGATGAAAATGCGTAAATTAGACAGCCTCACTATCGGCGCAAATAGCCGCGTAGTGTTGCAACCGGGTGGGCTACACTTAATGTTATTTTCGCCACAGCAAGCCCTTAGCGTCGATCAGACTCTGAAAATGACATTGATCTTCGCCGATGGCGAACGTGTAAACGGCCAGGCACGTGTTTTTAGTTTAATCGAGCAAAAGCGCGACAGTGGCAGTGAGCACCACCACAACTAGGAGTTGATATGTCACAGCATAAAGGAAAGATCGCAGCGGCCATCGCCGCGGTATTATTGTTATTCTATTTAATTGCCGTGTATTGGAGCATAGAGCCGGACCGCTTTGATGTGCTTGAGAATGCCAAACAGCAGGCCAGTGAACGCAACGAGCAACTGGTGACCGGCTATGTGACCACCTCGGCGTTGATCACCGTGACTCAATCTTTACTCGACAAACCCGGTGGTTACCTCAGCAACGATATGATGCCGCCGAGCGTCATGATGGATAATATGCCCGCCTGGGAATACGGCGCACTGGAGATGGCTCGGGATATGGCCTTATCCATGCGTAAAGACTTCAGCCGCTCGCAATCTCAATCGACTGAGCACCCATCGCTGAAAAAAGCCCAGCCGCAATTTAATATCAGCAATACCGCCTGGATGTGGCCAAGCGCCGAGGGCGAGTACCAAAAAGGCATCGAGTTACTAATAGAGTACCGCTCGCAAATTGCCGACAGCAATGATCGTCAAAGCCAGTTTTATGCCCGCGCCGATAACCTGCGCGCCTGGGTAAAAGAAGCGGAAAAACGCCTTGGCAGCTTAAGTCAGCGCCTCAGTGCCAGTGTCGGCCAGGAGCGCTTAAACACGGACTTAGCCGGAGACCGTGAGGCTCATCAAGCCACCTATGCACCTCATGAGCAAATGGTACGCACCTCCTGGTGGAAAATTGATGACACCTTTTATGAAGCCCGTGGCGCCACTTGGGCGTTGCTGCATTTTCTAAGTGCCATTGAGCATGACTTTGCCGACGTGTTGGAAAAGAAAAATGCCAAGGTGAGTGTGCAGCAGATCATCCGTGAACTCGAGGCAACTCAGGAGCCGGTATGGAGTCCCATGGTCTTAAATGGCAGTGGTTTTGGTTTTGTGGCCAATCACTCTTTGGTAATGGCTAATTATATTTCGCGTGCCAATGCGGCACTGATTGAACTAAGCGAGTTACTCGCACAAGGATAATAGGGGATAAAATGAAAAAGTACGTTCTAGCGGCAGCAGTATCGTTAGCAACCATGGCACCAGTAGCCCAGGCCGATACGTTATTAGGTTTATACGTAGGTGCCGAAGGCTGGCAGGCAGAGCCGGAAGGCAGCTTTGGTAGTAAAGGCAATGCCCAACAAGATTTCTCGTTCGAAGATGAAACCTTAACCAGTTACTACGTAGCCCTAGAGCACCCAGTACCACTTATCCCTAACGTGAAACTTCGTTACACGGAAATGGATGTAACCGGCGACACCACCCTAGTCGACGGCTTTGAGTTCCAGGACATTAACTTTGGCGCCGGTACCCAGTTGTATACCGAAACCGACCTAACTCATATCGACTACGTGCTGTATTACGAAATCTTCGATAACGATACCTTGTCGATCGACTTGGGTTTAAGCGCCAAGCAGTTCGATGGTGACTTCTACATCACTGATACCAACAGTGACGCCATGGTTCGCACCGATTTCTCTGGCTTTGTACCGCTAGCCTATGGTCGTGCTCAAGTAGGCCTGCCATTCACCGGTCTGAGCGTATTCGCCGAAGGCAGCATGTTTGCCCTGGACGACAGCTCGGTACATGACTACCAGGTTGGCGTTGAGTGGGAAGTGATCGATAACCTAGCGGTGGATGTAGCCGTTCGTGCTGGTTACCGCAGCATGCTGATTGAGCTGGACGATATCGACGATATCAACACGGATATCGATGTATCCGGACCGTTCGCCGGTTTACAGGTGCACTTCTAAGCACTTGAGTTCATAAAAAAGCGCCTTTCGGCGCTTTTTTTGTGTTTGTTGAAAGCCTTGCTAGGCGTCGCTGGGCTGCTCGTCGCCCTCCTTCAGATCAGGCAGTTCGGCCAGCGTTCTCAAGTTGTTCAGGCTATGGGTGATGGTGTTCTGCAGTTGATGCTCGGCAAACCAGGCCAGATAAGGACCTAAAACCGGAATGGCGATTTCCCCTTGCTGTTGCCAGATGACCCGGCAGCCCTGGTCATATCCTTCAATACGGATCACGCCTTGGGAGAGGTATTCGTTGTTGACCAGCACCTGAAACTCCAGGTGCTCGGCGCTGCTTTGGGTAATGCTGAGCTCGCCGCCGGAGTTCTCACCCAACCAGTTAATGTGTGCCCCCACGCCTTGCGTCTTACCATAGACCTGCAACTGGGCCTGATCTTCAATTTGTTTTACGGCCAGCCATTTTGGCCAGTTATTTAAATCCTGCAACCAAGGGGCTAGCTGCGCCGTGGAGCGATTGATATCGACACTGCGCTGGACCTCGTAGCTGGGGGTGAGTACCAGGCCAAAAAAGATGATGACAAGTATGATAAGCACCAGGATTTTTATCAATTTTTCTAAGGCTGTCAGCACGCGATAGGGCCTCTTACTGTAAGTCACAGGTAACTATAAAGAATTAGAATATCCTGTTCGCGGCAAATTTACCATGTTTGGTGTTTTCAATTTGGGAACTTGGGTGTCGCTGCGCCCGGTTCGAAAAGATAAGAGCTAGGGCCAAATGGGGGAGGAGGTTGCGGCGCGTGAGCACCGCAACATCAGGGTTATTTTAGGTGCACGGCCTTGAAGATTGCCAAGGCGTCGCCTTGCTCGTTTTTCAAGGTTAGGGTGTCACCCTTAATGCGGTATGAGAAGGTGTCGGCAAGCGCCTTGCTCAGCTGCTGTTCTTGCTCCATCAACTCCATACACATTTTTTGGGTGCTGGCTAAAGACTTAAAGCGTAAACCAAAGTATTGACCCTTAACATACTGGCCCATGGTCTGGTTGCAGCTTAAGAAGCCGCTCATGCGACCATCCTGATGTAAGGTGATGTGTGGCTCACGCTTATTGACAACCACTTCCTTACCACCAAGTTTGACCGCTTTCCAATAGGTATTGACCAGGCTTTCGTCTGGCATGGCAACGCGCTCCATCATCACCTTAATTGGGCTTTGCGTTTGCGTGGTACCAAAGGGGTCGTTATTTTGCGTGGTGATATAACGCAGCTCGCCATCAAGCATTATTTTGGCGCTGACACTGTAGCGCATGCGCTCTTTCAGTGCATCGGCAGCGTAGGTCAGAGTGAGATCATACGGCGGTGCACCATCCAGGGTAATGGTTTCGCTGGCAATGACCTCGGCCGCTACATCCATTTTAGAGACATCGGAAAGGGTGACCGTTAATTGCGAGCCGGGAGGTTGCAGACTGCGGTCTTTGTACAAGACTTGCACCTGCATGGTTTTCATTTGTTGCTCAGCGGTAGTTTCTGCGCTTTGCTCCGGGGTATTGCTGCAAGCACCCAATAATACGCTGGTAAGGGCTAGGGCCGAAAAAGTAATCTTTTTGCTCATATTATTAACTCCTTTAATACTGCCAGTACTTTAAGTAAATATGTATTAATTACGCCTTAATACATGGACTTATACTGCGACCCTCGCGCTTATCATGTGCGGGTCGCTATTTCTTTACGAATTTAGTAAGAATGACAATGCGCTGGCCTTCAACGCGCCCTTCGATATGCTCCGGGTTTGACGTTAGGCCGATATTACGTACCGCGGTGCCACGCTTGGCTACTAGGCTACTGCCTTTGACATCCAAATCTTTGATCAGGGTAACCGTATCACCCGCGGCCAAACGCACGCCGTTGGAATCGAGATGCACCACATCTTCGTCTTCGGCAATGGCAGCCTCGGCCCATTGTTGTGTTTGCTCATCAAGGTATAGCATATCGAGCATATCGCCGGCCCAACTGTGTTCGGCGCTTAATTTATTAAGTAGTCGCCAAGCCACTACCTGTACCGCAGGCACCTGGCTCCACATGCTGTCATTAAGGCAGTGCCAATGGGTGTCGCTCAACTGGTCTTGGTTTTTTAATTGCTCGGCACACACGCCACAAACCAGGATAGATTTGTCGGAGTGGGCTTCACCTTCTGGCGGTACAGCGTAAACGCTTAGGTTGTCGCTGCTGGCGCATAATTCGCATTGGTTGTTGCTACGATCTCGTAATGTTTGTTCTATGCTCATAAAAATCAGTACTTAAAGAGTAGAAGAAAGCTCAATTATAACCAATATACCCACACAAAAGGTATTGTTTTAGGAACTGTTGCCTTTACAGTAAACCCTTAGGGCAAGCTGTTCCTAGTTAATTCGTGTACATATATGTACAAAAAGGGCCATAATAACAAGGTATTGCGAGACAGCGCGGCCCGCATGTTGCGCTTTTTGACTCTCTTGGAGGAATGCCGTGCGTCGTTTTTTGATTAGTCTACTGCTGATTTTTTCCCTGCTGTTGTTGGCCTTTGCGGTCACCGAGCCGGCATTGACCATAGAAGCGAAAATAGCCAAGTCAGAGCTGGCCAACAGTGCCGTGGAAGCCATCACCGAGGACAGCGACAGCCAAAGTCGTTATATGCTCCATACCTTGTCGCAAATGCTCGGTTTGGACCGTCTCGAGGGGCATATTGAGGCCTATGGTAAAACCCGCAGCATCTGGGGTACTGTGGTGGAGTTATATCAACATGATAATGTCCTGGTGGCCGTGCTGGTGGCAATGTTTTCCGTAGTGGTGCCGCTGTTTAAATCCAGCTTGCAATTTGCCGTCTTGCTGCTCGGACCAAGACCTATAGCGGGGCGCCTGCAAGGGCTTAGCGCAAAGCTGAGTAAGTGGAGCATGGCTGATGTGTTTGTGTTGGCGTTGATCATCACCTACCTGGGCGGCAATGCCGATGGCCACTTTGGTCAGTTGGTGATCATGCAGGCACAGTTGCATCAGGGCTTCTGGTTATTCCTTGGCTATTGTCTGGTGTCGATTATCACCAGTATATTGTTACATCATCAACGGCAAATATGGAGCCGGGCCTAAAATATCTGCAGCTTTAAGCCCAGCTTTTGCCATTGCCTTTGTTCGGCCTCCAGATCGGCGGCAAACAAGCTGTGCTCCTTGAGCCATTGATCCTTAAACTCCAAGCTTAACGAGTGACCATCCACTGTGATGGCAAACTGAGGTTTACTCAGCGCCTGGCGCTTACGATTAAGCAGCACCGCCAGACGAAACAGCGCTATTAGCCTATACAGCGTGGCTTGCTGCAGGTGGATAAAGTCGGGCATTTCTCTAAGCTTGATTTTTTTCCGATAGAAGCGCGTTAACGTCGCCAGCAGCCGCTGTTGTTCCTGGGTAAAGCCAGGCAATTGGCTGTTAGCTATGATATAGGCGCTATGCTTATGCAATCCCGAGGAATTGATGCTCAAACCTACCTCATGTAGTTGCGCGGCCCAATTGAGGGTGACTAAATCCTCGTCGCATAGCCGCCATGGCTCGGCAACATGGGGGAAGAGCCATTGCAGGGAATCACAGACATTGGCTGCGTGCTCGGTATCGATAACATAGCGGGCGCTCAGGTTTGCTATGGTGGTCACGCGAATATCCTTGGCACTGAGCTTTTCATGCAGCTCATGCAGCAGGCCCTCACGTAGCGAGTAATCACAATAATTGAGTTTATCTATGCCCAGCGAACGCATGACTGCGAGCAGTATGGCCAGGCCACCGCAAAATGTGGCGCGGCGCTCGGGTATCAGCTCGCTAGAGGGGAGATGGTCGATATGACCGGCTGCACAGCTACCGTTCATCAGTTGCAGTAAATCGTTCAGGGTCAAAGCCTGATTCAGGTCACCCTCATGGCATATGGCGGTGAGGACTTTGGCTGTGCCCGAGGTGGCAAGCACATGTTGCCAGCCTAACTGGCCATAAGTATTGGTGATCGACTCCAGCTCCTGTTCGGCACGCAAGATAGCGCGTTGAAAACGTTTTTTGGTGATCCGCCCGTCGCCGAAAAACTGCTGTGAGTAACTGACGCAGCCCATGTTTCTGCTGCTTAATGCCAGGTGCTGATGGTGCTCGCCGATCACCAGCTCGGTGCTGCCACCACCTATGTCGATAACCAAACGACGGCCGTCATGGTGCAGGTGTTGAGCCACTCCCTGATAAATCAGCCGCGCTTCTTCCTGACCGGAGATCACATCGATATGAAAAGGGAAAATGGCTCGCGCACGTTGCATGAAGCGTTTTACATTGCGGGCCCGGCGCAGAGTATAAGTGGCCACCACCTTGACGTTGGCGGCGGGAAAGTCCGCCAGAGTATGGGCAAACTGTTTGAGCACAGCCACCGCCCTGTCTATGGCTTCGTCGCTCAGGCAGGCGCGCTGATCTAGCCCCGCGGCGAGGTAAACCCGTTGTTTTTCCTTGTGTAATACCTCGAAACGGCCATCGACTTCACGGGCCAACAGCAAATGAAAGCTGTTCGAACCTAAGTCAACGGCGGCGTAAGTCGTGGGCTCATTGCTCTGCACGGCTGCTTTCCCATTTTTTGAGATAGTCATGTATGGCGATTTGCGAGCGAATCTTCTTCTTATTACCGCGGCGTACATACTGGTTCTGCTGTTGTGCATCAATAATACGGGCTTTGCTGCGGTCGCGCCATTGCAGCTCAAGAATGTCGACTATCATCTGTTGTAGCGCCGGGCTGTAGATGGGCACGCCCACTTCGACACGATGGTCGAGGTTGCGGGTCATCCAGTCGGCGGAGGATATATACACCTTACTTTGCTCATACTTGCCGAATACCATTACCCGTGGGTGCTCTAAAAAGCGATCCACTATGCTGATCACCTTAATATTGTCGCTTAAGCCTTTAATGCCGGGTACCAGGGAGCACATGCCGCGAATAATCAGCCGTATCTTTACACCTTGTTGTGACGCTATATAGAGCCTATCGATCAATTCCTTATCAACCAGGTTATTGATCTTAATAAGAATACTGCCATTGCGTTTAAGTTGGCACTGCTCTTCAATCAGGCTGTAGATACGTTCACGGGCATTGACCGGTGACACCATCAGGTGCTCGAAATTAAACGGTTTGTAGCTGTGTTCGATAAACTTAAAAACATTATCGCATTCGTCACAAATGGCAGGATCTTTTGTGAACAGGCTAAAGTCGGTATAGATCTTCGCGGTTTTCTCGTGGAAGTTACCCGTGCCTATGTGGGCATAGGAAACAATTTGCCCCTGCTCCTTACGGTGGATCACACACAACTTGGAATGCACCTTCAAAGACGGAATACCAAAGATAACCTTGATCCCGGCTTCGTCGAGGGATTTGGCCCACTGAATATTGTTCTGCTCATCGAATCTGGCCTTGAGCTCCACCATCACGGTCACCTTCTTGCCGTTTTTGGCGGCATTGACCAAGGCCCCAATCAAGCGCGACTGGTTGGCAACGCGATAAATATTGACCTTGATATGCACCACATCCGGATCGAATGATGCTTGGCGCACATAGTTCAAAAAATGGTTAAAGGTGTGATAGGGGTAGTAGAGCAAGATGTCTTCATGGCTGATGGCATCAAACACGCTGCTAAAGCGCTCGAAGGCATGGGAGCGAAGGCTTGGCAGCGGGCTGTTTTCCAAATAGCGACGCCCCACATTGGGAAAAGCCAAAAAGTCGCGGAAGTTACGATAACGGCCACCGGGAATAAGGGCATCAAAGCGGTTGATACCCAAACGCTTACGCAGCGCCTTGTGCATTTCGCTGGGCATGGTGTGGTCATAAACCAGGCGCACCGGCTCGGAGCGTAGGCGCTGTTTCAGGCCCTTGGACATCTTATCCAATAAGCCCTCTTCGATTTCATCATCCAGGTTGTACTCGGCGTCGCGAGTCAGCTTTATGGCGTAGCCACGAATGGTATCGAAGTGAAAAAAGTTGCCGAACACGTCTTTGAGAAAATAAAGAATAATATCATCGAGCAGCACTATGGTTTTCTGGCGTCGGGTTTTTTCCGCCGGCAGCACCACAAAGCGGGGCAGGCGGTTGGTGGGCACCTCCAGCAGCGCATAGTGATTTTTATCATCCTGCATTTCCACAAAAAAATAGGTCATGGTGTCGTTAATGTGACCAGAGTAGTTCTTGTTTTGGTCCACTAGGATAGGCGATAAGTGCTCGAGCACCTCGGCCTTAAAGTAGTCGCCGAGCCACTGCAAATGAAAAGGGCTGAGTTGTTCCGGACGTTTTACATGAATATTGTGCTCGGTCAGGGTGTTGAGAATAGCATCATAGGCGACATTAAAATCATGGCCCAGAGTTAACACCTTGTCCTGAATTTGCTGCATTAAGGCTTCATCTTCGTCGAAATTGGCGTCTGGGAGCTTATTAAGAAGAATGCGGCGCTTTACATCGGCAACCCGTACCTGGAAGAATTCATCGAGATTATTAGAGAAAATTCCTAAAAAGCGAATGCGCTCGATAATGGGGTTATTGATATCCCTGGCTTCTTGCAAAACCCGCTCGTTAAACGATAGCCAACTCAGCTCCTTGGGATAATAGCTGGTGACGTGCAGGTCGACTTGTTCCATGTTCATAACACACTCAGATTGGAGGCAGGCTAAGTGCGTTAATTTATTGCGGAAATGTGACCGGAATATGACATCGGCGGTCGCCTATGAGCTATTCCGGTCGCAAGTGTTTAGACCTAGTTTTCGATATCGACTATGACATCCGAGGTTATAGACTCTAAGGCCTCTACGACCACGTCACGGCTCATTCCCGCCGGCAAGGATACCGTGGCCATGGCACTGAAAATTGGCACGCCCCAGTTCGGTGCGCTTTGCTGCTTTGATGTTAAATGGGTGATATTGGCGCCCTTATGGCGGATCACCGTGGCCAACTCTTGCACTATGCCCGGGCGATCATTTCCAGTGATCACCAGATTAATCTGTTCGCCCGTTGTGGCATCGGTGAGCTCGCCTGATTCCACGCGAATTTCCAAATGAGCAATGCTGTGTAACGCATCCTGTAACTCGCGCAGATGCTCTTCGGCCACTTCGACCTGGACGATACCGGCAAACTTACCGGCAAGATGAGAAAGGTTACTGGCCAGCCAGTTACCATGGTGACTAAGGATAACGGAAGAAAGCTCTTCTAACAGGCCGGGACGGTCTTGGCCAATTACGGTTAAAACTAACTGCTGCATAGGTTACTGTCTCTTTATTATTGTGAATGAAAAGCCCGTTTAAGGGAGCATATAAAAACCTCAGTGAAATCTTTAAGGTAATGTTTATTATGAATTTTTTTAACGGTTTGAATATTTATTCAAATCTTTCATCAGCAAGTATTGACCCCATTTTTGAGTTTGTCCAATTGTTTGCAACAGGTTGGTCAAATCCTGAACACTATGTGTGATGGGGAATGAAAATTAAGCTTTTCGTAGCAGTTTTGGCGCCATGTAACAAAACTGTCATTTTGATGAAATATAATCCGCGCATCGTAAAGATCTAAGGGTAAGTTGATGACTTCCAATCCGCAAAAACTGTCATTTAGCACGGATAGAAGCCGTCTGTTTAAAGACAAAATAGCTCAGTTTAGTATTACCTCTGGCGGGGTGATGGTACTAGTTGCGCTGTTGCTGATATTTTTCTATCTCCTCTACGTGGTGCAGCCAATTTTTGAATCGGCTCATGTGCAAGAACGTTCAAGCTTCGCAGTAGATCAACAAGAGGTTGTTGGTCTTGGCCTAGAAGAGCAAACCGAAATTGCGTATTTGCTAAAGCGCAGCGGCGCTGTTGATTTTTACAATATTCAAGAGCAAGGTTTTGGTGCCCAGATTGCCGAGCTGACAACGGATTTACCGGCCGCGGTATCCAGCTTTGCGACCAGCGCTCCTCACCTGGGCCTGTACGCCTATGGTTTGGACAGCGGTGAGGTAATGATCGTTAAGCCGAGCTTCAAGGTCAGCTTCCCTAATAACCAGCGTCAGATGACCCCTGTACTTAACTACCCCTTAGGCAGTGAGCCGCTCACGGTTGACGAGCAGGGTGAAGCGATCAAGCGTTTTGCCTTTGCCAAGAGCGAAGACAAGGTCGTAATCGTGGCACTGACCGCCGACAAGCGCGTGGTATTTAGCGCCTATGTGGGTGAAGAAAACTTCATGACCGGTGAAGTGGAGTGGGTTGCCGAGCAAACCGAGCTGGATATCGACGGTCGTATTGATGAGTTGTTGATTTCTCCCGATGGCAGTCGCGTTTTTGTGCGCTCAGCCAACCAAATCTATATTTTCGATAGCCGTTACGCCGATGATGTGCAACTGACCCAGGTTCTAGCGGCGAACGAAGAAAACGCCAATATCGTCTCTGCGCAGCTACTTGCCGGCGCCAACTCACTGATGTTGGCCAATGACAATGGCGAAGTATCGCAGTGGTTTGAGGTCAATACCGATGAGGGTAAGGAATTTAAGAAAATTCGCGCCTTTGAAACCTCAAAGCAAAAAGCCATTAATATATACTCTGAATTCTATCGTCGCACCTTCTTCACTACCGGTGCCAACGGTGAGCTAGGCCTGTATTACACCACCAGTGAAGCCAAGCTATGGCAGGGCAAGGTGGCCGAAGGAGCCATTAAGAACTTTGCCGTTGCTCCGCGTGCCAATGCGGCGTTAATTCTTGCCGATAACAAGGTGAGCGTGCTGGAAATTGAAAACGAGCACCCTGAAGTGACATGGTCTGGTCTATGGCAAGAAGTTTGGTATGAAGGCTACCCTGAGCCGGATTACATCTGGCAGTCAACGTCGGCCAGTGATGATTTTGAATCTAAATTCTCTTTGGTGCCTATTTCATTCGGTACCTTAAAAGCGGCCATGTACGCCATGCTGTTCGCGGTGCCTATCGCGCTGTCTGCGGCCATTTATACCGCCTACTTTATGTCGAGCGAGCTCCGTAAGGTGGTTAAGCCTACGGTTGAAATTATGGAAGCCTTGCCAACGGTTATCTTAGGTTTCTTGGCCGGTCTGTGGTTGGCGCCGTTAATCGAGGAAAACCTTCCGGCCATTATCGCACTGCTGGTCTTACTGCCGATAGGTATCCTGGCCACGGCCCTGTTATGGACCAAGCTGCCTGAGCATATTCGCCACCGTATTCCAGAGGGTGCGCACTCGATTATTCTTATTCCTGTGGTCTTGTTTATCGGTTGGTTGTCATTTGCCATGAGCGGTAACCTGGAAGCCTGGTTATTTGGTGGCAACGTGCGTCAGTACATCACCAACGAGTTAGGCATGACCTTCGACCAACGTAACTCTTTGGTTGTGGGTATCGCCATGGGCTTTGCGGTTATTCCGACAATTTTCTCGATTGCCGAAGACGCGGTATTCAGCGTGCCTAAGCACCTGTCTAACGGCTCATTGGCGCTGGGTGCTACCCAATGGCAAACCCTGGTGCGCGTAGTATTACTTACCGCCAGCCCGGGTATCTTCTCGGCTATTATGATGGGTCTGGGTCGCGCCGTGGGTGAAACCATGATCGTACTCATGGCCACGGGTAACACGCCAATTATGGATTGGAGCATTTTCCAGGGTATGCGTACCTTGGCGGCCAACATTGCGGTAGAAATGCCGGAGTCAGAAGTAGGTAGTTCGCACTACCGTATTCTTTTCCTTGCCGCCTTTGTGCTGTTTATTTTCACCTTTGTCTTTAACACGCTTGCTGAGTTTGTTCGTCAGCGCCTGCGTGAAAAGTACAGCTCACTGTAATTAGAGGAGAAACGACATGATAAGACAGTGGTTTAAGTCTGGTTCTCCTTGGATTTGGATGACCGGTGGTGCGGTAAGCATCAGTTTGATTTCGGTAATTGGCCTGTTGGCGTTAATCGCCTGGCGTGGTCTGGGGTTCTTTTGGGCCTCACCGGTACACGAGTTTCATATTCAGGGCTCGGTAGAGCAGCACACGGTAATCGGTGAAATTTATGACCGTGAGGTGGTGCCGGCCAGTCGCGTACGCCAGTCGGGTGTTGACCTGGGTGATTTCCAGGGTGAAGAATTGACCCGTTACCTGATCAAAACAGGTAACCGTGAATATGTGGAGTTGGATTTCCGTTGGATTTTGGAAACCGATATCCAAAGCCAATCGACGCCCCATAACCTGGCCGTGTTCGAACGTTCTAAAAACGGTAACTTCTACGGTTACATCGAGCAAGTGATCGAGAACGGTCAGCCGGTTAAGGGCGACCAGGTTGAAAAGCTTGAAGAGTTGGTTGAGCGTGCGGTTGACCTCAATGAGCAGGCTCTTGATCTGCAAAATGGCGACATTGGTCATATTAACTACGAGCTTGAGCGTTTACGTTTAAAAGAGCGTGGCTATGAGCTTGATAACGAGCTGACCCATGAGCGTGCGGCGGAGCTGGAAGCCCAGCGTAAGGCGCTACGTGAGCAGTATAAAGAGCTGGAAAAAACCTTGTTCCAACTGCGCGATGATGCCAAGCGCGACCAGGTTGTGGTTAAAGACATGCGCGGTGAGCTAGTGATTCTGCCGCTATATCAGGTGCTGGATTTCTGGCTACCAAACGACATGGGCTTTTTCGCTAAGGTCGGCCATTACTTTGGTCAATTAGGTAAGTTTATTGCTGACGACCCGCGCGAAGCCAACACCGAGGGCGGGGTGTTCCCAGCCATCTTCGGTACCGTATTTATGGTTATGCTGATGGCGGTGATCGTGACTCCATTTGGTGTGGTTGCGGCTATTTATCTGCACGAGTATGCGGCGAAGAACGCGGTAACCAAGATGATCCGTATCGCGGTCATTAACCTGGCCGGTGTACCTTCGATTGTATATGGTGTCTTTGGTCTGGGTTTCTTCGTTTACATGCTAGGTGGCAGCATCGACCAATTGTTCTACCCAGAGGCCTCGCCAAGCCCGGTATTTGGTACCCCAGGCGTGATTTGGTCGGCATTAACGCTAGCTATTCTGACCCTGCCGGTGGTGATTGTTTCTACCGAAGAAGGTCTGTCACGTATTCCAAGTCAGGTACGTCAAGGCTCCTTAGCGCTAGGCGCAACCAAAGCAGAGACTCTATGGCGCATTGTGGTACCCATGGCCAGCCCGGCCATTATGACGGGTCTGATCCTGGCGGTCGCCCGAGCGGCTGGTGAGGTAGCTCCTCTGATGCTGGTGGGTGTAGTAAAAATGGCACCGACCCTACCGCTTGATGGTAACTTCCCTTATGTGCACTTAGATCGTAAATTTATGCACCTGGGTTTCCATATTTATGATGTTGGCTTCCAAAGCCCGAACGTAGAAGCTGCGCGCCCACTGGTATATGCAACGGCATTCTTGTTGGTAACAGTGATTATTGCTCTGAACATCACGGCAATTGGTATCCGTAACCATTTGCGTGAGAAGTTCCGCGCGCTAGACAACTAATGTAAAGAATTGAGATAGGTAAAAACGTTATGATTACAGTTGCACCCGAAGTAAAAGCAGCGAACACGCAAAAGTTGGATTTAACTAATCTGACGCCAGAGCAAACTGCATTACAGATTAAAAACCTCGATCTTTACTACGGCGATAAGCAAGCGCTTAGCGATGTCAGCATGGATATCCCTAAGGGTCAGGTAACCGCTTTTATCGGCCCATCTGGTTGTGGTAAGTCGACTCTGCTACGTTGTATTAACCGCATGAATGACCTGGTTGATACTTGTCGTATCGAGGGCGAAATCCTGTTGCACGGCGAGAATATTTACGACAAGCGCGTTGATGTTGCGGCGCTGCGCCGTAATGTCGGCATGGTGTTCCAGCGTCCTAACCCCTTCCCTAAATCGATTTATGAGAACGTGGTCTATGGCCTGCGTCTTCAGGGTATTAAAGACAAGCGTAAGCTGGATGAAGTGGTAGAGAAATCACTGCGCGGCGCGGCCCTGTGGGATGAGGTAAAAGACCGACTGCACGACAGCGCCTTCGGTTTATCCGGTGGTCAGCAGCAGCGTCTGGTGATTGCCCGCTCTATCGCGATTGAGCCAGAAGTATTGCTTCTGGATGAGCCGACCTCTGCTCTTGACCCCATTTCGACCTTGGTGATTGAAGAGCTGATCAGCGAATTAAAGAACAAATTTACCGTGGTGATCGTTACTCACAACATGCAACAGGCGGCTCGTGTTTCGGACCAGACCGCGTTTATGTACATGGGTGAGCTGATTGAATATGCGGATACCAATACGCTATTCACCACCCCGAGCAAAAAGAAAACCGAAGACTATATCACTGGTCGTTACGGTTAAGCTGTGATGGGCGTAGCAATGCTTGCTATCATTACTAGGTAAGAATTAAGAAGGCCATTATGGAACACAATATCAATAAGCACATCTCTGGTAAGTTCAACGAAGAGCTGGAAAATGTGCGTAATCATGTACTAAGCATGGGTGGTTTGGTTGAACAGCAACTAAACAGTGCCTTAGACGCCGTAGCCAAAGGCGACGGCGAGCTGGCGAAGAAGGTAAAAGAAAACGATTACCGCGTAAACGCCATGGAAGTGAATATCGATGAAGAGTGTACGCGCATCATCGCCAAGCGTCAGCCGGCGGCGAGCGATTTACGCTTGGTGGTAGCCATTGCCAAAACCATCGCCGATTTAGAACGTATCGGCGATGAAGCCGAGCGTATCGCCAAAGTGGCCTTGGACTCATTCACCAAAGACCAGCAGGGCTTGTTGGTGAACATGGAAAACATGGGTCGCTTGGTATCAAAAATGCTGCACGATGTGCTTGATGCCTTTGCCCGTATGGACGCGCAAAAAGCGTTTGAAGTGCACAAGGCCGATGAAAAAGTCGACCGTGAGTATGAAGCGCTGACGCGTCAGATCATGACCTACATGATGGAAGACCCACGCTCAATTCCACGTGTAATGGAGCTGATCTGGTCGGTACGTTCACTGGAGCGTATTGGCGATCGTTGCCAAAATATTTCCGAATACGTGATCTACTTCGTTAAGGGTAAAGACATTCGCCACGTGTCACAGGATACGATTGCGAAAACCATCTAACGGCTAGAACGGATACCAGGGCAGAAAGGACTTTTGCCCTTTTTTATGCGCATATTTTTCATTGTCTTTGAGTTGGCAAAACAATGATGAATTGGGCATGAAAATTCATGCGTTTGGGTGATTAATAAGGTAAAATTACGCCCGAAGCATAAAGATGCAAATCGAAAATAAATTTACATTAGCCGCGATTCTAGGAGTTATCCTAAGACGCTTCTATGACTTATTTATGACGATTTTATTGCAAACTAAGATTCAAAGGGTCAGTTATGCCTAGTAATGCGTTTTTAGGGGTTTTTGCAAAATCACCTATTAAACCAATCGAAGATCATATTAAAAAGGTGCATAAAGCCAGCGCCATGCTTATTCCGTTTTTTGAACATGTGTTTGAAAAGCAGTGGCATGAAGCGGAAGAATTGCGCCTTAAAATTCGCTCACTAGAACGTGAAGCGGACGAGTTAAAACGTGAAATCCGTCTTAACTTGCCACGTGGTTTGTTCCTTCCAGTTGAGCGTACCGATCTCCTCGAGCTGATCACTCATCAAGATAAGATTGCTAACAAAGCAAAAGACATCGCTGGACGCGTTGTTGGTCGTGAGATGACAATCCCTGAGACCATCCAAAAAGACTTCTTGCAGTACTTATCTCGTTGTGTGGATGCAACAAAACAAGCATCAAAAGCTATCAATGAACTTGACGAGTTGTTGGAAACCGGTTTTCGCGGTCGCGAAGTAACCCTGGTGGAAAAAATGCTTGTCGAGCTTGATGCTATTGAGCAAGACACGGACGACATGCAAATCAGATTGCGTCATGAATTACGTCGCATCGAAGACACAATGAATCCCGTTGACGTGATGTTCTTATACAAGATCATCGAATGGGTGGGTGATTTAGCAGATATCGCTGAACGAGTAGGTGCTCGTTTAGAAGTACTGTTAGCCCGTTAACATTGCCAGGATTTAACCCAGTGAAAGGCTCGGTGTTAAATCACACAAAGTTAAAAAAATAAGGTTTTTCTGATGGATATTATTTCGTCCTACGGTACCGTGTTAGTGCTTGTAGCCGCAGCGGTAGGTTTCTTCATGGCTTATGGTATCGGTGCAAACGATGTTGCCAACGCCATGGGTACTTCTGTGGGCTCTAAAGCTCTAACGATCAAACAAGCAATCATCGTTGCGATGATTTTTGAATTTGCCGGTGCCTACTTGGCTGGCGGTGAAGTAACATCAACGATCCGTAAAGGTATTATTGATGCCGCCCCATTTGCTGATATCCCTGAACTCATGGTTCTGGGTATGATTGCCGCGCTCTTTGCAGCGGGTAGCTGGTTATTGATCGCCTCTTTCCTGGGCTGGCCGGTATCGACTACTCACTCAATCATTGGTGCCATCATTGGTTTCGCCCTTGTTGCCGTGGGCAGTGAAGCGATTCAGTGGACTAAGGTTGCAGGTATAGTGGGTAGCTGGATTGTCACCCCGGCGATATCTGGCTTTATTGCTTACCTTATCTTTATGAGTGCGCAAAAGCTGATCTTTGATACCGAGAAACCGCTTGAGAACGCGAAGCGTTTTGTACCTCTGTATATGGGTCTGGCCGGTTTTGTTATGTCACTCGTGACGATCAAAAAAGGCTTAAAGCACATAGGTATTAACATGGGTGCAGTGGAAGGTTATCTGCTTTCTATCGGCATTGCCGTTGTTATTGCCATTATCGGTAAAATCGTTATCCAGCGCTTAAAGATGGACCCTAAAGCCGACAAGAAAATGCAGTTCAACAACGTTGAAAAAGTGTTTGCAGTATTAATGGTTCTGACCGCCTGTTGTATGGCCTTTGCACACGGTTCAAACGACGTAGCTAACGCTATTGGTCCACTTGCTGCGGTAGTTAACATTGTTGAAAACAATGGTGAAATCGCTAAGAAAGCAGCTCTTGCCTGGTGGATTCTACCTCTTGGTGGTATTGGTATCGTTGTTGGTCTTGCGCTCCTAGGTAAGAAGGTAATTAAAACTATCGGTGAAGGCATCACTCACCTAACGCCTAGCCGTGGTTTTGCTGCCGAGCTTGCCGCTGCCTCTACCGTTGTTATTGCCTCGGGTACTGGTCTTCCTATTTCTACCACGCAAACCTTAGTTGGTGCGGTATTAGGTGTAGGTATGGCCCGCGGTATTGCTGCACTTAATATGGGCGTAATAAGAAATATCGTTGTTTCTTGGGTAATTACATTGCCTGTTGGTGCTGCGCTTGCTATTGTAATCTTCTACGTATTACGAACAGCATTTGGCGTATAAAGCGTAGGCGTCAATCGCCTACCACGACTAAACAGTCTTTTAGCTTGAAAAGATCTCAACGCCCTAGGTGTTGGGGTCTTTTTATTTATGGGCATAAATATGACGAACCTACCCAGTATTAAACAGCTTCAGTATCTCTTAGCCGTACACCAGCACCAGCATTTTGGCCGCGCCGCCGCCGCTTGTTATATCGGTCAGTCGACCCTCAGTAGCGCCATTCAGAACCTTGAGGAAAACCTCGGGGTGCAGCTTATCGAGCGGGAAAACCGCAGCCTGATGTTTACCGCCATTGGCGAGGAAGTGGTCGAAAAGGCGAAGAAGATTATCGATGACACCATGAGTGTTAAAGAGCTTACCCGCAGTCATTTACACCCGCTGAGCGGCTCACTCACGATTGGTATTATTCCCACCATCGCCAGCTTTATTGCCGCGCCCTTGCATTGCTATTGCAAGGCCACCTTTAAAGATCTGGACTTGGTGCTGGTAGAAGACACCAGTGACAACCTGCTCGATAAACTCGAACATGGCCATATTGATATTGCCTTGCTGGCATTGCCCTATGAAACCGGTCGTTTTCATACCCAGGTTCTCGCTAAGGATAAATTTTATCTGGTACATCATAAGGATTACCACCTTGACTCTGAGGTCGATTACAACCAGTTGCCGGAGCACAGTGTCTTCTTGCTCGAACGCGAACATTGTATGACGGGTCATGCCCTCAGTGCCTGTAACTTAGAGCGTGCTAGCTGTATTAATCCGTTTGAGGCCAGCAATCTCCATACTCTGCTTTCCATGGTGGAGTACAAGCTTGGCGTAACCTTCTTACCGCAAATGGCGTTGAATGCCGGGATTTTAGATTCTAAACCTTTGCTGGCGGTGAGTTCGGACTCCGATGCCCACCGTGATGTGGGTTTAGTTTGGCGTAAAACCACTGGACGTATCGGCGACTTCCGTCTCTTCAGTGATAAGGTCGGCGAGTTTCTTCGCACCTGCTGCACTGTGGGCAGCGAATAATATTTTCAAAAGCGGCTTAGGCCGCTTTTTTTATAAATAAATTAAATTTTTTCAAACTTTTTCCAACTGCCTTGCAACTAACCTAATAACACAATCCATTGATTGCTTAATTACGTGATATTTGACTCAGAACAACGGCTAATAACAAAAGCGCAAAGCGGCAGCAATAAAGCCTGGCTGACCCTGGTGAAACGCTATGAGAAAAGGCTGTATAACCAGTGCCTCAGGCTGCTGCAGCATCCCGACGACGCCCTCGATGTGATGCAGGAAACCTTTATCAGTGCCTATCAAGGTCTGGGTCAGTTTAATGGGCGTAGCCAATTGCATACCTGGTTGTTTCGTATTGCCTATAACAAGTCTGCGGAACATTTTCGCCGTCATCGTCAGCATCAGCGTATGGACGAGGTGGTTGAGCCCAGCAGCAATATATTGCATATGGAGCGCCCGCTAATGCAGGCACAGCAAAATCAACACTTGTTAGCCGAACTCGCAAAATTGCCATTTGAGCAAAGGGTGGTCGTTGAAATGAAGTTCTTCCAGCATTGCACCTTTGAAGAGATTGCTCAGCAGTTGGAGATATCGGCCAATACGGTCAAAACACGTTTGTATGCGGCTTTGGGTCGTTTAAAGCCGCAGCTGGAGGTGAATGATGGCTAAGCAAAATTATCTAGAAGCACTTTTTGCCCGAGTGTTAGAGGGTGAGCAGTTGCGTGCGGATGAAATGGCGGCAGTGGCTGAAGATCCTGTTTTTGGCCCCATGCTCACACAGGCCGAATATTGGCAAGGAGCGGCCAAGCAGTTTGCTGCCCAAGATGTCCCTCAACACTGGCAGCCAGAGCGACTCTTTCCTTCAGTAACGGCTTCAAGCCAATATTTTCCTTGGGTGGCCGCTGGGGTGATGAGCATTGCCATGCTTTTTGGCGGCTACCAGGTTTACGGCACTAATCAGCAGTTGGTGGCGCAAATTCAGCGGCAACAGCAAACGCTGGCAGTCCAAAAACAGCAGATGCAGCAGTTGAGTGATGCCTTGCTGGCGCAGTCGCAGTGGCAAAAGGAAGCCTTGGCAGATATCGCCACTCAAACCGTGGATATTGCCCGCAGCGAGCGACAGAACGCGATGGCTACCCTGGTTGATTACATCAATGCCCAGCGCGCCGAAGATAGCGCCTATTTACGTATGCAGCTCAATGATATTGCAGAACAAATTGAACAACAGCCGCCTTATAGCACGGCTTACAACACAGAGAGTAAATGATGAAAAAATACCTTATAGCAAGCACCGTTGCGCTCGGTGTGTTTTCCTGCACAGGCGTTGCCCAAGCCGGTGAGTTTGATCAGGTACAACGCCAAATTGGCATAGTGGAAAATATCCTTGGCACGGCGTTGAAGCAGGATTTAGAGCAACAGTCGGTGCAGGTGTCGAGTACTTATTTGGCCGAGCAAGGAGTCTTATACCGCATTCGTTTGGATAATCACTTTGTGTTTGTGAGTGAATTTGAGGATATCCCCTTACCACCGCTACCATCCGAGGTGGTGATCACCGCAGATTCTGTGACCATGAATGATGGTCATATGGAATTCGTCAATGGCGAAGTCGTCGGCACCGAAACGAAAGAGGTCATTATTTCATTAGACGATATCCGCGAGCAATCGGAGCAAATGCGTGCTGCCGCAGAAGCGCAAAGAGAGCTGAGCTTTCGCATTCGTGAATTAAACCGTGAGCAGCGTGAGCTGAAAATGCAATCCAAGCTGCAGGACAATGACCAGGAATTTACCGAGCAGTTGCAAGAAATAGAGCGTGAAGTCGTGAAGTTGCGTGAACAGAAAGATGCACTCGATGCTAAAAATAAGGTGCTGGTAAAAGAGGTGAAAGAGAAGCGTTTAAAGCATAAGGAAAAACAAGCGCAACAGCAGCAGGAACAACTACAGAAAGCACTGACCAGCGTCGCGCGAAGCCTCTGTGATTATGGGGTAGGAATGCGTGATATCAGCGACGAGCAATTTGTGAATGTGCAGTTTAGCCAGTCGCGTAATCAGCATATGGCGGTGTTTAAAAAGGCCGATATCAACCGTTGCGTTAGCGGTAAGCTGGACCATAAAGACTTGCTGAGCAGAGCTAAGCAATACGCTTTATAGCAGGCAAGTATGAGTTGCACGCATCAATGATGTACACCCAAACTCAGTACCAAGCTTAACACCCTGTAGTGCGCTACAGGGTTGTTTTTGAGCCAAACTGGTGTTTTTCCAACGCTGGTAAAAACAGCAAGTACACCCATACCACTAAATTAAAGTAGGGCACCAGACCCAAGGCGAGAAAGAGCTTAACTGGATAGCCCTTTCGCTTGGCATGCATATAGCACTGCCCGGCGATAAAGAGGTTGACGCATAAAAGTAGAGTAACTAAAAAAAACATGCCGATTTCCTTTATTAGTAGTCTTCCACACCCCTGAGTACAGGCGGCGACGCGGAGTTCCTGAACCAGTAAACTGGTTTTGCCACATTCCATTGTTGGGCCATTATTAGTTTTATGCCGTGTCACCTTGGCAGCTTGGCCTTTGACACGATTAGCGCATTGATGGTCGCCTTGGTGTCTACCTCGGCAAGTGCCGAGCGTGAGCTCAGGCGGACCATGAACTACTCAGTATAGACAAGCGGCTGCAGAGCAACAGGAATGCTAGCTAAAAAATAGCCAATTAGCACTTAGCCTGATGTTTTTGCAGCGATTATTTTTTGGTTGTTTTCGAGGGCATGAAGGGGGGCTGGCTTGGCAATAAAGTACCCTTGGGCATAATCTACGCCTATTTCTTTAAGCATGCCGTAGATTTCTTTATTTTCCACATACTCGGCAACCGAGCCTTTATCGAGGGAGGCGGCGATGTCATTAATGGCTTTTACCAAGGCGTAGTCTATGGGATCGCGTTGCATGTCGCGGACAAAGGAGCCATCGATTTTAACATGCTGGGCCGGCAGGCGTTTAAGGTAGTCGAAGGTACTAAAGCCGGTACCAAAATCGTCGATTGAAAAATCACAGCCCAGGGCGTTGAGGGCGAGGATCATCTCCCGTGTGGCTTCTAGATTACCCACACTGGCGCTTTCTGTGATTTCAAAAATCACCCGCTTGGGGTCAACGCCGTGGTCATAAAGCATGGTTTTAATATGTGGTAAGAGACGGTCATCGAGTAGAGATTGGGCCGACAGGTTGATAGCAACGCGCTGAATTTCTGGATGTTCGCTTAAATCGCGAATGGCCGAGCGCACCACACATTGATCCATCAGATAGCTGTCATTGAGCATTTCCAGGGCAGGAATAAAGTGGTTGGGGTAGATCAGCTCACCGTCAATACGCAGGCGCAGCAAGACCTCGTAGTAGGCGATGCGCGAGCGCTTGATATCCCAAACCGGTTGATAGTGCAGTTCGATATTGTCCTGCTGCAAGGCTGAGCGTACATTGTGACCCCATTCCAGCCCCGATTGCATGGCATTGCTATGAGAATCGCTGGCATCGTAGCAGTGCACCAGGTTACGGCCTTGGCTTTTGGCTATGTACAAGGCGATATCGGCCTGTTTTAAACACTCGTTGGCATCGTTGTTCTGCACCGATATCTGGGTCACGCCAATGGAGCAGCTGATGGAGTAAATTTGCTCCTGGCATTGAAACTGATGACCGTCAATGGCGACACAGATACTTTCGGCGACCATATGGGCATCAAGCAAGGGAGTGTTGGGCAGTAGGATGGCAAACTCATCGCCGCCGATGCGAAAAATCAGATACTGCTCTTCGATATGCTGTAAAAACAGCTCAGCCACTTCTTTGAGCACAGTATCGCCTTCCTGGTGACCCTTACTGTCGTTGATAATCTTAAAGTGATCCAAGTCGATATAGATCAGCGCATGAAGGTCATCGCCGGCGGTGGCTTGGCACAGGGCGCTGAGCTGCAAATCGAAGTAATAGCGGTTATGCAGCCCGGTCAGGGTATCGTGGAGCGCCAAGTGTTGTAGCTTAAGCTCTGCCTGTTTGCGCTCTTCGATATTATCGATAGAGGCGGTGATCACGGCGCTGTGATTATGATCGCTGACATGCTGAAAACGGCACTCAAACCAAATCAGTTGGCCATTACTGGCCTGCAGCTGTAGCTCTATTTTACGCCGTTTTGCTTGCGCCTTAAACACGGCGTTTAGGGCGGTCTTGAGTCTGGGTTTATGGCCCTCATAGCAGTAATCTTCTAAGCGCGTGCCAATGCTGTGTTTCAGGCCAAAGCCGGTGTTTGCTTCCCAGGCCGGGTTGAGGAAACTGATGCGCCCGTGCTCGTCGAGTTCCATCACCACGGTATTGAGGTGCATGAGGATGCGCTGGTGCGCTGAGTAGAGTTCTTTGTACTTTTGCTGGCTTTGGCTGAGTTGCGCCACCTTCTTTTCAAATTCGCCGTAGCTGGCGATAAAGTCTTCACGGCGAGCGGCATGATCGCATACCTTCATCAATAAAGCGTTATCGTAGGGGCGACGAACGAAGTCGGTCACGCCACTTAAAAGCAGCTGTTCGGCATAATCCGCGTCCTGGCTGTCGATAATGGTCACTATGGCCTGGCTGGGGTTGTGGGCAAGAATGTTCTGCACCAGGGTGTTGGCGCTGGCAGTGTTGGCTACACTGGCGTCAAGTAGAACGATGGCATAATGCCCCTGAAGGTATATATCGAGGGTGTGGGTGGCGCTATCGCACACCTGCACCGCAAAATTAAGTGCGAGGGCATCGCTCATTTGCTGGGCCTTGGCGGCATCGGGCTCTAACAGTAACAGTTTTAATCTGCTCGACTTTTCCAATTGGGTCGAAAGTACCTTGGCCAGGGCCTGTGGTAGTAAATCCTGACGCTCTATGGGCACCACGGCATCGATGCCATAACTGCGCGCCGTGGTTTCGGCAATACGTTCGCAGTAAAACGGAGGTGTCAACACTATGGGGGTATGCTTGGGGGTTTTTAACAGCCCGGAGCGCACCATGCGGGAAAAGCGCCAGCCATCAATTTTGCCCACATCAAGGCCGGTGATCACTAAGCTGACGGGGCGCTCTTTCAGTAGTTGTAGGGCTTGTTGCGAGTCACTTTGTTCAATCACCTCAAAGACATCTAAGCGTCCTAAAGTGCGCTTGACCACCTCGCGCTCGGCGGCGTTGGCATTGATGATCATTAAACTAAGTGGCGTCGCCATGGATACTACCTAAGAGACTTAAATATATGTAAGAACTGTAGGTTATAGTGAATCAAAAGCCTAGACAAGTTAGTGCGCTTGATTTCGGATTGGGGAATCACTAGACTTGGCGCGATTTTCAGCACCCTGGAGAGCCCGACATGCGTGTGGCCGATTTTAGTTTTGATTTACCCGAAGAGTTAATTGCCCGTTTTCCACAAAAGGAGCGCAGCCAAAGCCGCTTGCTTAAGGTGGATGGTAACAGCGGTGCGACCTCTCATCATATTTTCAAAGACATTATCGACTTTATCGAGCCTGGCGATCTTTTGGTGTTTAACAATACCAAGGTGATCCCGGCGCGCATGCACGGTAATAAGGCTTCCGGCGGTAAGGTGGAAGTGCTGGTTGAGCGAGTTTTGGATGATAAGCGGGTTTTGGCTCATGTGCGCTCAAGCAAGTCACCTAAGCCTGGCACCATGCTGCTGCTTGAAGGCAAAGCCGAAATGGAAATGCTCGGCCGCCAGGGAGAGCTTTTCGAACTGGAATTAAAGGGCGAGGGGTCGGTGCTGGAGACCTTGGAACAAATTGGTCATATGCCTTTGCCGCCTTATATCGACCGTCCGGACAATGACGAAGATAAGCAGCGCTATCAGACCGTTTACGGTGAAAAACCCGGTGCCGTGGCGGCGCCGACCGCTGGCTTGCACTTTGATGAAGCGCTGATGCAGCAGCTAAAAGACAAGAATGTTGAGATGGCCTTTGTCACCCTGCATGTGGGAGCCGGCACCTTTCAGCCGGTGCGCGTAGAGAGCGTTACCGATCACCATATGCACTCGGAATACATTGAAGTGCCAGAAGAGGTGGTGGCCGCAGTGCAGGCCGCTAAAGCGCGCGGCGGTCGAGTTATCGCCGTGGGTACAACCTCGGTGCGTTCTTTGGAGTCGGCGGCGAAAATCGGTGGCGGCGAGCTTAAAAGCTACTTTGGCGACACAGATATCTTTATTTTCCCTGGCTACCAATTCAATGTGGTCGATGCCATGATCACCAACTTCCACTTGCCCGAGTCGACCCTGATCATGTTGGTCAGCGCCTTCTCGGGGCAAACGCATATTATGGATGCCTACCACGAGGCCATCAAAGAGCGTTATCGCTTTTTCAGTTATGGCGATGCCATGTTCTTAACTAAAAAAACCGCTTCTTAAGAGCGGTTTTTTATTACCCAAAAGTAAGGCCAGGCGTACACCAAGAATTACCCACTATGCAAAGGCCGGTGACTCGCTGGTATTTCTCCCCCTTTTATTTTTTCGATTTGCCCCAATTCATAGTATTGCCGTGCCAAAAAAGGTAGAATCGGACGGTTAAATTGCGCCTGAGTTCGCAACAGTTAAGTAGAGTTGGACTGTTTTTCCGACCGATTGAGGTTCACATGAAATTTGAATTAGATACAACCGACGGCAAAGCCCGTCGTGGTCGCTTGATTTTTGACCGTGGTGTAGTGGAAACACCGGCATTTATGCCTGTGGGCACTTACGGCACGGTTAAAGGCATGACTCCTGAAGAGCTAAAAGGCACAGGAGCACATATCTGTTTGGGCAATACTTTCCACCTGATGTTGCGCCCAGGCACTGAGATCATCAAACAACACGGTGATCTGCACGACTTTATGGGCTGGGATAAGCCTATTCTGACCGACTCAGGCGGTTTCCAGGTATTCAGCCTGGGTGCCATGCGTAAAATCTCTGAAGAAGGGGTGTTGTTCAGCTCTCCGGTGAATGGTGAGAAAATTATGCTCAGCCCGGAAAAAGCGATGCAAGTGCAGCGCGATCTGGGTTCTGACATAGTGATGATCTTTGACGAATGTACGCCGTATCCTGCGACCGAAAAGCAGGCGAAAGATTCTATGGAACTATCGCTGCGTTGGGCAAAACGTTCCAAAGAAGGGCATGGCGATAACCCGTCGGCCTTATTCGGTATCATCCAAGGTGGCATGTATCCAGAGCTGCGTGCGCAATCGCAAGCAGGCCTAGAAGAAATTGGCTTTGACGGGTATGCACTGGGCGGCCTTTCTGTAGGTGAGCCAAAAGAAGACATGATCAACATCCTGGATCACTGTGCCTACAAGATGCCGGAGCAAAAGCCGCGTTACCTAATGGGTGTGGGGAAACCAGAAGACATCGTTGAGGCGGTACGCCGTGGTATCGATATGTTTGACTGTGTTATGCCAACCCGAAATGCCCGTAACGGCCACCTGTTTATTACCGATGGCGTGGTGAAAATTCGTAACGCCGTGCATAAAACAGATACCGCGCCGTTGGATAGCGAGTGTGATTGTCATACCTGTACCAACTTCTCACGCGCGTATTTGCATCACCTAGACAAGTGTAATGAGATCCTAGGAGCGCGCCTGAACACCATCCACAACCTGCGTTATTACCAGCGTCTGATGGAAGGGCTGCGTGAGGCCATTGCCGCGGGAGAACTTGACGCATTCGTGGCGGACTTTTATGCTCGCCGTAATATGCCGGTTCCTGAACTCGCTGAAACAGAATAACTGCCAGCCCGCCTTTGAGCGGGCTTGCGTGTAAATTAAGACATTAAAATTAATAGTTACATACTGAAGGGGAACACCTGATGAGTTTATTTATTGCAAACGCTCATGCCAGCACAGCTGGTGCCGCACCTGCTGGTGGCGGTTATGAAATGCTAATCATGCTGGCTATTTTCGGCTTGGTATTTTATTTCCTAATCTACCGTCCACAGGCTAAGCGTGTAAAAGAGCACAAAAACCTAATGAGCGCCCTGGCCAAGGGTGACGAAGTACTTACGCAAGGTGGTTTAGTGGGTAAAATCACTAAGGTAGCCGAAGACAAAGACTTCGTAACCATCGCCTTAAACGACCAAGCTGAAGTGACTGTACAGAAAGCCTCAATTTCTGCAGTGCTACCTAAAGGCACCATGAAGTCACTATAAAAAGGAAAGATACGTGTTAAATAAGTATCCTTTATGGAAGTATTTACTCGTGCTTTTAGTGCTTGCGGTAGGGGTGCTCTATGCCACCCCTAACATCTATGGCCGTGACCCTGCTATTCAGGTAACGGGCGCCAAAGGTGCCGACGCAACACTAAGCGCATTGGATTCGGTAAATACCATCCTTAGCGAAAATAAAATTGAAACCAAATCGAGCAAGCTCGAAGACGGGCAAATCCTGGTTCGCTTTAAGAACGTAGAACAACAACTAAAAGCTCAGGACATCTTGCGCGACAATTTAAGTGAAGACTACATCTCAGCCATTAATATGGCCCCGGCGCAACCCGAGTGGTTGAAGTCGATTGGCGGTAACCCGATGAAGCTGGGTCTTGACTTAAGTGGTGGTGTGCATTTCACCATGGAAGTAGACATGGTGACCGCAATGGACAATGCACTGAACCAGATGGAGCAGGACTTCCGCGCGGATTTACGTGAAGAAAAGCTACGCTATCGCACCATACGCCGAGTTGCCGGCAGTGATTCTGTGCAGGTTGTTATGCGCAGCGAAGAGGATAAAGGCGCGGCGGAGAAATTCCTGCAAGGCCGTTATCAGGGCTATCTGTTTAGCGACGATAGCAACAACGACAGTGGTTTTGTCGTAACCATGAGCGAGCTGCGCATAAAAGAGCTGCGCGATTACGCCATCAAGCAAAATGAAACCATTATTCGTAACCGTATTAACCAAATTGGTGTGGCCGAGCCAAACGTACAACGTCAGGGTGCTGAGCGTATTATCGTCCAGCTCCCGGGTGTACAGGACACGGCACGAGCCAAAGAAATCCTAGGTGCTACGGCTACTCTAGAGTTCCGCGAAGTAGATCAAGATGCGGATCCGGGCTTGGCCATGCAGGGTCGCGTGCCGCCGGGGACTGAGATCATCATGGACCGTACGGGTCGTCCCGTGGTGCTTAAAAAGCGTGTGATCTTAGAAGGTAGCCATATTACCGGTGCACAATCGAGCCTGGATGAATACCAGCGTCCACAGGTAAATATCTCACTCGATTCTAAAGGTGGCGCCAAGATGGATGCCTTCACCAAGCGTGCTATTGGCAAGCCGATGGCCACGGTATTTATCGAGTACAAGCCATCCGGTGAAGTGGATGCCAACGGTAAAGCCCTGCCGCCGATCAAGGTGGAAGAGGTAATTAACGTGGCCACCATTCAGGCGCGTTTAAACCGCAGCTTCCGTATTACCGGTCTGGATAGCCCGGCTGAAGCCCATAACCTCAGCCTGCTGCTGCGTGCCGGTGCTCTGGTTGCACCGATTCAAATCGTTGAAGAGCGTACCGTAGGTCCGAGCCTGGGTCAGGAAAACATCGAAGCGGGGATGACAGCGGTCGTTCTTGGTTTTGCCTTCGTGCTGGCCTTTATGTTGCTGTACTACAAGGGGTTCGGCATGGTTGCCAACCTGGCGCTTGCTGCCAACCTGATTATGATTGTTGGTGTTATGTCGATGATCCCAGGCGCAGCCCTGACTTTACCTGGTATTGCCGGTATCGTACTAACCGTAGGTATGGCGGTTGATGCCAACGTACTTATTTTTGAGCGTATCCGTGAAGAGCTGGCCGATGGCCGCAGTCCGCAACAGGCGATTCACTTTGGTTACGACAGCGCCTTTAGCACCATTTTTGATGCCAATATTACCACCCTGATTGCTGCGGTTATTCTGTTTGCAGTGGGTACAGGCCCGATTGCCGGCTTCGCGGTAACGCTAGCGATTGGTATTTTGACCTCAATGTTTACGGCTATTGTCGGTACCCGTGCGGTGATCAACTTGATCGTTGGCGGTAAACGCATTGAAAAGCTGTCGATATAGGAGCAACTGAGCATGCAATTATTAAAAGTAAAAGGCACCTTGCCATTTATGAAAGCACGCAAATTGGCGATGGGTTTCTCCATCTTGCTGATTTTTGCTTCTGTTGCGTCGTTTTTCGTTAAAGGCCTTAACTTTGGTTTGGACTTCACCGGCGGTACCGCCGTTGAAGTCGGCTTCTCGCAACCGGCGGAGTTAAGCAATGTACGTAAAGTACTTGCTGAAAATGGCTTTGCAGAGGCTTCGGTGCAGTTATTCGGTTCCAGTAAAGACGTACTTGTGCGCCTTCCACCTCAGGGTGAAGGCGTAAAGGCCGAAGTGATTGGTAACCAGGTGATGACGGCACTAAAACAAGCCGATGCTGATGCGCAAATGCGTCGCATCGAGTTTGTTGGCCCAAGTGTGGGTGAAGACCTTAAAGAGCAGGGCGGTTTGGCCATGTTAACGGCGCTTATCTGTATCTTGCTTTATGTGGCGATGCGCTTTGAGTGGCGCTTTGCCCTAGGTGCGGTATTCGCGCTTTTCCACGATGTGGTGTTAACCATGGGCTTGTTCTCACTGCTCGGTCTTGAGTTTGATTTAACCATCTTAGCGGCCATCTTGGCGGTAATAGGTTATTCACTCAACGATACCATAGTTGTATCCGACCGTATTCGTGAAAACTTCCGTAAAGTGCGTATCGACGATACCTTGCAGATCATCGATATTTCACTGACGCAAACCCTGAACCGTACCTTGGTAACCTCAATCACCACCATCTTGGTATTGATTGCCTTGTTTGTATGGGGCGGACAGACCATTCACGGTTTTGCTACGGCATTGCTATTTGGTGTGTTCATCGGTACTTACTCTTCAGTATACGTTGCCAGCTCGGTAGCCGTGGCGCTGGGTGTAAGTAAAGAAGACTTGATCCCGGTAGAAGTAGAAAAAGAAGGCGCGGACTTAGACGCCATGCCTTAATCGCCTTTACCGCGATAACTCAAAAAAATGCCGCTTTTAAGCGGCATTTTTTTTGTTAAGGGCTCGACGGGAGAAAACTCTCTCGGAAAAATGGTCGAGCCTTGTTCTGATTCGATGAATATGTGGAAAAATCAACCTTTTCATACAGTTGTCATATTTGACTGCTAGCCTATGCCACCGTTTGTGCTTTTGGTGTAGTAGGCCGGTGAATACGGACTTGATAGCAGAATTAACCTTGATATTGCGGCAGCGGTCGATCACCACCGTATTTCAGCCTATTTTCGATGTGACGAAACAACGAATTATAGGTTATGAGGCCCTAAGTAGAGGTCCGCAAGGCAGCCCTTTACACGCTCCTGCCGTGTTGTTTTCCTGTGCCCAACAGGCACAGAGACTCTCTGAGTTGGAATTACTGTGTCGTGAGACCGCCATTGCAACCTTTGCTGAGTTACAACTCGATGGTAAGTTGTTTTTAAATGTCAGCCCCAATACCTTGCTTGACCCCGCACACCCCAAAGGGCAAACGCTGCAGCTATTGCGAAAATACGGCTTGGGGCCCCAACAGGTAGTCATAGAGCTCACCGAACAAGACAAGGTCGAAGACGCAGATCTCTTGCGCGTAGCGGTGGAACATTATCGCGAACTAGGTTTTCATATTGCCATTGATGATCTGGGAGCCGGTTACTCGGGGTTAAAGCAGTGGTCAGAAATTCAGCCCGATATCGTCAAAATAGATAGGTATTTTATCGATCATTGTGACTTCAGCCCGGTCAAACGAGAGTTTTTAAAATCTATTATCGATCTGGCCAAGGCCACCAACACCCAAGTGATTGCCGAAGGCATTGAGCGTTTTGAGGAATTCCAACTGGTGACCCGCCTGGGGATAGGTAATGTTCAGGGTTACTTTTTGGCGTGCCCAAGTGTCCAACCGGAACGTCACTACCGGCATCAACATATGCACGAGTCATGGCAGGCAGGCGATCGGCGCGACCAGTCCTTAAGTATAGGCTGGTTGGCGGAGGCCAAACAGGTGTTGTGCCAGCATACCAGTTGCCGTGAAGCGCAGCAGTTTTTTGCCGAAGACAAAAGCGTTTTCAGCGTGGTGGTGATCGATGCCGACCGTCGTCCGGTCGGGCTGCTTTATAAAGAGCAGCTCTGTGAGCTATTTGCAACTCCCTATGGGCATGCACTGTATGATAAGCAGCCGGTCAGCGCCCTGATGGATTGCTCCCCCCTGGTTGTTGATGAGAGTGAGGCGCTGGACAGCGTCAGCCAGCAGATCACCGAAGGTGAGCTGGATATTCGCCGCCATATCATAGTGACTCGCAGCCAGGAATATCTTGGGGTGGTGCCTCTGCGCCTGATTCTCAAGCATATGACCGAGGAAAAGGTGCGCCATGCTCAGCATGCCAATCCGTTAACCATGTTGCCCGGGAATATAGCCATCAATGAGGCCATCGAACAACGCCTCCACACGGGCAGCTCCTTTACTTTGGCATATTTTGACCTCAATCATTTTAAGCCCTTCAATGACCTTTACGGTTATGCCAACGGCGATGGCGTAATTAAGTTGGTTGCGGAGCTAATACGGCGCCATACCCAGGCAGTTCCCTGCTTTGTCGGCCATATCGGTGGCGATGACTTTATGGTGGTGTTCGATGATGCCCAGGCGCAGGCAATTTGTGCCGCGGTTCTCGCTGATTTTGACCGCCAGATTGTCAGTTATTTCAGCACCGAGCACACCGCTGCCAAGGGATATTGGAGTTGTGACAGGCAGGGACGGCGCCAGTTTATACCCTTGCTCTCATTGGCGGTTGGGTTAGTATCCCCCGATGTAAACTGCTGCCACAATGCTCATCAGGTCGCGACCTTGGCCGCCGATGCCAAAAAGGAAGCTAAGCGCCAGCTAGGGAGCCATGTGTTTTGCTGTCAACGCCGTAAGCCGGCAGCCCCCTTATATCGCTTACATCAGGATGAACTTGATGCTCAGCGCCATAGCTTAGGGGGTTAGGCGAGCTTATTTTTAAGGCCTGGGCTCATACCAAGCAAGGGGTGTTCATAAATTTAGCTATTTGCTTATTAGCCGCTGTTTGATAATCTGTGCCGCAGTTGAATCGAGGGTTGTTATGAAGCTGCGCTTTTTGGGTTTTACAGTTGGGTTACTGGCCGCATCCATGGATGTTAATGCTCAGGGAGTGGGTGAGCAAAGCACTATGCGTGGGCATTGCGATGTCGAGTTGACACATGGCCTGATCATCACTCAGGATACCATCCGCATCGTCGATAATAATCAAACTCGAGTACAGATAAATCAGGGTAATCAATTGCTGGTACGAGGCCAGTGGATTGAGCTCGATGCAGCGGAAACGGAAATTCTTGAGCAATACAACCAGATGATCCGCGATACCGTCCCCGAATTGGTAGAGCTGGCCACTGATGGCGTTAATATCAGCCTGAGCGCGATAGAGAATGTGGTTAGCGGCCTTTCAGACAAAGAGCCTGAGGTGCTCAAAGCACAGCTTCAGTATGTGGAGCAGGCGTTACGTAATAAATTCAAACGGGGTGATGACTTCTTTTATATAGCCCCCCAATCCTTGTCTAAGCTCGACGATTTTTTTGCCCAGGAAGTATCAAAAAAGATTCATACCGCCATTCAGGGCTCGCTTGGCGCCATGTTGGTGGCATTAGGGGATGCGCTCGATTCCCGCGAGGGCAACATTGAGGAGCGTATCAGTGATGTTGGTGCGCGCATGGAAATCATTACCGCAGAAATCGATAAGTCTTTGCAAAAGAAAGCCGAGCAGTTGGCAATGAAGTCGGAAGAATACTGCAATTGCTTGAATATGCTTAACAACACCGAATCCAAGCTGCAAAAGCTGGTCCCCGAGTTAGCCGACTTTGACTTAGTGAAAATTAAGTCAGATAGCTAATACCGGGTACCACTAAAGCTGGCAGACCTAGAAAACGGTCTGCGCCCCAGCTTGAGACACCGCCCCTATTTTTTAAAGAAACTCTCTTCATTTTGGGCCAACATGGCTTCAACTTCTTCGATAAAAGCACTGGCGTCCGCACTCTGAGGCTCATTACTTAGAGGCGTGGAAATGCTGTTTGACTCGGAAGACCATTCTCCCAAATCTATGAGTTGGCAGCGTTTGCTACAGAAGGGTCGGTAAGGACTTTGGGGGCCCCATTCGACTTCTTTTTGACAGGTAGGGCAGTTTACTTTCGCAGGCATCTACACTTGCTCCGCATATTCTTAGATGCGAGCAAGTGTAGCTAAGCACGACGACAATTGAAAGTTACATCAGTGTAACCCGATTTATTTCGGTCAGAGACGTGATGCCTGCGGCAGCCTTGTGCAGTCCTGATTCCCTAAGCGTGGTAAAGCCGTCCTTTATGGCGATCTCCTTTATCTCCATAGAGGTGGCGCCGTTCATAATAGCCTGAGAGATTTTTGGGCTGATCGGCAACAGCTCGTATAGACCTATACGGCCCTTATAGCCTTCGGTGCACTCATCACAACCGACGGCTTTATACAGGGTCAGGTTTGCGATTTCTTTTTCGCTGTAGCCTTGGTTCAGCAACTCGTCGACCGGTAATTGCTCTGGCTCCTTACAGTGCTTACACAGTCGTCTGGCAAGACGTTGGGCTATGACCAGGGTCACCGAGCTGGCGACATTATAGGCGGGCACACCCATATTAAGCAGCCGGGTAATGGTTTCCGGCGCCGAGTTGGTGTGCAGGGTTGATAACACCAAGTGACCCGTTTGTGAGGCCTTAATGGCGATTTCGGCGGTTTCCAGGTCTCGCACCTCGCCCACCATCACCACATCTGGGTCTTGGCGTAGGAACGCGCGCAGGGCGTTGGCAAAGGTTAGAGCGGCCTTGGGATTAATTTGTACCTGGTTAATGCCTTTAACGTTGATTTCCACCGGGTCTTCTGCGGTAGAAATATTGCGTTCGGCCGTATTTAAAATGCTGAGGCCGGTGTACAGGGACACCGTTTTACCCGATCCGGTAGGTCCGGTAGCGAGGATCATGCCATAGGGTTGGGCGAGGGCTTGCAAATATAATTGCTTTTGCTGCTCCTCAAAGCCCAAGGTGTCGATCCCCAGGGTGATATCCGAGGCGTCGAGTACCCGCATTACGATTTTTTCACCCCAGAGTGTCGGCAGGGTGCTCACACGGAAATCTATCTTACGATGCTGCGACAGACTCAGCTTAATACGTCCATCCTGAGGCTTACGCTTTTCGGAGATATCCAGCTTGGCCATTACTTTAATACGCGCGGCGAGACGATTGGATAAATTAAACGGCGGATGGGCCATTTCATGTAAAACACCATCGATGCGAAAGCGAATGCGGTATTCGCCATCATAGGGTTCAAAGTGCAGATCCGAGGCCTCGCGATGAATGGCATCACGAAGGATTTTATTGATGTAGACAATGATGGGGGCGTCGTCATCTCGGGTTTCATGCTCATCGGCTGCATGATCGTCGTCTTCATGATGGATTTGGCCTAGGTCTTTTGCGTCTTCCTCAGAGATTTTTAAGGCATGGGTGGCATCGAATAGGTTTTCGATTATTTTATCGATTTGCTGATAATCACAGAGCACCACATCACATTGCATGCCAGTACTGAACTCGTAGTTTTCCAGCGCCCCGTAGTCGGTAGGGTCGGAAACGGCCAGCATCAGCCTATTCCCCTTTTGCGCTAAGGGAATAACGTGATGGCGGCGGATCAAGCGCTCTTTGAGCAGGCTTTTATCTATGCTTTGTTCATCAAACTGGCTGAGATCAAAATAGGGAACCCGAAAGAGTTCAACGCACTGAGTTAAAAGTTCATTTTGACTCATATTACTGCAGCGCACGATAAGTTCGGCGGCACTGCGACAACGATCCTGCTCAAGCCTCACCTTGTCATTATCAAGGCGCCCCAAGGTTATAAACTTTCGGATCAAAGGAGAGTTAATGTTCATATATTACCGATATAACGCAAGCTAGATGTAATTATAATAAGCTTTTAACAAACTAAGTTATTACAGGTTATATCGTTATTGTTGCTTATCTGGACGAGATTGCAACTTAACTATGTTTAAATAACTGTAATGATAGCGCTGCACCTTGACTTTCAGTGCCGCTAATGTGCCGGAATTACTAATAATATCATCGGCTTTTTTTACTTTGTTGCTACGACTCATCTGCGCGGCAATGATGGCCTTTGCCGCTTCTAATGGCAGCTTATCACGTTCGCAGGTGCGCGTTAATTGCAACTCTAATTGCACGTCAATCAATAATGTACGCTGACAGTATTTTTCCAGCCCATTTTCGAACAGCAGTGGCGCCTCTAAAATTACGTAGGGGCTTTGCGCATTGGCGAGCTGAGTGAGCATCTCGGTGCGGATTTGTGGGTGGAGTAGGTTGTTGAGCCACTGCTTCTCGTTGTTATCGCTAAAAATGATTTTGCGTAGTTTGGCTCTATCAAGGGCGCCTTTATTATCGATAATGGCTTCCCCGTGGCGTTTAACTATGGCTGTTAACGCCGGACTGCTCGGCTCGACAACCTGGCGGGCAACCTGGTCGGCATCGACAACCTCGATGCCGAGTTCGGCAAAAAATTTACTGGCACTTGATTTACCGCTGCCAATACCACCGGTTAAGCCCAAGACCCAAGGATGTGTGTTAGCCAAGAACCATACTCATATAGCTTGCCTGTATTTGCTCACCCCAGAGCATGGCTATCCAGCCCGCGATGGCAATATAAGGGCCAAAGGGAATTGGAGTGGCCTTATCGCGCCCTTGAATTGTCAGTAAGATAATACCCAGTACTGCACCAACCACGCTGGAGAGCAGGATAATCATGGGCAAAGCTTGCCAACCCAGTAAGGCGCCAAATACCGCCATCAATTTAAAGTCGCCATATCCCATGCCCTCCTTTCCCGTTACCAGTTTAAACAACCAGTAAACGCTCCAAAGGCTTAAATAACCGGCCGCAGCACCGATAATAGCCTCGCTAGGGGGGATTGTGATGCCTAGAACGCTGGCCAAAAGCGCTAACCAGAGCAGTGGCAGGGTAATTTGATCCGGCAACAGCATATGGTCGATATCGATAAAGGTCAGGGCCACCAGACACCAGGTCACAGCAATATAGAGGAGTGCCAGTTCGCTGGCGCCTAGTTGCCAGGCAACTAGGGTTCCTAAGAGTGCGGTGGTGAGCTCTACGGCAGGATAGCGCACCGAAATCGGGTTTTTACATTTGGCGCATTTGCCGCCGAGCAAAAGCCAGCTTAGAACGGGAATATTTTGCCAAGGCTTTATCTTGCTTTTACACTTAGGGCAGGTGGAGCTTGGCGTAATCAAGTTGAAAGTGCCTTGGTTGTCCTCAGCATCTCCTTGAGTCAATTTATCCGCCAACAAGAGCCGGCATTCTCCTTGCCATTGCGTTTGCATCATTTTTGGCAGTCGATAGATAACTACATTTAAAAAGCTGCCAATAGCTAAGGACACGAAAAAAGCCGTGGTATAAAAAAACCACGGCTGCGCTTGCATTAAGCTTTGTACTTCTGAAAACATTTAGATTACTGAACCTAGTTGGAATATTGGCAGGTACATGGCGATGATTAAGCCACCGATTAACACACCTAACACTGCCATAATCATGGGTTCAAGCAGGCTGGATAGGCCATCAACGGCATCATCCACTTCCTGCTCGTAGATGGTGGCGACCTTGGCAAGCATATCGTCTAATGCACCAGATTCCTCACCTATGGCGACCATTTGAATTACCATATCAGGGAAAATATTGGAATTACGCATGGCCCAGTTCATAGGGTTACCCGAGCTGACTTCTGCTTTAATTTCTAGAATGGCATCACGATAGACGGCATTACCTGAAGCGCCCGCTGCAGAGTCTAGGGCATCAACCAAGGGCACACCAGCGGCAAAGGTAGTCGACAGGGTACGGGCATATCGGGCGACCGCGGCCTTATTCAAAATCATGCCGATAACAGGGATTTTTAAAATATAGGCATCGACTTTATCGCTAAAGTCTTTATTGTGCATACGGGCTTGAGCAAAAAGATAGCCGCCAATTACCACAACTAGCAAGGCAACCCACCAGTACGCCTGCATAAACTCCGATATACCGATTACCATTTGTGTAAAGGGTGGTAATTCAGCCCCAAAGCCAGAGAAAATTTCTTCGAACTGAGGCACTACAAAAATCAAGAGAATGGATGTTACTATAATGGCAACAATGATTACTGCTATGGGATAGAACATTGCTTTTTTGATTTTGGACTTAAGCGCTTCTGCCTTTTCTTTGTACAAGGCAATACGATCAAAAATTCTATCAAGGGCACCGGACTGTTCACCTGAGGCAACCAAGTCACAGTAAAGATCGTCAAAATATTTAGGGTGCTTACGCAGTGCAGAGCTCAGTGGGTGACCGGCTTTAACCTCTTCACCTATATTTTTGAGTAAATTTTTTACGCTGGGGTTTTCCGAGCCGTCGGCAATCATGTCAATGGCTTGTACCAAGGAAACACCTGCTAATAGCATGGTGGCTATTTGGCGTGTTAGCACCGCGATATCTTTTGGGATAATTCGTTTTTGGCCACCACCAAAAAGCGACTTGGGCTTGCGCTTTACCTTAGAGGGGGTGATGCCCTGCTTACGCAGCTGCGCCTTAACTAGAGCTATACTGGTGCTATTGAGTTCACCCTCAAGCTTTTTACCTCGGGAGCTAACCCCTACCCATTGGAAGGTGTCCATCTGACTTTTTAGTTGTTTTGCCATTATTCTATCCACAATCCTGTTGTACTAGACTAATAGTAACACGGTGGTTACGTTTCGCTTACTTTTAGTGTAGAGCATTAAGGTTTAAATTTGTTATCTACGCATTGGTAACACGGTTTATTTCTACCAAGCTGGTTACCCCCTGGGCCACCTTCTTTAGGCCTGAGGCGCGAAGGTTATTAACGCCTTCTTGGGTTGCGACCTGGGCAATTTCTAGGGAGTTGCCACCACGCATAATAATTTCCGCTATTTTCGGAGTAATGGGCATGACCTCGTAAATACCCACCCGGCCTTTATAACCTTCGGTGCATTCATCACAGCCTTTAGCCTTGAAAATAGTGAGCTCAGCCAATTGCTCATAAGTGAAGCCTTGCTTGATAAGCTCTTCCTGGGGTAATTGTTCTGGCTCTTTACAGTGATTACATAGACGTCGTGCCAGACGCTGGGCGATAATCAAACTGACCGAGCTGGCGATATTATAAGAGGGCACACCCATATTCATTAAACGAGTCAGGGTCTCCGGCGCAGAGTTGGTATGCAGGGTAGAAAGCACCAGGTGTCCGGTTTGTGCCGCTTTAATAGCGATTTCAGCGGTTTCTAAGTCTCGTATCTCACCCACCATGACCACATCCGGGTCTTGACGTAAAAAGGCACGTAAAGCATTTGCGAAGGTCATATCCGCACGCATATTAATCTGCACCTGGTTAATACCTTCCAAGTTGATTTCTACCGGGTCTTCGGCGGTTGAAATATTGCGCTGGGCGGTATTGAGTATATTTAAGCCGGTATACAGAGATACGGTTTTACCCGAGCCGGTGGGGCCGGTCACCAATATCATACCCTGGGGTTGGGCTAGGGCATCTAAATATAATTTCTTTTGCTCAGCTTCGTAACCCAATACATCGATGCCTAGCATAGCGCTTGAGCTATCAAGAATACGCATTACGATTTTTTCACCCCACAGGGTGGGTAGGGTACTGACCCGGAAGTCGATGCTTTTTTTCGCGCTAATTTTTAGCTTAATGCGTCCATCCTGAGGCTTGCGCTTCTCCGCAAGGTCCATATGGGACATAACCTTAATACGGGCGGCAATACGGCTTTCCAGGTTAACTGGTGGCGAAGCAATTTCATGGAGTACGCCGTCGACGCGAAAGCGAATGCGGTAGCGTTTTTCATAGGGCTCAAAGTGCAAATCGGAGGCGCCACGCTTAATGGCATCCATTAAGATCTTATTGATATAGACGATAATGGGGGCATCGTCTTCCTTGCTATTGACGTCGGTAGTAAGGCTTTTCTTATTACTACTCTCATCTGATTCTACGCCTTCGAGCTCCTCCATATCACTTTTTGTTAATCCTAGGCTGGAAGAGCCATCAAACAAAGAGTCGATTGCTTTCTCTAAATAGTCATAGCGGACAACCACAGGTTCGGTTTGCATACCGGTATTAAATTCATAGTCTTCAAAGGCGCTAAAATCTGTTGGATCAGCAGTTGCCAAGTATAGTGTTTTACCTTCTACGGCGATTGGTAGTAGCTTATGCTTCTTGATAAGCTTTTCATTTATATATTGTTCGTCAGGGAAATAAGCCGGATCAAACTGCGAAAGATCAAATTGAGAAACGTGAAAAATCTGACTAGCATGAGCCTGAAGCTGTTCTGGTTTCATTTTCGCTAAATTGCACAAAGTTTCAGCTAAACTAGAGTGAGCTTCTGTGCTTGAGCTTAACATTGAAAGCTCAAATGCGCCTAGGTTGGCTAGTCGTCGAGCTAATGGTGAGTTAGTATTCATTCTGAGAGCTTATTTTCTTGGATTTCATTATCTTGAATAGATAAATTTCGACTAAAGTACTGTAATGTTTTTTCCAATAAATGTTGAGTTTTTTCACTGTGCAAATGCGATTTATCAAACAGGATTGCTTGTTGGGTGTTCATGTCAGTAATGAAAACTTGTTGATTTTCCATTATTGAGACCATCAAAGTTCCTTGGATTCCACCAAATTGTTTCGAATTCACGGCGTCTTGGTACTTCTCTTCTTTGAAAACTAACTGTCCAAGGGAGTTCACCTTATACATTTTCAGGTTTTTATTGATGGTTACTGATTCATTAATGTTTCCATTTGCATCAAAAAGGGGCTTCAAAGAGCTTTCGAGAGGTATAAATCGATCTTTATCTACTTTGGAGAAAACCTGTCCATCAAATTGGCTCACATTTTTTTCTCCAAGGCAGCTAAGTATAGTAGGGCTTAAGTCAGCTAAAGAATAATTTACTTGTCGATCAATAGCTGTGAGAGCTTGGCATTTGAAGGTTGACTCAAAAGCATTTAAGGTTTTGTATTGAGTTAAAGACATTATATTTGTTCCATGCCCTAGGGTTCTTGTATTGATTTCCGATAATGTAAATACTCCATCTTTATCTCTGCCAAAGCTTTCTCCATGATCTGAAATTAGAAAAAGCATAGAGTTGTCAAGAAAACCAGAGGTGTTCATATAATCATATAAATCTTGAACTTGCTTGTCGGCTATTCGTAGCATGTCAAAGTATTTATCCTCTATGCCCTTGGAAGAATAGGATTCCTTATACTTATATGGCCAATGAGGAAGAGTAAAGTGGGCTGCTACAAATATCGGCCCGCTTTGATTTTCGATAGTACTAATAATTTGTTCGTTAAAGTTTTGTGGTTGATACGTCTTCCAGTTAGCCCTGTTATATACATAATATGGAGCTATATTGCCAATAACTGTGTAATTAGAGAAAAGTGCAATATGGGGAATGTCTACCAGTTTTGCTAGCAAAAATTCTAAAGCGGTGGCAGGGGGGCCTACAACAGCATCAAATCCATATCGCTTCCCAATGTTGTTAAATCTTCTTTCATCTTGGGCGTATATGGTTGTATAGCCCCGCTTTTTTAACTTGTGGGTAATGAGTGTCTGAGTATTAAGTCGTTTAAAATCAGTTAAATTTAACCTAGCTCCACTATTAACCGGATATAACCCTGTCAGTATGCTTACCCAGGACGGAAAGGTTCTTGCGTTACTTGTATATGTATTTGGTAAATAGGTGTTCTTTTGAATAAATGAACTGATAAAAGGTGTGTTTTCACTATTTATATCACTGATGTTAAGGGAGTCTATTGAGAGAATAACAATATTGGGGTGTGTGGTGATTTTGTGTACCTTGTTGTTCTTATTGAATTTTATGTTGGGTGAAAATAGGATACCGCAAAAAATCAGTAGTAAAGTTAATTCCCGTTTTTTAATTCCATACAAAACTACAGCCATGAATATGGCGGCAACGACATAGATGAGCGTCTCGTTTTTCTTCAGTTCAATTGAGCTGAAGTGTAAATTAGGGAATGTGAATGAAGAAAGTGTCAAAATAATAAAAGAGAATGTAATGACTGATAAAAAGTCGCAAGAGCCTTGAGAAAGCCACTTAGAGGTTAGTTTGTGTAAGGAGTTGCTAAACCTTAATGTAACAACAGCGCATACTATTGAGATTGAGCAAAGGAAAAAGATAAACTTTAATAACTCTACCCAAAAAGGCAAAGATGTCAAAGCGTCATACCCAAGTGTTCCTTTAAAAACTGATCTAGTATCAATAGCGCGGGCAAGCTCAAAAGTGAAGTAAATGTAGGTTACAAGTAAGACGACACAAATATGTGAAAAGAAGTGTTTAAGCATTGTAGATTGGAGTTGTCACTAATGTAATGGGAGGATAAACCTCCCATTAATTTTTGGAGTTAGATTACTAACGGCATTCTGAAGGAACGTATTTTACGTCAGAAGTTGTAGTACATGCCCAAGCGATACCTGCACTACCATCTGTAGGAGTAAGTGTAAGTGCTACAGTAGCTGGTGTAGTGCCTGTCTCAACAGAAGCACCAATTGCACCTGTACCAACAGTACAGCTAACAGTAGTGTCACCGATAGTACCTGTGTTTACACCTGCACACGGAGCAGTACCAGTTGCCAAGTTTTCTGATACTGTTGCCTTAGCACCAGAAGCCTGAACTAGGCCTTCAGATACTTTTGCGCGGATAGTGTAATCTTTGTACGCTGGCAACGCGATAGCTGCAAGAATACCGATGATCGCAACTACGATCATTAATTCAATTAGGGTGAAACCCTGTTGTTTGTTGTGAGTCATTTTTTCCATTTTCCTCTCCTAAAGGATTTTTTGGGCAAAGTTAAGGTAACCAGAGCTACTGCTTTAATCTAGTTTAGCGCCGGTTGGTTTTCAATGTTAATAGCTTTAAATAATTTTAAAAGTCATTAACACAAAAAATGCCGGCACCGCTAATGTTCGGTTAAATTGTAGCCTAATTTTAAGGAGCTACGAACTTAACCCGCATTTTTTAAAAGTGTACGCTGCCGATGTTACAGTTTCATTGATTTATAACAAAGTATTACTTTATTTTATAAACCTCATTCTTTGAAACTAGATGCTATCACGGTGATTTTATTTTGGGTAGCCCTTTTTATAACATTGTGTAACATTTGTATCGGCGTCAAATTGCTTGGATCTATTTTAGAAACGCATTGATAAATCAATAGCTTTGATATGCTTGGTGAGGGCGCCGCTGGATACAAAGTCAACGCCGACGTTAGCATATTGTTGCAAAGTTTCGAAGGTGATATTCCCGGACACTTCCAGTTTGGCGCGGCCTGATGTGCGCTCTACCGCGGTGCGTACATCGTCCAGCGAAAAGTTGTCGAGCATAATGATATCGCTGCCCGCGGCCAGCGCTTCATCTAATTCGCTGAGGTTTTCTACTTCCACTTCCACTGCTTTTTCTGGATGGTTTTTGCGCGCTTGAGCAATGGCCGCACTAATACCGCCACAGGCACTGATGTGGTTTTCTTTAATTAGAAAGGCATCGAATAAGCCGATGCGATGATTACGCCCGCCGCCGCATTTTACCGCATACTTTTGCAGCGCGCGCAGGCCGGGAATGGTTTTACGGGTATCTAAGATTTCGGTGTTGGAACCCGCCAGTACTTGGGCATAGCTGTGAGCCGCAGTAGCAGTGGCACTAAGGGTTTGCACAAAGTTTAGAGCGGTGCGCTCGGCGGTCAGTATGGCTCTGGCATTGCCTTTGGCGGTGAATAGAAGCTGATCCGGACTCATTTGTTCGCCGTCGGCGATATAAAAGGTCAGCTCTACACTTGGGTCAACCTGTTGAAATACTTCGATTGCCAGGTCTTTACCACAGAATACACCAGCTTCACGGGTGATCACCTTGGCATCGGCTTGTTGCTCGGCGGGGATAAGTTGCGCGGTGATATCGCCCTCAAGGGCGCTTTGTCCGTCTAAATCTTCCGCAAGTGCTTGCGCCACCAGGCGGGTGATAAGTTCTGGAGTTGGGGTCATAAATTATTACCTATGGGAAGAGTTAAACGGCACCGGCGAAATCGAGCTGGCGCCAAGATTCAAACACAAACACCGCGACCGCATTGGACAGATTCATGCTGCGGCTATTGGCCTGCATGGGGATGCGCACGCGCTGCTGCTCTGGTAGAGCGGCAATAATGTCATCCGGTAAGCCTCGGGTTTCAGGGCCAAAGAGCAGGGCATCGCCGGCCTGATAGTTCACCTCGTGGTGATACTTCTTGCCCTTGGTGGTGCAGGCAAAGATCCGCTTTGGTTGCTGTGAGTCGATATAGCTTTGCAAATCAGCATGGCGCTGCACCTGAGAAAATTCATGGTAATCCAAACCGGCGCGTTTAATACGTTTGTCATCCCATTCAAAGCCCAGCGGCTCGATTAAATGCAGGCGATACCCGGTATTGGCGCAGAGGCGAATAATGTTGCCGGTATTGGGTGGAATTTCCGGTTGAAATAAGATGATGTCTAGCATGGTGTTTATCGACAATCTAAGGTGCTAAGCCAAAATTGGCGCAAGTATATCAAACTTGGCATTAAGAACGCATCTTTTGTAGGCCAGCCTTTGTCGTTGTAGGTCGGGCTTCACCCCGACAATAGATCGTCATACTTTCTTTGTCGGCGCAGAGCACCGACCTAGATTACAAATAGCGGGAATTCCAAAACGGGTATTGTCCAAGGTTGGAAGCCAGATGTTTACGTAGCGGGTTTGCGGCAATATAGCGAGCAATTTGCAACCTGTCCTCTTCGGCCCTTAATTGACGTTCAAAGTAGCCGGGTTGCCACACTTTGCCTTTACGCGCTAAAAGCGTGTTGATATCGGCCGCGGTGGCTCCCTTTAAACGCCCCACCGCCTCATGCAGGTTATCCTTGTTTAAGCGCAATAAACCATGGAAATGATCTGGCATCAGTACCCAAGTCAGCCAAGTGCAGCGACAAGCAAGCTCATGTTGATGTAAATGCCAGCAGAATAATGTTGCCAGTTCAAAGCGTTGAAAAAATGGAATGCGTTGGTAACAAGTAAAAGTGATGAAGTATTCACCATTAGCCTGACTAAAATGTCCTTTTCGTAAATCATTTAAGCTCATGTCCAGATCCTTGGAAGGCTAAAATTGAATTATAGTTTATATTCCTAAGTTAGGTACTTTGCATCGATAAAGAGAAAGTGGTGATCTATTGTCGGGGTTATCGGCAATGTGCTCCTGCATTGCTCTACTACCGTCATCCCTGGCGGCAAACCCCGACCTACAAGGGCGAAGCCAAAATTAGCCTAAGCATGGCAAACTTGGTTACAATAACGCCCATATAAGTAAATGAATCATAGCGAGTATAATTAGTGGCCAACGCAGCACCAAAACCAAAGACAGGGAAGGGGTATGATTTTTGGGTGCGCTTTGCCAGCGTCAGCACTCTGATTATGGTTAGCGTAATGATTTTCGCTAAGGCCTGGGCCTGGTTGGCATCGGGGTCGGCGGCTATGTTGGGCTCCCTTACCGACTCCTTACTGGATATCAGTGCCACCCTGATGAACTTCTTTGTCCTTAGTTATGCACTAAAGCCCGCCGATGATGACCATAGATTTGGTCATGGTAAGGCAGAAGCCCTGGCTGGCCTTGGCCAATCTGCTTTTATTGCCGGCAGTGGCTGTTTGCTCGCTTTTCATGCCATAGAGCGCATGTTTAATCCGGTCGCCATCACGCATTCTTTGCTTGGTGTCTGGGTGAGTGTGTTTGCAATCTTCTGTACCCTGGTTGTGGTGTTTGTGCAATATCAGGCGCTAAAGCGCACCGAATCCGTGGCTCTTAAGGCCGACTCTTTGCATTACAAGGGTGACTTGTTCCTTAACCTAGCTGTGATGGTGGCATTGTTATTGGCTTATTACGGGGTAAGTGGCGCCGATCCTTATTTCGCCATTTTGGTTGCCGCCTATTTATTGTATAACGCCTGGCAAATTGCCACTGAAAGTGCGGGGCACCTGATGGATAAGGAGCTGCCCGATGAAGAAAAGGCGCATATAGTGGCGGTTGCCTGCGCTCATGAGGCTGTGCACGGTGTGCATGCCCTACGTACCCGCCAAGGCGGTAAGGTGCGTTTTGTCGAGTTTCACTTAGAGTTGGATGACCATATTCCCTTAGTGCAAGCCCATCGCATCGCCGACGAGGTTGAGCTTATGGTAAAGGACGCCTTTAGCCTGCAAAAACATCCCGAGTTCGGCGGGGAGGTGGATGTGTTGATACACCAAGATCCTGTCTCTGCGACGCGCAAGCACCTTTAGCTTTGATTAAATGTCGGCGCGAAGCACCGACCTACTACAAAAGCCTAACTTATTCTTCCACCAATTGTAGGGCGCGGTAAAAGCCACTGCTGTCGCTTAATAAGGTGACCAGCTCGGGCAGCACTTGCTCCATGGTCTGCATCAGGGTGTAAGGCGGGTTGATGGCTATCATGCCGGAGGCGGTCATGCCATGGGTGTCGGTGTCGGCACTGGTGGCCAGTTCGAACAGCTGAATATTCTTAATGCCGCTTTGGGTTAGACGTTGTTCGATACGGTCGATGCGCTCGCGATCCACCACAGGGTACCAAAGCAAATAGGTGCCGCTGCTAAAGCGCTTATGAGCTTTAATAAGGCTGTCGACGGCTTTGTCATAATCGCTTTTAATTTCGTAAGGCGGGTCCATCAGTACGCAGGCGCGACGAGATAAAGGCGGCACCAAGCCGAGTAAACCGCTAAAGCCGTTTTCACCTTTTACTCGCAATGAGCGCTTGCCGGCCATGTTTTTCTCAAGCAAGGCCAAATCCTGCGGGTGCAACTCAAAAAACCAACCCTTGTCTTGCTTGCGCAGGTAATGCTCGGCCACCTTAGGCGAGCCGGGGTAATGGGCTAACGCCGCGCTATTATTCATGCTCTTAATTAAAGCTACATAGTCGCTCAATGCCTCAATATCACCCTGGTAATCCCAAAGCTTGGCAATACCTTCGGCATACTCCTTGGTCTTTTGCATATCGGCGTTGTCGAGGGCAAAAAAGCCCGCACCCGAATGGGTATCGATATAATCAAAAGGCTTGTCTTTTTTCACCATGTGCTTAAGCGACTGAGCCAATACCAGGTGTTTGACGACATCCGCCGGGTTGCCGGCGTGGAAGGAGTGACGATAACTGAGCATAAATAATCCAGACCAAAAAGTTGCGCCGCCATTTTACTCTTTATTGTCAGCGATAAACAGCCGATGATGGCCAATAGCATGCCCAAGACTTGTTTGTATAAAAAGCGCGCTGATAAGTTAAACGCTTGCTGAACCTTGGTCGGTTGAAAATGAACCCGCTGTTAATACTGGAAAAATTTACAGGAATTCGCTTGTAACCCCTAGCATCCCTAGGCAGATTGCTTTACATTTGCACACTCTAATCAACAGTTTAAAGAGCGCATTTATGAATCAAGAAACCCTTTCCCAACTCGAACAACTGGTCGATAAACTAATTGCCCGCAATGCAGAGCTAGGCCAAGAAGTATCGGCGCTGCGTGAAAGCAATGCCAAGTTACAAGACGAAAACGAAACCTTGCAACTTGAAGTGCTTGAAAGCGAAGAAAAGCAAAAAGAAACCAGCACCACATTGAGCTCATTACTTGAGAAGCTGCAAGCGGCGAGCTAATGAGTGACAAAGGGCACAGCGTTAAGGTAAACCTGCTCGGTAAAGAGCATCAGTTTGCTTGTCCCGAGGGGCAAGAGCAGGCGCTGCTTGCTGCGGCCGAAAACTTAAATGCTAACGTAGAGCGAGTGCGTGCGCGCTCGTCAATAAGAAATGATGACAAGGCCCTGCTGCTAGTGGCGCTGACCTTGTCGCATGAACTGCTCGAGGCGAAGGCGCAGTTACATCAGCAGTCTGTGCAGCAGCACGCCCTATGCAATAAGCTTGAGGCTGCCTTGCAGCAAGAAGATTAAGGCGCCCTAAAGCGCCTTTTTTACGGAGACTCAATTATGCGTCAATACCGTCAATGCCTAAGTGCCCTTGTTTTATGTCTGAGTGCGACCGGCCTGCAAGCTCAGCAGAGCTGGCAAACGGTCAGCGAGCATGTGGACTTTATTGAGCAGCCCGCTAAGTTGCGCTTTTATGATTCCAACCAGGTGCTGATCCAAGGGGAGCAGTGTGCGCTGCTGGTCGATGCTCCGGGGGAGTTTACGCAAACGGAAGTATTTATTGCACACCTAAAAGAGCAACTGCGCGTCCCCTTGTGTTATATGCTGGCCTCCCATGCCCATGATGACCACTTGCTTGGTTTAGCCATGGTACAAAAGCATTTTCCCGATGCGCAGCTTATAGTGCACCAATCCCTTGGTGAGAATTTCCACCTGGCCCATGAGCAGTTAAACGAGCGTTTGGATGGCTTTGCCAAAAGTCTGGCCTTGAGCCAACAGCGCATGGAAAGCCTGTCAGAGCTGGAGCAACAACCCTGGCGGGAAAAGATAGCGCGGGCCCAGGCGCGTTTTAAACAGTGGCAGGCGCTGCGCTTTTCATCCCCCGGCAAGGTGATAAGTCAACCAAACGAGCTGGACCTTGGTAAGTTGAAAGTCGAGCTACTGCCTTTTGCCGCGCACACCCAGGGTGATATTGCCGTATTGGTATGGGCCGATAAGTTGCTGGTTGGCGCCGATATGGTCGATACTCTGCCCTATCCGGGCGAGGCCAATTATCAGGCCTGGCTGATGGCCTTGGAGGAGTTATCACACTTGCCCGTGACTCAGGTGCTGCCGGGTCATGGCGGTGTCCTTGCAACGTCCGATTTAACAAAGCCCAAGGCCTGGCTTGAGGCCATAGTGGCTCATGTTAAGGCGAACCCAAGCACCGATGTTGCCACCTTGGTTGAAACCTTTCCCAAGCGGTATCAGCCTCAGGATGATGAGCTGGCACAACGAGCTTATGCCATGTTTTTGGAAGCCGGCATTAAACGCGCGAAACAGCTGTAGGCCGGCCTTCAGGCCGACAATAGGACGCGATTCTTACCATGTCGTTGTAGGTCGGCCTTCAGGCCGACAAAAATGCAAAATTGCTTAGATGTCGGCGCAGAGCACCGACCTACAAATGTGCACGATTCTTACCATGTCGTTGTAGGTCGGCCTTCAGGCCGACAAAAATGCAAAATTGTTTAGATGTCGGCGCGAAGCACCGACCTACAATGTTTTGTCGTTCTTATTCCTCGTAAAAGGGAATGCCTTCTTGCATCCACTGTGGTGCGGCTTTGCCTTTTAGGTGATGGTCAAAGTACTGCATCATGCGAATCGAGAAGTCGACCTGATTCGGGAATTGCTTGAGGTGATGAGGTTCGCCTTCGTATTCCAAGAAGATCACATCCTTACCGGCACGGCGCAGCGCCAGGTAGTATTGAATGCCTTCCTGCCAGGGCACGGCACCGTCTTCATTGCCAAACATCACCATAATAGGGGTGTTCACCTTGTCGGCGAAAAACACCGGTGAGTTTTCAATGTAGAGCTCGGGAGCCTCATACAAGGGCTTACCGATACGGCTTTGACCCGTTTCGTACTGGAACTGGCGAGCCAGACCCGATTTCAAGCGTATGCCGCTGTAGGCCGAGGTCATGTTCGATACCGGGGCGCCAGACACCACGGCCTTAAACATATCCGTTTGCGTAACCATAAAGGCGCTTTGATAACCCGCCCATGAGTGGCCCTGCAAGCCGATGGCATCAGGGTCGGCAACGCCCATATCAATGAGCTTTTGCGCCGCGTTGATCATGGTTTTAGTCGACGAGGGTCCCGGGTGACCTACTTCAAAGCGAATATCCGGCAAGAAGATGGCATAACCATTAGAGGTAAACATGGGGAAGTTGGGTCTGTGATTCAGCTCCATCTTCGGGAAATCGTAGCGACGCTGACTCATATAGCGATAGAAGTAGATGACTACCGGTACTTTTTTGCCCTCGACATAGTCGGCCGGCTTGATCAGTACACCCTGAAGATCTTCACCATCATAGCCTTTATAGCTGACTAGCTCGGGTTTTTTGCCCCATTTAAACTGATCGATTTGCGGGTTGAGGTTAGTGACCTGCTTGGCATTGGCCAGGTCTTTATCGGCTTGCCAGTAATCCGGGAATTGCGAGTAGCTTTGCTGGGTAAACAAATACTTATCGGCGTGTTTGGCTTTTTTCACCAGGTCGAAACGAGCGTCGCCGTCGAGCAAGGTTACTAAAGACTTATCCGTTAGCTTGAGCTGGGCCACTCCCGCTTGCTTGTCTTTTAAATCAAATACGCGCAGCAGCAGAGTTTCATCCGGATTAAACCCGAGCTTGTCACTGTCGAGGTTAATCACGCGATATTGTTTGTTGTTGGCCTTGCCCTGGGTCAGTGCCTGGGCTTCCCCGCTGCGGGTATCAAACGCCCAAATATCATGCTTGGAGTTAATTAACACCTTGGAGCCGTCTCGGTACCAGCCGGCGACACCATAATCGCTGACAGGAGACGGGTAGTCGTGTTGATCATCGGCAAAGATGGCATTAATGGCCTTGCTTAGGGGGCGGACCTTGTTGCTGCCCAGGTCTTTTAATTGCCAGACACCCTTGTCAAAGAAGACCGCATACTTGCCCGTGGGCGACAGGCTGGGGCGATGGGGATGCTCGGCCACAATCAGTTGCTTGTTACCGGTTAGTACATCGACCGCATAGTAGTCGCTATAGAAGCCCTTGTAGGTGATTTGTGACAGGTAATCCTGATTGTTGTAACCAAGCAGGTGATCGGCCTTTTTATTTAGGTTGAGCTCGGGAACCTGGGCATCCGCGAGCTGTACCACCTTATTGCCATCAAGGTGATATACCGCCTGATAATGACGGTGCTTATTCTCTTCACCCCATTGTTGCTCTTCGCGAGGTTTGATTTCAGCGTCTTGATGGTGCCATAGATTAAGCTTGGCCTGGGCCATAATGGTGTCGTAATCACGCAGTGACTCGACGTCTTGATACTTTAGCTCTTTGGGTTTGGCGGCAAGGGTAGGACGGGCGGTGAAATACAAGCGTTCGCCATCTTCAGACCAGCTCAACGTGCCTTTTTTACCCGCCTGCCATTGGCTATCCAGGTCCTGTAATTTGTTTTGCTCAACATGCCAAAGCATGGTGCGATAGTCGCGGCGACGCTGGTCATCATTCACATAGTTGCCGACATTAAAGGCCACTAGGTTTTGCATTGGATGCCAGTCGATGGTGCTTAAGGTCACACCCGGCTCATCGATAAGCACATGGCGTTGGCCGCTGTTTAAGTCCAGGTAACTGATCTCGTTTTCGCTGCCGTCTTTACTTTGCGTATTGAACAGCAAGCCAGCGCCTGTGTGGCTAAAGGCGAATTTGAGCACTGCGTCCTGGCTGCTGCTGACACCCGAGCTCAAGTCCACAACAACCAGCTCTAAGACCTTGTCTTTTTTATCGGCCTTAATGGCGTCTTCGGTTTTGCCTGAGCTTTCTGCACCGTTTGCTGGTGCATCAGTTTCTTCGCCTTTATCGTTCGCTTTGTTTTCTTCTTGCTCATGGCGATAGGCAAGCCAGCGACCATCGTCGGAGATTTGATAGTCTTTCACCGCAGCAAACTCTTGTTGCTCACCGCTTTGGGTATTGACCAATACGAGTGTGTTTTTTAGTTTTTTCTTGGCTTTTTTATCTGCGGTTTCTTTCTCTAACAGGGAAGGAACTTGCAAAAACGCGGCCCACTGGCTGTTTTTATTGATGCTGGCCTGGGTGCCGCGCTCAACGCTGGCAAGCAAGGTGTTGCTCTCAAGGTCATACACCAGACCCTGGGCGTCGCCGCGATAGGGCGTAGCGCTAAAGGCCAGTACCTTGCCTTGCTCACCCAGCACGGTGGCTTTGGGGTATTTAAAATCAAAGACATCGCTAAATTCGAGTGCCTCTTGGGCATAAACTTGGGTGCCAAGCGTCGCGAACAGCGCAGCGCTGAGTACTGTCAGTGCAGGTTTCATAACAATTCATTCCTGTATCGTTTTTTGCCCATTGTAAGCGCTTAAATGTGCAGCGCGACTAAATTCGATAAGCCGTCCGTTATTGCCGTTGAATCGCACCTTGGCGGTTTTTCTTCGACCTAACCCCGCGTATACTGATGTTTTCCTTTAGCAGATCATGATTATGAGTATTTGGGTTGATGCCGATGCCTGCCCGGTGGCCATTCGCGAGATAATTTGCCGCGCCGCGGTGCGCACCAAAACCAAGGTGGTGTTTGTTGCCAATCAGTATATTCGCCTGCCGGCCTCGGAGTATTTACGCATGCAGCAGGTGATGCCAGGCTTTGATGTGGCCGACAACGAAATTGTGAAGCAGGTGCAAAGCGGTGAGCTGGTGATCACCAGTGATATTCCCCTCGCTTCGGAGGTGATCGATAAGGGCGCACTGGCACTGAATACCCGCGGCGAGCTCTATACCAAGGAAAATATCAGGTCACGCCTGAATATGCGCGACTTTATGGATACCCTGCGCAGCAGCGGTATTCAAACCGGTGGTCAGGCGCCGTTGAGTGCCCAGGATAAACAACAATTTGCCAATCATCTCGATCGCTGGCTTGCGCAGCGGTGAGTTTCTAGGCTAGACTGCGCGGCGAACACTTGTCGGAGTGCCCTAACTTACCATTAGGTATCAAGGGGCTGAGATCGCAATTGCGGGATCCGTTAACCTGATCAGGCTCATACCTGCGTAGGGAACAAGCTTGCCTCGGCACGCTTGTGCTAACTTGGCACAAGTTCGGCCCAGCCTAAGCGGCGCGTATGCGCACGGACCAAAGGCACAGACCAGCAAGGTCTTTGCACCTCCAGACAAGACACACTCAACCAATTAATGAGAAGCGTCATGTCAGAATCGAACAAACCAAGTCGTCGTCAAAACCGCGAAGCGGCGTCGCACTATATTCATAACCTTACCGGTCAACCCTTTCCAAATTCGCAAAAAGTCTATGTTGAAGGCACCTTGCCCGGCGTGCGCGTGGGCATGCGCGAGATTGCCCTGAGCGACAGCTTTGTCGGTGGCACCGAAGACAACCCCATCTATGAAAAAAATGCCCCTATCCGCGTCTACGACACCTCGGGCCCATACACGGATCCCGACTTTGAGCTCAATGTACGCAAGGGTTTACCTAAGTTTCGTCAGGCCTGGATAGAAGGGCGTGACGACACCGAGTTACTAGAGAGCAAAAGTTCACAGTTTGCCCAGCAACGTATGGCCGATGAAGGCCTGGATCATATTCGCTTTGAGCACTTGCCCCAGATCCGCCGTGCTAAAGCCGGTAAAAACGTGACGCAAATGCATTATGCGCGTCAGGGCATAATTACCCCGGAGATGGAATACATTGCCATTCGCGAAAACATGGGCCGTGCCGAGGTACGTGAGCAATTACTTAAGGAACAGCACCCGGGCCAGTCTTTTGGTGCCAGCATTCCCGAGTTTATTACGCCTGAGTTTGTGCGCGACGAGGTTGCCCGTGGCCGCGCGGTGATCCCTAACAATATAAACCACCCGGAATCCGAGCCGATGATCATTGGCCGTAACTTCCTGGTCAAGGTCAACGCCAATATCGGTAACTCGTCGGTGACTTCGTCCATTGAGGAAGAGGTAGAAAAAACCGTATGGTCGACGCGCTGGGGTGCTGACACCATAATGGATCTATCCACCGGTCGTTATATTCACGAAACCCGCGAATGGGTGATTCGTAATTCACCGGTACCGGTGGGCACAGTGCCCATTTATCAGGCGCTGGAAAAGGTTAATGGTGTCGCCGAGGACCTGACCTGGGAAATCTTCCGCGATACCCTAATTGAGCAGGCGGAGCAGGGGGTGGATTACTTTACCATCCACGCCGGTGTGTTACTGCGTTATGTGCCTATGACCGCTAAGCGGGTAACCGGCATCGTCTCGCGCGGTGGCTCTATTATGGCTAAATGGTGTCTGGCGCATCATAAGGAAAACTTCCTCTACACCCACTTTGAAGAGATCTGTGAAATCCTCAAGCAGTACGATATCTGCTTCTCCCTGGGCGATGGTCTGCGTCCAGGCTCGATTGCCGATGCCAATGACGAAGCCCAGTTTAGCGAGTTGCGCACCCTGGGCGAGCTGACAAAAATTGCCTGGCAGCACGATGTGCAGGTGTTTATCGAAGGCCCGGGTCATGTACCCATGCATATGATCAAGGCCAATATGGACGAGCAGCTGGAACATTGTGGCGAGGCGCCGTTCTACACTTTGGGGCCGCTGACCACGGATATCGCCCCGGGTTATGATCATTTCACTTCGGGTATCGGTGCGGCGCAAATCGCCTGGTACGGCTGTGCCATGCTCTGCTATGTGACGCCAAAAGAGCACCTGGGTCTGCCCAATAAGGAAGACGTAAAAGAAGGTTTGATCACCTACAAGATAGCCGCCCACGCGGCGGACTTGGCCAAGGGTCATCCTGGCGCCCAAGAGCGCGATAACGCTCTGTCTAAGGCGCGCTTTGAGTTCCGCTGGTTGGATCAATTCAACCTGGGTCTCGACCCGGATCGTGCCCGTGAGTATCACGATGAAACCCTGCCGCAGGAATCCGGCAAGGTGGCGCATTTTTGCTCCATGTGCGGACCTAAATTTTGCTCCATGAAGATCACCCAGGAAGTGCGTGACTATGCCAAGGACTTAGAAGCCAAGGGCATAGACCCGAATAATTTGGGCGAGGAAATCAGTATTCGCATGGTTGATGTGGAGTCTGAGATGAAGGCCAAGTCTGCGGAGTTTAAGGCCGCCGGCAGCGAGCTTTACCACAAGGCCTATTAATGGGTAGAAAAATAGCCATAGTGGGCTTTGGCTTGTGCGGTCGGGTGGCCGCACTCTTGCTGGCCAAGCATTATCAGCTCGAAGTCTTTGACAGCGGTGACGCCGAGGGCAGTGGCAGTGCCGGTCCGGTGGCCGCCGCCATGCTCGCGCCCTTGGCCGAGTCGGTGCTGTGCGAGCAGGATTTGGCCGAGCAGGGGCTGGAGTCTCTGGCGATATGGCCGCAATTGCTGGCGCTGCTCGACACTCAGGTGCATTTTCAGCGCCAAGGCACTGTGGTTGTCGCCCATGCCCAGGATCAGGGTGCGATGGCGCATTTTCAAAAGCAGCTGAAGCCCTTGGCCGGTTATGCGCCGGAGCAGTTAAGCGCGGCGCGCCTGCGCCAGTTGGAGCCGGAGCTGGCGGGGCGTTTTGGCGGCGGGCTTTACCTGCCCAGTGAGGGGCAGTTAGATAACCTCGGCTTTTTCCACCATAGCTATGCGCGTTTAAAAAATGCCGGAGTGCGTTTTCACTTTCATACCCAGGTGCAGCCGCTGGAGCTGGCCCAGCAGGACTATCTGGCGGTGCTTGATTGTCGCGGCATGGGCGCCAAGGGCGATCTGCCCTTGCGTGGTGTCCGAGGCGAGGTGGCTCGGGTAGTGGCTCCCGAGGTTTTCCTGCAGCGCCCGGTGCGCCTGATGCATCCGCGTTACCCCATTTATATTGCTCCGAAACCGGGCAATCGTTATGTCATAGGTGCCACGGAAATCGAATCTCAGGATCAGCGCCCAGTCACGGTGCGCAGTGGTTTGGAGCTATTGAGTGCCGCGTTTAGCGTACACAGTGGTTTTGCCGAGGCTCATATTGAGGCCTTGCAGGTGGGCTTGCGTCCAGCACTGATGGATAACCGCCCCAGCGTCAGTCGCCAGGGCAAGGTGATCAGTATCAACGGCTTGTACCGCCACGGTTATATGCTGGCTCCCGCCGTGGTGCGCTCGGCTTTGACCGAGTTTAATACCGCATTTTAAGGTAATGAATTATGCAGATTTTTATTAATGACAGCGCCTTTGAGGTGCCGGAAAAGGCCAGCGCAGAGCAGGCCCTGGTTACCTTTGGTGCCAAGCCTCCCTTTGCCTTGGCCGTCAATGGCCAATTTGTGGCCCAGGGGCAATATCAGCACCTTGCGCTGCAAGACGGCGACCGGCTGGATATTCTGTCACCCATACAAGGGGGTTAGATGAGCGATAAACTGACTATTTACGGCCAGGAGTTTAGTAGCCGTTTACTCATAGGCTCGGCACTTTATCCGTCACCCAAGTGCATGCATGAGGCGATTCTTGCCAGTGACAGCGAAATAGTTACTGTGTCGCTTAGGAGGCAAAACTCTCGAGCTGGTGGTGATGATTTTTGGCAGCTTATTAAGGACACCGGCTTGACCGTGTTGCCCAACACCGCGGGCTGCCACAGCGTGCAAGAGGTCTTGACCCTGGCACAGATGTGTCGTGAGGTCTTCGCCACCGACTGGATTAAGCTCGAGCTTATTGGCGATGACTATAACCTGCAGCCGGATCCTGTGGCCTTGCTTGAGGCCGCCGAGCAATTGCTGGCCAAGGGCTTTAAGGTCTTACCCTATTGCACCGACGACCTGGTGATTTGCCAGCGCCTGGCCGCTTTGGGTTGTGAGGTGATCATGCCCTGGGCGGCACCCATAGGCACGGGCAAGGGCATTCTTAACCCTTATGCCTTGCAAAGCATTCGCGAGCGCCTGCCTCATGTCACCTTGATTGTCGATGCCGGGCTGGGTGTGCCGTCCCATGCCTGTCAGGCCATGGAGCTGGGCGCCGATGCGGTGTTGTTAAACTCAGCCATCGCCGGGGCCAATGATCCGGTCTTGATGGCTAAGGCCTTTGCCAATGCCACCTTGGCCGGCAGACAAAGCTATTTGGCCGGTCCCATGGCAGTAAAATCCACCGCCGTGCCTTCAACACCGACCCTGGGTATGCCAGTATGGCACCAGTTTAACGAGTGAGAGCAGTATGAGCGAAATAGTTTGGACAATTGCCGGTTCGGATAGCGGCGGCGGTGCCGGTATTCAAGCCGATTTACAGGCCATGCGCAGCTTTGGCGTACATGGCTGTAGCGTTGTCACGGCGCTGACGGCGCAAAACAGCGTTGCCGTTGAGGCACTGAACCCGGTGGATTTGGCGGTTATCGAGTCACAATTACAGGCCCTGGCCCATGACCTGCGCCCTCGGGCGATAAAAATAGGCATGCTTGCCAATGTCCAGCAAATTCAGTTGGTTGCCGAGCACTTACAGTATTACCGCGACAATTGGGAGACGCCGCCCCAGGTTGTCTACGACCCGGTGGCCATTGCCAGCAGCGGCGATAGTCTGATTGAGGAAGACGCGCAAAGCGAGATTGCCGACGCCATAAAAACGCATCTGTTACCGCTGGTGGATGTGATCACCCCCAATGTGCACGAAACGCAAATGCTTACCGGGGTGTACCTGATAGGGCCGGATGCCCTGCGTGATGCCGCCAAACGCCTGCAAGAGTGGGGCGTTAAAGCGGTGATTATTAAGGGCGGACACTGGGATTATCCGCAAGGTTACTGCGTTGATTTTTGCCGCCACGGCGAGCAGGAGTACTGGCTGGGAAATGAGAGCGTTGTCACGCCCCATACCCATGGCACCGGCTGTACTTTGTCCTCGGTGCTGGCATCCTGCCTGGCCAAGGGGTATCCCCTTAAAGATGCCTTTATCCTTGGTAAGGCCTATATCAATGCAGGGTTAAAAGCTGCTGGGCGTTATGGCGAGGGCGTTGGCCCGGTTGCTCATACCCAGTTCCCGGTGAATTTGGCCGACTTCCCCCAGGTGATCGAGCCGGGTAGTTGGTTGGGCGATGCCTTGGATTTCGATTGTGACAGTGATTTTAATTATGCCGCCGGCTTCGCTCCTTGCCCTGAGCGTCTTGGTCTGTATGCCGTGGTGGATTCCTTGGATTGGTTGGAACTGTGTTTGCAAAACGGCATTAAAACCGTGCAACTGCGTATCAAAGACGTTCACGCCAGCAATCTGGAGCAGGATATTCTCCGCGCCATTGAGTTAGGCAAAGTCCATCGGGCACAGGTCTTTATTAATGACCACTGGCGGTTGGCGCTTAAACATGGCGCCTATGGCGTGCACCTGGGCCAGGAAGACTTACACACCGCCAACCTAAAGGCTATTCAAGATGCCGGCATGCGGTTGGGCTTATCCACCCATGGCTTCTATGAAATGCTGCTGGCGCACAATTATCGTCCCAGCTATATGGCCTTTGGTGCCATCTACCCGACTACCACTAAGGATATGAGCGGGCAAATACAGGGCCTGGAAAAGCTGCGCCATTTTGTGCCCCTGATGCAGCCGCATTATCCCTGTGTGGCGATAGGTGGCATTGATCTGATGCGCATGGCCGAGGTGGTGGAAACCGGCGTTGGCAGCATTGCCGTGGTACGCGCCATTACCGAAGCGGCGGACCCGCAAGCGGCCATTGAAGAACTGCAGCAGGTTATGAGTGGAGCACCTGGTGAGTGTTGAAGAGTTAAGCGCTAAAGAGCAGATCCGCTACTCTCGCCAGCTGATGTTGGATGGTTTTGGCATGGATGCCCAGTTGCGGCTAAAAAACGCCACTCTGCTGGTAGTCGGCTGTGGCGGTTTGGGCAGCCCGGCGCTGATGTATCTGGCCAGCAGCGGTATTGGTCGCCTACGGCTGATGGATGATGATCTGGTAGAGCTCAGTAATCTGCAGCGTCAGGTCCTTTTTAAGGTCAATCATCTAGGTCAGCCCAAGGCCAAAGCGGCGGCCAAGGTACTGGCGAGCCTAAACAATGAGATTGCAGTAGAAGCGATCGTGACACGCGCCGATGCCAACAATTTGGATGAGCTGGTAAACGACAGCGATCTGGTGTTGGACTGCAGCGATAATTTTGCCACCCGCTACGCAGTTAATCGCAGCTGCTATGCTCAGAAGAAGCCATTGGTAAGTGCCGCGGCTTCTGGCTTTAATGCGCATCTGGCCTATTTTGACTTTCGCCGCGCGGCATCCCCTTGCTATGAATGTGTCTTTCCCGAGCGCGAAGATAACCCCAGTGATAATTGCGCGACTCAGGGGGTGATAGCGCCTTTACTTGGCATTATTGGGGCGCAGCAGGCCTTGCTGGCTATTCAGTGTATTCTTGGGACCGGTGAGACGGGAGTAGTGCACAGTTATAATGCTCATACCCTAGGGCAAAAACAGTTTAAACTGCCTAAAGACCCGGACTGTGACTGCTGTGGAAAATAAAAAAGCCAAGCGATGCTTGGCTTTTTTGCCGCCCAGAAAGGCGGTATTAGAGCAATCTAGGTCGGGCTTTAGCCTGCGAATGCTTCTTGCAGTGGCGGCACGACTTGCTTTTTACGACTCAATACGCCGTCTAGCCATACTTTTGAGTCGCTGATCTCGGCGCCATAGGCTTTGGCCACTAAGCCCTCATCATCGGAGGCGATCAGCATTTGTGAGCCTTCCTTCATGATGTCGGTTAGTAGCAATAATACGCTGTGACGATTGCCTTCTTCTTTCAGCTTGGCGATATCCGCTTCCAGATCGGCCTTGATATCGTCGAATACGGCCAGGTCGATCACTTCCAACTGACCGATACCAACCAGGTTACCATTCATATTGAAGTCTTTGAAATCACGCATAACCAGGTCGCGTGCCGGAGTGCCTTCAACGGCAGATTTTACCTTGAACATTTCCATGCCCAGCTCTTTGGCATCGTCGATACCAGCGATTTCTGCCAGGGCTTCAACGCATTTGATATCGGCCGTGGTACAGGTTGGCGACTTGAAAATCACCGTGTCGCTCAGGATGGCGCACATCATCAAACCGGCGATGCCTTTAGGGATTTCGACGTTGTAGAAGTCATACATCATTTTGATAATGGTGTTTGAACAACCAACCGGGCGGATCCAGCACTCAAGAGGAGTTGAAGTAGTCAGATCGCCAAGTTTATGGTGGTCTACCACACCAACGACGCGAGCCTGGTCGATATCATCAGGAGCCTGAGTTTTCTCGGTGTGGTCAACGATATACACATCTTCACCGGCATAGCTCATTTTTAGCTCTGGGGCTTCGAAGCCGAAACGGTCAAGGATAAACTGAGTTTCCGGTGATACTTCACCTAAACGGGTCGGGATCGCTTCTTCACCGATTTGGTTTTTAAGGTACGCCAGTGCAATTGCACCGCAGATAGAATCAGAATCAGGGATCTTGTGTCCCACTACATACATGGCCATTGTGACTCTCCAAAATACTTTGCCCCTATTGTAACAATAATTAACCGCACTGGGGTAGCGGCAAATGGGCTGATTGAAGGCGACTTTTTGGTTACACTGAGGGCCAAGATATTAACTAGGGACCTGCAATGGCGGTTATCAAGTTATCGCGCAAGGCATGGAATAATCTACTTATTTTTTCCATGTTGATAATGATCTTTGTATTCAATGGGTTGCATCATAAACTTGGCGGCAATAGCGAGCCCGAAGGGCCACAACCCCTGCTGCCCGAGCAAAGCTATATTCTCGCTTTGGAATACCCTGGCGTGCGTATTGAGCGCATCGGTAGCGGCTGGCGCATTCAGGGGATGCCCGAGGCTGACGCTGAAAATGCTAATGTCGCGGAGCTGGCAACGCGGATTCAGGCCTGGCAGAGTATGCAGGCCGAAATAGGAGCGCAAATTAACGCCGAGCCGTTATTAGTGGCAACCCTGAGTCTTGCCGGAGAGACTCAGCCCTGGGTTTTTGTGCTCTATAAGGATGCCCAGCAGTATCAGCTTTTTGATAAACATCAACAGCGTTGGCTTAGGCTTACACAGGCACAAGCGCAACGGTTATTTTTACATTTAAAAGGGTAAATTAGTATGCCTGAACTTCCAGAGGTCGAGGTAAGCCGTTTGGGCATAGCGCCTCATGTTGAAGGCCACACCATAACTAAAGTAAGTGTTCACCAAGGGCAGTTGCGCTGGCCGGTAAGTGAGCAAGTGTATGAACTGGGCGGCAAAATCATTGAATCCGTGACCCGTCGTGCCAAATATCTGTTGCTGCACACAGACGAAGGGGCGGTGATCCTGCATTTAGGCATGTCTGGCCATTTACGGGTGGTGCCCATAAACGAACCGCTTAAAAAGCATGACCATGTGGTGTTTGAGTTCGATAATGGCCTGAGTTTAAGGTTGAACGATTCCCGCCGCTTTGGTGCCTGTCTGTGGCAGGAGCTCGACAGCCTGCATTCGGTGTTTAGTAAACTTGGTCCCGAGCCGCTGACCGAAGACTTTGATGCCAACTGGTTGTTTACCAAGTCGCGTAATAAGAAGCAGCCTATTAAGCAGTTTCTGATGGATAATCATGTGGTGGTTGGGGTCGGTAATATTTACGCCAACGAGTCCCTGTTTAAGGCCGGAATTAACCCCAAGCGTGAAGCTGGGAAGGTGAGTTTAGCGCGCTATCAAAAATTGACGCCGATCATCAAGGAAACCTTGGCGGCAGCCATAGAGCAAGGCGGTACCACCTTAAAGGATTTTGCTCAAAGCGATGGCAAACCGGGTTATTTTGCTCAGCAATTGTTGGTTTATGGCCGTAAGGGCCAGCCTTGTGTCGAATGTCAAAGCGAATTGACGGAAATCCGTTTGGGCGGGCGCAGCACAGTGTATTGTAAGCGCTGCCAACGTTAATCGTCTTAGTTTTAGGTTAGCCAAGTCGATTTAAAACAAGGCCCGCGATTGCGGGCCTGTTGCAGTTGCGGTAGAGCTAGCCTTTACAGCTCAAAGGGTGCCACACCAATACCTTTAATTTTATAGCCGGTTTTGGCGATATCACCGCTCCAGCTTTCGGCACTCATGACTCCGGTCACGACGATGGCATCATACAGGCTCTCGATAGGCACGCCGTCGGCCATGGTGACGTGCACAATTTGATTCGGTGGCGGTGGCGGCACATGAATACAGGCACCGAAATAAGGCACCAGCAGAAACTCGGTGATCACCTCGCTGTCGCCTTCAAGGGGAACCACAAAGCCCGGCAAGCTTACTGTTTTACCATTGTATTTTTGCACCACGGGTGCGTCTAAATTTGGTTGCACCCAGTTTTGATCGGCGCCTTCGTGACTGGCGGCGGAATTACGGGTATCGACGGTCACATGCCCCTCGGGCAGTAAATCTTCCCAGAAAATTTCCACGGGTTCATTGGCGAAAGAAGCCACACTCACACAGGTGAATAGTACGGCTAGAAAACGATTAAATAGACTCATAATAATCCTAGGTCTTAACACTCATCCCATCATGCAGGGAGTAAAAATAGGCACGGACGGCGGGGATTAAGCCGACGATCCAGGCTGCCGCCATAATAACGGCGATCAGCATAAGTTCATAGCGTGAGATGCCTTGAAGACCGATATTGATACCGGCCTGAGCCTGTAATTGCGGCTGTGCCAGCGCCAGTAAAAGATAACACAGGGCGACCCCAAAGGTGGTGCCGAGCAGGCTGATCAACAAGGATTCCATACTCATCAAGGAGAATATATGCCAGGGTTTTGCCCCCACCGAGCGCAAAATGGCCAACTCACGGCGTCGCTGCGACAGATTGGCTAGCAAGGTGGTGAGCATGCCCAGCAGGCTGACGACTAGCACCACTACGGAAAACAACAGCAGCAGCTTTTCGACCATGGCCAACATGCCCCATAATTCCCGCAAGGTGACCCCAGGCATAATGGCCATCAGCGGCTCGGCCTGATAATTATTAATGTTTCGGCGGACCTGCAGGGTATAGAGGGGGCTGTCAAAACCCAGTAAAAAGGCGCTGATCTGTTTGGGCTCACCTATGAGGTCGTCAGCTTCCTGATGGTGCTGCTCGTGATCTGAGTGTTCATGGTGTTCTACTTGCACCGCCTCGGCACCGTGCAATTGGTCGATGGCAATCAAAGGCACATGCAGGGTTTTATCTACTGGGGTGCCGGTGGCGGCGAGAATGCCCACCACAACCAGTGGTTTGTCATCATGGTGATGAAAACTGGTTTTGCCCATGCCATGGGCGACGACAATTTTATCACCCAAGCCATAGCCCAAGCGTTTTGCCACTTCGGCGCCCAACACCACTTCATTGGCTTGGGCAAAGGGGCCGCCGGCACTAAAGCTGAGATGCTGTTTTTTGCCGAATTGAAAGTAGTGAAAATAATCACCGCTGGTGCCAAGGACTGCATAGCCCTTGTGGGTATCGCCCAAAGACAGTGGTAGCACCCATTTAATGCCTTTTTTGCTGCTGATATCCTGATAGCTTTGCCAGCTCACGCCATTATTCATATGGCCGATGCGAAATACCGAGGCCAGCAGCAATTGAATATCGCCGGTACGGGCGCCAACGATCAAGTCCGTGCCCGACACCGTGGCGGCAAAGCTTTCCTTGGCCTGCATGCGCACCCGCTCTATGGTGAGCAGCAGCATCACGCTAATGGCTATGGTTAGCAGGCTTAACAACACACTGGCGCGGCGATTGAGCAGGCTTTTGCTGGCTAATTTAAGCAAGATCATCGGCCCCTCCCTGTAATTCATCCAGATGCACCACCTTGGAAAACAGCGGCGCCAGGCTTTGTTCGTGGCTGACAAACACCACGGTGGCGCCGGTCTTATCCGTTTGCGCGAATAACAATTCGATAAAGGCCTGGCGATTGGCTTCATCCAGCGCCGAGGTCGGTTCATCGGCAATGATGATTTCCGGGTCGCCGATCACCGCACGCGCCGCGGCGACGCGCTGTTGTTGGCCAATACTGAGCGTGTTTACTGCTTTGTGGTGATGCTGTTCGTCGAGACCCAGTTGCACCAGCAGGTTTTTTGCCAAGTGTGTTAATGAATCACCGTGAGATAAAGCGCGCTGTTTGCGAAGCCGAGAGAACTCACATGCGATCGTCACGTTGTCAATGGGGTTTAGATAAGGCAACAAATTAAAGCTTTGAAAAATATAGCCAATATGATCGGCGCGAAACTGGTCTCGCTGGGAACTGCTGAGACGATTAAGTTGGGTATTATTCAAGGTAATTGCACCCTGTTGCGGCACTTGAATTCCCGCCAGTAAGGACAATAAGGTCGATTTACCCGAGCCACTTGGGCCGTGTAAAAAAAGATGTTCACCTTGTTTTACATGCAAAGCGTCAATCTTGAGGGTGGGATCGGCAGTTTTTCCTTGCCAAGAGAACCACAACTTATCGATTTCAATCATGTGTTTTACAGGTTTGCGCCACTCATAGGCGTGACTGTATCACACTGCCGTGGCGCGTTCAGTACGTTGCGATTAAAAGCGCCAATAGCCGAGTTTTTTACGCATTTTGAATTGGCGAATGAGGTTAAGCGGCTTGCGTTTGAGTTCTGTGCCATCCGTCTCAATGAGGTCATTGGTTGCTGCAAGCACACGCTGGCTAGAGTTGCCATCTTGATAGGGGTGGAGCTGCTGACAGAATGCTTCAACTTCTTTCATTAATGGCTCTGGGTGGGTAAGCGCGTGATCGATCGCAGATTCAACCTCACTGGCATCCGTGACATTGAGTAAGTGCGGACCGGGGGCTTGATTGTTAAAGGTCACCACAGGGCGGCGTAATAATAAAAACATCAGTAAAATAGATGAGGTATCGCAGAGCATCACATCGGCGGCCTGTAACAATGGAATGACATTGTCGGTTTCTATGAAGGTGAGGTCGTTATTTTGCAGGGCCTTATATTGGTCGACAATATCCGCTGCCATTTTCGGGTGAAATTGCACGAGAATACGGTATTTCCCACTGTCTCTGAGTTGCTTTATCGTATCCACAAGTATGGGGGCTAGGGATAAATTTCGTGAAAAGGTGGAGCAGATAAGTATGGTCTTGCGTGTATCATCCTCAACAACATAGGGGTTACTGTTAGTGGGTCTAAAAAGTGTATCCAGGGCTGGCCAGCCGGTTTGGACAACACGGAAATGTTTATGCTTCGCAGCAAGCTGTTGGAAAGGTAACGTGGTGCTCGGGCCTTGTGTGCAATAGGCATCAAAACAACCACGAATATTGAAGTGATCTAATTGTCCTCGACGATTTCGTTTGCCCGCATCAAAGCCGTGAAAAACGGCGATTTTTTTACCTGGAATAAAATTGGGAATGACATTACCGGGCACAAAACTGGCATGGGGTTGCCATGTGCGTACTTCATTGATGCTAAGTAAGCGTTGCTCGTCCTTATGCAGGTAGTCCGGATTAACTTCATCGCCCTCTAGGAACCATTTTACTTCACCCCCGTTATTCAGGATCTCTTGCTGCAATGGGCGCAAAATCGCATAGGAGTAATTTTGCGCGATATACATTAAATAACGTTTACCCTGAGTGCTGCTTGCTAAATCCACTTTGAGGCCCTTAAGCGATTAAGATGTTTTTTAGTTTACAACAAGATGAAGATTGATTGACAGGGGGTAAGCAGGGGTTTTAGGAAGGGGTGAAAAAAGATAGGACAAAAGTCCGCTATCGTCGGCGTTTTTCTTTATCTTCGTGCCCAGCTAGCTTATTATATCGCGCCTAAAGTCTTGGTTGCCGTGAGCGCCGCCAAGGCCAAGCATTAGCCTCTCAAGCCCTTGTTGGAGTAGCCATGAGCAATTATAAAGTCTTAGACATTAATGACGATTTACCTATTCGTACCAAAGGACCCGTGCACAGTGGCAAGGTTCGCTCGGTATATTGGTTAACCGAGCAAGACAGCGCGCGCTTAATTGCTGAGAAAGGTTATGCCGTGCCTAAAGGCACCGAGCTGGCGATCATGGTTATCTCCGACCGTATTTCTGCATTCGACTGCATCTGGCAGGGTGAAGAGAGCCTTAATGGCGTCCCTGGTAAGGGCATTGCACTTAACGCGGTAGCGGCGCACTGGTTTAAACAATTTGATGCGGCCGGCCTGGCGGGCAACCATATTGTTGATATTCCTCACCCTTATGTGTGGATCGTCCGTAAAGCGAAAACCGTCAAGGTTGAAGCCATTGCGCGTCAATATATTACCGGCAGCATGTGGCGCGACTACGCCAAGGGCATTCGTACCTTCTGTGGTATCGACCTACCGGAAGGTCTGGAAGCCAACCAGAAGCTGGATGAAGTGCTGATCACGCCGTCAACCAAGGGCATTATCGAAGGTCTTGACGATGTGCCGGCGGTGGATGATGTAAACATCACTCGTAAGAACATCACGGATAACCTCGATGCCTTTAACTTCAGCAGCGAAGCCGATGTTGCCAAGTATGAGCACCTGCTGACTCAAGGATTTGAGCTGATCAGTGCCGAGTTGGCTAAGTTGGATCAGATCTTCGTTGATACCAAGTTTGAGTTTGGTTATGTGGAAGATATGGACGGCAACGAACAGCTTATCTATATCGACGAGGTGGGCACACCTGACTCTTCGCGTATTTGGGATGGCCCGGCATACCGCGACGGCAAGATCATTGAAAACTCAAAAGAAGGTTTCCGTCAGTTGTTGATCAATAACGTGCCGGACAGCGATGTGTTGCTAAATAAAGATCGCATGGATGAGCGTGAAGCCCTGGCTAAAGCGTATAAGCTGCCGGTAGAGGTAATGATGCAGGTATCGCAAACCTATGTGGGGATTGCCAGTAAGATTATTGGTGCAGACATTCAAATACCAAGTGATCCGCGCGGTGAAATCATTGCCATTCTCGATAACGAATATCAGTTAATCGACTAATTTCCCTCCATTTTCAAAAATACCGCTCACCTTGGTGCAGCGGTATTTTTATATCCCCCCCTCAATAATGTCAGATGGGTCTGCGACCCAACACGCAAAAAAGCACTAGCACTTATTTCCTGTATTTCAGCGCCTGGCTAGAAATTTTATTGTCATTTCTAGTATGATGCTCTGCTGTTGTTAACACTGTGTGATGTATTTGATGAAAGTCTTCTTTGATGTTTTACACCTGTACTATCTGCCACAATATTTGCCTGTCTATAAGCACTTGGTAGATAAAGGGGCGGCGGTGTGCTTTGTGTTTTATGCCGATCAGGATAAAGCACTGGTTAAGGCATCACAAAAGGCGATCGACACCGAACAATTGCCGGTGCATTGGCTCAATAGTGAGAAAGATGCCCTCGATTTTTATCGCCAATGTGACGGCGATTGGATCATCTTTGGTAAGGCCTTTGCTCAAATGCAACTGCTTAACCAAAGCAAAAAAACGGCGTTAATGCAGCATGGCATAGGCCCTAAAGCCTGTTATTACGATGCCTCACATAATGCCGCTAGCGTGCGTTTCGTTGAAGGTGAACATCGTTTGCAGCGCCTTGAAAGCCTGTACCCGGATGATCGCTTCGTTGATACCGGATACGCTAAGCTCGACCCGCTATTGCACAGCGGGGCTTTGGCATCGCAACCCAGTCTGGAAGGCTTGGGTTTGGACTCCACTAAGCCAACCTTGCTTTATGCGCCCACATTTTATCCTAGCTCCATAGAAATGATGGATAAAAACTGGGTGGATGAATACGCCCACTGCAACATCATTATTAAGCCGCATTTCTTCTCACTCACGAAAAAGAAATACAAAAAGCAGCAACAACTGCTTTCTCGTTGGGCACAGCGGGAAAATGTTTATGTGGCGGGCGTCACCGATTATAACTTAGTGCCCTTTATGGCCTTGGCCGATGTGCTGATATCGGATGCATCTTCGGCGATTTTCGAATTTTTTGCCCTGGAAAAGCCCGTTATCTGGTGCAATTTTTATAAATTACGGTGGTCGTATCGAGGTCCCTTTGCCTATCGATTTAAGGCAAGGTTAGACTCGGATATCGACTATTTCAATGCCTTAACTTTCAAAGTCGATAAAGTGAAACAATTGCCAGGAGCGATTGAGCAAGCTTTATCGCAACCGCAGGCAAAACATAATCAAGACAACATAAAAACAATAACAAAGCTCGCAGGGAAGCTGGATGGGCTAAGTTCTCAGCGAATAGTAAGCTTCTTATATGACAATTAAAGTAATTACGTTTGGCACATTTGATGTGTTTCATGTCGGCCATGTAAACCTGTTACAACGCGCCGCAAAACTGGGTGATGAGTTGATCGTCGGTGTGTCCTCTGATGCCTTAAATGTAGAGAAAAAAGGGCGAGCGCCCGTTTATTCGCAACAAGACCGTTTGCGTATCATTGCCGCTATGTCGGATGTTAACCGGGTGTTTGTGGAAGACTGCCTAACGCTTAAGCGCCGATATATCAAAGAGCATGGCGCCGATATCCTGGTTATGGGTGATGATTGGCGCGGTAAGTTCGATGAATTTAGCGACATTTGTGAAGTGATTTACTTACCACGTACTCCAAGTATCTCTACCACAGAAATAATCGAAGTGGTGCGACAGCCGCAGTTCTGCTAACGTCCATTGTATCGTGGCAATGAATAGTCAGTGACAAGGTGACGTATGAGCCAGCAAATCAGCGCGGCACAGCTTAATGCGCAGCTGCATGACCCTAAGCTAAAAATTTTTGATGCCGGCATGGTCCTGCCGGGTAAGTCAGGCGAATATGCGCCGGCGGCGGTCATTAAAGGGGCGTTGCGTTTTGATATTAAAACCGCCTTGGCCGATAGCGCCAGCCCCTGGCCTCATACACTGTGCTGCGCCGAACAATTCGAGCAACAGATGCAAGCCGCCGGGGTAAATCAGGACTCGGAAGTGGTGGTGTATGACGACCAGGGCTTATTTAGCGCCGCCCGAGCCTGGTGGATGTTCAAGGCCTTTGGATTCGATAAGGTTAAGGTGCTGCGTGGCGGTTTGCCGGCGTGGCGTATGGCCGAGTTGCCGGTGCAGCAAGGTTGGCAGCGCGCCGAAGCTGTTGGCAATTTCAAGGCTTCGCCGCGGCGTGATTTCTTTATTACTACCGAGCAGGTACTGGCGGCGATTGACGATGCCTCCACCTTATTGCTTGATGCCCGCCCGGCTAAGCGGTTCACTGGCGAGATGGCCGAGCCCCGTGAAGGCATGCGTGCCGGCCATATCCCTAACGCCAAGAGCCTGCCCTATGCCGAGTTAATTGTCGATGGTGAGCTGCTGTCACAGGAGCGGTTACAGCAAGCATTGGCGCACGTGCTTGATCAAGACACTCAGCGCTTGCAGTTTAGTTGTGGCTCGGGCATTACCGCCTGTATTTTGGCTTTGGCGGCTTATGAGTGCGGCTTTAGGGATTTGCAGGTTTATGATGGCTCTTGGAGCGAGTGGGGGGCTCGGCATGAATTACCGCTGGAGAAATAGGGAACTCACTCGAAATCGGGTTAAATAAAAAAGGGCAGTGGTGACTGCCCTTTTTTCATTTTATTTGTGGTAGCTTAAGCAGGCTTCCACTTCTTCTTTTGAGCCCAAAATCACCGCCACGCGCTGGTGAATTTGCTCTGGCTCGATATCCATGATGCGCTCATAGCCAGTTGAAGCCAGACCACCGGCTTGCTCTATCAGCATGGCCATAGGGTTGGCTTCATAAAGCAGGCGTAATTTATACGGCTTTTCTGGGTTTTTGGTGTCTTCCGGGTAGGTAAATAAACCGCCGCGGCTAAGCACACGGTGAACATCGCCAACCATGGCGGCAATCCAGCGCATATTGAAGTTGCGACCGCGCGGTCCGGTTTCACCGGCCAATAAGTCGGCAATATAGTTTTGCATCGCCGGCTGCCAGTGGCGCTGGTTCGATGTATTAATGGCGAATTCCTTGGTTTGCTCGGGCACCTTGGCAAAGTCCTGAGTCAACAGGAAGGTACCTTGGGTTTTATCCAAGGTGAAAATACGTGTGCCTTGGCCCGTGGTAAGCGCCAGCATGGTCGATGGGCCGTAGAGCACATAACCTGCGGCTACCTGCTGGTCACCTTTTTGCAAAAAGATATTAGGATCAGCCGGATCTGCATCCTTTGGAGCGCGCATAACAGAGAAAATGGTGCCAACCAATGAATTGATATCAATGTTGGATGAGCCATCAAGAGGGTCAAATGCGACTATGTATTCCGCGTCTGGGTTACCCGCAACCGTGCCCGGCTCTTCTTCCGAGGCGATGGCCTTAACATAACCGGACTCTAAAAGGATGTCTTTCAACAGCTGGTTGGAAAGTACATCCAGTTTCTTTTGCGTTTCGCCCTGGATGTTTTCATCCAATGTTGAACCTAGCACGCCAGATAGGGCGCCTTGGCCAACACGGAAAGAGATTTCTTTACAGGCCGCTAAAATAGTACGGATAAGTGAAATAAGGTCATGTGAGCAACCATCTTCAAGCAAGACTGGGGGGAGTCGTCGCATCTTAATTGTTCCTAAGTTTTATGGGGTCTATACGACATTTTAAAGTGAGAGAGTGTCGTCTAGATTACGCTGTCTATTTATCGCTTTGTGGTTGTAGACTCTAAGCATAAAGATATACTCAAGGCTTATAAATTCCACAGCCAACCTACGATACCAATAACAACAAAAGTGAGAATTATGCCAAGTACGCAGATAATACGAATAGCACTGTTTCTTTTGTTCATGCCTATGATAACCCAAGCGCAGGCAGCAATTAAGTCTATCAGCCAATTTACTCAAAATATGAGCAAATATCCTGGCTATTTCACCTTTTATTACGCCAATGACGAGGGCAAACTTTATCTCGAGGTAGATAAGCTGAAGGCGCCGTTCCTGTTACAGCAAAGCTTACCCTATGGTCTGGGCTCCAACGATATCGGGTTAGACAGAGGCCAATTAGGCAACACCTATTTGGCACAGTTCGAGCGCATGGGCAACAAGGTGATGCTGCGTGGCTTGAACACCTATTACCGTGCCTCAAGCAGTAATAGTGCAGAGCAGCAAAGCGTTAATGAAGCCTTTGCCTCCAGTATTCTATATGGCTTTGAAGTGCAGGCCAGCACGGATACCCGAGTGCTGGTGGATTACACCCCTTACTTGTTGAGCGATGTACATGGCGTAAGCCGTACCCTTGCGGCGCGCAAACAGGGCAACTTTAGTGTCGACACCAGCCGCAGTGCGGTGTTTATGCCGCGCAGTAAGTCATTTGTGAAAAATACCGAACTGGAAGCGGTGCTCACCTTTACCGGTACCAAGCCCGGCGAGTATGTGAAACAGGTTAGCGCCGACCCTTACGCCATTAGCGTAAATATGCACCACTCCTTAATTGCCTTACCGGATGATAAATATCAGCCGCGGGTATTCCATCCGCAGTCCGGTTATTGGAGCGTAGAACACAAGGACTATTCGGCGCCTTTGGGCGAGAGCATGTTGGTGCGTTATATTCCCCGCCATCGTCTGGCCAAAAAGCACCCCAACCAGGCCGTGAGCGAGCCGGTTAAACCCATTATTTACTACCTGGACCCGGGCGTGCCGGAGCCGGTGCGCACTGCTTTGCTCGATGGTGCCAAATGGTGGAATAGCGCGTTTGAAAAAGCCGGTTATAAAAACGCCTTTCAGGTAAAAATGCTCCCCGAGCATGCCGACCCCATGGACGTGCGCTTTAACGTCATTCAATGGGTGCATCGCGCTACCCGCGGCTGGTCATACGGCGGTTCGGTGATAGACCCGCGCACCGGCGAGATCATCAAGGGCCATGTGACCTTGGGTTCGCTGCGTGTACGCCAGGATATCCTGATTGCCGAAGCCCTGGCGGCCCCGTATCAAAAGGGGGATGAAGTCACCGCCGAGTTGCAGGCCATGGCTCTGGATCGAATTCGCCAGCTCAGCGCCCATGAAATTGGCCATACCCTGGGTATCGCTCATAACTTTGCCGCCTCGCCTCAAGCGCGGGCCTCGGTGATGGATTACCCTCACCCGTTAGTCAGCCTGGACGAGCAGGGAGTGCTGGATACATCCAAAGGCTATGCCAAGGGGATGGGCGTATGGGATGAGCAGGTGATCAAATATGGTTATGGCGACTTCAGCCGACAAAACGAGGTACAAGCCCTGGCCAAGATCCTTGCCGAAAATAAAGAGCTAGGTCTCGAGTTTATCTCCGACAGAGACGCCCGAGCCCAGGGCGGTGCCCACCCAACGGGCCATTTGTGGGACAACGGCGATAACCCCAGTACCGAGTTAGCTCGGGTAATGGCGGTGCGAGCAAAAGCCTTAGCCCGTTTTGGTATTGAAAATATCAAATCCGGCACCTCATTATCTCAGCTTGAAGAAGTGTTGGTGCCCCTGTATTTATTCCACCGTTACCAGGTGGAAGCCGTGGTCAAGCTGATCGCCGGTGTGGATTACAGCTACGAGGTACGTGGTCAAGGTCAAGTACAGGGTGCGCAAGTGGTCGATGCCGAGGTGCAGCGCCGTGCTTTGGATTCGCTTTTGCTCACTTTAGACGCCAAAGAGCTGGTGATCCCTGAGTCTATTTTGGCGCTGATCCCGCCTAAAGCCTATGGCGAATACAGCACCCGTGAAAGCATTGTCGGTCGCACTGGCATTACCTTAGATGCCATGGCTCTGCCCGAGGTAGCGGCAAATCACAGCCTCAGCTTGTTATTGCACCCGGAGCGCGTTAATCGCTTGGCGCAACAGGGCGCCCGCTCCGAGCAGGCCTATAACCTTGATGCATTACTCGATACCCTGGTAAAGAGCGTATTCGATAACAACCATGGCAATGCCATGGAGGCAAAAGTGCAACACCGTATTCAATGGTTGACGGCGCAGCACTTCGCAACCCTGGTTGCCAGCGACAAGGTGGCGCCGGAGGTGCAGGCTCAGTTTAAATTTTACCTGCAGCGTGTGGCGGAGGATTACAGACAAAACAAGCTGCTAGGAAGCGTCAGCTCTGGGGAAAGCGCCTTTAAACAACATTTGGCCGATGCCATAAATCATTTCCTAGAAAACGGTCAGTGGCAACAAAGCTTTAAGCCATTGCCTTTACCGCCGGGCTCGCCTATTTAGGGAGACCCTAGGTAGATTGGTCAGGCTAAATTTGGCATCATATAAGGCCGCGCAATACTCGCCTATTGCGCGGCCTTATTATTTAACCCGAGCGCGGGTTAAGAAATTAGCTACCACGACACATATAATTCGCTCAAGACTGATATGTCTAGCCAGATAGCAGCCCAGGTTCGGGCTATTTAGGAAGTCATTATGCACATACATATTCTCGGCATTTGCGGCACCTTTATGGGTGGCATTGCGGCGATTGCCAAGGCATTGGGCCACCATGTCACCGGCTCGGATCAAAACGTGTATCCGCCGATGAGCACGCAGCTGGAAGAGTTGGGCATTGAGCTGGTGCAGGGATACGACCCGGCGCAGTTAGAGCCGGCTCCCGACGTGGTGGTGATTGGTAATGCCATGAGCCGCGGCAACCCCTGTGTTGAGTATGTGCTGGAAAAAGGCCTGCGCTATACCTCGGGACCTGAATGGCTAAAAGAGCATATCTTGCGTGATAGTTGGGTATTAGCGGTGGCAGGGACCCATGGTAAAACCACCACCGCCAGCATGCTGGCCTGGGTGTTGGAATACGCCGGCCTTAAACCGGGCTTCTTAATTGGCGGTGTCGTACAGAATTTTGGGATCTCGGCAAGAGTGGGTGAAACCCCGTTTTTTGTTATCGAAGCCGATGAATACGACACGGCGTTTTTCGACAAGCGCAGCAAGTTTGTCCATTACCTGCCAAGAACGCTGATCCTAAATAACCTGGAATTTGATCATGCGGATATTTTTGCCGATTTAGGAGCCATACAGACTCAGTTCCACCATTTACTGCGTACCCTGCCGGGCACAGGCAAGGCGATTTACCCCAGCAATGATCAGGCTCTGGTCGAGGTGATCAATAAGGGCTTTTGGAGTGAACAAGAAGTCTTAGGCGCCGCGCAATGGGATTATCAGCTACTTAAGGCCGATGGCAGTGAATTCACCGTATTGCTTGCCGGTGAGCCACAAGGCGTGGTGCGTTGGCAGGCCATTGGCGAGCATAATGTTAAGAACGCCCTGATGACCATAGCCGCCGCTCGCCATGTGGGTATTCCGGTGGCAACCAGCATCGCTGCGCTGGCGGAGTTTATCTCGCCAAAGCGCCGTATGGAGCACAAGGGTGAGGTGGCGGGTGTCAACGTCTATGACGACTTTGCCCATCACCCCACGGCCATTGCCACCACCTTGGCGGGTTTGCGTGCCAAGGTGGGTGATGAGTCAATTATTGCGGTGCTTGAGCCGCGTTCGAACACCATGAAGATGGGCGTGCATCAGGATACCTTACTGGACTCCCTGGCCGAGGCCGATCAGGTGTTTTTATTCGAGCCTCCCGAGCTGGGCTGGTCATTGCAAGCGCGTGCCGAGCAGGCTGGTGCCCGTTGTTTGGCAGATATGGACGCCCTGGTGGGCGAGATAGTGGCTGCCGCCGCCAAGGGGAGTCATATACTGATTATGAGTAACGGTGGCTTTGGCGACATTCATCAGAAGCTACTCGATGCCTTGGCACAAAAGGAAACATCATGAGTACATTCAAAGAACCTATCACTCTTGCCTTTAGCGGCGCCTCCGGCGCCCCATACGGTCTGCGATTATTGCAGGTGTTGATTGAGCAGGGCCACCAGGTGTTTGTGTTGATCTCCAGCGCTGCCCGGGTGGTGTTTGACACCGAATCCGGCATTAAGCTGTCGGGTAATGAAGAGAAAGCCACGCAGCAGCTGAGCGAGCTGATTCATGCCCAAGACGGTCAACTTAAAGTATTCGGTAAGGACAACTGGTTCAGCCCGGTGGCGTCGGGCTCCGCCGCGCCGAAAAAAATGGTGGTCTGCCCGTGCAGTGCCGGCACCGTCTCGGCCATCGCTACTGGCGCCTCGGATAACCTGATGGAGCGCGCCGCTGATGTGGTGATTAAAGAACGCGGACAGCTGATTTTAGTACCCAGAGAAACCCCTTTTAGCGAAATTCACCTGGAAAACATGCTTAAACTGGCGCGCATGGGCGTCACCATTATGCCGGCGGCTCCGGGCTTTTATCATCAACCCGAGTCGATAGCCGATCTGGTCGACTTTATGGTAGCCCGTATTCTCGATCATCTGGGCATAGCGCAAACACTTACCTCGCGTTGGGGTTATGGAGAGCAAAAATAAATGACCATTGCATTGAATATTCAAGGGTTAAAAAAGACCTATAAAAACGGCGTTGAAGCCGTCAAAGGCATTGATTTACAAGTTCAGCAGGGCGACTTCTTTGCCCTGCTAGGCCCCAATGGGGCGGGCAAGTCCACCACCATAGGGGTGATCTCATCCCTGGTGAATAAAACGGCGGGCAAGGTGGAGGTCTTCGGTCATGATATCGATACCGACCTGGAAGCGGCTAAGTCGGAACTGGGCTTGGTCCCGCAGGAGTTTAATTTTAGCCAGTTTGAAACCCTGCAACAGATTTTAGTCAACCAGGCGGGCTATTATGGCGTGCCTCGTGCCGAAGCCCATAAACGCGCCGATAAGTACCTGGCACAGCTTGGTCTGTTAGACAAAAAAGACAAGGCCGCGCGCACCCTTTCCGGGGGGATGAAGCGTCGCCTGATGATCGCCCGTGCCCTGATGCACGAGCCCAAGTTGTTGATCCTCGACGAGCCAACCGCCGGTGTCGATATCGAATTGCGCCGCTCCATGTGGGATTTCTTACGTGAAATCAACAAACAAGGCGTGACTATTATCCTGACCACGCACTACCTTGAAGAAGCCGAATTGTTGTGTAAGAACATCGCCATTATCGATCATGGCATCATAGTAGAGCACACCACCATCAAAGCCTTGCTGGCCAAGTTGGATAAAGAAACCTTTGTGCTCGATTTAAAACAGCCGGTGCAACCGGTGAGCCTGGACGGCTATCAGTTTGCCCTGACCGATGAGCATACCCTGGAAGTTGAAGTCGCTAAGTCACAGGGCCTCAATGGCGTATTTAGCGCCTTGAGTGAGCAGGGCAATACGGTGCTAAGCATGCGCAACAAGGCCAACCGTTTAGAAGAGTTGTTCGTTGGCTTGTTAAATCAAGGGCGAGGGGAGTAATCATGTTAAAATATGGCGTCGCGCTAAAAAGTATCTGGATCAAAGAGTGTATTCGCTTTTTGCGTATTTGGGTGCAAACCCTGGTCCCCCCAGCAATCACCATGACCTTGTATTTCGTTATTTTTGGCAGCCTGATCGGCTCGCGCATCGGCGAAATGGGCGGCTTTAGTTATATGGAGTTTATCGTTCCGGGTCTTATTATGATGTCGGTGATCACCAACTCTTATTCGAATGTGGCTTCAAGCTTCTATTCCACCAAGTTCCAAAAGAGCATTGAAGAGCTGCTGGTGGCACCGGTGCCCAATTACATCATAGTGCTGGGTTACATGGGCGGTGGCATGGCACGCGGTATGCTGGTGGGCTTAATTGTGACCCTGGTATCGCTGTTTTTTGTGGATATCCAAATTCATAACATCTTCGTAATTGTGGCGACTGTGATCCTCACCTCGGCGGTGTTTGCCCTTGGTGGTTTGATCAACGCCGTGTATGCCAACAGCTTTGACGATATCAGCATTATTCCGACCTTTGTGCTGACGCCGCTGACCTATTTAGGCGGGGTGTTTTACTCCATCAGCCTATTGCCTGAATTCTGGCAAGGGGTGTCACAGATCAATCCCATTATCTATATGGTTAACGCCTTCCGCTTCGGCTTTTTAGGGGTGTCGGATGTGAACATCTGGTTCGCCTTTAGTGTGCTTCTGGTTTTTATCACTGTGTTGTTTACCGTGGCATTAACGCTAATTCGCAAGGGCGTGGGGCTGCGTCACTGATGAGCGAAGCAAATTCAAGAGCCATAGTCTCTAACCAGCCGAGTCTGCATGAAAAGCTTGATGAAGTGGTTAACAAGCACCTCAAGGCAGAGTTTAAAAAACCTATTGCCGCGCATACGCAAGCGGCCTTTGATGAGGTCAATGCCAAGGTGCAGGCCTTTAACGGGCCCATCATTCTCGACTCCTGTTGTGGCGTCGGAGAAAGCACCGCCAATTTGGCTAAGCTGCACCCACAAGCCCTGGTGATAGGCATCGACAAGTCGGCGCATCGTTTGGATAAGCATGATGTGCAATATCGCCAGGACGAAAATGGTCAATACATGCTGGTGCAAGCGGATCTGAACGACTTTTGGCGTTTGGCCGTAAAGGCCAAGTGGCAGCCAACGCACCATTATTTGCTGTATCCAAACCCCTGGCCCAAGGCCAAGCACTTGCAACGGCGCTGGCATGGCGCCGCGGTATTTCCAAGCATAGTGCAGTTAGGTGGTCAGCTTGAAGTGCGCAGCAACTGGGATATTTACGTGCGCGAGTTTGCCCGAGCCCTGCAGTTGGCCGGTCACCCTACTCAGGTCAGTGAATACGCCAGTGATACCGCCATTACCCCGTTCGAGCGCAAGTATTGGGCCAGTGGTCAACAAAGCTATCGCCTGGTGGTGCAACTTTAGTTACAAAGGGCGTTTTAGGCTCAGCCTGGCTTAGTCAAGACTTGGTTTAAGGCGCCCATATCATTGCCATTTATAGTGAAAATGTCGCAAAAAGTTCATGCAACTTTCTTAAAATTGCCTAAAGCCGCAAGACTTTCTAAGGTGATTGCTATAAAGTGAGCGCAAGTAAATCGACTGCTTGAAGCGATCCGTCATCGCGTTATACCAGTTTCGTGAATTGGTATCCAAGCCAACCCAGTTAGGTATGTCATGAGTGATAAGCGTTTTGCCGTAGCATCAGAGCACAGCTTGATGCGCGTCTTTACGGTGCCAGAGGCCCCGGACTCAACGCTCAGCAAAATAGAAGCCGAAATATCCAGTAATCTGGCGGGCTTCCTGAATGAGAATATTGCCGCGGTGGAAAAACCGTTGCATGAGATCGAGCGCGATTTTGAATCGGCGCAAATCCCCGAAGAGCCTATGTTTGTCAGCGCTCATGCCCAGGATATCATGGAGAAGCTGGTCGCGCATTCGGTGCACACCGCCGCCCCTAGTTTTATCGGTCATATGACCTCGGCCCTGCCGCACTTTGTGTTGCCACTGTCGAAGCTCATGGTGGGCTTAAACCAGAACCTGGTAAAAATTGAGACCTCAAAAGCGTTTACGCCTTTGGAGCGCCAGGTTATCGGTATGCTGCATCATATGGCTTATGACCGCAAGCAAGCGTTCTACGATAAGTGGATGCATAGCGCGAAAACCTCGCTGGGAGCCTTCTGCTCCGGCGGTACGGTCGCCAATATCACAGCGCTGTGGATTGCCCGAAACCGCTTGCTCAAACCCGAGGGTGACTTTAAAGGCATAGGTGCACAAGGCCTGGTGGCGGCCATGTTCCACTATGGTTATAAAGGCCTGGCGGTGTTGGTATCCGAGCGAGGCCACTATTCACTGGGTAAGTCGGCGGACTTGCTTGGCATTGGTCGCGATAACTTCATTTCCATTCCTACCGACAAAGACAACAAGGTGGATGTTGAGGCCATGCGCAAAGAAGCGCAGGCGCTGCAAGCACAGGGTATTAAGGTGATGGCCATAGTGGGTGTAGCGGGAACGACGGAAACCGGTAATATCGACCCGCTCAACGAGATGGCCGATTTGGCCGCGGAAATTGACTGTCACTTCCATGTCGATGCAGCCTGGGGCGGGGCGACTTTATTGTCGCAAAATGCCCGTCACCTGTTGACTGGCATTGAGCGTGCCGACTCCATCACCATAGATGCACATAAGCAAATGTATGTGCCCATGGGGGCAGGTATCGTGCTGTTTAAAGACCCCAGCGCCACCGATGCCATCGAGCACCATGCCGAGTATATTCTGCGTAAGGGCTCGAAAGACTTAGGCAGCCACACCCTGGAGGGCAGTCGTCCGGGGATGGCGATGCTGGTGCATGCCTGTTTACGCATTATTGGCCGCAAGGGCTATGAAATGCTGATCGATAAGAGTTTGGATAAGGCCCGTTACTTTGCCGATTTGATCAAGGCGGAGCCGGACTTTGAACTGATCTCCGAGCCCGAGCTGTGTTTGTTGACCTATCGCTACGTACCAGAGGCCATTAGGGAGCGATTAAAAACCGCCGATGAGCAAACCAAGTTGGACATATACGCCGCCCTTAACCGTTTTACCGCCAGTATGCAGAAGCGTCAGCGTGAGGCCGGTCGCTCGTTTGTCTCGCGGACACGCTTAACGCCTCCCGAATACGGTTATCAGCCTACCGTGGTATTTCGCGTGGTGTTGGCCAACCCATTGACCTCGAAAGAGATACTTCAAGATATCTTGGCGGAGCAGCGGGAATTGGCGTTGTCCGACCCCATGTATAAGAAATACCTGGCGAAATACTTAACCTGAGGTTTGGGTAAGGGATGAGCTAACTTATTGTTTTTTAAAGTTCACTATAAATACCCCCTTGTCTAGCCAGAGAGTTTTAGGGATAACCAGGCGAATTTACGCACTAATAGCTGGCTATTGGTAGTGAATTCAACGCCGTTAGCGTCAAAACTGGCTGCTAGAAAGGCATTAGCTATCCGAAGCTCAGGTTACTTATAATTGCTCGCAGAAGTTGAGCAAATCGCGCAGCAGGGCTTTTCGTATGGAGTCCTGCTCGCATAAAAGTTCATGCCGAGCGCCAGAGTAGGTTTTTAATGCGGCCTGCTGCTGGGCATGGACAAAGTCCTGATAGGGCGAGGTATCGACCACGCTATCCTCCTGCGCCGCGGCAATAAACAAGGGCACCGGGCACTGACTCTGCCTGAGTTGAGCGATTGCCTTAAAGGCCGCATCCAGCCACTTATAGGTCACACCACCGAGCTGTAACTCCGGGCTTTGCTGATACAGGGCACGAAAACGCCGGTAACGCTCCTCGCTGTGAGTTAATTCATTTTCGTTAAATGGCACCGCCGCATAAGGGCCGTGCCCGGGCACATAGCCCTCGCCCTTAGTAAAGGTGCAGACCGAGCTGGCCCACAACTTGGCAAGCCAGGGGGCTGTTGAACCCGTGTTTATTTGCAACATGGGCGCACTTAAAAAGAGCCCGGCAAACTGCTCTGGGTGAGTGCAAACATAGTCCAGGGCAATGGCGCCGCCCATGGAGTGACCGAGCAGGATTTTTTTGCCCTGCCACTGAGGGTTCACTACCTCGGTGATAAACTGGTGCAGATCTGATTTATAGTCATCAAAGTGGCCGACATAGCCCTTGTGCACATCGGCGAGATGGCGGTAAGAGCGCCCCTGACCCTGATGGTCGACAATAAACACGGCGATATTGTTACGCGCCAACTCCCACAGCAACTCCTGATATTTTTGTGCCGCCTCGATGCGTCCCGAGCTGATCACTATGGCGTAATCGGCGCGATAGGGCAGATGATAGGCATAAAACAACTTGCCGTGCTTGGTTTCCAAAAAGCCTGAGCTCATCTCCTTGTGCCAAAAATGGGCGATGGCGTCATCGTTTTTATGGAGCAGGGCTTCGCTGGAATAAAACATTCAGTATTAAGTCGTAGGTAGCTTGATGGTGGCTACTAAACCACCTTGTGGATGATTTTGCAATACCAGCTCCCCCTGATGCGCGGCGATGGCTTTGGCGGCTATGGCCAAGCCCAGACCCGTGCCGCCGCTGTTGCGGGCTCGGGCACTGCCAACGCGATAGAAGGGCTCGGTAATATGGGCGAGCTCTTGCTCGGCAACGCCGGGGCCATCATCGCGAATGCTGAGTTGCCATTGTTGCTGCTCGTGTTTGAGCGTCACCTCGATATGGCTGTTGGCGTACTTAATGGCGTTGCGCAGCAAGTTTTCACAGGCGCTGGCCAACAGCATGGCATCTACTCGCAACAAGGGCTGATCCGGCAGTGAGGGTAAACTCAGGGTTTTGTCTTGCGACCTAGCCTCAAATTCGGCATCGGTAAAGACCGGGGTAAAGAGTTGCGCCGGTGACATCAGTTCGGTTTGCAGGCTTTGTTGGCGATTTTCCAAACGCGACAGGGTGAGAATGCGCTCTATCATCAGGTCTAATAATTGCGCTTCTTTTTCAATACGTTGTAACTGCACTAGCGTGTCTTTGTCGGCCTTGTCCTGGGCGATGGCGCAGGCGAGGGATAAACGCGTTAACGGTGAGCGCAGCTCATGGGAAATATCCCCGAGCAAGGTTCTTTGGGTATTGACCAGGGTTTCCAGGCGCTGCGCCATGGCATTGAATTCACGGGCGAGAATGCCAATTTCATCGCTTCGTTGCGCGGCCAGGGTGACACGGCTGTCGAGTTGCCCTTCGGCAATGGCCCGAGCGCTAAAGCGCAGCGAATTCAGTGGGCCGATCAGGGTGCGGGTAAAGAGAAAGCTCAGCAATAAGGAGGCGCCAATGGCGACCGTGACCTTAAGCCAGTGCGGGAGCAACTTGAGACGCACAAACCAGGGCAGGGGGCGTTCTGGGCGCAACTCATAAAGCTGGTACTGACCATCGGGCAGGTTGATTAGCAGCGGCCCCAGGGCGTGGAAATGCTCGTTAAAAATCATTTGCGGTGCCATATCGGGACGAAAGTTTAACAGGCTTAAATCCACCGCTTCGCCGGCATTAAAATTACTGTAAGCCAGGTCCTTGTCCGGCGAATATAAATACAGCTTGCGTTTTTTTAAGCGTCCCAGGTTGATCACCTCCTGCGCCGAGTGCTGATGCTTTTTTGCCGAGCGCTCAACCGCGTGACCCAGGCGCTTAAAATAGTGGGCATCGCTGCCTTGCAAAGGTTCATAGCTAAGATCGCTGAAGCTGACCGAGCTTAAGGCGGCCATCAGCATTATGGTGGCGGCGAAAGTCAGCCAAAACCACAGGAAAATTTTTACATAGAGCTTGTTAAAGGGATTGCTCACTTAGGCGTCTCCAATCAGGACATAACCGGCACCACGAATGGTGCGAATACGCTCGTTCTCTATGTGCTCGGCTATTTTTTTGCGCAGATTGCTGACATGCATATCGATGGAGCGATCATAGGGGGCGAGACGGCGGCCTAAAACCTGTTCGCTAATTTGCTCTTTACTGATCACCGCGCCGGGCTCTTGCAACAACAGATGTAAAATAGCAAACTCGGTACCGGTCAGGGTGAGGGTTTGCCCTTGAGCGCTGGCGCTGCGACTTTGCATGCAGATAGAAAGGTTGGCAAACTCCAGCTCTTGTCGTGGTTGGCTATGGTTTATATGCTCTATGCGCCTGGTGATCGCCTTGATCCGGGCGATCAGTTCGCGATGATTAAAGGGTTTAGGAATATAGTCGTCGGCGCCAAGCTCAAGACCGAAGATGCGATCAAAATCATCACCCTTTGCGGTCAGCATGATCACCGGCACCAAGGAAGTGGTACGCAGTTGTTTTAGTACTTCAAAGCCGTCCAGTATTGGCAGCATTACATCAAGCAGAATAAGGTCGTGTCTGTTTTCCAAGGCCAGAGCCAGGCCTTGTTCGCCATCATGGGCACACTCTACATCAAAGCCTTGCGAGTGAATATATTCACTGAGCATGGATGCCAGTTCAATGTCGTCGTCAATTAATAAAACCTTCATCGTCTATCTCAAAAACAACTGTTCTCAGCTCATACTAACTGATCGACTGTTTACAGTGCGACACCTTTACACAACCTTTACGTGCCTCTGACATAGCTTTGCGTTGCACTTGCTAGAGTAAATAACGCACCCAGTTCACAACCAAGGACAACGTAGGAGTCCGTTATGAAATTAAATAAGTTACTTACAGTCGCCGTTATTTCTATCGGTTTAGCATCAACCGCCGCGATGGCGGGACAGGGGAGTCACCACAAGCATGGTGAGCGCGGTATGCTCAGTGAGCGCATGATTACGCACCTCCAACTGAGTGAACAGCAGCAAACGCAAATTAAAGCCATTATGGATGCTAATAAACAGCTTAAGCCGCAGCGGGGCTCTCGCCACGAGAGTCACCAAGCCTTACAAGCGCTTACAAATACCAGCGACAGTTTTGACGAGCAGGCGGCCCGCGAAATCATTCAGGCCCAGCAAAGTAAGCAACTGGAGCGCAAAATTGCACATCTCAAATCCAGGCATCAGGTATGGAATATTCTCACCGAAGAGCAGCAACAGAAGTGGGCACGGGCAAAGGTAAAGCATCAAGAGCGCCGTGGACATAAACGCGATGGTGACAAATAAGAAGGCTTGCTGAAGTATAAAAAGCCCAGATCTGTGCGGTGGCATTAAAGGAGGGGGAGGTTTCTCCCTTTTTCTTTGTCCGCTGCACGGGTCGATAGCCGGTTGAGGTATTTTAAATGTGAGCGGTCGCGCCGGTGTAAAGGTGAAAAGAAATTTTGAGTGGTAGAAAAAAAAGACGCGACCATATAGGTCGCGCTGACGGAATTTTCCAGCATCCTGCCGGTATTGAAGCAAGTTCAACTCCCTGTAACCACTATAGTGGTTAAGCTGCAACATGGCTGCTGCAGTGTCGTCCCTGTCCCCTTTTTTCCTGTGACAACCTGTCGTACGGCACAGTGCATCGCATGTAGTTAGCATTTTGAATTACTAAGCCGCTTTGGTTCTCTCCCCCACATCCTGTGTTGCCCGCTTCCTGCTGGCACTCCTTAGGCGAACCAATGCCTGTGTCCCCTCGCACATCCCGTGCCTGAGCATCCTGCTCTTCGTCCTTGTTTTTGGTTACAGTCCTTGTGTCCTGCTTCCTGCAGTTGTCCTTCCTGGCTCTTGAGCACATCCGGTGCACAAATCCTGGCAATCCCTGCTGTGGTTTCCTTAACTTTTAACGCTCGTATGCCCTTACAAGCGATGAAGTTAGTATAAGGGAAAGTTTTAACCTAGGTCAGCCAGTTAAACTCATACTAAATTCTGTAAAAGTATCGCAACAATTTATATTTGAATTAAAAATCAAAAGGTTAGGTTTTTTTTGTTCGTTTTTTTAGCAGCGATTGCGGTAATAACGCGGTGAACTGTGCGATATATCTCACAAAGTTTCGGGCCAACCGGGAAATTATTCTTTTGCTTAGCGGCTTAGCGCTGTACTTTTTTGTCTTAAACAGTATGATGCTTTTGAGAATTATTTTTATTTAAGTAGGAGTCTTTGGTGAAAAAAGCACTAGGATTTGCATTGGCATCGGTTGTTTCTGTTTTGTCTGCGGCGCCGGCCTTGGCGGCAGAAACCGTTAATATTTATTCATTTCGCCAACCTTTCTTAATTGAACCTATTTTAGAAAAATTCACGGCGCAAACCGGTATCGAAACCAAGGTGGTGTTTGCCAAAAAAGGTTTGATAGAGCGCTTAAAGCGTGAGGGCAAACACACCCAAGCTGACTTGGTGCTGACGTCAAACTTCAGTGCACTAATGCAATTAGAAGACATGGCGTTGACGCAAACCATCAGTAGCGAACAGGTCGACGCCAACATTCCTGCCAGTTTTCGTGATCCTAATGGTCAGTGGGTGGCGCTGACGAAACGAGTACGTAATGTATATTCTGCGAAAGATCGCGTTGGTAAACTCGATACCTTACGTTACGAAGACCTAGCCACGGAAGCTTATGCTAACAAGGTCTGTATGCGCCCGGGTAAGCACCCTTATAACCTAGGTCTGGTAGCGTCGATGATAGCTCACCATGGTGAGACCGAGACGAAAAAGTGGTTGGAAGGCCTCAAGGCAAACCTGGCCCGTAAGCCACAAGGCAATGACCGTGCCCAAGTGAAAGCGGTTAAAGAAGGCCTGTGCGATGTGGCCATTGGCAACAGTTATTACTTTGGCAAAATGATGCAGGATGAGCAGCAAAAGGCCTGGGCAGATGCCGTCTATATTAACTTCCCTAATCAGCAAGATAGGGGCGCTCATGTAAATGTCTCCGGCGTGGTACTAACCAAGCACTCGAAAAACAAGGAAAATGCCTTGAAACTGATCGAGTTTATGACCGACAATACGGCGCAAAATATGTATGCCTCCGTCAATATGGAATATCCGGTTAAGCCCGGTGTGCCCCTGTCCGAGCTCGTGGCATCTTGGGGTGAGTTTAAAGAAGACACGCTGCCGTTAGCGGAAATAAGCAAGCACCGTAGCGCTGCGTTACGACTTCTTGACGAGGTTAAATTCGACCTTTAACTGATTAGTTTCAATGCAGTTTAAATTTTCGCTGTCCTCATGGCAGCTGATTGCGTGGACGACAGGCTTAGGCCTGTCGTTGCCGTTAGGCTTCCTGATTTTTGAATCTCTGCAAAGCGACCCCCAGGTGTTTGCGCACCTGTGGAATACCGTGCTGTGGGATTATATTGGCAACACCATCCTCTTGATCCTCGGTGTGGCCTTATTAAGCTGCGTGATTGCGCTGCCACTGGGGTGGTTGGTGGCCTACTGTGATTTTCCCGGCAAAAAACTCTTTTCCTGGGCGCTGATGTTGCCCTTGGCCATGCCCACGTATCTGATTGCCTACGTGTATACCGACCTGTTTGACTACGCCGGACCGGTGCAAATTGCACTGCGCGATGCCTTTGGCTGGCAATCTCCCGACGACTATTGGTTTTTCGATATCCGTACTCTGGGCGGTGCCATTGTTATGCTGGCCTTGGTGTTGTACCCCTACTTGTTTTTGATATTTAAAACGGCATTAAAAGAGCAGTCGCATAAGCTGGTGCAGGCCGCCGAAATCATGGGCAACACCCCGGCACAGAGCTTTTTTAAGATCAGCCTGCCTTTAAGCCAGGGCGCCATTGCTGCGGCGGTGGCGCTGATCAGCATGGAAGCCATGGCCGATTTTGCCACCGTAAGCTACTTTGCCGTTAGCACCCTGACCACGGCGGTGTACGACACCTGGTTTGGTTATTATTCTTTGACCGCTGCGGCAAAAATCTCCGGCATCATGCTGCTAATCCTGTTTGTGGCTATCATTATCGAGCGTTATTCCCGTCGTAATCAGGCGGTGTTTGAGCGACAAACTCAGCTCGGTGAAGAGTCTTTATATCCGCTTACAGGCGCCAAGGCCTTTGCTGCCAGCGCCTTTGCCAGCCTAGTCCTGTTAGTTGCGTTCGTGGTTCCCGTGCTGGTGTTAGGCGGCTACGCCATTGATTATTTCGATCAGGCCTGGAACAGCGAGTTCTTCCTATATGCCTGGCAAAGCCTGAAAATTTCCGCCTTGGTCAGTGTCCTGGCCATTGTTTTGAGCCTGCTTGTGGTTTATTTCCAGCGCCTGACGCCATCGCCTGCCAGTCTCTGGCCTGGGCGCCTGGCAAGCACTGGCTATGCGCTGCCGGGCACGGTATTGGCCATCGCCGTGTTGCTGCCGCTGACCACCTTGGAAGAGGGCGTTAACCAGTGGCTGGAACCCTATGATAAGGCGCCTGGGCTGTTTTTAAGCGGTACCCTGTTTGCGATTATTTTTGCTTACGTGGTGCGTTTTTATGCCATTGCTCATGGCAGTATAGAGTCGAGCTTTAGCCGCATTAGCCCCAGCTTGGATATGGCCAGTCAGTCTATGGGCCGCAGTGCGAGACAAACCCTGACCAGCGTACATATACCCATTCTCAAGCGAGGTATTTTAACCGCGGCGCTGCTGGTGTTTATCGAATGTATGAAAGAATTACCGGCGGCCTTGCTGCTACGCCCCTTTAACTTTGAAACTCTGGCAACCCATGTTTTTCAATATGTGAGCGATGAACAGCTTGAGCTGGCCTCGGTGGCGGCCTTATTTATCGTCGTTGTGGGTCTAATTCCGCTCTATTTTATTAACCGCTCGATGGAGCAAAAACACTGATGACGGCACAGCTTCACTTAGACAATATCAGCTTTAACTATGGCGAGCGTGCCGTGGTGGATAACCTGAGCCTGCATTTAGGCGATAATGAAATCCTTTGCCTGTTAGGGGCCAGTGGTTGTGGTAAAACCACCACCCTCAAGGCTATTGCCGGTTTGCTGCGCCCGCATCAAGGGGTCATTCGTCTCGGCGAGACCATCTTATGCGACGATAACCGCTTTGTTGCGCCTCAGCATCGTAATATGGGCATGATGTTTCAGGATTATGCTTTGTTTCCACATTTGAATGTGGCCGACAACATTGCCTTTGGCCTCAAAGCCATGACCCGGGTCAACAAGGCCAAAAGGGTTAAGGAAATGCTGGCGCTGGTCCATCTCGAAGATTGTGCCCACCGTTATCCTCATCAATTATCTGGTGGCCAACAGCAGCGGGTGGCCATCGCTCGAGCTCTGGCCTATAAGCCCAGTCTGCTGTTACTGGATGAGCCTTTTTCTAATATCGACCATCAGGTGCGTTTTCAATTGATCGCCGATATTCGCCGCATCATAAAAGACCAACAGGTGTCGGCGATTTTCGTTACCCACTCCAAGGAAGAGGCCTTTGCTTTTGCCGATACCCTGGCGGTGATGCACCAAGGGAAAATTGCCCAACAGGGGACACCGCAGCAGTTGTTTCACCATCCGTGCTCTAAGGTGGTGGCCGAGTTCCTTGGCACGGGTTTATACCTGGATGCCCAAAAGCAGGATGACTATCATTTTGAAACCCAGTTTGGGGTGGTTAAATCGCAGCAAGCGGTTGAGGGCAGTGAGCAGGTGGGGCAGTTGTATGTGCGCCCCCATGATCTGCAGCTTATTGCCGATGAAAGTGGCCCGGTGACCGTGTTGTCGAAGCGATTTGTTGGCACCGAGTATGTGTATCGGGTGCAGGTCTTTGGCCAAGAGCTTGAAGTGCCTGTCAAGCAGCCTGAACAAGAGTTTTTGCCGGGACAAAAGCTATCGATTACAATTACATCACATGCGGTAAACTTTTTTACCGCCTAAGCGCCCAGGCCCGCACCGCAGGAGGGCACAATCCAAGAATAAAAACATAGGAACTTAAATGGCCAAAGCGCAATCCGGCGTGTGCGCGCAAGCTAACTTACATGGCTTGCACCTTTTTTTTAATGTCCTTGATGGCCATGATGAAACCCTTAAGGTTAAGCTTGCTCGGCTCCTTGATGTGCAGGCTGAGTTTGAGGAGCGTTTCTCCGAAGCCATGGTCGCCAGTTTTGTCGCCATCGGTGCCCAGTATTGGCCGCTCTTACACCCCCAACGTACACCATCAACACTCACGAATTTTCCGCGCGTGAGTCACAGCGATCACAGTGTCGGTGTCCAGCCGTTCGATTTATTTGTGCAAATACGCTCGGACCGAGAAGATGTGAATCATCTCTTTGGCCAGCAAGTCCTGCAGTTGCTGGCGCCCGATGTGGAGCTGGTTGAAGAGATAAGTTGTTTTCGTTTTCTTGATGGTCGGGATTTTAATGGCTTTGTCTATGCCCCAGATACGCCTCATGGGCGGCAAAAAATGCTTACTGCTTTGGTGAGCGACGAGGATTATTTTGCCCACGGCAGCTATATCCATGTGCAGCGTTTTACCCATAACCTGGTGGCCTGGCAAGCGCTGAGCCAAGAGGAGCAGGAGTTCGTGATGGGGCGTACTCGCCTCGACAGTGAGCTGTTGATGCCACTTAATGCCAATAGTCATGCGGTATGCACCGAGTTAAAAGATGAAAAGGGCCAGCCGCTACTGTTACACCAGGGTATGCCCTTTGCGAGTATGAATAAGCAAGGTTTGTTATCGGTGACCTGTGCCGCCAGCGGCACCGCTTTTGGACAGATGCTCAATAGCCAGCTGGGGAATTATCTGCATTATGATGCCTGGCTCGACTTCACCCAGGCGGATATGGGCGCGGCCTTCTTTGCGCCCTCGGTGGATTTACTGAAACGTTTATAAAAGAGGTGATAGCCTCTTTTATACGTTGTCGAACAGTTTGCGCACGCGCTCCAAGGTAACATCAATTTCTGACACCTTCGCGGGGGCGATAAAGATGGTATCGTCACCGGCTATGGTGCCCAGCACGCCATCGGCCTTGCCCAGTGAGTCGAGCAGGCGGGCGATCAATTGCGCCGCACCAGGGCTGGTGTTGATGATGATCATCATTTCGTTGTGAACTATATCAATAACCAGTTGGCGTAGTGGTGACTTGGCGGTTGGAACGGCGAGTTCGGCCGGCAAACAGTATACCATTTCCTGCTTGGCATTGCGGGTTCGTACCGCACCAAATTTACTGAGCATGCGCGAAACCTTGCTTTGACTGATATTGTCAAAGCCTTGCTCCTTCAAGGCGTCGACAATCTCACCTTGTGAACCGAAGTTTTCTTCTTTAAGAATTGCCTTAAAGGCTTTTACCAAAGCTTCTTGTTTTTCTTGCGCTTGCATAATGTCATTCTTCTTTGCAAATTGTTGTCAATATTCTACCTAAGAAGTCAGTGTATTTCATCTTAGTAGGGTCTGTTGACCTTTGCTGTTTGTTTCTGCAGCAGTTTGTAGTGTATTTATACAAGGCGGCACATGTGTGGTGTAGTTATTCTACATGAACATTTAACAACACAGTAGAAATGCGCTACAAGCGCTGCCCTACGGGTTCATCTAAACGCATCCTGCTCTGTGTTACTCGCTATGTACATAAAATGACTATGCACCATAACGAGCGGCGTGACCAGAATGCGTTTAGATTGAACATAAAGTAAACCTCAAAGATAAACAGACCCTAGAATCTTTACAGTTAAGTTTACGACTATGGTCGAGATTATCCTCAAAATAACGCGGATTAATTTGTCTTTATGGCCTATTTTCATTATCTTTAGGGCCATCTTTAGGTCTGATGACCCAAATCTCACATAACCTAGTCTCGTTATTTACGGAGAATTAAAATGAAAGTTGCCGTTTTAGGTGCTGCCGGTGGTATCGGTCAAGCGCTATCTTTACTACTAAAAAATAGCCTTCCTGCTGGTTCTGAACTGTCTCTATACGACGTAGCGCCTGTTGTTCCAGGTGTTGCCGTAGACCTATCACACATCCCTACTGCGGTAGCAGTAAAAGGTTTTGGTAAAGACGACCTTGATGCAGCACTAAGCGGTTGTGACGTTGTTTTGATTCCTGCAGGTATGCCGCGTAAGCCAGGCATGGACCGTGCTGACCTATTCAACGTAAACGCGAGCATCATTCAGACGCTTGCTGAAGGCATCGTTAAAAACTGTCCTAAAGCCATGGTGGGTGTGATCACTAACCCGGTAAACGGCACTGTGCCAATCGTTGCTGAAGTATTCAAAAAAGCAGGCACTTATGACCCGGCGCGCGTTTTTGGTGTAACAACGCTTGACGTTATCCGTGCAGAAACTTTCGTTGCCGAGCTTAAAGGCCTGGACGTAAGCCAGGTTAAAGTTCCAGTGATCGGTGGTCACTCGGGCACAACTATTCTTCCTCTTCTTTCACAAGTGGAAGGCGCTACTTTCTCTGATGAGGAAATCGCAGCACTTACTACACGCATTCAAAACGCGGGTACTGAAGTTGTTGAAGCTAAAGCCGGTGGCGGTAGCGCAACACTTTCAATGGGTGCAGCGGCAGCCCGTTTCTGCCTGTCACTAGTGAAAGGCCTACAGGGTGAAGACGTAATCGAGTACGCCTACGTTGAAGGTAATGGTGAAGATGCACAATTCTTCGCACAGCCAGTACGTCTTGGTAAGAACGGTGTTGAAGAACTTCTTTCTTACGGTGAGCTAAGCGCGTTTGAGCAAAAAGCAAAAGACGACATGCTTGCAACTCTGAACAAAGACATCCAAGAAGGTGTCGACTTCATGAATAAATAAGCTGACGCCTCTGGGCCGTTAGCGGCATCCAAGGAGAGCATCTCTGCGGATGCAAGAGCCTCTACACATTTGTTGTAGGGGCTTTTTTTTATGCTTTTTTACATACCTTTAACTGGTATGACCATTTCTTGGTGGACGAAAAATACTTTCACTTTTGTCCATATCTTACATACTGAAGTGAATAAAAATGGCGGCGCATAGCAGCAATTTTGACAGTCTAAGGGGAATCTGATACCTTATCTGCACTTTTTGGTATGACCAATTTACCCGAAGCTAAAAATAACCATGTCATTAAAAGTCAAAGCAGCGAAACTTTCGGATGTGATCCTAGCGCAACTTGAGAACATGATTCTCGAGGGCTCGTTAGCTCCGGGTGAAAAATTACCACCGGAGCGTGAGCTCGCCAAACAGTTCGAAGTTTCTCGTCCTTCGCTGCGCGAAGCAATTCAAAAACTGGAAGCCAAAGGCTTAGTCACTCGCCGTCAGGGTGGGGGCACCTTTGTCAAAAACCAGTTGGAGGAAGGGTTAAGCGATCCGCTGTTTGAGCTGATCAGCAAGCACCCGGAATCGCAATTTGACTTACTTGAGTTTCGTCATGCCCTTGAAGGAATTGCGGCGTATTATGCGGCCTTGCGTGGTACCCAAACTGATTTTGACAAGGTCAAAGAAAGCTTCGAAAAAATCGCCCACGCAAGTGACGATCTGGCGGCGAAGGCCAAAGCCATCAATGCCTTTCATTTTTGCATTGCTGAAGCATCACACAATGTAGTGTTGCTGCACCTGGTGCGTGGCATGCAAGCCTTGCTGGAACAAAATGTCCTGCAGAACCTGCAGGTACTGATGAAGAAAACAGAGGTGTCACAGCAACTTGCTGAGCATCGACAAGTGTTAATGGATGCCGTTATAGAAGGGCGTCCGGAGCAGGCACGTTTAGCCAGTAATGCCCACTTAGCCTTTATCGAAGAAGCATTATTGGAAGCCACCAAAGAGCACTCGCGCATCGAGCGCTCATTGCGACGTACCCGCACACAATAAAATTCGCTATAAGCCCCTGTGGAGCCATGCTCGCACGGGGGCTTTTTGGCATTTTAAATTCGTATTTTAAACATAAGGAAAACTCCATATGTCTGAAGTCAATAAAGTTGACGTAGACGCATTAGAAACCCAAGAGTGGTTACAAGCCCTTGAGTCGGTAGTGCGTGAAGAGGGCGTTGAGCGAGCGCAATTCATTCTTGAGCAAGTGCTAGAGCAGGCGCGTTTAGACGGTGTTGATATGCCAACCGGCACCACCACCAACTACGTTAATACCATCCCAGCAGATCAAGAACCTGCATACCCGGGTGATGTAAATATCGAGCGTCGTATCCGCTCTATCATCCGTTGGAACGCGATCATGATCGTTCTGCGTGCGTCTAAGAAGGATCTTGACTTAGGTGGACACATGGCGTCTTTCCAGTCGTCAGCGGCATTCTACGAAGTATGCTTTAACCACTTCTTCCGTGCTCCAAACGAGCAAGACGGCGGTGATTTAGTTTATTACCAGGGTCATATTTCACCTGGTATCTATGCCCGCGCCTTTGTAGAAGGCCGTCTAACCGCTGAGCAACTAGACAACTTCCGTCAAGAAGTGGATGGCAAGGGTCTTCCTTCTTACCCGCACCCGAAATTGATGCCTGAATTCTGGCAGTTCCCAACGGTATCTATGGGTCTTGGTCCAATTGCCTCTATCTATCAAGCACGTTTCCTGAAATACCTTGACGGTCGTGGTCTTAAAGACACGTCTAATCAGCGCGTCTATGCATTCCTAGGTGATGGTGAGATGGATGAGCCAGAATCACGTGGTGCTATCTCTTTTGCCGCCCGTGAAGGCTTAGACAACCTATGTTACCTAGTAAACTGTAACCTACAGCGTCTAGACGGCCCAGTAATGGGTAACGGCAAGATCATTCAAGAGCTTGAGGGTCTATTCAGAGGTGCAGGCTGGAATGTCATCAAGGTTGTGTGGGGCAGTGGTTGGGACAAGCTATTGGCTAAAGACACAACAGGTAAGCTACTGCAACTGATGAACGAAACGCTTGATGGTGACTACCAAACATATAAAGCCAAAGACGGTGCCTACGTACGAGAGCACTTTTTCGGTCGTTACCCTGAGACTGCAGCCCTTGTTGCCGATATGACCGACGAAGAGATCTTCGCCCTTAAGCGTGGTGGTCATGAGCCGTCGAAACTATTCGCAGCGTTCAAAGCAGCACAAGAAACTAAAGGTCGTCCAACTGTAATTCTTGCGAAAACCGTTAAAGGTTACGGCATGGGTGATGCGGCTGAAGGTAAGAACATCGCGCACCAGGTTAAGAAAATGGACATGACCCACGTAGCGCACCTACGCAGCCGTCTTGGCCTCGATGACTTGGTATCTGAAGATGATTTAGCAAATCTTCCGTACCTGACTCTGGAAGAAGGTTCGAAAGAGTACGAATACCTGCACGCTCGTCGTAATGCCCTACACGGTTACACACCGCAGCGTCTTCCTAACTTCAGCGAAGAGCTGGTATTACCTCAGTTAGACGCATTCAAGCCACTGCTTGAAGAGCAAAAGCGTGAAGTTTCAACGACTATGTCTTTCGTACGTACCTTAAACGTACTTCTTAAAGACAAGGGCATTGGTAAAAACATCGTGCCAATCATTGCCGATGAAGCCCGTACCTTTGGTATGGAAGGTCTGTTCCGTCAAATCGGTATTTATAACCCGCGCGGCCAGAACTACAGTCCAGAAGACCGTGACATCGTTTCTTACTACAAAGAAGATCAGGGTGGCCAGGTACTGCAAGAAGGTATCAACGAGCTAGGCGCAATGTCATCCTGGGTTGCTGCGGCGACCTCATACAGCACCAACGATCTACCTATGATCCCATTCTATATCTACTACTCAATGTTTGGTTTCCAACGTGTAGGCGATATGGCGTGGATGGCCGGTGACCAACAAGCACGTGGCTTCCTTCTAGGTGCAACGGCTGGTCGTACAACCCTTAACGGTGAAGGTCTGCAGCACGAAGATGGTCACAGCCATATTCTTGCAAACACGGTTCCTAACTGTATCTCTTACGACCCAACGTTTGGCTACGAAGTTGCTGTAATTATCGAAGATGGTATCCGTCGCATGTACGGTGAGAGCCAAGAAAATGTCTTCTACTACCTGACTCTGATGAACGAAAACTACCATCAGCCGGCGATGCCAGAAGGCGCCGAAGAAGGTATCCGTAAGGGTATCTACAAGCTAGAGAGCTATGCTGGCAGCAAAGGCCAGGTTCAGCTTCTAAGCTCAGGCACGATCATGAATGAAGTGCGTAAAGCGGCGCAAATCCTAAGCGACGAATTCGGCATTGCTTCAGATGTATTCTCGGTAACCTCATTCAACGAGATCACCCGTGATGCGCAAGATGCAGACCGTTACAACATGCTACACCCAGAAGCAGAGGCAAAAGTGCCTTATGTAACTTCTGTACTAGGTGATGCTCCTGCGATTGCCGCGACCGACTATATGAAGAACTATGCAGAGCAAATTCGTGCCTTTATCCCGGCTGAGTCTTACCGCGTACTAGGTACCGACGGTTACGGTCGTTCGGATAGCCGTGAAAACCTACGTCGTCACTTCGAAGTGAACGCAGGTTACGTGGTAGTTGCCGCACTGACTGAGCTGGCTAAACGTGGTGATGTTGAGAAGTCTGTAATTGCTGAAGCAATTAAGAAATTCAACATCGACGCCGACAAGATTAACCCGCTGTACGCTTAAGAGGTTAGCAATGACTATTGAAATTAAAGTTCCAGACATCGGCGGTGATGAGGTTGAAGTTACCGAGATTCTTGTTGCCGTTGGCGACAAGGTTGAAGTTGAACAATCGCTTATCACCGTAGAAGGCGACAAGGCTTCTATGGAAGTACCTGCAAGCGAAGCGGGTGTGGTTAAAGAGATTAAAATCGCCGAAGGCGATACGGTTTCAACCGGCACCTTGATCATGATCTTCGAAGGTGAGTCGGCGACAGCCGAAGCAGCGCCTGCACAAGAAAGTGCACCTGCCGCCCCTGCGGCTGGCAGCGCGGCTGCGAGCGAGAGCGTTGATATTAATGTACCTGATATCGGTGACGACGAAGTTGAAGTCACTGAAATCATGGTCAGCGTGGGTGACACGGTAGCAGAAGAGCAATCAATCCTGAGCGTTGAAGGCGACAAGGCTTCTATGGAAGTACCCGCACCACAAGCGGGTGTGGTAAAAGAAATCAAGGTCAACGTGGGCGACAAGGTGAAAACCGGCTCGCTAGTGTTTGTTTTTGAAACCGCCGGCTCAGCGCCAGCGCAAGCACCTGCAGCTGAGGCGGCTGCTCCAGCACAAAGTGGTGGTGTTGAAATCAAAGAAGTGGTTGTGCCTGATATCGGTGGTGACGAAGTTGAAGTGACCGAAGTCATGGTAAGCGCCGGTGACAGCGTCTCAGAAGAGCAATCAATTCTGAGCGTTGAAGGCGACAAAGCCTCTATGGAAGTGCCTGCTCCTTTCGCCGGTACGGTGAAGGAAGTAAAAGTGAATGTGGGCGACAAGGTGAGCACAGGCTCTCTTATCTTCACCTTCGAAGTGCAAGGCTCAGCGCCAGCGGCTGCAAGTGCAGCTCCTGCTGCTACAGCAACGCCAGCCGCTGCACCAGCTCCTGCACAAAAAGCAGGTGGCCCGGCGCCGGCGAAGCGTGAAGACTTCGTTGAAAACAGTGACTATGCACATGCATCACCTGTGGTTCGTCGTCTGGCTCGTGAGTTCGGCATCAACCTGGCGAAAGTGAAAGGCACGGGTCGTAAGAACCGCGTTGTTAAAGAAGACGTGCAGAACTACGTCAAAGAGCTAGTGAAGCAGGTTGAGTCTGGCAATGCCGGTAAAGGCGGCAATGGCGCAGGTGTAGACCTGATCCCATGGCCAAAAGTGGACTTCAGCAAGTTTGGTGAAGTGGAAGAGAAGAAACTTTCACGTATCCAAAAACTATCGGGCGCAAACCTGCACCGTAACTGGGTGCATATCCCTCACGTAACCCAATACGATGAAGCGGATATCACTAGCCTGGAAGCCTTCCGTAAAGAGCAAAATGCCCTTGCCGAGAAGAAGAAACTAGGCGTGAAAATCACCCCACTTGTGTTCGTAATGAAAGCGGCAGCGAAAGCGTTGGAAGAATTCCCAACCTTTAACTCATCGCTATCGGAAGATGGTGAAAGCCTGATCCTGAAGAAATACGTGCACATTGGTATCGCCGTAGATACACCAAATGGCCTGGTTGTGCCGGTAGTGCGTGATGTAAACAAAAAAGGCATCATTGAACTATCTCGCGAGCTAATGGAAATTTCAGCCAAAGCACGCGATGGCAAGCTGACCTCTGCGGATATGCAGGGAGGCTGTTTCACCATCTCTAGCCTAGGTGGCATCGGTGGTACGGCATTTACACCTATTGTGAATGCGCCAGAAGTGGCCATTTTGGGTGTATCTAAGTCTGACTTTAAGCCGAAGTGGAATGGTAAAGAATTCGAGCCGCGCCTGATGGTGCCACTAAGCTGTTCATACGACCACCGTGTAATTGACGGTGCCTTGGCAGCACGCTTTACTGTGACCCTGGCGAATTACCTAAGCGATATTCGTAACTTGGTAATGTAAGCTAAATAGATATAGAACTTTAATCCCAGTAAACGGTTTTTACTGGGATTTTTTTACTTTGCAATGATACAATCTTTGCACAATTTTTGTGAGCAATGACCGTTTAATGAAATTATTCGTTATTGCTTCCCGTTCGGACAAAATAAGGTAATAGCATGAGCAACGAAATCAAAACACAAGTCGTTGTACTAGGCGGTGGTCCTGGTGGTTATTCTGCAGCTTTCCGTGCCGCAGACTTAGGTTTAGAAGTAACTCTAGTTGAGTCACGCAGCACTCTTGGTGGCGTGTGCTTGAACGTAGGTTGTATTCCATCTAAAGCACTACTTCACGTTGCTAAAGTTATTGATGACGCAAGCGAAATGGCGTCACACGGTGTTTCTTTCGGCAAGCCTGAAATCGACCTGGACAAAATCCGTGGTTGGAAAGACTCTGTAATCGGCCAGCTAACTGGTGGTCTAGACGGCATGGCGAAGATGCGTAAAGTGAAAGTAGTAAACGGCTACGGTAAATTCACTGGCAGCAACACCATTGACGTTGATGGCACCACTATCACCTTCGACAATGCTATTATCGCTGCGGGCTCTCAGCCTGTTAACCTACCTTTCATCCCAGAAGATGATCGTGTAATCGACTCAACCGGTGCGCTAGAGCTTAAAGACGTTCCTGAGAAACTACTTGTACTAGGTGGTGGTATCATTGGTCTTGAAATGGGTACAGTTTACCGTGCACTAGGTTCACAAATCGACGTTGTTGAGTTTGCTGATCAACTAGTACCAGCGGCTGATAAAGACGTTATCAAGATCTACACGCGCTACGTAAAAGACAAGTTCAACGTAATGCTTTCTACTAAGGTAGTGGGCGTTGAAGCGAAAGACGATGGTCTATATGTATCGTTCGAAGGTAAGAACGCACCGGCTGAGCCAGTACGTTACGACAAAGTACTTGTTGCTGTTGGCCGTACTCCTAACGGTAAGCTGCTTGACGCTGACAAAGCGGGCGTTAATGTTGATGAGCGTGGCTTTATCAACACCGACAAGCAAATGAAGACCAACGTTGACCACATCTATGCAATCGGTGACATCGTAGGTCAGCCTATGCTTGCGCACAAAGCGGTTCATGAAGGTCACGTTGCTGCCGAGGTTATCTCTGGTCAGAAGCACTTCTTCGATCCTAAGTGTATTCCTTCAATCGCCTACACAGACCCAGAAATTGCATGGGTGGGTGTAACCGAGAAAGAAGCGAAAGAGCAAGGCCTTAACATCGAAACTGCGGTATTCCCGTGGGCAGCATCGGGTCGTGCTATTGCTTCTGCACGTACCGAAGGTCAAACTAAGCTTATCTTCGATAAAGACAATGGCCGTATCATCGGTGGTGCCATGGTTGGTATCAATGCAGGTGAAATGCTGGGCGAAATCGGCCTAGCGGTTGAGATGGGTGCAGACGGTGAAGACCTGGCGCTAACCATCCACGCTCACCCGACTCTAAACGAGTCTATCGGTCTAGCTGCAGAAATCTTTGAAGGTTCAATCACTGACCTGCCAAACAAAAAAGCAGTTAAGAAGAAGTAAGCACTTTTTCTAAGTAATAAAAAACCCGGCCTAAGCCGGGTTTTTTGTTTTTATGCTTCGCTATGATTGCGAATTAAACTGCTAGTTCACATGCTCGGCCCTGGCCAACTGCCTTTTTGGCACAGATAAACCAGTTGCTGGCATGCTTGAACAAAATCACGGCCGTTACGCTCTGCAAGCATGGCATTCGTGAGCTGTTCACGCGAGAGTTTTGGCGTTACTTCTTGCAGCGCTTCGAAGGTGTCTAACACCCTGTCGGCGAGCCCTTTTCGGTACTGCTCGATGTGAGCGAGCCATACCGGCATATATTCGTGTCGTACCTTGGCGCCATCGAGCGCGCCTATTGGCTGATGCCCCTGACATGCTACTAAGGTGCAGCTTAGTGCCATAAAGCTATTTATTTTATCCATATGCTCACCATACCTGTGTAAGCGCTCATACTAGAGACTTCAAAATATAGTCGCTTTTTTGCCTGGGTGTCATTACACTTGATTACAAAGTGAGCGGTTGATCGTCTTTTAATCCGGGTTAGAACTTGGTTAATCCCCTCTATTATTCGCCTATGGGTCTGATACTGTATGGCTTTTTTTTAATCAAAGAGTGCGAGTAAGGGGGGAAAGAAAGGGCACACATCTTAGTAATTATTTTTTAGCGGCACTTAACGCGCCGCCATTTCATAGTAGACCACGTCCCAATCACCCAGGGGATCATGATGCACATAATTGCGAACATACTCCATGCCCAGCTTTTTCATAATGGCCACCGAGCCCAGGTTGTCTTGCTCGGCAATGGCGCAAAAGTGGCTCACCTCACTCTGCTCACGCAAAGCCTGCACCACGGCCGCTGCGGCTTCAATAGCATAGCCCTTGCCCCAGCTAATTTGTTTAAATCGCCAGCCGAGCTCTAGGTTATGCCACTGAGGCTGCTCGCTAAAAAATTGGTAGGGGCGCACTAAGATCCAGCCGAGAAAGCGCTGCTCGTTTTTTTCTGTGACCTGCCACAGGCCCCAACCTTTTTCCGGATTGAGGTATTTGCTCAGGCGCGGCAGGGCGATGTTATCTATGTCTTCCCGGGTGCTGGGTTTGCCGCCATTAATGTATCTCATCACCGCCGGGTCCTGGTCGAGCTCGAAGAGCAAGTCGCCATCGTCCAAGGTCATCTGGCGGTAGCTTAGACGTTCACTGTCGGGGATCTTGATCATGTTATTTACTCCTTGTTTGCTCTACAATACGCGCCCGAATCAAACCAAGGCATAAACCCAAGGCGGAACCAGGTGACCAATTCTGTATTAAAACTGCGGACCCAGCAAATTGCAATGGCACAGCGTGAGTTTAAAGCCCGTGGCAGTAAGCTCAGCCGCTGTGAGTCTTGCCTATTGGCCCAGCCTCTTTGTATTTGTGCCGGGGTTGAGCAGGTTCCTTGTGACGTCGCCGTGTGTATGCTGATGTACCACAACGAAAGCTTTAAGCCTTCCAATACCGGTCGCTTAATTGCCGATATCGTCCCAGATAATCATGCTTTTCGTTGGGATAGAACCGAGCCGGATCCTGCTTTGCTGGCGCTTATCACGGATCCCCAGTATCAGGCTTATGTGGTATTTCCAAGCGAAGGCATGGCGCCAGAGCGAGTGTGTAACCAGGTTCAGCGGCAGGGGGATAAAAAGCCTTTGTTTATTTTCCTTGATGGCACCTGGCGTGAAGCCAAGAAGATGGTGCGCAAGTCGCCCTACCTTGATGAACTGCCCATCTTATCCATCAGTCCAGAGAAGCTCTCGGATTATCGTTTACGCGTTGCACCGCATGCACACCAGTTGGGGACCGCCGAGGTGGCCATCATGGTGTTGCAATTGGCTGGTGAAACCGAAGCGGCAAAAAAATTAGAGCAGCATTTTGTCGCCTTTCGCGGAGCCTACCTAAAGGGCAAGCGCTCTAAGTTGAGTGACTAGTCATGGGATGCCTTTTTCCCTTTGCTATTGCGCCGCTTTTACGCCCGGCTTAAGTACCTAAACTGTTCATTTAGTGGCTTGATTTTGCTAGACTCGGTGTTCCTTTTGATTCCAGTAGGGATGCCTTCCCAGCATGAATGCACGTTTATGTTTATTAGCCTGTGCGGTCGCTCAAAGCTTGAGTGTTAGCGCCTTTGCAGATGAAAGCGAAATTGAACGAATTATTGTCACCGGTGACTTTAAAAACGAGTCGATTCAAGAGCTAAGCGCCAGTGCCAGCCTTTTCTCCGAGGCCGAAATTGCCACCCGTGACGCCAAATACCTTGATGAGTTGTTAAACCAGGCGGCCAACGTTAACTTTACCGCTGGGGCATCGCGTGGTCGTTTTGTGCAAGTGCGTGGCATAGGCCTGCGTTCGCAGTTTGTTGATCCCATTAATCCTTCCGTGGGCATGATCATCGACGGCATCAACTATTCAGGCTTGGGTGGTGCGGCCATGCTGTTCGATATCGACCAGGTGGAAATCTACCGCGGCCCTCAGGGTACGCGTTTTGGCGCCGATGCCCTGGCCGGGATGATCCATATGGAAAGTGCCGATCCTTCCATGGAGCCAAGCCTTAAGGTCAAATTGGGGGCGGGTAACTATAACTCATGGGACGCCGGTGTGGCGGCGGCCTCCGGGCTTGGTGAGCAAAGCAGTGTGCGCGCCAGCTTCTATCAGAATAAATCCGATGGCTATATGAAAAATGCTTACCTGGATCGTGATGATACCCAGAATATTGACGAGCAGGTCGGACGCATCAAGTTCCACTCGCAACTAACCCAGCACTGGCGTGCCGAGTTTGTTGCCCACTTTATGGATATAGATAACGGTTATGATGCCTTTACCCTAGATAACAGCCGTACCAGCGTGGCGGATCAGCCGGGTAAAGACACTCAGGAAAGTAACGCCTTTGGTCTGAGTAATATCTACACTGGCTTTGACTTTGCCGATATCGCCTTGAATCTGACCGCGTTAGATGCGGATATGCTCTATAGCTATGATGAGGACTGGGTATGTAATGATCCCGAGCAGCCGGGTTTGTGTCAGGCGGGCTTGCATCCTTGGGGTTACAGCTCAACCGACAGCTACGAGCGCGAGCGCCAAGATCACAGTGCCGAGCTGCGCTTTAGCTCAAAAGCAGGTAACTGGGTCGGTGGTTTGTATTACCAATCCCGTGATGTGGATTTGCTGCGTCAGTATACCTGGAATGACGGTGATTTCACCTCCAACTACGACAGCGACAACCTGGCCATTTATGGTCAAGTCGAAACGCCTATCAGCGATAAAACCAGTTTAGTCACCGGCTTGCGTGTTGAGCGTAACGAAGGTGACTATGTGGATGCCCATGGGGTCAGCGAAACGGTAGAAGATACCATGATTGGTGGTAAGGTCGCCCTTGAATACCAAGTGGTACCACGCACCATGATCTACACCAGCATCAGCCGTGGCTATAAGGCCGGTGGTATCAATGCCGAGGCCATTGCCAAGGCTAACGACGAAGGTTTAAGCCAGGATGCGGAGTTTTTCCTTAACCACCGTACCTTCGACCCAGAATACCTGTGGAATGCCGAATTTGGTGTTAAGGGCAGCTCTGCCGATCAACGCTTGAACCTTCGTATTACCGCTTTTTACATGTATCGTGACAATATCCAGCTTAAAGCCTGGAAAACCGAAAATCAGCAATTTGCCGGTTACTTCGACAATGGTAACAGTGGTGAAAACTATGGCCTTGAAATTGAAGGCGAGTACGCTTACTCACCGCGTTTAATCCTAAGTGGTAGCCTGGGTTTATTGGAAAGCGAAATTGATGGCTTTGTTACCGCCGATGGCCTTGATCAAACCGATAGGGAGCAGGCACAGGCGCCTAAATATCAATACGCCGTCAATGCCCGTTTTAACATTACCGATGCCTTGTTTGTGAATGTGGGCATGGAAGGCAAGGACGAATATTACTTCTCTAACAGCCATGACTCGCAAGCACCTAACGTTAATCTGGTAAATGCCAGCATTGGTTATCAGGCGGATTACTGGGGCTTAAACTTCTGGGTGCGTAATGCCCTGGATGAAGATACCTATACTCGCGGTTTTGAGTTTGGTAACAACCCGGTGAATGAATACGCCACGCAAACCTATGTTCAGTACGGTGAGCCGCGTGTGGCTGGGGTCAGCTTCACCTATGAATTGTAAGCTTTAGGGCTTATGGTTAATGAGACATAAAAAACGCGAGCTAAGGCTCGCGTTTTTTGTGTCCGAAAAAGGAGTAATTATTTCAATAATGACTCTGTTAGTACCGGACGAATTTCTCTTACAAGGGCTTGGGCCAGCTTAGGAGAACCACAGACAATATTGCCGCTCTTATCGTGATTAGCACCACCGGCAAAGTCCATCACCAAACCACCCGCTTCTTTAACTAGCAGTTGACCGGCAGCGGTATCCCAAGGCTTTAGACCAATTTCGAAGAAGCCATCGACACGACCAGCAGCCACATAGGCCATATCCAGTGCAGCAGAGCCTGCGCGACGAATATCCGAGGTATGTACGAATAGTGCTTTGAATGCTTCCAGGTAGGCATCCATATGGTGCTTTTGCTTGAACGGGAAGCCAGTTGCTAGCACTGTGCCTGAGAGATCTTTGGCATTGCTTACACGGATACGCTTGCTGTTTAGCTGGGCGCCTTGACCACGGCTGGCGGTGAAAAGCTCACCACGGATTGGATCGTACACCACGGCCTGTTCGATGCGGCCTTTTACCTTAAGGGCAATAGAAACAGCGAAATGCGGGATATCTTGAATAAAGTTAGTGGTGCCGTCGAGTGGATCGACAACCCATAGGTAATCTGCGTCTGAACCTTCGTGTTGACCTAGTTCTTCACCCACAATGCTGTGGTTTGGGTACGCTTTTAAGATGGTTTCGCGAATAACGGCTTCCGCCTCTTTGTCGACGTTAGTCACAAAGTCGTTGGTGCCTTTTTGAGTGGCTTCAACTTTTGATAAATCTTCACAGGCGCGCAAAATCACCTTACCTGCGTTTCGCGCAGCGCGAATCGCAATGTTTAACATTGGATGCATAGCATTACCTTTGGGTTGTAAAAGAACAATATTTTGAGCCGGCGTATTCTAACGGTTTTACTGCCAAAGTAAATAAAGTTCGCAAAAATAATTGGTGGTTTTTTGAGCTGGGTAGCAATTTGCTATTAAAGATGGACGAAATTTCAACTCGTAGCGCCCAGGCTTATGGTAAACTAGCGCGCAAATTGGTTATTGATAGAACAAGCACTTTACTATGGCGTTAGAGAATATTCGCATTGTATTAGTTAACACCTCACACTCGGGTAATATCGGCTCCGCTGCGCGAGCCATGAAAACCATGGGCTTTAGCAGCCTGTACCTGGTCGACCCGGCGTGTGAAATCGACAGTCATGCCAGTGCCTTGGCGGCTGGTGCCACGGATATTCTAGGCAGTGCAACCCAGGTTGCAACCCTGGAAGAAGCGCTGGAAGGTTGTAGTCTGGCCATTGGCACCAGTGCGCGTTCACGTACCTTAAGCTGGCCCATGGTTGACCCTCGTGGCTGTGGCGAAAAGCTGGTTAGTGAGTCTGCGCAAGGCCCAGTTGCCTTGGTATTTGGCCGTGAAAACAGCGGCCTGAGTAATGATGAGCTACAACTGTGTAATTTCCATGTCTGTATTCCCGCCAACCCAGAGTACAGTTCGTTGAACCTAGCCATGGCGGTGCAAACCCTGTGCTATGAAACCCGCATGCAGTTCCTAGACGGCCAGGACAAGGTGGTTGAAGAAGACGAAGCCGAATACCCGAGCAACGAACAGATGCAGCGTTTTTATGAGCATCTGGAAAAAACCTTTGGCGACACCGGCTTTATCATTAAGCAGCATCCGGGGCAGGTTATGACCAAGCTAAAACGCCTGTTCAACAGAGCCCGTCCAGAGCAACAAGAGTTGAACATTCTGCGCGGCATGTTGACCTCGGTCGACAAACAAATGAAGGGCCCTAAATAAAGGGCTCAAGCCATCGCTTTCAAGGCGCATAAATACTTGACTAAATCACTCAGGTATTTACAATGTGAATGAATACCCGAGTATTTCACTCAAGTACTAGTAAATACTTGACTCTAATACTCAGGTAATTAAAATTCACACTCTTGATGAGTATGGGGGCGTTATGAAGTTAACATCTAAAGGCAGATATGCGGTTACCGCAATGCTCGATGTTGCGCTACACACAGATGTTGGGCCCGTTCCCCTTGCCGACATTTCCGAGCGGCAAGAAATCTCGTTGTCTTATCTTGAGCAATTATTCGCACGCCTGCGTAAGCAAGGTTTGGTGACCTCGGTACGGGGTCCCGGCGGCGGCTATTTGCTTGGCAAAGAGGCCAGTGCCATTTCCGTGGGTGATGTGATTAGCGCCGTAAATGAGTCGGTGGATGCCACTCGTTGTCATGGTGCTGAGGGCGGCTGCCAAAGTGGTATGCGTTGCCTTACCCACACCCTGTGGTCTGAGTTAAGTCAGCGTATTGAAGAATTTTTACATGGCATCACGTTAGCCGAGTTGGTCAATAAGTCCGACATTAAAGAAGTGGCCCAGCGCCAGGACAAAAACCTAAGTGATGCCCTAAGCCAGTTAGAGAATATAGAAGTCAGCTGTCAATTGTGAGCAACCTCAGGGTTGCCGTGAGCGGAGAAAGTATGAAGTTACCAATTTATTTAGATTATGCAGCAACAACGCCGGTGGATCCGCGCGTTGCCGAAGAAATGATGCAATGCCTGACAATGGAAGGTAATTTTGGTAACCCTGCATCGCGTTCGCACCGCTTTGGCTGGCAGGCCGAAGAAGCTATCGATCAAGCTCGTCACGACATCGCCGAGCTGATCAATGCCGATGCGCGTGAGATCGTATTCACTTCGGGTGCCACAGAGTCAAATAACTTGGCCATCAAAGGCGCCGCTAACTTCTACAAGAAGAAAGGCCAGCACATTATTACCGTGCGCACCGAGCACAAAGCGGTTATCGACACCTGTCGTGAGCTTGAGCGTCAGGGTTTTGAAGTGACCTATATGGATGTAGAAGCAAACGGCCTGCTTGATCTGAAAAAGCTTGAAGCCGCCATGCGCGACGACACCATCCTAGTAAGCGTAATGCACGTTAATAACGAGCTAGGTGTTATTCAAGACATCGCCACTATCGGTGAGATGTGCCGTGAGCGTAAGATCATGTTCCACGTTGACGCCGCACAAAGCGCTGGCAAGGTGAAGATCGACCTGCAAGAGCTGAAAGTTGATTTCATGTCTTTCTCTGGCCACAAGGTCTATGGTCCTAAAGGTATCGGTGCCCTCTATGTGCGTCGTAAGCCACGTGCTCGCCTAGAAGCACAAATGCACGGTGGCGGTCACGAGCGTGGGATGCGCTCGGGTACATTGGCCACTCACCAGATCGTAGGCATGGGTGCGGCGTTCCGCATCGCTAAACAAGATTTCGATAAAGACCACGCTCATATCAGTGCCTTACGCACCCGTTTGATCGACGGCATTATGAACGATATGGACGAAGTATACTTCAACGGTGCCCCTGAGCACTCGGTGCCAGGCATAGTTAATATCAGCTTCAACTTTGTTGAAGGTGAGTCGTTACTGATGGCAGTAAAAGACATTGCGGTTTCTTCGGGTTCTGCCTGTACGTCGGCAAGCCTTGAGCCTTCATACGTATTGCGCGCACTAGGTCGTAACGACGAGCTAGCACACAGCTCAATTCGTTTCAGCATTGGTCGTTTTACCACCGAAGAAGAAATCGACTACACCGTTAAACTTATTAAAGAGTCTATTAGCCGACTTCGTGAGATGTCTCCACTTTGGGAGATGCATCAAGAAGGAATTGATTTAGAGTCGGTTGAGTGGGCACATCATTAAGCCTTGGTAGTAACAAGGTAGCGAGGTAAAAGTTATGGCATACAGTGATAAAGTAATCGATCACGTAGAGAATCCACGTAACGTTGGCTCTCTTGATAAAAATGATCCAAGCGTAGCGACGGGCATGGTTGGTGCCCCGGCGTGTGGTGACGTAATGAAGCTACAAATCAAGGTTTCTGAGCAAGGCGTTATCGAAGACGCAAAGTTTAAAACTTACGGTTGTGGTAGTGCCATTGCATCATCGTCATTGGTAACCGAATGGGTTAAGGGCAAGACTCTTGACGAAGCTGCGGAAATCAAAAACACCGACATCAGCGCCGAGCTGGAGTTGCCGCCGGTGAAAATCCACTGCTCAATCCTGGCAGAAGATGCGATCCAAGCAGCGATTAAAGATTACAAGAGTAAACACGACAAATAAGGCAGTAGTATGGCAATCACCTTAACAGATGCAGCGGCGGAGCGCGTTAAATCCTTCCTAGACAATCGTGGTAAAGGATTAGGTCTGCGTGTGGGTATTAAAACCACGGGCTGTTCGGGGCTTGCCTACGTTCTTGAGTTCGTAGATGAACTGAGCGAAGGTGATGAAACCTTCGAGCACAAGGGCGTAACGGTCGTTGTTGATGCCAAGAGCCTGGTATACATAGATGGCACCGAGCTGGACTTTACCAAAGAAGGTTTAAACGAAGGGTTTAAATTCAATAACCCGAACCAAAATGGTGAATGTGGTTGCGGCGAGAGCTTTACCGTATAACGGCACTTATTGGGCAAGGCGTTGCTCAGGATCAGGTATTGTATTCGCTTAAGCCCTACCTTATGTAGGGCTTTTCGTTATAAAGGTTTTTCATGCGTTATTTTGAATTGTTTTCGATCCCCGTAAATTATGACGTTGATCTCCAAGAGATCGGCGCGCGTTATTTAGAATTGCAACGGGCGGCGCATCCGGACCGACACAGCGGCGGCAGTGAGCGAGAAAAACTGCTGGCGGTGCAAAAAACGGCGGAAATTAATGACGCCCTGCAAACCCTTAAGCACCCGCTTAAGCGTGCCGAATATATGTTGGCCGAGTTAGGTCTGGAGCTGCGCGGCGAGCAGCAAACCCTGCAAGACCCTATGTTCTTGATGCAGCAAATGGAACTGCGTGAAGAGCTTGAAGAGGTCAAAACAAGTAGCGACCCAGATGCCGCCATTGCCAAGCTTGAGCAGCACATTAAAGAGTTAAACAGCGAATACAGCAATGAGCTGCAAAGTCTATTAGCCAGCCAAGAAGAAAATGACTGGCACAAAGCGGCGGATAACGTGCGAAAACTCAAGTTCGTTTATAAATTAAAAGACGAGCTAGAGCGCATTGAAGATGAATTATGTGATGACTAGCGACTTATCAGCATTGAGTAAAAAGGTTTTATAACACACATGGCATTACTGCAAATTGCTGAGCCGGGGCAAAGCACGGCACCTCATGAACACAAACTCGCGGTAGGTATCGACCTGGGTACCACCAATTCCTTGGTGGCCACGGTTCAAAGCGGTGAGGCGAAAACCCTGACCGATGAGCTGGGCAACGCCATGTTACCTTCTGTGGTGCGCTATTTAGAGCAAGGCCATGTGGTTGGTCAAGAAGCGGCAGTTCATGCCGCAAACGACCCGCACAACACCCTTATTTCCGTAAAGCGTTTCTTAGGTAAAACCCAGGCGGAAATTGAAGCCAGCTATGGTCAGTTGCCGTATGAATTCAACGATGAAAACGGCAGCCTGCACATTCATACCCGCCAAGGGGATATCAGCCCGGTTCAGGCATCGAGCGATATTTTGAACGCCCTGCGCGAGCGTGCCGAGCAAAGCTTCGGCGGCGATACCATCACAGGTGCGGTGATCACTGTGCCGGCCTATTTTGATGATGCCCAACGTCACAGCACCAAGGATGCGGCGCAACTGGCTGGCATTAAGGTGCTGCGTCTTTTGAACGAGCCAACCGCAGCGGCGGTAGCCTATGGCTTGGACTCAGGTCAGGAAGGGGTGATAGCCGTGTACGACCTCGGCGGTGGTACCTTTGATATTTCCATCCTGCGCCTCAACAAAGGGGTGTTTGAGGTGTTGGCCACCGGTGGTGACTCAGCCCTCGGCGGTGATGATTTCGATGCCCTGCTGGTAGAGCATTTCAAGCAGCAAACCGGTGCTCATAACTTATCGGCCAATACTCTGCGTTTATTTATTAATAAGGCGAAAGCCTGTAAGGAAGCGCTCACAAACTACGCCAAGGTCAATGTCGGTCTAGAGTTCGATGGACAAACGCATACCGTGGAAGTGACCCGTGAGTTGTTCGCCGAATTGGCCATTCCTTTGGTGAAGAAAACCTTGCGCAGCTGTCGTCGTGCCCTCAAAGATGCCGGTATAAGTACGGATGAGGTGCTCGAAGTAGTGATGGTCGGTGGTTCGACCCGCATGCCTATCGTGCGTGAGCAGGTGGGGGAGTTCTTTGCCAAAGAGCCGTTAACCAGCATAGATCCGGATCGCGTAGTCGCCATCGGTGCCGCCATTCAGGCCGATATCCTGGTAGGCAACAAGCCGGAAGCGGATATGTTGCTTTTGGACGTATTGCCACTGTCGCTTGGTTTGGAAACCATGGGTGGCCTGGTCGAGAAGATTATTCCTCGCAACACCACCATCCCGGTGGCGCGCGCGCAGGAATTTACCACCTTTAAAGACGGACAAACGGCTATGGCACTGCATGTGCTGCAAGGCGAGCGTGAATTGGTTGACGATTGTCGTTCTTTGGCAAAATTCAGCCTTAAAGGTATTCCGCCTATGGCTGCCGGTGCGGCGCATATTCGCGTGACCTTTAATGTGGATGCCGACGGTCTATTAAGCGTGACGGCGATGGAGAAATCCACCGGCGTCCAGGCGGAAATTCAGGTGAAACCGTCGTTTGGCTTATCCGATGACCAGGTGGCCGAGATGCTTAAGTCATCGATGAGTAACGCCAAAGAAGATATGCAGGCGCGTATGCTTAAAGAGCAGCAGGTTGAAGCCTTACGCGTACATGAAGCTTTGGAAGCGTCGCTTGCCACCGACAGCCACTTGCTTGATGAGCAGGAATTGGCAACGCTGCGCGATGCCATGGCACTGATGCAGGCGATCAGTGCCAGCACCACCGAGCCACAAGAAATTAAAGACGCCATCGAAAAGGTGGATGCGGCGAGTAGCGATTTTGCCGCCCGTCGTATGGATGCATCAATTAAAAAGGCCCTGACCGGCCAATCAGTAGATGAGGTATAAGCAATGCCACAAATTATCTTTTTACCCAATGAAGAGCTGTGTCCCGAAGGCGCGGCCATAGAAGCTAAGGCCGGTGAGACGGTATTGGATGTGGCGCTTAAAAATGGCATCAGCATTCCCCATGCCTGCGAAAAGTCCTGTGCCTGTACTACTTGCCACGTGGTGATTCGTGAGGGCTTTGACTCTTTGGAAGAAAGCGATGAGCTTGAAGATGACATGCTAGATAAGGCCTGGGGTCTTGAGCCTGAGTCACGTCTGGGTTGTCAGGCCAAGATTGCCGATGAGGATTTGGTGGTTGAGATCCCCAAATACAACCTCAATATAGTAAATGAAGAGCATTAAGCTTCCACACATGTAAATCAGAAAAAGCCGCTGTATCCTATATCCAGCGGCTTTTTTATTGGGAGAGTTTTATGAGTACGACCTTGTTATTTACCCAGTCCTTTATCGATGGCCAGTGGCGCCAGGGGGAAGGTGAGTTCACCGTCACCAACCCAGCCGACAACAGTGTTTTAACGAGCGTATCCCGTGTTACAGCGGCCCAGGTAGAGCTGGCCCTTAGTGCCGCCGAGCGGGCCTTTATCCGCCTTAAAGACAGCACTTGTGAGCATCGCGCCCAGGTGCTTGAGCGTTGGTATGATCTAGTGATGGCCAACCAGCAGGCACTGGCCGAGCTCATGACCATGGAGCAGGGAAAGCCCCTAGCGGAAGCGCTTGGGGAGGTTAAATACGGGGCCGACTATATCAAATGGTACGCCGAGCAGGCCAGGCGCAGTTATGGTGAGCTTATCCCTGCCAGCAATGACAAGCATAGAATCTCGGTCATTAAGCAGGGCGTGGGCGTGGTGGCGGGCATTACTCCGTGGAATTTTCCTATTGCCATGATCACCCGCAAGGTGGCACCGGCTTATGCCGCCGGGTGCAGCTTTATTTTAAAACCCTCCGAGCATACGCCTTTGTCGGCCTTGGCCCTGGCGCACTTAGCCCATGAAGCCGGCTTTGAACCGGGCGCTTTTAATGTGCTGCTGAGCGATCGCGCCAAGGAAGTGGGAGAGCAACTCTGCGCCTCAGAGGTGGTACGCAAATTCACCTTCACCGGCTCCACCGCAGTGGGCAGGCAGTTACTGGCCCAGTGCGCTCCGACGATAAAACGCACCTCTATGGAGCTTGGCGGTAATGCGCCGCTCTTGGTGTTTGCCAGCGCCGATCTGGATAAGGCCGCCGATGGCATTATTGCCAGTAAGTTTCGCAATGCCGGGCAAACCTGTGTCTGCGTTAACCGGGTTTTGGTGGATGAGCGCGTCGCCGACGCATTGACCGCGAAGCTGGCGGAACGAGTTCAGGCATTAAGGGTAGGTGATGGTTTTAGCGCCGGAGTGGATATTGGTCCCTTGATTTACCCTGCCGCCAAAGACAAGGTGTTGAAACTGGTTGAAGAAGCCCTTGAACAGGGAGCCAAGCAGGTTAACCAGGCGGCTTCCTTGGATGGCAACTATGTGGCGCCGCTGTTGCTTAGCAATGTGAAGGCCGAGATGCGGATCAGTCAGGAAGAGATTTTTGGCCCTGTGCTCACCGTCGCCACCTTTAGCGATGAGGCCGAGGCGATCACTCAGGCTAACGCTGTGCCCTATGGCTTGGCCGCCTATTTTTACAGTCAGGACATAGGCCAAATTTATCGTGTCGGCGAGGCGCTGGAATATGGCATGGTAGGGATTAACGAAGGGCTTATTTCCAACCCGGTTGCACCCTTTGGCGGCGTAAAGCAGTCGGGCCTGGGGCGCGAAGGCGGCCATCAGGGACTGGACGAGTATCTGGAAGAAAAGTACCTCTGCTTAAATATAGGTTAGCGGCATTGTAAGTGGGTATGCTAACTCAGATATTTGCAGTGCCTGGGCGCTAGTCGTTACACTCTCACTTTTGCAGTAATGGAATAAGTGCGTGTGAATCCTCATATTAGTTTAGTCGTGCTGGCGGGCGGGTTAGGCAGTCGTTTTGGCGGCGCCAAGCAAATTGCGCCCCTGCCCGGCGTTAATCGCACCATAATGGAGCTGAGCATTGAAGATGCTTATAACGCGGGTATTCGCCATCTGGTGCTGGTGATTAACGCTGCCGTGCGCGCTTATATCGAGCAAGAGATATTGCCTAAGCTTCCCGAGGATCTGGAAGTCACCCTGGTTGAGCAGCGTCTTGAGGATGTCCCCGCCGAGTACGCACAGAGTGCAGCCGAGCGGCAAAAGCCCTGGGGTACCGGCCATGCACTGCTATGCGCAAAAGAGGCGGTTGTCGATAAGGCCATAGTGATCACCGCCGATGATTATTACGGCAGCCAAGCCTATAAACAGCTGGTGCAACACTTTAAGCACAGTGACAACTGGGCCTGTGTGGCCTATCCGCTGCAACAAACCTTGTCGGAGCAGGGCGGTGTGAATCGCGGTATTTGTGCCCTTAACGAACACCAGCAGCTCGTGCGTGTGGATGAAGTGCTCAATATCCAATACCAGGACGATGGCTCTTTGCTTGGCTTCGACGATAAGGGGCAGGCGAGGACCTTGGCCTTGAATGCCCTTGCGTCCATGACCTGCTGGGGGATAGATAAGCGACTCTTTACGATTTTGGCAGAAAACTTTGCTCACTTCCTTGGTCACCATGACAAGGGATGCGCAAAGGAGTATTATCTTCCCGATCAAATCCAATATGGCATTGACCGGCACCTGACTGTGGTTGACGTATACACCGCTCAGCAGGCTTGGATGGGAATGACCTATAAAGATGAATTGCCCCTATTGGCACGGAATATCGCCGCGCTCAAGGGATTAAGCCATAAGTAACGGGGCTGCCAAAAATACACCTATGAATACAGATTATTATGCGCAGCTGTTAGCGCAGCAATACGGCTTTGCGCCGCCAGTGAGCTTAAAGGCCATAGGCAATGGCCATATTAATACCACCATGTTGTTAGGGCATCGCGACGGCAGTGTGGTGGTGCAAAAGCTCAATACCCAAGTGTTTCCGGCGCCGGAGCAGCTAGTCGCCAATGCCTGTAAAATTGAGCAGCACCTGATGCAAAAGCAGCAAGCAAGCCAGTATGATCTTGAGGTGATCAAGCATGTCCCTACTCGAGATGGCGCGTTTTTGATAAGCCTTGAGGGCGAGCATTGGCGCGCCTTGGAATTTATCGGCAACAGTCGCAGTGAAGAAGTGGTGCAGTCGCCCTTGCAGGCTCAGGTTGCAGCCAGTGCCTTTGGCCGCTTTGCCGCCGCGCTGCAAGATTTCGATGCCGAGTCCTTGTATCCGGTGATCAAGGATTTTCATAATTTGGCCATGCGCATGGACATACTGGAGCAGGCAGTGCAAGATGACAAACTCGGCCGCGTAAAGGATGTTCTGCAGCAGCTGGATTTTTGTCGCGAGCAAGCCTTTCTGATCGATGAAGTGGCGGCGGTTACCGCGCAAATACCTCTGCGTCCGTGTCATAACGACACCAAGATCAACAATATGCTGTTTTGCAATGACCAGGGTACGTCAGAGCCAAGGGCTGCGCCCGCGGCTGCACCCGCGGCTGCACCCGCGGCCAAGGCGGTGATCGATCTGGACACCTGCATGCCCGGTTATTGGTTATTCGATTTTGGCGACATGGTGCGCACCTTCTGCTCACCGGAAGAAGAAGACAGTATTAACCTGGCGAATGTGCGGGTGCGTGAAGAAATCTTTGCCGCCCTGGTCAAGGGCTATATTGAGCCTTTAAAGGCGCACATTACCGCCGAGGAAAAGGCCAGCTTTTGGCTTGGCGCCAGGGTAATGCCCTTTATGATCGGGGTGCGTTTTCTTACCGACTATATCGACGGCGACCATTATTTCAGCATTAAGCATGGCCGCCATAATCTCGACAGAGCCAATAATCAGTTTGCCCTGTATCGCAGCGTACTGGCGCAACAAGAAAGGCTTAAGAGCCTGATCAATAATGCTTAAACTACAGACCCAGCAAATAGCTGGGTTTTTTATCGCTTTCATTTGCCATTAATCTCGTTCCTTTTGCCTGCCTTGGTGCTTTACGCTAGCGTGCTAAAAAGCCTGGAAAGGCATGACTGAGGAACAAGCAATGAAACAATTCAACAGACGCGATTTTTTAAAGGCGGCGGGCGCGGTGGCTGGTGCCGCCGCCACAGCGTCGATGGCGGGCTGCGCCGGTACCAGCGCTGGCGCTGCGGCTGCGCCAAAGGCTCAGGGCCAGTCGGTGATCGGGTTAATCGCCCCGAAAATGGATGTGGTGCGGGTTGGCTTTATCGGTGTGGGTCAGCGTGGCTATGGTCATGTAAAACGCATGAGCTACATTGAGGGCGCCGAGATCAAGGCCATTTGTGATACCCATCAGGAGGTATTGGATCGCGCCATTGACTTCCTGGTTAAAGAAGGCAAGGAAAAACCCACCGCCTATGGTGACAGCGAGCTGGCCTATAAAGACATGTTGGCCCGCGATGATATAGACATAGTGATTATTTCCACGCCCTGGCGCTGGCACGCACCCATGGCCATCGACACCATGAACAGTGGCAAGCACGCCTTTGTCGAGGTGCCACTGGCGCTGACGGTTGAAGAAATGTGGGACATAGTCGACACCGCCGAGCGCACCCAGAAAAACTGTATGATGATGGAAAACGTTAACTACGGCCGTGACGAGTTGATGGTGCTGAACATGGTGCGTCAGGGGCTCTTCGGCGAGTTACTTCACGGCGAGGCGGCCTATATTCACGAGCTGCGCTGGCAGATGAAAGAAATCGAGCACAAGACCGGCTCTTGGCGTACCGCCTGGCATACTCGTCGCGACGGCAACCTTTACCCCACGCACGGTTTGGGCCCGGTTTCGCAATACATGAATATTAACCGCGGCGATCGCTTTGATTACCTCACCTCCATGAGCTCACCTGCCCTGGGCCGCGCCGCCTACGCCCAGCGTGAATTCCCGGCGGAGCACGAGCGTAATCAACTGAAATATATTGCCGGCGACATGAATACCACCCTGATCAAAACCGTTAACGGGCGCAGTATCATGGTGCAACACGATACCACCACGCCGCGCCCCTATAGTCGTCATAACCTGATCCAGGGCACCAATGGTGTCTTTGCCGGTTTCCCTAACCGCATTGCCTTGGAGCATGGCGGCAACAAGAGCTTCCACGAATGGGAATACGATATGCAGCCCTGGTACGATAAATACGATCACCCCCTGTGGCAGAAAATGGGTGCTGAAGCCGAGCGCAATGGTGGCCACGGTGGCATGGATTTCTTGATGTTCTGGCGCATGATCTATTGTTTACGTAATGGTGAGCCTTTGGATCAAGATGTGTATGACGGCGCCGCCTGGTCGGTGATTTCGCCACTGTCGGCGCAATCGGTGGCCAATCGCAGTGAGTCCATCACGATTCCAGACTTTACCCGCGGCGCCTGGCGCAGTGCCACACCCCTAGGCATAGTGGGTGCCTAAATAGGAATACCGAATAAAAGCGTGAGCGCAACGGTGGCGGTCACGCTTTTTTTATGTGTGATTGCCGATTGTCGGCACAAAGCACTTAGCCATTAAGTGTCCGGCCTTGGACACAGGAGTGTCCGTTCGCGGACGCTAATTTTGCGCTAAAAATAGAGGGGTTAAAGCAACTTGTTGAATATAAAGGGTATTTTATTTTGGCACGGTCGTTGATAGTAACTAAGGGACATTTACTTACTAGATTAAACCAAGGATACCATTATGAAATACTTACATGCAGCCATCGTTTCCAGCCTGCTGTTGATGAGTTCATTGACCCATGCCAATACCCTGATGCAGGAAGTGGAGCTGGCCATTAAGCAGGCCACACAAGAAGCACTGGCTCAATTAGTGGCGGCGCAGAAAAAATCCATCCAAGAGTCTGTGACCGAGCTCTTGTTACAACCAACGAAGGCGGTGCCTAATGACAAGCCAGCTCCTGTAAAGCCTGTTCAGGAGTAACAGATGGTGTTTATCTGGGCTCGTCGCCTTGTGTTAGTAACACATATTTATCGGCGAGCTCAGCGAGTGTTTCCTTATGCTCGGGATCCGGCTTAATACAGTCGATAGGGCATACACTCACACAGGTGGGGTTATCGTAATGGCCGACGCATTCGGTGCATTTACTCGGCGCTATCTGATAAATTTCCGCCCCCATATAAATGGCGCCATTCGGACACTCGGGTTCGCACATATCGCAGTTAATGCATTTGTCATTGATTAATAAAGCCATACGTCCCCCTAAAAATAGGGTCGCGATAGTACACAAAATTCCCTTGTGACTCACTAGCAAAGGTGAGGTTATTTCGCCTTGGTTTGATCTAGAACAAAGAATGGCTGGCATCAAGGTCACGTGACTGTGCTTAGTGTTGCACCAAACTGGTGCTAAACAGCAAGCTGGAGTTAATAACCTGCTGTTTTATAATGTACTTATATTCTGGCCCGGGGTATGCAAAGAGGCTAGGTACGGTAACACAAGGAGCGCAAAGATGGATACAGCGGCATTTTTATCCCGTCATGAACTGCCACCTCAGTATGCAGCACAAATAACTCACTACTTTACGCCCTTAGCGCAGCAAATAATGACAGTTAAAAAGCCGGGGCTGCCGCTGGTTGTGACTATCAACGGCGCCCAAGGCTCGGGTAAAAGCACACTGGCCGATTATTTGGCCTGCTACCTGCGCGAGGAGGGCAGACTTAATGCCTGTGCCAGCTCCTTGGACGACTTTTATTATTCCCAGGCTCAGCGCAATGAGCTGGCACAGCAGGTGCATCCCTTATTGGCGACCCGGGGTGTGCCCGGGACACATGATATCGCCCGTTTGCATAAGCTGGTGGAGGGGGTCCGTGAGGGGCTAGCTCCATTGAGCGTGCCGCGCTTCGATAAGGCGATGGACGAGCCCTGTGCCAGCGCTGAATGGCAGCACTTCTCTCGGCCCATTGAGGTGCTTATTGTTGAGGGCTGGTGTGTGGGCACGCCACCGCAAAGTGAAGAGGCCTTGCGCGTTCCCATCAATGAGCTTGAACAACAACAGGATGTGGATGGGCGCTGGCGGCGCTATGTAAATACCTGCCTGGAGCAGCATTATCAGCCGCTTTTTGCCAGTGCCGATATCAGTATTATGCTGAAGGCGCCAAGCTTCGATGCGGTGCTGGCCTGGCGCTGGCAGCAGGAGCAAAAACTAATTGCCCGCGTGGGTCATACCGCTCACACCATGAGTAAGGCGCAAGTCGCCGACTTTATCGGTTACTTTGAACGCCTGACTCGTCATGCCCTGAGCCAGTTACCGCACCGTACTCAGGTGGTGCTGGAACTGGACTTAGAGCGCCATATTACCGCCTATCATAATGCCCTCTAGCCTCAAGCGGGGAAGGGGTTGCGGGTGTCTTGGCCCGGCATTAAGTTGCGCAGCAGAATGGCTTTGTCTAACTCAACGTCTTGGGGCAGAGGAATACGAACTATATGGCCCGAGCCCTTGGCATCATCGATGCGCTCGCCCTTTTTATTCTCCATATGCTCCAAATTGAAGTTGATATTGCCCTGTGGCGTCATCAGCTCCAGCGAGTGGCCGGTACAGAATTTGTTTTTCACATCAATTTCCACCAGGCCATTGTTGGTGCGCCCTAACACCTCACCAACAAACTGCTGCGAGTCGGATACCGAATGACCATAGTCATAGTTTTGATAATCCTGATGTGCATGACGCTTTAAGAAGCCTTCGGTATAGCCACGGTGTGCCAAGTGCTCGAGCGTTTTCATCAGCGTTGGGTCGAACGGTTTGCCGGCCACCGCATCGTCGATGGCGCGACGGTACACCTGAGCAGTGCGCGCCACATAATAGAAGGACTTGGTACGGCCCTCGATTTTTAAACTGTGCACGCCCATACGCGTCAGCGCATCCACATATTGCACCGCGCGCAGGTCTTTCGAGTTCATGATGTAGGTACCGTGCTCGTCTTCAAACGCCGGCATGTATTCCCCCGGTCGGCCTTGCTCTTCGAGCATAAAGACTTCTTTGGTCGGCTCACCCAAACCCAGGGTTGGGTTAATTTTATGCACCACATCACCGGTTTCGGTTTCTTCGCCGGGTTTTACATCGTAGCTCCAGCGACAGGCATTGGTGCAGGTGCCCTGGTTCGGGTCGCGCTTGTTGATATAACCGCTGAGCAGGCAGCGTCCAGAATAGGCCATACACAGGGCGCCGTGCACAAACACTTCCAGTTCAGTATTCGGGCAAAGCTCGCGGATTTCACCAATTTCTTCCAGTGACAATTCCCGGGATAAAATAACCCGCTCTATGCCTTGCTTAGCCCAGAACAGCACGCTGGCATAGTTCACCGAATTGGCCTGCACGCTCAAATGAATGGGCATATCCGGCCATTTTTCTTTTACCAGCATGATCAGACCCGGATCGGACATGATCAGCGCATCCGGTTTCATGGCGATAACCGGCTCGATATCACGCAAATAGGTTTTTACCTTGGCATTATGCGGAGCGATGTTAGACACCACGTAAAGCTTTTTATTTTGCGCATGGGCTTCGTTGATACCCAGCTCTAAGTTGGCGAGATTAAATTCGTTGTTGCGCACCCGTAAACTGTATCTGGGTTGTCCGGCATAAACCGCATCGGCGCCATAGGCAAAGGCGTAGCGCATGTTTTTTAAGCTGCCCGCCGGGCTAAGTAATTCAGGAGTAAAGATAGACATGGTTAATTCCTTGGCTGAGTCCGAGTCAACTGAGGTAAAAAATAACGGCGGATTCTAGCGCGTGTGCCCGCTAGGGATTTTGATTTGGATCAGGGTTTGGGTGAGCTGGTGGAGCTGCATCCGGTCTATGGCCCGGGTTCCGTGAGGCCCATTAGTCAAAGCGTCACAAAAATTTGTTAGTCTTGCCTGGGTCACAATGTAGTAGGATTTTCATGCTAAAGCGCGTATAATTCGCGCCCGGTAAAGTTTAACACTTAAATTTAACGTTATTTGGAGCAACACATGGCTTTAGAGCGCACTTTCTCTATCGTTAAGCCTGATGCGGTAGCTAAAAACCACATCGGTGCAATCTACAACCGTTTCGAGTCTGCTGGTCTTAAGATCGTAGCATCTAAAATGGTTCACCTTTCACAAGAGCAAGCTGAAGGCTTCTACGCTGAGCACAAAGAGCGTCCTTTCTTTGGTGCCCTTGTTTCTTTCATGACTTCTGGCCCAGTAATGGTTCAGGTTCTTGAAGGTGAAGATGCAGTACGTAAAAACCGCGAAATCATGGGTGCTACTAACCCAGCTGAAGCGGCTGCTGGTACTCTACGTGCTGACTATGCTGACAGCATCGACGAGAACGCGGTACACGGTTCAGACGCTCCTGAGTCTGCTGCTCGCGAAATCGCTTACTTCTTCGCTGAAGAAGAAATCTGCCCACGTACTCGTTAATTTCGAGTTGTAAGCAGAACCAGGGAAGGGCCTTCAGGCCCTTTTCTTGTCTCATGCAATTCCTTAGTTTATTTGCTCTGCGCTGAGTGAACTAAGAAATTGCTATAATGGTTAAATTGTGTACAATTGCCGCCTTCGTTTTATCCGTCACCTGATAGAGGTTTATTCATGGCCACGACTGAGAAAAAAATCAATTTACTCGATTTTAATCGCCAAGGTATGCGCGACTATTTTGCATCCATTGGTGAAAAGCCGTTTCGTGCCGATCAGGTTATGAAGTGGATCTATCACTTTGGTGTCGATAACTTCGAAGAAATGAGCAACCTTAACAAGAAACTAAAGGCTCGCCTGCAAGCCGAATGTGAAATTCGTGCGCCGGAGATCTCGGTAAAGCAACCTTCTAGCGACGGTACCATCAAGTATGCACTTATCCTTGATGGTGGTCAGGAAGTTGAAACCGTGTGGATCCCGGAAAAAGACCGCGCCACCTTGTGTGTGTCTTCTCAGGTAGGCTGTGCCCTTGAATGTACCTTCTGCTCGACGGCGCAGCAGGGCTTTAACCGTAACCTTAAGGTGTCGGAAATCATCGGTCAGGTGTGGCGTGTGGCCAAAGATATCGGCCTGCATGGCGATAGCACCCGCCGTCCTATTACCAACGTGGTAATGATGGGCATGGGTGAGCCATTGCTTAACCTTAAAAATGTCGTGCCTGCGATGGAACTGATGATGGACGATTGGGCCTTTGGTCTGTCGAAGCGTCGCGTTACTTTGAGTACCTCAGGCGTGGTGCCGGCCCTTGATTTGCTTAAAGAACAAATTGATGTGGCGTTGGCTATTTCATTGCATGCACCTAATAACCCCTTGCGTGATGTGCTGGTACCTATTAACAAGAAGTACCCGATCGAAGAGTTCCTGGCTGCGTGTCGTCGTTATATTGATGGCTCAAAGGCGAATAAGGAAGTGACGGTAGAATACGTGATGCTGCAGGAAGTAAACGATAGCACGGATCATGCCCATGAGTTGGTGCAAACCCTAAAAGGCACGCCCTCTAAGGTTAACCTGATCCCATTCAACCCTTTCCCGGGTAACGAATATGGCCGTTCAAGTAACTCACGCATCGATCGTTTCTCCAAGGTACTGCAAGCCGCCGGCATCACCACCATTGTTCGACGTACGCGTGGCGATGATATTGATGCCGCCTGTGGCCAGCTGGTGGGGGACGTGGTCGATAGGACCAAGCGACTCGCCAAGCGCCAAGAGCGAGAAAAGAACGCAATCGCGGTAAATGTCTCTCAGTAACATAAAAATAAGCCCTTTTTTCAAATAATTGATGAAACAAAAGGGCTTTTCAGTAATGATAGGTGTAATAACGGAATAAACGAGGCTAAGCCATGCGCAAGCTGTTAGTGACCAGTATAAGCTTACTCGCCCTTGGTGGGTGTGTAACCGAAAGCACGTATGTGGGCAGTGACAAGCCCGTTGTTGAAAAGAAAATCAATAACGTAGAAGCCGCCCGCACCCGAATCTCCCTTGCCTTAAATTACCTTTCTCAAGGCGAGAGCACGCAAGCAAAATATAACCTAGAACGCGCTGCTAAATTCGCCCCGGAACTACCTGAGGTGCATTATTCAATTGCGTATTACTACCAGCAGGTTGGTGAGAAGCAACGGGCCAAAGACGCTTATGAAAAGGCGCTCAGTCTAGAGCCGAACGATCCTAACACCCTAAACAACTACGGGGTGTTTTTATGTGATATCGGTGAGTATGATCTAGCGGTCGATAAGTTTATGGCTGCCATTGAGATTCCCAGTTACCTGCGCGTTGCCCAAAGTTATGAAAACCTGGCGCTGTGTGCCTTGGAGTTTGATAAGTTCGATGCCGCAGAGACCTTCTTAGAAGACTCCCTGCAACACAGTTCATTACGCCCATCAAGCCTAATCAACCTGGCTGCGGTAAAGTATGCTAAAAGTGACTTTTATAATGCTCAGCAGGTGTTAAATCGTTATGAGCGCACTGGCCGGGTATCTTCCCGCTCCTTGCTGCTGGGTTATTTGATCCAGGAACGCATGGGCCATATTGAAGATGCCCGCAAGTTGGCAGAGACCATTACCGTCACTTACCCCTCGTCGTTAGAAGCGCGTATTATTCGCGAGCAACGCTATAGTGCCAGTGAATTTGAACAATTACGTGAAAAGTATCGCCGCATTAAGCTCAATGAGTTGCAAGAGAGTATGGACGGCAATGTTATTGTTGCCAAACCTAAGATTAAGGTAGTGAAGAAAAAGGCGAGCACTAAGTCAGACGCCAGTGCCGTCGTCTTGGCTACGGCCGCGCCGGCGACTGAATTTGTCGAAACCTCGGTTGTTAAGGCGGCTGCTAAGGCTGCCGATGCGGTAGAGGTTACGACAGAAGGCAAGCCTGATTCTGAACCGCAAGCCCAGCCAGAACAAAAGCAAGATTCGGCTGAGCCTTCAGTCGAGCTATCAGCTGAGCTATCAGCCGAGCCAAGCGGTGCAGACAAACCAGCAGAACAACCAGATGCGAGCGTCGAGGTGGCGACAGAGCCGACTGCTGACCCTGTAAATGAGGCAACGACCGAGCTTGTCGGTGAGCCTGCGAAGGAGTCATCAGTTGCGTCTCCAGAAGAGTTTTCAGCACAGCCTGTGGCACAGCCCTTGGCACAGCCAGCATTAGAAAATCAGCTTGTAGAGCAAGTCGATAACGTTGAAACTAAGGCCGAAAAAATAGCCGAAGCGGCCAATGAGGCAGTAACGGAACAGTCAGTTACGCCTGCAACGTCAGCTGCTGACGAGCCAAAGGATACGCCTGAAGAAAAAGCAAAGGCAGAGTCTACCGAGAGCGCGAATGTGAGCGAAGGTGAGGGTGTTAGCACGGTAGCTGAGCAAAAGAATGAATTGCAATCAGAGTTGGCCCGTGAATTTGCATCAATGCAGTTGGCCACGGATGTTGCAACAGAAGACCAGCCGGTTGTCGAGGAAATTGCCGAGGACGTTGCCGAGGACGCCTCTGAGCAGCTTGCTGCTAATGCAGAGCAGTTAGAAGAGACTACCAACCCTAATGAGTTGGATGAAGATCTGAGCCGCACAGCCGAGGTGGTGGCGTCAAACACCAAGGTGATTGAGCAAATGGCCATTGCCGAGACCGCAGGTAAAAAAGAAATCCCTTATCACGTGATGCAAAAGGGTGAAAACCTGTTTAATGTTTCGACACGCTACAATATTCGCCTAAGCACATTGCGTAAGTGGAACAACCTCGCAAGTGCCGACCACGTGCAAATTGGCCGTAAGATTTACTTACAGCGCCCGTACAATTATCATACCGTTGCTGAGGGCGATACCTTGTTTGAAATTTCCAAGAAATACAATGTCCTTATGCAAAAACTTATGGAGTGGAACCAGATTGAGGAAGACAGCAAGCTGGTTCCTGGCGATAAAATTTATATAGCAGATCCTAAGAACTATCGATTATGAGTGACACTGGTGAAGTAGCACAGCAGGCTGAAGAGGAATCAGCGTCTATTGCCATAGGCAAGAAGTTAGCCGGTGCTAGGGAACAACAGGAGTTAAGTCAGCAAGAGTTGGCTCGCAAGCTTAACCTGACGGTGCGTAAGCTTGATGACTTGGAGCATGGGCGTTTTGAACAGCTGGGAGCCGTTATCTTCGTGCGTGGCTATATCAAGGCTTACTGTAAAATAGTGGCTTTGGACCCGGCTCCCTTGTTATCCGCTTTTGAGCCTGAACCTCAGGCACAAGAGCAAGCCAGCATGCAGAGCTTTTCCCGACGCACTGAAAAAGAAGCCCATGATAATCGCCTGATGCTTTTTAGTTATGCCATCCTCGCTATTATTCTAGGCTCATCCCTGTTCTGGTGGTGGCAAGACAGCGACGAACCGGTTGTGGAAACCACACCGCTGGCTGCGGATATAGTGGCGGCGCCAGCACAAGAAACAGAGCAACCTAGTCTTGTTGAAGATAACTCCGAAGCTGTGTCAGAGCAGGAGTCTGAGCAATCTCAACAGGAAAACCCGCAACAAAGCGCCGCCGAGCCGTCAGAGACTGCCGATACACCCAGGCCAAACCAGGACGTGGTGCCAGTCGATAATGACGACACTGCCCAATCAACCTCCCCAGCTGAGGAGCCCCTGGCTAAAGCGCCGCTGGCTGAAGCACCCCTGGCCGCCGGTGAGCAAAGAGTGGTGATGCGTTTTAGCGGCGAATGCTGGGTCGAAGTGCATGATGCCAAGGGTCAGCGTTTGGCCTATGACATTAAACAAGCGGGGCAAGAGTTAGAGTTAGTGGGTTTGGCCCCCTTTGCGGTAACCCTAGGAAAGCATGATGTGGTAAGCATTAGTGTTAATGGGCAAGCCGTGGATATTTCGCAATTTCCAAAAAACCGTTTAGCTAAATTTTCATTACCGTTAACAGAGTAAGTAGTATGTTTTCAGAGTCACCAATCAAGCGCCGCAAGTCTACGCGTATTTATGTTGGCGATGTGCCGATTGGCGATGGTGCCCCCATTGCCGTGCAATCCATGACCAATACCGACACCATGGATGTAGATGCCACGGTGAAGCAAATTCAGGATATCGCCCAGGCCGGTGCCGATATCGTGCGCGTTTCGGTGCCAACCATGGCGGCCGCTGAAGCATTTAAAAGCATTAAAGAACAGGTCGACATTCCCCTGGTCACAGATATCCATTTTGACTATCGCATCGCCTTAAAAGTCGCGGAATATGGCGCCGATTGCTTGCGCATTAATCCGGGCAACATAGGCAGTGAAGACAGAATTCGTGCCGTAGTCGATGCCGCAGGCGCCCGTAATATTCCTATTCGCATCGGTGTTAATGGCGGCTCATTAGAGCGTGACCTGCAAGAAAAGTATGGCGAACCGACTCCCGAGGCCTTACTGGAGTCGGCCATGCGTCACGTGGAAATTCTCCAGCGTCTTAACTTTGACCAGTTTAAGGTGTCGGTTAAGGCCTCCGATGTATTCCTTGCGGTGGGCGCTTATCGTCTGCTGGCTAAAGAAATCGATCAACCTCTGCACCTGGGCATCACCGAGGCCGGTGGTTTCCGCTCCGGTTCGGTTAAATCCGCGGTGGGCTTGGGTATGTTGCTGGCCGAGGGCATTGGCGATACGCTACGCGTGTCGCTTGCCGCCGATCCGGTGCAAGAGATCAAGGTGGGTTTCGATATCCTAAAATCCCTGCGTATTCGTTCGCGCGGAATTAACTTTATCGCCTGTCCGAGCTGCTCACGCCAGGAGTTTGATGTGGTCAGCACCATGAATGAGCTGGAAGAGCGTTTAGAAGACGTGATCACGCCGATGACGGTGTCGGTGATCGGTTGTGTCGTGAACGGCCCGGGTGAAGCCCTGGTCAGTGATATCGGTTTGGCCGGTGCTAACCGTCGCTCAGGCTTGTATATCAATGGTGAGCGTCAAAAGACCCGTGTTGATAATGATAAAATTGTTGACCAGCTGGAGCAGCATGTACGCGACTACCTTGCCAAGCAAGAGCAACAGCAGCCAATCGACATCAAATTAGTTGATTAAGGCCGGCGCCGGTACTTGGTGGTAGCGGCGCAAAAGGCTATAATAGCGCGCTTTATCGACGCTTTTTCACGGGCTCAGAGCAGCCTATAACAGAATTTTGGGATTATCAGTGGCAAAACAAATTCAAGCAGTTCGCGGCATGAACGACATCCTTCCGGGCGACACGCAAGTTTGGCAAAAAGTGGAAGACACTTTGCGTCAATGTGTGGCTTCATTTGGTTATCAAGAAATCCGTTTCCCCATTGTTGAGTCGACCGACCTGTTTAAGCGCTCTATTGGTGAAGTCACCGATATCGTTGAAAAAGAAATGTATACCTTTGAGGATCGCAACGGCGACAGCCTGACTTTGCGCCCAGAGGGGACGGCCGTGTGTGTGCGTGCCGGCAATGAAAACGGCCTGCTGTATAACCAGGAGCAGCGCCTGTGGTATATGGGTCCTATGTTCCGCCATGAGCGTCCGCAAAAGGGTCGTTATCGTCAGTTCCACCAGTTTGGTCTGGAAGTGTTCGGTATTGCCAGTGCCGATATCGATGCCGAAGTGATCATGCTGACGGCGCAGCTATGGCAGCAGTTTGGTATTAGCGAACATGTGCGTCTTGAGCTGAACTCTTTGGGTTCAAATGAAGCGCGTGCCGCCTACCGTGATGCCCTGGTCGCCTACCTTGAGCAGCATGAAGAGAAGTTGGACGAAGACTCCAAGCGTCGTATGCACTCAAACCCGCTACGCGTGTTGGACAGCAAAAACCCGGACGTACAAGCCATATTGGTTGATGCGCCTAAGCTATCCGAGCACCTGGATGAAGAATCACGTGCCCACTTTACTAATTTGTGTGAACGTTTAGACGCCGCAGGTATCGAATACCAGGTTAACGAAAAGTTGGTTCGTGGCCTGGATTATTACAACCGTACCGTGTTTGAATGGGTCACCGAGAGCCTGGGCGCTCAGGGAACCGTATGTGCCGGTGGTCGTTATGACGGCCTGGTCGAGCAGTTAGGCGGTAAGGCCACCCCTGCGGTTGGTTTTGCCATGGGGATGGAGCGCTTGGTATTGCTCTTACAAGCCCTTGAATGTGTTGGCGACATACGCCGCAATGCCGATGTCTATGTGGCGGCCATGGGTGAGCAGGCCAGCATTCAGGCTCCTGTGATCGCCTCTAAACTGCGTGCCGACGTACCAGGCCTGCGTGTCTTGGTGCATGCCGGTGGCGGCAACTTTAAGAAACAATTAAAACGTGCTGATAAAAGCGGTGCCGAAGTGGCATTGATTTTAGGCGAAGATGAACTCAACCAAGGTGTGGTAACGGTGAAATACCTACGCGAAGAAAAACCACAGTTAACACTGACCTTGGATGAAATTACCCAGCTGTTGGCTGACATGATTTAGACCCGAGTCTAAGAGGTAATGATGGAAATTTATTCAACAGAAGAACAACAAGCAGAAGCGATTAAAGGCTTTTTTAAAGAACACGGCGTCTCAATCGCCCTTGGTATTGTTATTGGCCTCGGTGGCTTGTATGGCTGGAAAGCCTACAACCAGCACCAGATCAGCAGTGCAGAAGAAGCGTCGGATGCATTTAACCTGGTTGCGCAAAGCACCGAGGTTGAAAACGCCGATGTGATCGCGCAAAGCGAAGCCCTGATGAAGGACTATGAAGACTCAAGCTACGCCGTATTGGCCGCCTTTGTTGCCGCCAAAGAAGCGGTAGATGCCGAAAAGCTGGATGTGGCCGCCGAGAAGCTAATTTGGGCACAGCAACATGCACTGACGAAAGAGCTTAAAGCCATTGCCACCACGCGTTTAGCGCGCGTGCAATTGGCGCAGCAAAATTATGATGCAGCGCTAGCGACTTTAGGCACTGAATTACCGGCAAGCTATGAAGCCGCCGTTGCCGAATTAAAAGGTGATATTTACTTGGCTCAAGGCGACAAAGAGCAGGCTCGCATCGCTTATCAAAGCGCGGCGGACAAAGGTGGCTTAGAAAGCAACCCGCTATTGCAAGTTAAATTGGACGATTTGGCAGCACAAACGCCAGCTGCGTAAGGAGCGGGTTAATGAGAAAGGTTACTCTTGCAGGGATTGCCTTATGTATGGCGACCTTGGTGGGTTGTTCGTCTAACGACGAAGACGAGCTGGTATTACCGGAAATTAATAACCAGTTCGAAACTCAGGTATTGTGGCAAGAAACGGTAGGCGATGGCGTTGAACATTATTTTTCGCGCTTACAGCCGGCGTTTTATAAAGACCGTGTGTTTGTGGCCTCGCGCAATGGTGAGGTTGAGGCCTTATCCCTAGCCGATGGTGATACCCTGTGGCAGACCGATGTTCGTGATGACACCGGCTTCTGGCCGTGGAGCAGCGAAGAAAGTGCCAAGCTTTCCGGCGGCATTCTGCAGGCCTACGGCAAAATCTTTATCGGTTCCGAGCATGGCCAGGTGGTGGCGCTGGATCGTGAAACCGGTGAGCTGGTGTGGCGCAAGAGCGTGCCGGGCGAAGCCCTATCTCGACCTGCTGCTGGCGATGGCCTAATTTACGTCAATCTGGGTTCGGGTCAATTACTGGCACTGCACCCGGACACGGGTGAAGAGCGCTGGCGCTATGAGCAAGAAGTGCCGCCGCTAACGCTGCGTGGTTTAAGCTCGCCGACGGTTGCCAATGGTGGTGTGTTAGTCGGTGAAGAAACCGGTAAGCTGACCGTGTTGATTGCCGACAGTGGTTTCTCTGCCTGGCAGGCCGAAGTAGCGCAGCCAAAAGGCGCCTCTGAGTTTGAGCGTCTGGTCGATGTGGATACCGAGCCTAAGGTGAGTGGCGCCATGGTTTATACCCTGGCCTACAATGGTAACCTGGCGGCGGTGGATATCCGTTCCGGCAACGTCGTGTGGAAGCGTGAATATAGCAGCTATCGTGAATTTAGCATTGTTGGCGACACCATTTATGTGGTCGACAGCGACGGCGTTATCTATGCTTTGGATAAGAGTTCGGGTATCGAACGCTGGTCACAAGCGGCTTTACGCGGTTGGTATATTACCGGCCCGGCGGTATTGGGCAGCTACCTGGCGGTGGGTGACCAAGAAGGTAACTTGCATTGGATTGACCGCAATAGCGGTGAGTTGGTAGCGCGTCATGAGTTTGATGGCTCGGGCTTTTATGTTGAGCCTATCGTAGCCGATGACCGTCTGATTGTTATCACCCGCGACGGTGAAGTCAGCGCCATTAAAGCGCAGTAATTAGTTAATTAGGCTATGCCCTAAGATAGGCTTCGCCTTAAGCCATTTGGCTGCGGCGGAGCTTTTTTGTTATTTGAAGAGGTACATTATGCTTCCTGTGATCGCCTTAGTTGGGCGACCTAATGTCGGTAAATCGACATTGTTTAACCGCTTAACTCGCACCCGCGACGCACTTGTTGCGGACTTCCCGGGCCTGACTCGAGATCGTAAATATGGCCAGGCGAGTTATGATGGTTTTGACTTTATCGTTGTTGATACCGGCGGTATCGATGGCTCCGAAGAGGGTATCGAAACCGAAATGGCCGAGCAGTCTCTGCTGGCGATCGAAGAAGCGGATGTGGTGCTGTTCCTTGTTGATGCCCGTGCCGGTATGACGGTGGCCGATCAGGCCATTGCCCAGCACTTGCGTAAGCAAGAGAAAAAGGTGTTCCTGGTTGCCAATAAGACCGATGGCATCGACGCCGATTCCAACTGTGCCGAGTTTTATCAACTGGCCATGGGTGAGGTGTATCAGATCGCTGCCGCTCATGGTCGTGGCATTACCGGCCTGCTAAGCAGCGCCTTACAGCCGGTGATCGAGCAAATTGCCAAAGAGCGCCAACAACTCATCGAAGAAGACCCGTTTGCCGCCTATGATGACGAGCATGGTCCTCAGGGAGAGGGGGATGAAGAAGGTGAGCATGAAGACCTTGCCGATAAGGCCATTAAGCTGGCCATTATCGGTCGCCCTAACGTGGGTAAGTCGACGCTGACCAACCGTATTCTCGGTGAAGAGCGGGTGATAGTGTACGATATGCCGGGCACCACGCGAGACTCGATTTATATCCCCATGACCCGCAACGACCGCGAGTATGTGTTGATCGACACCGCCGGTGTTCGTAAGCGTAAAAAGGTTAGCGATGTGGTCGAGAAGTTCTCGGTGATCAAGACCTTGAAGGCCATCGAAGATGCCAACGTGGTACTTTTGGTGATCGATGCCCGTACCGGTATTTCGGATCAGGACCTGAGTCTGCTGGGCTTTGCCCTGAATGCCGGCCGCTCTCTGGTATTGGCGGTCAACAAGTGGGATGGCCTGGACAGTGATGTAAAGGACCGCATTAAGTCGGAGCTTGACCGTCGTTTAGGTTTTGTCGATTTTGCCCGTATCCACTTTATCTCTGCCTTGCATGGCACTGGGGTAGGCCATCTGTTTGAGTCGGTGGAAGAAGCCTATGACTCGGCCACCAAGCGTATCAGTACCGCCATGTTGCGTCGTATCATGGATATGGCCCAGGCCGATCACCAGCCGCCGCTGGTGCGTGGTCGTCGGGTGAAGCTGAAATATGCTCACGCCGGTGGTTACAACCCGCCACGCATAGTGATCCACGGTAATCAGGTGCATGAGCTGCCAGACAGCTATAAGCGTTACCTGATGAACTACTACCGCAAGGCCCTGGATATCATGGGCACGCCGATTAAAATCGAGTTCCGTGAAGGGGATAACCCTTATGCCGGTCGCAGCAACAAGATGACCCTGTCTCAGCGTCGTCGTATTAGAAAGATTGGCCAGGAGAGTAAGGGCAAGTAACCCAAGCTTAAAGATAAAAAATAGCGCCCTTGGGCGCTATTTCTGAAGCTAAACTCTGGCTTATTCCAGACCTAACACCTTTTTACCCTGAGTAAAGTCAACGTCTACCGGGATATTAGCCTGGCTTAGTTTTTCCAGGTCGGCCGCTAGCTCAGGCTTGATCTCGCCCATAGAGGCAACCAGTTGATCCACCTTTTGATAATCGCCGTTACCCTGCAGGGTGAGGATCAGGTTAGAAAGCTTGGCCATGGCCGCTCCCATCTTATCCATATTGACGCGGTAAAGACCCTTGTCGTCTTTAGAGAAGGCACCTTCTTGCTTAAAGAAGTTAAAGCGGATCATGTTCGCTTTACCGTGGGCACTGGAAGCGCCAAAACGCACCGAGCGGAAAATACCGGCCATAAAGGTCACGTAGTAATCTTCCAACGTACCTTCGGTGATCTCACCCTTGTTTAGCAGCTGCTCAACCATGTACAGGCCAAGGATATCGGCTTTGCCTTCTTCCAGAGCACTGGCATGCTCTTGCAGCGACTGACGCACCGTACCCTTACCGGTAATGGTGTTTTTAATGCCCAGGCCGTGTGCCACTTCGTGGAACATGGTGTTGGCAAAGAAGGCATCGAAGGTGATGTGCTGACGCTGCTCTGGCACGATAAGCTCGGCGGCGATAGGCATCAAGATCTTATCAAACTTGGCACGCATGGCGTTTTTAAGTTGCAGGCGACGGGTACCTTTTTCCAGCTGCACCTGCTCATCGTTAGGCAGGTTGATGGCGATGGTCTTGCTGCCGGCATTTGAGTGACCCGCGTAGTAGATCACATCGTAGGCATTCAGATCCGCATCCGACCCCGGTACTTCTTGCTTATACTCATCGGCAACCGGTAGGCCTGTTTGCAGCTCAGGGAGGAACTGGGCGAACTTGGCCAGGCGCTCACTCCAGGCCATGTCTTTTACCAGGACATAGGCTTCGAAAGCGGCGCGGTAACCGAAAAGCTGATCTTCGTAGGTTTCGATGGGGCCAATCACCACATCAATAGGGTTATTTTTCATATCCATCCAGGCGAAATCAGAGGCCTGGTAGTCGTCGCTTAATAGCGCATCGGCGCGCATGCTTAGGTAGTTGGCGAATTCTTTGTCTTCGGCCAGCTCGCTGGCTTCGCGCAGCAGCTTGGCGGCGGCCTGTAGCTCACTCGCGTATTCCTTTGAGTAGGCTACGCTGAAGAGTTTGCCCTCGGCATCGCGTTTGATCACCGAGTAAAGGCCAGCTTTATCGGCAAGCTCGGCACTCTCTAACTCTTCTTTGCTCATATCCGCAGGGTAGAATTGGGCGCCGGCCGACTTGGGCTCAAAACCAGAGAGGAATACCTGGTCGCCATTAAGGCGATCCCAAGGGCCATAGTTGATTTTTGCGAAGTGGCGTACTTTTTCATCGCTCAGGGCGCTAAGGAACTCGGCTCTGTCACCACCAAAGGCCTGGCGCCAGAACAGCTCATCCATAATCTTTGCAGCGTCGATTAGTTTCGCCAGCATTTTCTTCTGGTTGCCGCTTAAGTGCGTTAGATCTGTGTTCAGCTCAAAGTCGGTGTAAATATCCAAACGGCTGGGAGCGATGTTGATCAACTCTACCGCAGCATTGCTAGGGGCTTGCTCAACAACGGCTTCGTTGCTGCTTTGAGGCTGTTGTTTTGAACAGCCGCTTAGGGCCACTAAACCACCGAGCATGATGGCTTGAGAGATTTTCGACAGTTTACGCATGAGAGTCCTCGTTAATTGATCATGAGTCTTGTTATGCGGGTAAGACTCACAAAATGAGTGAATGCTGGCTTAGGGGGGTGGTCCGTGCCGAGCGTGCCTTATGTTGGCATTAGTGCCCATTGGTCGAGCTGTTAGCCGCCGTAGGCACTGATTTTAGTCGTCTTATTTAACCAATTCGTTGCTTCGCTGACAACGGTAAATAACAGGATAGGGTCGACAAATTTCTAAAATTAATGGTTTTTTACGCTATCTCTTTTGAAACTTTCTCGGTAACTTATAGGCAGATATAAGAAGAACGCTCGCGTTGCTGAAAAAGGATACCGCGATAATGTCTACCGAAAATGCCTTGCTCACTATCTTAGTTGATCGCATCAAGAACGATACCCTGGTACTGCCAACTCTGCCCGAAGTGGCCTTAAGAGTGCGTAGTTGTGCCGATGATCCTGATATTACCCTGCATACCATGGCCGAAGTGATTGCCACCGATCCGGCGTTGGCGGCGCGGATGATCAAGGTCGCCAACAGTGCCTTGTTGAGCCGCTCGGTTAAGGTGACTACGGTTAACCAGGCGGTGACGCGTATCGGCCTCAGACAAATCAAGAATATCGCCACGGCTATGGCCATGGAGCAGCTGTTTGTGTCGCAAAATACGGTGATCAAGGGGTACATGGATAAGGCTTGGCAAAAGACCATTAGTGTCGCCTGTCATGCCATGGTGCTGGTGCAGCAGTTTCGTGAGCAGCAGCGCCACGATACCATTAACACCGAAACCATTACCCTGGCGGCATTAACCTATAACATTGGGATTCTGCCTATTTTAACCGAGGCGGAGAAACACCCTGAGGTGTTTGCCAACCCAAGTTTTTTAGCCCATGCCATTCAAAAGCTGGCTGGTCGTATTGGCGCCGCGATTTTAACCGCGTGGGATTTTTCCGAGGAATTCGTCCAGGTTGCTAAGCTGTGGTCCGATCCTAACTATCGCCCCGAGGAGATTGAGTTTGTCGACTTTATTCGCATGGGAGCGATTCTAGAGGGAATTCTGCAGGTCTCCGATAAGACGGCGGCCTTGCAGGTGTATGTGGATAAAGGAATTATTCCGTCCTTGGCACTGTTTGCCGAGAGCGATTATCAGAACCTGGTAAAAGACACCCAGGCGGTGTTCAGCTAAGCAAAGAGGCATTAAAGGTCGGCCTTCGGCAATGTGCTCCTGCATTGCTCTGCTACCGCCATCCCTGGCGGCCAAGGTCGACCTAGTATGGAGTTACAGGTCTTCGGCGTCGCCCAGCTCGCTGGTTAAGGCCTCAAGTAATTCCTTGATTTCTTCCGATACCAGAATAAAGTCGGCGTCCAGTTTGACCGCCATATCTTCCTTCGGAATATCGGCATTTTCTTCTTTTAACACATCGGCGTAGCTTACACGTTTAATAGAGCCGTCGTTTTGCAGCATAAACTTCACGCGCTCATGGTATTCAAGGGCAAGTTTCGTCACTTCTTTACCATTGTCGAGGTGATTTTTAACCTCTTCACTGGCTAGGTCGTGGCCCTTCAGTTTTACTTGAGCACCATTGTCATCCGGCTCTTGCAACTCGGCGTCCAGGCCAATGGCAAAGCCTTCTGGAGCATTGAATTCTTTTAACCAAGAAGTCAGGAACAGGCCCAGATCATAATTGGCAAAGGCGGGCACGACGGGCAGGGTACCCAAAGACTTACGCAGCAGCGCTAATAATTCTTCTGCTTTATTAAAGCTGGCGCTATTAACAACCACCCAGCCATTTTCCATATCGATAAAGGCATATTGCAGGCTCGACTTTTTGAAGGCCTGAGGCAACAGGGTGTTAAGGATATTCTCTTTGAGTTCATCCTTTTCTTTTTTGTTTACTCGGCGGTTTTCCTGTACTTCCAGTTGCTCTACCTTCTCTTGCAGCATATCGTTGACGACCGCCGCAGGCAGCACCTTCTCTTCGCGCTTGGCACACACCAGAATTGAGTTTTTAGAAAAGTGGCTTAATGTTTGGCCATGCTTACCCAGGGCTTTGGTCCAACCGAAGGTGTGCAGATCCTGACTGCCACAGGGGCGAAAAAGGTCCTGCTCCAGGGCTTTGTCAAAGTCTTCTTGTTGATAGCTGATCTCTTGCTTAAAACGATAGCAAATTAGGTTACTAAACCACATAAATATACTTCCATGGAGCGCTTTGGGCGCAAATTTATAGTGCCGTCATCATAACGGAGTGGCGCCGCTAATTAAACATTTGCATGGGTTTTGGCAGGTCTTTCGGAAGCGAAATGAAATACTGCAACCCCTTATTGGGCTTGCTGCTGACCGCTATTTCGCCGCCCAGGGTTTGTTTTACCAGGTTAAAGGTAATATGGGTGCCCAGGCCGCTGCCGCCCTGGTCCCTCTTCGTGGTGAAATAGGGGTTAAATAACTGTTCCAGTTGGGCCGCGTTGACGCCGCAACCATCGTCACTGTATTCGATTAATACCCGCTCATCCTGGTCTCGGATCAGGATATCGATATGGCCGTGCTGAACCCCTTCAAAACCATGGATCAGTGAGTTCATTATTAAATTGGTAAAAATCTGGCTTATCGCCCCAGCGGGTAAGTTAAGCACCAGATCATCCGGACACTGGATATTGATTTCATGCTCGGTGTGTTTCAGTTTTGGATGCAGGGAGCGGATCACTTCGCCAAGGTATGCTTTTAAGTTGATGGTGCGCACCGCTTCACTGGCTTGATCTACGGCTATTTGTTTGAAACTGGCGACCAGCTCGCTGGCACGGGCCAGGTTGCTGCTTAGCAACTCGGTGCTTTGTTTCGCCTCGCTAATAAATTGTGCCAACTCAGCCGGGGTCAGTGTTTCCTTGCTGTGCGCTTGCTCCAGCTCCTTAAGGCGCTCCTGTAAAAACGAGGTGGCGGTAACCCCTATTCCTACTGGGGTATTGATGTCATGGGTGATGCCGGCAACCAGCCCACCCAGGGCCGCCATTTTCTCCGAGCCCAATAAGCGCTCTTGAGTCACGTTCAGCTCGTCCACGTAGCGCTGCATTTCTCTTTGCTTGGTGAGTAGCTCTTGCTCGGTTTGGCGTCTGAGCTCAATTTCTTCGGTCAGACTCAGTTTTTGTTTTTCCAGCTCATATTTTTGCTGCTGCAGGTCCATCATGGCCTGGCTTAGGTTGGAGGTCTTACGGGCTACTTCCTGCTCGAGTTCTATATTCTGTTGGTCGAGCTTTTCATTGCTTTTGAGTAACTCTTTTTGCGTGCGTCTAAGTTTGTCACGGTATTCGACGACCTTGGCAATTAAATTATTAAAGGCCTGGGCCATGACGTTAAGCTCGTTTTGATCACGATTATCGAGGGTAATTCGCGTGTCCTCAATGGCGTCCGGTTCAACGGTCTCTATTTGCTCGGTTAATTGCTGCAACGGTCGAGTCAGATGTTTTCTAAAAGCCAGTAAAAACAACAAAATCAAAAAGGTGGTTTTGATCATGGCGTTGCCGACGAGCAGGTAAATAGAGACGATAATACGGCTGACGACCACATCTCGGCTGGAGAAGAGGGTGACATCGCCGACCTGAGTCTCACGACCCGAAAATTCAAATATGAGCGGAAAGGTATAGCCAAACAGACCCGACGGCGTGTCTTCAATAATGGCGGCGTCTTGCACCAGCTGCTTGGAGTAGAGCTCGCGGATGTCTAACGAGCGGCCGAGTTGGGAGATCACCTCACCGCTGTCATCACGCACTATGATGCCCTCAACCATGGGAATAGCGAGCAGCCCCTCGGCGATGGTGATGCTTTGATCTGTATTCAACTCCCAGATGGCGCGGGTCAGGCTGCCACTAAAGGTTTGTTGCAGGGTTTGCAGTTCATTGCGGATATAACTTTTGGTGTTGAAATATTCGGCAAATATTTGCGCGCAGGTCACCACAAAGGTCAGCACAAAGTACACGGATAAAACACTGGTAAGGAGTTTTTTCGACAAACTATTATGCAACATGTGTGTACTTGGCCCTGTGCAACTAAAAAAAGGCGGTGAGAAAACTCCGAGTTTGAGTTCTTATTTTTGCCGTTAGGCAGAAATAGCGCTTAGGATTTTAAAAAACCACATAAAATAATAGCTTATTGACCGGCGTTTAACAAAAGCTAATATTTCCACCTGTCTTACGTTAAACCGGGTTGGAGCCGAACTTTGCAAAACCGGCGCAGCGCATCCCGTTTTTGCATCATGGTAAAGAACTGGCGCAAGAGTAGCCGCTTTTTTGATTTGCATAAGTATTTCTACGTATTGCTTTAGATAGAAGAAAAAAGCATATTATTTGTTAAATATTACTGTTGACAGAAATAGTCTTTTTCGGGCAGTCTAAAAGCATGAATACAAATTACGCAACACTGATCACCATTATTACCACCACCATCCTTAGCGGATAGTGGCATGGGTCGGTGCGCGAAGAAAAAAAGGCCTATGCTTTATTGCATGGGCCTTTTTTTTGGCCTGAATTGGGCGCCACCACACAGCGGAATAATTGCGGTCAAAACGGGAATGAGGAAATTATGCAGGTATTGAAATTTGGCGGTTCATCGCTGGCCGATGCGGATTGCTTAGCGCGGGTGAGCGCCATAGTGCGCGCCGAGCTTAAAGAGCAAATGTTACTGGTATTGTCGGCCCCAGGAGGCATGACCGATGCCTTGGTGGCCTTGAGTGAGCTGGCAAAAACGGGACAGGACTACAGCCTTCCCTGGCAGGCGTTATGCGCCCGAGCTGAGGGCTTAAAATCTGAGGTTACGAATCTGGCGCAGGCGCCCAGCGCTTGGCCTGATTTTCAGGATTTGAAACGGCGTCTTGACGGCGTTGCCTTGCTTGGCCAGTGCCCGGACGCGGTGTACAGCTATATCATTAGCTTCGGCGAGCGCATCAGTGTGGCCCTGATGCAGGCCTTAATGGCCGACTTGGGGGCTCATTATGTGCCTGCCGAGCAGGTGGTTCGCTCTCATGGCGGTTTTATAGATGCCGAAGTGGACCTCTATGTATCAAAACAGCTGCTGCAGGAGTATTTGCATGCTAACCCGGCAAAAGTATACATAATGCCGGGTTTTACTGGCGCCGATGCTCAGGGCAATTTAACGACCTTGGGACGCAACGGGTCGGATTACTCCGCCGCTGTGGCTGCAGCCTGTTTAGAGGCTGAAGTTTGTCAAATCTGGACCGATGTGGATGGTGTCTACAGCGCCGACCCCCGTTATATTAAAGGCGCTACTAAGGTTGATCAGCTTTCTTACAAAGAAGCCATGGAGCTCTCTTATTTCGGTGCCAAGGTATTGCATCCAAAAACCATCATGCCCTGTGCCAAAGCGGGCGTGCCCTGTGAGATTAAAAATACCCATGCGCCTTCGCTGCCCGGCTCCTTGATCAGCGACGATGCGCGCTCTTCCCAACCGGTAAAAGCCATTTCCAGCTTGCAGGACCTGGCCATGCTGACTGTTTCTGGCCCGGGTATGAAGGGCAAGGTGGGTATGGCGGCTCGCGTCTTTACTGCCTTAGCCGCTGATAATGTGTCCATAGTTCTTATCACGCAATCGAGCTGCGAGTTCAGCATTAGTTTTTGTGTGTACCAGCAAGATCTGGCCTTGGCATTACATGCCCTGGAGCAGGCCTTTGAACTTGAGGCCAAGGCCGGGCTGATAGAGCCGGTCCAGGTGCAGCGCCACTTGGCTATTGTGACCCTGGTGGGTGACAAGATGCGTGCCCACAAGGGCCTGGCGGCCAAGTTTTTTGCATCTTTGGCACAGGCCCAGGTGAATATCGTTGCCATTGCCCAGGACTCCACCGAAAGCTCCATTTCCGCGGTGATCGATGGCGAGCTGTGTAACGATGCGGTGAAGGTGTGCCATGAAAACTTCTTTACCCATATGCCATCTATCGATGTTTTCCTCTTGGGTTGCGGCCTAGTGGGCAGCGAATTGCTTAGCCAGGTGGAGAAGCAGCAAGACTGGCTCAAGGCCCGCAATATCAAGTTGAAGGTGCGCGGCATCGCCAACTCGCGGCAGGTGCTGCTAAATAGTGAAGGTGTCGATTTGCAGCAATGGCCAACGCAGTTGCAGCAAACGGCACAGGAGTTTGACCTGAAATACCTGGAACAATTCGTAAAACAGCATCACCTGATCAACCCGGTAATCGTCGACTGTAGTTCAGCGGCGGCGCTGGCGGATCAATACGTTAATTTCTTAAATGCCGGTTTCCATGTGGTGGCCGCCAATAAAAAGGCCAATACCAGCTCGCAGGCCTATTACTGGCAGCTAAAAGAGGCGGCGCAGCGCAACAACCGACGCTTCCTGTATGAAACCAACGTGGGCGCCGGCTTGCCGGTACTCGATAACCTGCAGTCGTTGTTTGGCGCCGGCGATCAGTTATTACACTTCAGCGGCATCCTTTCAGGCTCCTTGTCTTATATGTTCGGGGTGCTGAGCGATGGTTTAAGCCTGTCGGAGGCGACCATCAAGGCTAAGGAAAGTGGCTTTACCGAACCGGATCCGCGCGACGACCTGTCTGGCACCGACGTTGCCCGCAAGTTATTGATCATTGCTCGTGAAGCCGGATTGGAACTCGAGCTTGAAGATATTGAAGTGGAGTCGGTTCTGCCGCCCGGGTTTGCCGAGGGCTTAAGTGTGGATGAGTTTATGGCTAAGCTGCCCGAGCTCGACAGCGATTTTGCCGATAAGGTGTCCTCGGCCAAGGCCGAAGGTAAGGTGTTGCGTTATGTTGGCAGCATAGACCAAGGACGATGTAAGGTGGGCATTGAAGCGGTCGATAGCGATCACGCCTTATTTGATATTCGCGATGGCGAAAACGCGCTGGCCATTTTAAGTCAGTATTATCAGCCCAAACCCTTTGTTATCCGCGGTTATGGTGCCGGCGCAGAAGTCACGGCGGCGGGGGTCTTTGCCGATATTCTAAAAACGCTACCACGATAAGGAAATCTGATGATTCAAGTATATGCTCCGGCTTCCATAGGTAATTTTGCCGTGGGTTTTGATGCGCTAGGCGCCGCCATTGCGCCTATCGATGGCAGTTTACTCGGTGATGTGGTCAAGGTCAGTGCCAGCACCACCACAGAGTTTGTATGCTCAGGGCCCTATGCCCACAAGTTACCGGTGCAGGCACAGCAAAACCTCGCCTATATGTGTTTGTTGCATTTTAAACAAGCGGTAGCGCCGGATATGCCAGATGTGCGCTTGGAATTGGTAAAAAACCTGCCCGTAGGCTCGGGCCTGGGCTCCAGTGCCTGCTCCGTGGTGGCAACCATCGCCGCGTTAGATAAGTTTGCCGGCACTGAGCTCAGCGCTGAGGCGCTGATCGAGCTGATGGCCGACTTTGAGGCCAAGGTCAGCGGCGGTCGTCATTATGACAATATCACTCCCTGCTATTTAGGTGGCTTGCAACTGACGGCGGAGCTTATCCCCGGTAAGTCCCTGGCCATTCCTACTCCGGATAATTGGTATCCGGTGGTGGCCTTCCCCGGGTTTACGCTTAACACCGCCAAGGCGCGCGCCGTGCTGCCAAAGCAGCTCGATATGCATCAAAGCGTCGAGTTTGCTCAGCGCCTTAGCGCCTTTTGCACCTTGATGTTACAACAGCGCAGTAACGAGGCGCTGTCGATCATGATAGACACAGTCGCCGAGCCGCATAGGGCGCAACTAATTAAGGGGTTTAGTGCGGCGCAAGGAGCCTTGTTAGAGCTGGGCGCCAAAGCGGTCAGCATCTCAGGAGCCGGGCCGACACTTTTTGCGCTGTGTGACAACCTCGCCAGCGCTGAGCTGTGTCAGCAATGGCTCAGTCAGCACTATATTAATGAACAAGGTTTTAGCCATATTTGCCAACTCGATTGGGCCGGAACCAGAGATTTGAATGAGGAACTAGGGTAATGCAGTTATATAACTTGAAAGATAATGAGCAGGTGGTGTCGTTTGTTGAGGCGGTGAAAATCGGTCTGGGGCGCAATCAAGGGGTATTTTTCCCTAAGCAACTGACTCAGTTAGAGGACGTCGATGCCTTGCTTGAGCTTGATTTTGTTACCCGCAGTGCCAAGGTATTGCGTCATCTTTTGGGTAATGAGTTGAGCGATGAAACCCTGGCGCAGATGGTTGCGGGGGCGTTTACCTTCCCGGCGCCTCTGGTCAAGGTGGATGATAATCTCCATTGTTTAGAGCTGTTTCATGGCCCGACTCTGGCCTTTAAAGATTTTGGTGGGCGTTTTATGGCCCAGTGCCTGGCTCAGTTTAGTCAGGGCGAAAAGGTCACTATTTTAACGGCCACCAGTGGTGACACCGGGGCCGCTGTGGCTCATGCCTTTTATGGTAAAGAGAATGTCGATGTGGTGATCCTCTACCCCGAAGGTAAGATCTCCGAGGCACAACAAAAGCTGTTTACCACGCTAGGCGGCAATATTCATTGTTATAGCGTCAAAGGTTCGTTCGACGATTGCCAGGCCATGGTAAAGCAGGGCTTTTTGGACGAGGAACTGAAATCACGACTCGGCCTCAATTCGGCAAATTCCATCAATATCAGCCGTCTGTTGGCACAGGTTTGTTATTACTTTGAGGCGGTGGCGCAACTACCAAAAGAGCAAAGAGCGCAGGCGCATATTTCCGTGCCCAGCGGTAACTTTGGTAATGTATGTGCGGCCATGATAGCGGCGGTGATAGGTTTGCCTGTCAGCAAGCTGTCGGCCACCACCAATCAAAACGATACGGTGCCGCGTTACCTCGAGTCCAAGCAGTGGCAGCCAAATGAAACACTGGAGTCTTTGTCGAACGCCATGGATGTGAGTCGACCCAACAACTGGCCGCGAGTGCAGGTGATGCTAGATAGCGGGCAATTTAGCTATGACCACTTTTACTCTCACGGTGTGGACGAAGCCACCACGGCGGCGGCGATGCGCGAGTTGCAGCAGATCGGTTATACCGCCGAGCCCCATACCGCAATCGCCTATCAGGGGTTAAAGACGGATTTGGCTCCCGGTGAGCAGGGGATCTTTTTGGCCACCGCCCACCCGGCTAAGTTTAAAGAGAGCGTGGAAGAAATCCTGGGTATCTCATTGGATATGCCCAAGGCGCTGGCGGAGGCCCTTGCTAAACCTTGCCTGGCCGAGCCCATGCATGCCGACTATCAGCAGTTGCGCGAGGCAATGCTGGCGAAACTTGGTTAATTTGGTAAGCTTGCTTTAGCATTAACAAGACGGCCTTGAGGTCGTCTTTTTTATTCGAGAGCCTATATGACATCCTGGTCCGATTTACTGGCGGCACAAAAGCAGCAAGCCTATTTTCAAGAGACATTAGATTATGTGCAGCAACGCCGTGCCGAGGGCGTTGCCGTGTATCCATCCAAAGAAAAGGTCTTTGAGGCATTTCATGCCACCGAGTTTGACGATGTTAAGGTGGTGATTTTAGGCCAGGATCCATACCATGGTCCAAACCAGGCCCACGGCTTGTGTTTTTCCGTGTTGCCCGGGGTCAAGCCGCCACCGTCATTGGCTAATATGTACAAGGAATTGGCGCAGGACATTAGCGGTTTCCAAATTCCTGAGCACGGCTATTTGCAGTCCTGGGCCGAGCAGGGGGTATTATTGCTCAATACCGTGCTTACGGTGGAGCAGGGCCAAGCCCATTCCCATAAGCACTTGGGTTGGGAGCACTTTACCGATCAGGTCATCACGGCACTGAACGAGCAAGGTGAGGGCATCGTCTTTTTACTCTGGGGCGCGCATGCGCAAAAGAAGGGCAAGCATATCGACACCAATAAGCACTTTGTGCTTAAGGCGCCGCACCCATCTCCCTTGTCCGCACACCGAGGCTTTTTTGGTTGTGGTCACTTTTCAAAGGCCAACAGCCTGCTCGTCGAGCAGGGAAAAAAACCGATCGACTGGACCTTACCGAGCTAAACCAGAAGCATAAAAAAAGGAGCAATTAATTGCTCCTTTTTAACTTAGAAATCGAGTTCTTCTAACGCGATGTCATCGCTAAACAAGTCTAGTTCTTGTAGTTCTTTGCGTAGACGTTGTTTATCTTTTAGTGCTTCTATCTCGCGCCACTTACGTTTTTTATTACGACCGGAAGTCTTTTTGGCCTCAGGACCTTCTAGTATTTTTATTAGTTCATTCAGACTATCCATGACACTCTCCTGTATAACTAACGCAATCAATCTATACCATAGAAAGTGCAAAAATAAAACGAAATTGTTTATTTTAAGTTACAGGAAAGTGATGTTTTTATTACCGTCAACGCCAGCATCTTGCTGGCGTTATATTTTGGAAGAAAATTAGAGGGAAGAGAAGCGGCGTTCGAGCGCCACTTGTGCCTCTGCGAAGGCGCGTATGCCCTCTGCCAGTTTTTCGGTGGCCATGGCATCCTGATTCTGTAACCAACGGAATTCGCTTTCGCTTAGGGCGCTTGGCTTAGGGGCTACAGCCGCCGGTGGTGTAAGCTGATACTGTGTGTTCGCCGGTAAGTCACCCAGCTCTTCGAGTAATGCCGGGCTGATGGTTAGGCGGTCGCAGCCGGTCAATGCTAGGATTTCGCCGGTATTTCTGAAACTGGCTCCCATGACTATGGTTTCATAACCGTGGCCTTTGTAGAATTCATAAATGCTGCGTACCGATTGCACGCCGGGATCCGCCAGTGGGTCGCTCGGCTTTTCCATGCCATTGGCCACATGCCAGTCGAGAATACGGCCGACAAAGGGGGAGATCAAATAGACGTTAGCATCGGCACAGGCGCGGGCCTGGGCTTCACTAAAGAGCAGTGTCAGGTTGCAACGAATGCCTTCCTTTTCCAATTGCTCGGCGGCTTTAATCCCTTCCCAGGTTGACGCTATCTTAATTAAAATCTTTTCGCGACCCACGCCCTCAAGTTCATACAAACTTAGAAGTTGTTTCGCTTTCGCTATGGTTGCCTGGGTATCAAATGACAGACGCGCATCGACTTCGGTAGAAATATAACCGGGAACGATCTCGGCGATTTCCTTGCCAATCAATACAGCGAAGTAATCACATGCCAGTGCCAATTGGGCGCCAGTGTCATCAGTTTGGCTACGAGCGTATTGCCAGGCCTTATCAAGATAGGGCTGGTAGGCCGGGATTTCGCTGGCCTTAAGTAACAGTGATGGGTTGGTGGTCGCATCTTGTGGTTGATGCTTACGTATCGCTTCAATATCGCCGGTGTCGGCGACAATCGTTGAATGCTGCTTCAACTCTTGTAGTGCTGTAGTCATGTGCTTTCCTCATTCCAAGCATATAGCGTCTACGGAGTTTATCGTCAGTGCCTATAGCAAATAGATAAACACTTATAGGTTATGTAGTTAATGTTGCACCTTAGTGACAACCATGGGGAGGTCAATTGTCCGTGCCTGGGGATTGATGTTACTTAAATAACATCAAAGTGAACCGGTCGCCGCCGCTTAGGCGAGAGCGTATGGCACGCAGACCGATTTAGAATAAAGCGTGATCTTTGCTTTATTTAATGTTGAAATTGACACTATTCCAGAGCCAAGTCAACAGCAATTATGATCACAGTTATTTCCCCGGCAAAAAACCTTGATTACGAAACCGCGGCCCCGGTTACAACACATAGCCAACCCGAGTTACTCGCCCACAGCGAAGAGTTGATTTCGGTGTGCCGTGATTTGACACCGCAGCAAATCGGTAGCCTGATGAAGATAAGTGATAAGCTTGCCGGCTTAAACGCCGCTCGCTTTAGTGAATGGTCTCAGCCCTTTACTCACGACAATGCCAAGCAAGCTATTTTTGCCTTTAACGGCGATGTGTACACTGGGTTGGAAGCGAGCAGCCTCAGTGATGACGTGCTTGATTATGCGCAAGGGCATTTGCGCATTCTATCGGGTCTGTATGGGGTGCTTAAGCCACTTGATTTAATGCAGGCCTATCGTTTGGAAATGGGCACGAAACTGGAAAACCCACGAGGCACTAACCTGTATCAGTTCTGGGGTAGTATTATTGCCGAAAAGCTCAATGAGACTCTGGCTCAGAGCGGTGCAAAGCAACTAATTAACCTAGCCTCGAACGAATATTTCAAGGCGGTGGACAAGAAAGCATTGAACGCCGAAATTATTACGCCGGTATTTAAAGACTGTAAAAACGGTCAATACAAGGTGATCAGTTTCTACGCGAAGAAGGCGCGCGGCATGATGGCCCGTTATATCATGGAAAATCAGGTTGAGAGCCTGGAGCAATTAAAGCAGTTTTCCAGCGCCGGCTATTACTTTAGTGCCGAAGCAACGGCGAAGGAAAACGAGCCGGTATTTTTGCGTGAAGAGCAAGGGTAAGAAATCCGAACAATAAAAAAAGCGCTTCAGGCGCTTTTTTTATTGGCTAATTGCAGCTTACGGCGTAAGGCCGTGCCCTATTGGCGGGCGTAATTGGTAAATTCGCGTAACGACAATTTGCCGTCTTTGTCTTGATCATAGCTGCTAAAGCGTGACCACAAAGCCGGTTCTTGTGCGGCTTCCGACTTGCTGATAGCGCCGTCGCGGTTTCGGTCTAACTCTTTAAAGCGCGACTCGATACTGCCTGCCTGCACCGCGGTGGTGAAGAGGGCAAGCATCAAGGTGCTTAAAATCAGTACTGCAATTTTGTTCATGTAAAAATCCTAGCGTACAGGTTACGCATCTTATGTTTTTAGCCTAACCAAGTTTATCACCTTGTCCAAGGAGAATAAGATTAACTGCCTAATTGTTGAGACTAAGCTGGCCCTCGGCTGCTTGCGGCTTAGGTGTCGGTTGTGAATTGTCAGGCCTTGCTCGTGTTGGGTCAACCGACAGATTAGCCGGAAGGCTCATTGCCGAGCTCGACTTCGGTGGCTGTTTAGCGCTGACTAGGGTAACACATAAGATTAAAGCTACGACTAAAACTACACGTCGCACGGTATTCTCCAATTCATAGTGGCTTAATTGAAACTCATTTATATATGTATGTGTAAGGTCTTTAGACCGCAGGGCCGCTTTCCTAACAAATTCAGTGCCAATTTTTAAAATTAATATTTTTCAATTGGTTATATTTTTAGGTTGCGTAATTACGCGGACAGGTTGTAGCTATTTTGCAACACTTTATGGTTTCCATTATTTTTTTTACTAAATTTCAGTTAGTTAGTTTTTCGCTTTTTGGCAACAAGGAGTCTCGGTGATTTTTCGTATGCTGCACTGGCGCCCAAGCCTGTTTGCCCAATTCTTTATCGGCGTGGCCATTCTTCTGGTGCCATTGGCGCTGGTGGTCGTGGTTTTTTTACAGGCCCTTGACGAGCATATGGTCAATACCCAGCAGATGGTATTAAGCAGTTATCAAAAGAATGAACAATTCAATGAGTTTAAGCAGCTGTTCCAGTCCTTGGAGCGGGCTACGTTGCAAAACTGGGTATTAAAAAGCGAGCAGCTGAGTAAGGCGGTCAGTGAGCAATGGCAGAAGGCCGATGCGCTGTTGGCACAACAGACGGAGGCGGCCAATACAAAGAATGAACTGGCACGGTGGCAGCAGCTGCAGTCCACTTTTGTGGCCACCAGAGAAAATATAGAGCAGCAAGAGCAGGCCAATGCCGAGTTATTCGCCCCGCTACGCCAACATTTAAACAGCCATGGCAATTGGCTTCATAGCCATACCAAGGAGCAAATTGACCAGGCGCAGCAGGCGCTCACGGATCTGCAGCAAAGTTTTATTAATTGGCTGGTGGCCCTGGTGCCCATTGTGCTGTTGCTCGGCGGTGGCTATTTATGGCGTTTAAGCAGCAACCTGGGATATTTATCCCGGGTGATAAGCCAATTAGGTCGCGGTGATTGGGATGTGGATATCCAGCTGACCGGTGCCAAAGAGCTGCGAGAGTTGGGACAAAAACTCAATTGGATGCAGCAACAATTGCAAAGTTTAGAGCAGCAAAAAGACACCTTCTTACGTCATGTAACTCATGAACTAAAAACGCCCTTGGCCTCTATGGTTGAGGGCTGTGATTTATTGCAAGAACAGCTGGTGGGTCCTATTAACGAGCAGCAGCAAGATGTCTTACAGCTCATTAGTCAAAGTACCGAACGACTTCATGAGATGATCAAAAACCTGCTTAATTACAATGCCATTAAGGCGCGAACCCTGAGTACCAAGGGCTGCCAACTGGATGCCTTGCGAGCTCAGGTGCAGGAGCATTTTGCCGAGCGCCTGCACCTGGCCAAGCAAACCCTGTTATGGCGTTGTCCGGCTGAGCTAAAAGAGTTACCGCTTGATGGTGAATTGCTGCAAATGATCTTGGTGCAACTGGTATCAAACGCCATTAAGTTTTCACCGACCGGGGCGCAAATTGAGGTGCATATAGAGCGTTCTAAACAGGAGCTGGAAATAGCCGTGGTCGATCAGGGCCCGGGTATAAAAGAGGCCGAGCGCGAACGTTTGTTTGATGCCTTTTATCAGGGACAGGCGGCCAAGGGAAGTAGCGTCGCCGGCAGTGGTTTGGGTTTGTCCATCGTCAAGGAATGCGTCAATCAGCTCAATGGCGAGGTGCAGATCCATTCAGGCTCACCTCAGGGCAGTTGTTTTAGGCTTAAGTTTAGTTGCTAGTGGAGTCGAAATGTTGAAATTTTCCAAGTGTGTGGTCGTGCTACTGGTGCCTTTGTTGAGTCTGGGCTGTCAACTGCCGGGCCCAAGAACGACGGAGGCCGGTGGTCAGTTAGGTGAGCTTGAAAAGCAGGCCCCCAACCCTAAACCCAGACCCAAGCAACAGCCCATCTATCCCAGTGCGGAGCAACTGGTGCAGTGGCATGCACAGCAGTGCGGCGGTTTTACCTCGGCCACTGAGTTACAGGAATATGTGGCGGCACCCAGGCTGAAGCAGTTCTTCGCCCGATTGTGTTTGCGCGGCCAAAGTAGCCCGGATGAGCTGCTTAGCGAGCTCGAGGTGATCAGCGGTCAGTATTACTGGCCCGAGTCCAGCGCCCGGTACTTTTGGCTGCTGAAGCAACAGCTTCAGGCCAACAGCCAACAACAGCAACAACTTACTAAGCTGCGTCAAGAGCAGCAGCAAATGCAGGAAAAAATGCAAAAGACCCTGTCGTCGCTGGCGGCTATCGAGCAGCAGTTGCTGCAACGTGCCTCTCAGCAGGAGGATAACAATGAGTTCTAAAGCACGGGTTTTACTCGTTGACGATGATGTCAGTTTATTAAAACTACTGACCATAAGGCTGATGGCCAATGACTATGAAGTGATCACGGCCAATAGCGCTCCCCAGGCATTGAGTGAGCTGCAACAGCAAACCTTTGATGTGGTGTTGACCGACTTGCGCATGGATGACATGGACGGCATGCAACTGGCCGAGCAAGTGCAACAACTTTACCCCAGCCTGCCTGTGGTGATGATGACAGCTCACGGGTCCATTCCCGATGCAGTGCGCGCCACCAAGCAAGGTATTTTTGCGTTTTTGACCAAACCCATCGACAAGGATGAGCTGATCGACACCCTGGCAAAAGCGGTGCGTCTGCATGGCCAGGGACATGGTCAATCGCAGCAAGCCAGTCACCCCTATATAGTGACCCGTAGCGCCACTATGTACCACCTGCTGGAGCAGGTACGTATGGTCGGCGCAACTGATGTGAATGTATTGATTTCGGGGGCTAGTGGTACGGGTAAAGAGCTCTTGGCCAGGGCCGTGCATGAGAGCAGTGCAGTCAGCGATGGCCCCTTTGTCGCCATTAACTGCGGCGCTGTGCCTGCCGAGCTCTTGGAATCCCAGTTGTTTGGTCATAAAAAGGGCGCCTTCACCGGGGCCACCGCCGATCACGTGGGGCTATTTTCCGAGGCCCAAAATGGCACCCTGTTTCTGGATGAAATAGGGGATATGCCATTGAACTTGCAGGTTAAATTGCTCCGCGTACTGCAAGAGAAAAAGATTCGTCCAGTCGGTCATAGCGAGGAAATTCCGGTTAATGTCAGAGTGGTGTCGGCCACCCACAAGGATTTGCCGGCGGCGATCCGCGAAAACAGCTTTCGTGAGGATCTCTACTATCGTTTAAACGTGGTGAACCTGCGTTTGCCACCGCTGAGCGAACGTCGCGAGGATATCTCCCTATTGGCGCATCACTTTTGTGAGCAAATTGCCGCCCGTCAGCAACAAGGGGTGAAGCGTTTCAGCGATGATGCCATGGACTTGCTATTACGCCACGATTGGCCCGGTAATATTCGCCAGCTGCAAAACGTGATAGAACAAGTCGTGGCACTGAGTCCCGGGGTGTTGATAAGCGCCCAGCAGGTGGCCATGGCCTTGCAGTGTGAGCTCGAGGCCAGCTCTCCCATTGCTTTAAACGAGGCTAAGCGCCAGTTTGAACGTCAGTACTTGATCAATGTCCTGAAAATGGTGGATGGCAATGTGGCCCAGGCGGCCAAACTGGCCAAGCGCAATCGCAGCGACTTTTATAAGCTGATCAAAAAACATGAGATCGACGTGGAGCAATTCAGCCGCGACTGATTAGCCGTTATAATGCCGCCAGCACAATTCAAAAGGAGTGAGCGATGCAATTATTTATGGTTTATCTCGGCGGGCGTATTGAGGGCTGTCATATCGAAATGCACGACGTGCGTTTTGTCGTTGGCGAGCGCATAGAAGATTGCTACGGCAAGCTCAAAGCCCAGTGGGTCGGCAATAAAAACAGCGTGCATATGGACAGCTATATGGCAGTGCGCCATATCGACGGTTACGCGGTGAGCCTGGGTGATGCGCCGCAACAGCGCAGTGAGCGTCTCTATTTCGTAAATTTAGGTGGTTATCGTGCCGATGACATGGCCGAGCAACATGCCTTTACCCTGACCGTGGCGTCCAGCGCCGAGCAGGCAAAGCAACGAGTAAAACAGCGTTTGCTCACCGACATGAGTCATCAGCATAAAGATGATTTACACGAGGTGGATGATTGCTTTGCCCTGGATCTGCTCGACGGCCAGTATCATATTCACCTTACTCCCAGTAATCAGGCACAAGCCATGCATCCGGACTGGTTCGGCTATCAGGTACTTTAGTCGTCGCTTTGCTCTTGCTTGATAGCGATGCGGATGGCGAGGATCACCAGGGCGAATAATGCAAATGGCAAGGCTGCCAGGGCATATTCCACCAGGTTGCTATCTTGATAGTTGGGCTGTAAAACGAAATGCCCGCCGACGCACAGGGCGATGGCGATAAATAAAATGGGCAGCAGGGCGAGCTCTTTTTTTGCCTGATGTTTTTTCACAAGCGACTTCACGTGCGGATAAAGAGCGTTATTGTAATTAAGCCTCGTCCAGAGATTCAAGCTTTATTGATGCCGAGCCACCCTCATCGGTGCCGCTGTCGTGCTCGCGAAACAGCGCCATAATATATTCAAGCTCTTCAGGTAATAGGACTTGGCCTTGCATATGCAATCCGTGAGTAATGACTAACTTACTACTAAGACTACACCCCCTATGGTTAATCGATTCTGAATCAGGACAAGGGAATGTCAACGCGGATGGTCACGCCACGACCATCCTCGCGGTTGCTGGCGCGTATCTGCCCATGATGAAAGTCAACAATCAGGCGAGCAATATACAAACCTAAACCCAGGTGTGGCTGTTGCTGTTTGTCCTGCTCGCGCACCGAGACCATGGAATCGAAAATATGTTCTCCTATGTCCTTGGGTAGCGGTGGCCCCAAGTTGCTAATGCTGAGTTGGGCTTGATTGTTGTTTTGTGTCAGGGAAACCTCAATCTTGCTATCGGGCTCGGCAAATTCAAGAGCATTGTTGATCAGCTTATCAAGCAACTGCGCGAAAAAGTCGGCAGCGCCTTGTACCGGGAGCGCTGCCGATGTTATCTCCACAGCGAAGCGCGCCTGCGGATAAGCCAACTGGTAGCCCTGCATGCAGCCTTGCAGCACCTGGGTCAGATCATAATGCTCTCGCGCCGAGGTGTTGATGCTTTGTTCCAACCGGGTGGCCTCGCTCATGGTGGTGATCAGCTTATTCAGGCGGGCGACCCCCTCCTGAGCGCGGGTAAGGTATTTTTGTTGCTGCGGCTCGTGGGCGATTAACTGCAGGTTTTCCAGAGAGCTGCGCACCACGGCCACCGGGGTTCGCAGTTCGTGAGAAAGCCGCGAGGACATATTTTCCAAATAATGGGTGTACCCGCCAAGGCGATTAACGATATTGGCAAAACTACGCGAGAGATCGCCTATTTCATCGCTGTCGTTACTGACGCTCAGTTGCGCCCGCACCCGGCCCTGTTCATCAATGGCTTGCTCGGCACTGTCGCGCAGGCGGCGAATGCGCGAGGAAATACGCGAGGCAAAGAAAAATAGCGAGACAGTGCCTACCAACATCACCGCGATAATCACATTAAAGAGTTTTTCCAGCGCCTTATTGCGTAAGGTGCGCACGCCATTGGTGGTTTCTTCGGCAATGACCGCCCCCAACACCTGATCGTTACCCCAAATGGGGTAGGCGGCAGAGAGGATCACCGCCTTGTTATCCGGCGTCAGGCGCCAGTTGGAGGCGGGCTCACCGTGCAGGGCGCTGGCGATATGACTGCCTTGCAGCGCCGCCACGTCATGCAAAATATCAAGAAAATCACTGGGTGGCCTGGTCAGGATTTGGTAATACAGTGGGTGCAAGAAGCGCCGTTCGAAGCGCTGCCACATACCCTCTTTGTCCTGCTCTTGCAACGAGCTGGCCCATACACCGTCGGCATGTTGAATGGTGCCCGATTGCGCCAGCACCCTGTGGTGTTTGTCGACCACCCAGATGCGGCTGCCGCTGTGGCCCATGCCCTTTATAATGCGCTTAATCTCAGGTGAAGGCAGCAGTACCGTGCCTAGGGTATTGGCATCGGCGATATTGGAAGTGGCCATTAAATGGCGCTGTTGCTGGCCATCGTCCCAGTCGCTGATGGCAAAGCCCAATTTGTTGCCAAGCATGGACAAGGGCATACGTAGTTCGATGTTATAGCCTTGAACGGTCTGGCGGAAATAACCTTGAATATCCTTATAGGGGGTCAAGTCGGGGAGGCTAAAGGCATTCACCCAACCATCCTCGCGGGTCGCGACTATGTAATTTTTCAGCTCACCGTCGGGCGATTTAATGGCGATTTTTAAATGGTCGTTGCGCTCTATGCTGAGGGCATTTTTCGGCCGCAGGCGAACCTGGTTATCGCGCACCGCGAACACCGCGTACAGGTGTTGGGCGTACTTCCCGACCATGTGCTCAAAGGATAAGTCGCTGTCATCATGTTTTGGGTTAGGGGATTGCAGGTAAGTGCCATGGTATTGCCACATCAGGCTTTGATAGGGCGCCCAGTCGCCCAGTTCACCATCGAGGCGAATGGCATTATTGATTTGGTAGGCGTAGAGATCGCGACCCTTTTCCACCTTGGCGGTGAATTCACTGGCATTTTCAAACAGGGCTGGGCGCTCATGCAGGGCGGTCGCCAGTGCTCGGGTGGTACCGACCAGAGTTTTTTCCTGGCCCTTGCGCAGATACTTTTCCATTTCCCAGACATATTCGTAGCCAAGCCAGGGCAGCACCAATAAAAAGCAAGACAGCAAGATAACCTTGCTGCGCAGTCCCAAACCCAAACGTGCCATCTATTTGCTTTCCCAGCGATAGCCCATGCCGTAGACGGTGTCGATGCAATCGAAATGGGCATCGAGTGCCTGAAACTTGCGACGAATGCGTTTTACATGGGAGGTGATGGTGCTGTCGTCTACGTAAATTTTGGCGTCGCTCATTAGCTCATCCCGGCTCTTTACATGACCTGGGCGCTTGGCTAAAGAGTGTACCATCCAAAATTCGGTCACCGTTAGGTCCACCGCCTGACCCAGCCAGTTGGCGCGCAAACGTTTAAGGTTCAGCTCCAGTTTGTCCTGTACCAGGGTCTCGTCCTGCTCGCTCGGTGAGCCTTGTGCTTCGACGCGGCGAAAAAGCGCGGCGATGCGTGCGGCTAAATGGGCCATGCTTATGTCTTTGGTGAGATAATCATCCGCACCCATGCGCAGTCCACAAACGGTATCGATTTCGCTGTCACGGGCGGTGAGAAAAATAATTGGCAGGGTTTGAGAGCGCGCGCGCAGGCTCTGGCAAAGCATAAAGCCGCCATCAATTTCATTACCCAAACCTATATCGACGATGGCTAGGTCCGGCAAGCGCTCACTTAGCGCCAGCTCGGCACTGGGACGATCGGCGAAGCCTTGGACTTCATAGCCCTGTCCTTGCAGCATCTCTACATAGTTGTCACGGATGGCGGCTTCGTCTTCAATAATGGCTATTCGTTTCATCTAAAGGCTAATTAGGACTAACAAGGTGATTTTGTTATTACTATACCGTGATTTGCTAGCCTTGTGATGAATGAAGCGGCAATTGCCATAATTGATCATAATTCCCATAACCCCGTACCCAAAAAGATTGCAAAATGCTTACAAAAGTTTATTTATTGTTGCGATAAACGGCATGAGTACAAAATGGTACCTTAATGTACACTTTGGTACATATTCATTCGAGCCTTATGTAACAAGGGGCGTGGAGCGGTAGGTTGCTCATAACTTGTTCTTAGGTGTTTTGGTGCTCTGTTTACATATTGTTTTCTTTGGCCGACGCAACGTACCCTACTGCGCTAGCGCAACATGCGCGAAAAATTTTCATCAAGGAATACAACATGTCCAACAAGAATAGAAATCTAAAGGGGTTGGGTCGCAAAAGTACCATTGCGATGCTAACCGCTATGTACGTGGCTGGGGGAGCTGCGTCCGCACAACCGGGCTTTGAAAAAGCGCCTGCGGGCTCTTTTTACACCCCGGTATTCACCGCTGAAGACCTAGCGAATTACAAAGAGTCAAAAGAAGCGCAAACCTTATTTGGTTCAGTGGGTCAGCTAAATAGACATTATCAGGATAATTCACCTAAAAATGTATTTACACCTAAAGAAGGGGTGACTGGCAAGCGTACCTATATTGTCCAATTACAAAATGACGCCGTGGTTAACTATCAAGGCGATATCCAGGGTCTTGAGGCCACGGCCTTGACGACCACTCGTACCATGGTCGGTCGCTCAACTTTGAATGTGCGCTCGCCCGAGGTGAAAAGCTACCGCCGCTATTTGCAAGAGCAGCAAAACAAGGTGCTTAGCCGCGCGCAATCGAATGGCGCCAATATCGAAATGAAGCAGCGCTTGACGCTGGCTAACAACGCCATGATCGTCACCATGACGCAAGAAGACGCCATGGTACTGGCAAAACAAAGCGGCGTTAAGCGTATTACCGAAAACCGTATTTTCGAGCTACGCACCGATCGCGGCCCAGAATTTATCGGTGCCGATTCACTTTGGAATGGCGAAGTACCAGCTTCTTCACTGAGTGTGAAGGGTGAGGGCATGGTTGTGGGTATTATTGATACTGGTATCAATACCGACCATATTGCCTTCGCCAGCGACGAAGAATATGCCAAAACCAACCCATTCGGTGCAGGCAATTTTGTCGGTGATTGTGTTGAAGAACCTGAGTTGTGTAATGACAAGCTAATCGGTGTTCGCTCTTACCCTGAAATTACTGCTGCAAACCGTGATTATCAGTTTGGCTATCGTAACCTTCGCCCTGAAAATGGTGAAGATTATAACGGTCACGGTTCACACACTGCGAGTACTACAGCGGGTAATACGCTGATGAACACGCCGTTGCAAACAACCACAGGTGAAGTAACCAGTGACGGGGTTGATTTACCATTCAACTTTGAGAAAACCAGTGGTGTTGCGCCGCGCGCTCACGTGATTTCTTACCAAGTATGTTGGGCTGGCCGCGCTGGCGATCCTTACGCCGGTTGTCCAGAGTCCGCGATTCTATCAGCATTTGAAGATGCCATTGCCGATGGTGTTGATGCCATTAACTTTTCAATCGGTGGCGGTGAATCCTTCCCATGGGAAGATCCTATGGAACTGGCCTTCTTAAGCGCTCGTAAGGCGGGCATATCTGTTGCCGCAGCTGCCGGTAACTCGGGCCCTTATTACATGTCTGCGGACCATACTTCACCTTGGGTAACCACGGTAGGTGCGTCAACGCATGACCGTGTCATGTCACTGGGTGACAAGGTGATCAACAACTTCCAGGGTGCTCGCGCGCCGTTTAATGGCGAGTATGCGGGTAAAAGCTACGCGGGTGGTATCACAGGTCCCGTGGTATTAGCGGAAAATTTTGACGATCCGAATCCGAACGATGCCTATACGGCGGCCAGCTGTAATGTACCTTTCCCTGCGGGAACCTTCACCTCAGATCAAATCGTTGTCTGTGAGCGCGGTGACATTGCCCGTGTAGCGAAAGCCGAAAACGTGGCGGCCGGCGGTGCCGGTGGTTTTATCCTGCAAAATACCAATTACAGTGATAATGTGGTTGCCGATAACTATGTGATCCCGGGTATCCACCTGTCTGCACAAGCGCGCTGGGCCATTCGTAACTGGGTGAACGCCAACCCGGTAGGTGAAGCGATCGCCACCATAGGTGAGCCGGTGAATACCTATGAGTTTGACCCTGAGAAAGGCAATGAGCTGGCTGTGTTCAGTTCTATGGGTCCAAGTCGTTATATCAACAACCTGGTACCGGATGTAACCGCCCCGGGCGTTGGTATTTATGCGGCCAATGCCGATGACCAACCGTTTACAGCGAATCCAGCACCATCTGATTGGACCTTTATGAGCGGTACCTCGATGGCTACTCCGCATGTAACCGGTGCGATGACCTTGTTGATGCAGATGCACCCAACATGGACACCAGCAGAGATCCAGTCGGCATTGATGATGACGGCCAACAAGGTGAAAATCTTTAATGGTTACGCAACTATCGACCCTTACTACAACTTCATGGCCGGTGGCGGTGCCATTGACGTGGCACAGGCGGCCAATGCTGGTCTGGTAATGGACGAGACCATTGAAAACTACCAAGATGCTAACCCGCGCAATGGTGGTTTGGTGGAGTGGTTAAATCTGCCTTCTTTGGTTAATCAAGATTGTGAACTTGAATGTTCATGGATGCGTACCGTCAAAGCCACCAAAGATGGCTCATGGCAAGTAAGCGGCTATGGCTGGGGCGTGCAAGGTGAAGACCAAAGCGCCGGGGTTGAGGTGGAAGTATCGCCAAGCAACTTCACACTGAAAGCCGGTGAAACCCAAGATGTCATGGTAACCATGAAGCTACCAAACATTATCGATCACAAGGTAGATCCAGCGGAACCTGATGCACCCTGGGAAAACACCCTAAATAAAGACACCTGGTTTAACGGCAAGGTCGTGTTTAACAATCTTGATGGCCAATCGCCGGATGCACATTTTACCCTGGTAGCGAAAAACACCTTGGATGAGTTGCCGCTAGCCGTGGATATCGATATGGCGCGCAATAAGGCCTCTGAGTCTATAGTTGTTAACACCGATAGTTACAGTGAGTTAACGCCTACCTATTATGGTTTGGTTAAGCCGACCACCATTGAGGCGGATGTTATTGGTGTAGGCCCTTATGTTACTAAGGACCGCGTTGAGCGCGCGTGGGACGTTCAGTCAATTACCGTTCCTGAAGGCACTAAACGTCTAATGGTGAAGGTAGCCTCTACGGAGCAAACATCAAACCTAGGTGATGTTGTTGAGCCACGCTGGCAGACCAAGAAAGCCCACCTTATCGTTGGTTTTGATGCCAACAACAGTGGTTCTTTCATGGTCAGCGATGAAGAGATTGCAGAAGATCCACAAGCCCTGATCAAGGCGCTTAATGCGGAAATGATCTGTTATTCATCAAGCAGCGTTGAAGACAACTACTGTAACATTATTGACCCTGAGCCAGGCCAGTACTGGTTTGCTACTGCTGCTTTAGCTGCGCCGCGTGATTATGAATATCGCACCAAAACGCACTATGCGGTAATCGGCAATGAATACAATGGTGGCTTTGATGTGTCTGCGCCAGAGCAACACAGTGGCAACGGCAACTATGAAATCGCCATTAACTGGGATCTGCCTGAATCGCAAATGGGTGATGTTTACTACGGTGGCTTTGCTCTAGGCAACGCACCGGGTGCCGAAGGCACACTGGGCTTTACCTCTTTGAACTTTAATCACGACAGTGAAGCACTGACCCTAAACGTGAGCCAAGATGCTGCTCGTGCCATGGATGTGCTTGATGTGAACGTGAAGTTGAAGGCGAACTACGAGTCTCAAGAGCGTGACTACAACTTTGAGTTGACTCTTCCTGAGGGTATGCAGCTGTGGTCTGAAACCATGACCTCGAACAACGAGCAAGTTGCCGAGATGATCAAGGTTGAAGGTAATAAGCTGACTATCGCAGGTACTCAGCAGGCGACCCGCAATGTTAAGCGTGACTACATAGTGACCAATAACATTACCGATGCCAGCTGTAAGACGCCGATGATCGACGAGTTCTCTACCGGTGGTTATATCGACCTTCAAGGTGAGTTCCGTCTACAGCCTGTGACACCTTGGTATGAAGGTGGCCACAGAGTGTACTTTGATGTACCAATTGACTGGTTATTCTATAAAGAAGGCGCCAAGTTCGAAGTTTACAACCAGGCAAACAACAACGAAGTGCGTTTACACCCAACCGGTGCTATGCAGTTTACTCCACAATGGTGGATGATGGATGCGCACCGTGGTCCGGGTTTCTTGACGGAAGCATTAGCACCATTCTGGCGTGGTTCGTTCGAAATCGCTAACAAACGTGACCCTTACGACCCTACCGGTTTAACCATAGCATCACAGTATGCCGAAGAGCGTCCTGACCTAGGTGACCTGTTGTTTATGGAGTTCGATAATGTAACCGACAAGAACACAGGTGACACCTATGACTACGAGGTGATCCTGCGCAGCGGTATCGATGACCACAAGGATAAGTTTGAAGTTATCTATGCCTATGACAACCTGGGTGCCAATGTTGATGAGGGTGTGATCATGATCGAAGGTGGTGACAGTGTTTACTCGCCTACTGCCGGCTTTAAAGATGGTGCCCTGTACAATGTTATTGGTTACAACGACCTGGGTAAGGTGCTTAAAGACGATCTGGTTATCTGTTTCGACTACGTGGGTCCTGAGCAAAGTGAAGTTGAATTCTCTTTCAAAGCGACCATTAATCCAGAGTCGGCGGGAACCGATAAAGAGATCACCTTAGCCTATGAGCTCGGTGGCGAAGCGAAAACCTTAACTCATACCATTGCGGTTAAAGGTAACCTGAAAATGTCGGCTCTTGACGATATGGCTGTAGCAGAAAACAGCCGTATCGATGGCATCGAAGTAGTGGTACTTGATGCTGACCAATCACCAAACGAACTTTTGGTGAGCGGCGATAACATCAGCGCTGAAATAGATGGTATGTCGTTCAATCTTGTCCCGAACGCGAACTTCCACGGTAATACAGAAGTAACGGTAACCGTACGTGATAAGGCCAACACCAGTGACAGCGTATCGCAGACATTCCTGCTGAGCGTTGCATCTGATGGCATCGAATATGGTTGTACTGATGCGACAGCAACCAACTACGATGCAAATGCCAATACCGATGATGGCAGCTGTCAATATCCTGAGCCAGAGCCAGAGCCAGAGCCAGAGCCTGAGCCAGTCTATGGCTGTACCGATGCGACAGCAAGCAACTACGATGGTAGCGCAGATACCGACGACGGCAGCTGTGAGTACCCTGTAACTGTGACTCCAGAGCCAGAGGTTAAGAAATCTTCTGGCGGTAGCACCGGCATCTTTATGTTGATGTCACTGCTGGCCCTGTTCGGCGTACGTCGAGTTCGCGGCTAAACAAGGTTTCTCTGCTAATTAGCTGCCCAAGCGCAGCAAGGAAAAAAGCCCCTAATTAGGGGCTTTTTTATTGCCTGGAATGTGTGAATCCAGTTTATGCAATGACGGGCGAACAGTGAAAGAGGATAAAAGTCACGGCGAAATTTTGGCAACGCTCGGGTTCAGGTTACAATAACGACATTCTTTATTATTAGTGACATGCCCATGAAACTGACCGTTGAAATCAGTAAGTACCCGCTTCATCAAGACTATATTCCCTTTATTAAAGACTTTATCGACCGTCTTAATGAACACAAAGAGCTCAAGGTGATCACCAATACGCTCTCAACCCAGGTTTTTGGTGACTATGATACCGTGATGGCGGTGCTTAGCGCCGAGATCAAACGCTCCTATGAGCAATTCGGTAAGGCCATCTTTGTTTGTAAGTTTTTGCACGGCGACCTGTCGCCTCAAGACTAGCACTTAGGAACGCCTTATGGACGCCTTAAATAGCACCTTATCTGGCTTTGCCGCCATGTCCGGCTGGGAATATGCGGCAGTGGCACTCTCCGTGGCCTATTTGTTGTTGGCCATGCGCGAAAGCCTGTGGTGCTGGCCCGCAGCCTTTTTCAGCACCCTGATCTACACCCTGATGTATTGGCAGGGCGCCTTGCTGATGGAATCCCTGCTGCATTTTTATTATATGGGTATGGCCATTTACGGCTGGTGGGCATGGCGCTACGGCAAAGAGCGTAGTCAAAGTCAGGGCATCGTCAGCTATCGCCTGAGGACGCATGCCTGGCTAATTGCTGCGACCGCGCTTATCGCTGTATGCATAGGCTATGTGATGGATAATTACACTCGTGCCGACTATGCCTACCTGGACAGTTTAACCACCTGCTTTGCGGTGTTAACCACTTACTTTGTGGCTAAAAAAGTGTTGGAAAACTGGCTCTATTGGGTGGTTATCGATGCCGCTTCCATCTATTTGTATCTGGCCAAGGGCTATTATCCGACCGTGGTGCTATTTGTGTTTTATACCTTTATGGCGATTACTGGCTACCTACGCTGGCGCCAGCAATATCAGCAGAAGGAACAGGGAGTGCCGGCCTATGCCTGAGTCGGTGGGTCGCATCCATGCCTTGGTTACGGCATTTAAAGCCGATGCGGTGATTGACCAAATTACCTTTTTGCCACAAGGGGTAAGCAACGAAAACTATCGCGTCGATACCGAGCAGGGTACTTTGCTGGTGAAGCTTTATGGTAAGCCGGTCCCCGCTGCCGCCATCGATGCCCAGCGCACCTTAGCGCAACAGGGCGTCTGTCCGGCCCCCGTGCATGTGGACAACGGCCATCGCTGCGCCATTTTCGCTTATGCACCGGGGCAGATGCCTGTTACCTTCGATGCCGAGCAGGCCCTGTTACGGCTGGTGCAAATTCATGGTCTGCCAAGCGGTGGCACGGCGTTAGACTTGCATGCCGAGCTTGCCGGTTACGCCAATGATCCCTGCTATCGTCCCTATGCACAGGCGTTGCAAGAGGTGGTAGCCTTGACACAGGCTGCACGCGAGGATTACTGCTTTTGTCATAACGATCTGATCAAAGAAAATATTATCAGCCACCGTGGGCAGTGGCAGTGCATCGACTTCGAATATGCCCAGCATGGCGACCGCTACTTCGATTTGGCCATGTTAACCCTGAGCTTTAAGCTCTCCGCGGGTCAACAGCAGAGTTTGTTTAGCAATTACTTTCGCACGATGAAGCAGCAGGGCAACTGGCAGAAATTTAAGGCCATGCAAAAGCTGGTGGCGGCCCTAAATTACTTTTGGTATGTGCGCCATCAGGTGCAGCATCGTATCGATGAGGCTAAGCTCAGCCTCGATGCGCTCATGGCCTAACTCTTATCTACCAAGGCCTCATATTGGCGCTGATAATGGCGCCAATAACCAACGGATCCCTTGTTCAGCGGACGGCGAATTTGCAGTTTACTGGCGGTAGCACAGGCGCTGGGCTTGGTATAAAACTGCAAGCAGTCGTCCTGCCAAGGCAGCTGACAAAACGCATATAATCGGCGCAGTGCCGGCTCACCTTCGCTGACCAGGTCTTCATAGCTTTGCAAAATCACATTCTCCGGATATTTAGCGGCAAAGTGCCGCGCTAAGCGCTCATAATCATCATAAAACGCGGCGATATCCCAAAGCGTAAAGGCATAATGATGGAAAGGGCTGTGCACCTGATAGGCCTGGCGAAAGTTGGCGATGCAGGTGTCTTCTTTGGCGCGCAGCATAAGCACGATTTTCGCTTGGGGCAGGGCATGGACGATAAAGTCGATGTAGTAAAAGTTAAACGGCAGTTTATCGCAGCCGCGCTCGGCGTCTCCCTTTAATCCCCTGTAACGACCGAGGTACTCCTTTGCCAAGGTAGCCACATCTCCCTGGCCTGCACTAGTGATGACCTCGGGCGTCAGAATGGCGGCACCGCTTTGCCCACTTAAGCGCTTGACCCCCTGAGGGAAGTCCTGCAACTCACCTAAAGACGCCAAGTGTGGGCTTTGGCACAGTAACTGGGCTACTAAGGTGGTGCCTGAGCGAGGCATGCCCGCCACAAAGACGGCTTCAGCATCATTATCCTGTTGCGATATAAGCTGAGGCGGTGTCGAGATCAACTGCTGGCAAAAGGCCCTGTGCTTGGCGGCATCAAAGTGAATACGTTTGGCCACCGCTTCCTTGCTGTTTGCAAAGGCGTTAAAGGCCTCGGCATAGTCCCCCAGTAGTTCATGCTCTAAAGCCAGGGCATGGAACAGGTGTTGGCGGGCGATGGCATTTTGCTCTTGTGCCAATAGGGCGGTGAGCTGCTCTATATGCGCCTGCGCTTCGGCCATGGAGCTTTGCTCGGCCAGGGCATAATGGGCGCGATAGTGATTGGGGGTGAGCTGAAGCGCCCGTTGCAACAGTTCTTTGGCTTTGCTGTTAGCGGCCATAATGTTATGGCTGATGGCGGCGTTAACCAGAATATCGGCGTTATCCGGGGAGTATTGAGCGGCGCGCAGATGATAGCCATGAGCGTTGTGATAGTCGCCGAGACGACTATAGAGGTTCGCCAGGGTGTCCAGTTGCCCGGCGTCCGTGAGTGATTCCTTATCTAGGGTTTGCAGCGTCTGGTGGCACTCTTCGCTGCGCCCAAGCAGGTATAAAAACTTGCCGCGGTTAAGGACATACTCCGGCTGCGCCGAAATTGTCAGTGCCTTGTCCAGGAGTTTAACCGCCTTGGTCAGGTCGCCGGCCTGGGCGTTGACCTCGGCCATCAGCGACCAGGCAAGGTGATCTTCAGGATTTTGCTGCAACCGAGTGAGCAGGTCCTGATGAGCCTGGGTGAGCTGTTGCTGGCGTAACAGGTGCTGAATGTGGTGGCGCAATGTGGAGTCGGTCATATCAATAAAAAAAGGGGGCAACCTTGGTTGCCCCTTAGTGTATTACAGCTCGAAGTTATAGGTAAACTTCATGCCAATGGTCCGTGGAGTGGTGATGTAGTGACCATACACCCGTTGCAATTCAGGCAGCTCATGGTTTTGGTCGGCATAGCGCCCCATCCCCGCCCAGGATTTATCACGACGAGTCGAGGTGAAGGCGTACTTGTCGAACAGGTTGTCGACATACAGGGTGGCCGACCACATATCTCCGGAGATCTTGGCGGACAGATTGCTAAGCGCATAGCCCGGCAGCACTTCGCCGTCGGCCTTAAGACCTACCTTGGTATAGACATCGCTTTGTGCGGTCAGGCCATAGTTAATGTTCAACAACTTGTCGCCAAACACTTCGTTTTCGTAGCTGACCCCCAGTGATGCCTGGTGCTCAGGCGAACCGGGCAAGCGGTCGCCGTCAGCCCCGTCGTAATAAGCCTGGTCCGGCTCATACACATCAAACAGCATAGGGGCATCTTCGGTCAGTTCGGCCTTGGCATAGGCGTAGGTGGCATAGACCGTCCAGTTGTCGCCTAAAAGAGCGCGAGTCGATAACTCGACGCCTTGAGAGCGGGCGGAGCCAGCGTTGGCAGTGATGATCTCCTGACCATTGACCGTGGTCGACTGAATTTGTGCATCGTCCCAATCAACACTAAAGAGCGCGGCATTGAAGTGCAGCTTGTTACGTAACCAGGTTGATTTAATACCTAGCTCATAGTTGGTGGTGGTGTCCGGCTTATAGGCCATTTCATTGGGCAGGGCACAGATGATTTGCTGATCTGGCAATTGCTCCGGGCAAGACTCCAGGCCATTACTGCCGCCGATACGAAAACCTTCGCTGATGGTGAAATAGGTGACCAAACCATTGTCAAAGGTGTAGTTGGCGTTGAACTTAAACAGGCTGCCGTCATCTTCGGCACTGCTTGGTTCCAGGTCGACATCCGCTCGCGAGGCATAGAATACATCATCCCAGGCATCGAATAAGGGCGTGGCCGAACCGGATTTGGAGTCGATTTCATACTCGTAAAAACGTGCGCCCAGGGTGATGTTAAACTGATCGGTAAAGGCATAGCCCACCTCACCAAACAAGGCTTTTTCCGTGGTATCTGACTCGGTGATAGCAATGTACTCTAGGTCCGGTTCGATATTGGGAATGTCGCTGCCATAGTCGAAGTTATCGAAGCCCGGGGCATATTCCCTGTCGTCCGATTTGCTTTCAAACTTGTTGTAGTAAGCGCCAACAATCCAGTTCCAGGGTCCATCATGGCTGGAAACCAGGCGCAGCTCCTGGGTAAAGCTGTCTTGCTCACTGGTGTCCTTGGTGTAATCGACAAAGGCCGGGAAGTTGGCGTAGCCGGTCCAGATATCGTAAAGCAGATCGGTTTGATCGCGCTGACCTTCTTGTTCATAGCTCGACCAGCCCGAGGCCGAAACCAGCTCGGCAAAGCCTAAATCGGCTTTTAGCTCCAGGCTAAGCAATTCATCTTCTTGCTCATTGGGCTCTTCAACACGGTAGGCTGAGTCGTATTTGCCGACCAAGTCGTGAATGGGGTTATCCGGGCTGATGCTGCCGTACTGGGTGATCGAATTGCCGCCGTGTTCCTGCTTTTGATAGAAGTAGTTGAGGGTGCCCTCAAAGACATCATTGGGTGCCCAGCGCAGTGACAGGCGCGCCGTGGTAATGTCTTCATCATTGGCATCTTTGACCTGCTTAAGGTTGGCCTTCACCTCGTCGGCATTGTTCCAGTCCGGGTCGGGCAGGGATACGCCCGGCTCACGCACGACAAAGTTGTAATCCATATAACCCGGGTTGTGGTAATAGTTTACGCTGGCACGGACCGCCAGTTCGTCCTCGATGATAGGGGTATTAAATACAAAACCCGCTTCGCCGCCGGTGCCATCGCTTTGTGACAGAGTGAACAGGTCGCCGCTGATTTGCCCTTCAGTGATATCCAGTACCGGCGCCTTAAGCATATATCGAATGGCGCCGCCTAGCGTACCGGCACCGTACAGGGTGCCTTGTGGGCCGATCAGCACCTCGACGCGCTCAACGTCGGTGAGGCGTAAATTGATATTAAGGGGGATCTCACCCAAATAAGTGGCCACGGTGCCGCTGTCGGATGCACGCTCCGACGAGTTGGTGTTCAAACCGCGCACGATAATCGGCGAGCCTTCACGTCCGCCCTGATCGGTAATGGTCAGGCCCGGTACCCAGCGCGCGACGTCTTCGAGCTGAGCAATATTTTGATCTTTCATCACGTCGGCATCCATGGCGGTGATGTTGAGCGGCGCTTCTTGCGCCGAACCGCTGCGACGAGTCGCGGTAATTTGAATGACTTCCAATGCCTTTTCTTGCTTGATTTCGCTGTTGGCTTGCTCGGCGTTGGCGTAGCCACATAAGCAGCCGGCAATGGCCGTAGCCAGTAATGTTGGCTTAAATTTACCCATGTTGTATTACCCTGTGAATTTGATATAGCAATGCAATCTGCCATTCAATAAAAAGCACGTTAACAATAATTAAACAACCCCCTAAAAGAGGGACGGAAATTAATATTCAGTCATTGCGCTTTTTTATTCTCTATTTGCCAAGTTGCGTGCATTTTTGTGCAAAAATATTCGCTATTTTTTTGCGTGATATTGCTCTAAATGCGGGCTTACCATGTACCAGAGGAATTTCTACATTTTCCATCCAGCCGGGCTTTTTGACTCGAAAATAAAGATAAATTGAATTTAAATGCAATTATAGGGAATTTAAATTCAATTTATAGGTTTTTGTAGTCAATATATTGTGGTTATTTTGTTGTTTTTTTGTAGCTGCTCTGGTCTGGTGCATAAAAATGCTGGAAGTGCGTTGCTGCAGCATGAATAACTTGTTGTTTTTGTGGCAATAATGCTTTTTGTCTACGCTTTTTATCCCGGGTTTTGAACAACAGGACAGCGCGCAAAAAGCAAGGCGGGGGGCTCCCCTTGTATAAGTCTGAAATTTCCGCCGATAAACTGGACGAGTCGACTCTTTGTCACTGAATAAATTATCGCCATCCGATTAGCGGGGGCTGGTATTTCCCAAGGGATGCCATTACTATAGGCGCAGTTGGCGCTATCCCATGCTGCTGACTCAGCTGCTCTCGTGGTGAAATGGATATCACGTGGCCCTCCGGAGGCCAAGTTCTAGGTTCGATCCCTAGCGAGAGCGCCATTACTGGCCAATCAGTAAGTTATACTTTTATTCCTTTATCTCGCTCTACTCTTTATCTGGCTATTTTTGCCGTCTATACATTGCCTCCCTCCGGCTAGACGTTAACGCCTAGTGGGCTGTGTTGTCGTTAATCCCTTAAAAATATTTTCCTATCCTCGCCCTGAATGTGTCTATAAAACAGGCAGTAAGATGTGTTTCCTTGCACGATTTTAGCGCCGGGTTAGCACCTTGTTTACGTCTGAAACAGTCTGTTATTGAGTACTCATTTCGGTGAATAAGTTAGTTTATTTTGCTATTTGCTGTTACTAAAATGGCTACGTATGATTGCCCCCTTTTTTATCACCTAGTTCCAGTATTCAGGGGGTCTTCATGACAATTACAACCAATTACCTGGCTTTAAGCCTGGCTATCGCATCGGCATTGGGCAGTGCGCCAAGTCTTGCTGCTACGGCGCAAAACGACAGCGCGGCGGAGCAAGATATGGAAGTGATTGCCGTGACCGGTACTCGCCGCAGCCTACGTAGCCTGGGAGAGAGCACGGTGCCCGTCGATGTGATCACCAGTGCTGATATGACCAGCACCGGTCAGTTAGAGATCAGCCAGGTGTTGGCCGCCCAAGTGCCGAGTTTTAATTACCCCAGCGCTACCCTAGCCGATGGCACAGATCATGCCCGCCCTGCTGTATTGCGCGGTTTGGCACCGGATCACACCCTGGTATTGGTAAATGGTAAGCGCCGTCATGCCGGTGCGCTTTTAAGTCTAGGTGGCGTAGTGGGTCGTGGCTCGACCGCGGTGGATTTGAATATGATCCCCGTTGCCGCTATTAAGCGCGTGGAAGTGCTGCGTGATGGTGCCGCCGCCCAATACGGCTCAGACGCCATAGCCGGGGTGATCAATATAGTGCTAAAGGACGCCGATGAAGGCGGTAGCATCAGCGCCACTTACGGCGAGTACGATACGCAAATGGCCGGTGCACCTCAGCTGAAGCGTGCTTATGCCGACAACAATGGCGACCTGGCCTTTGAAACCGGTGATGACCGTCGTATCAACGACGGCGCCAACCGTACCTTCAGTGCCAATACGGGTTTAGCCTTGGGCGATGAGGGCTTTGTTAACATCGCCCTGGAGTACCGTGACCATGAGCCAACCCTGCGCTCCGGCTTTGATCCCCGCGAACAATATGCCCGCCTTGACGATGGCAGCCTGGATCCGCGCGAATTTACCATTGACCGTTATAACCACCGCTTCGGTAAGGCAGCGCTGGAAGATGTCGCCCTGTTTATCAATAGCGGTTATGAGTTGGGTCAGGGTTATCGCTTGTATGCCTTCGGCAGCTACTCCGAGCGTGAAGGTAACTCCGGCGGTTTTTATCGCCGAGCCAAAGACAGCCGTAATGTGATCGCGCTTTATCCCGATGGTTTCTTGCCGCAAATTGATACCCAGGTAGAGGACTATGCCTTAGCCCTTGGGGTGGAAGGGGAAAGCGGCGACTGGAACTGGGATATCAGCACCAACTATGGCCGCAATGATTTTGCCTTCGGTGTCAGTAACAGCCTAAATACCTCGCTAGGTGTTAATAGCCCGCGCGAGTTCGATAATGGCGCCCTGGTATATGACCAATGGTTGGTCAACGCCGATGCCAGCACCGTGCTTGACCTGGGTTTAAACGATGATGTGTTTTTCACTATCGGTGCCGAGTACCGTCGTGAGGGCTATCAAATCGAGCCTGGTGAAGAGGCCTCCTATATTACCGCCGTCGATAGTAATGGCGCTCCGTTAGGAGCCGGTGGTGCCCAGGTATTGCCTGGTTTTAGCCCTGCCAGTGTCACCGATGAAAGTCGCTACAATATGGCGCTGTTTGCGGAATTCGATACCTATCTCAACGAGGATTGGAACCTGGTTTTGGCCGGGCGTCTGGAAGACTACAGTGATTTCGGCAGCACCTTTACGGCGAAACTGGCAAGCCGTTACAGCGTCAGTGAAAATCTGAGCCTGCGCGGTGCCATCAGCAGCGGTTTCCGTGCGCCATCTTTGGCACAAAGCTCGTACCGCCAGATCTCTACCGTGTTGGAAAACAATCAGCCATTTGAGGTCGGTCTATTCCCTGCCGATACCGCCGCGGCACAGGCTTTGGGAGCTGAGCCACTGGAGGCCGAAGAGTCAGTCAATATCACCGCCGGCTTTATCTATAATAGTGGTGCTTTCAGCCTGACCCTGGATGCCTACCGCATCGATATCGACGACCGCATCGTGCTCTCGGAAAACTTAGAGGGCGACGAAGTGGCGGCGATTCTCGCGGCGGCCGGAGAGGCCCATGTCGAGAGCGTACGTTATTTCACCAATGCCATCGATTCGCGCACTCAGGGCGTGGATATTGTTGCCACCTACCAGCTTGATTTAGCCACCTGGGGCGATATGCGCTTAAGCGCCGCCGGCAACCTTAACGACACCGAGATCACCGCCGTTAAAGATAACCCGGCGGAGTTGGATTCATTGGGCGAGAGCTATCAGTTGTTTGCTCGTCGTGAAATCGGTCGTTTTGAACAGGGTACACCGGATAGCAAGCTAAACCTGACGGCGATTTGGAACCTGGGCAAGTGGCAAACCACTGTGCGAGTGACCCGTTACGGCGAGGTGGCGGATATTTCCTCACAACCAGAGCGTGACGAATACCTGGATGCTAAATGGCTGACCGACCTGGAAGTGGCGTATCATCCCGATGCCAGTTGGAAGCTGGCTTTAGGCGCCAATAACCTGTTCGATCAATACCCGCAGGCGACGGTGGACAATGTGGGCCAGTCTGATTTTAACCAGATTTTCCCGTACACGCCGTTTGCACCATACAGCCTGGATGGGCGCTTTATCTACGGTAATATCACCTACAGTTTTTAGTGCATTATTAAGGGGCTCAATGAGCCCCTTTTATTAGCCGCTGTGCTATAAGAAAAGAGTTCGCTGGTGTGAAAGAAGGAGAAGCCGATGGCCTATATGCCAATTTCCTGTGAGCAGCATGATCAAATTGAGATTTATTGCATGCGCCATAATGAAGTGTCGGTGACCTTGCACAGCGGTGAGCAGTTTTGTGCTCGAGCCGAAGATGTGGGTATCGTCAGTGGCCAAGGGGAGTGGCTGCATTTTAGCAACCACGCCAGTGTGCGCCTGGATCAGATCAAAGCCATTTCTTTAGCTTAAAATATACGGCTATCAAGGCGGTCAGAGCCACCAGGGCGATGACGAAAATGGCAAAAGCGGCATCGGACTCGGTACCCGGGATACCGCCGATATTGACCCCTAACAGGCCGGTTAAAAAGCCCAAAGGCAAGAACAGCGCGGCCACCACGGACATTACATACATGCGTTTATTGAGCTGGTCGGAAACCTGACTGGCGACCTCTTGTTGAATGATCTGCGCCCGCTCAATATTCATATCCAGCTCTTCTAAATAACGCACCAGGTGGTTGATGGTCTCGCTAATGCGCGAGCGATCCTCATCTTCTAACCAGCTTGGCGGTTGTGTTAACAGGCCGCGCAGAGCGTCTTTTTGTGGGCGAATATAACGCTTTAGACCTATTGTCTGCCTGCGCACCTGAGACAAGGCATTATGGTCATAAGGCTGGCTGCTATCGACCTGCTCCTCAAACTGGTCGAGCTTGTCTTCAAGCTCGTCGATGACGTCCTGCATCCGCGATGTGAGGTTTTCGCTGAGTTGGCAAATAAGTGATGACGCATCCTTGGGTCCATCGCCAGCGCGCAGTGAGTCGGCTAAGGCGCCCACCGAAAGCAGGCGGCGGTGACGGGTGGAAACGATCAGTTGGTCGCTAACATAAAGGCGAATCGACACCATGTCGTCCGGCGTTTGTGCCGGGTTCAGATTCACCCCACGTAAAAACATCAGCGTGCCTTGGCCGTCGGTCACCAGGCGTGGACGAGTCTCCTCGGCCAGCAAGGATTGGTAGGCAAACTCGCTTAAATTAACGCGCTCAAGATAATCGCGGGCTTCATCAAAGCAATAGTCGAGGTGCAGCCACAGTAAGCCGTCGGTTTTTTGCCAAGCGCTAATTTGTTCTTTATTTGTCAATTCCTTACTGACACCGCCTTGGCCGTCGAGCACTAGGGCATGGATTAATGCACTCATTGAGAATTCGCTTTTTGTTGTCGCCATTTTCTTCTATCCTTGACTACAACATCGTGAAGATCAATTAATTATATTAATCGACGCGAGTAAATTAATTCACTGTTCTTTAAGGTGAATTGCCGTATAAAGCGGATCTTTAACAACTTGCTCCCGTCGGAGCACTGAGCTGGTAGCCATTATGGAAAACAGAATTTTAGTCGGTTGGCGCGAGTGGGTTGCGTTGCCTGAGTTAGGGATCAAGCAGATCAAAGCCAAGGTAGATACCGGAGCCCGCACATCTTGTATTCACGCGTTTAAGGTTGAACCTTATATGCAGGATGGCGAAAAATGGGTGCGTTTTTGGGTGCACCCGAATCAAGATGATGTCGAAACCGAAATTCAATGCCAAGCTAAAGTAAAAGATGAGCGTACCGTCACCGATTCTGGTGGTCATAGCGAAATGCGTTATGTGATTGAAACCTTGTTGAGTATCGATGGCCAACAATGGCCGATGGAGGCAACATTGACCAACCGCGATACCATGAAGTTTCGCATGCTACTAGGGCGCACCGCTATGGTGGGCCGCATTGTGGTTGACCCTGAGCTCTCACACCAAACAAAGTTATAAGGATAACTATGAAAATTGGTATTTTATCGCGCAACAAAAACCTGTACTCCACTCGCCGTCTAATCGAAGCGGCAGAGAAGCGTGGTCATGAGGTGCAGGTGTTGGATGCGCTGCGTTGTTATATGAACATTAACTCGCAGGAGCCAGAAATTCATTATAAGGGCGAAAAGCTTGAGGGCTTTAACGCCATTATCCCGCGAATTGGCGCCTCGGTGACCTTTTATGGTTGCTCGGTGTTACGTCAGTTTGAAATGATGGGCGTGTATCCGGTCAATGAGTCGGTTGCTATCACCCGTTCGCGCGATAAGTTGCGGTCATTGCAACTACTGTCACGTAAAGGCATCGGCATGCCGGTCACCGGGTTTGCGTCAAAGCCCGATGATGTAAAAGACCTGTTGGAAATGGTTGGCGGTGCTCCCGTGGTGATCAAGTTGCTTGAGGGCACCCAGGGCATTGGCGTGGTGCTTGCGGAAACCCGTAAGGCGGCGGAGAGCGTGATCGAGGCCTTTATGGGCTTAAAAGCCAACATCATGGTACAGGAATACATTAAGGAAGCCGGTGGCGCCGATATTCGTTGTTTCGTGATTGGCGATAGAGTTATTGCGGCCATGAAGCGTCAGGCGCAAGAAGGCGAATTCCGCTCTAACCTGCATCGTGGCGGCAGTGCCAGCCTGGTTCGCATTACCCCGGAAGAGCGTAAAACCGCGGTGGCGGCGGCCAAGGCCATGGGCTTGAACGTCGCCGGTGTTGACCTGCTGCGCTCGGAGCGCGGCCCCTTGGTGATGGAAGTAAACTCTTCTCCGGGTTTAGAAGGCATCGAAGTTGCGACCGGCAAGGACATTGCCAGTATGATCATTCAATTTATTGAAAAGAACGCGAAAGAGAAAAGGACCAGAACCCGTGGCAAGGGCTAAGAAAAATACGCCATTTACCATGTTAGGGGAGCAGGTTGCTCCCGGAGAGCGCCGCGTCTTTGAACTAGAGGCGGCCAAGTTGTACACCCATTCGCCCCTGACCATTAGTCTTGAGGTGGTCAACGGCGTTGAACCTGGGTCCACGCTGTTGGTTTGTGCTGCCATTCACGGCGATGAGCTCAATGGGGTGGAAATCGTGCGGCAAACCCTGGCCAAGGTGGATGCCGCTAAGTTGCGTGGCACCCTGATCGCTGTGCCCGTGGTTAATGTGTTTGGCTTTATTCATAAGTCCCGTTATTTGCCGGACAGGCGTGATTTAAATCGCAGCTTTCCCGGCTCGATACGAGGCTCGGTAGCCGGGCGCATGGCCAACACCTTTTTTAACGAGGTGGCAGTGCACTGCAGTCATATTATCGATCTGCATACCGGTGCCATTCACCGTACCAATTTGCCGCAAATTCGTGCCGACTTGAGCAATGATGAAACCGCGAAGATAGCCAACGCCTTTGGTACGCCGGCGGTGATTAATGCCTCTTTGCGAAATGGTTCGCTGCGCTCCGAAGCGGCGGCACGCGGGATTCCGGTGATCACCTATGAAGCCGGCGAGGCGCTGCGCTTTGACCCCATTGCCATTGCCGCCGGCGTGCAAGGGGTGGAAAACGTGATGCGTAAACTGCGTATGATGCGTGGCAAGCGGGTGCGCAAACAGGCCGAGCCGGTTATTGCTTCGGCCACTAGTTGGATCCGTGCGGAAACCGATGGCATTATTCGTGCCCAGGTCTCTTTGGGTGAGCGTGTGCGTCAGGGTCAGGTATTGGCCTATATCAATAGCCCGCTCGGCGATACCGAGTGTGCCGTAGTGGCTCCGCGCAGCGGTATCGTTATTGGCCAGCAAACCCTGCCACTGGTGAACGAAGGGGATGCGGTGTTTCATTTGGCCTATTTTGCCCATGCTAACTCCATCGTTGAGCAGCAACTGGAAACGTTTATCGATGAGATAAGCTACATGGACGACGAGCTTAAAACCGCGGAGCTCAATAACTAATAACCGCATAAAAATAAGCGCCTATGGGCGCTTATTTTTTTGGTCCAAGTATTTTACGTATCGGCTTGGCTTTTTGTGGCGGCTTGTTCAGCACCATGACCGGACGGGTAACAAAAAGGTTATTAGGGTAGAGCACCTTATGGCCGTCGACATGCTCAAGCACCACATTCATGAACCCCATTTCGATAATGCGGCCTTCGACAAAATTGGCGCCGTCGATCACCTTGACCCAGTAGCCTACGCGGCAGTCGTTTTGCGCAAACATTAATAAGAATGAGGTTAGGTTAGACAGCAGAGACCAACCGGCAAACAAGGCAACGCCAAGCATGGCAAATAGGCTGGAACCCAATACCAGCAGGCCGCGTAATTCTATGCTCCAAAAGACCAGTAGCACACAGCTCAACACTATGGCCAGCAAGACTTTAAGCAGCAATTGCGCCCGCTGTTTGCGATGCGGATCGACGCGCCCATGGATGGTTTTTTCGAATATTTTTTGCTGTAAACGTACCAAGAGGGGGAAGAGCAGCAGCACTCCCAGGGTGATGATCCATTTATAGTTTTGGCTGACTAATTCCAGTAGCGACACCGTTTTTTCCTACAAAATAAAGGAAGCAATAAAAGCAGCTATATAGCATGGAATATCGGCACAACAAAGGATGTTAGAAAGATTTTTTTACGCTGACCAGCCACTGTAACGGGTCAACATCATCGCTGCGGTTGATAGGGCGGGCCACATCCAGGTGGATCACAGCGCCGGCATTGGCGCGACTAGGGGCCAGGCGTAAGCCAAAGCCAATGTTATGATGAAAATGGGCATTTTCCTGGTTGTCATGGAACCAGGCCTGACCGGCATCATAAAACAAGGCGCCACCGACGCTAAATAATTGCCAAAGGTTATATTGCCAGTAATAGCGTTTTTCGACACTAAACAGCGCGCGCCTGTCGCCGAGTTGGTAATGATGCGGATAGCCGCGCAGGCCGGTGTCGCCGCCAAGGGGAAGCTGCTGATCTGCGGTCAACCCTTCGGCGGCGTCTACCTGTCCCTTCACATACCAGGACTGGGCATCGTCACTGTTATACAGGTATTCGGCGTGAGCGCCGAAGAAGAGATTTTCCGCCTCAAAATCTTGCTCGTGGATAGTGCCATCTATGCCTAGCGACCAACGCCATAAGCTTCGTTGGCTGATATAGTGGCTACGGTGGACATTGAGCTTAAGTATATAACGACTGGCATCGTCGCTTAAGGTACTCGGCGAGTAGCCGAATTGAGCATGGATCTGCCAGCCCAGATTAAGGTCTTCGGTGCGGCTAATGGTGTCGATATTATGGACTTTCACAAAATCGTCCTCCAGCCAGGTGATGTCGATATAGGGGTAAGACAGGGTGCGCTCTTTGGCAATGGGTAAATTGGTTTGTGGAAGCTCGTAAAAGCGCTCGTTTTGGTAACGGTAGCCCAGGCGGATGCGCTGGGTCCAATGCTCCGCCGGGCGCCGGGCGATACCGAAAAATACCTCACTGATACTGGTATCCTGAGAAAACTCGCTGATCGTTTCCCCCTTGTTATAGAGCTTTTCATCGCGGCGATTACCGCCGTTAGCAAAGCCGTAGCTATAGGGCGTGTCGAGAGAGTAGAAAGGGTAACTCAGGGCCAGCCAATGGCGCTCGCCATCGCTGTTGTCAGCGTATTCGAGACGACCCCGATAACGGCTGCCGAAGACATTGGGATCGGCATAGGTAAACTCGTAGCCGCTGCGGTCATCATCATTGGTGCGAACCAAGGATAGGTGTTTACCCCAGCCTAAAAAGTTGCCGTCGCGAAAGCCGAAGGTGGAGCGGTTTTCACCGCCACTGCGGCTAAAGCTGATCTCCGGCAGTAAGGTCCAAAGTTCGCGGGTGGTGATCACCACATCGATATAGTCTTCACAGCGCTCGCTCGCACTGATTTGGGCATCGTACAAATAGCCTTGCTGGCGCAGCAGGCGCTCTGACTCCTTTAGTAACTCTGGGTCATATGGGTCGCCTTCGCTAAACAGCAGAATGTTTTTCATTACCTGAGGCTCGGTCATGATGTGCATGGTATTGGCAAGGCGAAACAGCCAGTTGTCTTCGCTGGGCAGATCGGTGTTGAAAATATTGTTTTGGATAAAGCGAATATGGCCTATCTGGCGTGTGCCGTCGGCTTTGGGGAGTGGCTGCTTATCGGCGAGTTGTCGCGATAGCAACTGGTCTGGATCATTCTCTAGATGCTCGCTGTTGCACTGCGCCAGAGCCTGCCCTTGCGCCGCCAACAAGATCCCTAAAGTCACTACCAGCCGCTTCATTTAACACACTATTTTTTATTTCCCGTCATTTTAGTCTACTGCACAATGTGTCAACTTGCGCTTAAATAATGTGTTAATTTTTCAAGGAGCAGCTCAGACTCGGCGCCGCTGGCGGCGATCCACAGACTATCGCCATAATGCTCAAAGTGCAGTTCAAAAGGGCAATTGCAATAATGAAAACGCAGCATATGACGGTCCGCACCCTGAGAAAATTCACCTATGCTAATCTCGTCCTGATGCAGGAAAATACGTCCCCAAAAATCGAATTCATCGGCTTCAGGCATTACGTCGGGATTAATGATGATCACCAGGTGATCTCGGTCTAGACTTAGAGTGGTCACTTTCTTACTCTCTATGTATATGAAATATAATTACTTCATCATTATTTTATTGCTGGCCTTTGAGGTCAATGCCGAGTCTTTAGCGGCCCGTTGCCAAGGTTGTCATGGCCTCGACGGTATCGCCCGTAATGCCTCAACGCCGCACTTGAAGGGTCAGAATATTGCTTATTTACGCCAGCAGTTACTGGATTATCGAGCGCGCAAGCGCCGTCACGCACTGATGTCGGCCATGGCCGCATCGTTAACCGAGCAGCAAATAGATAAGCTGGCCAAGTTTTACGGCCAGCCTCATACTCAGGGCGCGCAACAAGCGGACTATTCAGCCGATAAATAGTTGCGAATTAAGGTCATAAAGGCACCACCATATTTAGTTAACTTGCTAAAACCAACTCCGGAAACCTTTAAAAACTCGGTGTCATTGGTGGGCATCAACTGGGCCATTTCCGCCAGCGTTTTATCGTTAAAAACCACATAGGGCGGCACATCGTCTTCATCGGCGAGCTGTTTACGTAAGGCGCGCAATTTGGCGAACAGCTTCTTGTCATAGTTAAACTGCGCCAACTTATCCTGGTACACGTGTTTAGCCTGTAAACGCGGCTCTGCCAGCTGCAACTGATACTCGCCTTTGAGTACCGGCCGCGCTGCCTCGGTCAGGCAGAGCACCGAGCCCTGACTAATATCCTGATGCAATAAGCCTTGGTGCACCAACTGACGCAAGATACTGAGCCAGTATTCGCTACTGTGTTCCTTACCAATGCCATAGGTGCTCAAGGTGTGATGATTTAAATCGCGAATGCGCTGGGTATTGGCGCCGCGCAGTAATTCGACAATATAGCCTAAGCCAAATTTCTGACCGGCCCGATAGACGCAGGACAGCGCCTGCTGTGCGACTAAGGTGCCGTCGAAGCGTTGTGGCGGATTGAGGCAAATATCGCAGTTGCCACAGGCTTCGCGTTGATACTCGCTAAAGTAATTAAGCAGAATTTGTCGGCGACAGGTTTGCGCCTGAGCAAAGCTGGCCATGGCATTAAAGCGCTGCTCTTCGACCCGGCGTCTTTGTTCGTCTTCGATATCCTCGAAAAAGCGTCGTACCCTTGGGACATCGGCGGGGTCGAAGTACATAATGGCTTCGGCGGCTAAACCGTCACGGCCGGCACGACCGGTTTCCTGGTAGTAGGACTCGATATTCTTAGGGATATCGTAATGCACCACAAAGCGCACATTGAGTTTATTGATGCCCATGCCGAAGGCGACCGTGGCGACCACGATTTGAATATCGTCCTTAGCAAAGGCGTTATGCACAAAATGGCGGGATTCGTTACTCATGCCGGCATGGTAGGCGGCAACGTTAAGGCCCGACTCGCTCAGCTTTTGTGCCAGGTCATCGACCCGTTTGCGGCTGGTGCAATAAATAATGCCACTTTGCCCGCTTTGGGTGCGAAGATAACGCAATAACTGGGCAAAAGGCTTAAACTTTTCTTCCAGGGTGTAGCGAATGTTGGGTCTGTCGAAACTGCCGATATGGATATAGGGAGAGGCCAGCCCCAACTGATTAACGATATCAACCCGGGTAGCGCTGTCGGCGGTGGCCGTCAGCGCCATCATGGGCACCTGGGCGAAGCGCTGCTTCAGCTCGCTTAAGCGGAAATAGTGAGGGCGAAAATCATGACCCCAATGGGAGACACAGTGGGCCTCATCGACGGCGATTAAGCTTAATTGCAAATAACTCAAGCGCTCGAGAAACTCGTATTGCAGCGCCTTTTCCGGTGCCACATACAAAAGCTTTAGCTCGCCATCATGGAGTTGTTGGTAAACCAACTGCTGCTCTTCACGGCTTAGGGAGTTATTAATATACGCGGCCTTAACGCCCTGGGTGTTGAGCTGAGTCACCTGATCCTGCATCAGTGAAATCAAGGGCGAGATCACCAGGGTGAGCCCCGGCAATAACATGGCCGGTACTTGATAACAGAGGGATTTGCCACCGCCAGTGGGCATCAGAACTAACGCGTCCTGGGCCGCCAGCACGGCGTTTATCACCTGCTGCTGACCATCACGGAATTGGCTATAACCAAAGACCTGCTGCAGAATTTGCTCGGGTGTTGGCTCGTTGAATAATGCGGATACAGTGCTCATGGCGAGCTATTTTAGAGCGTTTTATTGACCTTGTCTGTAGCCGCCGTATGAAAGCCGATAACTTTGCTTAAAAACTAATCTCGCGCTAGGATGAGCTCATCTTACCAGTATGGTCTACTTAGAGAATGTCATGGATAAATCCTTTGCCTATAAACAATTAGCCCTGCTTTTTTCGCAAATGCCATTTAACCAGTTACTGGGCATAGAGATCACTCACCTTGATAGCGAGTCGGCACGCATCCATATGCCATGGCGAGATGAACTTATTGGTAATCCCCATCAGCGTATCTTACACGGCGGCGTGATCTCCAGCTTGTTAGACACGGTCGGCGGGTTGCTGGCGGCTGCATCCGTGGTGGATAAGCTTGATGGTGAGCCAATAGCTAGTTTGAAAAACCGATTGGCCACCTTGGGTACCATAGATCTGCGCAGCGACTATTTACGCCCGGGCAAGGGCGAGCACTTTAGCGCCAGCGCCGTGTTGATCCGCTCCGGCAACAAGGTGTGCGTCTGTCGGATGGAATTGCACAATGAAGCGGGGGTACAAATTGCTTATGGTACCGGTACTTATTTAGTCGGATAGTGCTAGCTCTGCGCCAAGTGGGGGCGTAAAATACCCTTTTTAGTCAGTATGGTCCCCCTATGTCATCCGATCCCGAACAAAAAAAGGGCATGCTCTTTGCCGCATTAGCCTTTGTTATGTGGGGTTTTGCCCCGGTCTATTTTAAACAGTTGTTAGAGGTGCCGGCGCTGGAAATATTAGCGCATCGCATCATTTGGTCTGTGCTGTTTTTGATGGTGATCGTCGCACTGGTAAAGAAGTGGCACAAGGTGCAGGCAATCATAGCTCGGCCTAAATACCTGGGCATGCTGCTGCTCAGCGCCTCGCTATTGGGATTCAACTGGTGGCTGTTTATCTGGGCGGTCAACAATGACCATATGCTCGATGCCAGCCTGGGCTACTATATTAACCCCTTACTCAATGTGCTGCTTGGGGTGACGTTTTTAGGCGAGCGTTTACGCCGTTGGCAATTGGTCGCCGTAGCACTGGCGGTTTCCGGTGTGTTGATCCAGGTGCTGAGCTTCGGTTCCTTCCCCGTGGTGGCTTTTGCGTTGGCGGGTTCGTTTGCCATCTATGGCTTGATCCGTAAAAAGATGCCGGTGGAATCCTTGCCCGGTTTGCTGTTGGAGGCGCTGATCTTATTACCGGCGGCACTGATCTATTGGTATTTAATGACCCCGACTGCGAGCTCGGATATGACCAGTAACGACTGGTCGCTGAATCTACTGCTGATCAGTGCCGGCGTGGTTACTACCCTGCCGCTGTTGTGCTTTACCGCCGCCGCCAAGCGTCTGCAATACACCACCATAGGCTTTTTTCAATATATAGGCCCGAGCCTGATGTTTATGTTAGCGGTGCTATTCTATGGTGAAGTGTTTGATATGGAACGCATCGTTACCTTTGCCTGCATCTGGGTTGCACTGGCGATTTTCAGCTATGATTCATGGCGTTTTAGCCGCCGTCGTTTAGCCGTATAAGACCCCGGCGCAACGGCCAGGGCATGCAATCAGCGCCCTGGCACACATCGCGAGGCTGTGTTCCTTAACCGTGAGTTTCGAGCAAAAAAAACCTGGAATTAATCCAGGTCATCCGCATCGGTCTCAACTTCCACCTCAGGCGCATCATAGCTGCGCTTGCGACCAAACAAGGTAAAGAATCTTGCTTTGCTGGTGGTGAGCTTAAGGTATTTAATCCAGGCTTTTTCAATCGGGTTGATCGGGGTGGATAGCCCGGTCGTCGCCGCGACGAAATGCGCTTGGGTATCGTTGCTAGGTTCGATGGTTTTTTCTTGCAACGCTTTTAATAAACGACCATGCTGTTCGAGGATTTCTGACTCGAGCAAGGTGAAGTTACCACTGCGACTAAAGCCACGAGGAAACTTTTCGTCGTTATAAAATTTATGATCACAAGGGAACGCTTTGCGTAACTCGACAAGTTGATTGGCCGTCATAGCAGACTCCTTTTTACAAGAGATTTCGGCTGGAGTATGGTACAGAAGCTTGGTTTTATTAAACAAAAAATTTTTATCGTGAGGATAAAAACGAGTGGATATCGATTTACTTAAAACCTTTATCGAAGTAGCGCGCACCCGCCATTTTGGCCGGGCCGCGGAAAACCTCTATATTACCCAGTCTGCGGTGAGCTTTCGCATCCGCCAATTGGAGCAAAGCCTAGGGGTTAACCTGTTCTTGCGCCAGCGTAATAATATTCAACTGACGCCGCCGGGAGAGCGCCTATTGCCACACGCCAAACTGATCGTCACCGGGGTGCAGCGGGCTAAGCTGGATGTGGCTTTGGCCGACAATATGCGCCGCCAGCTAGCGCTCAGCGGTACCGCCAATATTTGGGATGCGTTTTTGCAATTTGGTATTGCCCATGTGGTCTCGGCCATGCCGGGGATCTCTCTGGTGGCTGAGGTGAAAAACCAACAAGAAAGCACGCGATTGCTACTCGAGCGCACCCTGGATTTGGCGGTGTTGTTCGACCTGCCTAAGGTGGACGAGCTCTGCGTGGAGCCCATTTGTACCTTGGATATTATTCCACTGTCGAGTTACCCGGATGCCACCGCAGAGACGTTTTTTAATAACCAATATGTGTTTGTGGATTGGGGCACGGCCTTCTCACTGTGGCATGCACGTAACTTTGCCAACTCGGCGCCCCCCTATTTTCGTACCAGTACCGGGCGTATCGCCCTGGAGCTGATCCTTCGCTGTGGTGGCAGTGCCTTTGTGCCCAGGGTGCAGGCGCAGCAGTATTTGGAGTCCGGTGAACTGTTTTTAGTTGAAGGTGTCCCCCAGACATCTCGGGATATTTTTATTGCCTTTCATAAAGATAATGAACAAAAAGATCTCATTGAAAAATTGCAGCTGCAACTGCAACTATTGGGCGAAGAAGTCACTTAAAAAAGAGCAATTTAAGACAAAAGCATGACGCTTTAGTTTCATCCTCGTGATGATTTATTGAACATTAAGTTTCAGCTGTCATATTTTTGTAATTTACCGCTGGCAGACTGCACGCATTGAAACACATGTTGCGATTTTTAATTGAGGAAACAACTATGCGATTTGCTCCTTCTGCTTTAGTAGTAGCGGTACTATCAGGTCTATCATTCAACGCGCTTGCCGATGTAAATATCTATGGTAAAGCCAATGTAACCATGCAGTCATCTGACGAAGGTGAAGGTTCATTCACTGAAATCAAAAGTAATGCGTCACGCCTAGGCTTCAAAGGTACTGAGAACCTAAGCGATGGCCTGGATGTAGTTTATAAGTTTGAATTTCAGGTAGATGTTTCTGATGCCGACTCAAAAGGCGACGATGACAACATTACTGCTCGTAACCAATATGTTGGTTTGAAAGGCAACTTCGGTCAGGTAGTCGTTGGTCGTAACGACACGGCGCTAAAGCAATCTCAGGGTAAAGTTGACCTGTTCAGCGACCTTGAAGCCGATATCAAAAACATCTTTAAAGGTGAAAATCGTCTAGGTAACTCGGTTACTTATACTTCAAACAGTTACGGTGGCGTTAAGCTAATCGCCAGCTACATCGCTGAAGATGACCTGGATGCTGAGGACGGTTACTCTGTAGCGCTTACTTACGGCGACCAAGGTCTTAAAGAAACTAAGTTGTTTGCCTCTGTTGCAGCCGATAGTGACGTTAAAGGTTATGACATTGTTCGTGCTACGGTACAAACTAAGCTAGCTGGTTTTAAACTAGGTGCCATGTACCAAACTCAAGAGCCTGCCGAAGGCGGTGAAGACGCAGATGGTTTCCTAGTAAGCGCGGCTTACGCAATCGATAAAACTGTGCTTAAAGCTCAGTACCAAACCATGGACTTCGATGGTCTAGATCGCAATGGTATCACTGCGGGTGTGGACTACAAGTTCAACAAAAACACTAAGCTATTCGGTTTCTACACCAAGTTTGAAGACGATGCGTCGGAAAACGATGAAGATTACCTAGGCCTAGGTATCGAATACAAGTTCTAAGCCGAACTTAAAATTGATAAGCCCCGACAACCTTGGTTGCCGGGGCTTTTTTATGCCTGGGCGTAGCTGGAACGGCCGGCTAGCCAACGTTGGCTTAATGCCATGGCGGCTTGCGGGTGTTCGTGCAGTAGTCGCTTGGCCAAGGGGCGCAATTGCCCAATGAGGGCTTTATCGCGCTCTAAATCGGCAATTTTAAAGTCGGTCATGCCGGTTTGCTTGGTGCCCAACACCTCGCCGGGACCGCGGATTTCTAGATCGCGCTCGGCAATCACAAAACCGTCATTGCTGTCACGCAGCACCCCTAGGCGCTGTTGTGCCGTGTGTGACAGGGGCGCATGATACAGCAGCAAGCAGTGAGATGCGGCGGCACCTCGGCCGACCCGACCTCGTAGCTGATGTAACTGGGCCAAGCCTAAGCGTTCCGGGTTTTCAATAATGATCAGGCTGGCGTTGGGCACATCGACACCCACCTCTATTACCGTGGTCGCAACCAATACATCCAGCTCGCCATTTTTAAAACGCGCCATAATATTCTGCTTTTCATCCGCCTTTAAACGGCCATGTACCAGGCCGATGCGCAATTGCGGCAGGCGCTCGCTCAGCTCTTCGGCACTGAGTTGCGCCGCTTGGCATTGCAAAGCGTCGGACTCTTCAATCAGGGTACAGACCCAATACACCTGGCGGCCATGCTCTTGCACCGCGTGGCGCACGCGCTCGATAACATCGTCACGGCGGCTGTCGGGCACAGCTACCGTGGTCACAGGTGTTCGACCCGGCGGTAATTCGTCGATAATGGAGGTTTCCAGATCGGCATAGGCGGTCATCGCCAGGGTACGCGGGATGGGGGTGGCGGTCATGACCAGCTGGTGCGGGTAACAGTCGCCAAATTTGCCTTTTTCTCGCAGCGCCAGGCGCTGATGCACACCAAACCTGTGCTGCTCATCGATAATAATCAGCGCGAGATTGTTAAATTGCACTTGCTCCTGAAACAGGGCATGGGTGCCGATAATCATTTGCGCTTGACCACTTGCGATATCCGCGAGAATTTGCTCCCGCGCCTTACCCTTGGTTTTGCCGCCGAGCAGGGTAACCGTCAGGCCAAGCTCGTTAAACCAGCGACCAAAGTTGAGGGCATGCTGCTCGGCCAGGATCTCGGTCGGGGCCATCAGTGCCACCTGATATCCGGCGGCGATGGCGCATAAGGCGGAGAGTGCCGCTACCAGGGTTTTACCCGAGCCTACATCGCCTTGGACCAGGCGCATCATGGGGTAGGGCTGCTGCAAATCGGTTTTTATCTCGGCGACCACCCGTTGTTGGGCACCCGTAGGAGTAAAACCCAGGGAGGCCAAAAAGGCTTGCTCCAGCGCATGGCAGGGCGCCAGGGTGACGGCCTTGTGCGCTTGTGCTTTTTGCCTTAACGCCAGCAAGCTCAGGTTATGGGCGAGCAGCTCTTCAAAGGCGAGGCGCTGCTGCGCCGGATGCGAACCGAGATCCAGTGCCTGAATATCCGCGTCTATGGGAGGCTCATGGAGATAACGCACCGCATCATTCAGGGCCCAGCCAGCGGGGCGGTAATTTTCCGGCAGTAGTTCTTCTATGGGCGCGCGGGCCAAGACCTGCAACGCCTGCTCGACCAGGTTGCGTAAGGATAACTGTTTAAGCCCCTCTGTGGTTGGATAAACGGCGCTGAGGTGGCTTTGTGTGGGTAAAGAGTGGGCACTGTCGCTAATGCTGTATTCCGGGTGAGCCATTTCCAGCCCCGCCTTGCCACGACGCACCTCGCCAAAGCAGCGCATGATCTTACCGCTTTGCATGGCATTCTTTTGTGCCGCCGAAAAATTGAAAAAGCGCAGGGTGATGCGACCGGTGCCATCGTTTAGCTGACAGATTAACATGCGTCGTCGGCCGAAGGTGATACTGGCGTTTTCTATCGTGGCCACAATACATACATGAGTGTGAGGCAAGAGCTCATTGATAGGAACCACACGGGTTCTGTCTTCATAGCGCAGTGGCAGGTGCAGCAGCAAATCCTGCACGGTTTTGATGCCGAGCTTATTGAGGCGCTCGGCCATTTTCGGGCCCACGCCCTTAAGCTCGGTGATCGGGTAGGTATTGAGGCTCGACAATGGGCACGTCCTTGAATCGGTAATGACCTAAGTGTACTGATCCAAGGGGCTGCCTTTCAAGTAGTTACCCTTTTCGCTTGTAACGTAAAGTATTCCAAAAGGTGTCATCGGCGATGATTTCGCCCTCGTCGTCCAGCATGGGGTAGGCGAGACCCTTTTCCTTACATTGCTGGGCTATGATGGGGTGGCAGCCTTCAAACAACAAGCGGTGTTTAATGCTGGGGTCGAGCATATCGCGCTCGTAGCAATTTTTGGCTTCGCGTTGACGCTGCGCTTCATACAGGATCAACGCCGCGGCCACTGATACATTCAGGGATTGCACCATGCCGCGCATGGGGATCACTATGTGCTTATCGGCATGGGCCAGGGCTTTATCCGAGATGCCATCGCGCTCCTGACCGACAATAAAAGCGGTGGGCAAGGTGTAATCGATATCGCGGTAGTCGACGGCGTCATCACTTAAGTTGGTCGCCAGCAACTGTACTCCAGGGATTTGCGCGCGAATGTTCGCCACCGCGGTGTCGATATCATCGTGCATATGCGTTTCCACCCAGTTTTTACTTCCGCCGGAGGTATTGTTGGTAAGACGACGCTGCTCTCTTGGCCAGACCGCGTGAACATGATGACAACCCACGGCATCTGCGGTGCGCACAATGGCAGAAAGATTATGGTGCTTATGCACCTCGTCTAAACACACGGTGAGATCGGTTTGTCGTCTGTCTAATACCTGTTTTACTCGGTGGTAACGCTTGTTGGTCATGGCCCAATTCGACTGCAATAAAAAAGTGACGGGATTATACGCTAATCTGGCAAGTGCAATCCAGCAGCATCAATGGGGCCCTAGGGGGCGACGCTGCGATTAATGGGGTTTTGTAAGGAGATCAGGGTTTCCGTGGACTGAATCGCCTCAATGGCCTGGATCTTATTGATCAGCACGTCTTGCAGGTGCTCGATAGAGCGGGCCATCACCTTTATAAAAATGCTGTAGTTGCCCGTAGTGTAATAGGCCTCGACCACTTCTTCGAGCTCGCGCAGGCGTTCCAGCGTTTGCGGGTAATCGCGGGCGTTATTGAGATTAATGCCGATAAAACAGCAGACATCGTAGCCCAAACGTTTGGCGTCGACGCTGACTTGAGTACCGGTGATCACCCCGGCCTGACGCATTTTCTCGATGCGCACATGAATGGTGCCGGCGCTCACCCCACACTGTTTTGCCAATTCCGCATAGGGAGTACGGGCGTTGGTCATTAGGGCGCCAAGTATGGATCTATCGAGATTATCGAATCGATAATTTGTCATGGTAAAAAACGCCTTTATTTGAATGAAATCTAATATTTTTAAGTTAAATTGATTTTTATTTTTAAGTAAAGCTATTTCTTTTAGATGGTATTGAATGTTTATTTGGTTGGAGTATTGTTTTTACTAACGAAGCAACTGTAGCAATGGGAACGAGGACCATGAGCCAAGAATTTATTCAACATCAACAAAGAATTAGTGCGGTTAAACAGATTTTTTCACAACAACTGGCCACCGTCTTAAACCTGGTCGAGGTGCAGGCGCCTATTTTGGCTGAGGTCGGTGATGGCCTGCAGGATGAACTGAGCGGCCATGAAAAAGCGGTCGCGGTGCAAGTGAAAAGCCTGCCGCAACAAAGCTACGAAGTGGTGCACTCCCTGGCCAAGTGGAAGCGCAAGACTTTAGGGGACTACGGCTTTAGCGTCGGTACCGGTATTTACACTCATATGAAGGCGCTGCGCCCCGATGAAGATCGTCTCAGCCCCATCCATTCCGTATATGTGGATCAATGGGATTGGGAAAAGGTCATTTGTGAGCGCACCGAGCGAAGTCTGGCCTCACTAAAAGAGACAGTGAGAAGCATCTATGGCGCCATTAAGGCCACCGAGGAATATGTCGGTCGCGAATTTGGCATCGCGCCGCAACTACCACAGCAGATCCACTTTGTGCATGCCGAAAAGCTGCGCCAGGAATACCCGGACCTCAGTGCTAAAGAGCGCGAACGCGCTATTTGCCAGCGTTTGGGGGCGGTATTTTTGATTGGTATCGGTGGTCAACTGGCCGATGGTCAACGCCATGATGTGCGGGCGCCGGATTATGATGATTGGTCGACTAGCGCTGATGAAGGATTGCCGGGGTTAAACGGTGACATCCTGGTATGGAACAAGGTGCTTGAAGACGCCTTTGAGATTTCTTCCATGGGTATTCGTGTGTGTCCCGAGTCTTTATTAACTCAGCTTGAGCTCAGCGGACAAAGCCACAAAAGCACCATGCCTTGGCATCAGGCGTTATTGGCGAAGAAGCTGCCGCAAACCATAGGCGGCGGTATAGGCCAATCGCGACTAGCCATGTTGCTCTTACAAAAAAGCCATATAGGTCAGGTACAAGTAGGTGTGTGGCCACAGGAGGTGAAGCAACGCGAGGCACTGCTGTAATTTCTCCCTAACAGGTCACGCCAGCAACGACCTACGTGCTGGCGTGACCATCATTATGGAGCCGAGTTTTCAAAAAACTCTTTGGCACGGTGCATCTCAGATTGCTTTGGTTTGTAAAGAATCCAAGGCCCTTCAGCATCTTTTTTGTAGCGCAGAACCGAGTTTTCAATGTCAAACTGGTAATAAGGGAATACTTCCCTGAGGTTAAAGAACATAGCTGGCGCAAAGAAAATGATATCAGCGGCTAAGTAACCGCCATTAAATTTTAGGGGTAGGATACCGTAAAATGGTTCTTTTCCTTTTTGTTCCGCCTTAAATTCATATTGGCCGAAACTGGTGGTGCTAAAAGTGTGTTGTTCATCGGCATCAACTACAAAGCTTGAATTCGTATCTATGCTAAGGGTCACGTCATTTTGTAGGGCTTCAAATTGCGTACTGGCCGAGCAGCCAGCCAGGGCAGATAGTACCGCCATTAATGCAAGTTTCTTCATTATTATAATTCCGTTTTGAAGTAAGTTTCTAAGTTATTGAACGCTCTTCTGTATAAATGGAGGCAGGATTAACTGGTTTTAAACTCAATCTCTATTTTACTCTTTGCTATCTTTAGCACACAGGGTGGATATTGCCGCGCCGTTTTCAATGCCTTATCAAAAATCTGAATGGCAACCCCTGGGTTTAGCTTATGATGGGCGATAAGCTGGGCGTTATTTACCAGCGTGTTAAGCGCGTTATCCAGGGCGCTAAGTCTGGTTTCTAGTTCATCGGCCTGTTGCACCAGAGCCAGTTGCGTGGCACCGATTTTTTCGATTAACTGTTTTTTCTTGTCTTTATCTTTGAGGGCTTCGGCTTTTTCTAGCGCCTCCTGCAAGGTACGCAGCTTGGTGTCGTTTTCGTTTAAGTGTTGCACGTGGGTGTCATGCTCGGCGGTAATATCGGTGCCGCGGGCAAGCAGGTTAATGCGCATCTTGGCTCCCGACTCATTGCCGATTTCCCCAGCCTCCAAGCGACAGGCATCCAGGACTTCGCCGCCGAACAGTTTGCCATTGGGGTTATCGAGAGCGCCGACGATAATGCTGGCCATGGCCTTTAGTTGACAATGACTGGCCTGACGTTCGATATGTATATCATTGCCTTCGATATAGGCGTACTGGGCATGGCTAAGATAAACGCCATTAGCGGCGCTGATTTGGCAGGTCAGCTGTTGCTCATCCTGCTGATGGTTGGGGTGACCAAACGCCCCTTGTTTAATGCAGATATCGCCACTGGCGCTGAGTATGGCCGACTCCACCGTGCCGAGTACGGTTATGTCCCCCTTGGCGGTGACACGCATGCCTGGGGCGACTCCTTGGGTGATCAGCACAGAGCCATTAAAGCCGATATGGCCGCTTTTAACATTGACTTCGCCTATGGTGAAAATGTCATCGACACGCATGCCCTGATTGGTTTCAACCGGCACGCCGCTGATGGTGGCGATAAGTTCTAAAGGGTTATTGGGGTTGAGCTTGGCACCTTCCCCCGGGATCAGTTTCGATTGTTTACCTGGTTTGGGGGCCAAGATGTCACCAGTGACCGTATAGCCTTCTTTACCCGGGGTCGCGGGCTGTTGTGTCATCAGTAAGGCGCCGGGTTCAACGCTGGCCAGTTTACCAAAGTCACGCATATCGACGGTGCCATCGTCGCGGTGTTGCGGTCTATTGATGCGATCTTTTAGGGTGGCGGTTTCTTTGATCAGGGTGCTGTCTTTACCATCTGTGGGTAAGCGCCCTTTGGCCAGGGTGCCCTTAACCGCGGTGCCGGCGCCTAGGCGCAATTGTTGCTGCAACAGCTTTTCCAATAGCACCTGTTGATAGCCACGGCGTACACCGGCTGAGACGATGGCGCGCTTACCCTCATCCAGGGTGAGCATTTTGCCGCCCTGTGCCGTGGTGAGTCGGCCAATGGCACTCATTTTATCATCACTAATGCTCACTTCGAGTTGGGCGTCTACTTGTTTGGCGACTAAAAGGTGGTTGGTGTCGTGCTCACCGGCATAAAATTTATCAATTTCGGCGCTGGCAATATAGCAATTACCAAAGGGTGAATTTGCCAAGGCTTCAAGCAATAAGGCTTTCGACGGCGGCGGGGCGCTGTCGGCGTTGATATTAACTATTACCTGGCCATTGTCGGCTAATTCAAACACAAATAATTCCTTGCTAGCGCCAGACTTAGATGGGCGTGATTCTACTGTATGCAATTTACAAGGAGATTGGAAGATGTAGGAGGGGGAGACCATGAAATAACCCTGGGGTTATTTCATGGTTGAAGAGATTTAGTTGGTTGACGGTAATTCCATGATGCCATCAATCTCAACCTGAGAGCCTTTAGGTAGCTCTTTTACGCCAATTGCAGCGCGAGCAGGGTACGGAGTCTTAAAGTATTGGCTCATGATCTCGTTGACGATGGCAAAGTTGCTCAGGTCGGTCAAAAAGATATTTACTTTAACCATGTCCTGTAGCTCGCCACCAGCGGCTTCACATACGGCAATTAGGTTTTTAAATACCTGGTGAGTTTGCTCGGCAAAGTCGTCAGACACCATTTCCATAGTGCTTGGCACTAGAGGAATTTGGCCCGATAGATAAACGGCGGTGCCAACTTTAACGGCTTGGTTGTAAGTACCGATAGCCGAAGGAGCATTTTCGGTAGAAATGATAATTTTGTTCATGATTTTCCTTTATTTTTTTCTATAAACCTTTTGCACATCCGGCATTACCCGGATGCGACGCATAATATTGGCGACGTGAATTCGGTCTTTCACCGTCACGCCGAGGTCTATTACGTAGAGGTTACTTTCTTTTTCATCGGTTTGCAGTTCGACAATATTCGCTCCGGTAGAGGCCACTAAGCTGGTGAGCTTAGCCAGGGCACCCTGGTGGTTAATAATTTCCACCCGTAGCGTGGCGATGTATTCTTTCTCCGAATTGTCTTCCCACTTAACCACGAAATACTTTGATAACTCGTTGCGCCAGCCACGAATATTTTTACATTCCTGACGGTGTACGGTTAGTCCCTTACCTTGGCTGACGTAGGCGACGATATCGTCACCGGGCACCGGACGGCAGCATTTGGAGTAGTTTACCAACATGCCTTCGGTGCCTATGATCGCCGCCTTGGTCGAGGTTGCGAGCTTATCCAGGTCCGCTTCATCGCTCTGTAACAGGCGTTTGGCGACCAGTACGCTCATAATATTGCCACAGCCGATTTCCACCATCAGCTCCAGCACCGAGTTGACCTGATATTCTTCAAGCACCCGGTTAATGGTTTCGCTACTAATGTTGTCCAGTGAGTACTCGCCAAGGGCCGAGTCCAGGAGTCGGCGACCCAGTTGCAGCGCTTCTTCGTGACGCTGATTCTTAAGGTAGTTGCGCACACATAGACGCGCCTTGGCGGTCACGATAAAGTTCAACCAGGTGGCATTTGGATGCGCCCCCGAGCTGGTGATCACTTCCACGGTTTGCCCGGTGTCCAGTGGCTTGCTGAGCGGATGCGGCTTGCGGTTGACGCGAGCGCCGACACAGGTGTTACCCACATCTGTGTGCACCGCATAGGCAAAGTCTACCGCCGTGGCACCCATGGGCAGCTCGACGATACGACCATCCGGGGTGAACACATAAATCTCTTCCGGGAACAGATCGGTTTTTACGTTTTCCACGAATTCGAATGATGAGCCGGCACTTTGCTGCAGCTCCAGCAGGCTTTGCATCCACTGACGCGCCCTTTGTTGTGCGGTGTGACCGGAATTTTCGCCCGCCTTTTTATACATCCAGTGGGCCGCGACCCCTTTGTCGGCCATGTGATCCATGTCCAGGGTACGGATTTGAATTTCTACGGGAATGCCGTGCGGGCCAACCAGCGAGGTATGTAACGATTGGTAACCATTGGTTTTTGGTACCGCAATATAATCTTTAAAGCGGGTTTCAATGGGCTTATACAGGTTATGAGCCACACCGAGTACCCGATAGCAGGTGTCCATACTGTCGACCACAATGCGAAACGCATAGATGTCCATGACTTCGTTGAACATCAGCTCCTTGTTCAGCATCTTACGATAAATGCTGTACAGGTGTTTTTCCCTGCCGGACACCTGGGCGTGAATACCCCATTCGCTCAGGCGCGATTCTATTTCGCCTTGAATGTTGGTGATCACTTCCTTACGGTTGCCGCGGGCCTTGGCTACTTCCGACTTTAAGGCGCGGTAGCGCATCGGGTAGAGGGCTTGAAAACCCAGGTCTTCAAGCTCGTTTTTAATATCGTGGATACCCAAGCGGTTGGCGATGGGGGCAAAGATATCCAAGGTTTCACGGGCGATACGACGGCGCTTATCCGGACGCAGGGCACCCAGGGTGCGCATATTGTGCGTGCGGTCCGCGAGCTTGATCAGGATAACGCGAATATCCTGGGTCATCGCCATGATCATTTTGCGGTAGTTTTCCGCTTGGAATTCTCTTTTATCTTTAAAGCCGAGCTTGTCGAGCTTACTCACCCCTTCGACCAGATCGGCGACGGTTTCTCCGAAGATTCCCGCCAGGTCCTGTTGGGAAAAATCCGTGTCCTCGATGACATCGTGCATTAAGGCGGCCATCAGGGTTTCATGGTCCAACTTCATGTTGGCGAGGATTTGCGTTACTTCAACGGGGTGGGTGATATAAGGTTCGCCGCTTGAGCGAAATTGTCCTTCGTGCGCTTCTCTCGCCACGACATAGGCTTTTTGCACTAGCGCCACATCATCGGGTGCTAGGTATTCTGATATTTTTTTCTTGAGGCCTTCAAAGAGATACATTCACGCTCCGGAAACAGCGAGGAGAAATAGTTAATGAAGTGAATATACGATGAAAAGCGGGGAAAGCCAACGGCTGCAAGGAAATTGCAGCCGTTTACAGAGCATCATATGCGCTTATTGGTTACCACCAACGATAGCGGCAACGGCAGCCATTTCGGCAGCTTCTTGGTTTTGCTGCTCCTGGCGCTCGATTGCGTCTAGGGTATCTGGGGTAATGTGACCGTTTTCGATTTCACGTAAAGCGATAACCGTAGGTTTATCGTTTTCCGCGTCTACCATAGGGTCTTTACCGCCTACCGCAATCTGGCGCGCACGACGCGCCGCGACAAGGATCAAGTCAAAACGGTTGCCAATTTTATCTACTGCATCTTCAACAGTTACGCGAGCCATGCTTCACTCCAAAAATTAATTCTGTAAACGCCTAGTTTACTGCAACACCCACTCCAGGCCAATACTTGGGCGGGTTTTATTTTAATAGTTCGTCGATCAGGGCGCCGTGTTTACGCTTTTGTGTGCTTAGGCGCAAACGAGTGGCGGCCACTATGGTGGCTATTTCATCACGGGCGGTGTCGAAGTCATCATTAACCACCACGTAGTCGTACTCGTCGTAATGTGAGGTTTCCGATTGTGCTTTTTCCATGCGCGCGGCGATCACGTCTGCCGAGTCTTGACCGCGATTGGTAAGACGGCTTTGTAGTTCATCCTTGGACGGCGGCAAAATAAAAATGGTGGTCACTTCAGGAGCAAGCTCGCGTACCTGACGGGCGCCTTGCCAGTCGATGTCTAGGAACACATCGATGCCATTTTCCAGTTGCTGCTCGATGGCGGCCTTAGAGGTGCCGTAGTAGTTGTCGAACACCTGAGCCCACTCGAAGAAATCATCGTTATCGATCAGCTCTTTAAACTGGGCTTGGTCAACAAAGTGGTAATGTACGCCGTTTTCTTCCCCTGGACGAGGGGCGCGGGTGGTGTGCGATACCGACACCTGCATGTTGGCATGGCGCTCTAGCAAGGCATTGATAAGGCTAGATTTCCCTGCACCGGAAGGCGCAGAAAGAATAAACAAATTACCACGAACTTGGCTCATGTTGTCTCTCTAACTAATAATAGGACGACTAAAAATAGCCCACTAGTATAACGGATTTCTGTCTTTGGGTTAATAAGGAGGGTTGATAGCCCTAACACTGAGTAGAGTAAAGCCCTAGATGAGAGAAAGTGGCGATTCGACCTTGGCGAAACCCAGGTGCTGAGCTCAACGAGAGGCAAAACTTAACGTTCGTGCATTGCTTTTAATGGCCTTTTTACACTAACTTGATGATATTGACCGTGCTCAGGGGGAAACCGGTGCATTCACACAATCACCATCATCACCAGGATATCGCCTCCGAGCGCATCGGTTGGGCATTCTTTTTAAACCTCGGCTTTACCCTGATAGAGTTTGTTGGCGGCTGGCTCACTAATAGTACGGCGATCATGGCCGACGCGGTACACGACTTGGGTGACAGCCTAGCTATCGGCAGCGCCTGGGTGCTTAATAAACTAAGTAACAAGCATGCCAATGCCCGTTTTACCTATGGCTATCGGCGTCTAAGTTTGCTCGGTGCCTTGCTGAATTCTCTGGTACTGATCGTCGGCTCAAGCTGGGTGTTGGTGTTGGCCGTACCGCGACTTTTTGATCCGGTTATGCCCATGACCGAGGGTATGCTGCTGTTGGCGGTGCTTGGCATTGTTGTCAATGGCTATGCGGCGTTCAAACTGAGTAAGGGCAAATCCTTAAATGAAAAGGTGCTTAATTGGCACCTGCTGGAAGATGTGCTCGGTTGGGTGGCGGTGCTGCTGGTGGCCATTACCCTGACGTTTGTCGACTGGCCGATACTCGACCCCATCTTATCCATTCTGTTTACCCTCTTTATTCTGGTTAACGTGGCCCGCAATCTAGTGCAAACAATCAGATTGTTCCTGCAGGGGACGCCGGATCAGCAGACTCAAATCAGGCTTGCGGCGTTGCTGGTGGAGCCCAAAGAAATCAGTACTGCCCATCATGTACATTATTGGTCTTTGGATGGCGAGCATCATGTACTGACCGCCCATTTATGTTTGCACGAGCAACTCAATGCGGCAGAGGTGATGGACTTAAAGCTGAAGTTAGCGCACCTGCTTGCCGATTTCGATCTGGCTCACACCACCTTGGAGTTTGAATACCCCAAGGAACAATGCCGAGATCATAAAGGCCAGCAGTAGCCGCGATCAGTCAGGCGACTAACAAGGAGCCGAATTGGTGGGTTATAAATAGAAAAATGGCCCGGTTAAGGGCCATTGCTTAGGAGTCGCAACACAGAGATTAATATTTGTCGTCTAGGTGTTCACAGCGGCCGAACTCGGCACCGCCTTTCACCGCTTCCACAACTTGTTTAGGGAAGCTTAGCTCTTGGTTTACGCCGTCTTGGCAAACAAAGGCTTTGTTGGCGTCAATCTCAATGGTCATTGGCGTTGAAGCCCCAACCAGACCGGCCATCATTTCTGAGCCATTGGCACTGACACCAAAGATACCGTTGGTCATCAGGTTCTTAGCTTCAATTACACCTTGCTTAGCGAAGAACTCTTCACCCGTCATCCAGCCGATACCTTCTAGGTAGATGGTTGAACCTGCTGGCATACCACCGATTAGGGTACGGCCTGTGATAAGGGATAAATCGTCGTTTGCGTCCATCACCATCATCAGAGGCAGGCCTGAATTTGCGGCAATGTCTTCATGGGTTAGGTTGAATGGCGCTGCACACATGTTCATACCGAAGTTAACAAAAGGTACATCGTCACACCAACGCAGGCCACCTAGTTCGGTAATTTCGTCGGTACCGGCGTGCCATACTTTCACACCCTGACCGAAGGCTCTGCGACCAAAGCCACGTTGTGAACCAAAGGCGATGCGCTCACCATCTTGAGAAATAACCGAGGCATTGAGGGCGCCAAAGTCTTTAAACAAATCGCGTAATTTGCCATCGACCCAAGCCAATTGTGAGTTGTTGTTGTTACCCGAACCGGTAATGGTTTTACCATTGCCAGACACTCTGTCGGCGCGAACCCAGGCTTCTGTGCGCTCACCGTTGATCAGCACCTCATAACTATTGCCCCATCTGCTAGGGATAAACTCTAAGCCATCGGTCAACAGGGTCGCTTTACCCGTTTTGGTATTCCAAATGGTTGGCACGCCGTAAGACTGAGAAGCCGCGCCAGGCGCACACTCATTGCCGCCGGCATTCGGTTTACGGGAGTTGCCCACGACAATGTGACCTGTGTCATCCATGTCCCAAATAGCATGAGAGCTTACGCTTGTTTGTCCACCTAGCGCACAGGTGTTGTTGCTCGGGTCTTCTAATGCGGTTAACTGATTCGAGCGCAGGTCCCAAATCGCACCTTGAGCAATGCCGTTGCCATCCATATCGGCCAGCACCGCGGCTTTTGTTGCCGTTTTGTTCATTGCCGCATTGGTTGCTTTCAATGGGGCAAAGCCTTCGGGGGTGACCACAGTCTCAAAAGAGTTTTGCACGCTGTCATAGATAAAAGGAATGCCTGTTAGGGTCGTGCCCAGTGCTTTTTTACCATTCTTCGAGTGATCAACGACAAACGCAGAAACAAGCGGCGTGTATTGAATTCCGCTGTGATAACCGTTGAAGTACATTTCCACTTCTTTGGTTTCACCGCCAGACACTATGATTTCAGTCATGTCACAGGCCTGATCTAGCGCTGGAGACGTACCTTCATTCTCATTCCAGTATTCATTCTCGGAGATGATACTCGTTGGTGTGGTTGGGTAGCCACCGGCAAGAATAGGATCCATATAAAGAGCATAACGACCGCCCGGGGTTAGACCACTAATGGTGAATGAACCGTCTGGACCAACTAGGCCTTGGGTCATGTTACCACTTTGCTGGGTGATCACGTCGTAAAGCGGGTTATCCAGGTTACGCGCAACCATGTTCATACCCGAGTATTCAACGCCTTCTTTGGTGTATAACTTACCCTTAATGGTGCCGTATTTAGATTTATAATCCGCCGTTGGGTAGAGGTCGGAAATATTGACGATATCATCACGCACATTGACCGTGCCTTGCTCTAGGCCTTCGACTCCACGTACGTTAATGAAGGGGTACATGGTTTCGATGCTATCGGTTGGTGCTTGACCACGATTCGTGTAAGTCGTTGTACCTGCACAACCGGCAACACCATCATGGAGCGGGAACCAAGGTTTAGCTACGTAGGTAAAATGGCCGTTTGCTTGAGAGTGTGACATGTTCATGGCATGACCAAACTCATGCGTGAATACGCCTTGTACCATTTTGCCCTCGGTGTCATTGATATCGATATACCAGCCATTCATCAGCGCCGTCGCTTCGAGAATCTCACCGGTTTCTTCGTTGGCGATTTCTGGAAAGGCGATACCCAATACCTGGTCACGAGGAATACCAAAGTAATTCTCTAAAATAGCGCCATCGGTGTCATAGTTAACCCAAAAGCCGTAGCCATTTTCCGCGCTGTAAATCTGATCTACATTGCTGGCATTCACATCGCTAATACCCGTTTTACTCTCAATTGTTCCGGCGATGGCCATTGACAGGGTTGAGGTTTCAACGTTGGACCATTGAGCAACCGCATCGGCGGTTACGGCATTGGCCTGGGCGATGGTAAGAAAAGTATAATCGCGGTCAAGCGGGACGTTTTTTTCCAGCACTGTGCCATCGGGCAGGGTGATATCTACGTTGAAGGTAGAGCCCTTTTCAAGCACGGTAAAGCTTTCGACGTCGTTACCGTCTTTATCTTTGATAAGTTGACCGCCATCTGTCCACACTGGGATTGTGCCTTTAGAGGTATCCCACTTATAAGGCTGCATGGTTTTTTCATGAACATAAAGTGGGCCGCCTGCAATTGAGCCCATCGAGATGGTAGCAAGGGCGATGCCTGCTGCAATTTTTGAGAATTTCATTACTGCTGTACTCCTGCAAGTCGACCAACTAGGCCCATAAAGGTATCTACGTCTAGCGCCCCTGGGGTGGTAATAAGGTTGCGCTCTTCATCGGTAAATTTGGATGTGTCCATATCTTCAAACAAGCCGCTGTTTGCGAACTGATTAACGGCTTTGCCATTAGTGACCACAAACTTACCTTGAGCCATGCCTGCGGTGGTTTGGAAGCCGGTGATAGAGGCTGGTTTGTACATAAAGGCAATGACGGTTTCGCCTTCATGCCATTTTGCAAAGCCTTCAGGAGTCACACCCAGGTACACCTTGCCATTGCCCAAAGAGCGCGGCTTAAGCAGACCGAATTGGCGGAAGGTATAGGTTGAGTCGTCCTGCAACTTACCCTTGGCGTCACTGTTTACCGCAATGGTGACTTCGGTGTAGGGGCGCTTATTATCAAAGCCATCGGTTACTTTGATAACCTCGCCAGCGATGATGTTTTGCGAAGCCACGGTGAGCTCTTGCAAGTTTTGCTTCTTAAGCTTCATTGCATTAGCTGACGTAGCAAGTGATAAACCTGCAGCGACAGTCAATGCGATCGAAGCCTTTTTAAGTAATGATTTTGTTTTCATTGGACACTCTCCATTGATGAATGTGTAGTAATCATCGAGCTGTTAATAACATGTTTCGGTGGTGAACATTTATTGAACATTGTGGGTGAGTATTCAACGCAATTTATGTACACTTTTGTACAGGTGTAAACTTTTTAGCTGTGCCTGATGTAATTCGGTTTTATGTTTAAATTGATATAAATATCAATTGCTTGATGTTGTTTCTATCCCGGTTTTGAGGCCTGTCTATAACTGTGTCCTTACCTTATTTCGAGACGAGGTAAGTAGAAGATTTTGTTAACTTAATTGTTTCTATTTAGTGGAAATCTTGGGGGGAGGGTTTTTAATAACATATGGTTATTAATAAGTAAGTTTGTATAACTGTATTTTTATATTTATGCAGCTAATCACGATAAAAAAACAAGATCGAAAAGTCTAAGGTGGAATAGAAAAATGGCCCGGTTAAGGGCCATTACTTGGGGTCACAACATAAAGATTAATAGGTGTCGTCTAGGTGCTCACAGCGACCGAATTCAGCGCCACTTTTAACTGCGGCTATCACCTGCTTAGGGAAGCTCAGCTCCTGGTTAGTGCCATCTTTACAAACAAAGGCTTTGTTTGCATCGATTTCAATACTCATTGGCACACCCGCCAAGCCAGCCATCATCTCCGAGCCGTTGGCGCTCATCGCAAACCAGTTGTCGGTTAGTAGGTTCTTGGCTTCTACCACACCCTGACGAGCAAAAAACTCAGATGCTTTCATCCAGCCCAGACCTTCCATGTAGATGGCGCTGCCGCCATTGTAGCGGGCAGTGATCACGGACAGATCCTCATTGGCGTCGAGCGGAAGCATGCTAGGTACACCCAATACCGATGAGATGTACTCATGATCTAGGTTATACGGCGCTTCGCAGTAGTTGGTCCAGCGTTGAATATAGGGAATATCGTCACACCAGCGTAAGCTGCCTAAGCTCTTAATTTCATCAGTTTTGGTGTTCCAGACTTTGATGCCATCATATTTACGATTTCGGCCTTCACCAATCAGCGTATTAAAGGCAACTTGCTCGCCATCGGTACTCATTACGGCTGTGTCACGGGCACCATACATGGTGTTGATATCATGCAGTTCACCGTCAACCCAGGCCACTAGGCCCTGGCTGTTGCCAGTACCGGTGATCACTTCACCATTGCCCGAAATGGCATCGGCGCGGATCCACGCTTCTGTGCGACCGCCATTGATTTGCGCGTACATGCGCGAGCCATAAGAAGCTTTTACAAACTCTAGACCATTAAGCAGCAGGGTCGCTTTGCCTGTGTTGACATCCCATACCGTAGGGACTGCGTATGAGCTGGCGCCTTGTCCTGTTGCACACTCGTCTCCACCTGAATTGGGCTTACGTGTAACACCAACTATCTGCTTGCCTTCATCATCAATGTCCCAGATAGAATGAGAGCTGACACCTTGCTGGCTTGAAAGGTAACAAGTGTTGTTAGTTAGGTCTTCCAATACAGTTAACTTGCCGGAGCGAATGTCCCACACCGCGCCCTGGCCAATGCCATTGCCATCGAGATCTGCAACCACCGCTGCCTTGGTGGCAGTTTTGTTCATTGCCGCGGTTGTTGAGCTCAGCAGTGGCGCGCCGTTTTCAGCAAACATCAGGTCAAAGGTATTGTGAACGCTATCGTATACGAAAGGCACGCCACCATACGTGGTGCCGAGCGCCTTTTTACCATTTTTGGCGTGCTCGGTAACAAAGGCTTGTACGAGAGGGGTGTACTGAATACCGTCATTGTAGCCGTTGAAATGCATTTCAATTTCTTTAGTCTCACCGCCGGCAACAACGATCTCAGTCATATCACAGGCATTGTCTGTTGCTGGTGATGAGTTTTCGTTGCTGTTCCAATACTCAGACTCGGAAATAAGCGCGGATGGGGTGGTTGGGTAGCCACCGGCACGAATTGGCTCCATATATAGCGCATAACGGCCGCCAGGTGTTAAGCCATTGATGGTGAACGAGCCATCGGGGCCGATACGACCTTGTGTCATGTTACCCGTTTGCTGAGTGATCACGTCGTACATGGGGTTATCCAGGTTACGGGCGATCATGTTCATGCCCGAGTACTCAACCCCATCTTTGGTAAGCAGTTTACCCTTGATGGTACCGTATTTGGTTTTGTAATCCGCAGTTGGGTAGAGGTCGGAAATATTAACAATGTCATCACGTACGTTGACAGTACCTTGCTCCGCACCTTCAGCGCTGCGCACGTTGATAAATGGGAACATGGTTTCAATGCCATCGGCTGGAGCTTGGCCTCGACGTGTGTATTCGTTAGTCGTGCTGCAGCCAGGTACACCATCGTACTGAGGGCTCCAAGGGGAGGCTATATAGGTTAAATGGCCATTTGCTTGCGAGTGAGACATATTCATAGCGTGACCGAATTCATGGGTAAATACACCCTGAACCATCTTGCCTTCGGTGTCGTTGATATCTATGTACCAACCATTCATCAGTGCCGTTGCTTCGGTGATTTCACCGGTTTCTTCATCGGCCCACTCAGGGAAGGCAATCCCCAGTACCTGGTTACGAGGGATACCAAAATATTCTTCCAGAATTGCGCCATCACTGTCGTAGTTAACCCAGAAGCCATAACCATTTTCCGCACCATAGATCTGGTCTACATTAGATGCATTAACGTCACTGATGCCAGTTTGGCTTTCAATGGTGCCTGCAACGGCCATATCCAAGGTTGACGTTTCAACATTTGACCATTGGGCAACGGCGTCGGCAGTTACGGCGTTAGCTTGAGCAATCGTCAGGAAGGTGTAATCGCGATCTAGGGTTATGTTCTTAGGCAGGACCTCACCATCAGGCAGCGTGATATCAACGTTGAACTTAGTGCCTTTCTCTAAAATGGTGAATGCTTGAACATCGTTACCATCTTTGTCTTTAATGAGTTGACCACCGTCGGTCCATACAGGGATGGTTCCGTTTGCGGTATTCCACTTGTATGGTTGCATTGTCTTTTCGTGGATATATAGAGGGCCACCGGCAAGTGCTCCGGCAGACAGTGTGGCTAAAGCAATACCTGCTGCAAGTTTTGAAAATTTCATTACTGCTGTCCTCCCGCTAATTTACCGATCAAATTCATAAAGACATCAACTTTCACGGCGCCAGGATTAGTGAGCATATTACGCTCTTCATCAGAAAATTTTGATGTATCCATGTCTTCAAATAAGCCCGTGTTCGCAAATTGGTTTACAACTTTGCCATCGCGCACAACAAACTTACCTTGTGCCATGCCCGCGGTCGTTTGGAAGCCGGTAATAGAAGCCGGTTTGTACATAAAGGCAATCACGTTTTCACCTTCGTTCCATTTGGCGAAACCGTCCGGTGTAACGCCTAAATACACCTTGCCGTTGCCCATTGAGCGTGGCTTTAGCAAGCCAAACTGGCGAAAAGTGTAGGTTGAGTCGTCCTTTAGTTTGCCTTTGGCATCACTGTTGACCGCGATGGTGACCTCGGTATAAGGGCGTTTGTTATCGAAGCCATCGGTGACTTTAATGACTTCGCCGGCGATGATGTTTTGTGACGCGGAAGTGAGTTCTTCTAGGTTTTGTTTTTTCAGCTTCATAGCATTAGCCGAAGTAGCAAGCGATAAACCCGCCGCAACTGTTAGCGCAACTGAAGCCTTCTTGAGCATGGATTTGGCTCTCATTGGACATTCTCCGTTGATGATTTTTTATTATTCACCGAGATTGTTATTATATTTTCGGTGGCTTTTAGTTATTTAATAATCGGCGTTGATGGTCAATTTATTATGTGTACCATTTTGTGTTTAAATTGTGTTGAATTGTGTTGGTTGTTTTTTTTGATTGTTATTTTTTGTTTTATTTTCTTTTTAAACAGTGGGTTACGATTTGGTCTTTGACCTGGGTAAATTAATGATAGAGTATTTGTTCAGTTTTTTTGGTTTTTAGATATTTATTTTCATTTAATTTTTAAGGCTGTTTTTAATTCTAAAGTTTTATATTTCATTTAATTATATTTTTTGTTTTTAATATGAATTAACGAGATAATGAAGATAAATAAGCATTAAAAACATGTGCTTGTAAAAACTCGTTTGCTTGAGCAAAACAGGCAAAAAAAAACCCCGCATGATGCGAGGCTGGTTAAAACGTTTAATTTCGAGCGGAGGGCTTATTCAATATTCTGAATTTGCTCACGCATTTGCTCAATTAAGACCTTTAATTCAACGGCGGCGTTGGTGACTTCGGTGTTAATCGACTTTGAAGCAAGGGTGTTCGCTTCACGGTTAAACTCTTGCATCATAAAATCAAGACGTCGACCACAGGCACCGCCTTTTTTCAGAATCTTATGGGTTTCCTTTACGTGTGATTTCAGGCGGTCGAGCTCTTCGGCTACGTCTTGCTTTTGTGCTAAGTAGATAAGTTCTTGCTCTAGGCGGTTTTCATCGATCTCGGCCTGCAGTTCTTCAAGCTTTTGCGACAGCTTCTCGCGTTGCCATTTGATCACTTCCGGCATGTGCGTTTCAACTATGGCCACTTGCTCAAGGATGGCATCTAAGCGGGTGCTGATCATCTGCTCAAGATTTCCGCCTTCGCTGCCACGGGCGGCTTTAAATTCTTCGATGGCGCTGTCTAGGCCGGCAACTAATTCACCTTGCACCACATCCATATCCATTTCTTCGGCTTCCATTACACCGGGCCAGCGTAGAATATCCACTGGGTTAATATCGCCTTTACTTTGCGCTTGTACCCATTGAGCACTCTTTACCAGTTGTGAGGCCAATGATTCATTGATGTTGAGCTCACCGACATGGGCTGGGTTGGCGGCAAATTTTAGGAAGACCTCTACCTTGCCCCTTTGCAGGTTCTTTCGCAGGCGTTCACGGATCACAGGCTCTAAACCACGAAATTGCTCTGGGGCGCGAATAAAAGTTTCCAAGTAACGTTGGTTTACGGAGCGGATTTCCCAAGTTCCGGTACCCCATTCGCCTTTCACTTCTTGGCGAGCATACGCAGTCATGCTGTGGATCATGAATGATTTCCTAATTTTGAATAGCAGTATCGCTATGATTATACCTTAACAAAATGTGAGCTCTAGCAGAATTTTCAGGCAAAAATGGTCATTTTCATAAAAGTGCCGTGGCATAGCCGCGGGTGAACACATATAATGAACGAAATTTTTTATTGAAGGGGATAGTGAATGCGTCCAAGTGAAAGAACACCTAATCAAATTCGCCCAGTGACCTTTACACGCCAATACACCATGCATGCCGAAGGTTCGGTGTTGGTTGAGTTTGGTAATACCAAGGTTTTATGTACGGCGAGTGTTGAAGCTGGTGTACCGCGCTTTATGAAGGGCCAGGGTAAGGGTTGGGTTACCGCAGAATACGGTATGTTGCCACGTTCTACCCATACTCGTAATAACCGTGAAGCGGCGCGTGGTAAACAAGGTGGACGTACCATGGAAATTCAACGCCTGATCGCGCGCGCGTTACGTGCGGCGGTTGATTTGAAAGCCTTGGGTGAAAACACTATCACCATAGATTGCGACGTGATTCAAGCCGATGGCGGTACGCGTACCGCGTCAATTAGCGGTGCCTGTGTTGCGCTTGTTGATGCCCTAACTTATATGCGTAGCAAGGGTATGATCAACACCAATCCGCTCAAGCACATGATTGCGGCTATTTCCGTGGGTATCTATAACGGTGAGCCAATCAGTGACTTGGAATACTTAGAAGATTCTGCGGCGGAAACCGATATGAACGTGATTCTGACCGAAACCGGTAAAATCATCGAAGTACAGGGCACCGCAGAGGGTGAACCATTCTCATTCGATGAGCTTGAGCAAATGCTAAGCCTGGCGAAGCATTCTATTCGTGAAATCATCGATATCCAAAAGCAAACCTTGGCTTAACCCCTAACAGCTTGACGAGTAGAGTAATGAAAGAATATCAAAAGCAGTTTATTGAATTCGCACTAGCCAAACAGGTCCTTAAGTTTGGTGAGTTCACCTTGAAGTCTGGACGCACGAGCCCGTATTTCTTTAATGCTGGCTTATTTAATACGGGCAAAGACCTGGCCAAATTAGGCCGTTTTTATGCCGCAGCCCTGGAAGATGCGGGTATCGAGTACGACTTATTATTTGGTCCTGCCTATAAAGGTATTCCAATTGCGACTACCACGGCGGTTGCTTTGGCGGATCATTACGATAAAGACGTGCCTTATTGCTTTAATCGCAAAGAGAAGAAAGACCACGGTGAAGGCGGTAGCTTGGTCGGCTCTGAGCTTAAAGGTAAAGTAATGCTGGTGGACGATGTGATTACCGCGGGTACCGCGATTCGTGAGTCCATGGAAATCATTGCGGCTAATGGTGCAGATCTGTCCGGCGTGCTAATTGCTTTAGACCGTCAGGAAAAGGGCAAGGCTGAATTGTCGGCGATTCAAGAAGTAGAACGTGACTTTAATACTCAGGTTGTCTCTATCGTAAAGCTGGCCGACCTGATTACCTATTTGGAACAGCAAGGTGATATGGACGAGCACCTGCAGGCGGTAAAAGCGTACCGCGACCAGTACGGTGTTGCCTAACATATATTAAGAGCCCCTTCATTGGGGCTTTTTTTTGGCTGAAGAAAAGAGTATGCAATGCAAGTAAACTCCAATAAACCTAATGGTCAGGGCATAGGGCGACTATTTAAAGCGTTACGTTGTACTTATCTCGGTTTAAGCGCTGCTATAAAAGAAGAAGCCGCTTTTCGTCAAGAACTGGCCCTGGTTCTGATCTTATTTCCTTTATCCTTTGCTATTGCCAACGACCCCTTACATTGGGTGGCACTGGTTGCAGTGCTATTACTGGTATTGGTCGTTGAGTTAATCAACTCGGCGATAGAGGCCCTAACGGATAGAGTCTCTACAGATATGCATATACTATCCGGGCGAGCCAAGGACATGGGTTCTGCCGCAGTGTCTTTGACTTTATTAATCGCAGCTTTGGTTTGGGGCGTCAGTATCTATCAATATGTAGTGGGTGTTTTATAAGCACAAAAACACTTAAAACAGCATAAAAGGCCATTTAAAGGATATTTAATGGCCTTTTTTAATGCCTTTTGTGTGTAATTTGCGCAAACGATCTATTTTTTGCAATTTTCTTCAAAAAAGGGCTTGCGTCGAAATCGAATCTCCCTATAATGCGACCCCACTGAGACGGCAGGCAGCAACGCATAGCGAGGCGCTAGCGACTCAGGGAGTCAAGTAAAACTGGGTTTTAAGAAACTTTAAACTTTCTCAAAATTAAGTGTTGACAACAAATTAGGAAAGCGTAGAATGCGCAGCCCTAACGCGGTGAAAGCCGCAGCGACAACGGGTCGCAACGTTCTTTAAAAATATGAAGCAATCATCTGTGTGGGCACTCGTACAGGTTGAGTTCTAACAGCAGATTCTAGTTCGCTAGATGACGCAAAGAAATTTAGAGTCTCAATTGAACTGAGTGACCAACGGAAACAAGTTTACTTGTTTCAGCACAGTCAATTCGATTCGAAAGAATCAAAATCAGAATTCAATGAGCGCCGAATCTTCGGATTCAAAAAACTTTTAATTGAAGAGTTTGATCATGGCTCAGATTGAACTCTGGCGGCAGGCCTAACACATGCAAGTCGAGCGGTAACATTTCTAGCTTGCTAGAAGATGACGAGCGGCGGACGGGTGA
>NZ_JAGXTQ010000003.1:0-617109 GCF_018334135.1 Pseudoalteromonas sp. BDTF-M6
GCGATCAACCACTTGTTTGACCGCTTCGATTTTGAATTCATCAGGGTAGCGTTTACCGCTCATAAGCACCTCTCTTTTTAGTTAGTTTATCTAACTGAAGGGTGTCTAGGAAATGAGTGGCGATTCATATTTAGCATAATGCCCCTCCCCTTAATTGATTCCGACGGTGATATTTTTATGAGTTTTTAGACAGCTTTATTGAATTCGCTAATATTCGCAAAAGGAAAAGTGTACTAATGTGTAATACGTCTTTTAAGCCAACAAGTGGTGAGCGCCATTCAGAATGAGATTTTTAATATTTGGCATTACTAAAGACGCGCCATTTAAACCTTACGGAGCCAAAGGCCGCGTGCGGGCGCAGATCACCACCATGCTGTTAGAAGCGAAGCGAAAAGGTGAAGTTAAGGCCATGATCTGCCGAGCGCCTGAGTTCTATGGGCCGGGGAAAACGCAAAGTATTACCAATGCGACCGTCTTAGATAAGTTACGCGCCAACCAAAGGGCCTTGGTGTTCTTGCGTGATGATACCTTGCGTACCTTGATTTACACCCCCGATGCCAGCCGTGCCATGGCGCTGTTAGGAAATACCGAGGATGCCTATGGCCAAACCTGGCACCTGCCCTGCGATGATAATCGCCTGACCTATAAACAACTCATCGCCACCGCCGCGCGGGTGCTTGGCAAACCGTGCCGCTATAAGGTGCTAAAAGGCTGGCAACATGCACTTGTCAGCCTGTTTAACAAACAGCTCAGGGAAACCAAAGAGCTGCTGCCGCGCTACACCACAGACAATATTTTTGTCTCAGACAAGTTTAAGGCACGCTTTCCCGATTTTAAGGTGACTCCCTATGAGCAGGGCATTCGTAACACCCTGTTACAAGAGTAATGGCGCCTTGTTATCACTTTAGTTTTCACCCACACACAAGTCCGGATTTGCTGAGACCTGTTCAAACCAGCTGCGCAGACTGTCGATGGCGGCGCGGGTTTTGGCCGCCACAGCATCGCGGTGAGGGGTGACCGCGTACACGCTGTAATGGGGTAAATGCCACTGCGGGCAGAGACGTTTTAGCCTGCCGGCGGCAAGCAAATGACGCACCTCTGGCTCCGGCAGCATGCCATAACCTATGCCATCCAAGGTTAGCTGTATAACCGTCTGCATGTTATTGACCATCAATTTGGGCTCATCCAAAGAGCAGCTTTCCCTGCTGTGCTCATGGGTTAACGCCAGGGCCAAACGCTTAGAGTTGACATGGCCAATGAGGGTGTGCGCAGTCAGGGCTTGCGGGTTCTCTGAGTCTGTTTGCGCCAGCGGATGTGCACTGCTGACACAGGGGATCAGCTGCCAGTCGGCCAGGTGGCGGGCAATTAATGTTGAGTCGTGTAAAGGGCCTATACAGATAGCAAGATCGACCCCTGCGGCGATAATATCGAAGGGTTCATCGGTGAGCGTTAATTGCAGCTCAACTTTGGGAAAACGCTCCGTAAGTTGCTTAATAGGCTGGCTTAACAGGCCGCCACCAAAGCCTATGGGGGCGACTATTTTCAACCGTCCCGACGGGGTGTGCTGCAACTGTTCCAGCTGCTGCGCCGAGGCGTAATAGATTTCCCCCGCCTCGGTCAGCGTCAGTTTACGGGTATTGCGATTAAACAGGCTTAAATCTATGTCCTGCTCTAACTTGGTGATCTGCTGACTCACCGCCGAAGCCGTCATATTCAGCTGTGCCGCCGCGTGACTCATATTGCCCGCATCAACCGTTTTCACAAACACCTGTAGCGCGCGCGTTATTTTAGAATTCATAATGTTAAGCGTTACTTATATCAGCTTTAAGTAAAAGCCAATTGCTCCTAAGATGGCGACATCATACCATTAAATGATAATGAATATCATTTCTTTTATTTGGACGTAAAAATTGCCACGTCGAACTGGAGTAAATACGTGACTAAACGCAGTAAGCTTTGGGATCTCAAAGCCTGGCATTGGATAAGCTCGGCGGTATGCCTTATCGGCATGTTGTTGTTCGCCATCACAGGTATCACCCTCAATCACGCCGGCAGCATTGAAAGCCAGGCGCAGGTAACGCAAGTCGAAGCCCAGGTACCCGATGCGATACTAACCCAGCTTGTAAATACCAATCAGCGCGAACAGCTGCCGCACGGTTTTTCCTCCTGGTATACACAGCAAACTAAGCAGGCATTAGCGGCCAATGCCCAGGTGCAATGGAGCGACTTTGAGCTCTACGTCGCCATGCCGAATGCGGGCAGTGACCGCTGGTTTACCGTGGCCCTGGACACGGGCGAGTTTTACCAGGAAGCGACTGATCGGGGCGTGATGGCCTATTTTAACGACCTGCATAAGGGCCGCAACACCGGCATCTGGTGGAGTCTATTTCTCGATCTCTTCTCCATTGCCTGTATCGTCTTTTCACTCACCGGATTGCTGCTGCTTAAACGCTATGCAAAGGGCCGCAAGTCAACCTGGCCCTTGGTATTGGCCGGGCTTGGCATTCCCGCTTTGATACTGGCAATCCCCGCCCACGCGGCGGAAAAAAGCCAGCTAGAGGTGGAGATCCCCAGACTGACGGTGGCCGAGTATCACCCGCCCTATGTCGCCATTTGGCTGGCCGACGAGCAAGGCAAGGCGGTGATAAACCTGGCGCATTGGTACGACACCAAAATGGCCGAACGCGAAGGCGAAAAATGGCTTAAAGACTTACGCCTATGGTGGCGTCGCAGCGGCCGCAGCCTAAACCTACCGGTAGATGGCGTGACCGGTGCTACCCGTCGCCCGGGTCAGGTCACGCTCGATTTAAGCCCATTTAAGGCGGAGATAGCGGCACTGCCTGCGGGCAGTTACAGCCTGAATATCGAAGCTGCTCGCGAGTTGGGTGGGCGTGAGCTGCTGCGTATGCCAATCACCTTGCCCATCGGCGAATCGATCACTCTCACCGAGCAAGGAAAGCACGAGCTCGGCACTATCACCCTAACCATGGAGCCCAACCAGTGAAGCTAGCTAAATTACTCCCCGCCCTTGTTTGCGCCAGCCTAAGCGCCGGCGTCTTATTCGGCCACAACGCCCACGCCCACCGGGTGTGGTTAAAACCGAACACCACTGTGGTGTCTGGAGATGAGGCCTGGATCACCTTCGATGCGGCCATAGCCAATGGTATTTTCAATCCGGATCATCATGCCTATCCACTGCAACGCCTCCTGGCCGTGGGACCCGATGGCAAAGCGGTGGCCATGCAAAACAGCGCCGAACTGCGTTATCGCAGCATGTTCGACCTGCACCTCACAGAGCCCGGTACGTATCGGGTATTCAACGCCAGCCGCTCTATCGTGGCGCGTTGGGTAGACGAGCACGGAAAACGCCAGAGCTGGCCTGGAAGAGGAAAAACAGGCACGGCGGAGCAATTCGCCCGGCAGGTGCCGAAAAACGCCAAGGATTTGCAAGTCAGTGAAGTCGCTCGTCGACTGGAAACCTTCGTCACCTTAGGTGCCCCCAACGCCATTGCACCCAGCGGGCAAGGCCTGGAATTGAATGCCCTCACCCACCCCAATGATTTATACGTGGGAGAAGCGGCCGCCATGCAATTTCTTATTGATGGCGAAGCCGCATCGGGCACAAGCGTCACCCTGGTACGCCAGGACGAGCGCTATCGCGACCAGCAGGTGGCCACCGAGCTCAGCGCCGACCAAAACGGTAAAGTCACCCTGAAATTCTCCGAGCCGGGCATGTACTGGCTCGAAGCCGAATATCAAGACCACCAAGGCAAGGCTCCGGCGACCATTCGCCAGGGCAGTTATGTAGCCGTATTAGAGGTGCTTCCCCTTTAAGTAGCAATAATTGCTATGTAAACGGGCTTTACAGCGTTCTGTGAGCCCTTTTTTTATTTTCCTATCAACACGCTAGCCTTAGCACATAGATTTAAGCAGCAAACAACATTTACTTAGCTTGCTAACTAAATTAAAATACTTAGCATGCTAACTAAGTTAAGGTTATTGATCATGTCCGATACCCCTTTTCACGAAACCCTGGATTTAAGCCTGTGTGGGCAACTGGGTCGCGTTCACCGTATCTGCCGGCAGGCGATCACGGTGGCGGTGGAGCCCTTGGGTTTTACCCAGCCAAGGTGGACGGCCATGATGTATATGCAGCACCTTGGTGAGGGCTGCACCCAGCACGAACTAGCAACCAGCTTGGCTATCGAAATGCCAAGTCTGACGCGCACCTTAAAGCAGTTGGAGCAAAGCGAGATTATCGAACGCCGAATCGATAGCCAGGATAAACGTTGTCGGCGCCTGTATTTTACCGAACAAGGACACCAGCAAATGGCGCTCCTGCGCGCCCGTATAGCCGAGATCAAAACTCACCTCTACCGAGATCTCAGCGACGAGCAACTCAACGGCCTCGCCCTTGGCTTGCTCCAACTTGAGGAAAATGCACTAAACCTGATGCAGGAGGAACAAGAGTGAGCCAGCCACGCACCCCTGACCAACAATTTGCCCGTTACGTAAAGGTGGCCATTGCCTTCTTTATTGTGTGCTTTGGCTATTTTATCGTCGCTGACCTTTATATGCCGATGACCCCACAGGCCCGGGTGTACCATCAGGTAACCCAGATCACGCCCCAGGTAAACGGCGATATTGTGGCGGTGGAAGTCAGTAATAACGAGCAGGTAAAAGCCGGCCAGTTGCTGATGCGTATTAATCCCCGCCCGTTTGAGTTAGCGGTGCAACAAGCCGAGTTAGCCCTGGCGCAGGTGCAATTGCAAAATCAGCAGCTCGATGCCGACATTAGCGCCCTCAACGCCGATTTAAGCGCCGCTAAGGCCAAGCTCAATGAACAGCAACGTTTACACAAGCGCAGTGCCGCACTCCTCGTAAGCAAAGCGATTTCCGAGCAGCAAAGCGATGAAATCACCGCCAGCCTGGCCACCGCCAAGGCCCAGGTCAGTGCCATTAAAGCGAAAATCCAGGCTGCCAAAATCAAGCGTGGCGACCACGGCGACAACAATGTTGCCTTGCAACAGGCCAAAAATGCTCTGGCCCAGGCCCAATTGAACCTAAGCTATACCCAGGTACTGGCGCCCCATGATGGCGTGATCAGCAACCTGCAGGTGACCACAGGCACCTATGCCAAGGCTGGCATGGCCATGACAGGCTTGGTTGCCAACAGCCTGGATCTGGCCGCCGATTTTCGCGAAAAGTCGCTCTACCATGTGCGTGTTGGCAAAACCGCCCTGGTGAGCTTCGACGCCCTGCCCGGTCAGGTTTTTAGCGCCCATGTCAGCGAATTTGCCGCCGGCTCCAGCGATGGTCAGCTTAATGCTAACGGCGCCCTGGCTCAGGTAGAAACGTCAAATCGCTGGGTACGCGACGCACAGCGCCAGCGCATCCATTTGCAACTTGAGCCGCAATCGAGCGCTAAATTAACCTACTTACCAAGCGGCTCCCGCGCTACGGTACAGATTATTCCCGACGGCGGTATTCGTGCCGCCCTAGCCCAAGTGCAAATTAAATTCGTCAGCCTGATGCACTACATCTATTGATGGACGAGGTGGAATTATGACGCTGACTGCCAACGATGTTCGACAAATGCTGCGTATCGCCAGTGGTGCGACCCTGGGTTTTACCCTAAGTAAGCTGTTCAACTGGCCCATGGGCATCTTTTTTACCGTTTACCCCATGCTGCTGCTGGGAATGGTACCTGTGATCAATGCCCATATTGCCCGCCAGTTTGTCGCCAGCGCGCTCTTTTGTGCCTTTGCAGTTCTTATAGTGCAAGGTCTGCTGGGGTTTCACCCTGTGCTCATGTCGCTGGCGGCATTTTTGGTCTTTGCCTTTTTGTTTTACCAGATGAGTCGTGGCGTGAGTTTCTTATTCGGTGCGCTCAGCGTGGTGGGGTTGTCGATTCAGTGGCATTTCGCCAGTTATAGCCCTGCGGGCATGGACCTGTATGAGCTTATTTTTAGCAATGTCCTGGCCGTAAGTGTCAGTTTGGGCAGCGCCTATTTGATGCACTGGTTGTTCCCGGACGTAGCGCCACGCACCCTGCCTCAGCGCCCAGCGAAAGACAATGCCAGCGTACGCCATGAAGTGCTTTTGTGTGCCAGCGTCACCACAATGTCTTTTATAACGTTTCAGGTTTTGGACTTACAAGACTCGGTATCGGCTCAGGCCGCGTCTATCCTGATCCTCCTGCCGCTGTGTTGGAAGGCGGCGGGCATGGCGGGCTGGCAGCGTATCATTGGCACCTTGATAGGCTGTAACCTGGCATTGGGGGCGCAAATTCTGCTGTTTAACTACAGCCAGATTCTACTGTTTCCGATCTTGGTGCTGTGGATCTTAACCTTTGTGTTCAGCCGCTACCATGTGCTTGGCGGTGGGCTGCCGGGAATTGGCTTTGGCGTGATCACCACCTTCGGTATTTTGTTTGGACAGTCACTGGCACCGGATCAGGATTTAATCTACAGCGCCCTATATCGCTTTAGCTCGGTCTGCGTGGCCATCGCCGTGAGCTTATGCCTGGTCTATTTGATACATCACTTTCTCAACCGCTTTAGTGCAACGCGCCATCATACTTATTTTTAGCCCATGTCGCGCTCAGGGTACCGACTTAGGCATCAAGTATAGCTCCAAGTCTGTACGCACTATTTTTCCCCTCAGCCGCAGCAGTCGTGAGCACAAATAGATGCGCCGAGTTCACGACTGCACATTGGCAAGCTGCGTTTCTAGGTGGCGCAAAAATACCTTGACCTTTTGCAAGGCAAATTGCCCTCCCGCGTAGTAAGCATAAAGCACGAGGTCTTCGGGATCTTGGTCAAGTTCCAGCGCCACTAAGGTGCCCGCCGCCAATGCGTCCGCACAGGCATGCTTTGGCAAAATCGCCAAACCGAGACCACGTAAGGCCGCAGCCATAGCTATGTGGCCGCTGTTAACCTTGTAACTGGCATCAACCTGAGCAATGTGTCCCCCTTTAAAACGCCATGGCATACCCTCAAGTACCGAAAAACTGCTGATGCAAGGCAGGCGGCTTAGTTCAGCCACAGTGCTAGGTGCACAAATTCGCTGCAATAACGCAGGGGCTGCCACCACACAGCTCGGCCAGCGGATCATTTCCTTAGCCACCCATGCACAATCGCTGAGCCGTCCACGGCCAAAACGCAGCACCACATCAAATCCGTCAAGCATCCCCTGTTGGGGGTTCAATTGGGTGTCACACTGCAGTTGTAGATGAGGGTGCTGAACACAAAAATCGGCAAATATATCGGCGAGAAACGGTAGATCTGGGCTGATGACCCTGAGCACGCCACGCAATGAATCGCCATGCAGCGCCACTTCGTCAATAGCATGATCCATGGCCGTCAACAACGGAGTCAGAGACGTATACAGTTGACTACCAGCGGCGGTGGCTGTCATTTTACGTGTGCTACGCTGTAACAAGCGCATATTCAGTCGTTGCTCCAACAGCGCGACATGGCGGCTAACATTGGATGAGGGCAGTTGTAACTGCTGTGCCGCCTGTTTAAAGCTCATTTTTTCGTACACGGCTTGAAAACTCAGCAACCACTGTATTTCAATATCTTCGATCATCAATTAACCCATAATATGGGATTCACCTTGCATAATTCCCATATTTATCCCACAAAAACTCTTTGCAACAATCATAACCTCAATTAGACAAATGAGGAACAGCCACAATGAGCGCTCAGCAACCCATTGCCGTAGTCGGTGCGGGAATCGCCGGCATGGCCTTTGCCATTGCCGCAGCCCAACATGGATATAAAGTCAGCCTCTTCGAGCGCGGCGAACACATCACTAGTATGGGCGCAGGCGTCACCCTGTGGCCTAATGCCATGTGGGTTTTGCAGCGTTTGGGGCTCGCTGCCGACATACTCCAAGCAGGAGGTCAACCACAGGCGATGCGGCAATTTGATCAGCAAGGTATTCAGCAAGGCGAGTTTGACATCAGCGCAGTCAACAGATTTTGTGAACATGCCAGTGTTACCATTTTACGCCGTGATCTGGTGCGTATTTTGGCTTCGAAAGTGGCGCAGTTAGGTGTAAAAATTCACTTTAACAGCAACATATCTGCGGCGGATATCCCCGCGTTAAAACAGCAGTATGCCCTTGTTGTGGGTGCCGACGGGCGGATGCATTCAGCGGTGCGAGCGCACCTTTACCCTGGGCAACAACTCTATCGTTATCAACATTTTGTCAATGTTATTGGCATTAGTCGCAGCCCGAGCTTGGGATTAGATCCTGTGATCGCCGACTACCGAGGAGACGGTGAGCGCTTTGGTATCGTGCCAATCAATGCCGAGCTGTGCTTTTGGGCGGCGGGTTGGCACGCTAAGGAAGTGTGTCATAGCACCCCAGAGCAATGGCTCACGCAGCTACAACAACGTTTTCAACACTGGGCTACGGCCATCCATGCGGTATTAAATACACGGGAAAAATCCAGTGTAAAAGGCATACATGTGCATGATATAGACCCGCTGCCCTATTGGCATCAAGACAACGTGGTGCTGACTGGCGATGCCGCCCACGCTCCCCTACCGACTTCAGGACAAGGCGCCTGCCAAGCCCTTGAAGACGCTTGGCATCTGTCTTTATTAGTGCGTAGCGACGGGCCGCTTAGCGAGCGACTCGCGGCTTTTTACCAAAAGCGCATTGACAAAACCAGCCTAGCGCAAGCCATAGGCAGAAATGTCGCGGCGGCCATCTTTAGCCCCATGGAACAGTCGGCCCCAGCTACCTTCAGCGCCGATGCCAAGCAGTTAAGCCAGCTGTGGATGCAGGGTTTAAGCGAGTGAGGCTAGACAGACCTATAGCCTCCCCTCTTGGCACCGGATCAGGATTTAATCTACAGCGCCCTATATCGCTTTAGTGCGACGCGCCATCATACTTATTTCTAAGGTTATTTTAGGAATTCAAGGTTACAATCACGCTAAAACAGGGACAACAAGGATGATGATGCACAGGGTCTCTTTAAAACAGGCAAAGCAACCTCGGTGGGTATACGCTATTGCAGCAGTGGCCGTATGCGCTTTAATTGGTAGTTTAATCAGCGGTAGTAATCTGCTGTTCGCTCTAGCCATGCTCGCTAACCTGGCGCTAATTTGGCGCCTCGTTTTCTGTTCGCCAGAGATTAACAGCGCCAACCCCTTTGCCCATATCAAGGTTGAAAAGCAGGAGCTAATAATCGGTGAGGCCAGATTTCCTGTTCATGAAGTACGTAAGGTGGCAATTGAGCGCAGCGATGGGAAGGGCTTATTGCAACTGCCCTACAATGGCGGCGGGCAGTTGCAGCTGGTGTTCGACGGCAGTTATTTGGACGACTTAAAAGCCTATATTCAACAAAACATGCCGCACGTTGAGATTGTGACTTAAGGCCGCTGAGGTCCTTAGATCTTAGGCAGTTTCCTTAATTCCTTGGTGCGCCCACGCTGCACTTTTTGGTCGACCCGCTTGCGCTGAGAGCTACGAGTGGGCTTGGTGGCACGACGCGCTTTCTCGACCTTGGTCGCGGCTAAGATAAGCTCTTTAAGCCTTGCCAGCGCTTCTTCACGGTTTTGCTCCTGGGTGCGGTGGCTTTGCGCCTTAATCACGATAACGCCATCCTTGGTGATACGGCTGTCGCGATAGGCCAATAACCGCTCTTTGTAGAAGTCGGGTAATTTTGAGCGCTTGATATCGAAACGCAAATGGATGGCGGTGGCCACCTTATTGACGTTTTGTCCGCCGGCTCCTTGCGAGCGGATCGCACTGAGCTCGACTTCCCAATCATCTATGGTTACGGTATTGGATATCTGTAGCATCACATATTCATCTTAGCTTAAAGGACTTAGCCTATTATCGACACCTTTAGAGTCTAACATTAGGCTCTGGCGTCACCCAAATTTGCTTTTGCTTAGATGGTGGCGAGGACGGCGCAAATCAAGATTTATGACATGGAGAAAACAATGAAAAAAATGCTATTCGCACTTACCCTGGCTGCCTCTGCGGCATTTAGCTCGGCACAAGCATGGGCGCTGGAGCTTAGCGCAACAGACGTCGAGAAGTTTATTAAAGCAGCCCCTGCGGTTACCAATTGGGCGGATAGCCAGGCGGATATTGATGCCAGTACCCTGCTTGGCGCTCAGCAGGAGCAACAAGGAGATAATAGCACGGCCGATAATGCCATGATGGACAGCGCCATTGGCATGCTTAAAGACAACGCCATGTATCAGGAATTTGCGACTCTACTAAGCGCTTATGGCTTTACTCCTGAGCAACTCGTCAGCGTTGGCAGCGAGATCAGCAGCGCCTACCTTGCGAATATGAAAGGCAACCTCTCCGCTGAAAATCAACAAACGGTCGACCAGGTAATGGGTGGGTTACAAAGCCTTTCCGGCAGCAAAAGCAGCGACAGCAATTCACTGTTCGGTGCCTTGGGTAAGGCCAACGAGGCCAGCAAAGAAGAGATCAGCGATAATAACCTGTCGGTTGTCAGTGAATACATGCCGCAACTTCAGCAACTATTTAGCGCCTTTGTGCAATAAAAGCCGCTCTTTCTCGGCGTAGGGCGCTCGCCCCTACGCTGCACGCGATAACAAAAACCAATCGGGTCTTCGCACCCTAGCCCTAACGCGTCATAATAACGCCATGATAATGGCAATAATAACAACTCCCTATGACTTACCTTCTTGCTACCACCTTGCTATGGGCATTTTCGTTTAGCCTGATCGGCGTGTATCTCGCCGGCCAGGTCGATCCCTGGTTTTCGGTGCTTACCCGTATTGCTTTAGCCACCTTGGTGTTTTTGCCCTTTTTACGGATTTCACAATTAAACCCCCATATAGCGCTTAAGCTGATGGCCATTGGCGCGGTTCAGTTAGGCCTGATGTACGCATTTTATTATCACTCGTTTTTATATTTAAGTGTGCCGGAGGTGCTGTTATTTACCGTAATGACGCCCCTGTATGTCACCTTGCTTAACGATGCCCTGGAAGGACACTTTAACCCGGGCTTTTTTATGGCGGCACTGCTGGCCATTGTTGGCGCCGTGGCCATTCGCTTCGATGGCATCAATCAGGGTTTTATTGTCGGCTTTGCCATAGTACAGGCGGCAAACCTGTGCTTCGCCAGCGGTCAGGTGCTGTATAAGCGCCTTATGGCACAACATCACCACCTCAGCCAACACCAGGTTTTTGGCTGCTTCTTTATCGGCGCGCTTGTCGTCGCGCTTATTTGCTACGGCGTCTTTAGTGACTACAGCCAGCTACCCAGCACAGAGACGCAATGGGGGGTGTTGATTTACCTTGGTCTGATCGCCTCGGGCCTGGGCTATTTCGCCTGGAATAAGGGCGCAACCCAGGTCAACGTGGGCACCTTGGCGGTGATGAATAACCTGCTTATTCCCGCGGGCATACTCGTCAATGTGCTGATTTGGAATCGCGATGCCGATATTCTGCGTTTATCCCTGGGCGGCGGCCTTATTATGGCGGCGCTGATTATTAACGAAAGGTACTTCAACAAACGCAACCAGGGATAATTTTGGCAAGGGGGTTTACACCCCCCTTTTTTCGCTTGGTGGAGGACTAGAGCATACTCTTTAGCACGCCGTCCTTACGAATAAAGTGATGCTGCAACGCCGCCAGTACATGCACCAGGATAAGCACCGCCAAGGTGTAGCCGATAAAGCCATGGAGCTGACGATATAGGGCATACAATTCAATATCAGGGTACAGCGCACTGGGCAAAGTAAACCAGCTAAACACTGCTATTGGCCGTGCGCCATAATATTGCATAAGAAACCCGGTCAAGGGCATCAAGATCATCAAACTGTACAGGGCATAATGAGAGCCAAGAGCCATCGTTTTTTGCCACCGGGGGAGGCTGTCTGGGAGCGCAGGCACGGTCGCGCACCAGCGATTGACTAACCGAACTACCACTAACACGGCAACCAATAGGCCGGTGGCCTTGTGCAGTGTTAAGAGCTCTAGCTGCCAGACCTCCAAGCTTTTAACCATGGTCATGCCAACGCTGAGAAGGGAAATGATCAATGCCGCCATCGCCCAATGGAGTATGCGCATAGACGCGCTAAAACGGGTTATTTTTTTATTCATCTCGCCCCTCCTTCACGTCACCCGCAAGCACTTCAACGGCACGACGGCGATATGACTCGGCGTAGGCAGCTGAGCGCGCCCTTAATATTGGATCTTTCGTTGCTTCAATGCCCTGAGGCAGCACCAAGGGATCGTAATTAATCCCATCACAATGTCCACCTTGCTGAGCTTGCCACTGTGTGATCGTTATCTGCCCGGCAATAATTTGCTCCCGTGTCTGAGGCCAACGTTTTGCAGGGTTATGCTCATCATCTTGCTCGGTGGCCAAGGTGAAAACCCAATCAAACATAACCGGGCCATCAGATAACTGCTGTTTAAACTCGTTAAATAATGCATTGTCCCCGGTAAAACTGTTTTTTAAGCTCGATGTACTGGCATGCGGCTTAACCTCCCAGCGTACGGCCTGACGCTGGTTCTGTTCATCAACTAAATAAAACGTATTGATACTATGATAGGTTTCCAAAGCAAAGCTGCTGCTGGGTTGATAGTTCGCTTTCCACTGCAGAAAGTCAGCACTCTCAGGATGCGCTTCAAAAAATGCCCCAATCGCCTCGGGCCCTTTTTTTATCGCGACAATTTGTTGGTAGAAATCATGTGGATTGGCGACCGCCATCACGGGAGGTGTATTCATGGCAACGCGCCACTGCTCAGTTTGGCTGGTCGCAAAACTCAGCGCCAGGCTGCGCACCGGGGCTTTTAAGTCAGGAGCATACGGGTTGTTGCCAGCAATAGACAAGCGCCCTATAAACGGCGTTTTGGACGACTTAAATACACTTGCTGTGCTGTAACGGGATAAATTGCCGTTAGAGACGAATTCACCACTAATGCACATGCCTTTTGCGTGTGCTCGGCGATACCCCGGGTAGGTGCTCTCCCCTTGCTGTAAATCGACAAACTGCTGTGCACTGACCCTGGGCACATCGGCAAAAGCAGGAAGAGTAATTAGTGAAAATAACAGAATAAGATACTGTTTCATGATGGTTTATCCATAACTGTAAGCGCTCCACATCATGCTGAAGGAAGGTAATAAAAGACTTCCTAGGTGACCCGAAAGAAAAAGGTTTTATTTCATCGAATAGCATTATTTAGTCGCGTGAAGGCTCAGCAAGCTCGCCACCCGGGCGCGCAGACTAGGCACCACCTCCTGCTCAAACCAGGGGTTGCGCTTTAACCAGATATTATTGCGCGGGCTAGGATGAGGCAGCGCCATGGTTTCAGGCCACTGGCTGCGCCAGTCCTGTACCGCCTCGGTCACGGTTTTATAGCGTTTTTGCAGATGATAATGCATGGCATACTGGCCAAGCACTAAGGTCAAGTGTCGCTGTGGCAAGGCCGCTAGTATCTGCGCTCGCCAGGTGGCGGCGCATTCTGGGCGTGGGGGCAAATCACCCTGCTTAGAGGTGCCTGGATAGCAAAAACCCATGGGCACAATGGCAAAAAGACGCGGATTGTAAAACACCTCCTCCGTTACTCCCAACCACTGCCTTAAACGCACGCCGCTGGCATCATCAAAGGGGCGCCCCGAATTGTGCGCATGAATCCCAGGCGCCTGCCCCGCTATTAGTATCTTTGCGTCCCCATGGAGTTGTAGCACGGGTTTGGGTGGTAACGGCAGGTGGGCCCGACACAGGGTGCAGGCATGAATTTTATCGAGTAATTCCATGGAGTGTGTAGATTTGAAGCTTTATTACAGCCTAGATGATAGCTCCCAAAGCCGGCAACCAAAATAGGTTCAGAGATCATATTTTTACTAACTCCCGTCGGCGAAACGCTTTGCGAGACCCCTAAAGCGATCATTATGCTGAATCAGGCGCAGTGACAAGTTAGTAAAATAATGATCTGACATTCAGATCAGAGTTTTACCAACTAACAGGCTAATAGGATGGTGGCCAGAGAAGCGGGCTATAGCTCAAAAATGCACGAAGATAGCCCGCCAACTTGCTAGGCGAAAGTCATAGCGCCGTTTGCGCCATTGGTTTTCTCTAAAATAAACGCCAACAATAAGACTGGTTTTTACCAACTGATTCTATCAACGGGATTAAAACCATGGGCTGGAGATCAATATTTTACTAACGTTGCCATCTTAACTTGGTAAAATAATGATCTGTAAACCCCCTTTACAACTTTATGATGACTCTCTTAGCTTCGGCTTAGGCAACTAATGCGTCACCATAATCAATTTATCCACCGCAAAGCCACGTGCCGCCAATTCGCGTTTAAAGTCTTCAACACGGGCCGGTTCAACCTCGGGAGTTCGTGCCAGCAACCAGGCGTAATCCGTGTTAAAACCACTGATATAGGCGTATTGATACGCTTCCTGGTCCAGCTTAAACACCACGTATGAGGAGTAGAAAGGGCCAAAAAACGATACCTTTAAATGCCCTACATCGCTCCCGTCCACAAATTTAGCCTTGCCTTCGGCACTGCTCCACTGCCCCGCCTCGGCATTAAAACCCTTGTTTAGAACCTTCACCGAGCCGTCTTCGTTTATGCTGTAGGTGGCCGTCACCTTGGATAGGCCTTCTTCGAAGGAGTGCGGCATGCGGGCAATTTCATACCAGGTACCGGTATAACGGGAAAGCTCAAACGGGCTAACCGGCGTAACTTGCTCTGGCATGGAAGTACAGGCGCTGAGCAACAAAGTTAGTAAAATAATGATCTTGTTAGTTATGGCGATTTTCATTGTTTTTCCTTAGCTTAGAAGTCTTAGTAATCACTTTAGATGAGTACGAAGTAATGGGTATAATTGGATCGCTATTTTACTAACAACAAGACGAAAATTATGCCGCAGGCTATAGGATTTGGTGCCGCCGATGCTGCCATCCGCGTTTATGTGAAAAATCGCCCTCCCCTTGTCGAGTTTCAACAACTCGACACCCTATTGGCGTTGGATAAAGAAGCCATAGAAAAAATTAACGCCGAAGCCGGCAATGGCTGGCGCAAGGTGTTTAATGTCTACGCAAAATGGTTGTTTGCTCTGCACGGCGCACAAGGCATGGTGGGAGAGTTAGAAAGTTGGCAACAATTACGGGATCAGCTGCTGCTGCGCCAGCACAGCAATACGGCCTTACTGTTTAGCACACCTGAGTTCGACAACCAGGCCTTACATGTGATTGCCGGTCGCACCTATGCGCAGGAGCTGGCCGCACAGCTGGCACTTGGTATAAATCTGATCTGGTTGGATAAGGAATTTGCCGTGGATCAGAAAAATGGAGTGATAGTTTGCCCTTATTTTGATTATCGCCAGCTAAGCAATATAAAGATAGCTAAGCTGTGTCAGCTGATAAACGAACTGCTGCCGAGTCACACCTTCGGCTTTGCCAAGGACTAGGTGTGTACCTAGTCCTTATTATCCTATCTATTGGCAACGCACTGCATAACCGCTGAAGCTGAGAGCCTTAAAATAACACTGAGCGGTGCCAAAGCCCGTCTGATTTAACAGCTCCGCCAGGCGCATACGATCAAGCGGATAAAACTCGTGCTCAAAGCTATGCCGAGTACGCTCTACGCCGATATCGGTCAGGCCTAGCTGTTGGCAAACGATAAACTGCGCATCGCGCTCAAAAGGCGTCTGCGGCTTCATCAGATCCGCCAACCACATCCAGGCCCCGGGTTTTAAACGCTGGCGCATGGCACTTAATAAGTCGGCCTTATCGCCATTATCGGCAACAAAATGCAATACCAGTAAACACAGCGCCGCGTCGAAGCTGCCTTCAAGCTCGTCCACGCTGCCACAATGACAGTGCACCCTATCGCTTACTCCCGAATCCTCGAAGCCCTGCCAGGCAATCTTCAACATGTCGGCGGAAATATCCTGGGCCACAAAGCGCATCTTGGCATTGGCTTTGGCCAAGGCGATAATCTCGGTGCCGGTTCCGGCGCCGACCACAAGCACCCGGGCATCCTCGTTAAGGGCTGCCTGACACTGGGCCTGGGTTAACTGCTGCAATAAGTCGTAACCCGGCACCAGACGACGAATACGTTGGTCATAGTTACTGGCTTCTTCACCTAAAAAGCTGGGCATAATGGTTCCTTAATTTGGCTATTTTTAGCTTATAGCTCATTCACAGCGTATCTGCGAATATCCGCCAGGGCGCTTTACCACCTTGATTTGCGTGGCTACCCGCTCCGTGAGCTCGGCAACGTGGGAGATCACCCCTACCTTGCGCCCCTGCGCCTGCAGGTTATCGAGCGCATCCATGGCAACACTCAATGTCTGAGCATCCAATGTGCCAAAGCCCTCGTCGATAAACAAGGACTCAATCTTCACCTTGTTAGAAGACAGAGATGCGAGCCCCAATGCCAGCGCCAGAGACACCAAGAAGGATTCACCACCGGAGAGCGTATTGACGCTGCGCTGCTCGTCGGCCATGTCCTGATCGATAATGGCGATATCCAAGGTGCCGGGGATACGGGTGAGACGATAACGTTTTGACAAGGTTTGCAAATGTTGGTTTGCATAGGCAAGTAAAATGGCCAGTGTCTGGCTTTGAACCAGGTTACGTAAGCGCTTACCCTGAGCATCACCCAAGGCGCTGTTAAGGGTGGCCCAGGTACTGAGCTCGGCTTGGAGCTGCTGCAATTGTTCAGCCTGATCGGCCAACTTAGCGACGTTCTGACGATGATTCTCAAGCTTGGCGGCAATAAGCGTTAATGCTTGCTGTGTTTGCTCAAATTCATCGTCTAGGGCCGCTTTATGTGCCTCTATGTCGCCTTGCGCCTGCTGCGGGCGCTGTTGCTGATGGGCATTCTGGCGTTGCTGCGTTTGCGCCAACTGCGCCTCCAGGCGCACCTGTTGTTGCTGCAATGTCCGTTGCTGAGCCAGCAGGGCATCAACCTCGGCGCCATCTCGACTTAGTAAAACTCGGATCTGCTCCCGGTCAATTTTGTCCTCGGGCGTGAAGTGTTCACTGCACCAGCGAGTAAAGGTGGCTTCCAGGTCGTTTAAATCCAGCTGTAACTGAGAGCAATTTTTTACCAAGTGCTCGTATTCATTACGTTCGCGCTCGAGTCGGCTGTGCTCCTGCTGTAGCCTGTGCTGCGCCCCTTGCAAGGCGCTGGCGCGGTGCTCCAGCGCTTGCTCCAACTCGTGCAGCAATTGCTGCGGCTGCTGATCTTGCGCGATTAGAGCATGGCGTTGAGTTAGTAAATTAGTGATCTCTGTCTCTGCGTTTTGTTGCTGCTGAGTCAAAGTCTGCTGCTGGGCTTGGCAGGAGGACAACTTGGTAAAAATCTGATCCAGCGCTGGTTTATTGTCACTAAGCTGCTGTTGCAGCTCGGATATTTTTACCTGCGCCCGCTCAAACTCTTGTTGTTGTTGCTGCAACTGCGACCAGTATGAGGCCAGATAAGCGGGGTCCTCTTGCCACCAGGGCGCGTCGGCAAAGACTTCGCGCAGCTGTGCGATACTTAGCTGGCAGCGCCGCTGTTCGGCACTGAGCTCATCATCAAGACGCTGATACTGTAACTGCTGTTGCTGACTCTGCTGCTCAAACCGGCGCTGTTGCTGCTGTTGCTGTTGCGCCTGGTCTCTTCCCTGCTGTAACGCGGATCGTATTTTTACTAACTCCTGCTCCAGGGCAATGGCGGTTTGATACTGCTGTTCCAGAGCCTGCAACTGCTCATTGAAATACGGCTCGCTCAATTGCTCCGTGGCCAGCTCAGGGCACAGAGACGACAGCTGCGCGCTTATCTGCTCCTGTTGCTGCTGCGCCTCTGTAAGGCTCGCAGCCAGGGTACCAAGTTGTTGCTCGGCCAACCGGGCTGCAGTTTGCAGCTCGTGGCTGTGGGTTAAATACTGATCCAAGGCCTCTTTAGCCTGCTGACGCTGGCTGGCAAAATCAGCCAAAAGGGCCTCAAAAGCGCTGTTTTGGCCTGCCTCAACGGCGAATGGATGCTCGCAGGAGCCGCACACCATACAAGGCTCGCCTTGATTTAACTGAGTACGTAAAGCGCTGATCCTTTCACTGGCGCGTAATTGCACCTGGCCATAGGCCTGCTCGGCGTTTGTGACCTCTTGCTGCAATAATTCCGTTTGCCTTTCGCGCGGCTCAAGTTGCGCTTGGTACTGCGCGAGTTGTTGCTTATATTGCGTTTGCTGTTCGCGCCAATGAGCTATTTTAAGCCCCTGGGATTGCCACTGCCGATAGTGTGCTAATCCCTGTTGCCAGTCATTGAGACTGTGTTGCAGCGCTGCCGGTGACCGATGCTGCAATTGTTGCTCAAGTTGCGCTATGCGCTGTTCCTGTTCAGCGTTCGCGCCATGAGTCAAAGCTAATTGGTCGGCGAGTCTTTTAAGGCCATTATCGAGTTTTAGGAGCTCGCTTTTATGTTCCTGTAACTGCTTATTTTTTTGCTCTCGTGACTGATAATAAAGGGTGATCGGCTGCCATAGATGCTGATAGTGAGACCAATTTTTTACTAACTCTACAAGCCAGGGCTGAGTGCTCAGTTGTTCCTGGCTTTGCTGTAACTGTGCTTGCCACTGCTCGGCACGCCGTTGCAACTGCTCAGCTTGCCCTTGCAACTGGTGTTGCTCGCGGTTTTGCGTCATCAGCTGTTGCTCACGATCGGCTTGTCCCTGGCGAAGTTGCTGCACTTGAATATCCAAGGTAATGGCCTGCTGCAAAGCTGGCTTTTGCTCATTGAGGCGACTCTGCAGTTGACGGTGTTCCAATTCGGCCTGTTTTAACTGTTGCTGTGCCAGCTCGGTTTGCGCTTGTGCATCGGAGCGCTTTAATGTCTCTAAGCGCTGTTCATCTTGCTGCAAACGCTGCGTCAATCGTGCGGTATTGCTTATATTGTCGCTAATTTGTCGACACCGGGCACTCAGCTCGGCTTGTTTAAACTCGTCCTGACGAAGCTGTAATTGCTCGCCCACCTCGCTTAGCTGCCCTTGCAGGGCATGCAGCTCGCTCTGCATGCTTTGCTCGTTGGTAAACCATTGCAACTGCTGCTGATACACACCGCTTTGTTGTTTGCGTTGCTGTTGCTCCTGGGTTTGCCGCTGTTGCTGTTGCTGCAAACTGGCGAGCTCGTCGTCGCTCAGCAGATGCACTGCATTCATATTGGCTTGGAACAGGGTCACCTCATTGAGTTTGCCCTTATAGCCCTCAAAAACCCGCTGACCGACGAGAGAGTATTTTTGTGTTCCACTTAAACGCTCCAACAATGCCGCACGTTCGTCTCCCTGCGCCCGCAAAAAGGCCGCAAACTCGTTTTGTGCCAACATCACGGCTCGGGAGAACTGATCAAAGTTAAGACCAACCAAACGCTCAATGTATTTTTTAGTTTCCGACTTGGAATCGCACACCAGCTGCTCACTGGGCAGTTGATAAAGCGCATGGGTGGGGGCTTGCAGTCGCCCCTGGGCTTTTTTACGTGCCCTTGTCACCTGCCATAAGGCTCGATACTGCTGTCCGTCTATGGCATTAAAGTCCACCTTCACCCAGCCTAGGCCGGTGCCGCGGCGAAGCAGATGACGAGGGTCATTAAGGCGCACGTTATCACCATTAAAATCGACCTTCTGAGTATTTTCATTGCTCAGACGTGCGGTCTTGTCATAGAGCGCCAGACACAGGGCATCAAGCAGGGTACTTTTGCCGGCACCGGTATCGCCGGTGATGGCAAATAAACCGGTATCGCTCAGCGGCGCCTTGGTGAAGTCGATGTCCGCATCCACCAAAGAAGCCAGGTTATGAATTTGCAGGCGATTAATCTTCATGTCTTAACTCCTGCTCAACATCGGCAACTAACTGGGAAAACAGAGTTTTAATTTCATCATTGAGATCCTCCTCGCTTAGCTCAGCGTGTTCCTCGAGGGCCACGGACAACAGGTGCTCGGCATTAAGTCGCTCAAGTTGAGTAAGGTCCTGGAGTTCTATCTCTTCCTGCCTTGATTTCTGTTGCGCCCTTACTCGCTCTATACCGCAAAACAGCATATTCTTCCCCGTTAATGCGCTGTCTATTTGCTCTCGAAAGTCCGGGCTCAGCTCTTTACTCGACAAGCGAACACGAATATAGCCAGGTTGCACATTACCGTCGGGCAGGGCGCTCAGCTGCTCACACAGCTCCTTAAGTGGCACCACGCCACCTTCCGGAAGCAGGTGCAGCTTTCTAAAAGCGGGAATGTAAAGGGGGTTGACACTTTGCAGCGCACCATTGGCTACCTCAACCAACAAACATTGATGGCGATAGTTACGCTCACTAAAAGACATGGCGAAGGGCGTACCACTATAGCGGATATGATCTTGTCCATTGACAGACTGCGCCTTGTGCAGATGACCAAGGGCAACATAGTTGGCCTCCTTGGGGAAAACATCGGCACCTATTGCATCTTCACCACCGATCACCAAAGCGCGCTCTGAGTCTTCGCTAACCGCCGCGCCGCGAGCATGTAAGTGCCCCATGGCAATAATATTGGTATTGGTATCGAATTCGCTGTTCGCCAACATATCGCTATAGGCTTGTTGCACCGAGACACTGTAGCTTTGGCTGGTGCCGGCGATATCACAGGCACGCAAATAGGGAAGTGCCAATATTAGGCAATGTTGGCCATTCTTGGTGATGTTAACCGCACTCAGCTCGGGCGCTTGCTGCTGAAAGTGACCGATGACCTGGGTATCGAACTGGGCCAGCAGGGGCTGTGCCGTGGTGATACGCTTAGCGGAGTCGTGATTGCCGGCGATCACCACTATCTCGAGCTCGGGGCAGGCCGATTTAGCGGCTTCTATAAACTGATAAAACTGCTTTTCGGCCTGACTCGGGGGCGTCGCGGTATGGTAAATATCACCGCTGATCAGCAGGATATCAACGGCCTGTTCGCGCAGTTGCGTGAGTAGCCAGGATAAGAACGCCTGATGTTCATCAATGCGTTCATGTTCGTAAAAAAGCTGCCCAAGGTGCCAATCTGAGGTGTGAAGTAAGCGCATGAAATAAAGTGATTAGACTTATAATGTCCTCACTATATCACGGAAAACTTGTTACCGCGGCCATTCCTTTAGTGGGTAAATTGCCACCAGGTGATCACCAAAACGGGGATGGCAATGGCTACTATAAGCAAGGGTAAACGCATGCTACGTTGATATTTGCTCTGCAAATGGCGAATAGCGGTGCGCTCGTCACAGGCCGCAACCTTATCTATATAGAAATAGCCATTATCCAGATACTGTTTACAATGCTGCTCGTCGGCAGGAATGGCAATTAACTCGTTTTTCTTTTTAAGGACATAAAAATCCATAGCACCACCACATACACTTTGCTATGTGCGAATCAAGTGAACATCCCTTCGCTTACTTTATATATCGACTTACTCTGATTATTCAGACCGCCGATGTCCCTTTTTTATTGTTCACGAATTAAAAAAGTGGGGGATTCTAAAATTAAATAAATACCAATTGCAACCCCCGCCACCAATATTTTACTCATTCTCTGTAAACCCCCTTTACAGCAGGTTCAATTAAACTCGGCCTGTACTCATAATAAAAACCACAAGCAACTGTTATTTATGGAGTTAATTTCAAATGTCACAACGACAGACGGGATTTGGGAGCAGGGGATAATTTCGGGGTCGCCTTCCACAGTCTTTACTGCTACATTGCCCATATAAGCGAAACGAGGAGTAGGGCATGGGCAGGCATCATAATGAACCATTACATGGTGTTATTTTTGATATGGATGGCACCTTATTTAGTTCCCAGTTAGATTTTGCCCTTATTCGCGAGCAAATAAACTGTGCTCATGGCGACGATATACTGGAATTTATCACTCGTCTGGACAGCGATGGTCAACGCCATGCCGAACAGGTGATCCTCGACCATGAGCTGGCCGACGCCGAGCAAGCCGTGCTCTTGCCACAGGTGGCTCAATCACTCGCCAGTTTGCACAAGGCACAGATACCCATGGCCATAGTGACACGTAACTCGGAGCAGGCCACGGGCATTAAAATGAGCCGAAATCCCATTCCCATAGATCTGGTGCTTACCCGAGACCATGCACCCGCCAAACCCGATCCCAGCGCCTTATTACATATTGCCGAGCGCTGGCAGATGCAGGTAAAACATCTACTGTATGTAGGCGACTATAGATACGATATCGAAGCCGCGCACAATGCCAATATGCGTGCATGCCTGTATGCACCGCACACCATTCCCGACTATGCCAGCCAGGCCGATTATGTGATCCGCTGCTTTAGTGAATTACCCGCCCTGGTTGAGTTATGTTAAATAGTGATATTTTTTACATTTTACTCTGTGACCCTGGCTTTAATAAAAACATGGTACTAGCCCAATGTGCTGCGAGTTGTTAAAATCGAGCAAAGCATTAAATTCAAACTTGAGAGATTGAAAATGGGCAGAGCGTTTGAAGTTCGTAAAAACGCCATGGCGAAAACCGCTGCGGCAAAAACAAAAGTAAACTCAAAATACGGTAAAGAAATCTACGTCGTGGCAAAAAACGGCGGTGCTGACCCAGAGACCAACCTTTCTCTTCGTCGCTTGATCGATAAAGCGAAAAAAGATCAGGTACCGGCACACGTAATCGATAAAGCCATTGAAAAAGCCGCCGGCGGCGCTGGCGAAGATTATTCAGCGGCGCGTTACGAAGGCTATGGCCCGGGTAACTGCATGGTTATCGTTGACTGTTTAACAGACAACCCAAACCGTACCATTAAGGATGTACGTCTACCTTTTACCAAAACCGACTCAAAGATTGGCAGCCCGGGCTGTGTTGCGCACATGTTCGATCACCTGGCCATCCTAGGTTTTGAAGGTGATGACGATGAAGCCGTGCTAGAAGCACTGATGATGGCCGACGTGGACGTGACCGATGTAGAAGTAGAAGACGGCAAGGTTTCTGTATTTGCACCGCACACCGAGTACTTCAAAGCCAAGACTGCGCTTAGTGAAGCATTCGATGGCATCAACTTTGAAATCGACGAGATCACCTTTGTGCCACAAACGCACATTGAGATCACCGACGAAGACGATATCGCCAACTTCGAGAAGTTTATGAACATGCTTGAAGACTGCGACGATGTGCAGAACGTGTATCACAATGCCATTGTGAACAAGTAAGCGCAGCAACTAAGCCAAAAAAGAAAAGCCGGATTAATATCCGGCTTTTTTGTGTAAAGGGGCTTTACACTTCTTACAACTCTTCCTTAAACAGGCGACGATAGTGGTGCAACAGCGGCTCGGTATAGCCACTGGGCTGCTCGCAGCCTTTAAATACCAGCTCCTGCGCCGCCTGGAACGCAAGACTTGCATCAAGGGATTGTTCATCCCCAGCCATGGCGAGATAGTTGGGATCACCGGCATTTTGCTCATCCACCACCTTGGCCATGCGCGCCATGGTATTACGCACTTGCTCTTCGCTGCAGACGCCATGATGTAGCCAGTTGGCAATATGTTGGCTGGAGATCCGCAACGTTGCCCTGTCTTCCATCAAGCCCACATTGTTAATGTCCGGTACCTTAGAGCAACCTATGCCTTGCTCGACCCAACGCACCACATAGCCGAGAATTCCCTGGGCATTGTTATCGAGCTCCAGTTGAATATCTTCCGGACTCAGTTGCTGGGGATTGTCTATGGGCGGCGTCAACAAGGCCGCTAAAGATTCGGCACCAAGTGTTGGCAAGGATTTTTGCACCGCAAACACATCGACCGCATGATAGTGCAGGGCATGCAAGGTTGCCGCGGTAGGGGAGGGTACCCAGGCGGTATTGGCCCCGGATTGCACATGACCCACTTTTTGTTCCATCATCAAGGCCAGCTTATCGGGAATAGGCCACATGCCCTTACCGATTTGCGCCTTACCGCTAAGACCGCATTCCAAGCCTATGCTCACATTACGCTTTTCATAGGCATCAATCCAAGGTTGCTCTTTGATCTTGGCCTTAGGTAAGACGATACCGCCTTCCATTGCCGTGTGAATTTCATCGCCGGTTCTATCCAAAAAGCCGGTATTAATAAACACCACCCTGTGTTTGGCGTTGGCGATACAAGCTTTTAAATTAACCGAGGTACGGCGCTCCTCATCCATAATGCCCATTTTAATGGTGTATGGCTCAAGCCCAAGTAAACGCTCCACCTCGGTGAACAGTTGCTCAGTAAAGGCCACTTCTTCGGGGCCATGCATCTTGGGCTTAACAATATAAATGCTCTTGGTTCGAGAGTTCGCCAGCTTGCTACGACCGTGATAATCGGGCAGGGCGCATAAGCTAGTAAAGACGGCATCCATGATGCCCTCAAACACCTCGTTGCCTTCGCTATCGAGGATCGCCGGGTTGGTCATCAGGTGGCCGACATTACGAACAAACATCAGGCTGCGCCCGTGCAGGGTTAATTGCGAGCCATCCAGCTTGGTAAAGTGCTGATCCGGGCTCAATGTACGCTCAAGCTGCTCGCCGCCTTTGTTAAAGCTGCAGCTCAGCTGTCCCATCATGAGGCCAAACCAATTGCGATACACATTGGTTTTATCTTCACCGTCGACCGCCGCGACCGAATCCTCACAGTCCATAATAGTGGTGAGCGCCGCTTCCATAATGATGTCTTTAATTCCGGCCTTATCATCACGACCAATGCGATGATGCGGGTCGATGGCAATAATAAAATGCAAACCATGATGGCAGAAAAGTAAGGCCGAAGGGCGTTGGGGCTGACCCTGAAAACCGAGCAACTGGGCCGGGTTTTGCAAGCTCACCTGCTGAGAATCCCCCAGGGTCACAACCAGCTCACCATTGTTAATGGCGTACTCGGTACTTTCGATATGCGAGCCGCTGCTTAGCGGCAGGGCCTGATCGAGAAACTGACGAGCATAAGCCATCACCTTAAAGCCGCGCACCGGGTTATAGCCACCGCCTTGCTCGGCGCCTTCCTGCTCGGCAATCACATCGCTGCCGTAGAGGGCATCGTAAAGAGAGCCCCAGCGGGCATTGGCGGCATTGAGGGCAAAACGGGCGTTGCTCACCGGCACCACCAGTTGCGGGCCGGCCATGGTAGCAATTTCGGCGTCCACATTGGTGGTTTCTATGCTCACGGACTCGGGGGGATCAACTAAATAACCTATCTCGCGCAAAAACGCCGTGTATTCATCAAGATTATGCTCGGTATTGCCCTGATAGTAGGAATCTATCTGCTGCTGCAGCGTCTCACGCTTGGCCAGTAAGGCTCTGTTGATGGGAGTAAGTCGCTTGATAATATCGGCAACACCGGAGAACAAGGTATCGCCGTCTATATCGGTCTGGGGCAGTACCTCTTGAGTAATAAACTCATAGAGCGTGGCGTCAATAGACAGGCCGCTGTGCGAGATGCGCTGAGTCATGAGCAATTCCTTTAAACGAACAAGTGTTATTTCACTGTAAACGAAAATATGTGAATGTGAACACCAAACCTATTCACTCAGAATATAGCGGTAATAATAACTATAAATTTAATAAATCCTCAAAAAACGGCCTAGGGTAAAAATACAACGCGGCAACCTCTCACCCATGTTGTCGTTAAACATAACCACCTACTCGTTCAAAGGATACCGACAATGAAACAGTACAACGCACAGATCGACAGTTTAGCGACGCTATGCCAACACAATGGTCAACGCTGGAGCAGCATCAGCCCTGTGTATGCGGCGCGTATGCAACTGCAAAACCGTTTTAAAACCGGTTTGGATATTGCCAAATACACCGCCAAAATCATGCGTGAAGACATGGCCGCTTATGATGCGGATTCGAGCCAATACACTCAGTCTCTGGGTTGCTGGCATGGTTTCACGGCGCAGCAAATGATGATGGCCATTAAGCGTCATCAAAAGACCACCAAACGCAGTTATGTGTATCTGAGCGGCTGGATGGTTGCGGCGCTGCGCTCCGAGTTCGGTCCACTTCCCGATCAAAGTATGCACGAGAAAACCTCGGTTCCGGCACTGATTGAAGAGATCTACACCTTCTTAAAACAGGCCGATGCCCGTGAGCTGGACCACCTTTATAAAGCCCTGGACGCGGCGCAGCAAAGCGGCGCAGACACCTCGGCTATCGAAGCTCAAATCGATAACTTTGAAACCCATGTGGTGCCTATTATCGCCGATATTGATGCCGGTTTTGGTAACGAAGAAGCCACCTATTTGCTGGCCAAGAAGATGATTGAAGCGGGCGCCTGTGCCATTCAAATCGAAAACCAGGTATCCGATGCCAAACAATGTGGTCACCAGGCCGGTAAGGTGACCGTACCGCACGAAGACTTCCTGGCGAAAATCAACGCCGTACGTTATGCCTTCCTAGAACTGGGTGTGGAAGACGGCATTATCGTGGCCCGTACCGATTCATTGGGTGCCAGCTTGACGCAAAAAATCCCGGTCAGTAAAGAGCCAGGCGATCTCGCCAGCCAGTACATCGACTTCCTAGACGCTCAGCCTATTAGCGGCGCCGATGACCTGGAAGACAACGAAATGGCGATTAAGCTTAACGGCCAGCTGTGCAAGCCGGTACGTTTAGACAACGGCCTCTACCAGTTCCGTGCTGGAACCGAGAAAGACCGCGTGGTACTGGACTGTGTCACCAGCTTGCAGCATGGCGCCGACCTGCTGTGGATTGAAACCGAAAAACCGAATGTGCAGCAAATTGCCGAACTGGTAAACCGAGTGCGCGAGCAAGTACCAAACGCCAAGCTGGTGTATAACAACTCTCCGTCATTCAACTGGACATTGAAGTTCCGTGAGCAGGTTTTCGCACAATGGCAGGCTGAAGGCCGCGATCTAAGCGCCTACCCAGATCCAACAGCGGATGCCAAGGTATTAATGGATGCGAGCCTGGATAGCTCGGAGCTGGCGGTTGCTGCCGATGAGCTTGTACGTAACTTCCAGCGTGACGGTGCCCGTGAAGCAGGTATCTTCCACCACCTGATCACCTTGCCAACTTACCATACGGCGGCGCTAAGCACGGATATTCTCGCCGAAGGCTACTTCGGAGAGCTGGGTATGCTGGCCTATGTACGCGACGTTCAACGTCAGGAGATCCGCCGCGAGCAGGCCTCGGTTAAACACCAGGATCTGGCCGGTTCGAACATAGGTGATACCCATAAAGAGTACTTCTCCGGTGAAAATGCGCTTAAGGCAGGCGGTGAAGCCAATACCATGAATCAGTTCTAACCACTGTGTGTTGCAAGCAAAAGGGCCGAATGGCCCTTTTTTATTGGGATCAGCTTTTAACCAGGTCAAGCTATGCCCGAAGCAAAGGGGCACAAAAAGGGCTAAATAGCCCCTCAAATGAGGCCTAAAGCAAAATTTTACCAAGTGTCTTGATATAATTTTTAGGAACAAACCAAGATTTTACTAACTGCTCAGGGGATCCCGGAACATTTTTTTACTAACCCAAACGCCGGGCATTAAAAAAGGCCGTACGAATGACGACCTTTTGGTTCAGTGCAAGTGGTAACTTAGGCTTGATGGCGACGCAGGGGCACCACTGAGTTATCGTCGGAGTCCTCAGACTTTGGGCTATCGTCGCCCTGAGCAAGCGCATTAAGGCGCTCACGTACGCTCTGAGCTTCTTGCGCCGCGGTTTTTTGTGCCGCTTGGTTTAAACGAGCGCGTACGGAATCAAGCTGTTGTTGCTGTGGATCCTGCGGGGCGATATGGTCTACCGACACACCTTCCTGAGCCATCATATCGGCCAGAGAGTCTGAGGGCAGGTTGAGCGCCATCACAGCAATATCCAAGGTTTCTTTACAGCTAATTTTCTCGGCCAGGCTCAACTGCTCAAGCGCCTGCTTAAGCTTAGAGTAATCAAGAAATAGCTGACTTAAATGATTTTGCAGAATCGACTGTGAAGTAAGGTGATCCGGCTTCGACAGTGGCGCAGAGAGTGCGCCCAGCAAGCCTTCTTCACGCATTTTTTCAATCAGTGCGGCGGAGGGCATGTTGAGGTCGGTAAAAACCTGATCCACATTACGCTTGACGCGAATAGCTTCCAGCATGCTTAAGCGCGCAAAGGCACGACTAAGATTATGATGATCCGTTAGTATTGCAAACATAAGCCCTCCTGTTGTGAGTCGCCAGTCTAGCAGACGACTGTTAAACTTTTATTACAAAACCCACACTTCTACACGGCGGTTGCGTTCACGACCTTGTACAGAACTGTTATTGGCAACTGGCAAGGCTTCACCAAAGCCCTGGGTATCGAATACCTGAATACCACGCGCATTCAGTTCGGTGGCTACCGAGCGAGCACGTTGGGTAGATAAGGTTTTGTTTTTCGCGTCGTCGCCGGAATTATCCGAGAAGCCCATTAGTACTACGCGCTTTTGCGGATGCTCTTCCAGGAAGCCCAACAGACGCTGTAAGTCGCGCTTACCCTTGTTATCAAGCTGGCCGCTGCCGAACTCGAAACGGAACGTCAGAGACAGACGCTGGCCTTGGCTGGCATATTGCTTGTACAGCGCAGGAGCCGTTAGTGGTGCCTGTACCTGCTCAACATGGATATTCTGTGAAATGAGACCCGTGTCGGCAACGATTTCCTGACCAGGGTAAGAAATAGCGTAATGAGCAAAGTTCTTAACGAACATATTGGCCGTGGTCGGTGTATACAGATACAAACGACGTGATAACGCATAGTCCTCGGTACCTATGGTAAAGCGGGTAGGGTAGATAGGCGCAGTTTGCTCACCCTCAGAGATAGCCACCGCTTTATTGTGCACTATGTAGTTAAGGCCGATAAAACCGATACTGTGCTCGTCTTGCGACACCAATTGCGATAGTTCAGAGCTTGATTCAAAGCGCTGGGCATTATTGCTTAATTTAGCGCTGTGCTTTTTCAATACCAGGTTTTTAAAGGTATCCCAGGTGCCAGATTTAGCATCACGTGCATACAGGTTAATCGCCGCAGATGCACCGCCTAGCTCACGCCAGTTGCTGATTTTGCCGGAAAAAATATCCGCTAACTGCTGCGTGGTTAAATGGCTGATGGGGTTGTTTTGGTTCACGATCACCGCCAGACCATCCAGGCCGATAATGTGCTCATTACCCACCTGACTGAAGTCACCATATTGTTCTTTAAGGCTGGCCACTTCTTTGTCTTTTACCTTACGCGAAGCCATGGCTACATCGGCCTCGGCCGCCTTCACATCGGCAAAGCCGGTGCTTGAGCCGTGCGCATGCAATTCGATATAGTAAGGTTTATCGGCCAAACGGTAGTGAAGCTCGCGCTCTACCGCCACATCGCCTTGCTGCCACTCGAAGTCGCTCGCACCTTGCTCTGTTAGATAACCTTCGATTAGCGCCGGAGCCAGCTTTTCGCCTATGGTATTAGAACCATGAATACGAAATGCCAGTTGCGCCTGCACCTCAGCCGGCACTTGGGCAGCAGGGGCTGCGCTTACCGTCGTGGTGTTTTGTGTTTGTACCGGTGCTTGCTCGGTGCTTTGCACCGGCGCCTGTGTCACCACCACCTCGGGCTTGCCCGCAAACATGGTGTAACTGGCCACGCCAAGCGCTATGGCCGCTGTGATCGAAGTAAAGATGAGAGCCAGTGGCTTCTTACCGTCCGTCTTTGGCTCGGCCTGGGTGGCTGCAGCGGCGGGTTGTTTAAGTGCGCTAATAACGGCATTAAGTTCGCTGTCGCCAAGCAAACCCAGTTCGTTAAGTACGAGATCACGGTAATTATCATCATTGATAAATTTTTCCGTAGCGATATCAATGCCAAATTTACTTTGCGCCAAATTTTGCAACTGCTTTAGCTGTGCAATGAAGTTCTGTTGATGTGCTGATGTCATGTGTTAAGCCCATGTTCAATTTTGGGCTAAGAATAAAACAGAAAAATGACAGTTTTATGAAACGTAAAGGGGGTTTACGTTTCTCTCTTTTTATTGATAATCAGATATTTACCCAATAAAAGTACATTTTCAAGGAAAGAGGATGGTGAAAATCTCGGGATGCTTATTTATTGGCAGCGCCCTGGCCTTTGCCGCCGCCGGCTATCTCGGCGACGTAAGGTTTTTGTATCTTGTCTCCGGAGCCTTCCTGCTCCTTGGCAGCATGCAGTTACGCCGCCCTGACCAAAACGGCTAGGGCGGGTAAAAATTAGTCGCAGTGTTTTAGCTCGAGCTCGGCTTTATCACGCAAGGACTCGGGTAGCTCCTTTTGCACCGCCACACCCAGCTCTTTAAACTCATTGGCTTGTTTAATTAAATTGCCCTTGCCGCTGTAAAGCTGTGAAAACGCCTTATCATACGTTTCCCGCGCTTTATCAAGCTGCTTGCCGACCCCTTCCATGGACACCAAAAAGGCGTTGAGCTTGTTGTAGAAACGCTCCGCTCGTTTAGCCAACTCCTGTGTGTGTTTGGATTGATCTTCAAAGCGCCATAACTGCTTCACTATATTCAGACTGGTCAGCAAGGTAGTGGGCGTGGCCACCAAAATATTCTTTTCAATGGCGCGCTGATACAGATCGGGCTGAAACTTAAGGGCTTCGACAAACGCGCTTTCGATGGGCATAAACATGATCACCACCTCGGGCGAATTCAATTGCTCAAGGCGGTGGTAGTCCTTGCCAGCCAACTCATTGATACGATCGTTCACCGCCTGCACATGCTCACCCAAGGCCTGCTGGGCTTCGAGTTCGGTTTGCGCGTTAACATAACGGGTGTAGGCATTGAGCGAGGTTTTCGCATCAATAACAATATGACGCTGTTGCGGCAGGTACACCACCACATCGGGGCGCAAACGGCCAACCGGAGAGTCAAAGCTGACCTCACGGCGATAGTCCTGATTAAGGCGCAGCCCCGCACTGTCGAGCACGTTCTCCAACATTAGTTCGCCCCAGTTACCCTGAGTCTTCTTTTGCCCTTGTAGTGCCGTAGAGAGCTGCTGTGCCTGTTCGGTGATCGATTGATTCAGTTTTTGCAGATGTTGCAACTCGGTTTTCAGCGCGGCGCGTTGCTGCAATTCCTGGGCATGAATGTGCTCCATCTTATCGCGAAAGCCTTTGAGTTCCCCTTGCACCGGCTTCAGCAGCTGCTCCATATTTTCCTGGTTAAGGTGTTTAAACTGTTGCGACTTATCTTCAAAAACCTGATTGGCGAGCAGGGCAAATTCCTTTTTCAGGCTTTCCTTGGAGTCCTGCAACAGCGAGAGCTGCTGCTGAAAATGCGTTTCCTTTTGTTCCAGGGTCGCCTTAAGGGATTCGTAGCGGCCATGCAATAAGGTCACTTTTTGCTGCAATTGATCGACCTTTTCGCGCTCGTTTACCACCTGCAGCGCCAGCTCAGTGCTGCGCACCTCGGCACTTTGCACCTTCTGCTGCAGCTCATTATTATTTGCTTGGGCAGCGCGTACACGGCCTTGACTGCGTAACAACAGGATGACGAGGGTAAGCGTAGATAAGGCAAGCACCGCAAGTGCACTTAACAGCGCCGGCGGGCTTTGAGAAAACAAGGCGAACATACTGATCTCGCAATAGTTATTGTTATGAATAAATGATAATACCAATTGTATCAGGAAAGTAATCAATTATAGTGGCGCGGATGTTCGACCTGATGCTCCTGCATTGTCTACTACCGCCGTCCCTGGCGGCAAATTTCAGGCAAAAAAAAGCCAGCGAATCAAGCTGGCCTTAGAATCATAATAATCAGGGAAATCAACATAGGGTGCTTGCATCACAAGCATAATAGTAGAGTCCCGGCTGCCGAGAAAGTTCAGGAAAATTTAAACTTTTTCTTCTTTTTCTAAATTCAGCATTTCAAGCAACTGATTATCATCTATTTTTTTATCCGATAATAAACTGCCATTGAGGAACTCATCCACCAGGTGACGCTTCTTCTCCGCCAAGGCCTGTACCTGCTGTTCAACGGAGTCGGCAACGATCAGCTTATAAACAAACACCGAACGATCTTGCCCCATACGATAGGCGCGGTCGGTGGCCTGATGCTCCACCGCCGGATTCCACCAGGGATCGAAGTGGATAACCGTATCCGCCTGAGTCAGGTTTAAGCCGCTGCCACCGGCCTTAAGGCTGATCAAAAATACCTGCTTACGCCCTTGCTGGAAGTCATCAACCTGGCGCTGACGATCTCGAGTTTGGCCGGTCAGCAGCGCATAGTCTATACCCATACGTTGAAGCTGCTCCCCTATCAGGCTGAGCATGGAGGTAAACTGACTGAATATAATCACATGGTGCTGCTGAGCCAACATCACGGGTAAATGGGTTTGCAACCATTGCAACTTAGCGCTGTCGCCCTCATAAGCTGGGTCAACGAGGCGAGGGTGGCAGCAAATTTGCCTTAGCTTTAACAGGGCGTCCAAGAACTGCAGCTTGCTTTTGCCAATTCCCTGGGTCGAGACCAGGTGACTGAGTTTTTGATGCAAAGCACTGTGATAGCCCTGGTACACATGAGCTTGCTCCTCAAGCATCTCAAGCTGTTTAACTAACTCGGTTTTGCTCGGCAGCTCACTGAGTACATCGGCCTTGGCACGGCGCAGCAAATAGGGACGAACCGCTTCTTTAAGGGCGCTTTTTCCGGCTTGCTCAAGCTCTAAAAAGTTGGCCTTAAACTGGCTATCGGAACCAAGCAGACCTGGCATGGCAAAATCGAACACCGACTTAAGTTCGAGCAGATTGTTTTCAAAGGGAGTGCCGCTTAGCGCCAGACGGAACTGCCCCCTTAGTTGCTTCACCTTTTGGCTAAGCTGAGACTGCGCGTTCTTAATGGCCTGAGCCTCGTCCAATACCAGGGTGTGATACTCAACCCCATGATAAAAGGCAAAGTCCCTTTTAAACAGAGTGTAGGTGGTGATGATCACCTCATAGCTGGCCAACTGCTGCAACATGGCGGTGCGGTTATTACCAGCGACGACCTGCACCGACAATTGTGGACAAAAGCGCTGTATCTCATTACACCAGTTGCCTATCAAACTGGTGGGGCAAATGATCAGATGAGGATGGCCGGCTCGTGGCTTTAGGGTGCTGAGATAAGCAATCACCTGCAGGGTTTTGCCCAACCCCATATCGTCCGCGAGTACGCCACCCAGACCCTGCAAAGACAGTAATTGCAGCCAGTTTACGCCGGCCTGCTGATACTCTCGCAACTGTACATCGGGTGCGAGTTTCGCCGGTTGCAAAGAGCTCAGGGTCGGCTTTTGCAATAGCAGTTCCAGGGATTTGGCAACCCGCAGTTGCCAATAGGGCAGGCCGGTTAGCTGGGCATATAAGCTGCGAGGGATGGAGCACGTATTCCTGTCTTTACCACTGGCAAAACGCTGCAGATATCGATGCATTTCGTTGGCGACGCTGGCATCTATCACACACAGCTGACCGTCGCATTCTAGATAGCAATAATGGGCACTGTAGTTGGCGTTATTCGCCAGTTGCTCGGCGCTTAAAATAGACACCTTGTTGCCATGGTGCAACTCGAAGCGCACCAAGAAACGGTGCCCCTGTAACTTGTCGATAACCAAGTTTGGGGTGAGCGTATGAGTGCATTTTAGGCGCGCCGTTGGCAACCCTATCACCTCGCCCCCCAAATGCTGTACCTGCTGCTCAAGTTCAAACAACCATTGCTGCTCGCGCAGGAGATCGGGAATGACCACTTGATATTGTTGCTGTAAAGGTCCTTTACAGGGTTCTAGACCTAAATTGGCCAGGCTGGCGCTGGTCGGAGCTTGGCCGTCAACGGCGATTAAATAGGGTGGAGTGGTGCGTATAAAGCGCAGCGAAAAGCCTAGCTTAGGCTTTTTTTTTTCGCCTTCGCTTAAAGACAGGGCGAGCTCACTATCAAGACGCTGAGACAAGGCAGCGATGTCCTGCTCGTTCACTTGTGGGAAGCGGGCTAATTGTTTGATCTGTGTACCAGACAAATGGGTATGCAGGGCGACCAGCTGATTGTTGGCACTATCAAGGTAGTAGGGCGGGGCGGTATTAAACACCCGGTCGGCATTAAAGTCAGGGATATTGGCGACCAGTCGCGCTTTGCCCTCATGACTTTGCCAACGGTATTGCAACGGCTGGGGTTTGCCCAGAGTCAATGGCTGGCGCTGTTTCTCAAAGAATAGACGAGCGCGGCCTAGCAACTGCACTAAGGCACGGGCGCCCCAATGGCCATAAAGCTGGGCCTGTCCAGGAAGATTTTGCGACCGTATCCAGCTGAACAAACGGAAGTCGTCTTCATCGAGTCCTTTGGGGGTAACCTGAGTATGGCTTTGCTGTTCACTTAAGGCTCGGCCCTGGGATTGCAGCCCCGCCTCGGTGTTGGGGGCCATTTTGGCATGCAGTTGCAACTCCCCCTGATACGGATGCAGTTCGAACAACAACACCTGTTGCTGACTTTGCGTAGGCTCGCTATCGTGCTGAGCCAATACGGAAAACCAGTCATCAATTTGATACTGATGGGCAAACTCCCCCTGGCTTTGGAGTTTAAGTTGTAGCAGGGCACAGGCCACATGCTTACAGCGCACCTTGGCCTGGCAACTACAATGAGCTTCTACCTCGGTCTGGGTACCGAAATGAAGCTGGATATGCTGATCATAGGTGGTGCCGTCGTCGTCGAGCACCTGCGCCTCAATACGGCTGTAGTCCTCGTTGCTTTTCACCCATAGCACTTGTTCATCGCGCAGCATTTGTTGGGCACGGCTATACACCCCTTTGCTAAACAGCTGCTTGAGAGCCTGCTCAGACAATGGCAATGGCGCCTGCTCTGCCTCAATTTCGGCAAAGACGGCAAGCAAATCCTCTTTAGTAAACGATGCGGCCATGGTCCAACCCAACTACTGAAATAGGCCAGTATATCGTTTTTGCGCAAAGCGAAAAAGCCCCGCAGCCCGGGTTCTGGCGACATAAAAAAGCCCGGGTCATAACCCGGGCTTAAAAACGACAAGGCAAAACAGCTTAATTGAAACTTTCCAGCACCTTGGCCAGTTGCATAAAGCGCTTCTCGGTCATTATCTTATTATCAATTTTGATCGTTAAGTCGCCACTTTTACTGTGCTTTTGCACCCGCACAAAGTCATTGGCGAGTTTTATATCCTCATTGCGTTTAGCCCCTTGCGGTGCCTCACACAAAAATTTCGTCACCGCTAAGGCAGCCTTATCGTCGCTATCAAAACTGGTTTGCGCAAATTGGGCGCCACAATCGGCAACACGCTCGTTAAATGCAGCAACGTCTTTATCTTGCGCCTGAATCAGCTTCTTAGCCACTTCACGGCCAACATGGTTGGCGGTAGGGTAGAGCGCTAATACGTCCTTAGGAAGGCACTCAAAGGCCTTAATGGCATCGGCAATGGCGGTGTGCGAGACCCCTTCTAACTGAGCGATTTCACGGTACGAACCCTTTTTGCCCTGTTGCTGTAACTCTTCACGCGTCGACGCATAGGCTTGACCCAGCTCCCATAAACTCGGAGCAATATACTGATCCGACGACACCGCAAGGATCTTCGCGTCTTCATCGTTAAAATCACTGGAGCTTAAAACCAAATAATCCGCCGGGGCCAAAATACAAGCCTTACGACGACGGGAGCCGGCTAATACTAAGAGCTCGCCATTGTGCTCCCAGGCCAGTGCCGGGTGTTGGTTACGGCCATCATCACGAATAGCAGGAAGAATGTCGGCCACCGACTTTTCCGTCAACAACGCCTGCACACGACGGTTCTTACCATAAACCTTGGTGCGTTGCTCGATATCCTGATGCGCAATCACCTGACAGGTGAGGCGTATGGTGCGATTAGGATCGCTAGGAGCCGGCATGCTGATCACATCACCGGCCTGAGCTTGTGCTAACAACTGATCTAGGCTGCTACTTTCTACCGCGGTTGCAAAAGGGTCAATACGGGTATCGTTCTTACGTTTCTTTGCCATGATAATGCCTTATTGTGCTGCCTTTAGTTGTGATTGTGTTGATGCCCAGTTGGAGCGAATAAGCATTTCTAATTCATCAACCACATCTTTAATGTTTTCCTGGGCCTTAACCAAGGATTCGCGGCTAGCCAAACTGTCTGATGTTTTTTGATCAAAAATGGTGTTAAAGGATGACGAGCTAGCAGTGATCGCACTGCTATGGTTAATGGGATAGCTCATCACCTGACGACCAAACGCCGAGCGTACGTCCTTCACTATGTCACGCTGAGAATGGTTACCCTTAACATAGTTAGTCACCAGGAATTGCATAAAGTCCCAGCCATCGTGGCCAAGGGCGGCAACTGTGTGATAAATCTCACCAAGACGCTTCAGGTATTTATTGTTTGCATCAAAGTCCACGGCTTCTGGATGCACCGGAATAAGCATAGCGGTTGAAGCCATTAATGCGTTATAAAACATAAAGTTAAGAGAAGGTGCTGTGTCGATAAGAATAACATCAAACTGGTCTTGAACCGGTTCAATTACCTTTTCCAACAACTTATGGTAATGACGGGTTTGGTCATAGTCTCCGCTTTCACGCAGTGCGGTGGCCGTTTCATGCTCGAAGTAAAAGTCGTCCATACCCGATGGCAAAATACGGATGTTAGGGATATGGGTTTTTAAAAATGCATCGCTAACAATTCCTTCCCAGGTTTCACCTTCGTCGAGTTCGATACAGTCACGCATCAAGTCGCCAACGGTAATGGGATCGGGCTCACTGGGTGGGAAAAAGCTGGATGATGATCCTTGGGGATCTAAATCAATAATACCAATGCGATAACGTTTGATATTAGTGGTTGCAAGTGCAGCGGCGATGTTAACCATACTGGTGGTTTTACCACAGCCCCCCTTGAGGGAATTGATAACAATAACCTGTAGCTTATCATCGGCTAAACGATGATCGGGATTGATACCCATGACGTCAGCCATGCTGTAGATGTTCGCCAAGGTATAAGCGTAATGGCCATTGGCACCACGACGAATCTCTATGTGATCGAAATCACCCTGGTCATGACGTCGCTTTAGGGTACGGTTGTTACATCCTAGTAGATCGGCGGCTGCCTTTTGGGTATAGGTTCTTAACTCTTTTTCTTCAGATTTAAGGTGAGCTCGATAATGCTGGATACGTCCTTCGAGTGACTTTTCAGCGACATCGGCCGTAGCCTTGAGTAACTGGTAGGTTTTTAGCGCACTTTGTTTTATTGTCATACTTGCATCCCTAAGTTTAAGCCATGAGTATAATGTCCACCACTTTAGCTGTAAACATATATTTTAGGCGACATTGCATGAAAAACAAGAAAGACAATTTGATTGCAAACTTACTATAAGGTAATAACTAGATTAGATTCGTTTAAATATATAGGTATATAAAGGTTAGAACGGAAGAAAGTTAACTTAACTAACTGTTTTATATAAAGATATGAGATATTTTTAGATCAGCATTCTACTTGGTATAGATCTGATTCCTACCAAGTCACGGATCAGTATTTTAAGAAGTAAAAATCTCACTTTCAAGTTATGCACAGCTTGCCCAAGGAGTTACCCACAAAAGTAGCCTTGAAGATCATCTTTTTACTAACTATTTTGGCCTAGTTATGCACATAAAGGGATAACTAAGGTACTGATATGTAGATAAAGATCTGATCTTTACCTGCTATAGATCAGATCTCTACCAAGCACTGAGCCGGTTATACACAGTGTTGCGGCCTAAGAGCAATATAATGCTCAAAAAACAGGCTGGTTTCGGATGTTAAGAGTCAAAATGGCCGGTCAACGGCATTAGACTTGGTAAAAATCTGATCTGGAAATGATGAGTTAATAAAAATCTGATCCAAAAACCGGCTAGGTTGTGCGTTAAATAGCCTGAGGTTAGTAAAAATGTGATCCCAAACATGAAACTCGAACTCGGATCAGTTTTTTACTAACATAGATGATTAACTTTTTTCGTATTATGTGTTGATATTACCTTTGGCATCGATAGCAATGGAAAATAACAATGAACCGCAAGGTTAATATCTCGGTAGAAAACTTACCGGACTCTTTGCGAGGCCAGATCAATGGCGTTGAAAGTGCAACGGATAATGAAAATCTGGCGTTGTTCACCGACAATAAAGATGTGCGCATTTCGATCGAAAGTTCTGTGCATGGATTAAGAGCCTACTCTAATACCTTCAATCATTATGATCTTTGGGGGCGTTTTGTTCGTTCCGGACATAAAAAGCTGCCTTTGGAAGATGCCCCAAAGAAAACCATTATTACCCGACGCATTTCGGAAAAAGTGGATGGCATACTCTATGATGGTGAAATTAAAATCACCCCAGCGGTAGTTAGTACCCGTCAAGATGGTGAAGAAGTTGAATGTTTAGTATGGCCGTCGGATAGGGAAGAAAAAGTTGAGCGCGCCTTAATTCGGTTGGCGTCAAAAGGCAAAATTGTCAAAATCAACTTTAAATCGGGTATTCAGTACGCGGTTATTTTTTCGATGAATGAATTAGCCCAGGAGCTTAAGGCTGTGGGTCAGTCGATGCCGTATCCACAAATTAAAGAATCCTTGGAAGCTTTGCAAGGGTCCAAGTTGTCATTTAAATATACGGCCACCGATACTAAGAACTCCAATATCGACGATTCATTTTATGAGTCGAATATGAACTTCTTATCGTCACTGCACTTCAGTGGTAAGAAAGGGCAGGGCGGTAATGTTAAATGTGTAGCCTGTCTTAATGCCTTCGTTCATAACATGATCGATAACCTTGAATATAAAGGTTACTACTTTAACCGGGCGCAAGAACTCAAACGAGGTCTATCACGCTGGATGATGTTACGTTTGTATCATTTATGGCGCTACGCGGCACCGGGCAAGACGTATCATTTCCGCTTGCTGTCTATCATGGAAAAGTACGGCAGCATTTATGCCGATGACAAAATAACCGACAACAAGTTAAAAGCTTTGCGCCGTGATATGACCACCACTATGAAAGACCTGATCGATAAGGGGGCCATCTCCGATTACAGCATTTCCAATGTAAAGGATGAGGCAAGCGGGAAAATCATTGATTATGTTTACGAAATGCATCCTTCGGATGAGTTTTGCGAAGAAATTCTTACCTTGAATAAGCAAAACAAGCGTATCGAAATCCAAGGTGGCAAACGTATCGTTGAGAATGCTGAGATCATCGATGAAGAAAGGCTCGAAGAAATAGTCGAAAAGTAATAGCCGACCTTAGTGCCACCTCTTTTATAACAAAGCCCACAGATGTGGGCTTTTTAACATAACCAATTAGCGTGATTGATGTAAGTACTTACTCACCTCTCGCTAGATACAAGCGCTCGACCAGGTATTCGTACTCACGCTTACGAGGATCTTCTTTGGGTTCATAATTTTTAAGTTCGCCAAGTTTTATGTCCGGATTGTCATCAAATACAATAAAAGGCATGGCGCCACTTACATGGTAACGGCGATTATCGGCAAATCGCACATTCACTTCAGGCGTGACTCTTATCGGCCGGCGAATACGTAGTTTTTCATTTTCGCCTAAACTCGAAACCTTGCGTTTTTCCTGCTCAACCAGTTGTTGCCATTGCTGCTGATCAATCATACGTGGATTGGAATACGCACTGCTACGCTCTAACATAGTGAGTGCTAACTTACGAGTTAATGACTTGGTTGAATGTTTTTGCATCCAAGTAAAGCGCACCGAGTAGGGGGCCTGGGATTCAAAGTGGATATGTCGGTAAAATGCCAGGGTCATTAGTCCGGGCACCGCACTATGAACAGCGTCGAAACGGGCGTCATTATTATCTAACGTCAGCACCTTTTGTTTAAACTCCGTTTTTAGTTCATTGATTTTTGAAAGATAGGGTTCAAGGTCAGTGAAAGACGCACGGGGCAATAAGATAATTCCCGGATGACGTTTAGCTAATTTACCGCTGAGTTCTCCGTCTTTGTGAAAATCTAAAAAGCTATTTTTTATGTGGCCTAGTGCCGCATCGCCTTGATAGCTCTGCACTTGGATTGCCGCCAGAGGGTTTCGTTCTTGCTCAGGTGTGGGCAAAGGCAATTGAAAATAACTCGCTTGGCGATACTCGGTTTGTGACAATAACTGAACAAAGTCCTGCAGATATTCCTGGGTTAGATCGAAAACACTGCGAAGCTGTAGTTTTATGTTGCTCATAACAATAAAGAACACATCATACAATAATTCACTAGCTTAGCTCGTTACTCCTTTGCCTATCAATAAAATAACGTAATTTCTCAAAAGCTAAGACTAACTAAATTAACAAATAAAGTATGATGTGTTCATTATTGGGCTTTACTCTTTATAAGAGAGCACTAAAGTTAATTAGACGCATAAATTCAGGATCTACCAGCGATGAAAATCATGTTCGTCTGCTTAGGCAATATTTGCCGCTCACCAACAGCTCATGCGATTGCTCAAAAGCGTGCAATAGAGCAGGGCTTAACCTACATCACCTTTAGCAGCTCTGGTACCTCTGGGTATCATGTTGGCGAGCACCCGGATGAGAGGGCCATCACTCATGGCGCGCAACACGGTTACGACTTGTCTCGGTTAACGGCGCAAAGACTAACGCAGGACGATTTCTACGAGCAAGACCTGTTACTGACCATGGACGAGCAAAACTACCAGGATGTATTAGCCATGCAACCAAGCGATGCAACCGCATCGATTAAGCGTCTCCTTGATTATCATCCAGACCCCAAGTTTGCCCAGGTGCCCGATCCATATTACGGCGGACAAGCGGGTTTTGATGCTGTCATCGCCATGTGCGAAACGGCCATCGATGCCTTGTTTAGCGAATTAGGTAACAAGTAGAGATTATGCTGAGGTTGGCTTATTCTTCTCAATAGTATGATGTGTTCATTAATATACGTCCTCGCTCTGCGACAAAAGTAGGGTACTTTATTTTCCCATCTTGCCCTTTTACCCTTGCGCTAGACCCCGCCATTCGGTACTTTCGTGAGTGAGGTACAATTAGGAATGAGGAAAATTGTAAAGTGAAACCTTGGAGTCCAAATAGCTGGAGGGATTTCCCCATAGTCCAGCAACCCACATACCCAGATCAAGGTGTGCTGGCAAACGTTGAAAGCGAGCTAAACAGTGCACCGCCACTAGTGTTCGCCGAAGAAACCCGCAGCCTGTTCAAACAACTGGAAGACGTGTGTGAAGGCCGCGCATTTTTATTACAAGGCGGCGACTGCGCCGAGTCTTTCGCGGATTTTAGCGCCGCCAATATTCGCGATACCTTTAAAACGCTGCTGCAGATGGCGGTGGTATTAACCTATGGTGGCAAATGCCCCGTGGTTAAAATCGCGCGTATGGCCGGCCAGTTTGCCAAGCCGCGTTCGAGCGACGTTGAAACCATTGACGGCGTCAGCCTGCCTTCATATCGCGGCGACATTATTAACAGTTACGAATTCACCGAGCAGGCCCGTGTTCCCGATCCGCAGCGCTTGATGAAGGCTTATCATCACAGTGCATCTACGCTTAACTTGTTGCGTGCGTTTGCTCAAGGTGGTCTCGCGGATTTACACCAGGTAAACCGTTGGAATATGAGTTTCGTTGCCGCCAACCCACTGAAGGATAAATATCAAGAGGTTGCCGATCGCATCCAGGACGCCCTCGAGTTTATGGAAGTCTGTGGCATTAATTCCACCAATGCACCGTCTTTAACCGAAACGTCTTTATATACGTCTCACGAGGCTTTATTACTGGGTTATGAGCAGGCGCTCACACGCCGTGATCACCTATCCGGTGACTGGTACGATTGTTCTGCACACTTTGTGTGGATTGGCGAGCGTACACGCCAGCTTGATCATGCGCATATCGAATTCTTCCGTGGCATTAAAAACCCCATCGGCGTCAAGGTTGGCCCGGGGATGACCCCGGACGAGCTCATTGAGTTAATCGATGCGGTTAACCCAGACAATATTCCTGGGCGTTTGACGCTGATCACCCGCATGGGTGCCGATGTACTGCCGGAGAAACTGCCGGCGCTGGTTCGTCGCGTGCAGCAAGAAGGCCGTAAGGTGATCTGGAGTTCTGACCCCATGCACGGCAATACCGAAAAGGCCAGCTCTGGGTATAAAACCCGTAGCTTCGACAATATCCTGCGCGAGATCAGCCAGTTCTTCGCCGTCCATAAGGCCGAGGGTTCTCATGCCGGCGGTGTGCATTTAGAAATGACCGGCCAGCATGTGACCGAATGCACCGGCGGTGCCTATGGCCTGTCGGATGACGATTTGGCCCAGCGCTACCGCACTCAATGCGACCCGCGTCTCAATGCCGATCAGGTATTGGAGCTCGGCTTCTTGGTTGCGGACCTGCTAAAAGACGCCCGCAAGTAAGGGTTTAACGAAAGAAAAAGCGCCCTTGGGCGCTTTTTTTATGTCTGCATTAATACTTACGTCGCTGCAGTCCCGACTCGGCCATAATCTTGGCGGAGATTTCCTCCACCGAGTGATGGGTTGAATTGAAATGCGGGATACGAAAACGCTTATAGAGCATTTCCACTTCCCGGGTTTCGATGCGGCATTGACGCATGGAGGCATAGCGGGAATTGGCCATGCGCTCATTTCGAATAGCCGCTAAGCGCTCCGGCTCTATGGTCAAGCCAAAGAGTTTATTTTTATAGGGTTGCAGACATTTTGGCAAAGTGCCGGATTCAAGGTCGTCCGGCGTAAAGGGGTAGTTTGCTGCTTTAATGCCGTATTGCAGCGCAAGATATAAACTGGTCGGCGTTTTACCACTGCGACTCACCCCAACCAAAATTACATCGGCCTGCTGATAATCCTTGATATTGGCGCCGTCATCGTTGGCCAGCGCATAGTTTACCGCGGCGATACGGAAATCATAACTTTGCTCATGGATACTGTGGGTGCGATGCACCTTAGGTACCGGCTCTACACCTAACTCAAGCTGCAGTTGATTGCTGAAGGTGCTGATAAAGTCGTAGCACACGGCGTTGCTTGCAAGGATGATTTCACTGAGCTCAGGGTTCACAAAGGTAAAGAAAACAATGGGCTTTTCTTTGCTTGTGGCCGCCGCCAGCTCAATTTGAGCCTTTACTTCTAAGGCTTTTTCTTTGGTTTCTACAAAGGGAATAGTCGTGTGTTCAAATTCCATGGGAAAAAGCGACAAAGTCGCATTACCAAAGACCTCGGCGGTAATTGCGGTACCGTCAGAAATATAAAATGCGTTGCGCATAATCATCCTTTTTTTTCGTAATAACCTGATAAACCGTAAGGCTACGGTTTACGCATCAGTGCTTGCCAGTGTAGAATGTTAGCGCCTCATTTAAAAGGTCATTGTTTTAATGACCAAACTTACAATTTGTTTTTTGGAGAAAGTTCCGTGCAAGAATACGTTCTCTGGTATCAAGAGCTTGGTATGCAAGATGTGCCGAGAGTTGGAGGCAAAAACGCCTCTCTCGGTGAAATGATCTCAAACCTAGCCAACGCCGGTGTACAAGTACCGGGTGGTTTTGCGACGACATCATACGCATTTAACGAGTTTCTTGAGCAATCTGGATTGAATGCTCGCATCTACGACGTGTTAGATAAACTAGACGTTGAAGATGTCAATGAATTGGCCAAAGTTGGTGCCGAAATCCGTCAGTGGATTATCGACACGCCATTCCAGGATTCATTGGACCAGGCTATCCGCGAGGCCTATGGCCAACTACACGCTGACCCAGCACACGACGTATCCTTTGCAGTACGTTCCTCTGCCACCGCCGAAGACATGCCAGACGCATCATTCGCCGGACAACAAGAAACCTTCTTAAACGTGCGCGGCATCGATGCCGTAATGGTTGCTATCAAACACGTTTTTGCTTCTCTATTTAATGACCGCGCTATCTCTTATCGCGTACACCAGGGTTACGACCACAAAGGTGTAGCACTTTCAGCCGGTATCCAGCGCATGGTTCGTTCTGACATGGCCTCTTCTGGCGTAATGTTCAGTATCGACACCGAGTCAGGTTTCGAAGACGTTGTATTCGTAACATCAAGCTTCGGTCTTGGTGAAATGGTTGTACAAGGCGCGGTTAACCCGGATGAATTCTACGTTCACAAAGGTACCCTAGCCAAAGGTAAACCAGCCGTTGTTCGCCGTAACATTGGTTCTAAAGCCATTCAAATGGTTTACTCACAGGGCCAAGAACACGGCAAACAAGTTGAAATTGTTGACGTAGCCCCAGAGCAAGCCAATACCTTCTCTATTACAGACGAAGAAGTAATGGACCTTGCTAAGCAAGCAGTTATCATCGAAAAACACTACGGTCGTCCAATGGACATCGAGTGGGCAAAAGACGGTAACGACGGCAAGCTTTATATTGTACAGGCTCGCCCAGAAACCGTACGTTCAAACGAAGATGCGAACGTAATGGAACGTTTCCAGCTTAAGCAAACATCTAGCGTTGTTGCCGAAGGCCGTGCCATCGGTCATAAAATCGGTGCCGGCGTTGTTCGCGTACTTAATTCTATCGACGAGATGGACAAGGTACAACATGGCGATATCCTGGTAACCGACATGACCGACCCGGATTGGGAACCGATCATGAAGCGTGCCGCTGCCATCGTTACCAACCGTGGCGGTCGTACTTGTCACGCGGCCATCATCGCCCGTGAACTAGGTATTCCTGCGGTAGTAGGTTGTGGTAACGCCACCGACCTAATCAAAGCGGACCAGGAAGTAACCGTTTCGTGTGCCGAAGGTGACACGGGTTACATCTACCAAGGCCAACTTGAGTATGAAGTACTGACTTCACGCGTAGATGAAATGCCTGACCTGCCAATGAAGATCATGATGAACGTGGGTAACCCGGATCGTGCATTCGATTTCGCTCGTTTACCTCACGCCGGTGTGGGCCTGGCTCGCCTTGAGTTCATCATCAACCGTATGATTGGCGTTCACCCGAAAGCGTTGCTTAACTTCGATGCTCAATCTCCTGAACTTCAGGCAGAAATCAAAGACATCATCGCAGGTTATGAGTCGCCGCGTGAATTCTACATCGCCAAACTGGTTGAAGGTATCGCCACGCTTGGTTGTGCCTTTGCACCTGAGCGCGTAATCGTCCGTATGTCTGACTTCAAATCAAACGAATATGCCAACCTGGTTGGCGGTCAGCAATACGAGCCGGAAGAAGAAAACCCAATGATCGGTTTCCGTGGTGCTTCACGTTATATCAGTGAAGACTTCCGCGAGTGTTTCGCCCTTGAGTGTGAAGCCATCAAGCGTGTTCGTGACGACATGGACTTGAACAACGTTGAGATCATGATCCCGTTCGTACGTACCCTTGAAGAAGGTAAAAAGGTTATCGAGCTACTTGAAGAGCACGGCCTTAAGCGTGGCGAAAACGGTTTGAAAGTGATCATGATGTGTGAGCTTCCTTCAAACGCGCTACTTGCCGAAGAATTCCTTGAGTACTTCGACGGTTTCTCAATCGGTTCAAACGATTTAACTCAGCTAACCTTAGGTCTTGACCGTGACTCGGGTCTAATCGCTCACCTGTTCGACGAGCGTAACCCAGCGATTAAGAAGCTATTGTCTATGGCCATTAAAACAGCCAAGGCAAAAGGTAAGTACGTAGGTATTTGTGGTCAGGGTCCTTCGGATCACGAAGACTTCGCCGCATGGCTGGTACAAGAAGGTATCGATTCTGTGTCATTGAACCCGGATACGGTATTGGAAACCTGGCTATACCTGGCTGAAAAGCTTAAATCGAACTAAGTTCGATTACCGAGTAAGACAAAGAAAAAGGGCGAAATCTTCGCCCTTTTATTTTTTCGCCAATTTGCTATCGAGCAACCGGCACCCCCGCGTAAGGGTAGTTTGGCATACCCGTACATATTTACGGGCAATGGGGTAATGCACGGCGAGCAGGGTCAATCCAATTAAAAAGAATATCACCGAGGGCCCAGGCACCACGGCGAATATCAATCCGAGTATAAAACAGAGCGCCGCAGCGGCATTCATCAACCACTTCTTCATACATCACCTACATAATTGCTTATTAACTGACCATAGCGCATTCACAGCTACAAAGTGATTTCAATTTGTAACAATCTGTATATTCTTCAATTTCTAAGCCCGCTCACCATGCTATAATGGCGCTGTCCGTTCCTGAGGTTTAAGGCCATGATAGCAAAGTTAAGTGTCGAGCAAGTCAGTTCTGAACTGGTATTACATTACCTAAAAACAATCAAAGCTGAAGGCTTCAGCGGCGATGTCGATGCCAGCTATGGCACCCGACTGTTAGCGGCCACCGACAACAGTGTCTATCAGACCATTCCTCAGGGTGTGGTGTTTCCTAAAACCAATAAAGACGTGCAACTGGCATTGAACATTGCCTCGCGCGACCCATTTCTGTCTCTAACCTTTGGCCCACGCGGTGGCGGTACCGGCACCAATGGCCAGTCGTTGACACCGGGTATTGTTATCGATCTTTCCCGCTATATGCGCGAAATTCTGGAAATTAACGAGCAAGAAGGTTGGGTGAGGGTTCAAGCCGGGGTGATCAAAGACCAACTGAACGACTTTTTGCGCCCCTACGGCTATTTTTTTGCACCGGACCTATCCACCAGTAACCGTGCCACAGTCGGTGGTATGATCAATACCGATGCCTCAGGTCAGGGCAGTCTGGTTTATGGTAAAACCTCGGACCACACCCTGGCACTCAAGGCGTTTCTGGCCGATGGCAGCGAGCTCAATACTCAAGGGGTGAGTGTCGAAAAAGCCAAATTGATTGCCGAACAAGACACCGCCGTCGGCAAGGTCTACAAAACTGTATTGGATGTGGCCAGCAGTAAGCGCGATTTAATTTTAGAAAAATTCCCACGCCTAAACCGCTTCCTGACCGGTTATGATTTAGAGCATGTGTTTGATGAGCACATGAGCGAGTTTGATATTGGCCGTGTCCTGACCGGCTCCGAAGGCTCTTTGGCCATAGTCACCGAGGCGAAACTCAATATCACGCCCATCGCCAAATTTAAAACCCTGATCAATATTAAATATGACAGCTTCGATTCCGCCCTGCGCAATTCGCCGTTTTTAGTGGCGGCCGAGGCGACCTCGGTTGAAACCGTTGATAGTAAGGTGTTAAACCTGGCCCGCGAAGACATTGTCTGGCATTCAGTATCGGACTTAATTACCGATGTACCCGGGCAAGAAATGCAAGGCTTAAACATGGTTGAGTTTAATGCCGAGCAAGAAGGGGATATGAAGGACAAGATTGACGCCCTGTGTGCCAAGCTTGACGCCCTTATCGAGAATAAAGAAGCCGGGGTAATTGGTTATCAGCTCACCAATAATGTGGCCGATATACAAAAAATCTATGCCATGCGCAAAAAGTCCGTTGGCCTGCTCGGTAATACCAAGGGCGCGAAAAAGCCTATTGCCTTTGCCGAAGACACCGCGGTTCCGCCGGAAAACCTGGCCGACTTTATTGCCGAGTTCCGTGAATTACTCGACGGTCACCAACTTGATTATGGTATGTTCGGCCATGTCGATGCCGGCGTTTTACATGTGCGTCCGGCGCTGGATATGTGCGATCCGGAGCAGGAAAAAACCCTGCGCCAGATTTCCGATCAGGTTGTTGCACTCACCGCCAAGTACGGTGGCCTGATGTGGGGCGAACACGGTAAAGGGTATCGCAGTGAATACGGCCCGGAGTTTTTTGGCGACGAGCTATTCCAGGAGCTGCGCCGTATTAAATCGGCCTTCGATCCGCACAACAAGCTTAACCCGGGCAAAATCTGCACCCCCCTTGAAAGTAACGACCGCTTGGTGAGCGTTGATGATAAGAAGCGTGGCTGGTTCGACCGTCAAATTGATATTCAGGTACGAGATAGTTTTGCCAACAGCATGAACTGTAACGGAAACGGCTTGTGTTTTAACTATGATGTCAGCTCGCCGATGTGTCCTTCATACAAGGCCACTGGCGATCGCCGTTACTCACCAAAAGGCCGCGCCGGATTAATGCGCGAGTGGCTTCGACTACAGGCGGAGCAGGGCGTTGACCTGCTCGAAGAAGAAAAAGTTATCAGCAAAAAAGATGGCCCCACCTGGTGGGAGCGTTTCCTTAATACCCAGAATAAACGCAAGGGTCAGTACGACTTTTCACACGAAGTGAAAGAGTCCATGGACGAGTGCTTAGCCTGTAAAGCCTGTACCACTGCGTGCCCGATTAAGGTCGATGTGCCGACATTCCGTGCTCGCTTTTTGAACTTTTACTACAGCCAATACAACCGCCCATTAAAAGATTATCTGGTTGCCGGCATAGAAAACACGGCACCACTGTTGGCTAAGTTTTCGGCCATTACCAACCCCGTGATCAAATCGTCACCGGTACAATGGGCGATTAAAAAGACCCTGGGTTATGTGGATACACCGACGCCGAGTCATCCCAATCTGGCTCAGCGCACGGCGACGTTAGAAAAATTCGATCTGAATAAGCTTGAGCGATTGAGCGAAGAGCAGCGCCGCGACTATGTGCTTATCGTGCAAGACCCATTCACGAGTTTTTATGAGGCCGAGCTGGTTGAAAGCTTTGCCAAGGTTGTGCAGGCGCTTGGCAAAAAACCGATTATCCTGCCATTTAAACCCAATGGTAAGCCGCAACATGTGAAAGGCTTTTTGGATAAATTTGCCCGCACCGCCAAAAACAGTGCGGCATTTTTACAACAGGTTAGTGAATTGGACATCCCCATGGTTGGGCTCGATGCCTCATTAGTTTTGTGTTATCGCGATGAATACAACACGGTATTAGGCGAGCAAAGAGGGGACTTCAATGTCTTGTTGGCCCATGAATGGCTGGGCGAGCAAACTTTTAAACAACAGGTATTTGAACCACAACAAAGCTATGTATTGCTGAGTCACTGCAGCGAAACCACTGCCTTACCGCACAGCGCCAAGGTGTGGAAAACTATTTTCTCGGCCTTGGGATTACAACTGGATCCACAAGCAACCGGCTGTTGTGGTATGGCCGGTACCTATGGCCACGAACTGCAAAACCAGGAAAACAGCAGTGCCTTATATAATCTCAGCTGGAAAGCCAAGGTTGATAACACCGAGCCAGCCCAGCTGTTGGCCACGGGTTTTTCATGTCGCAGCCAGGTAAAACGTTTTGCGCAATATAAACCGCAGCACCCCATCGAGGTACTGGCTAAGGTGTTGCACTAGTCTCGTTTTGCCAAGCGCTTTTTGCTGAAAGAGTTAGCGATGGGGCGAGTGGTAATACCGTGAATAAAGACGCTGGTCAATATGGTCAGCGTCGCCAACTCATTGAGCAAACCGTCGGCGGAGTCTAACACCATTAAGGTAAAAACGATGGAAGCCAAGCCCCGCGGACCAAACCAGGCCAGGGTAAATTTCTCTTTAAAATTTAACCCGTTAAATACAATTAAACTAAATAGAACGGGGATAACCCGCACCAGGGTTGCGGCGATCAGCGCAAAGGCCAGCTTGCCCCAACTTAGTTCCATGCTCTGTAACTGCCAATAACTGTAAGCCCCGAACAAACACCAAATTAAGTACGAAAAGAACTCGGCAATGTGCTCGCTTTCCTCGATCAGTCTCATATCCTTACTCGGCCGATACAAATAATCAAACAGCAAACCGGCAACAAAGGCGGCCACAAATCCACTGCCGCCCAAGGCTTCAGCCACACTGTAATTGACAATCGCCAATGACAAAATTAAAAATGGGCTGGAGGCCTTTTCAAAAAAATGACGTCGGGCGCTGTATCGTATTAAGTAAGTTGCTGACCAGGTAATAAGCGTTGCAACGACAAGCGCTATCCCAACTTCACGAAACATAAACTCCAGCATCTTCATTGGCGGTTGCCAACTGCCCAGTTGCCAGGACAAAAACAGAAATAGAAAAATCGGCACGCACAGGCCATCGTTCAATCCACTTTCAACATTAATGGCTTCACGAAGTTTTAACGGCACCGCTTTGGCTTCTAAGATCCCTTTACTTAAGGCGGCATCGGTTGGCGTTAAAATAATTGCCAATAACGCCAAGGCCAATACACTCATCTCTGGAAAAAGCAGGTATCCGGTTAGCACGGTCGCGCAGAAGGTAAGTGGCAGGGCAACAAACAAAAGCAGCACGGGATATTTGTAGGCGCGTTTTAAAATGGCCAGTCGGGTTTTCGCCGCGTCGGAAAATAATACCACCGCCAAGGTTAGTTCGACTAAAGGCAGTAATTTTTCCAAGGGTTGGCCGATTTTAAATTCCGCTAAGAACATAGCCGCAACGACCACGCCGGTCAGCACAAAGTACATGGGACCGGTGAGTTCGGCCCGGGCCAACTGGCGAAATGATATGGAGTAGATAAAAAATGCCAACGCCAACAAGATTGCGATGTAATATTCCATGGCTTATCCTCACGGCCTGCCTAAAGCATGCTTAAAGCTTACGTTTAACGCCTGACTTAGCTCGTTCTTTTATATTAGTCTGAATATAAATTTGATCTGTGGTTGCCAACTTAGCATGACCCAAGTCTTCAGATAAATGTTTTAATGGTCGGGTTTGCGCATCGTGGGTCGCCCCGGTATGGCGCAGCCAGTGTGCGGTTGCCGCCGTAAGTTTTTCTGCCTCTTCGGTAAAACCATCGTGATGAAGTGCTGCGGTGGCCAAATCAAAACTTTGTTGTACCAAACGACGAATTTGTCTGACCGTCATACCACCTTTGCCGCGCAATTTATGAATGAGCGGGTAGGGCTCATCGACCCGAGGCAAGGCACTGAGACCGCGAAATAAACGGTAGCGTTTTAAGTAGGCGGTAAAACTGTCACTTAGCGTCACATCTCGTAACTTATTGCCTTTGCCCATGACTCGCAAAAACCAAAAGCCATCGGCGTCTTGCCAAAAATGCGACATAACCGGTGACCAGTTGGGGCGCTCCGACAATTCGGAAATACGTAAATATAAACCCTTTAAACAGGCCAGAGTAAAGAGGTTACGCTCGAGTTGCGGATCGTCTTCGCAACGCTCTTCGGTCACCCGCAGTACATATTCCCATTGCAGATCGCTTAGTGTATCTGGTTGATTTATTTGAGATTGCACTACCAGATACGGGCAGTTCTTTTTAACCACGGGAACAAAGTTGGTGAAGGAACGCTCTTCTAAAATGGCGAATTTATAAAAAACATTAAGCGCAGTAAAGGTAGAGTTTAGGCTTTGCTGACTGGGCTTGGTTTCCTTGGCCATAAAGGGGCGCCACTTCGGATTGGCCATGCGCTGACCAAGATGCTGTTTAAATCGCCACTGCACCGAGTCCGAACACCAGTCGCTGCTGGGCTCAACCACAAAATCGATATAGTGTTCAATATCTTCGCGCTTTAATGCCAGCACCGAGGCGCCTTTGAGCAGCCAAGACCAAAGGGCAAAACGCTCAATTTCATTGCGAAAACGGGTGAAAGTGGCGTCGGATTTGCGGCCATAAACATACAAATATTGGTAAATAAATGATAAATCTTTCGAAATTTCAGCAAGGTTTAAGCTTTGTTGGTCTATAAATAAAGCTAGTTCGGGATATTCGCTGTTTAAGGTGCCATCTTCAAGATGGGCTATTTGATAGCGTAATTGCTTAAACGTATCAACTAAAGGGGTAAGCATAAGATAAATAACCAAAATATTTATAGTCTTAGCTTATCATAAAGTCCGATACTGTCTAGTATTGGACATTAAAGAAGGGGTACTCCATGAAAATTAGAGCTTCATTTGTTCACATCATGCTACTAGCGGTTGCCGTGCTTGCCTTAAATGGTTGTGCCACTTCCAGCAATGCCAGTCCGCAAGCAAAAAGAGAGATGGTACAAAGCATGCGCAGCGAAACATTGAAAACCTTGTATGTGCGCAAACCCGATGTGCAAAACCAAATTGCTACGAGCGCCGGTTATGCGGTATTCGATAATGCCAACGTCAATGTTCTGTTTGCCAGTTTCGGCGGCGGCTACGGTGTGGTAAAAAATAACCGCACCGGTAAATGGACCTATATGAACATGGGCGAGGCGGGTTTAGGCCTGGGCCTGGGTGTTAAAGATTTTAATGTGGTGATGGTGTTTCATACCGAAGCGGCATTAAACCGATTTATTGATCATGGTTGGGCGTTTGGCGGCAATGCCGATGCCGCAGCGAAGCATAAAGACAATGGCGGCGCGGTTACCGCCGAAGCCATTGTTGACGATGTGACCGTTTATTCGCTCACCGAAACAGGATTAGCCTTGCAAGCAGTGTTAAAAGGGACTAAATTCTGGGTAGATAATGAGCTAAACTAACATTTCTAAAGTCTTATGGTTGGAAAGTGGTCTATTTTTGATTAAATAGGCCGCTTTTTTTTGTTTTATCCTTTTTCATTCAGCGCCTTAGCGCTTCCCGTTCAGATACTTTACCCGTATTCTATAGAATTGCGTATCATTTAACATAATCTAATTTATGGGATATTTTGATTAAACTGAAGCTTCTGCTGGTTGTGCTCATGGTCACTCAGGTTGAGACTTTTGGGCTTAATGAGATTCTCCTTTTTAGAATTAGCCTTACCTCTATCTAAACCCAAATGAAGGGAAATTCATCCTTCCTAATTATCTTTTATCTCACAGAATTAAGGATGCATTTCTCCCAACCAAACATTCATTACAGCACATCGCTTTTCCCCAGGAGGTTCGTTACCCTTCTTTTAACAACCTGCATGTCTTCATAAAACCAACGAATAACTGTTTTATTATCTGCAATGCCATAAATAAGGTTTGCCCTACTAGTTCTGACCTTCCCCCCTTAAATTAACGCCATAACTTTGATTTCCGATGGATGTCTCATACTGATACGGTAATTGATGGTTTGCATGATAGTCATCTCAATGCCAAAAGCGGACTTTGGGCATGTCCGCATAAGGATAAAAAGGTTTTTGCTATGGGTTGTTAGCCTTAATCAATTTGTTTAAATTAATTAGACGAGTTTTGTAGGCGTTGTTTTCAATGTTTTCAATAATACTTTTTTTAATGACTAAGTTTCTCATTTCTAGTGCTTTCTCTAGCTCTCCATTAGCCTCATATCCATCAGCCAAACTATCATAAGCGTCAGCTTTATAGGGGTAATTCTTAGCATTCTCCTTAAAAATAGAGATTGCCGTAGCAAAATCTTTTTCCTCAAGGGCGTTATAAGCAACTCTGTTAATAGACCCGTAACTTGGCTTTATTTCATAGCCGTAGATTTCTGATTGTTTTTTGTAGAACTCTTTGATTGCCGGAATGCCTTTGGCAATAGTCTCATGACCCGGACGCAAAGAAGCATATAGCTTTTGGAAAGCTAATGAATGTCCAGCAAGCGCTGTTGTGTTGTGTGTTTCAGAGGTATCTAAATCTGAATTAAATTTGAACCCTTTTCGGTTATGAGAATTAAGTAGTTTTGTATATCGCTCATATGAACTTAACATATGACCACCTTCACTCCCCATATTTACATACAAATACGTATTTAACTTACTTGAATTATTTAAAAAGCTTTCTGCCTCTTTGAATATGACCTGTTTATGCCACCATAGACTAGGGCTAAATGCAAAATGCGCTTGAAATAGCTCTGGCCTCGATTGCAATGCATAGATAGAAAGCAAGCCTCCTAAAGAATGACCTGATACTATTTTGAAATTGTTTGCACGGTACTTTTTATTAACGTATGGAATAAGCTCCTTCTCAATAAAATCGAGAAAGTCATCTGCACCACCTGAGATACCCCATTCGTTGTAGCTTTGATCATAGGTAGGAGTAAAGTCCCTTGTACGATGTGTATTCTTTATGGCGATGATAATCATCTCTTGCGCCAAGCTAGATTGATTCAGTAAATCTAAAGTACCTATGGTATGAGCAAAGTTTCTTTGTCCGTCTAATAAATATAGAACAGGATAATTAAGTGTTTTATTTTCTTTATAGTTATTAGGTAAGTGTACCAACAAGTCTCTTTGCTCTGACAAAACGGTTGAATACAAGCTATCAGTTATTGAAGTGCCTCGTACATTGGCGTTTACTTCCTCAGAACTAAGGAAAAATGCTAAAAGCAAAATTACTATTTTTTTAAACATAAAAACTTCCATTACTCTATTAAAATTAGAGAGTTAATGTGACGTTAAACTTTAGAAAAGTAATGAAGTTGTGTGGAAAAAAAGTGATGAAAAGGTGAATTCCAAAAATTATTAGGTATATTAGAGGCTTAGGGCTAATTCATTTTCCAATAAAACTTTCGGTGTGATATCGTTTGAATGAGGATTAATTAATTTGGGCTTTGTTACTGTAGGTTATGATTAAATTTGGCGATTATATACTCGATTCAGAACATTCATGTTTGCTGAATGCGAGCGATAACTCTGAAATACTTATAGAGCCTAAATTATTTGAGTTACTTCTGCTATTCATTGAGCGTCCAAATGCTGTTATCTCAAGGCAAGATATACTTGAAGAATTGTGGGCGGGTTCTGTTGTTACCGACAATGCAATCAATAAATTAATAGGTAACCTTCGAAAGTTACTGGGTGATGATGCCAAAAAGCCTAATTACATTCAAACTGTCCCCAAGAAAGGATACCGCCTAGTTTGTAGCGTTGAAGCACTAGGGAGCAAAGCTTCAAATCCAACTGATTCAAACTTAATTAACGACCCCCCCTCTGAAATAGCCCCAGTTAGTTTTTGGGGTGAAAAATTAAAAGCTTATATAATGATTTATTTCATTGTTATTTTGGTCATTGTTTTAAGCGCTTTAATGATATTCAAATCTAGTAATAACAACTCTTCAAATATTAGTTACTCGGTAGCATTGACACGTGACGAGGGTGCTGAGCTTTCTCCTATAATGCACCCAAACAATAAACACTTATATTATTTGAAAGAAAATGATGACCATGAAAGTCGTGAACTTTGGATAAAAAACATTAACACCTCCGTTACTAAAAAAGCAAAAGTAAAAGGCAGTATCAGTAAAATTATTTCGCTTGTTGAAGACCTAAATGCGAATCAAACTATCATGTTTTATCTTGACATGGCGACAAATAAGTGCGGGCTTTATCAAGAATTCTTGTCAGCGCCAGAAGAGCTAAATCAGATAAGTACAGCACAAAAAAAGTTATTTGATTGCAGTGATAAGAGAGTCAAAGATATAGATTATCATGATGGACAAAATGCATTTTATTATGCTGCTCAACCTAAAAATCATTGGCCGAATCAAATTTATGCTTTTGATGTTGAAACTGGTGAACATAAGATTGTTACTCAATCGCAACCGAAGGGTTGGGGGCATCATAATCTCGATATATCCCCAAATGGAAAAAAACTTTTAATAATGAGCACAGATAGTGATTACAAGACTCAATTACTCTCTCTTAATCTGTCAGATAACAAAATTACAAAGGGTATGAAGTTTGAAAAGCCTGTGTATGAAGCAATATGGCATCATGACTCAGAGCAAGTGTATTACTTTGCCCCTCCACCTGCCCAGCGAATCATTAGAAGTGACATAAATGGCGAAACCTCTACTGAAGTTATCAATATATCTGAAGAGATATTGCCAAAGCTGTCAAGGATAGCGGATGGTAACAACATACTATTTAGTACAGAGAACAAAAACTACAACAATCGCTGGCTAATGCCTTTGAACAACAATGAGACTATTGATAATTCATCAGTGTTTGATGTTTATCCTGCGCTATTTCACAAAAGCGATAAGTATTTATTCGTTTCAAAACGAAGTGGCCGCATGCAATTGTATTTAGTAAACAACCAATATAATCAGGCCAAAGTAGTCACCAATTTACCCAACTCTCATTGGCTTAAATACGTTTCAATTTCAGAGGAAGATAAAAATGTTTTATTAAATGTTGATAACAAAGTTTATCTAGTTCCCATAAGTGAACTAGACCCGAATAAACCTTTGACTGCATTTAAAGAAGAACTTTTGATCTATGAAAGTAAAAATCCAATCATTTCTTTGGATTGGCTTACAAGCCAGAGTGCGGCTATTACACACGTTATTAATGGAACCCCTGAATTGGTAGTAGTCCAGCTTTCTAACAATAAAAAGGTTAAATTTGATGGAACGTGGGCTTATGGGTTGAAAGATAGCGAACAGCCTGAACTTGTTTATTTTATTGAACAACACAGTAACGTCTTGTACCAAGCAAGCTATTCATCTCTTGGTGACAAAACTTCTACGGAAAAATTAAGTTTTATTAATACACAAATATCCTTACCAACTGATTTTTATCATGTAAAGGTCGATTCAAATAACTTGTATTACGTTAATGCTGAAAACGATACTGAATACCTTTATGTCGTGCCAATTAATAGAAAATCTGAGAGCTGGAAATTACCATTGAGTAACTTTTCAAGTTATGACGTAAGTAAAGGACGTATTATAGTTAGCGATTCTGATATCTTAGAAGGTGATGTCCACCGAACTATGTATTGAGTGACCGCTTTTCACTCCAACCAGACTACTGCGAAGTCCCAAGTACGATCCTTCTACCCTCACCTTAAAAATCGGAAACAAGTCAAAGTATATAATCAATAAGTTACTTTGGTACGCAACAAATTGATAGAGCAGGAAAAAGAGTAAAATACGTTGCCGGCATTTCAAGCAACTTTAAAATAATGCTAATTGCTTGATTGCCTTAGCACATAACGTCCATCTATCTTAAGCTCAATTAAATGTATTCCTTTAAATGTGCGAAGGACGCGGGCTTCTGCATTTTCTGAAAAACGAACTTTCCTAAGGAAATCACAATCTGCACGCGACTTTGGAAGGACCAAGGTATAGTCACCATTTGCGTTGCGGATTTTCACGTAGAACGCCCTATCGTGCTTTGTTGTGTCTTTTTCACCTTTTTTATGGAGGGTGCCAGTAATTACTTCATATTCTTCAATATCTTGACTTCTAGCATATTCACTCGAAAGGTAAGCGTGAGAAAGAACCGTCGCGACTAATATGGCAAAAAAATATAATAAAATGTCTTCATTTATAAAAACCGCCTAAAGCATTTAATATGCTTATTTGTGAAGCTAAGCTAAGCAAACCTTCAGAGCAGTAAACGCCATATAGACGCGCTATTAAATAAAAATCTCACTAAATCATAAAGTAATCGAAAAACACTTACCTCACAAGCACCCGGCCTACTCTACAGGTTCAACAGACTTCCTCTGATGGTCTATTCTTTTATTCGTACACGCGCAGTACGTACAGATACTTCCCCCATCATAAGGATCAATTCAATGAAGATAATTTCTTACACCATGGTATCAGCAGTACTTTTAGCGTCGTCGTTTGCTGTCGCTGCGGAGGCAAAAAACCCGCAACAGGCGTGCTGGGGACAGGCAACCAAGGTCTTTGCACAAACCGGGGCTATGGGTGAGCACAGCAGTGAGCAACCCACACCCAGAATGGGTTTGCGTAATTTGGCGCGGCTACTCTATGAAGCCGGAATTATCGATGATGACACCATGGAAGCCTTGGGCCAATTCGTCGCCGATGAACTCGGTCTTTCCATCGACGCTTGTATGGACTAGCTAGGTTGTATTGATCTGCTGTTAATGCGGTAGATTAAGCCTTTTAACTGCTCACATACGACCGAATCATCAGTAAATAGCCACCAGCGTCCTAAGTCCTGGTGGCTAAGTTGCCGGGTCGGCCTTTCCGACTCCAGCCCTTTCCCGCACGGGTAACAGCAATAAACGCAGGTATCGTTTGAGTTAATTGTAGAAACATAGATAATATAACAAAAATAATAACAACAACTTAACAATGAGTTCCTTCCAAGAAACATTTAATCGGGATATTGAAAATCAAGAACAGCAATGGCTGAGCGACCGCAGAGCCGCCTGCGACCTAAGTGGTGATAGCAGCAAAGACACCAAAGCGCTGGCCTTTTCCGGCGGCGGTATCCGTTCGGCCACCTTTAATCTCGGGGTGTTGCAGGCATTAGCCAAAAATGATCAACTCACGCAGTTCGACTACCTGTCATCCGTGTCTGGCGGCAGTTACATTGCCACCTCCTTTACCTGGTTTAAATCCCGATTTCCCGGTCGCTTCCCCTTTGGCACCAGTCGTCGGGATAAGCATGCGAGTGACATCCTCGCTTGGCTAAGGGCACACAGCAGTTTTTTAACGCCGGGGTTTGGCGTTGATAAAAGCTCGCTGTTAACGGCTATCTTAACGGGCACCCTGATTAATATGCTGATCATGGTGCCTTTATTGCTGTTGTTGCTATTTTTATTGAGCTATGAATTTTCTGCGGATCTTTCCGCTATTGCCATCCATGCTCCCTTTAACGGTTTCTCATTGTTACGGGCCGCGGGGTTTCTCACCCTAATTGCCAGCTTTGGTGTTATGTTGCTGACCGCCATCAGTACCGGTTTTGATTCCGCGCGAGCAAACCACCGTACAGAAACGCTCAGGTATTACCTCAGCAACCTGTTTCCCCTTGGCCTTGCGTTGCTGGCCGTTGGCTATATTCCCTTCTTACACAAGTCGTTTGAACACTTTGCCGAGTGGGTGGTGCACACCAGCTTTAGTATATCCCTAATAGGTATCACTATTACCCGCTATGCGGCGAGAAGGAATGGCAACGCCGATATTAAATATTCGCTCACCAGTCTATTGATAGACTTAGGTCTGCTGCTGACCTGTTTCGGTTTTGTGATGATCAGCTATCACTTTGCCGTGCAATGGGAGCTGCTACCCACCATTTTTTATCCCTTGCTGTTTTTGTCGGTGTTCCTGGTATTGGGCTGTAACATCAACTCAGTGTCTATGCATGGCTATTACAGAGACAGGCTAAAAGATGCCTTTATGCCTTGTCATTTATCCAAGCGGGAAACTAATGACGAGGAGTGCGAACAAACGACCAGCTATGATAAGCAACTATTACTTGGCGAGCTCAAAGCCACGGACGCGCCCTTTCCCATCATTAATTGCAATATTGAATTACTGGGCTCAAGCAGGGCCAAATATAAGAATCGCGGCGGCGACTGTTTCACCCTGACCCCCTTATATTCGGGCTCCGACAGCACGGGATACAGAGCGACCAAGGATTACATGGCCGGCAAGTTGGACCTTGCCAGTGCCTGTGCTATTTCGGGCGCGGCGATTGCCACCAATACCCCGATGACCCGTTCTAAGCAGCTGAATTTTATTATGTCTCTGTTGAATCTAAGGCTCGGATGTTGGCTGAAAAACCCGAATAAGCCGACCAAACCGGCTAACTTTTTCAATAAGCCTTGGTGGTACCTATATATGTTTAGGGACATGTTCGGTCAGGGATTGAACGAGCAACAATCCTATATTCACCTCTCCGATGGCGGCCACTTTGAAAACCTAGCCTGCTATGAATTGATCCGCCGTAAGTGCAAGCTCATTGTCTGTTGTGATGCCGGTGCCGATCCCAAATACCAATACAAGGACCTGGCCAAGCTCATAGAGCTGGCGCGCGTTGATTTTGGCGCCAAACTCGCCATCGATGTCAGCGAGATTAACCAGCAGGAGGCAACCTCAGATATAGCCTGGACCGAGGGGAAAATATCCTATGACGACGGCAGCTATGGACGCTTTATCTATATTAAGGCCTGCATGATCCAACACTTAAACGAAGACCTGAAAAGTTATAAAAGAATGAACCCTGATTTCCCGCATCAGAGCACCAATAATCAATTTTTTGATGAAATGCAGTTTGAAGCCTACCGGGAATTGGGATTCCAACTTGCCCATCAAATGCTTAAGTCCATCGACTTAGCGACCACGGCCACCAGCGGAGAGCAATAATGACGAGCTTTTTATGTTCAAACTTTGAAATCCTATGTGATCAACTCGGCTATCCCGAAGGTCCCGTCTATATGCAAGATGGCAGTGTGCTGCTGGTAGAGATCAAAAATCAGCAACTAACCCGAGTTTCAGCAAAGGGTCACAAAGCCGTGGTTGCCAAAATACCCGGTGGCCCTAACGGTGCGGCCATAGGACCGGATGGCCAGGTTTATATCTGTAACAGTGGTGGCTTTCAATGGATACCAGTTCCCCTGCCAAAGCAAACGCTCTTTATCGGCACCGGACAATCGGCTGAGTATAAAGGCGGCAGCATAGATAAGGTAAATTTATCCACCTCCGCGGTTGAAACCCTGTATACCCATTGCGACACTGGCCGCCGATTGGATATGGCCAACATGCAGTGGCAGGACCAAGCCCTGTCGCCCGCCTTTGCGCTGCGCGGACCGGACGATTTGGTTTTTGATAACCAAGGCGGCATGTGGTTTACCGACTGGGGCAAAGACGATGGCCGTACCCGGGATATTACGGGGATTTATTATGCTGCACCGGACGGCACCAGCATCAAGCAAATGGTCTTCCCGCTCAATGCGCCAAACGGTATCGCCCTGTCGCCCGATGGCAAGCGCCTGTACAGCATAGAAACCTATACACGACGACTGCTGTACTGGGAGTTATCGGCACCCGGTGAAATCGCCCCAAACCCCCGGTCACTGGACGGCACCTACCTGCTAACAGGTTTTGAAGGTCAGGCCATATATGACTCCATGGCAGTCGATGAGCTGGGTAACCTCTATCTGGCCACCATGCTACCGCAGGGCAACAACCCCTTTAGCAATGGCGGAATTACCGTGGTGTCTCCCGAAGGAGAGATATTGGAGTATATCGAGATCAATCTGGGCGTGGATTTGTATGCCCCCTTGCCTTCTAATATCTGCTTTGGTGGCGAAGACAATAAAACCGCCTATATCACCTTGGGTGCCAGCGGCATGCTGGTAAAAGCAAAAATGAAAAATGCCGGCCTGAAATTAGCGTTTAACGGCTAGCTCAGAAATCGCTCTGTGGTGTTGGGATGCCCTCACCCTGTTCCTCTTAACCTTGGTTAATACAATGACATTAATTAAAATAACAAAACGGATCCTGGTCTGTGTAACGGCTTTATTAGTACTGGCAGGCCTTAGCCTATTTGCCTTGGTGCACTATCCCGCCTCGCAGATCCCAGACTATGAGCCGACAGAAAAAACCCGCTACCTGGATCAGGGCTGGGGGCTCGAAGCGCATTCGCCTGAGCGTCAAACCTACTACTACACACCACAGGGCACCAGCTTAAAGGGCATGGAATATGACTGGCTGGCGCACCTGGAAATGCCCTGGGGCGAGACGCGATTTGCCGATCCAGGACATTTAAAGGCCTACGGCTTTATCGTCGATGACAACCCAAGCCCACAAAATCCCTATCAATACCCCTTGGGCTTTACCAAACACTTCGACCAGGCATCGGGCAGCGAGCTGTTGGATTTAAGCTGCGCTGCCTGTCATAACGGTCAGCTAAACTATAAAAAGGACGGCAAACACTACGCGCTGCGCATCGATGGCGGCCAGGCCATGCATGCCTTTACCACCATGAAACTGGGTCATTTTGTGCCAACCCTGGTGGCGTCGATGACCAGTACCTATCTCAACCCGCTTAAATTTGATCGTTTTGCTAGCCAGGTACTGGGCGAGCAATATAACGACCACAACAAGGCCGTCCTCAGGAAAAAATTCGGCAAGGTGTTAATGCGCTTTTTAACCCAGGGCTTTAACGATGCCAGCAAAGGCCTGTATCCGGTGACCGAGGGCTTTGGCCGCACCGATGCCCTGGCACGCATCGGCAATACCGTTTTTGGCGATAATCTGTCGGCAGAGAATTATCATAAGGCCACCGGCCCGGTTAACTACCCGCCGCTTTGGAATATCTGGAAATTTAACTGGGTGCAATATGGCGCCTCGGTAAAACAGCCCATGGCGCGTAACATGGGTGAAGCGCTGGGTGTCGGCGCGCACATTGCACTGACCGACAGCTATGGCAATCCGCTGCCCCCGGAGCAGCGCTTCGATTCCTCCGTGTTGCCCGAACAAATCTTTACCATAGAATCGACCCTGCAAAAGCTCACGCCACCGCAGTGGCCGGAAGATATTTTTGGCCCGGTCGATAGAGTAAAAGCGGCCGAGGGACAACAGCTGTTTCAGCGCCATTGCGCCGGCTGTCATGGTCCACACCCTGCCAGCGACTTGGTTAAACAAATCGAAACGCCGTTAAAAGGCAAAGACCAACCGCTTTGGATAATGAGCGAACTGGCCGTCAATGATGTGGGCACGGATCCCAACGCCGCCTATAACTTTCTAAACTACCGCTTTAACCTGAGCAAAACAGGCCTAACTAACAGCGACATAGCGCAGAAAGTCCGGGCAATGAATATCAGGCAGTTACAACGACTGGCCAAAGTGCTTCTTAAATCGCCGCGCCTTGAGCAGTTTTTGCAACAACCTCAGCCACAAGCCGAGGCGTTAACCTTAACTACCAACTGGATAAGCGACCATCCGCAGCAATACCAGGATATAGAGCGACGCTTTAACAACTGGCAAAAAAAATACGCCAAATTAGCGGATCTGGATAAGCACATTCGCGAGCAAGGCGATAATGATGTTCAGCAAGACATCAAAACCGCTCTTATCCAGCAACAACTGCGCTCCTTGGACGATGCGTTGGCCAAGCTCAGTGTGGAGACGCTCAGCCTGGGTGAAGCACTCAACATTACCGGCATCTATTTAAGAGAGAAGTACTATCAAGACAAAAACTTTTCGCCGGAAAAGCAAGCCTGTATGGACGGCTTTGGCGCCTTGGATTTGCCGCAACAAAAAATGATCTACAAGGCCAGACCCTTAGAGGGTATTTGGGCCACACCGCCGTTTTTACATAATGGTTCGGTACCCAATATCTACCAGCTGCTCTCGCCTGTGTCAGAGCGCGACAGCCAGTTTTGGGTTGGGCAAAGAGAGTACGATCCCGTGCATCTCGGTTATGTGACCGAAAAAGAAGCGGGCCATGCCTTCTTGTTTGATACCCAAAAAGACGGCAATAAAAATATCGGACATGAATTCAGGGATGGTTATATTCCCTACCAGCCGGGTAATCCGCCCCAATATGGTGTCATCGGCCCGGCATTAACGCCGGCGCAGCGCCTGGCCATTATCGAGTATTTAAAAATACATAAAGACTCCCCTGATGCCGAGCACGCAAGCACGTCAGCAGCAAACCCAGTAACTCAGTGCGATGGCCTCTAAGGGAACAAGATGAAAAAACTCATTGTCTTTTGTACCATCGGCATGATCGCTTTGGTCGCGGCGTTATTTGTCATCAACCAGGACAAAAAACAAGGTAGCCTGGGGATTGTCATTCCAGCCGATGAACAAACCCACATCGCCGATATTATTTCATCGGCGGTGCAAATGGTGGATCGCAGCCAGGCGGCCACGGCTCCCTCTCCTTATCGCCGCGATGTCCATGCCAAAGCCCACGGCTGTGTTCAGGCTACTTTTAGCGTGCCAGCGCTCAGTGACGCGCGCTTAAGGCACGGGATATTTGCCGAGCCCAGTCAGTATCAGGCCTGGGTTCGCTTTTCCAGCGGCGATACCCGGCCGCAAGCGGATGGCGTCAAAGATGCCAGGGGCATGGCCATCAAGGTCATGGGCGTTGACGGCAAAAAGCTGCTGCCGCTGGAGCAGGATGCGCAAACCCAGGACTTTGTGATGATCAACAGCGACGTCTTTTTTATAAAAGATGTCGCCGAATACGCCAAGTTTATGCAATACCAGGCACAAGGCAGCAAGTTTGGTTATTTTTTCAATGACTTTAACTGGAACATATTCAAGTGGCACCTGAGGTCACTCTACCTTGGCGCCAAAACCCTAAAACCAGCGCCGGACAGCCTGCTCACCGAGCAATACCACAGCCTGTCTGCATATCGTCTGGGTGCAGAGCAGTTTATGAAATACAGCGCCAAGGCCTGTTCGAGCAACACGGCTGTCGCGGTAAGCCATGATAATGCCAACTTTTTACGCCAGGAGCTTAGCGCCAATCTAAGCCAAACCGGCGCCTGTTTTGACTTTATGGTCCAGCTACAAAACCCGGATAAGTACATGCCGGTGGAAGACACCACGGTCAAATGGCAACCCGAGGACTCCCCTTTTATTAAAGTCGCGCGCATTGAGATACCCGAGCAGCAATTTGATACCCAGGAACAAAACCAGTTTTGTGAAAACCTGTCCTTTACCCCTTGGCATGCGGTAAAAGAACTTGAACCGGTCGGTGGCATCAACCGGTTACGTAAAGCGGTGTATAACGGCGTATCCCGTTACCGCCATGATAAGAACGGCCAGCCTATGCTTGAACCAAGCGGCTGGTGCTTGAAACTTGATGGCAGTGAGTGCAGTGTCGAATAGGGCTAGCTAAACGCTAGCCCTTCTTCTTTAACCTGCCCATGGTTTATCACCCTATTGCGCCCTGTTTCTTTGGCGCGATACAGGGCGTTATCAGCGCACGTGAGCAACCCCATCAGACAGGGTGTGTCGGCTGTTTTTTCCGCGGCGCCGATACTCACGGTAAAGGTCAGCGGCGCTTCCTCGGGGAGCTCGATTTGAATCTTACTAACGGCGTGGCGCAGGTTTTCCGCCACCGCCAGGGCACTGGTAATATCGGTTTCTGGCAGCACCACAACAAATTCTTCGCCGCCATAGCGCGCCAGAGAGTCGCTGGCTCTCAGGTTCGCTTTTAGCGTTGCGGCCACTTGCTTTAACGCTTCGTCGCCAACCAGGTGACCATACACATCATTAATCTTTTTAAAGTAATCGATATCCAACAGCAGCAACGACAAGGGGTGCTCATAGCGCTTGGCATTTTCGAACAGCTCTTCGCCTATCATCATAAACATGCGGCGGTTATTGATCCCCGTCAGCGCATCGGTTGCGGCGATGGCCTTTAACTCTTTTTGGTAGAGATCTATGTTATGGCTGAGTAAAGCCATGATGAAATAGGTTTCAATCATGGTCACGTAGATCACCGAATAAAACAGCAGGCGTTCGGATTGGGCATCGAGGGAGATAATGGGCGCCGTATCCGCCGCCTCGGAACATACATAAAAAAGAATGCCGCCGGCTAAACTAAAGACAAATTTTTCAACTCGGTCGTTTTCGTTAAAGAGCAGAAAAACCCCAGGGGTAATTATTAAATAATAAAAATGAAAACCAGCACCAACCCCAAAAGTGTGAACACTAAAGAGGTAAACGTGCGCCATCAGCACGGTAAAAAACCACACCTTGGCCCCTCGGTAGTAGCGCTTATGGGAGAACAACAAACCAAAGCCATAACAGACAACAAAGGCCAAGTTAATAGCGGCCACGGCGGTCTGGTTTAAAGACAGAAGAAAGTACAGTGCGTACAACAAAGCAACCACACAGGTCACTACGGTCACCAGGTTGGTGGTTTGTACTTTAGTTGCTTCAACGTGTTCAAGGCGGTCCGTGCCTATGTTTATAAAACCCAGGTGAACAAGTTTTTTTATCATAGGGAGTTATTTTTACCGGCGGCGCTGTGGCCACACTTTATTGTTGTTTGCTTATTCTGCCATAGCCTTTGATGATTTGTTACTTAATAAATTAAAAAGTTTAACGCCTTTTTTACTCAGCTTGGTGGCCTGTTTCACCTGCAACGTGGCAATGCGTCGCTATCCGCACAAGGCCAATTAGAATACCCCGGGAAACAAGCGATATTTAACCCGCCGGGCATACTCGCTGTACCCCGGTAACTCCTTGTGCAAAGCTGTATCTTCTAATTGGGTTCGTATCAGGGTTATCACAGTGGCGAATGCCGTGGGCAGTAGGGTCCACAGCGAATCAAGCGCCAGGACAATGCCAAACAAGGCCAATACACTGCCGGCATAACCGGGATGACGAATAAAGCGATAGGGGCCGGTATCACAGACCACATGGCCGCGCTCCGTTTGGATGCGCACTACACTGATAAAAAATCGGTTTTCTACCAAAGCCCAGGTAGCAATGCCATAGCCGAGGGCAACCAACATAAACCCCAGCCAATTTAGCCACAGGGGAAATTCGCTGGACCACTGATACCTGTGGTCAAGCCCGGCCACTATGATCATGGGAAAGCCGATGCTTATCGCCATTAAAGGAGCAAGTACCTTATCCCAGGGATTGGCTTTTTTAATGCTGTCGATATTTTGTCTTTCGGCGATTAATCCGGGATTCCTTTGCTCCGTTAACATATGGCCGCCGACGCCAAAGGCGAACACCTCCGCCGAATAGACCCAGGCCTGCCACCACTGAAGGTCCAAACTGCACACAAATAGAATAAGAGGGAAAGTAAGATACAACAGGAGCAGGTCAACCCACTGACGTGTCGACATGCTTTTATGAGCGGCTTTATCGCTCGGCTTGGCTGACATCTCAGTCCCCAAATCATTATTGAGCGTGAACGATATAGATCAGTGAATTAAACTGCCTAACCATACTAATCCGTGCACATGGCGTATTCGGCCACGCCATCACGAATTCGTTGATAACAGCCGCAGGGGTCGTTATCGACACTGCATTGCCCTACCACCACGCTGCCTTCGGCCACAAAGTCACCAACGACAAGGCAATGGCCCTGACAATCTGAGCCCGTGGTACACTGCTTGCCCGCATCCGGGTAGGTGTAGATACAGGCAGGGATGGCATTCATACACACACTTTTGATCACCCCGCCCTTTTCAAGGCACGTGAGGACATCAATTCGCGAGAGCGCGTCCAGCCTCATTTGTTCCAGGGTACCGTCACCTGTTTCGATGGCCGCAAACAAGGTAGATGAAAATAATAAGCCAGTAATGAGTATCCAGTATTTCATAATTCCAACATCTGATTATCAGCTCGGCGTCCGGGCATAGGATATGGGTTTAAGCCTTGGGTTCAAGCCTTGGGTTGAACCCAGGCGCTTGTGCTTAGCGAAACTCTGATAATTATAGATTCATTTGCCAATTCTCTCTCGAATTAGCCGTTCTAAGTCGTTACTATTTAGCAAACACATTATTTGAGTAAAAACGTTAGATGATCGAACAAGAAATAGCCCAAGTAGAACGTTACTACCAAATGGCCATAGACTTCCTCGTTGCCTACAGTGCACAGTTGGTACTGGCTTTGGTATTACTGGTGTTTGGCCTGTGGCTGGCACAACGCATTAGCCGCTGGATCTTTGCCCTGATGCAAAGCCATAAAATCGACATTACCTTGTCCACCTTTACCAGTAACCTGGTGCGGGTGCTACTTATTGTCACCTTTGTGGTCATCGCCCTGGGCAAGGTGGGAATAAGTGTGACTCCCTTTGTTGCCGCCATTGGTGCCGCATCACTAGGTGCTGGCCTGGCATTGCAAGGCATGCTGTCAAACTATGGCGCCGGCCTTGCGATCATTGCAACCCGCCCCTTTGTGGTCGGTGACACCATTACGGTAAAGGGCGTCACAGGTCAGGTAAGCGCCATTGAGCTCGGTATGACCCATTTACGCGACGAAGATGAGGTGGAGATCACCATTCCCAACAAGCACATTGTTGGTGAAATCATTCATAATTCATTCGATTACTCTCTTGAAGAAGGGACCATTGGCATTGCCTACGATGCCGATTATGAGCAGGCAGAAGCACTCATCATCGAGGTGTTGGCGTCGCAGAGCGATGTTGCGCAAACGCCAAAGCCACAGGTAGGGATCAACGAATTTGCCGACAGCAGCGTTGTGCTCTTATATCGCTATTGGGCACCAACCAAGGCCAAGGTGGCCACCCGACTTGAGATCAATAAGGCGATATTCCGCGCCTTGAAACAGGCACACATAGAAATCCCCTTTCCTCAGCGTGTGGTTACACTCAAGCAGGAAGCCCACTCCTAAGCCCTTCAACCCATGGCACGCTGCGGCGTGCCTACCATTTTAGCCCCAGTCGCATACAGAGCGCCCCGATAGGCTATACTCATAACAATTAAAAAAATGTTTAAAAACAGGGCGTAAATATGTTCTTGGGTATCCTGTCGTCAAACAACAATAAAGCATACCTAGCTCCGGCCATCTTGCTTATTATCGCTATCGCGCTCTTGCTCATTAAGCTGCTCGTCAATACTGAGCCATCGGCCGAGCCTTCAGCCGAGCCTCCAGCCGAGCCTTCTGCCGAGCTAGGCCCTATGAGTTCAAGAGCGGTCACGGAGACCCAACTCCCTGCATCACAGACACAGATGCTCGGTAATTCCGACATTCTAAGCCCTGATTTTATCGCCACCAGGGGCAGTCACTGTGAAAAGTATTATCTTATTTATAAGCAAGAGCCAAGCCAGCACAACGAAGTGCTTGCCAGGCAAGTCTGTCGTAATTTCAATTAACGGCCTGTTTTTGCAGGTATTGAGCGGATATGCGACTGGTGTTCCCGAGTAAAAAACATCGATATACAACTCAATACAAACTCATGTATGATTACGAAGTTATGAATTAAATGTTACTGTCCAGGCCAATATGATGAACGGAAAAGATAATAACTGGATCCTAGTGGTGGATGACGACACCGAGTTAGCGCAACTGGTGGCGGGTTTTCTTGAAACCAACGGCTATAAAACCAAAATTGAAAACAACGGCTTAAAAGCTGTGCAAACCATAATTACCGAGCAGCCGGCATTGGTCGTGCTCGATGTCATGCTACCGGATATGGACGGCTTGTCGGTTTGCCGTCAGGCGCGCTACGGTTACCCGGGTTTGGAAGGCACCTACGACGGTCCTATTCTTATGCTTACCGCCCTCGACAACGACATTGATGAAGTGGCAGGCCTGGAAACCGGTGCCGACGATTATTTAGCAAAACCGGTGCGCTCGCGGGTACTGCTGGCACGAGTACGAGCCCTGCTGCGCCGCAACCCCCATGAAACACCCGCATCGCTTCCAAGGACAGAACAACAGCCGGAAGAAAAAACAGAAGACGAAGCCTTGATCAAATTCGATGATCTGGTGATAGATAAAAAATATCAAAGCGCGGAAAAAGACGGCAAGGTCGTGGATTTGACCACCGCGGAATTTGAATTGCTGGCCTTACTTGCCAGTAACCCCGGGGTGATCTGCGACAGGGAGTTTATTTCCGAGCATTTTGCTAAGCTGGGTTATGAAAGCTCTAACAGAACCATAGACTTGCGCGTATCACGTATCCGTAAAAAGCTTGGCGACGATAACAATCCTTCGACTAGAATTAGAACTATTCACGGTAAAGGCTATCTGTTTGTAGGAGATAGATAACGCGATGCGCTTTAAACTGTTATTGCTACTCTTTGTATTTCTGGGGACCGGGCTTTGGCTCAGTACCTCGGTGCAGGGTAATGATAACGAACAGCAAAGCACGGTTGAACAGCTCGAAACCCAGCTGCATACAGCAAAGGGCAGAGAAAAAGGCGAGATTTTAACGCTATTAGTCGAGGCCTACCGGGATAACAATCCACCCCGGAGTTTGGAGTACGCCGAGCAGGCCTTGGTTAGTTTTGCCAAGTACCCGGATGAAAAGCGCCATATAACGGTCCTCAATAATATGGCCTGGGCTCATATTACCCTGGGGCAGTACGAGCAGGCACAGGCTCGCACCAATCAAAGCCAGGCCCTGTCAAAAGAAGTCGATTATAAACGCGGTCTTTATGTGTCTGTTACCATGCAGGGGATCATCTATTGGCGCACCGCCGATTACCAATCGGCATTGAAAAACTTTGAACAAGCCCTCGAAATAGCCAAGGAACAGCAAGATACCCGGGGTATCGCCAATACCACTAATTATATCGCCATCATTCACCAAACCCTGGGCGAGCCAAAAAAAGCACTCGAGTATTTTCAAAGTGCCTTTGAGATGCAGCAACAAATAGGCGAAGAGAAAAGCATCGCCGTGTCTCTCAATAACCTCGCCAATATTCACGGTACCAGTGGTAACTATAGTTTAGCCCTTGATTACCAATTAAAATCTCTGACCATTCGCGAGCGTATTAACGATGTTCCCGGTCTCGCTCAAGTGCTCGGCAACATTGGCCTCACCTACTTCTATCTTGAAGACTATGATATGGCGCTGTCTTACCTACAGCGGGCACTGGGTTATTACGAAACCTTGCAGGACAAGCTTGGCATTGCCGAAATGCTGACTAACCTCGGTGCCGTGCACCAACGTAAACATCAATTCGATGCCGCACTGCATCAATATCAATCCGCCCTGGCACTTGCCCAAGAATTGGATGATGTCGCCATGATGTCACGGATCAAAATTGATATCGCCAGCGCCTATATAGAGTTAGGCGATGCGGATTTGGCTCAGGAGTACGCCGAGCCGGCACTGCAAAAAATTATCAATCTAAAAATTATCCCCCTGCAGGCGAATGCGTTATTGGTCAGTGCGAAAATAGCCAAGCTTAAAGGTGAGACCACCCAAGCGATCCATTTAACCAATCGCTCTATAGAGGTGGCTACGGATGTTGAAGATAAGCGCATGGTGCGCGATGCCTATCAGTATCTTTATCAAATTTATAAGGACAGGGGCGATCTGGCTCAAGCCCTTTATTACCTGGAATTGTTTAAACAGGTCAATGATGAGATGTTTAACTCCGAGAGCGATCAACGGGTTGCCTTCTTGCTAAGCCACTTCGAAGCGGAAAAACGAGAACAGCAAATTAAACTGTTACAGGCGGATCAAAGCCTAAAGCGCAAAGAGATTGAACAGCAGAGATACACCCGTAATGTCTGGATTGCTTCCTTGTGTGCCAGCTTCGCCTTTATTCTGTTGTTTGTTAACCGCATGCATCAAAACAAGATAAACCGCTCGTTGAATGAAAACATCAAATCGCAACGGGAATTAATTCAAGCGGTTGCCCATGAATTCAGGGCGCCTTTGGCACGGGTGCAATTGGCCTTCGATATGTTGGAAGACTCTCTGGTTGCCGATAACACTAAGCTGCTGAGCACTAAGATTAATGATGGCCTGACCGAACTGGAAAAGCTGATCAAAGAAGCCTTGGACTTTATCCAGCTGGAAAATAAGTCCCGGGCACTGCACACCAGCGAGCTTAAAATTGGCAACATGCTGTCGCGCTTACTTGAATCTCATGTCGATCTGTATCCCGATATTCATTTCGAATTGACCGAGAAAGGGCCACAGCCTTGTGTGGTTCAGGCCGATAGTCACCAACTAAACCGCGCCGTTTCCAATATCGTTCGCAATGCCGCCCGCTTTGCCGAGACACAGGTGCAGGTTACCTTAAATAACCTGTCGCAACATTATGAGATCTGTATTGAAGACGACGGCCCGGGTATTCCCGTTGCCGAACGACAGCGGGTTATTGAGCCCTTTGTTCGCCTCGACCTCAGTCGCTGTCGCGATTCCGGCGGTGTCGGCCTGGGTCTGGCACTGGCGAAAAAAATAAGTGAAGCTCATGGTGGCAAACTCATAGTTGGGTCTTCTACCCTAGGTGGTGCCAAACTCACCATTCGCTGTCCGAAAAAGCCGCCACCAACCAGTAACAGCTAGGCGCATTTTGGCGCCGGCTTTAGCTCTTTAACACAGCGCCCTCTGCTGAGCAGCATATACATGGCGCCTTCATGGCGACAAAAAAGTCAGTCGCCCTGGCCCAATTAACCACTTTCTTAACTCAACGCTTTCTTTGGTATACAAGTTAACCGTTTTTTACTTGTTAATTTTATCGCTGCAACTTATCGAATAATTTTCTTTATTTTCGGTAACTTATCATCCATTTTCAGGAGATTTTAGTCAGTTTTTTGTCATTACTGTGTACAAAAAGTTAAATTTATTTGATCTTTAGTGTCTATATGTATATAAATGTATATGTTGAGTCATTGAAATTGATTCCCAAAACCTTTCGAGGCAAGGGATCACGTTATGTTTTTTTAGCAAGTTCAAATATTTATGCCTGAGCACCAGAAGCCGCAAAGATAAATAGCATTGAACACCAACTTGTAGGCAGCACGCGTTTTCGCGGTGTACGGACAACACCAAGGTAACGCCAACCCCTACACAAATTGGAGCAAAGTTATGAAAGTAACAAAAATAGCGAGCGCCTTAGCGGCATTAACACTTAGCGCAGCAGCATGCGCACAAGCAGACGATTCTCGTTTCGTAATCCAGGTTGATAACAACAGTAAAGGTGTTGTCAAAGCATTAGCCATTCAGTCTGGCGCCGAAATCAAAGTTGATGGCGAAGGTTTCTTTGCCGCCAGCTTCCCGGGCATGGACCTTTCTCAGGTTAAGGGTGTTCTTAATAACCCACATGTAAAACTAATCGAAAAAGACCAAATCCGTAAGCCATTCGCGTTATACAACGACGATGCTGGTAATCCTATGACCAGCCAGCTTACGCCTTACGCCGTATACCAGTCACAAGCTAACCAGGTACCCTTTATTGCCGGCGCCGGCATGAAAGTATGTGTTATCGACTCAGGTCTTGATAGATCAAACCCTGACTTTAACTGGGCCGGTATCACGGGTGATTATGACCCAGGTACAGGCGATTGGAATGTAAACGGTGGCCCACACGGCACCCACGTAGCCGGTACCATTGGTGCCAGCGATAACGAATTCGGCGTAGTGGGCATGGCCCCAGGCGTTGAAATGCACATTATCAAGGTATTCACCGAGCGCGGTTGGGCTTACTCATCAGATCTTGCCCACGCTACTAACCTATGTAGCCAAGCCGGTGCCAATATCATCAACATGAGCCTAGGTGGCGGCGGTAGCAACAACGTTGAAGCCAACGCCTTTGCCGAATTCAGTGCCAATGGTGGTCTGATCGTTGCCGCTGCGGGTAACGATGGTAACTCAGCTGCTTCATATCCTGCAGCCTACCCTGCAGTTATGATGGTTGGCGCCAACGATGCCGATAACAACATTGCACCCTTTTCTCAGTTTCCAAGCTGTTCAAGCGGACGCGGCAAACGTGCCACCTTCGATGAAACCATCTGTGTTGAAGCAACGGCCGGCGGTGTTCAAACGCTTTCTACCTACCCAGCGGGCATGGCGGATATTGCGTCGCTAAGCGCAGACGGTACTTTCTATGCTTCTGCAGGCATGGAAAACGACGGTGAAGCGACGGCTGCGGGCTATTTCATGGGCACTGCTGAAGCCGTAGATGCCGGTGCACAAGGCCGCATCTGTGTTATCGACCGCGGTAACATCAGCTTCCACGATAAAGTAGCAAACTGTGAAGCCTCTGGCGGCGTTGGTGCGGTTATCGTTAACAACGTTGACGGTGTACTGTATGGCACCCTGGGTGATATGAACAGCACATCTATTCCTGCAATTGGTGCAGACCTTGCTGACCGTGATGCATTTTTGAATGCAGCCTCAATCTCAGTAAGCGTCACTCCTTCTGCTTACGGTTACATGAGCGGTACCTCTATGGCTTCACCTGCGGTAGCCGGCGTTGCCGCACTGGTTTGGTCAAACCACACCGAGTGTAGTGGTGAGCAAATCCGTGACGCATTGAAGATGACCGCCGAAGACCAAGGCGCAGCTGGCCACGATGTCTACTTTGGTTACGGTATCGTTAAGGCCAAGGCCGCTCACGATTACCTAACACAAAATGGTTGTGGTAACACGCCGACTCCGGGTGAGCTATCACTTAGTGCCACGCATGTATTTGCCAAAGGCAAAAACCAGGTAGAGCTTGTTGCCTTGGGTGCGTCTTCGGGTAGTGCCGATATCTACCGTGATGGTGCCAAAATTGCTACTGTTGCTAATGGCACGCAGTACAACGATGCCTTCTCTCGTAAGGTAAGCGGCACATTCACCTATAAAGCCTGTGACCAAAACACCACAGACTGTACTGCTGAGCAAGTAATCTCTTTCTAAGCAGAAACCCTTTTCTAGTTGGACCTTAACCAAAGCAGTGTGCTCATCCCCATTGAGCCGCTGCTTTTTTCTTTTTAGCTCCCACTATTTTCCCATTTAACGCCCCCATACATACAAGGCCCGCCCAGGCCAAGGGCCACACAAGTTCAGTGCGATACTCCAGGCGCGGCAATAAAGTACAAGCCAGCGCGGGCATACTACGACTCATGTCTATAATGTCATACAGCCCTTAATTACAGCCCCATCAGCTGCCACAGTGAGCGACTGGGCTTTGAGCACACCGATCGATCCCCTGTCTCATTGCCCCTAGGGCAAGACAGAGCGCCTGTCGCCCAGACTCAGTTTTTTGTATACAGCGTATACATCTTCTTTGGTTGGCTCTAAGTGTATTAGGCTGAAATACAAGTTTATATACAATTGAGCAATTTCCAGGCGCCCCTCAGACCTGGCAAAGCTCTCTGCCCCCGTGCATAAATAACGCGCAATGCTGCATAAATACTGGTTTTATAGGACATTTGTCCTGCTAACAATTCTATTGCAATTTGCACATCAATAGACAAAAACACGAAATTCTTCCGATGAAGAAAAAATAATTTGTCATTTTCCTGTAATAAAAACCCCTTTTAAATCATACCGCTGCATACTTTCTATACATTTTTTATAAATAAATGTGAATTTTTTACGTCATTTTTATTGATCATATACAAACGAAGGTATATAACTATATACATTCGCATACAAGAAGTGCGAGCGTGCGACTTACAGGGAGAATGAAGTGGGTACGTACAAATGAACCAACCATAAGTTAAATTTACAAACAACAGGAGATCAGATGATGAAAACGCCCAAGAAGTCATCTTCCAAACTAATCAAAACACTAGTAGGTACTACACTACTAGCTGGTATCAGTCCTGTTGCTTTAGCAGTAGCGCAAGCGCCACACAAAGCAGCACCAGAATACGATCAACAAACTGTTATCGTTAAGTTCAAAGAAAGAGTAGCTAAGAAAGAGCGTAAAGAGCTTTCTCGTAACCTTGGCGTATCTTTCAAAGATAAAAACAACGACGGTGTTGATGACCGCCTACGCAACATTGCTAACGGTCGTCTTGCGGTACTAGATCTTGGTAAGGGCCGTTCAGTAGATGCTGTATTGGCTAGCCTTAAAAACCACCCACTTGTAGAGTACGCTGAGCCTAACTTCATCGTTAAGCACCAAGCTGTTCCAAACGACCCTAGCTATGCAAACCTTTACGGCATGCAAAAAATCTCTGCCGAAGCGGCATGGGATTACACCATCGGTGATGCATCAGTAATCGTGGGTGTTATCGACACAGGTTTCGATTTCCAACACCCTGATCTTGTAAATAACATCTGGCGCAACCCTAACGAGATCCCTGGAAACGGTATCGATGACGACGGTAACGGTTATATCGATGACATCCACGGTATCTCAGCCATCCTAGACAATGGTAACCCTCAAGACACTGGCCTTCACGGTACTCACGTAGCCGGTACTATCGGTGCTCAAGGTGACAACAACCTGGGTGTTGTTGGTGTGAACTGGCGTACCAGCATGGTAGGTTGTAGCTTCCTGGGTTCAGGTGGCGGTACCCTAGCCGATGGCGTACAATGTATCGACTATATGATCGGTCTTAAAAATGCCGGTAACAACGTTCGCGTTCTTAACAACAGCTGGGGTGGCGGTGGTTTCACGCAAACGCTTAAAGATGCAATCACGGCAGCCAACAACGCCGATATGCTATTCGTAGCGGCAGCAGGTAACGATTCATCTGATATCGATCCAGGCGGTTTCTACCCTGCAGGTTATGACGTACCAAACGTAATGGCCGTTGCTTCTACCGACAGCCAAGACAACCTATCTGGTTTCTCAAACTTTGGTGACGAGCTAGTACACATTGCCGCTCCTGGTCACTTCATTGTTTCAACCGTTCCTGGTGGTGCATATGACACACTAAGCGGTACTTCAATGGCCACGCCTCACGTAGCCGGTGCAGCAGCGCTTCTATTATCTGGTAACCCAGACCTAACTACTGCGCAGCTTAAACAGGTTCTAATGAGCACGGGTGATGACGTAGCCGCATTACAAGGCAAAACCATCAACGGCAAGCGCATGAACGTGTTTAATGCCTTGGCTGATTCAGGCGGTACAGGTCCTTCATTCTTTATGAATGCAACGCCTTCGTCTGCAACGGTTAACCAAAACGAAAGCCAAGACTTCGTTATCGACCTGACCGCTGCCGGTGGTTTCTCAGGCGATGCGACTCTAAGCCTGTCTACTGTTCCAGCTTTAGATGCACAAGTGCTATTTAGTCAAAACCCTGTTGCTGCTGACACAGCCACAACTATGACTATCAACACTACAACTGCAACTGCTCCTGGTACGTACCAAATGACGGTGACTGCGGTAGACGGTGATATCACTAAAACATTACCTCTAACGCTACGTGTATGGCCTGAAGGCAGCACGTCTACCAGCTTCAGCAACAACGAAGCGGTATTGATTGCCGATGATGCACCAGAAGCACCAGCTGAGAGCGTAATCAATGTACCTCATGAAATGATTATCACTGAGGTTGCAGGTCACGTTGACATCACTCACGACAACATCGCTGACCTGGTGATCAAGCTAGTAGCACCTAACGGTAAAGAGTCTGTACTTCGCAGCTTCGAAGGCCAAGCGGGTAACCGTCTTGAGATGGACTTTGTAAACTACGACCACGAGCTTGATAACGCCCTAGGTAACTGGACGCTACAAGTAGAAGACCACAACAACAACAACGCCGGTATTCTAAACAACTGGACATTGAAGCTAAGCGGCGCGCCTTTAGGTGCTACTGACTTCGCTCCTAACGTGTCTATCGCAACTCCTGAAAACAACAGTGCCTTCCTTGTTGGCGAAACTGTAAGTTTCTCTGCAAATGCAAGCGACACTGAAGATGGCGACCTAACTTCAACTGTTGTATGGACGTCAAGCGTGGATGGTGTTATCGGCAACGGTGCAAGCTTCACTAAGTCTGACCTATCTGCTGGCGACCACGTAGTAACGGCTTCTGTTACCGACTCAGCGGGTCAAACGACTAACCAGAGCATCGAGTTCTCTGTAGCAGCTGCCAACACTACGGTAAGCGGTTCTAACAACACAGCCATTGCACTTCCTGAGTGGGGCGGCCGTGTATTCACTGAAATCGACCTACCTACCGGTGTTGCTATCGATGCGCTAGAAGTGTCTGTAAACATCTCTTACGATTCAGCTCAATACTTGAACGTTTGGTTACAGTCTCCTGCTGGTACTCTAGTGAAGCTAGTAACTTGGCGTGACTTCTGGAATAAAGACCTTATCCATACCTTTACTCCAGTAGAATTCGCAGGTGAGTCAAGCAAGGGTAAATGGCGTCTATACGCAGAAGATACGTCAAGCTACACCATGAACGGCGTACTTAACAGCTGGAGCATCTCAGCATCTAACGGTGACGCGATACTTCCACCACCGGCTGAAAACCAAGCGCCTGAAATGACTATCAATGCACCTATGGGTGGCACTAGCTTCAACCTAGGCGACAGCATCACCTTCGACGGTACTGCAATTGACGCAGAAGATGGCGACCTAAGCGCAGGTATCAAGTGGTACGATAACTTCAACGGCCTAATCGGTACTGGTGCACTATTCAGCATCGACACGCTTGGCGCTGGTGACCACATCGTGACTGCAGTGGCTACTGACTCGCAAGACGCGTTCGACCAGGCACAAGTAAGCTTCACTGTGGTAGACGCTCCGGCTAACGTAGCACCTGTAGCTGACTTCAGCTTCGCCGCTACTGACCTGGACGTACAGTTCACTGACCTATCTGGTGACACTGACGGTGCGGTAACAACTTGGTCTTGGGACTTCGGTGACGGCGCTAGCTCAACTCTAGCTAACCCTTCACACAGCTACACAGCTGCGGGTACTTACACAGTAACCCTAACTGTAAGCGATGATGACGGTGCCGAGCACTCAATCACTAAAGACGTAACTGTGACTGAGCCTGTACCAGAGCCAACAATCTTTGTACAAGGTGACGCTGAAACTTCTGGTGACCGTGTAGTAGCAAGCCTATCTTGGACTGCACAAACTGCAACTGAGTTTGATGTATACCGTGACGGTGCACTAATTGACTCAGGTGTAAGAAAGACAAGCTACACAGATCGCTTTAACTCTACTGCGACTAGCTTCACTTACCAAGTATGTGAAACTGGCGCTACTACCAACTGTTCTTTAGAAGAAACCATCGTGGCTTCTCCTAAGTCAAAAGGTAACGGTAAACGTAAGTAAGCTGTAAACCCTGGGAAGGCTCTCTAGAGCCTTCCTTTTTCTTCTTAATTTACGTTTAACATAAGAGCGTAAATCAACAAGAGAAAATAGGGATGGTTATTAATATTCGAAAACCTGGGAGCTTTATTGTGGCTAATCTTTCAACCCTGATCCGCTATCCACTGATAGCAACCGCAACCCTAGCCTGTTTGCTGGCAAGCGACGCTGACGTTAATGCAGCACACAATATGGATATGAATGACAGCTATGCGCTGCACACCACAGGCTCGTCAATCGGCTCTCAATGGCAACTTAGCAACCCACTTTTTCCGAACAACCCGTTGCGCCTGGCATCTCGTACCCAACTGCCTTATGCGGCCAAAAGCATAGATACCTTGGTTAGCGAGAGCATTTCAGGTGGTACACCGACACCAGCCAACAAAGAACCTAAATTAGACCCACAATTCAATTTGCATTGCGCCAGCTCGGTACTCACCATCAACGCCGGCGAGACCGCCACATTCAACTGTAACAGCCGTATCGTCGATGGTTTTAGCGGCACATTGCGACTCTCACTCGCTTCTTCGTTACCCGGGGCAAAACTGTCGCACCGCGAAATCAACGCCGGCATGCCTTTTACCCTGGAAGTGCCAACCAAAAACAAAACTCAGTGGGGTGACTATGTCTTTACCCTCACCGCCCACAAGGATAGCCAGCTAAAACAGCAGGCCGTAACCTTAAAGATTCTGCCCCCGGGCGTACAAACCTACAGCTTTAACAATGCGAGCGAGATGACCATAGTCGATAATGGCGCCACCGCGCAAGAGAGCGAGATTTTTGTGCCGCATCATCTAAGCACCTTCTCTTTAGAAGTGGAGCTGACCGTTCGCCATAGCTGGCGCAGCGATCTTTCCATCCAACTGGTATCACCCAGTGGCAATGTACACACCCTGCATAACCGCGATGGTGGTTCGGGTAATGACATTAATCAGCACTACCAAATAGAGACCTTTAACGGCGAAAGCGCCTACGGGGCCTGGAAGCTTCGTATAATCGATAAGGCGCCGGGCAATATTGGCGAACTGCGCCATTGGTCAATGCACCTAGGTGGGTTTAGCAACCGCCACCATGCCCAGCGCTCACTGCGCTAGGTAATCGTTAATATCTATCTCATCGATTTGCTCGGGCCGTAAGGCTGCTCGGCATAGACCAGGTAAAGATGTTCGCTCAGGAATAAGTTAAACAGATCTCAGTGGATATGTTCGTCGGCCACCCTACTCTTGATGATCTTCAATGCCCGAGGCAAACGGCAGATGCACCGATAACATCCTGATTAACATGCCTTATATGGAATCGGGAGCAAGTCAGAGCCAGTCATAACGGCCGGTTATGGTGAATCTCTACGAAGAAGGATAGCTTTCCCCTCACTGGGCTGACTTTATCGACATACTTTGTATACAGCTTTGTAGTATGGCCGCCGACACTCAGGCTGCCCGTACATAACCTATATACAATTAAGCTTCTTAGTGGCATTCCTAAAGCGAACAAACGCCCCCAGGCAGCAGTGCATAAATAACACACAAAACTGCATAACCATTTGTTTTATTGAATATTTACCCTGCCATAAAATTCATTGCAAATTACACATCAATACATAAGAAACAAGAAAACCTTCCAAAAATTGAAATTATTTTGCCATCACCCCGTAATAAAAACCCCTTTTAAATCATACAAAAGTATGTTTTAGCGCACCAATTACAAATAAATGTGAATTTTTTGTTTATTATTTATTGATCGGATGCAAATAAAGGCATATAAATATACACATATGGATACAATAAGTGCGAACGTGCGACGACTTACAGGGAGAATGAAAATGAAGTGGGTGCGTACAAATAAAACAACCATAAGTTAAATTTACATACAACAGGAGATCAGATGATGAAAACGCCCAAGAAGTCATCTTCCAAATTAATAAACGCCCTAGTAGGTACAACACTACTAGCTGGTATCAGCCCTGTAGCCCTAGCGGTTGCTAAAGCACCGTTCAAAGCAACACCTGACTACGATCAACAATCAGTTATCGTTAAATTCAAACAAAAAGTAGATAAAAAAGATCGTAAAGAGCTTACTCGTAACCTAGGCGTATCTTTCAAAGATAAAAACAATGACGGTGTTGATGACCGCCTACGCAACATTGCCAACGGTCGTCTAGCGGTGCTAGAACTTGGTCAAGGCCGTAAAGTTGATGCGGTACTTGCCAGCCTTCAAAACCACCCACTTGTAGAATACGCAGAGCCTAACTACATCGTACACACTACCGCAGTTCCAAATGATACTTCATATGCAAGCCTTTACGGCATGCAGAAGATTCAAGCTGAAACTGCCTGGGACTATGTAATCGGTGATTCTTCTGTTGTTGTTGGTGTTATCGATACAGGTTTCGATTTCAACCACCCAGACTTGGCTGACAACATCTGGACCAACCCGAATGAAATCGCGGGCAACGGTATCGATGATGACGGTAACGGTTATATCGATGACATCCATGGTATCTCAGCCATCCTAGACAATGGTAACCCGTCTGACACAGGTGCTCACGGTACTCACGTATCTGGTACTATCGGTGCCAAAGGTAACAACGCCATGGGTGTTGTCGGTGTAAACTGGCAAACCAGCATGGTAGGTTGTAGCTTCCTAGGTTCAGGCGGCGGTACCCTAGCCGATGGCGTACAATGTATCGACTATATGATCGGTCTGAAAAATGCTGGTAACAACGTTCGCGTTCTTAACAACAGCTGGGGTGGCGGTGGTTTCACGCAAACTCTGAAAGACGCAATCACAGCGGCAAACAACGCAGACATGCTATTCGTAGCGGCAGCGGGTAATGACTCAGCCGACATCGATAACGGCGGTTTCTATCCTGCTGGTTACGATGTACCTAACGTAGTAGCGGTAGCCTCTACCGACAGTACCGACAGCCTTTCAGGTTTCTCTAACTACGGCGACCAACTGGTACATTTAGCCGCGCCTGGTTCATTCGTTCTGTCTACTACGCCTAACAACAGCTACGACACGTTTAGCGGTACCTCAATGGCCTCGCCTCACGTAGCCGGTGCTGCAGCCCTGCTCCTTGCGGGCAACCCGAACCTGACTACATCACAGCTAAAAAGTGTACTAATGAACACTGGTGATACGCTTGCGGCTTTGGCAGGTAAAACCATCTCTGGTAAGCGTTTGAACGTTGCCAATGCACTGGTCGATTCAGGCGGCGCGGGTCCTTCTTTCTTCATGGAAGCAACGCCAACTAAATCAACCATCAACCAAGGCGACAGCCAGGCTTACTCAATCGACCTAGTTGCAGCCGGTGGTTTCAACGGCACAGCGACTATGAGCCTGACCAGCATTCCTGCGCTTAACGCTGACGTGGTATTCGCACAAAACCCGGTTGCGGGCGACACCACTAACACCATGACTATCAATACGACAGCGCAAACTGCGCCTGGTACGTACAACTTGACTGTCAACGCCACTGATGGCAGCGTTTCTAAGAACATCAACCTGGAGCTTAAAGTATGGCCTCAAGGTACAGTTTCTACTATGCTGACCAACAACGAAATCGTGCCTATCAGCGATGATGATCCTTCAAACCCAGCGACCAGCAGCATCAATGTTCCTTACGACATGACGCTAACTCAGGTTGAAGTGTTTGTTGACATCACACACACTTGGGCATCAGACATGGTAGTGTCTGTCATTTCACCAGCCGGCGAAGAAGTAGTTCTGCACGATCGTGCGGGTGGCAACGGCACAGGCCTTGTTGGTAACTTTATTCCTACCGAATACGAGTTGGACAACGCATTTGGTGAGTGGAAACTGAAAGTCGTTGACGAAGTGGCAGGCGACACGGGTGCTATCAACAGCTGGTCACTAAAACTGACTGGCGCACCTTCAGCTGGCACAGACTTTGCTCCAAACGTACAGATCGCGACTCCTGCTAACCAGGGCGCATTCTTGAACGGTGAAACTATCAGCTTCAGCGCAAGCTCTAACGACACCGAAGACGGCGACCTGACTGCCGGCATCGTTTGGACGTCAAGCATCGACGGTGTAATCGGTAACGGCACTTCATTCACTAAGTCTGACCTGTCGGTAGGCGACCACGTAATCACTGCGTCTTCTACAGACTCAGCGGGCCAAACCAGCACAGAAACAGTTGAACTGTCTGTTGCTAACGCCAACACCACGGTAAGCGGTGCAAACAACACAGCAATCGCTATGCCTGAGATGGGCGGCAAGGTCTTCACTGAAATCGACCTGCCTACCGGTGTTGCTATCGATGCAATCGAAGTAAGCGTTGATATCTCGTTCAACTCGGTTCAATACCTGAACGCATGGCTGCAATCTCCGTCTGGCACCACGGTTAAACTGGTAACTTGGCGTCAATTCTGGAACACAGACCTGGTACACACCTTTACACCGGTTGAGTTTGCAGGCGAGTCAAGCATGGGTACATGGCGTCTGTTTGTTGAAGATACGTCAAGCTACACCATGAACGGCGTACTGAACAACTGGAGCATCTCGGTATCAAACGGCAACGCGGTACTTCCGCCTCCGGCTGAAAACCAAGCCCCAGTGATGACTATCAATGCACCTATGGGTGGCACTAGCTTCAACCTAGGCGACAGCATCACCTTCGACGGTACTGCAACTGACGCTGAAGACGGTGACCTAAGCGCTGGCATCAAGTGGTACGATAACTTCAACGGCCTAATCGGTGAAGGTGCCCTGTTCAGCACTAACACACTAGGCGCCGGCGACCACATCGTGACTGCTGTGGCGACTGACTCGCAAGAAGCGTTCGACCAAGCACAAGTAAGCTTCACTGTTGTAGACGCTCCGGCTAACGTAGCACCTGTAGCTGACTTCAGCTTCACCGCTACTGACCTAGACGTACAGTTCAGCGACCTTTCTGGCGACAGCGACGGCGCAGTAACTACTTGGTCTTGGGACTTCGGTGACGGCGCTAGCTCAACTCTAGCTAACCCTTCACACAGCTACACAGCTGCGGGTACTTACACCGTAACCCTAACTGTAAGCGATGATGACGGTGCCCAGCACTCAATCACTAAAGACGTAACTGTGACTGAGCCGGTTCCAGAGCCAACTATCTTTGTACAAGGTACTGCTGAAACTGACGGTAACCGAGTAACAACGGATCTATCTTGGACTGCACAAGCTGCAACTGAGTTTGATGTATACCGTGACGGTGCACTAATTGACTCTGGTGTAAGAAAGACAAGCTACACAGACCGCTTTAACTCTACTGCGACTAGCTTCACTTACCAAGTATGTGAAACTGGCACTACTACCAACTGTTCTTTAGAAGAAACCATCGCGGCTTCTCCTAAGTCAAAAGGTAAACGTAAGTAAGCTGTAAACCCTGGGAAGGCTCTCTAGAGCCTTCCTTTTTCTTCTTAATTTACGTTTATCTCCAGAGCGTAAATCAACAAGAGAAAATAGGGATGGTTATTAATGTTCGAAAACCCGGAGCTTTATTGTGGCTAATCTTTCAACCCTGATCCGCTATCCACTGATAGCAACCGCAACCCTAGCCTGTTTGCTGGCAAGCGACGCTGACGTTAATGCAGCACACAATATGGATATGAATGACAGCTATGCGCTGCACACCACAGGCTCGTCAATCGGCTCACAATGGCAACTTAGCAACCCACTTTTTCCGAACAACCCGCTGCGTTTCGCATCGCGTACCCAACTGCCTTATGCGGCCAAAAGCATAGATACCTTGGTTGGCGAGAGCATTTCAGGTGGTACACCGACATCAGCCAACAAAGAACCTAAATTAGACCCACAATTCAATTTGCATTGCGCCAGCTCGGTACTCACCATCAACGCCGGCGAGACCGCCACATTCAACTGTAACAGCCGTATCGTCGATGGCTTTAGCGGCACATTGCGACTCTCTCTCGCTTCTTCGTTACCCGGGGCAAAACTGTCGCACCGCGAAATCAACGCCGGCATGCCTTTTACCCTGGAAGTGCCAACCAAAAACAAAACTCAGTGGGGTGATTATGTCTTTACCCTCACCGCCCACAAGGATAGCCAGCTAAAACAACAGGCCGTAACCTTAAAGATTCTGCCCCCGGGCGTACAAACCTACAGCTTTAACAATGCGAGCGAGATGACCATAGTCGATAATGGTGCCACCGCTCAAGAGAGCGAGATTTTTGTGCCGCATCATCTAAGCACCTTCTCTTTAGAAGTGGAGCTGACCGTTCGCCATAGCTGGCGCAGCGATCTTTCCATCCAACTGGTATCACCCAGTGGCAACCTACATACCCTGCATAACCGCGATGGTGGTTCGGGTAATGACATTAATCAGCACTACCAAATAGAGACCTTTAACGGCGAAAGCGCCTACGGGGCCTGGAAGCTTCGTATAATCGATAAGGCGCCGGGCAATATTGGCGAACTGCGCCATTGGTCAATGCACCTAGGTGGGTTTAGCAACCGCCACCATGCCCAGCGCTCATTGCGCTAGGTAATCGTTAATATCTATCTCATCAATTTGCTCGGCCAGCAAAAATTGCTTGGCGTAGTCCAGGTAGACGCCCTCGGTTAAGAACAAATTAAACAGATGGCGGTCAATATGATCATCGGCAACCATAAAGGTCATGATTTTCAGCGCCTGAGACAGGGTTTTTGCCTCTTTGTAGGGCCTGTCGTTGGCCGTTAATGCCTCGAAGATATCGGCAATGGCCATTATTTTTGCCGGCAGTGACATTTGCTCAGCCCGCAACCCCCTTGGATACCCCTTGCCATCGAGTTTCTCATGATGACCCCCTGCATACTCCGGCACCCGGGCCAGATCCTGGGGTAATGGCAGTGTCTCGAGCATGCGTATAGTGGTAGTAATGTGCTCATTGATAATGTATCTGTCCTCATCGGTTAAGGTACCGCGAGTGATACTCAAGTTAGTGAGCTCGCCGAGGTTTTGCTTGTTTTCAGGCACCTTCATATTAAAGCCAAAGCCCTTATCGCGGGCGGCGATATCGCGTTGGCGTTTATAAATGTGCTCCGGTTTATTGCCTAGCACGGCTTCAAAGCCCGGGGTAAAGGGGGCAAAGTCTTCCATATGGCGCTGCTCCGCCGGCGACAATCCCACTCTATCGCTCAGCGTGCGATACCAGGTGCGCTCGCTGATACGGTGCAAACGGGCGATATCTTCCTCGGCCATGGCCTCGCCGCCAATATTGCAGTGGGCGATAAACTCGAAGTCGTCAATGATATCCGCGCGCTGCTGTTGCCAGCTAGATAGCAGCTGCTCTTTATCTTCGGGGCAATGTTGCAAGCGCTCCAAGTACTCAATTTCTGCATCGCGTAACAGCACCTCGAAACGCATACGTACTTCATGAATGCGGTTATAGATACACTCCAGCTTTGAGCCCTTATCAACGATGTGCTCAGGCGTGGTGATCTTGCCGCAGTCATGAAGCCAGGCCGCCACTTCAAATTCGCGCCATTGTTCCTCGGAGCGAAAACGAAAGTCGGCGAATACCTCGGTTTGGCTTTCATGGGCGTGGCGCGCGAGCATCAAGGCCAACTCCGGCACTCGGGCACAATGACCGCCGGTATAAGGGGATTTTTCATCGATGGCTTGGGCGATCAGCTGAATAAAAGAGTCCAGCAGCTCTTTTTGCCCCGCCTCGAAGTCGCAAATGGACTCGGACATATTGACCAGAGATTTCGACAGCTGGTGGATTTCCTCTATATGTGAGGAGACGTAATGCACCTCGTTATAATTGCGGTGACTGATCTTTTGGTTTTCTTCAATTAATCGTTGAATCGGGCTGGCCATAGAGCGGGCCAATTGGGTGATCAACAAAAGTACCAAACCCAAGACCGCCAGGGTCACAATAATGGCATCGCGCACGTATTTGTTAAGCTGAGCAAACGCCTCCTGCTCGCTGACCAAAAAGGCCAAATATTCTCGGCTGTCTTCGTTGATAAGGCCGGCAATGGCGGTCACGTAAATCAGATAGTCTTCGCCATCCAGGGTAATGCTATGCAACTTATTATGGCTGTTGGCATCTTTAGCCAGGGTTAAAATCTTCGGCGACGGCACCTGAGTAAGCGCTTTAGAGCCCCGCATACCCTGCCCTTCGAAACGCAGCCACTTGCGCTCTAAAGCATTCAGCAGTTGCGGCTCGAGCGCATTTTGGGCGCGGTCGATAAGGGGAATAAGCGTTGCTATATCCTTGCGCACAAAATGATGAAGACCAAACTCGGTTCGGCCCTTAAAGTCTTCTACCTCGGCGCTGCGGTGCAAGGTATCGATAAAAAAGTACTTTTCTATGTATTGCAACACCACCTTGAGGTCGAATACCGCGTCGACCTCATCCCGCTCTAAGGCGCGCATCGCCGCGAGGGTATCATCGTATTCGATAAACTCCGCCTGCGGCAGTTGCTGGCGCAAAAAGCGAGTTATGGCATAACCTTTTTGCGCGGCAATGCGCTTGGTTGCCAAGGCCGAGAGTTGCGGCGTCGCTGCCAAGGCAGGATCATCGGTGGCAAACACCACTTCGGGCGCATAATAAGGCCCGGCAAAGGCACCAAACTGCTGGCGCTGTTCGGTCTTCATCAGTCCCAGCAGCATATCAATTTGCCCCTGCTGTAGCTGTGTAATTAGCTCCGGAAAGCTATAGCCGTTGATCAGTTGCAGCTCAAGACCGAGCATGGCGGCGATCAGCTGCATATGTTCCAGACCATATCCGCGCGGTTGCCCTGACAGGTTATATTCAAACGGCGGATAGTCGTCCATCACCCCGACTCTGAGCGTGCCTATGCTATCCATTACAGCCAGCTCGTCGACCGACAGGGGTATCTTTTCACTCGGGGTAATAACCGGCTCTTCGCTGCCAAGACGCTGCGCTCGCAGTACCCCATTGCCATCGAACATATAGGCCTGCGCGCCCTGTTGGTAACCGTCAATGGCCATATATTGCGCCAACGAGGATAAAATAATGGTAGTGCCAAATACATCCCCTTGCTCACTTCTAATCGAGTAACTGCTGCCCGGCTGACCGACAAAGCTAAACATGTAGGGTGGCATTTTATGCACGGATTGGCTGCCCGCCTCCTTAAACCAAGGCCGAGCCGTGGCATTATATTGAGTGCTCTGAACCTCACTGTGGCGGATACTCAGGTCGCTGTTAAGATAGCTAATGGTTTGCTCGCGCCCTGCGGCTGCGTCTGTCACCCGTAACAACACCCAGCGATCACTTGGGGCCGCTCCCCACACCTGACGCAGACCCAGGGCCGACTCTAAGTTGGACAGCTCGAGATAATCGCCGTTGGCAAAACCAATAAACAGGGAAAAGACCTTGGGATTGCCCTCTAAAAGGGAACTCAATGCCAGCAATTGCTGTTTTGACGGTACCTCGGCGCTAAGCTGACGATCGCCGAAACTGTGCTTAAGTGTTCGGGCGAGACTAATGGCGCTGCGCTCTTGCATCAGTGCTTGCTCACTGCTGCTTGCGGCTATGGCCTGAAATTTCTCCTGGGCGCTGCTTTTGGCCAGATTATTACTGAATACAAACTGCAGCCCAATGGCCACCAAGGCGGTGAAGGCGCAGGCCAAGACAAACGAGGTGATCAGGGTGACACGTATGGTAAAGCGTGTTCTTTTTGGTATGACGTCCATGAGTTAAGCATTCCGCGCAGTTTCTAAAGTGCTAGGTAAAGCTTAATACATATTTGAATTTTTACTTTAAAATCATAACCTACTGAGCATCGACGGGGTTATTTTTGGGCGTTTCAGCTGGCTCCTCGGTACCATGGTATTTAGCTATGATCTGATCAAGCGCCCCGCTCGATTGCAACTGACTAAGTAGCCTGTTGGTGTACATCATATTGATTTTACCGTTATCGGTGCGCGGAAAACGAAACTGATAGGGGGTGCTATGTACCCTGAAGTTTGACTTGACTAGGTTACTCGTCAATTGCGGATGCTTAGCGGCCAAATAATCAAACACCCGCTCGGCCATCACCACTGCGTGAACGCCACTTTGCTCGGTGTTTTGCAGTGCTTTAATCATATTCAAGTCACTGTAAAAATTCTTCCTGGTTAACAGCGCCTTGGCAAACAAGGGGTCTAAACTTGGATACACATATTCATAGCGCCCTGCTACCACCAGCGGTTGCGGCTCGGTGTGCGAGAACGCCACAAAGTCATCCAGGCTGGAATAATCGCCGCCATCCGCACGCAAAATTAACACATCATGGATCTGGGCAATGGGCTGACTCCAGTAATAGTTATCACCGTCTTTACACCAGTTTTGCGAGTCAAAAAGAAAATCCAGTTGCCCCTCGGCAAGCAGTTTTAAGGAATGGCGGGCATAGGGAGCGGCCACATAGGCGTGATCGCTGGTTCGGTTTAGTGCCTTAAGCATATCGGGGATAATGCCCTGCGTGGGTTCACCGGTAATGCTAAAAGGCGGAAAATGATCCGGATAAGCGCCCTTGAGTTCATGGGCAAAACTGGTGTGAGTGGCCAGTACCACCAGCGACAAAAGCAGCGCTCTTAATACCTTAGTCATCCTTTCCTTCTTGCCTTCGAGAAAGCGCATCAATTTACCAGTCATAGACAGAGTATATCCCTATGTATCAGACTGTTACCTAGATTTATGCTAGGCGAGAATGGGGCGATTGTCCACCGCCATCGGGCATTATAAGGCACTAAAAAAGCGGCGCATAGGCCGCTTTTCGGGATTCATTGGGTTATCCGCAGATGATCCGCAACATGCGGCGCAGCGGCTCGGCGGCGCCCCACAAGAGTTGGTCGCCCACGGTAAAGGCGCCGATGTACTTGGCCCCCATGCTCAATTTACGAATACGGCCAACGGGGATACGCAGGGTTCCCGCCACATTCACCGGCGTGAGCTCCTTGCTCGAAGCCTCTCTGTCATTGGCTATCACCTCAACCCAGTCGTTATGAGCGCCAAGGATCTCTTCAATCTCGCTTACGCTGATATCTTCGCGTAACTTGATGGTTAGCGCCTGAGCATGGCAACGCATCATGCCGACACGCACACATAAACCATCGACGGGAATAGGCTGTTTGCTGGAGCCGAGGATTTTATTGGCTTCAACCTCGGCTTTCCATTCTTCCTTGCTTTGCCCCGACGGCATGGGTACATCAATCCAGGGGATCAAGCTGCCAGCCAGCGGCACACCGAACTGGTCGCAGGCCAAGGAGCCGTCTTGCATTTTAGTCGCCACTTTTTTATCTATATCGAGAATAGCGGCACTTGGGTCTTGCACCTGGTCGGCCACCACATCATGGAGTTGCCCCATTTGCACCAGCAACTCTTTCATGTTGCGGGCACCGGCACCGGAGGCCGCCTGGTAGGTCATGGGGCTGACCCATTCGATCAAATCGCGTTCAAATAATCCGCCCAGGGCTAATAACATTAAGGAAACGGTGCAGTTACCGCCGACAAAGGTTTTAACGCCCTGCTCCAGGCCTTGCTCGATAACATCCTTATTTACCGGGTCGAGCACAATAATGCTTTCATCGCTCATGCGCAGTGCTGAAGCAGCATCGATCCAATAGCCCTGCCAACCCTTATCACGCAGGCTTTGGTACACTTCATGGGTGTAGTCGCCACCCTGACAGGTCAATATGATGTCCATTTGCGCCAGCGCTTCAAGATCATAGGCACTTTGCAATGGCTTAGGGGTACCGGCAATGTCCGGTCCCAACTGGCCAGTTTGCGAGGTGGTAAAAAAGGTCACGTCAATATGCGCAAAGTCCTGCTCTTGTTGCATGCGCTCAAGCAGTACGGAGCCAACCATACCGCGCCAGCCGACTAGGCCTACTTTTTTCATTACTTTTTCCTTTTGAAAAATAAGTTCAACATATTGCGTGAGTCCCCTAAGTGTATACCTAGGTATGGGCTGACAATAACACTGCTTGGCGCTTTACTCTAGTGGCAGGACTACAACTTAAATTTATTTCATATATTGGGTGGGTTTTTATGCCTGTGACAAGGCTTGGGGCATAAAAAAACCCAGCAACTGCTGGGTTTTTAATTTAGGTGCTAAGGGTTAGAATTCGTAAGCGAAGTCTAAGCTAAACTCCATCGGTTTTTCACTTTCGCGGATCAGCACATCGTTTTGTTCCACTTCAAAGTCTTGTCCAAGCATGTTCTTGGCTTTAAACGTCACCGTGGTGTTAAACGTTGGGTAGTAGCTGTATACCAAATCGAGCGAGTGCATTGGCTGCTCATAAGCATCATCAAAGTTATTCACGCCTGCGGCGAGAATACGGTCACCGAATACGTTGTAAATCAGTGATGCTTGATGCATGCCGTTGTGCGAGTCATAGTTTAACTGCAAGTTAGCAACATACTCAGAGTGACCCGTCATGCGGCGCTTAAGATTAGTCAAGTCGCCACGTTGTGATTCCAAGATTTCTACTTCTGAATCACTCACCGTCAGGTTACCCGAGGTAAAGAAGGCACCGCCGAGCAGATCACTGTGCAATTCGGATAACCACTCCGCCTCAATACCATAAACATAGGCGTTATCTGCATTATCAAATTGCAGCGTGAAACGGCCATCGCTTTCGGTCAATAAAGCCTCAATCGGCTTATCTATATCCTTATAGAAGGCACCCACAGAGTAGTTATCGCCATTGTCCATGTAGAATTCAACACGGGCATCGAAGTTGTCCAAGTGGCTCGACTTCAAGAACGGATTACCTAATGTACGATAATCGGTTAATGGGTCCTGGAACTGTACCGGACTCAGTTCACGCAAGTCTGGACGAACTACGGTACGACCATAACCAAAGCGCAGTTGGTAACCCTCTTGACTGTAAGTCATAGACAGTGACGAGAAGTACTCGTCTTCCATCACGGTTGCCTGCTCAATGGCTTCAGCACTTAGCTTGTCTTCAAGTAGGGCTGGGTCAAACGCCGAGCGTGAGAACGCCAACGCCACTTGACGGAAGTCTTCATAGCGTACACCGCCACTTAAACGCCAGTCTTCGGCGAACGTTAGATCGAATGAGCCATAGTAAGCATCAATCATCTGCGCCGCGAGGTAATCGTCTGCGGTTGGTTCTTGGAACAGCAACTCGACTTCGGTGTTGTCAACTACGCTGTCATCCTTGAAAAAGCTACCGATTGACAGTGCTTCTTCTTCCGATTGCGCCAACTCTAACGACTGAGTTTGACCAAAACGGTAATTAAAGAAATCGGTACGATAATCACGGGTTTTCTCGATGAAGTAACCGCCACCAGCCAACTCCAGGTTGCCGCCTTCAAAGTAGAATGCCTTATTGACATTCACACCCCAGTTCTCAACCTTGTCTTCTAAATCGACAAAGCGATACAGATAAGGGTTACCACCCAGACTGCCGTTATAGAAGGTACGCTTGTACTGACCATTTTCATACTCATCACGAACCGTCACTTCCAGCTCCCCCGGGATTTCCGTGGTTGCTTCTGAGTCGGTGTATTGCCAATCAATGCCAATACCCGATAAAAAGCCCCAATCCAGGTTATGCATTCCGCGCAGTTGAAGAATATCGAGTTCACGCTCTTCAAACGAGGTGAGATGGCTACGCTGCAGCTGACCATCGGCAATGCTCAAAGACTTAGACGGCTCCTGGTACAGTGATACCGAGGCTTCGTCTTCGCTATCGCGTAGCTTCATGTAGGTCGCGGTAAGATCGTGACCGTCAAGCTTATAACCAAGGTTCACCGAGGTATTCAACTTAACATTATGCTTGGTTGATACTTTTTTATCCGAGGCCGAGTAACAAGTGAAATCGTCTTGTGAACATGTAAATTCTGACGCATCGACAGAAGACAGTACCGCACTGAATTGCTCTGAGTTAGACCATTCGTTTTCGTAAGCAACCGAGGTTAAAAACCCGAATGAACCGCCCAAACCGAACAGGTCATCGAAGCGGTCGCCATAGACGGCCTTCACATCGAAGTCCGGATCCAGGCTTTCTTCTTCCAGGCCAAAATCACGAGGCAGGGCTTTAGTTAATTGCTTATTGATTGCAATGGCAGCGTCCTGGCCAATATCGGAACCCAGACGTTGTGACTCGATTTCGCGAATATTACGAATAGAGATATCCGACAAACCGTTCACATAAGTATTAAGTGCATCTTTAACCAAGGTCGGCATGGCACGTGTACCGTCATCGGTACCTAACCAATCATCATCACCGCCGCTGTAGGTGTAGCCCTCATCGTTGGTGTCCTTATAGGCTGCACCAATTTCGAATTTAAACACCATATCGCTGGGGATACTCTTGGTGCGGATATTTACGTCACCACCACCAAAGGCGGCCGGCATATTCGGTGAATAGGCCTTTTGCACCGCCAGTGATTCGATAATGCTCGATGGGAAGATATCCAAAGGGATAACGTTACGGGTCAAGTCTGGACTTGGTACCGTTGCGCCATTTAAGCGTACACTTGAATAACGCTCACCCAGACCACGTACGTAAATAAACTTATCATTTACCAGAGACAGGCCGGTTACACGGCGTAGCGCCGATGCCGCATCGCTGTCGCCGGTACGGGAGATTTGCTCTGAGCCCATGATATCGGCAACGAATGCCTGATTTTTACGCTCCTCAATTACCGCACTGGCGCTCCCTTTCAAGCGTGTCCCAGTGGCCACAACTTCCTCGATGGCATCTTCATTAATCACATCTTCTGCATCTGCTGCGTAAGAGGAAAAAGAAGAGAAAAGCGAGAGCATGGATAAAGTAATTAAGTTCGCTTTAAACTGCTTATATTGTTTCATAATTTCATCCTCTAAACCGGAAATTCCTTGAACAAAGGCGCCGAAGCGCCTTTTTTACATCAGAACTGGTCTAGATTAGTTATCAGCACGGGCAAGTGATGCAGCTACGAACTGAGCCCACTCGCTAGTTTCGCCTTCTTGAAGCGCACCAACATAACCAGCGTTAGTGAAGAAAGAATTTACAGCGCTCATGTCTTTTGCAGTTACGGCTACTACGTTACCATCGGCATCAGTCATTGACGTTTTAGTAGATACGCCATCGGCACCAACTACGTTCGCGAAATCAGCAAAACCGATAAGCTGGTTGTTTTCGCCAGACGTGAACCATGTCTGAGCATCAAAGCCAGCTAGGTCACCTGTTAGCGCAGTGTTCACAGTTTCAAAGTTCTTGCCACAGGCAAATACCGAGCTCATGAAAGCAATATCGCCATTGTTTGCATTGGCGTGTACGCCCGCTGCACCTGATAGGTCTTTTTCGTTGTACAGGTCAAAACAGCCAGCGCCATCTACAGAAGAAGAGTTAACGAACAGCATGTTAGCCAGTTGCGCTTTACCCCATTCTTTCATTTCCATGCCGGCGCCAGTACGACGACCTTCAGCACCCTGGTCACCAGTAGTAACCACGGTAGCGTTAGAAATGATTGGGTTAGAAACGGTTGTTACCAGGTTTTGACCGTCTGTTGATAGCGGGTCAACTTTAGCGCCATCTGTTTCAAAACCGTGGTTACCGTATTGGTTAGAACGTACCAGGATAAACTGACCGTTACCTTTCCAGCCTTCATCCCAGTCGATACCGTCATCGCCAGTTTCTGTAACAACGATGTGCTTAAGATCAACGCTACCACCGAATAGTTCGATACCATCGTCAAAACCATTGTGTACGTGTACGTAGTCGATTGTTGTACCAGAACCTACCGCGTTAAGTGTTAGGCCGTTTAGCTCGTCACCTTCAACACCGAAACCGGCGTATTTGATAACGATGTGCTTAAGTACACCGCTGTTATCCGCTGGATCGTTACCGCCATAGTATGAAACGATACCTTCAGCTGAGTGGTTACACATGTCTTGTGCTGCTGCATCTGCAGAACAACGGATAGAATGGCCACGACCATTGATCTGTACACCACCCCAGTCACCAATCTGAGCCGTAGTCGTGTCATCACCATCTACTTCTTTAATGCTGGTGAAGATGATTGGCTTGTCTATTTCACCAATTGCTTCGATGTTGGCGCCACGAGCGATACGAATAAAGCTTTCAGGCTTAGTAAAGGCAATGGTTGCACCCGCTTCAATCGTTAGCGTTGGGCCGTCACCATCGATAACAGCACCCGTTGATGTATCAACGTCATCACCGATAAATAGTGCACCTTCGAAAATATGAGCACCGTTGTCATCTAAAGCAGGAATTACAAATGAACTTGTGATTTCTTTAGCGTTGCTAGCGAAGGCCTGGCTGTATACACAGTTTACACCTTCTGCTTCACCGGTGAATTCGGCACCGTCCAGGGTATAGCTGGCACAGTTTAGCGTTTCACCAGTACCGCCATTACCAGAATTGTCTATTGAATTGTCTACACTGTTATCAACGTTGGTTGGGGTAATATTCACATCGCCACCACAAGCAGCAAGTGTTACAGCAGAAGCCACAAGGCTGACTTTGAAAAAGTCTGAAAGTTTCATCATAAACTCCGTAGTTCAAAAATTTTATATTGTTAGCGCAGTTATTTAGCTGACGGTTAAGATACGGAAGGTTTATGACACTCGGGTGACATAATTTTAAAGAAACAGTGACAATGTAAATATTTTATAAGTTATTGTAAAAAAGAAAAAAGCCACCCTGAGGCGGCTTTGGTGTTGCGATTATATGTCAATAAAACGTTATTTTTTATTCTAAAATTTATAAAGAATAATGAAATAACCAAGCCAATTTATAGATTATAAAAGCGCTTGTTTTAATGTCTCTGCGTGTAACTTCTCGTTCTTCACGTATTTGATCCATTGTTGGGCTAAACGCTCCGAGCGCTTGTGCTTTTCAGCCTGTTCGAATGCCAAAATTGAAGCATCGAAGTTTTGCATGTTAAATTGCGCCATACCCAGTGCCACATAGGCGTTCGACTCAAAGTCCAGTCCACCCTTATCCAGCGCCTCACGGGCGGCATCGGCTGCCTCGGAGAACTGCTCAAGGTTGATATACACCTCGGCCAGGCGCTGGTCATAAATGCCAGATTGCTCAGCCGATGCGGCTTTCTCAAAGAAGCCGATGGCCTTACGCTCTTCCTTCGCCTGCACATAGGCTTCGGCGATAAAGGCATTGTTTTTAACATTGTCTTCGATGATGCCTTTGGCCTGGGCTTGTTTCATTACCTTGGCGGCCTTATAAGGCAAGCCGTTAAACATATAGATTTGCGCTAGGTTACGAAGGTCGCCCCTGGTTTTAAGATAACCCTGCTGATATGCGGCTTCTATGGTGTCCAGCTGGTCTTTTTCGCGCCCTACTTCGCCGTACATACCACTGAGTTGTACCCAGTATTCCGGCTTGTTATAGAGAGCGATCATCTTTTCAAGTACGCTGACCACCATTTCCGGCTGCTGCATCGAGTAATACAGGGCGCGTTGCAAGACCAGCCAGTTTTCTTTCGGGGTTTTGCCGTCTTTTTCGGCCAGTGTAATGGCGGTATTGATGGCACTCAGGGCTTCGTCATACTTGTTCATCTGGTAGAAGGCCTGAGACTTAAGCACATAATAGCTGTCCGGCTTGGGCTTGGTATTGACCTTATCCCATCTATTCAGATAGGCAACCGAGCCCTGATAGTCTTCATTGGCCATAGACAACTGCGCCAACGAGAACAAGGTGCTCAACTGCAACGACTCGGGAATGGCGTCTTCGGCGACCACCTGCTCAAACGCTTTAATGGCTTCGGGCAAACGGTTTTCGTTGTAATAGATAAAGCCGTAGAAGTTATACATCATGGCTTTTTCATAGGCGTTCATGCTTGATGAGCGCTCTTTAACCGAGTCCAGTGCTGCCAGGCCGCCGGCCACATCGCCGTCATCGGCCATTTTTTGCGCGCGCGCCAGTTGGCTATACACCTTATCGCGCAGCGCCGGTACGCGCTTGGTTTTAGGCTCGCCTTGCTCGGCATGGGCAGAGGCCAAGGCCACACCCGGGATCATGCTGGCCATGCTCGGCAGCACTAAGGTCGCCGATGTTAAGCCGGCAAAAAGAAACAGTGAGTTCAACGTGTTCATAGTAAACCTCTAAAATCGCAACCTGTGCCCCGCAGGGCACAGTTTATTAACCATTAATCTCGAAGCTGATGCGGTTTTGTACGCCGCCAACTTCCACCGCTTCGCCATTGACGATGCGCGGCTTGTATTTAAATTTCAGCGCGGCATCCATGGCGGCACGGTCAAAGATTGACTCGGGCTCGGCCTTGAGCACCTTGGGGTCACGCACCGTGCCCTGCTTGGTCACGGTAAATTCAACGATCACATAACCTTCGATACCACGGGATAAGGCACGACGCGGATACACGGGCGACACCTTAACGATCGGCAGGTATTCACCGTCGCTGCTTTCCAGTGCCAAACCATTACCCAGGTCAACATCGGCGCTGATATCGGCACTAAAGTCGAAGTTGGCATTGCTGGCATTGGCATCGCTGCTTTGTGTTTGCGGTGACTCCAACGGCGGCGGTGGCTCTTTGGGTGTCGGTGGCTTTTGCGGCTTACGCTCTTTCTTCTCCACCGTTTCTTCTTGCTTTAAGCGCACGAAGTCAAGCACGTTGCCTTTGGCCGGTTCGGTCATCGCACCTTCACCGCCGTTGATCAGCGCCTGCATGCCCAAAAACAGCATAAAGGTCACGACCGCGGCGATAATTAAAGCGATTAAATAACGCATCTATCGCTCCTTAGGCTTCTTGCGCGGCGATGGATACATCAAACACACCGGCGGCGCGGGCGGCGTCCATTACCTTGATCAAGGTGTCCGTGGTGGCCTTCTTATCGGCCTGGATCACCACACTGCCCTGTGGGTTTTCCGCTTTTAGGCGCTCGATATTGGCCTGCACCGCACGTACGTCTACCTGGCGCTTGTTGATCCAAATTTCGCCTTCATCGGAAATGGCCACCAATATGCTGGCACGTTCCTTCTTCACCGCGGTGGCGGCTTCAGGGCGGTTTACATCGATACCCGCTTCTTTAACGAAGGAGGCGGTAACGATAAAGAAGATAAGCATGATGAAGACCACGTCGAGCATGGGCGTCATGTTGATTTCTTCGGCTTCTTCTTCTTGAAAAATTTTACCTAATGGGGCTCTCATTTTACTCTCCTTGCCTGCGCCAAAGCGCAGGCAGATAATCATCGCAACTTAGTGGTCCAGGACCATCTTGTCTTCTAACAATTCGACTTCTCGTTTGGCGCGGCGCTGTAAAAAGGTCGAGGCAAATACCCCGGATAGCGCGCCAACCATGCCAGCCATGGTGGGGATGGTCGCTTTGGACACCCCCGAGGCCATGGAGCGAGCACTGCCGGTGCCAGTAACCGCCATGACATCGAATACCTCGATCATGCCGGTAACCGTACCTAACAAACCAAGCAGTGGACACAAGGCCACCATCACGTTGATCAAAGCAAGGTTGGTGTTTAGTTTCATCCCAGCTCTTGAGATCATCGCTTGGCGAATTTGCTCGGCATTCCAGCTATTGCGCTCCGGACGGTTGTACCAATCGGACCGCACCGATTTTTTGTACTTCACATAACCACCGAAGAAGTACATAAAGCGCTCAAGTATTAGCAACCACATGGCGAAGATGAGGATGCCGATGACCAGGAGAACCTGGCCACCTGTGTCGAGAAAATCACGAATTGCATTGATCCAATCAATCAATAGCACCATGATTTACGCTCCTTTTTCGCTGCGCTCAGCAATCAGGCCGGCACTTTGCTCTTGTAGAATCAACATCAGGTTCTTAGAGCGCGTATTCAGTAGCGTGTATAGGAATACCGTTGGGATGGCCACAACCAGACCCAATACCGTAGTTACCAGGGCTTGCGAGATACCGCCGGCCATGAGTTTAGGGTCACCGGTACCAAACAAGGTGATGGCCTGGAAGGTGTTGATCATACCGGTTACCGTACCCAGTAGACCCAGCAGTGGGGCAACCACAGAGATGATCTTAATGAGCGTCAGGTTACGAGTGATCTTCGGCATTTCACGCAAAATGGCTTCCGATAGCTTCAGCTCTAATGTGTCGTGGGCAACATCGGGATATTGATCTTTGACCTTCATCACACGGCCAAGCGGGTTGTCATCACGAGCTACGCTGTCTTTAAGCTGACGACGGATTTTGCCACCGATAAGCATCAGTGAGATAAAGCGCTCAAGGGCGATGATCAGTGCCAAGGCACCTACCGCAAGGATCACATAACCGACCGTGCCACCTTGATGTACACGCTCTTCGGTATCAGGGGCTTGTACCAATAGGCCCAGGATAGAACCACCTGTTGGGTCAAGGGCGAACTGCACAAAACCGTCTTTTGCCTGCTGTAGCTCGGCGGCACTTGAGGTGTAACGGGCAACCGGCTGACGCGTTAGCTCAGACAAGGTGTTGGTTACATTGTTGTATTCAAGGTATTTGCCATCGGCAACCAGGTTAAAGGCACCGACACGCATTACTTCTTTGTTCTCTTTGGCGCCACCGGCGACGATCACTTCGGTGTTAAAGCGTGATACCTTGCCCTGTTCTGTCATTTCGCGCTGTAGTTCGAACCACACTTGCTCTATGTCTTCGATAGAAGCAAGTTTAGAGGTTGAGCCCATTTGCTGCGCCAGCTCGTCCATAAACACATCACGACCTTGCAGCTCGGCAGAAACCACAGAAGTAGCAAACTTGTTCGAGCTGTCACCGGCTACCTGTTGCAGCACACCGAATAGCTCTTTTAGTGTACCCATGCGGTTTTGCAGGGTATCGCTTAGCTGTGCCAGTTTCACTTCATTGTCTTCAAACGCGGTCTCTAAACGCTCAGACTCTTGTAGTTTGGCGTTACGTGTTTGCTCGGCGCTGCGCAACATTTGTAGTTGCTCGCTTTGACGGGCCAGGAAGGCCTTTTCACGCTCTTGGTTTTCTTGAGACTGAGCAATCTTGCCCTGCTGTAGGGTCTTCAATAATGCGTCTAGGTCCATGGCATCATTGGCCATCGCCGCGTGCGACATTGCCATAGTGGCCACTAATGCGGCGCTTTGGGTAAATTTTTTCACTAATTTCATCGTCAATACCTTCTTATTCCGCAGCTTGAACAGGCAGGGTTAACATGTCTGGGGCTAACTGCTTACGAGCAATGCGTAAGCCTTTGCTGATTTGGCTAATGCTTGAGTCCGGCAGGTTAACAAAGGCTTTTTGCTCTTTGTCCCAGGCACCGGCTTGTTTGCCATCGCGGGTAAGGTAAATAAGCTCAAGACGACCGATGCGTAGGAAGTCCACTTCGCGCTCGGTGCCATTGACATCCAATAAACTGGTGTAGGCTTCGATCGTACGGCCATAGTCCACTTCCACCTGGTAGGCTTCCAGGACACGACGGAATTTTTCGCTCGATGTGACATCGGCGCGATCCATCATTTCGCTCAACTTGGCAATGCGCTCACTACGTTCTTGTGTAAGGAAAGGCACGTCCAGAGCAACAAACTGCTCAAGGCCTTCGATCATGCGCAGCATCAGCGGCGTGATTTGACGCTCAATCACCGATACCTGATCCATAGAGGCATTGATATTGGCCATTTCTTCGACCTGATTGGCCACTTGCTTGGTTAGCTGAGCGTTGTACACGCTAAGGCCATCGATCTCTTTATTGAGTGCCTTGAACTTTTGCAAACGGGTTTGCATATTGTCGGCAATCGTGTCTATTTTTGTTTGAGATTGCGTGGCTATTTGGTTGATCTCACCACTTTTTTGTTTAACTGTCTGAAGTTCATTGGCCATTAACTGTGAGCTGCTCGCAGCCACCAGTGAAGCCAATATCAGGGGTTTAACGCCTTTCATCGCATACACCTTATTTTGAGCTTAATGCTGTACCGGATTTCCGGCACGAATGTAAGATGGGCGAAAGTCTAGAGAACAAAAGTGACAGCCGTGTTGCGCAAATAATACACTTTAGTTACAAATGTCATACAAATGTCTTATACGAATTTGTAATGGTAGGACGGGGGCGCTATTTCCGTATGGGGGACAACTTCTGGCGTCGTCAGGCGCTGAGCGGCGGAAGTGGATTAAGGCGCTATACTGAGGCGGCGGCTGTGCTTAACCACCGAGTCCAAAATATAAGGCAGGAGCCGAAAGGCCAACAAAGATAAGACCTAGCAGGTAGCCATGCCCCTTGGCCAGGCGGCCATTGGCTTCATCCCCCCGTTGGTATAACACCTCGGCCTTATGCCCCACGGGGATCATTTTGCTGTTAAATGACGCTTTTGAGATAACCACAAAACGCTGGCCATTGACTGAATACTCAAAATGCGGCCGATATTGCATGCGTTTGTGTCCATCCGATTTCTTGCTGAGATACTCATCATAGGCAATTATTTTGCCCTGTGTTTTAAGCGCAATTTTATTAAAACGGTAGTAGTCGAAGAGGATATACGCACCAACGGCAGCAAAGATAAGACCGCCAAATAATGGCACCGGATTAATATTCATCACCTTTTCCCTTTATTATCACGATCAAATTTATATCATTATTTTACAAGCATATGAATTAGAAAGGATAACTAGTTATTTTATAATTTAGTATCGTTACAGTGATTTGCACCCTACTCTCCTAGCCACTATATTCTCTGAGGCTTAACTCAGCCCTAGTGCTGAATCATCTTAAGACGTATACACATAATCGACGTATTTCTTTATGAGCAGCATTTTAGCTGTTGCGCCTTTGTTCGTTGTTAAAGAAACAATTTCTAAAGGACATGCAATGAATAAATTAACTATGGTGAGTGCCGCGCTCTGTCTCGCAATGGGAACTTCAGTCTACGCCGCTCCTGGAGGCGGTGAGCAAGGTAGCACCAATGGACAACCCTTTAAAACCATCAACGAGCGCATCGATATTCTTGAAATGGAGTTAGGCGATGCCATCGCCCTTATTAACAACCGCCTCGACCTCATAGAGCAGGAGCAGTTGGAACAGAACGCACGAATCGATTTTCTAATGACCGCACTGACCGCATTGGAAATGCGCGTAACCACCAATGAAAATCATATTGCCACCTTAACGGCGATTCAAGATTTGCAGGGTCAGTTGATCGATGCCCTGAGAACAGATCTGACGGCATTAGAAATACGCGTAGCGCAAAATGAAAACGATATCGCCGCCTTGGTCCTTGCGGATGCGGCCATGCAGGCGCTGATCACGGCCATCCAAGGAGAGATAGTCACCATCAATGCCCGTATCGATGCTAATGATACGGATATCTCCGCGCTACAGCAGCGCGCCAGTGAATTAGAGCAACAATTGCTTATAGTTAGTGCCGAGCTGCAAACAAAACAGGCTCGGGTCACAGGCATTTGCGAGCCAGGCTCCTCAATACGTGAGATCTTCGAAAACGGCGATGTAACCTGTGAACCCACCAATGGTGCTGGCGTTACGGCCCTGAACACCTACCGCAGTAGCGGTGTCATCGAGACCAGTAACAACCTCCGCAGTGTAACCGACGATAGATATTGCCTCAGCGGTGACCGTGTTGTCGGCGGCGGACATTTATTGGCTGGAGGGCAAGGCAGCGTGCTCGCTAGCTACCCAATTAGCGACGGCGGATGGCGTATCACCGGGGACTTTAATTCCGCAGGCAAGCGCACCCTGACGACCTATGCCCTGTGTGTTGGTGCTAGCCAATAATACGATTTACCCAGAGCGCAACTTTAAGGCGCTGCTATGACATGCTCATGCCGATACCAAAGTAGCGGCATTTTAATTCGGACTTTCCGGGTACCCTTAACCCCAGAATCTGGAACGTTCCAAATCACTATTGCCCCATCGGCTTATGAATACGTATTCACAACCGGGCACAAAAAAGCCGACAAGTGCTTAATCTTGTCGGCCTTTGATATCGCAGCGGCATTCACTATAGTGTGCCGCCAGGAGCAAAAAAGTTAACTGTCTATTCTCTTGCGCCACTGACCGAGTAGCTTCGGCAGGCTCATGGCGTACCAGGCGATAAATACATAACATACCAGGGGTACGTAGAAGCTGGTTTGCAGGCCTATGGTATCGGCCATATAACCTTGCAGTAGGGGCACCAAAGCACCGCCGACTATGGCCAGACACAACCAACCCGAGCCACGGCTGGTTAACGAGCTCAGTGAGTCGATAGCCAGGGTAAAGATGGTCGGGAACATAATTGAGTTAAACAAACCAATGGCCAGCACAGACCACATGGCCAATTTGCCGCTGCTGTTAATACTGATCACCAATAACAAAATGGTGGCGCAGGCGTTAAATAGCAGCGCCTTATTGGCGGCCACTTTTTGCAATACCGCCGAGCCGACAAAGCGCCCGACCATGGCACCGCCCCAGTAATAGGCAATCAGGTGCGCTGCTTCATGCTCTTGCAGTCCGGCAATGTGCGCCTCACCGAAATAGTTCACCAAAAAGCTGCCTATGGCAACCTCGCCACCGACATAACAAAAGATAGCCAGTACACCGAATACCAAGTGTGGCGCCTCGGTCAATGAATGAGCCTTGGCTTTGCAGTCATGCTCTTCGCTGTGTGATTCGATACTAGGTAACTTAAGCACCGCAAAGACCACAGCAATAGTTAACAATGCAGCGGCCAGCATAAGGTAAGGCACCTTAACACTATCGGCGGTGGCGGCTTCAGCAGCCAGTGCGGCGCTGCCGCCAAAGAGTAGGAACTTACCGACGATGGGGCCAACCGTGGTGCCCAGCGAGTTCAATGCTTGTGCCAGATTTAAGCGACTGGGGGCGGTTTTTGCCGGACCTAAGGCGGCAACATAAGGATTCGCAGAAACCTGTAAAATGGTCACACCTGAGGCCAACACAAACAAGGCGCCTAAAAACAACCAGTATTCATGCACCGCCACCGCAGGGTAAAACAGCAAGCAGCCGGTTGAGGCTATTAACAAACCACTGACCACGCCATTCTTATAGCCAAAACGCTTTACCAGATAACCGGCTGGCAGGGACATAATAAAATAGGCACCAAAGAAGCAAAACTGGATCAGCATGGCCTCGGTGTAACTGAGCTCAAATACCGCTTTAAGACGCGGGATAAGAAGATCATTTAGAACTGTAATAAAACCCCATAGGAAAAACAGGGTGGTCATGGCTGCAAGCGGCAAAGTGTAGTTACTGTTTTTTTCTGTCGCTGCAACGTAAGCCTGATTGTTGTTTATCTCACTCACGAATCATTCTCCGTCTACTTGTTGATTTTGATTCTACACAGCAATTTAACAAGGTCACAAAAAAATAAATGGAACGTTCCAATTCTGAAGTGCAGGACTTGCATCCTGTTTTAACCCTGAGGCGTAGCCGAGCCCAAATATGTCAGCGGCTAAAAAACAAGCAATTACAGCCGTGCCACCTATACTTGAAAGCGTTTGTTTGCACTAATGCAACAAACAGCACAGGAGACATGATATGAACAGATATGCCTTATTATTAAGCGCCATGCTTACCTTTGCGGCTAGCAATGTAAACGCTGAACTCGAAGTCTATAATGATTACGATCTGGGCACATCGATTCTTGAGGTCACCACAGTCAAAGTTGATCCCAATATGGGCGATCTTTACTTAGAAGGGCTGCGTGACACCTGGGTCAAAGCAGTAAAAATGCAAAAAGAGCTTGGATACATTAAAGATTGGAAGATTTACGCCAGTGATTTACCCATCAGCGGCGATTTTAATTTGGTGTTAGTGGTGTGGTTTGAAAATGCCGCCGACCTGGAACCCAACAAGGAAAAGTACCAGGCCTTTATGAAGAAATGGGGTGAGGAAAACCAAGAGAACTCCCGCAAAATTTCCAAAGAGTACCCCAAAATCAGATCGCTGACCGGTCAATACCGCATGCGTGAAGTCATTATGAAGTAGGCTGGCATATTCTTGCATGTGAAGGCCTGCTCCAGCAGGCCGCTTTTCTAAAAAGCCGTTTAACTCTCGGCCTTAATCGCAATCAAAGGTTGGCCAATCGGCGATATGATCTTCAAACTCCTCTAAAGGAACATCCGAGTCCTTCACCGTTTTGTTACGGACGCTTATCCCCGCCGCATGCATTTTCGACTTTTTGCCCTTGTTTAAAAGCGGATGCCAGCTGGCCAGTCCCCGTCCCTCTTGCAGGCGACGGTAGCTACAGCTTTTAGGCATAAAAAAGATGTCGGCGATATTGTCCTTGGTCAGCTTAACGCACGAAGGCACTAAGGTTTGACGCTGCTCGTATTGGCTGCAGCTACAGCTTTTATTATCCAAATATTGGCAGACGATATTGGTAAAGATCAGCTCTTCGCCAGGGCGCAGCTGATCCGTGGGGTTAAAGTCATCTTCATCTTCACTGTCGATAAAGGTGTTCAAACAACACTTACCACAACCATCACAAATGGCTTCCCATTCCTCGTCGCTCATCTGCGCCAGAGTTTTAGTCTGCCAAAATTTATCATCAACCATAAAAAACGCCCCATTTAATCGGGGCGTAGTATAACAAAGTCCAACGTCTTAGTTAATGGCCGGATAGCCGATGCGATCCGATAAATAACCCACGCTGGTGGCAAAGTAATATGAACGGTTCCAGTTCATCAGCGCCTTGTAATTGTCATAGGCCAGATACATGCGACCCTTGATGTCATCGGGCATCACTAGGGCGGCGGTAATGTCACGCTGGGGTAAATCCGTGCCATCCATGCGTCTTAGCCCCAACTGCTGCCACTGACTGAGCGAGCGCTCAGAGTCCGACCAATGCTCCAGCCATTGTTTGTGAGTACGGGTACCGCGCTGCAGCACGGCTTGAGTATCGAAATTATCTGGTAGTTTGACCTGGCGCCCCCAGGTCAGCTCGTCATTCCAGCCCACGCTCTTTAGATAGTTGGCGATAGAGGCAAAGGCATCTTCCTTCGTGGTCCAGATATCCTTGCGGCCATCGCCGTTATAGTCAACCGCATAGGCATTGAAGGAGGTCGGCATAAACTGGGTTTGACCCATGGCACCGGCCCAGGAGCCCTTGAAGTGTTCCAGGTCGATATGCCCTTCCTTAAGAATATCCAGTGCCGCCCAGAGCTGGCGCTTATACAGGGCTTCACGGCGCCCATCGTAGGCCAAAGTCACCAAGCTGGAAATTACAGGGTGACCACCTTGGATACGACCAAAGTTACTCTCCAAACCCCATAAGGCAACGATAAAGCGTGCCTGAACACCATACTCCTTGGCTACTTTTTCCAGGGTGTCCTGATGCTTCTTATAGAGCTCGCGGGCCCGATCAATTTTCCACTGGGGTACACGCTTGGGTAAATAGGTCTCTAAGGTTTCTTTTACTTCAGGCTGATTTTTATCGGCGCTGATCACCTTAGGCTTAAATTTAATGGTGGCAAATGCCTTATCCAGCAATTGCGGGCTGTAGCCTTTTTCCAGGGCCTCGCCTTTTAACTTGGTAACATAAGCATCGAAGGCGACCTGTTGCTCTTGGACACTTTTTATCTGCGAGTTTGCCAGAGTGGGATAGGATAGCGTCGCCGCCACGGCTAGGCTTAAGCTAGACAGGGTTGCGGGTTTAAAGGCGCTGGCTAAATACTTGCTGATTTTTTTAATCACGCTCTACTCCATTTTGCTTTCTTAGTTCGTCCAACATGTTTTCGGTTGGCGGGGGTAACTGTAAATAAAACCCCTGCTCACTTAATTGTTCCTTAACCTTAGCAAGATCCGCCAAGGCTAGCTGTGTTTTTGTTGCCAGATTAATCAACATAACAAATTGCGGTGTGCCAAACATGTCCATAAGCGGTTGTGGAACATCGGAAAAATCATCTCTTTTTGGCAAGTAAAGGTAGGTATCTGCTTTTTTCTTACTCTTATATACTGCGCACAGCATGGTTAGGGCCTTTAAGTTGTTGCGAAACACACCTTGACACTATACCATGAGAGCTAAATCATGTGGTAAGTTTAGTGGCCAAAGCTCAACACCAAGGCCTAACCAAAGTCAGCCCCATTGCAAGTTTGTACCGACTTTTCTTGGTGATAATTAATAACAGGCCACACAAGTACGAGCGCTTATGTCGGAACAATTATTCGAATTAAAAGGGAACCTCTTCACTCTGTCGGTGTTACGTCTGCTAACAGCCGATTTGTCCGCATTGAGCGCACAACTCGATGCCAAAATTTCCCAAGCACCTAAATTTTTCGCCGGTGCCCCTATTGTTGTCAATCTAGAAGCGCTTGATGGCGCCGAACTCGACTTTTCTCAACTGCACGCACTGCTAAAGCGTTTAGCCTTTAATCCCGTGGGTGTATGCAGTGGTACGGATGAACAACATCAGCAGGCAAAAGCCGTTGGCTTTTCGGTACTCAATTACGCCAAAGACAACCTGCAGGCCAAAGCGCCAGCCAAGGCTGCGCCAACGACTACACCGGCCGCAGCAGAGCCCGAGCCCACCATGGTTGTTGAAGGCACGGTACGCTCTGGGCAACAAGTGTACGCTAAAGGTCGCGACCTAATTGTCCTGGGCGCAGTCAGTCACGGCGCCGAAGTCATTGCCGATGGCCATATTCATATTTACGGCACCTTGCGTGGTCGCGCCATTGCCGGCGCGCAGGGTGATAAAAACGCCACAATATTCTGTCAAAAGCTCGAGGCCGAACTGGTTTCCGTCAATGGCAGTTATTGGATCAGTGATTCACTGCAAGGTGAACTATGGGGGCAAGCCGCCTGCATTCGCCAACGCCAAGACTCACTTCATATATCAGCTTTGGTTAAAGGATAAAACTCATGGCAAAAATTATTGTCGTTACTTCTGGTAAAGGCGGCGTAGGCAAAACAACCTCTAGCGCTGCGATTGGTACTGGCCTTGCTCTTAAGGGCTTTAAAACGGCGATTATCGATTTCGATATTGGCCTGCGTAACCTGGATTTAATCATGGGCTGTGAGCGCCGTGTGGTTTATGACTTCGTCAACGTTATCAATGGTGAAGCCAATCTTAACCAGGCACTGATCAAGGATAAGCGTGTCGATAAGCTGTATATCCTACCGGCATCGCAAACGCGTGATAAAGACGCGCTAACCAAAGAAGGCGTTGAAAAGGTCCTTAATGAGCTAAAGAACGATTTTGACTTTATCGTGTGTGACTCACCGGCCGGCATTGAAGCCGGTGCCATGATGGCCCTGTACTTCGCCGACGAAGCCATCGTTACCACCAACCCGGAAGTGTCGTCGGTTCGCGACTCGGATCGCATCCTCGGCATTTTGCAGAGCAAATCACGCCGCGCCGAAGAAGGCTTGGAGCCGGTAAAAGAGCACCTGCTCCTGACCCGTTATAACCCAGAGCGTGTACAGCGCGGAGAAATGCTGTCGGTAGAAGACGTTAACGATATTCTTGCCATCGACCTACTGGGCGTTATTCCAGAGTCGCAAGCGGTACTCAATGCATCAAACCAGGGCCAGCCCGTGGTATTGGACAACGAGTCGGATGCCGGCCAAGCTTATCTAGATGCCATTAACCGTCTGCTTGGTGAACAAATTGAGTTCCGCTTTTTGGATGTAGAGAAACGCGGCCTATTCAAACGGATTTTTGGAGGATAATGTGTCTTTACTCGATTATTTTCGTTCAGAAAAGAAAACCAGCGCCTCAATGGCCAAGGAGCGACTGCAGATCATAGTCGCTCACGAACGGTCACAGCGCGGTACACCCGATTACTTGCCGCAACTCAAGCAAGATATTCTTGAGGTGATCCGCAAGTACGTCGCCATCGATGCCGATGCCGTACAGGTGCAGCTGGAGCAAAATGAAGACGATTTAGCGGTATTAGAGCTAAACGTAACGCTACCCGACGAAGAAAGATAATCGTTTTTTTGGGTGCAAAAAAAGGAAGCCAAGGGGCTTCCTTTTTTATTGTGCCGAGTTACACATTCTTGCCATAAGTCGTGTTATTCCGACTGCTCAGCCGCTAATTTCGATTGATATGCCACAAGATGCTGTTGCAAATTATTCTGATGCCACGGCACCATGTTCTTGGATTTCTCAACCGCCGTTGTTTGCAGCGCAATGGCCTTGTCGATTTGTCCGAGCCCGTCGTAGGCTGCGGCCAGATCCGCATAGGCATAAGCGGAATCGGGGTACAGAGCAATCACCTTTTCGTAGATGGCCAGCGCCTCATCGGGATTGCTCTCTAGCTTAGACTTAGCCAGGGCTTTAAGGGAGCCTTGCGCCGAGACCTCAAAGCCGTATTTACGTTTTGACAGGTCTTGGTAATAAGCAATAATGGCGTCAACGCCCTGTTGTGAAATGGCCGAGTCTGGCGTCAGCGGGGTATGATAATCGGCAAATAGCAACTCTATTGCCTCGACGACCGCCAATACGGGACGACTCATATAATGGCGCTTATCATCAAGCTTGGTATGCCAGTCGAGCTCTTTTGGCGCATAGTCGGCAAGTGCTTTAGCAAAGGCTACTGTGTCTTCTCGGTTACCCTGCTCATACCTATGCTGACCCATGGCCAAATACACAAAGCGCATTTTATCCGTAAGTTTAGGCAACTGAGTTTTGGCGCTTGAAGTTATCGCCAAAAAGTCATCCGCCAATGAGGGCGAGGCAATAATATAGGCGTCGAATAACTGTGGACGATTAAGTAAGGCATAGAGGCCAAACGCCCCATTGCCCATAAAGCCGCTAAAAATCCTAAAGTCGTGAGTGCGGTACTTTTTGTCTATTTGCGCCAATACCTGAGTCTCAAGAAATGTCAGCAGCTCAGTATCCCTTGGATCCTCAGCCGTCTTTTCAAACAGGGCGGCATATTCGCCGTGATAGGAAGCGGGCGTTACCACCAGGGTTTCCAGCCACGGCCATTCGCCATTGTGACTGAGCCAATCCTGTAAACCACTAAGGTGAGGCTGGCTGCGCGGGTGTGGGTCAAACAACACCAAGTAACGTTTATCCGCCTCACTGGCGTAGCTGGCCGGTAAGGTAACATTAAAGTCCATCGGCTCTTTAAAGCCCGCATACACGACACTTAGTTTTTCGGTAGGGGTCAAGGTGGCAACATCCAGGGCCCAACTTTGCACCACTACAAATAGTGACATGCTCAACAAAAATAACCTAATCACGTGATATCCCTGCTATTTATAATTTTTTTGATGTTTTAACATACAGTTCCGGGATGACCTAGTCGAGTATTAAATCGGTAACGCATAAGAAAACAGGGAAATGGTCTTAACTATCACGCTGGACAAGTTCGCAAATTGCGACAACACTAAATTAAGGGACGAATCTGGCTAAGGCGGTGTTAGCCAGTATTGAACGCACGGACAAAAAGGACAATTGGTTAGAACCTAATAAATTTTACGGATACCGCTTTGATGAAACGAACTATTCCTTGTGTTGCTGTACTCGCGTTATTTACCTTACCCGTGTTCGCCGCCGATGAAAGCTCGTCGGTGAGTGTTGGTGTTGCCGGTTGGGCCATATTTGATGAATTCGATATATTTGCCATCCATGCCGACTATGAACTTGAGCCCGTGCAGGACTTGTGGGGACTACAACCTCGAGTGCTGGTGATAATTGCCGAGCATGACCAAAAATATTACGGCCTAGGCGCGGCTAAAGCCTTTACCATCAATGATGATTGGAGCTGGGGCATAGCCAGTCATGTGGGTTATGCCCATAACCTGGACTCGCTGGGCTACGACCTTGAATTCTATAGTTATCTATTCACTAAATACAAACTCACCAAGGAACACCGAGTTCGCGCGGAAATAGGCCATATTTCCAATGCCGGGTTTGGCGAAACCAATCCGGGATCGGAGAGCATAGTCATGAGTTACTCGTATCATTTTTAACCGCCAATACCGGCTAAAGCGCTAGAACAAGCTAGCGCTGATTTGGGCGAGTAAGACTTGACCGTCACTGCCACACAACCAGGCCACGGCCACCAGGTTAACCAATACACAGAGCCAAAAGACGAACAAAAAAGAGCCCTTCTTAGATTTATGTCTAAATTTATTTTGTGCCATAAAGGCACCGGGCCAACCGCCGAATAAAGCCAACACCTGCAGCGTGCTTTCCGGTGTGCGCCACTGGTTGTTCTGGGCCTTGGCTTTATCACGCCCGTAGGCAATAAAGGTGATAAGGCTTAACAATAAATAAAGCGGCACAAACCACAGTGGCAACTTACCAAGTAATATCGCAGCGACAATAAAAAGGCACACTGCTGCTACGGTGAGATTACCGAGCGTCCTTGCCTGTCCCGGCCTTTTTTTTGCCCGGCGTTTATGATCGGCTGCAAAACAAATATCCACCGCTTGTGCACGTCCTTGCTTGTCACGGGCACCTTGATAAACGATTAAATCACCGTTTTGTGGGCGACGCGTCCTTTTCTTAAAGGCCTTGATATGCACAAATAAGCGCTCGCCCCCACCATTGGGTTGCACAAAACCAAACCCTTTTTCATCATTCCATTGCTCGATTTTCCCTTGGTACTTCATTTGCTCTGCACCCTACTCCTGCGCGCCTGGCACCCATTTGCTCAATACCTCAACAAGGTAACCACTGCGCCACGGCTGTAAAATATCCGGCGCCATAAGTATTTGACGCTCTTCGTCGGTTAACTTCCAGTTCCAACTGATCAACTGATTGATTTGCTTTTTACTCGCAAACACATCGGCGGGGATACCGCTGTCTTTGCTCACCGCGGTGATCTTTTGCTTGATGTCCTTGGCGGCCTGCTTATAACCGCGATAATCCATCAAACGCATTACCCGATGCGGTAACTGTTCCTCGTTTAACTCCTTGGCGCGCTCAATACAGGCGAGCATTTCGCGACCCGAGCGATTCACTTCCATGGCATCAACACCGGGAATGTTACGCATGCTGTTCAAAGAGCTTGGGCGACGTTTAGCGATTTCCACCATGTTTGCTTCTTTGACGATAAAATTCAGTGCCAGGTTTTTACGCTGTGCCTTTTCTCGTCGCCACATGGCCAACTCCCGCAGTGCCGCCAAGTCCCTCGGGTTAAGTTGCCAGGCCCCTTTCACATCGCGATATAAAAGCTCATCCGGGGTAGTAAATGCACGTTTTTGAGAAATTAATTGTGACTCGGCAATAACGATATCGAACCAACCCTTGGCATTGATTTCTTCTACAATTTGTTCGAAACAAGGCAATAAATGGGCGACATCCGCGGCAGCATAACTCAATTGGCTCTCGCGCAGCGGCCGTTGTAACCAGTTGGTACGTGACTCACTTTTGTCGATTTCGATGCCTAAGCGCATGTTCACCATGGCGGCAAAACCAACGCAGTTGCCAGAGCCAAGCAGCTGCAGTGCGAATTGGGTATCGAATAAGGGTGTTGGCACAAAGCCGGCAAAGTTCTGAAATACTTCAATGTCTTCCGAGGGCGAGTGCAAGACCTTTAATACCTCAGGCTTTTGCAATAATGCCCACAAAGCGCTTAAATCGAGCTCTGCCAGCGGATCGATCAGTGCCAGGTGCTGGCCGTCAAAGACCTGCAACAAGGCAATTTCTGGATAAAGTGTGCGGCGGCGCATAAACTCGGTGTCGATGGCGAGCACCTTTGCATTGCTGATCGCGTCGACAAATGTATCCAACGCCCCTTGCTCAGTGATTAACTGATATTCCACTTGTACTCCTTAAAAACAAACCGGCTATTGCCGGTCTGTTCATTGCTATTTTTGTTCGTCTTTTAATGCACGTCGCAGTATTTTCCCGACGTTGGTTTTTGGCAATTCATCACGGAATTCAACCAACTTTGGAACCTTATAATTAGTCAGGTTATCACGACAATGCTTTATTATATCCTTTTCCGTTAAAGACGGGTCCTTTTTAACAACAAATACTTTTACTTGCTCGCCACTGATCTCGTGAGGCACGCCAATGGCGGCGACTTCTAATACGCCTTCATGGTCGGCGATCACTTCTTCAATTTCATTGGGGAACACATTGAAGCCAGACACCAAAATCATGTCTTTTTTACGGTCAACGATATAGAAGAAACCTTCGTCATCGTAGGTTGCGATATCGCCGGTAGCAAACCAGCCATCTTTTAGGCATTCGGCGGTAGCGTCGGGGCGATTATAATAGCCCTTCATTACCTGCGGACCTTTAACCCAGAGTTCGCCTGGCTCGCCCTTTGGCGCTTCTTCACCATTATCCAGCATCAGCTTGATGTCGGTGCTCGGCGCAGGTAGACCGATTGAGCCATTGTAACCGTCAAGATCGTAAGGACTGACGGTCACCAGTGGTGAACACTCGGTTAAGCCATAGCCTTCGACCAGACGCGTGCCAGTCACCTTCTGCCAACGTTCCGCCACCGGACGTTGCACCGCCATGCCACCACCAAGTGACATTTTCAGATTAGAAAAGTCGATATCGGCGAAGCCATCGGTATTCAACAAACCATTGAATAAGGTATTCACCCCGGTGACCACGGTAAATTTATTACTTTTAAGCTCTTTAACAAAGCCCTTCATGTCGCGCGGGTTGGTGATCAACAGATTCATGCCGCCGTATTTCATAAAGGTCAGGCAGTTCGCGGTCAATGCAAAGATATGGTAAAGCGGTAAGGCCGTCACCACGATTTCTTTGCCGCGCTCGAGAATATTGTCCAAACAGCCGGATACCTGCTCCAGGTTGCCCACCATGTTGCCATGAGTCAGCATCGCCCCTTTTGAAACACCGGTTGTGCCGCCTGTGTATTGCAAGAAGGCCAAATCGTCCAACGTGACCTTAGGACGTTGATAAGTGGCCGCATTGCCCTTTTTCATCACTTGGGTAAAGGGAATGGTGTCTTTTAGTTGGTAAGCCGGCACCATCTTCTTAATGTATTTGACGACAAAGTTAACCAGGTGCTTTTTCAGGCCGCCAACCATATCGCCCACTTCGGTCACGATCACATGCTTGACCTGAGTATGGCTAATGGCTTTTTCCAGGGTATGGGCAAAGTTGGCAAGAATAAAGATGGCATCCGCCTCGGAGTCATTCAACTGATGCTCAAGCTCGCGCGCCGTGTATAAAGGGTTTACATTCACCACCACACAGCCGGCACGTAATACACCGAGAATACTCACCGGCGTTTGCAGAAGATTCGGCATCATCACCGCGACCTTAGAGCCGGGTTTAAGACCTAGGTCGTTGTTAATATATGACGCGACCTTTTTGGTGGCTTCGTCAAGCTGCTGATAACTCAGCGTCACACCCATGTTTTTAAATGCAGGCAGGTGTGCAAAATCACTAAAACTTTTTTCAAACAGTGTCAGTAAAGAGTCGTAATGAGCGGGATCGATGGTTTCTGGACAACCCTTCGGATAACGCTTAAGCCAGATTTTCTCCACACTAGGCTCCTATTAATTTGTTCTTATAATGGTTTATCTTAGAAGTCATGAGTCACGGCGTAATCAGGGCACGACGCCAAACTAATGTGCGCATGGCTCGCCGCTGGGCGGCCGCTTTATCGCACTACTAACCTTAATCTAAGTTGTTATTTTTAACAATTGAGCAAAAGCTCTAATTTCAGCGATATTCCCATATTTACGGCAAAGTTACAATTATCTTGCGCCACTTTGATGCAAATGTGCACCAATAAGTTGCGCGCATTCATAGGCGCTTTGCATGTGGCAATGGTGCCCTCCTGCTACTACTTTAGCACTTAACTGACTGTAATGATGAGCAAATTTATGCTCATTTTGGTGCACCATGGCATAGCCTTCGGTGCCTTTAATAAGCAGGGTCGGCACCTCTATCGTGTCGAGTAGCGCATGTGCCTGGGGCTCACTGTAGCGAAAAGCGGAATAATGCTTGATACGCGGATCGGTACGCAGGCGCACCCCGCCCTCGGGCCCGGGTTCGATATTACGCGCCATCAACTCATTGCCCACCTGCTCATCGAAGTCGCTGATAGCCAAACGCCGAGCAACCAGGTCGTCACTCGTTGGATACTCACGTATCTTGTCGCCTCGCGCCCTTTGCGCCAAGGCCCGCATCAGCAGTGCTTTGGCTTCTTCGGGCTCGGCGCAAACCAAGCCTATGCCTTCAATCAAGGTCAGGCTGGCGATGCGCTCTGGAAAGCAGGCTACATATAAGGACGCCACCATGGCACCTAGGGAATGGCCGACAAGGTGCACCCGCTGAGCCTGGCACTGAGAGATCACCTGGTGCAAGTCATCAACATAATCAATAAAGTAATAATGCGCCTGCGGATGACGCCATTGAGATAGGCCGTGACCCGGCCAGTCAAAGGCATACAGGGGCAACTGGGGCGATAACTCACGCATCAGCGGCGCAAAACTGGCGCTGTTGTCTTGCCAGCCATGGCAGGCGATCACCACATCGTCTTGATGCAAACTGAGGGTCTGCGCACTATTGCTTAGGCCACACAGAGTTAGCGCCCGGTTATTTATCGAAAATGTATGCAAAACAACTCCATTTCACCGCAAGGCGGTTTATTTTCATAATCTAGGGTATAGAATGGCGGCAACGGACAACAGGACTTTGACATGAAACGTACATTCACTTTGGCCACTCTCTCCTTCGCCAGCTTTTTTGCCAGTGCGAATGCGCCAACACCAAAAAACATAATATACATGATTGGCGATGGCATGGGACCGGCCTACACCTCAGCATATCGCTACTACAATGACGACCCAACGACCCCGGCTGTTGAGGGCACCGTCTTTGATTCCATGCTCACCGGCATGGCTCACACCTACCCGGATGATGACACCATAGTAACCGACTCCGCCGCCGGCGCCACCGCCCTGGCGACGGCAACCAAAAGCTATAACGGTGCTATTGCCGTCGATGGCGACAAGCAAAAATTAAAAACCATGCTCGAGCTCGCCAAAGAAAAAGGCATGACCACGGCCTTGGTGGCCACGTCGCAGATCAATCATGCGACCCCTGCCAGCTTTGCCGCCCACAACGAAGCGCGTGGTAACTACGACGACATAGCCAACGACTATATCGACAATAAAATCAAGGGTAAACTACCGGTTGACCTGATGCTTGGCGGTGGCACTCAATACTTTATCCGCGAAGATAGAAACCTAGTCAATGAGTTTATCGCCGCCGGTTACCAGTACAGCGACAACTTTGCCCAACTTGAGCAAATTGAACAGGTGCCAGCCCTTGGCCTGTATGCCGCCAAAGGCCTGCCCTTTGCCCTGGACAGCGACCCTGAACGCCTAACAAAAATGACCCGCAAGGCACTGTCGTTGTTAGAGCAAGATGAAAAGCCGTTTTTTGTAATGATCGAAGGCAGCCAAATCGACTGGTGTGGCCATGCCAATGACATCGCCTGTGCCATGGCCGAGATGCATGACTTTGCCGAGTCCATCAAGGTTGCCAAAGACTTTATTGCTAAACACCCCGACACCTTATTGGTGGTCACCGCGGATCATTCTACCGGTGGCTTAACCATAGGTGCACAAGGTCAGTATAAGTGGAAAGCAGATGTAGTAAGAGGCGTTCAAGCCACCGCCGAAGTCATTGCCGAGCGCCTTATGGCCAGTGACAACATGCAAGAGCAATGGCAAACCAACAGTGGTCTAGCCTACACCAAAGAGCGAGAAGTGTTGCTTACTCAAGCCAAGCAAGTGGATGAAGAAGCCCTGGTACTAGCGGTGAAAAAGCTGATCAGTGAAGCCAGCTTCACCGGCTGGACAACCTCGGGGCATACCGCCATCGACGTGCAGGTATTTGCCCATGGGGTGGGTCATGAACAGTTTATCGGCTCACAAAACAATGTCGACATCGCCACAAAGTTAATATCTTTTATTAACAAACAATAACAAAGTTGATATCTCAGTAATATTGGGTTACTGTTGAACCTGCTTGTTAACATAGTTTAACAACCCTACTGAAAACTGAAGACTCAAAAGCCGCTCACTGAGCGGCTTTTTTACTGTTTGTGGCGGGTAAATCCCGATTTATCGGCACTATGGTATCCAAGCCCTGATCGGCAAACTTACGGATTGCCTGCTCCAGGGTCAGCGGGTGGTCAAAGTAATAGCCCTGCAACTGAGAAATCGGTAACGGCGTAATAAAGTCGGCGTGAAAGTCCGACTCTATGCCTTCGGCCACCACCTCAAAGCCAAGTTGATGACACATGTGCGTCAAGCTTTGATACAAGATGGTCGCCGGATCCTGCTCATCACTTGGCAGAAGGCTGCGATCAAACTTGATGGTATCGACATTGAGCTTACTGAGCAGACTCAAACAGGAATAGCCGGTACCAAAATCATCCACCGCACAGCGGATCCCCTCGCCGCGCAATTTCGCAACAATCTCCTGGGTGCGACTAAAATCATCGACGTAGGAGGACTCCAAAATCTCCACCTCCACCTGGTCGGGAAACTTGCTAAAGGCGCGGATCACCCGCTTATAACGGCGATTAATAAGATTACGCGGAGAAATGTTAAAACTGATTTTCGGCACCAGTTGATGGCGATGGAATTGCTGCAGGTCGAGCTCCAACTGATCGATAACAAAGCTATCAACCACATCCATCATTTGAAACCTTTCTAATACATCGATAAACCAGGGGCTGACAATGGTGCCATCGCTGCGCTTATGGCGCAGCAGAGCTTCAAAGCCGAGGATGCGCTTGGTTTTCTTACATACCTTGGGCTGATAGTACAGGCATAAGGCGCCCTCTTTAAGGGTTTCTATCACCTCATTCAGGCGCTTTTGTTCGGCCATCTTTTGACTGTCTCGTCTGGCAAAATGCGCTTCCGCTTGTCGCTCCAACTGACGTCCGGCACTCACTCGTTTAACCAGCATGTCTAATTGTCGACCGCTGATATTATGCTCCCGATTTGCCCTTACAAAGGGCAAATAAATCAGGGTACTGAGGCCGATAAGCAGCGCCTGCCAAAGTATGCCTACGATACTGTCGGTGGCCAAATAGCCGCTAATAAACACCGGCGTAAACCAGGGAATATCCGCCCCTGCAACCAGGCTGAGCCAGCCCTGGCTAATGACAAAATTACTCAGCAAGGCATTGAGCAATGGGGTGAGGATAAAAGGCACGACAAAATAAGGGTTAAACACTATGGGCAAGGCATAAACCATGATCTCGCTTAGGTTAAACAGCGCCAATGGTGAACTGAGCCTGGCAATACTGGCCTCATGGGTGCCACGTCCTTGCAATAGACACGCAATCACCAAACCCCAGATACAGCCAGCGCCCCCAAGTACCACAAAGGTATTGATATAACTTTGGCTGTCCATGCCAAAGTCCAATAAAAAGTTGCTCATCTGCGGCGCCGCCATAATTTGATAGGCGCTGTCGCCATGGATACCGAACAACCATAACAGATGGGAGCCAAGTAACTGTAGGGTGAGCTTCTCGCTGCCACTCCACAGCGCATGCTGCTCATTGAGCTCGGCCAATGCTTGACTCAGTGCCCAATCAACCAGGGGAAACAACATAAAGGTCGCAGACACCACAAGAATATAAGGCAACATCAAATTCAGGTGCTTCACCAAGAATAAACTGATGTTGCCAACGGGCATAATGCGCAGCCAGCGTGCACGTAAAATAGCGCGCATCATGTAGCAACAAAAAATCGGCATTAAAATGGTGTACAGCACCCCGGCACGACTGTTAACCGCTATGCCGCCATCATCGAGCACATAGATATAGCCCGTGGCGACACTAAAGCAGGTCAGCACCAAAATAGGCACGGCAATGGTATTGAGTTTGAGGTTTTTGGCCAGGTAATAGCTAAAAGAAAGCAAGGTGGTCAGCGGGAACAAGGTCCAGACCAGCACATTAAACGAGCTCAAAAAGGCATAGGGAGTAGCCAACTGCTCATAATTCAGCCAGTGCGTAACCAAGGTTACCAAGGCAGCCATTACAAAAAACGGGATCAGGGCAATATACCCCTCCCGCAACGATAAAATTACCGTATTGGCGGCTAGTTTGGCAGCTCCGCGGGTAAACACTGCAAAAACGCGATGATGCACAGTAGTAATAACTTATTATTATTTTTATTAATTACTAAAGTATCGCTTAATGGCAAAATTGTCCACATTTTAACAACGTATTATGACAATTCGGTTAACTTCTGTAGACCGCCTGTGAGACCCCTGCCGGAGCGCGTGCGAACAATAGAAGATGGTCAAAAGAAGCGAGTTTTTGCCTTGGACACAGAACTTTCGACTTAGCGGATGCGGGGCTGGGCCAGCCTGGATCAAGCCCTGAAAAAAGCTGTTAGACGTACAGGCTTACATGCAGCATGGCCTGCACTTCTTCACGGCGCTGCAAAAAGGCATATTCACGGTAGGTGGCAATAGCCGCACTGGTGCGACTGTCTCTGGGCTGATCGTAGATGGTCTGTCGATACAGCGCCTCAGCCAATTCGCGCCCATGCGCCGAGTGATTAACCGCGCCGCTGGGCGTGCCGGCAGGCTCGCTAGGCGTTTCTCGCACCACCTTAGAAGCGTGCGCCCGAGAACGAACCTCGGAGGCGCTGGCTGGAGCTTGGCTAATGCGACGAATGGACATAGGTTAGCTTATGTTATAAGACACATTTTTAGTGTGATACAAAGCACCACGAAGCGCAATGTTTATTCCTTACCCGGTAATTTTTTCCAGGTAACCGTATCACGCACGTACACTGGCTGTGCCGATGCCGCCTCGGCCACATTCCCCTTGGCATATTCGTTCGCCAACAGCGGCAGCATATAACGGCTATCGGGCAAGGTGATCTCCTTGTCCACGTCAACCTGGCTCAGGCCCTCTGCCAACTCGGTATAAGTTTGCCACCCCGTGCCCACGGCAACGGCGGCGTCAAAAGGGCTAGTGACGGCTGCGGGTTCTAGCACCTGTTGCTCGCCAACTAACTGAGCTAAACCGTCTTTTGCCTCATAGGCACCCAGATACACCTCACCCATGCGCGCATCGATGGCGGCCAATACTGTGCTGGCACCACGTTCATTGATCGCCTGCTGTGCCATCATGGCCAAAGAGGAAACGCCAATCACCGGTGTCTTGGTGGCAAAGGCCAGGCCCTGAGCAACGGAAACACTGATGCGGACCCCGGTAAAACTACCCGGTCCCTGACAATAGCCAATCACATCCACATCTTGAATATCGCAATTAGCCTGTTTCAGTAACGCATCGATTTCATCGAGAATTCGCTGACTGTGCTGCTGCGGACACACATCAAAAAAGTGATAGAGTTTATCCTGATGCATTAAGGCAAGCGATAAGGCTTCGGTTGAGGCGTCAAGGGCTAGGATGGTTTGGCTCATAGTTACTCTATAGTTTGTAAAAAGGCGGTCACTTGATTCATATCGCGACAACGGCGCATATTGGGCAGGCTTTGCAAAAACACCTGGCCATAATCTCGGGTCACGACGCGGTTGTCACATAATACTAAAACACCGCGATCTTGGCTATCGCGGATCAAACGGCCAACCCCTTGTTTTAGGGCAATAACGGCGCGTGGCAATTGAATTTGCGCAAAGGGATCGCCGCCGCCGTGTTCACATTCCTGCATGCGCGCCTGCAGCAAGGGATCATCCGGCGCCACAAAAGGCAACTTGTCTATCACCACGCAACTAAGGGCACTGCCGCGCACGTCCACCCCTTCCCAAAACGAAGCCGTCCCCATCAGCACAGCATTACCATGACGCGTAAACCGCTCCAGCAACAGGCGTTTGGACATCTGCCCTTGGACAAACACCGGATACTCCATTTGCTGGCACAGCACCTCGGCCACCATGTACATCACTCGGTACGAGGTAAACAGCAAGAAACAACGGCCCTGCGCCGCCTTGATAACCTGCTGACAAATAGTCACCAAAGCTCGCGGCATTTCGGCAGAGTTAGCCGGAGGTAAATAGCGCGGCAAACAAAATAATGCCTGCTGCTGATAGTCAAAGGGACTGGCCAGCATCAACTGATGCGCCGGAGACAGCCCCAAGGCATCGCTAAAGTGCATCAGGCTGTTATTCACGGACAGGGTGGCCGAGGTAAACACAAAACCGGCTTCTCGCTCGGCCAGCATGTCTTTAAACTTGGCGGCAATATTCAAAGGTGTAATGTGGATACTGACATGACGTCGGGTGGCCTCGTACCAGTAGCTATAGCCGCTAGGAGCGATATCGAACACCCGTTCGAATTGGGCTATCAAGCTCATCAAACGCTCTAACAAGGGCTCCACCAGCTCACTGCGTTCCAAACCAAGCTTGAGCACCTGGTTTAAAAACTGCAGATCTTTGCCTATTCGATGTACGGCATCGCATAAGGGCTTACTGCTCAGCGCCTGACGCCAGTCCCCGCGCCCACCTTCATGAGGCAATTGCAGGCGCAAATCCATGGTCGCCGCCTCGAGCTTATCCAGGGTTTTGCCCAGTTGCAGCATATCCCGTAATTCGGTGCGATAGAGCATGCGAGCATCGGTGATAAAGGCAAACACCTTTTTCGTTGACACGCTCTCGCCAAAATAGTCGCTGGCAATATCCGCTAACTGATGGGCCTCATCAAAAATATAACCGTCGGCGCCGGGCAGCAACTCGGCAAAGCCACTTTCTTTCACCGCCATATCGGCGAAAAAGAGGTGGTGGTTGATCACCACAATATCAGCCTCGGCGGCACGTAAACGGGCTTTACGAATAAAACAGGCATCAAAATCCGGGCATTCTTTACCCAGGCAATTATCCGCCGTGGACGTCACATAGGGCAGCACCTTGGCATCGTCTTCAATCCCTGGACAGTCGGCAATATCGCCACTGCGGGTTTCGCCGGCAAACTTCGCCACCATGGCCAGTTGATGCATGATATCCGTGTCATCACTGGGTACGTGGGCCACGTGCTGGTTAAGACGATAGTGACACACATAGTTGCTGCGTCCCTTGAGTAGGGCTTTTTTCTTGGCACTGCCAAGAGCCTTATACACAGTGGGTAAATCGCGGTGATACAACTGCTCTTGCAGCGCCTTCGAGCCCGTAGAAATAATATATTTGCCTTTGTTAGTGAGCGCCGGCAGCAAGTAAGCAAAGGTTTTTCCGGTCCCGGTCTCGGCTTCAACCACCACCTGCTCGGCATTTTTAAGTGCCGAGTCACACACCTTGGCCATATCAATTTGCGCCTGGCGTGGGCGATAGCCCTTAAAGGCCAGTGCCAAAGGGCCGGTGGGAGAAAAAAGCTGCTCTATGCTCATAGTGGGGTTGGGATCACAGCACCAAGTAAAATCTTAAATAGGCGCCGATCATAGCCGAAAACCAAAGGGACTCCAACTTACACTTCAAGGCTTGGCATTGTACCTATTTTTAGGTAGTCTAACGCCCGTTCACTCTATGAACTAAAAGTATGAACTAAAAGGATTTATCTATGAACAAAGTTAGCCTAACCTGCGCCCTTGCAGCCGTGATCACTTTAGCCGGTTGTGGCAGCACTCCTCCGCGTGTGGCGCAAGAAAAAGTGGTGACCATCAATGGCACCGAGATGACCTTTGGCGGCATCTACAATGTCGATAAAAATAACTTGGAATTGAGCATTAATGGCGAGCCGGTAATGAAAGGTCGCTTCGCTCCCTATACTCCAACGCTTAATCTAAGTACAGAGTATCAAGGTGAAGACATCAGCAGCTACTGTTACTTCGGCTCGGTATTACAAGAGCGTGGCGGCAAGTTCGGTATGATAGCCGGAATGATCCAGGCCTCTCAGCAAAAATCTGGCGACAAATGTGAGATCAAAGTAGCCGGTGAAATCAAAGAGCACCTGTACTTCTAGGCACTAGTTACGCCCACACATCAAGGCGAGGAGGACTGTCCTTGCCTTGCTCCGCTCCCGTAACCCCGTCATCTACAAAGGTTTCCTGCCCCCTTTGAGCACCGAGTCGTTTGCGTTCATTGCGCACCTTGGCAATCTTGTCGTCTTTAACCCCAGCGACGTGAAAGGCGCCCTTATGCTGTACCTCAAGGCGGGTAATGCGCCCCATGAAGGGGATCATAATATCCACATTCACACTCCTTTTTGTCCGCTGTTGCACGGTTAATCTTGGCTATATTATCGGCGGCTCTAAGTTAGACTTTAACGCAATAAAAAAAATGGTTGCAATGAATGCAAAATCTGTGTTTATCTATAAACGAACTTAATCACTTATTTCAGTTTAGCAACAACACGAGCGCAAACATGACTTATACACTGACAACTATTCATCATCATCACCACATCATCGAATAGCCTGTCAGGTAGTTCGCTGGGGGGTTATTCCTAAAAGGAACCTCCGGCGCGACTAAAAAACCAGATTCATTTTCGCCCCGAGGATCCCTCGGGGTTTTTAGTTTTTTAACTTAGGAAATGAATTATGAGCAACACCAACCGTTTACGTATCGCAATCCAAAAGTCAGGGCGCTTGTCCAAAGACTGCCAGAACCTGCTTAAGCAACTGGGCGTTAAATTAAACCTGCGCGAGCAGCGTCTTATCGCCCACGCCACCAACATGCCCATTGATGTACTGCGCGTGCGCGACGACGATATCCCAGGCCTGGTTATGGATGGCGTCTGTGACCTAGGCATAGTCGGTGAAAACGTCCTTGAAGAAGTCCAAGCCGAGCGCGCCCGCAGTGGCAACGAGGGTTCGGTTAAAAAACTGGCTAAGCTCGATTTTGGCTATTGCCGTCTGGCCTTGGCCTGGCCCCAAGAACTAGGTCAACAGGATAAATCCTGGTTTACCGGCAAACGCATCGCCACCACCTACCCCGAAATCCTAAGCAAATACCTGGAGCGCGAAAACATCGACGCCAGCGTGGTGATGTTAACCGGCTCGGTTGAAGTCGCCCCACGGGCGGGTCTTGCAGATGCCATTTGCGACCTGGTCTCGACCGGCGCCACCTTGGAGGCCAACGGCCTGATGCAGGGCGACACCATTTTAGAGTCCAACGCCTGTTTAATTCAAAATGAAACGCTCCAGGATGCCGACAAACTGGCGCTCATCGATAAGCTGATGCCGCGCCTTCGCGGTGTAAAACAAGCAAAAGAAAGCAAATACATCATGATGCACGCCCCCAAAGCCAAGCTTGATGAGGTCTGCGCCCTGTTACCCGGCACAGGTCAACCTACGCTACTGGCCCTGGCTGGCAGCGAAGAGTATGTCGCCCTGCACATGGTCAGCAGTGAAACCCTGTTTTGGGAAACCATGGAGTCGCTAAAGGCGCTTGGTGCCAATTCCATCCTGGTTATGCCCATAGAGAAAATGATGGAGTAACGGCCCGTGATTGATTGGAATACCCTTAGCCCCACAGAGCAACAAGTGCTGCTACAGCGCCCGGCGGTGAGCGCCGCCGACAATGTTCGCCCGGTGTGTGAGGACATACTCAAGCGTGTGCAAAGCGAAGGCGATGAGGCACTTCGCGACTACGCCAACCGTTTTGACGGCCGCGCAATGGATGCTCAGCTGCTTTGCAGTGATGATGATTTTGCCGACGCCGAAGAGCAGCTCGATACCGAGCTCAAGGACGCGATAAAACAGGCGTACAATAATATTCGCCGCTTTCACTTGGCCCAGGTGCCGAAGAATATCAGCCTAAGCACTCAACCCGGGGTTGCCTGCGAGCTGCGCTACCAGGCCATCGACGCCATAGGCATTTACGTACCCGGTGGCAGCGCCCCGCTCCCTTCATCGGTATTGATGCAGGGTGTGCTGGCGCAAATTAGCGGTGCTCAGACCGTTGTGCTGGCCACACCGGTCAAAGGTAATGCCCCTATTGCTCCTGCTATCCTATACGCTGCACGCCTGTGTGGTATTAAACAGGTGCTGCAAATCGGTGGCGCACCGGCCATTGCCGCCATGGCCTATGGCACGGATACCGTGCCCAAGGTCAATAAAATTTTCGGCCCGGGCAATGCCTATGTGACCATGGCCAAGCAATTATGCGCCCAGCAGGTACCCGGTTTAGCCATAGACATGCCGGCCGGCCCTTCGGAAGTGCTAGTCATCGCCGATGCTCGCGCCAATGGCGCGTTTATTGCTTCAGATCTGCTTTCTCAAGCAGAGCACGGCCCGGACTCTCAGGTTATTTTGCTAAGCGACAGCGATGAGGTGATAGCGGCAACGCAAAAGGCACTCATAGAGCAATTAAAAACCCTGCCACGCGCCGAGATTGCCAAGGCAGCCCTTGAAAACTCGGCGCTGATCAAGGTGCAAAGCATCACCCAGGCCGTTGAGGTCTCGAATCTGTACGGACCAGAGCACTTGATTCTGCAACTTGGTGAAAGTGCCGAATACTTGCCTAAGATAAAGAATGTAGGCTCTATTTTTGTCGGCGATTACACCCCGGAGTCAGCCGGTGATTATGCCTCGGGCACCAATCACGTGTTACCCACATACGGCTATTCAAAGGTGTATTCAAGCCTGAGCCTGCTCGATTTTTATCGCACCTATACGGTGCAAACCGTTACCAAAAGTGGCTTAGCCGATTTAGCCAAAGCAATTATTCCCATGGCTGCAGCAGAAGGGCTCGATGCTCACGCCAATGCCGTTCGCATCCGTTTAGGAGAAAAACAGTGAGCACCGAAGTAAAACAAAGCGATACCCTGACGTTGCCACAAGGCGGGTTACCGGAAAACCTGTTACCGAAAAATATTGCCGACCTCAGTGCCTACAGTTCGGCAAAGAGTGAAAAGCTCAGCGGCTCAACCTGGCTCAATGCCAACGAAAGCCCTTATAACCGCGAATATCAACTCAGTGGTCAGGCTCTCAACCGCTACCCGGATCCGCAGCCGCAGCAAGTGATCCAGGCCTACGCTGACTATGTGGACTTAGCGCCAGAGCAGGTGGTGATGACCCGAGGTGCCGATGAAGGCATAGAGCTGCTGGTACGCACCTTCTGCCAGAGCGCAAAGGACAGCATCGCCATTTTTGCACCCACCTATGGCATGTATAAGGTCACCGCCGACACCCATAATGTCGCGCTCAATACCCTGAGCCAGGAATTATTGCTCCAAGGCGAGGTGGATGAGATTTGCACCCAGGTTGGCGATGCCAAGCTGGTGTTTATCTGCAACCCCAATAACCCCACCGGCGCCCTGGTAGGCCAAGATAAAATCGCCGCCATTGCCGCGCGTCTAACAAACAGCGCTCTAGTGGTGGTTGATGAAGCCTATATCGAGTTTTGCCCTGAGCAAAGCGCGGTGTCGTTACTGGCTGACTACGCCAATATAGTGGTGCTTCGCACCCTGTCCAAAGCCTTTGCTCTGGCGGGTTTGCGCACCGGTTTTACCCTGGCAAACGAAAGCATCTTAGCACCGCTTCGCAAGGTGTTGGCGCCCTATCCGGTATCCACCGTGGTGGCCGATATCGCCGCACAAGCGCTGAGCACCGCAAACATAGCCTCAATGCGCCGCCAGGTGGATACTTTAAATGCCCTTAAATCACGCCTGCAACAATGGTTGGAACAAAGCCATGCGGTCTCTCGGGTACTCGCCGGGCAAGGTAACTTTGTCACCTTGCAACTTAAAGACAAAAACGCCATTGCCATTGCCTATCAGCGGGGCCTGGTCATGCGCCCCTTTACCCTTTATGGCGAGGACGATTGGCTGCGTATCTCCATCGGCAATGAGCAGGAGCTCAAGGAAGTTAAAGCCTGGCTGGACTCATTAACCGGCACTATGGCGTCTAACCAATAACAAGGCAATTTTTAGGAACTAATATGAGCAACCCCTATTTATTTATTGACCGCGACGGCACCCTGATTGAAGAGCCTATCAGCGATAAGCAAGTCGACAGCCTAGAGAAATTAGCCTTGTTACCCGGTGTTATCCCAGCGATGCTCGCCCTGCAAGCGGCCGGCTATCGCCTGGTGATGGTGTCTAACCAAGATGGTTTGGGCACGGACAGTTTCCCGCAGGCGGACTTCGATGCGCCGCACAACAAAATGATGGAACTCTTTACCTCCCAAGGCATTTACTTTGAAGACGTGCTGATCTGCCCGCACTTCGACGGCGATAACTGCCAATGCCGCAAGCCAAAAACCGGTTTACTGGTCGACTTAATGCGCTCAGGCAAGGTGGATATCGCCAACTCCTATGTCATTGGCGACCGTCAGACCGATATTCAACTGGCCGAAAACCTCTGTATGCAGGGGATCTTGTATCAGGATAACTGGGCGCAAATAGTCACCCAGTTAACCACCGCCGACCGCCAAGGCGCCATCAGCCGCGACACCAAGGAGACGCAAATTGCCGTGGCGCTGAACCTGGATGCCAATAAAAGTGGCGAAATCAGCACTGGGCTGGGCTTTTTCGACCATATGCTGGATCAGATCCGCACCCACGCCAATATATACCTGGATATTAAGGCCAGTGGCGATTTGCACATAGACGAGCACCACCTGGTCGAAGATGTGGGCATCGCCTTGGGTCAGGCGCTACGCCAGGCTCTTGGCACCAAGTCGCAAATTGCCCGCTATGGCTTTGCCCTACCGATGGATGAATGTAAGGCCGAAGCGCAAATCGACTTATCAGGTCGCGCTTCGTTTGTGTTAAATGCCGATTTTAGCCGTGAAAAAGTCGGCGATATGGATGTACAAATGGTCGAACACTTTTTCAAAAGCCTCAGCGATAACGCCGCCCTGTCGCTGATTTTAAGTGTCACGCCTGGGAATTGTCACCACCAGGTTGAGGGCCTGTTTAAGGCCTTCGCCAGGGCGCTGCGCATGGCCATCAGCAAAGACAGCTCGCAACAAACGGCCAGCTCCAAGGGGGTTTTATGATAGCCATAATCAACACCGGCTGCGCCAATATCAATTCGGTGCGCTTTGCCTTTGAGCGTTTACATACTCAGGTTGATGTGATCACCGACGCCGAGCAACTCAGTCAGTATGAGCGTGCCGTATTACCGGGAGTGGGCCATGCCAAGGTTGCCATGGCGCGCCTGATTGACGGCGGCTGGCAAGAAGCCATTAAGGAATACCAAAGGCCATTACTGGGCATTTGTTTGGGCATGCAGTTGCAGTGCGAGCACACGGCCGAGGGCGACACCCCCTGTTTAGGCATCATTCCCGGCGCCGTCGACGAGCTTGAGGTAGGGAATTTGAGCGCCCCGCACATGGGCTGGAATACCCTAAAGATCACCAAAACGCACCCGCTGACCCAGGGTGTTCAAGATGACGATCAGGTGTACTTTGTACACAGCTTCGCCCATGGCTGCAACCAGGCGACCCTGGCCACCAGCGAATACGGCCAAACTTTTTCGGCCATGGTCGCCGAGGACAACTACGCCGGCATGCAATTTCACCCGGAACGCAGCGCCAAAGTAGGCGCGCGCTTACTGCAAAACTTTATCGACTGGCGGCTTTGAGGACGCATTATGATTATTCCAGCATTAGATGTATTACAACAACAAATCGTGCGTTTATTTCAGGGCAAATACGACACCGCCCAGTTCTATCCCTTTGACTTGGCCGAACGGCTCATGGAATACCAGCAACAAGGCGCACAAAAGCTGCACCTGGTTGATTTAGAAGGGGCGCGAGATCCAAGCAAAAAGCAATGGCGACAAATTCAGGCAGCCACCAAGGCGCTCAACGTCGGCTATCAGGTCGGTGGCGGTATTCGTACCAGCAAGGATGTCGAGCAGTGGCTCACAGCCGGCGCCGCACAGGTGGTGATTGGCTCAAAAGCGGTCAACAACCAAGAGCAAGTGGCTAGCTGGATAAACCAATACGGTGCTCCGAAATTTGTCATTGCCCTGGATGTGAATAACACCGAAAAGGGCTGGATGCCCGCCACCCATGGCTGGTTGGAAAGTGGTGATGTCTCCTTGTTTGAGCTTATCGACTTTTACACCGAAATTGGGGTGCAAGACTTTTTATGCACCGACATCAGCAAGGACGGCACCATGAGCGGCCCTTCCTTTGCTTTGTACGAGCAACTGCAGGCGCATAACCCCAGTCTGCGCATTCAGGCCTCCGGTGGCGTCAGCTCATTAGCGGATATTCGTCGCTTAAAAGAAATTGGCACCCAAGGAGTGATCCTCGGCAAATCCCTGCTTGATGGCGCCTTTACGGTTGAGGAGGCATTAGCATGTTATCAAAGCGCATAATCCCCTGTTTGGATGTGAAAGACGGCCAGGTCGTTAAAGGCGTCCAGTTTAAAGGCCATGAAATCGTCGGCGATATTCTTGAGTTGGCCAAGGCCTACAGCGATGCGGGCGCCGATGAGCTGGTGTTTTATGAAATCAGCGCCAGCGTGGAAAAACGCCTGCTTGATGTGAATTGGGTCGAGCACATAGCTCGTCATATCGATATTCCGTTTTGCGTTGCCGGTGGCATCAAGTCCGTCGCCGATGCGGCGCGGGTGCTTGAAAGCGGTGCCGATAAAATCAGTATTAACAGTCCGGCCATTGCTCGTCCCGAGCTTATTCGCGAGTTACACGACGAATTTGGTAAACAATGCGTGGTGGTGGGTATCGACAGCTTTTTTGATGCCCAAACAGACGAGTATCTGGTCTATCAGCTTACCGGCGATCCCAACAGCTCGTCGCGCACCCGCTACAATACCCTGGAATGGGTTGAGCAAGTGCAGGCCCTCGGCGCCGGTGAAATCGTACTAAACTGTATGAACCAAGACGGCGTACGCAAGGGCTATGACATTGAACAATTGGCTAAAGTACGGGAAATCTGCCACGTGCCCTTAATCGCCTCCGGTGGCGCCGGAAAAATCAGCGACTTCAGTGAGGTATTTAAAAAGGCCCAGGTAGATGGCGCCCTCGCCGCCAGCGTATTTCATAAGAACCTGATAAATATTAACGAATTAAAACAACACCTAGCCGATAACAAGATAGCGACTCGATTATGCGAATAGATATTAGCAATGTAAGCGATGTGAATTTTGCCAAGTGCCCGTTGATCCCAGCCCTGGTACAGGACTTTATTACCGGGCAAATTCTCATGCAGGGATTTATGGATCAGGCGGCACTCACCCACACCCTGGAGCAAAAGAAAGTCACCTTTTACTCCCGTTCAAAACAACGCCTGTGGACCAAGGGCGAAAGCTCCGGTCACTTTTTACAGGTTGAAGCCGTCTACACCGACTGCGATCAGGACTCGATTCTGATCATGGCCTACCCACAAGGCCCCACCTGCCACCTGGGCACCCAAAGTTGCTTTGGTGACGCCAAACCAAGTTTGGGCTTTTTAGCCGAGCTGGAGCAGATCATCATCGACCGAAAGGATGCGGATCCACACAGCAGCTACACAGCATCACTGTTTGCCAAGGAGCTCAGCCGTAGTTGCCAGAAGGTTGGCGAAGAAGGTATTGAGGTCGCATTGGCGGCGATGAAAAACGACAATAACGAGCTGACCGATGAGGCCGCCGATCTGCTGTATCATTTGATTGTGCTGCTGCAACGCCAGGGCTTATCCTTAGGAGATGTGGTGGCACGGTTGCAGTCTCGGCATTAGTCGGCCGCACTAGTAAGTAACTGGCTGTTTAGGTGGGCAATTATTCACTCTCTGGGGGTTTTACATTGCCACACCGCCCAGAGATTTTGTATGCTTAGGCTACTACAAATAAGGACCTGTTTGCCATGAAAGCAATTTACCCAGCATTAGCGGCCGTTATTCTCCTCGCCGGCTGCGCCAGCCCAGCGCAAAAACAGCAACAAACCTATGTCGATAACCTTTCATCCTGCGACAAAATCCAAGCCTTGATGTCGGCCTATGACAATCAGTTTGATGGTTTGAAAATGGCACGCACCCAGTCCAAATTTATCGACAGCTGGCAGGCCCGTTATCACTTGGTCGGCGACAGCTGCCAGATCAGCGCCCTTCACGAGCGCACCTATGCCTATAGCTGTCAGCAAACCTATGCGGATAAAGACGGTGCCCTGACAATCCACCAAAAAGCATCGGATTTTACCCGCCAATGCTTGGGCGAAGGCTGGTATGAGCAACAAAAAGAGTCTGAAAACTCGCTGCGCACCACCTTTGTAAAGGACGATGAGACTCCCTCTGTGTCCATCCATACCGGCAAATCGCTGTCGCGCAAAACCCCTTGGATGACGTCGTACGATATCGGCAAGGTAAAGAAATAACCATTACAATCAAAGCATAAAAAGCCGAAGTCAGTCTTCGGCTTTTTTGTTGAAGTTCACCAGCAACTAAGGTGCTCCAGGTTTTATTCCGCGATTTTACGAGCCTTGACCCCATACACCAAAGGCACTTGCTGGCCGTTATGTAATTTCTGATAACCAAGACCGGGCACCGGCTCTAACCCCTCAAAACAATTGTAGGGACTGTAGGGATATTCGTTAAAGGCTTCGATGCATAGGCCCGCATCTACTAATGCGCTCAGCACCTCGCTGAGCGAATGCGACCAGCATACGGTCGTTGAGGTAGTGCCATCACAATTTTCCGTGTAGGTGCCTTCTTCCTCCACATCGGGCTCCTCACTGGGAAAATAGGCGTAGCCGCTAAGCACATCGTTAACGGGGTGAAACTCTATCAGGTGAAACTCCCCGCCTACTTTCAAGGCACCGGCTATGATCTGGGCCCACCGAGTTAAATCCGGTAACCAGCAGATAGTGCCGTAGGAGGTAAACACCAGATCGTACTGCTGCGTATTTTCCTGACCAAAGCGATAGATATCCGCTTCGATAAACTGAGCGTCCAGCCCTAAGGCATGTTTCAAGGCGTTTGCCTGGGCAATGGCTTGCGAGGATAAATCGACCCCGGTCACCTTTGCCCCCAGGCGTGCCCAGGACAAGGTATCCTGACCAAAGTGACATTGCAGGTGAAGCAGGGACTTACCGGTCACATCGCCTACCTGTTCACGTTCAATGGGATTAAGGGAACAGCGGCCATTTTTAAAAGCCTCAACGCCGTAAAATTCAGACGCTACATGCACCTGAGTTCTTTTATCCCAGGTGGCCTTATTGATTTGCAAATAATCCATGGTGTTTCCTGTTGTTATAATTTCACCCGCTTGCTTGCCTCAGATTTGCTCGCTATCGACTTAACCGTTTTTTACTGACCGGACCAATTCTCGCAAAAGCCTATAAACTGCTTAAGCAACGGGCTTTGATATTTTTCTTTATGGTATAACAGCCAATAATCCCGTGTAAATGTGATTGGCAAGTCCAATATGCTCACCCGCTCTAATTGTTCGGCCTGGCTCAAGGCGCGGCGTGACAAACAAGTAATGCCGAGCCCGGCGGCTGTGCTGTTAATAATGGCCGAGGTACTATTGAGCTCAAAGGCCAGTTGCCACTGGCTTAACCGGGCGCCAAGGTGATTTAGAAAGTATTCCCGGGTACCTGAGCCCGGCTCGCGTAACAGCCAGTGCTGCTGCTCCAGATCCGCTAGCGTGGGCGCCGACAACTGCGCCAGCGGATGCTGCGGATGGCAGGCCACCACCATCTCATCTCCAAGCCAGGGAATGCTGTGGAGCTCATCATGTTGAACCCTGCCCTCAACCATGCCGATATCGAGCTCAAATTCACACAATTTCTGGCATATCTTTGCGGTATTAGAGATGTACAAGGCCTGCTCAAGATGGCCCGACGTGGCACGAAAATCTCGCAATAAAAACGGCGCAACCTGATTGCCTAGGGTGTCGCTGGCGCCAATATTTAACTTGCCGGTGATGGCGCCCTGCTGATTAAACAAGTGCTCAATGTCCCGAGTCCTTGCCAGTAGTTCATCGGCGAGCGGTAACAAGCGACGCCCCTGCTCATTGATCAGTAACCTGTTATTGTGGCGATCAAAAAGCTGCTGCCCCAGTTGTTTTTCCAGCTCGCTCAACGCCATGCTGATGGCCGGCTTAGATAAGCATAATTTATTGGCGGCGGTTGTGATGCTGAGCTCCTGAGCCACGGCCACAAATACCCGTAGTTGTCGCAAGGCAATATTCATTACGCCTCCGTTCAATTTTACTTAAATATACAATCAATATTTTAAAATATATTAAACGTTTTTTTGGCTCTACACTACACCGAAAACCGAGCCGCGAATCGGCGCGAACTAAACCACAAGGGTGTAGCCATGACCATGAGTAAACAAGAATCACGATTAACCAAGGTGCCGACTCCCTTAGCAGGATTAGCCCTCGGGATTGCCTCACTAGGCTGGTGCTGGGAAAACATCGCTGGTATGAACGGCGTGGCGCAAGCAACGGGGGCCTTAATAGCAACTGCGTTATTGCTGTTAGTACTGGCCAAATTTATTACTCACCCGCGCACCTTAGTGGAGGATTTACGCCATCCGATTACGGGCAGTGTGGTGCCCACCTTTGCCATGGCCACCATGGTTGTATCAAGCGCTTTGAGTGTCATAACGCCACTGCTCGCCAAAGGCCTATGGCTACTGGCCATACTCTTGCACAGCGGGTTTTTCGCGCTATTTGTATACCACCGTTTAAGCGACTTTCATCTTGAGCACATGGTGCCAAGCTGGTTTATCCCGCCTATCGGCATTATTGTTGCTGACGTCACCTTTCCCGGCGGCACACTGCGCCCTATAGCCGAAGCTTTACTGATTTTTGGTATGGCCATGTATGCCCTGATGCTGCCGCTTATGCTCTACCGCTTACTCTTTAATGAACAAGTTGCCGATACCGCCAAGCCCACCCTGGCCGTGCTGGCAGCGCCTGCGAGTTTGTCACTGGCCGGTTATCTTTCCTTGGTTCACAGTCCTTCGCCGCTGGTGATAGGTGTGTTACTCACCCTGGCGGTACTGATGACATCCGTGGTGTATCTGGCATTTTTTAAGCTCCTTCGCCTGCCCTTTAGCCCAGGTTACGCCGCCTTTACCTTTCCGCTGGTGATAGGTGCCACGGCGCTGTTTAAAGTCGCGGATTGGATGACAGTCACTGGCTGGCAAGCAAGAGAAATTGGCTGGGTAATATCCTTGGCCCAACTTGAATTAATGGTAGCCACCTCGATTGTTGTTTATGTCTGCGGCTGCTATTTACACCATTATCGCCCCCAAGCAAGCGAGGTAAAATCTAGCGCAACACCCATTTAACTGCCGTCATCGGGAAGCGCCATGGCATTGATAAACCTGGGTCATGAACAGCACAAAAAAAAGCGCTCCTAAGAAAAGGAGCGCTTTAACTGAGGACAGTAATTACCACCACTAAGGAATGAGTACGGTGTCAATGATGTGCACCATGCCATCCGCCAGGCGATTGTCTATGTTCACTAGTCCGGCTTCAGAACCATTGGCAATGATCAGGCCACTGTCGAACATAATGGTGTTGCCATCGAGCATGGTTAACTGTTTCGCTCGCACCACTGAGCGAGAATTACGCACCCCATCGGTCACATGATAGGCAAGCACCCCGGCCACCCCTTCAACACCCAACAAATTTACCACGGCGTTGTAAGCGTCCTCGTCATTGTCCGTATTGGTGAGGTTGTAAAATGCTTGGTCGTTCGGCGCAAACACCGTAAAGTCGGTGCCATCGAAAATTCCTATTGTGTTGGTATCGATCAGCGCTGCAACCAGGATATCGAAATCACTGCCATTATCGTCAAAGTCAAACGGGCTGCCAGAAGCGCCAACGGCAAATTCAACTATACTGGCTGGCGACTTATCGGCCCATTTGGGGGTATCGGCCATAGCCGGCGACGCCATGATGGCGCCGAGCGCTGCGGCAATAAGGGTGGTGTGTAAAGAGCGGGCTAGAGAATTCATGGTCTGAGTCCTTATACATGTCTGGTAAAGGGGAGATTCACAATCACTACAGGGGTCAATACGTGGCTATTTTTTATCCAGATCACATTTTTTTATTACTCATTTGAGGTATCTCCTAGCGTTCAACGAACTCGTTAGTTCACCCATCCGGGAAGCCATTTGGTAACGCTCCTGTCATCACCGATACATAGCGATGACTTATTCCTCTACCATACTGGTGGCACAACAATCGGTGGAGAGCAGCATGATCCCCATTTATGTGATTAACCTCGAAGGCAGCGACAATAGACTGCGACGAGCAGCGCAACAACTAACGGCTCACGGATTGAGCTTTGAACGCATTGATGCGGTGAACGGACGGCAACTATCTGCAACGCAAAAACGTGCGTTCATTGATGACAAAGCGAATCGTAACAAGTTCTACCGCCCTTTAAGCGATGGCGAAATCGGCTGTTATCTTAGCCACAAAAAATGTTGGCAGGCCTTGTTAGAGAGTCAAAGTGAATACGCCTTGGTGCTTGAAGATGACTTTTCCTTGGTAGGGGATCTTAAGTCCGGCCTGGCAGCGGTGTTAAATCACCCGTTACCGGTAGACATAGTGAAGCTCTGTAATTATCAAGGGCGGGAGCGTGCCAACAAGTTCAGCACCGAGCTCGATAACACACACAAATTAGTGATCCATGATAAGCCGTTAAGCGGCTGCTGTGCCTATGTGATCAGTCGCTTCGGCGCAAAGCAGATGTTGGCCCATGCAAATAAGATTTATCGGCCAGTGGATACGGACATTCAGCATACCTGGGAAACCGGGGTCCATGTGGGTGCCCTGCATCCCTACCCCATAGCCCAGGACAACTATTTTGACAGCGATATAGCCAGTAAGGGACGAAATAAGCCCAAGGCCTATCCGCTGCAAAAACAGTGGCTGGCCTTGCACAATTGGACGCCAGCTTACAGGGCGCGACGCCATCTGGTTACCCTGCTGAGAAAGCAGGGCCGTAGAACTTACCCAATCCCCGCAACCAACGCCTGAGCCTGGTTGCAGGACAAAGGTTTTAATCGCTTAGCTCTACACCCATCCAGGCTTTGAATAATGCCTGTTGCTCCTGAGTTGGCGCCTTCACCGGCTGCACTGTTGCATCCTTGTCGTAGCTCAGGCCAAGAACAAGGTCCACCTGTTGCAAACGGTCGCGACGGAAAAAGCTCACCGACACCTTATCGCCCGGCTTATAGCCAGCCAATGTCGTGGCTAAGTCGGTACTGATGCGACGACCATTAATGGCAACGATCAAATCGCCAGCGGTCAGCCCTGCTTGCCAACTTGCGCCGCCACGGCGCACATGATCCAGCTTAAGCAGGCCCTTGTCGGTGCTGGTATTGACATCCAAAGACGCAATCTGCTTGGCATCTTTGGGGGACACGCGCTCAAGGCCGACCTTATTTAACAGGGCATCAAAGTCCAAATTCATGGGCGCTTCAACATTGTCGGCCCACCAGGCGGTGTAATCCTGACCGCTCAGCTCGTTGAGAATGGCAATCACATCCTGCTCGTTAAAGCCGTTGGGTAATTTATGCTTGTTATAGAGCTGGCGGTGCACATCGCGGTAACTCACTTGGCCAGCAGAATCACTCAGGAGTTTCAGATCCAAGGCCATGGAAAGCAAAGAGCCCTCCGAGTAAATATTGGTACTATAGTTGCGACCATGATCGCCGCCTTGATTGATCCATTTGTCAAAGCTGGTATGGGCGGCGCTTTGCACCTCGCGACCCGGCGTCTTAAGGTGGGTGTTAATACGCTTACCCAGGTCCTTAAAGAATTCCTTCTTGGTCATTAAGCCCGAGCGTAGCAAAAGATGATCTTCCAAATAACTGGTGGAGCCTTCCGCCAGCCATAATAAACGCGTGTAATTCGGCGCGACATAGTCATAGGGCACCATGCCTTCGGGGCGATAGGCTTTAACGTTCCAGGTGTGAATAAACTCATGCGCGGCGGTGGCAATAAAGCCCAAATAGTCTTCGCGCTTGGCAAACTTATCACGGTGGCGCTGAATAATGGTGGAGTTAAGATGCTCGGTGGCACCGCGCGCCCCCGAGGTGGCATGTACCATAAACACATAACGCTCATAAGGGTAGTCATCCCAAACCACATGACCGGTTTTTACCAGGGTTTTCAGGTCGGCCACCATCTTGTCGCTGTCGTAGTTGCCTTCGCCCCAAATAACCAGCTCATAATCGCGGTTATCGACCGAGAAGGAGTGCAGCTCATTGATACCCGTTTCTATGGGAGAGTCCACTAAGACATCGTAATTTGGAGCAACAAATTGATGTTGGTTCTTGCCCTTGTTCATTCCCGACACCGAGCGCCAGCCCTTAGGTACTTCCAGCTGTACAGTCACAGGCTCATTGCGCGTCGCCTCGCTGTACATAAAAAAGCCGGAGGCATCGATAAAGGCATGGGTGTCATCGATATGGCGGGCACGTAAGCCCAATTCATTGGCATAGACCTGATAACTCAAGGTCACGGCGGTGGGCTCGTTTAAGAAAATACGCCAGGTGCTTTTATCAATTTTTTGCCATTTCAGGGCTTGGCCCTGCGCGTCGGTGGCGTTGAAGTAACGCACGCCGTTAGCCAAATTGAGGATGTCATAACGCCCGGTGCGCCAGGCCGGGAACTTGGCATCTATATAACTTTGCCCGGTTTTGGCAAAGCTGACACTGACATCACCTAAGTGATGAGCACCCTGGTCGATGGAAATTTGATAATTTGTGGCGGCCTTTGCCACCGAGGAAACCAGCAGCATAGCCGCCGCAACTAGGATTTTTTTCACTGCACACCCGTTGTCTTGTTACTTTGCGCCGCAGCCTAGCAAAGCAGCGGCTATCACCTCAAACCTTTGCGTTTAACTACCAAGAAGGGTTACTCCCTTGGCAAAGGCCTCTTGCCTGGTTTGCCTGTAAACAGCTACGACAAGGGGATGAAGCGAGGCGATAAGTCCACAAATTTTCGACAAAAAACTGATACTTAATCAGTATTTGCAATAATAATGTTGTACACTGGACAATATAACAACGAAAAAGGATAGCAGGGCGTGTCGGAACAGCTTGAGGCTTTGAGAAAAAAGTTGCATTCAGCCATTTCGCAACGACAGACCATTGAAGTAACGCGACAGGAGCAGGTCAGCATCCTGGCGCAGTTTATCGCCAAATTATCGTTAGCCTGCAAAGGAATTGATCTTGAGCTGGATAACCGTTTAGCCACGTTTCGCAAACAATTACAGCAAGGCGCCCACTTTCAGGAGCTTGGCCCCATCATCGCCGAGCTGAGTACTTTGCTTACACGCCACGAGGCCAACCTTGAGGCTCAACTACGCCAGTTGCAAAGCTGTGTCGAGCAAGCCGGAAGCAAACTGCAACAGCGCAAGGGCTTACCCGACGACTCACGCCGCACCTTAAGAGAATTGCTCAATACCCATTTGCAAGATGTGCACACGCCGCTGGATTTTATTCCTCTTTTCTCACGCCTGGTCAATATTTACGATCAGGTACTCAATGCCAGCAACACCACCGAAGGCCGTGATCATGCCGGGGAAATAGCCCACTTTGCCAATGAGCTGACACAATTGAGCACCGAGGTCAGCGTGCAAGGCGAGTTTATCGAGCAAATGCGCACGCTCAAGCACAACATCAATGCCGCCACCGAATTCGAGCAGCTGCTCAGCGCCAGCATTGAGCTCACCCGTATTATCGTGACCAGCCTCAGTCGCGAGCGCAGATCCGCACAGCACTTCCTGGCGACCCTGAATGAAAGCCTGAGCGAACTGCAACAATTGCTCACCAACACGGTGGATAAATCCCGTCAGCTCGATAGCAAGATATCCGCCGTGTATCAGCAGATTGATGAGAACATCAATCAATTAAGCCAACATACCGAATTCGCTACCGATATTGCCGAGCTCAAAAGCACGGTGGAGTCGCGCCTGGCCAGTTTGACCGCGCAATTGGTAAACAAAGAGCAACTTGAAGCCGAGCATCGTGACGCACTGCATCAGGGCTTGCAATCCATGCAATCGCGGGTACAGGACCTGGAACAACAGGTGCAGCACTATGAAGCCTCGTTAGAGCGTCAGCGCCTGATGAATATGCAGGATGGGCTCACTAAGCTCCCTAACCGCATTGCCTTTGATGAGCGTTTCGATTTGGAACTCAAACAATGCCACCGCAATGGTACGCCCCTGTGTTTAGTTGTCATAGATGTCGACCACTTTAAGTCCATTAACGATACCTATGGCCATAGTGCCGGCGATAAAACCCTGCTGGTACTGGCTTCGGCGATGAAGAAAGCCATTCGCAGCAGCGACTTTATTGCCCGTTACGGCGGCGAAGAATTTGTGTTGGTGATGCCCAACGTCGACTTGGATAATGTGGTGCGGCCATTAGAAAAATTGCGCGCCAGTGTGAAAAGCATTCCCTTTAAGTTCAAAGATAAGCAGGTGCAGATCACCGTCTCTATCGGTGCCACCCAGGTCAAAACCAATGACACCGCTCTTAGTGCCTTCGACCGCGCCGATCAGGCGTTGTACGAGGCCAAACATGCCGGCCGCGATCGTTTAGTGGTCCAGCAATAGCCAAGTTTCAGTAAAGGAGTAGGCTATGAAAATACAGCTCAACCCTACCGGGGTACTCAACTTACTTTCGCAATTGGAAGTGGATTTACTAGAACAATCAACCACCGATCGCTATCGGTTATTTCGCAACTGTGCGCTGGCGGTACTCAACGTGGGCAGCCACACCGACTCCAGCGCCGAGATTTATGACAGCTTTAAAGACTTTGACATCAGTCTCGTAGTCCGCGAGCGTGGCATTAAAATAGAGTTAACCAATCCACCGCAAACGGCCTTTGTGGACGGTGATATTATTCGCGGTATTCACGAACACATTTTTTCTGTTATTCGCGATATTTTGTTTATTTGTCAAAGACATCACACCATGCACGAGGCGGACCCCAGAGCCCTCACGCACATGGTCTTTGATATGCTGCGCAATGCCGGCGCCCTCGAGGTCAACACAGACCCTAACATGGTGGTGTGCTGGGGCGGTCATTCCATTAATGAAGTGGAATATCATTACACCAAGGAAGTAGGTTATCAGCTTGGTCTGCGCGGCCTAAATATTTGCACCGGTTGTGGCCCGGGCGCCATGAAGGGGCCGATGAAAGGTGCCACCATAGGCCATGCCAAACAACGTATCGCCAAACAGCGCTACTTGGGCCTGACCGAGCCAAGCATTATCGCCGCCGAGCCGCCGAATCCCATAGTCAATGAACTGGTGATCTTGCCAGATATTGAAAAACGCCTGGAAGCCTTTGTGCGCGTTGCCCATGCCATCATCATTTTCCCCGGTGGCGCAGGCACCGCCGAAGAGTTGTTGTATTTACTCGGTATTTTGCTGCACCCGGACAACGACAAACAACAACTGCCGGTGATCCTCACCGGACCAGAAGAAAGTCGCGCCTATTTCGATGAAATCGTCACCTTTGTCGGCGATACCTTAGGCCCGGAAGCATTGGATAAATTTGAGGTGATCATCGGCGATCCGGCACTGGTAGCCCGCACGGTGAAACAAAGCATGCAGGATGTGCGCGACTACCGCCGCCAGCACGGTGATGCCTACTATTTTAACTGGACGCTGCGTATCGACCCAGAATTTCAGGCGCCCTTTGTGCCCAATCATGACAATATGGCGGGGCTGAACCTCTTCCTCGAACAGCCCAAGCAGCAGCTCGCCGCCAATCTGCGCCGCGCTTTCTCCGGCATAGTCGCTGGTAACGTCAAGGACGATGGCATTCGCGCCATCAAGCAACACGGGGTGTTTGAGCTGTGCGGCGACTCCGAGCTGATGGGTAAAATGGATACCTTGCTCAGTGCCTTCGTCGCCCAAGGCCGTATGAAGCTGCCCGGCAGCGCCTATATACCCTGTTACACTATCCAGACTTAGGTCCTAGCCTGACAATGCAATTATTACTTATCGATGCGCTGAACCTTATTCGGCGCATATATGCCGTGTGCGAAAGCCAATACGGCGCACACAGCGAACAAGCCATAGAGGAGACGCTGACTCGCGTTGAGCGCGCGTTAGTGAAACTCAAAGCCCAACATCAACCCCAATACGCACTGGCCGCCTTCGATGGCGACAGCAGTTGGCGCTACGAGTATTTCAGTGGTTACAAGGCCTCACGCAAACCCATGCCCGAGGCACTGAATAAACAACTGCCCCGCTTTATGAATGCCATCAACGCTCAGCACATCGCCGTGGTGCGCGCCGCCAACGAAGAGGCAGACGATGTTCTCGCCACCCTGGCCGCCAAGGCCAATAAACAGGGTATCAAGGTGGTGATAGTGTCCACCGACAAGGGTTACCTGCCGCTCATAGAGCAAGGGGTCATGGTCTTTGACTATTTTACCAAGGCCGAGCGCAGCGCCGATGAGGTGCAAAAAAAATACGGTATCGACGCCGCCCAACTGTGGCAGTATTTCGCCTTGGTGGGCGATAAAACCAATGATATTCCCGGCGTCAGTGGCATAGGCGCCAAGTCGGCACAGGCGCTGCTAAGCCAGTACCCCAGCGTTGCCGATGCCCTCAGTGCCGATCCCGAGGGCAAAGTTCAGCAGCTATTAACTCGGCATTTGCCAGACTACGTGCGCGCCTTGGCCCTGGTGTCACTGCGCACCGACATCGATTTGGGAATATCCTTAAAGCAATTACGCTTAAGCCCGGATGCGCCACAAATTACGCTGCACACATCGCAAATTTAGCATTGCGAAAATGAACTAGGTATACTGGGCGCAGGTGTTCGGCTCCAAGGGTAACAAACTGATGTGGACCAAGGTTTTAAAATACATAATTCTCGGTATCGGCGTGTATGCGGTGATCGCCACCTTGGTGATGAGCCTGTATAAGGACGACCCCGGTGCCATGGTGTGGCAAGACCGTGAGGCCTATAACAAGCGTTTTATTGCTAAGCTTGATTCCACCTCGCCAATGCATATTGAAGAAGTGCTGGCCACCTTGGGCACCCCGGATCTCACCTTTGTGAAGCGCCGTGGAGAGGATATCTACCAGATCGTGTTTTATCGCACCCAGCACGTCAAAGCCGATGGCATTACCACCAAGGACGAGTGCACCGGGTTGTTATTTAAGAATAAAAAGCTACTAGTATGGGGGCAACAGGCCGAACTCGCCTATGACAAAGTCGACTTACAATCCTAAGCAGGTGCAGGAGCTGGGCAAGCTGATCACCTATATTGCCCGTTTGCATCGCGCCTGTCGTGATAAGAGTCAATGGCCTAGTCTCTACCCCGCCTTACTCGCCCTGAGCGAGCGTTTAAGTCGACTCAATAGCCAACAGGGCTCCCTATTCCACTGGCTGCTATCGGCGGAATTAGACCCGCTTCCCTATGCCACCCGCTTGCATGTAAAACGAATAGCGGCACTGGCGTGCTTAGTCCAGGCACGGCAGTATCATGCTAAAGACTGCGAACTGTTAATGATGGCCGCACTGAGCTGCGATCTGGCCACCATCGGCTTGCTCAACAAACGCGGAGCAGGCCAAGCATTCAGTGAGCGCGAGCAAAAGCAGTGGCAACAAGGCGGATTACTCAGCCTGAAAATGCTCAATATCAATACCGAGCAGCAACCGGCCTTAGTCCAGATAGTGGCGAAAAACAGACGCTATCAGCAGGTGCTGAGCAGCAATAAACATGTGCAGTTATATTGTGGTTTTACCCGCACCCTGGCCCTGGCACAGCATCTTGCCACCCTTAATACCAGCACCAGCACGCGCCCCGGCCAGCATTTCTTTAACGCCTGTGCCTCAGTGTTTACGCAAAGCACTAACGAGGCGGTGCAGCAAGACTGTCGTCTCCTGGTAGACTGCCTCTCTCCCCAGCTCCTTGGCAGCCTTTGGCAGCGTGGCGAGCAAACCTTAGTCTATCTGGGTCAGCGTCAGCACCATGAGTATATCTTCATCGAGCTGGGAGCCGATGAACACCGCTATCGGCTGATCCCAAAACCGCAGTGGCAGTATGAGGACACTCAGCCGCACTACGCGACGCTGGATGCGTTTCTGCAGCACCTAAGCGCGCCCCTACAACGACAGAGCTCTGTAGCTGCGCCACAGCGCTTACCCACCGAGCTACTGCAACAGGTGCAAAGAGCTAAAGGCTATGCCGACATGGAGCGATTGCTTAGCAACGAGCCGCAATTGCAAACCCATGTGCTCGAAGCAGCCGGCGCCTATAACCGCACCACGCAAGCGGCGGCCAATGTTCGCCATGCCTTATCCATGGTCGGTCTGTATAATATTGGCGACTTTATTACCCGAGTGAGCTTAAGCCAACAGGTTGCGCAACTGCGCCATCCCCTCAGTGGCTTTTTACTCGGGCGCATCAATACCGCCTGTGCCGTGATACAGCACCTGAGTGCGCGAATGAAAAACCTCTATCCTGAGCGCTTAATGGCACTTTATCTGTGCTACTTCTGCTATTTTGTCGAACAAACGCCGCAGCTTTTGTCCCGCAGTATCGCCCTGGACCCACTCAAGCTGCCCTTTACAGAACAAAACCCAAGACCCATGGCCGCCCTTGTTGGTGTCAGTCAGTATGACCATGCAGATCTTGCTGCTTATCTCAAACAGCATTTGGGCGATGGCGAGTGGCTCAATGCCCTGTTACAAAGTGAACAACAGCCCTTTAATGAGCTCAGCACCAATGCCTTGGTTTGTTACAGCTTTAAGCTGGTGCTGTTTCACCTCTATGGATATGACCACCCGTACGCTCCCTGGCAACAGCAGCTGGTAAAAAAAGCCATGTTAGAAAGTCAGGGACCCAGCACGCAACTCGATAAACTGGTGAGCGAGACCTTGAATATAGGCCCCTACAACGGCATCTAATAAATAGGCAAAATTCACCTTATTTATATTGGAAATAATATATATTTAAATGCCATATACTGGAAAATTCGGGGCTTAACTGCTATAAATCGCCCTGAATTCTCACGTAAATTTCCGCCACCCTCATCAGCTTTCTAATTACCCACAACAGCGTTGTGCGGCTATGCTTTTGGTGTCGGACTTCTCTATCAGTTTTAAGGAAATTGTTAAATGGCTAAGCAAACCATTACTGTCATCAAAGGCGATGGCATCGGTCCTAGTATTATCGACTCAGCTCTGGAAATTTTAAACGCCGCCGGTTGTGACTTTGAATACGAATTTGTTGATGCCGGTCTAGCCGCACTGGAAAAAACCGGTGAGCTGTTACCGCCAGAGACACTGGAAGCCATTGAACGCAACAAGATCACGCTAAAAGGCCCTTTAACTACGCCGGTAGGCGAAGGCTTTACCTCAATCAACGTTACCCTGCGTAAGCAATTTAATCTGTATGCCAATGTGCGTCCGGTTAAATCTTTCGCCGGCACTAAAGCCCGCTACGACGACATCGACATCATCACGGTGCGTGAAAACACTCAGGGCATGTACTCGGGTCTTGGCCAAGTGGTCTCAGACGATGGCACCGAAGCAGAAGCCATGTCAAAAATCACGCGCGAAGGTGCCGAAAAGATCGTGACCTTTGCCTATGAACTAGCTATTCGTGAAGGCCGTAAAAAAGTGACCGCGGTACACAAGGCGAACATCCTTAAGTCAACCTCGGGCCTGTTTTTAAAGGTCGCCCGCGAAGTAGCCGAGCGTTACCCAGACATCGAGTCGACCGAGATGATCGTTGATGCCGCCTGTATGAAACTGGTTATGAACCCGGAAGAGTTCGATGTCATCGTGACCACAAACCTGTTCGGCGACATCCTTTCTGATCTGTGCGCCGGTTTAGTGGGTGGTCTGGGCATGGCTCCGGGTGCCAATATCGGTGAAAATGCCGCTATCTTTGAAGCGGTACACGGTAGCGCCCCTGATATCGCCGGTAAAAACCTGGCAAACCCAACATCGGTGATCCTAGCGTCTATTCAAATGCTTGAATACCTGGATATGGGTGAAACCGCAGAGCGCATCCGTGCGGCCGTGGCCGACGTGATCAAAACCGGTGACCGCACCACGCGCGACCTAGGTGGCGAGCACGGCACCACAGACTTCACCGCAGCGGTGATCGAGCGCCTGTAACCCGGCATTCGACATAAAATATCTAAGCCAGCGACAGCTGGCTTTTTTTCGTTTCAAAAAAGACCTCAAAAGAAAAATATAACCCTAAAAGGCAGATTAATATTCACTATAAGAATATTTTATCCAAAAACTCCTCCCTTAGGGTTGACATAAGTTGCCCAAAAAACTAACAATGATTAGGTGAGTTTTAAAGTTTCTACTTAGGTAAAAATATGTCAATTATGTTGGTTCTCGTGGTTCTACTTGTGGTGGTCTTTAACCAGACTGCGGGGTAGGCGTGAGCCAACGATTAGGCTAAACAACCCCCGCCCTTATGCGGGGGTTTTTTTTTGAGGAATGAGGATGAGTAAGCAACAATACAACGGCGGTGAGCTGGTTGTCGGGGCACTAAAAGAGCTGGGCGTTAACTATATTTTTGGTTATCCCGGCGGTTCGGTGCTGGATCTCTACGATGCGCTGTTCGAACAAAATGATATAGAGCATATTTTAGTCCGTCATGAGCAGGCAGCCACCCATATGGCCGATGGCTACGCCCGCGCCACGGGTAAGGTGGGTGTAGTGCTGGCCACCTCCGGACCCGGTGCCACCAACTGTGTTACCGGTATCGCCACCGCCTATATGGACTCCATCCCCATGGTGGTGATCTCAGGCCAGGTCCCCACTCATCTTATTGGCGACGATGCCTTTCAGGAAACCGATATTGTTGGTTGCTCACGGCCCATAGTGAAACACAGCTTTAACTGCCGCAGCGCCGAGGAGATCCCCACTTTGCTTGCCAAGGCCTTTTATATCGCCGGCAGCGGCCGTCCCGGCCCGGTCGTGGTTGAACTTCCCAAGGATGTGCTCAACCCAGCGGCCAAGTTTGACTTTAAAATGCCCCAGGATGTGGCTATTCGCACCTATAATCCCAGTAAGAAGGGCCACCCCAAACAAATTAAGAAAGCGGTGAATGCCCTGATGGCGGCGCAGAAACTGGTGATCTACGCCGGCGGCGGGGTGATCCTTTCCAACACCAGCGAACAGCTCACCGAACTGGTAGAAACCCTTAATGCCCCCTGCACCAACACCCTGATGGGGCTTGGTGCGCTAAGCGGCGAACACCCGAACTTTATCGGCATGCTCGGCATGCATGGTACCTTAGAAGCCAACAAGGCCATGGCCCATGCCGATGTTATATTGGCCCTGGGCGCCCGTTTTGATGATCGTGTTACCAATAATGTGCAAAAGTTTTGCCCCAACGCCACCATAGTGCATGTGGATGTCGACCCCACCTCCATTTCCAAAACCATCAGTGCCCATATTCCCGTGGTCGGCAGCCTGGACATGGTGTTGCAGCAGCTATTGAGCGCCATTGCCAAGTCGGGGCAAAGCATTGACCGCCATGCCCAGGAAGACTGGTGGCGACAAATCAATCGCTGGCGCGAGCAAAAGTGTCTGAGCTACAGCCCGGGTGAAGAAAAAATCAAACCGCAAACCGTGATCGAAAAACTGTACCAGGCCACCAATGGCGATGCCTACATCAGCTCGGATGTGGGCCAACACCAGATGTTTGCCGCCCAGTACTACCCCTTTAAAAAGCCACGCCAGTGGATTAACTCAGGCGGTTTGGGCACCATGGGCTTTGGCTTACCGGCAGCCATGGGCGTGAAGCTGGCGTTTCGCGACCAGGAATCAATCTGCATTACCGGCGATGGTTCGATTCAGATGAACATCCAGGAGCTGTCCACCTGTTTGCAATATAACCTGGCGGTTAAAATCGTTTCCTTGAACAACCGCTCTTTAGGCATGGTCAGACAGTGGCAAGACATGCTCTACAGTGGCCGCCATTCCTCTTCTTATATGGAATCCTTACCGGATTTCGTCAAGCTAGCAGAAAGCTACGGCCATGTGGGTATTCGCGTCGATCACCCTGATGAACTCGATGCCGCCATCGCAAAAATGATGAGTATTACTGATCGCCTGGTGTTTCTCGATGTCCGCGTCGATGAGCTTGAACATGTTTACCCAATGCAGATTAAACTCGGTGCCGTTGATGATATGTGGTTGAAAAAAGGAGTAAAAGCATAATGCGTCGTATACTTTCCATCTTACTTGAAAACGAACCCGGCTCCTTGTCACGTATCGTCGGCCTGTTTTCCCAGCGCGCCTATAATATCGATAGCCTGGCGGTAGGCACCACGGACGATGCCTCGCTATCGCGCATCACCATCACCACGCAAGGGGGTGATCGGGTGCTGGAGCAGATCCTCAAACAGGTGAATAAGCTGGTCGATGTGCTTAAGGTGATAGATTTAACCGAGCAAAGCCATATCGAGCGCGAGCTGCTCTTGGTCAAGGTGATAGCCCAGGACGAAAAAACTCGTGCCGCGGTGACCCGGGTGGTGGATGTTTTTGGTGGCGCCATCCTGGATATGGGCCGCATCAGTTATTCATTGCAACTGGCGGCGAGCACGGAAAAGCTGGAGTCCTTCCTCGATACCCTGCGCCATGAAACCGATATTATCGAAATGGTGCGCTCTGGCGCCATCGGCTTAGGCCGCGGCGATAAGGCACTAAAAGGGTAAGTAATAAGTTAAAGCGGTACTCTTGGTGCCGCTTTCTATGGCCAATGTCGAAGAGGAATGCAGTTTCATACCTAAACTGTGCTAGGGGCTGTTTTTAAGATCAGCTCTGTGTCATTTTTGGACGGTAGTAACACCTCATCTATAATTGCCTTGTTAGGTATTTTTTTTACCAAACGAAATTAGTAGCGTATAGAAAAAAACTATTAAGATAGTATTAGCTAGAAATATATTCTGCACGGTAAAAATATTTAAGAATATCAAAAAACAAGCTGATACCGCTGCGAGCAAGGCTAGGTAAAGCTTTGTGAACCTAATATTTCTTTCGCTTACTTTTTCCTTTCTGGCATCAAAGGCTATACCGAAATAGAAACTCCAATTAAACACAAATAGAATCCCCGCTAATACGTACTTACTTCCTTTACCATACTTTAAATATTGAAAAACCGGATCTATAGTCTCTGGGCTATAAATCATTAGTAAATAAGGAATAGCAGGAATCAATAAATAAACTAAATATCCTTTTAATCTACCCATAATCAGAAATACCTACCGCCCGCATAAGGGGCTGATAATGCTTGGCTATACTGTGCAGCGAAGCGGAACCGAGCCAAGCGTTAGCAGTCCCTTCACTTTATGCGCTTGTTATATGCAAACCTCTCGGAATTTACCAAGATTTTTGTCGATATTATTATGCAACCAGTGTTGTTTTAGTGCACTTACTTCAGAAAGTTGCTGATCACTTAATGTTGGGCTTGATAGCTCTAAAATATTAATCCGAGTTTTTATCGAGTTGCACAGAGTGGCTTTTGCTTTCTCAATATCATTTTTTTCAAGACTAAATAAGGCGGCTCTCATTGTTTGACCGCCAGCATATAGCTCCGCGCTCATTGACGCAGATGCACCAACCATTCCTGCATAAAACCCAGAGACTAAACCAGCTAAAAAAACAACTAGAACAAATAAGGATAAGATTATCTTCGATTTCATTGGCAACTTTCCTTTTGCATATAACAATTTAATATCGAGCGATTGGGTCGTTTTTCTACCGCAACCTGTCTTGTTTTTGTCCTCTTACCATTGATAGCAGATTCAGGAAGTGTTTGCCAGCACTTAAGTTTCTCGAAGTTTTAGAGGCGTGAACAAGACAAAAACGACCCATTGGGTCGTTTTCTTGACTATGGGAGAAACTCAACGATTATGGATGTATACACTGTGATTTCGGTGGAAGGATGAACGTCCGATTCGCTCTCAGCGGCCTCCGAGTATGAGCTTTTGTACCAGCTCACAGAAAGAGTTGTTTTGCCAAAAAACAGGCATAAAAAAAGGGCGTTAGCGCCCTTTTTCAACAGTATTCTTTATTATTAAGAATTAACTGAATCTTTAAGACCTTTACCTGGCTTGAAGCTAGGAATATTCGCAGCCGCGATTTGGATTTCCGCGCCTGTTTGCGGGTTGCGGCCTGTACGAGCAGCACGCTCTTTTACAGTGAAAGTACCGAAACCAACTAGCGCAACAGAGTTACCGTCTTTCAAAGAGTCAGTTACTGCACCAGTGAATGCATCCAGCGCACGGCTCGCCGCTGCTTTTGAGATTTCAGCATCGTTGGCGATTTTTTCGACTAATTGAGCTTTGTTCATTGTTTGATTCCTATTCGTTATTTTTTTTGCCTTAGCAAGACCTATATTTAAGTATTTTTATTGACTTGGCAACTGCAAACCACACATTTTTGAGAAAAAACTTCATAAAAATGGGCTATTTGTTAACGTTTTTCGATAACTAGCGTGATTTCGCCAACTTCGACTCCAAACTTATCAATTGCGGTACGGTTGATCAACCTTGTTTCGGTGACAAGAAACATCCAGTCATCAAGGGCTACGGTGATGGTGTCATCGCCATAGGGGATACGCAAACTATACTGCCAGTGCAAGGCATTACCGACCACTTTACCCTCTGCCTGCCCCACCACATCATCGGCGCGGCCAAACACCTTTCCATCTTCACCCAGTTCCAGATTCCAGACCCGCGTGCTCTGCTCTCCGTCTTGGTAATAAAACTGCTCATCAAGAATGCCCTTATTGCCTTCCCATGAGCCCTGCATATCGACTTTGAAACGCCGGGTGACCATACCGCTGTAGTCCTGCACTATCCCATAGGCCACCAACTCGCCGTTAAAAAAGCGCTTAAAGTCGAATTGCGGCTCTGTGCCTTTATAATCCTCTATGTTAACGCTGCAGGACACTAGCATTATTAACAGTGGCAGTAATACTAGGTGTTTCATGGACGTCCTCCCAATAGTTGCGCCCTAAGCCCTGGCTCTGTGGTTTTTGGCGATAACCAAATAGCGGTGAATGCCTCACTAAACGCTGGGTCTTCAACCCGCTGCAGTAACTCACCATTGAAGAAAAAGGCCCCCTGACCGTTGGCATCGGTCACAAAGCTTAGCGTATCTCCAGCACTGACATCCGGCCACAGATCCGTGAGCAGCGCTTTGTAGGCCCGTACATACTCGGGTCTATCGAGCTTGCGCCATTGGTCAAGGGTGGCTTTAGTTATTTCGTCGCCTTCAATATCTCGCAGATAGGTCAGTGACAAACGCATGGGGTGCTGCCCCTGGCGATAATCACCGGTATCTGTCGCCAGCTCGGCGTGGTAGATATCCCAAAACAGGTAGCGCATTACGCCTTCACCCACACCCTGCCACTTATCTGTGGTCGCCATGGTCGGGCACGACAACATCAAAGCCGTACCGACAAGTGCACATTTAAAGAAATTCATCAGCGTACTCCTCATTAACCCGTATGTGTCACTACGTGTTTAAGGTGCCGATTGATCACTATCATCAGGGTAAAAGTAACGGCCCAGAGGCCACCATAAAGAAGATAGAACTGCCACCAGGACACCCCTAAAGCAAAAATCTCAAAGTGCGCGGCGGTAATATAACTGGACGGGGCACAGAGCCAGCACAACAGCAGGCATTGCCACCAAGGCAGGCGCTTAATAAAGGCCAAGGAATGATTGATGGTGAGGATCAATGCCAGCCACAGTAACAAAAGCCAGGCAGGAACTGTGGCGTCGGAAAATTGCAACAACCCAAACCTCTGGGCCAGTGCCTCACAGGCAAAGGCCAACACCAGGGTGATGCATAAATAGAGGTCGCGGCGGCGCTCTGACGACAGCCACAACATGATGAGCAGACACAGCGCCATTACCGGCAGTGCCCGCTGCTGGGCATAAAAAGCTGCCCACCAGCAGGTTTGAAACAATAAAAAGTTAGTAATGCAAAGCCAGCGCTGCGTCATTGGTTTTAAACCCTTGCTTGCGCGCAACTAGATGCACCGTGCTGATGGCCCGTTGCCGAAATGCGCCTTCACAATAGCCCAGGTAGTAGTGCCAGAGACGGTAAAATTGGGCATTAAATTTTGCCCCCTGCAATTGTGGCCAGGCTTTATCGAAGCGCGCACGCCAATCGGCCAGGGTGCGGGCATAATGCAAACCGATATCGTGCAGTTCGTGCATCATCAACTCGGTGCCTTGACGCAAATGACGACTCATCTCATCAATGCTGACCAGGCAACCACCGGGGAAAATATACTGCTGGATAAAGTCGGTCTGCTTGACGTAATTATGATAACGCTGATCGTTGATGGTGATCGCTTGAAGCAGCATGGCACCATCGGGCTTAAGCAGGCTGTTACATTTGGCGAAGAAACCACCGAGGTATTGATGACCCACGGCTTCAATCATCTCGATGGACACCAGCTTGTCGTACTGCCCCTCGAGTAAACGGTAGTCCTGTTTCAGCAAGGTGATCTTGTCTTCAAGGCCCAGGGCTTTAATCTTATTCGCCACATAATCGTGCTGCTCTTCGGAGATGGTAGTGGTGGTAACATGCACGTCATAATGACTCGCGGCATAAATGGCAAAGGCGCCCCACCCGGTACCAATCTCTATGACTGTGTCGCCATCTTTAAGCTGCGCACGCTCGCAAATGAGCTTGAGTTTATGTTGCTGCGCCTGCTCGAGACTGGCTTCCTTGTGCGGATAAACCGCACAGGAGTACAGCATTTCATTACTTAAAAAGGACTCGTACAACTCGTTGCCTAAATCGTAATGGGCGACAATGTTACGTTTCGAACCGGTGCTGGAGTTACGGTTGCGCAGATGCTTAAGGCGGTACGCAAGTCCGCTCAGCAGCGCAAAGCGACGCTCAAAGGCATCCAGCTGTGCCTGGTTTAACACAAATATTTCAATGAGCTTGGTGAGATTGTCACATTCCCAGTGACCGTCAATATAAGACTCTGCGGCGCCTATGCTGCCGGAAAATGCGAACGCCTGATACATCTTGGCGTCAACAACCTTAACCACAGCCTTAGGCTTCGCTGACTTATCACCAAAAGCATGCACCGGCTCGCCACGCTCATGAATCTCAACACAGCCGTGTTCCAGCGTATTGAACGCGGCAAACACCAAACGCTTGGCCAACTTGGTTTTCCAGCTTACGTTTGAATTTATTTTTACCTCGGTAACTCTATCCATCATTCTTTCCCAGGGTGAGCGTAAAAAGGCACTCGTTTCAAAAATAGTTTAACTGCTTGCCAGTAAATCCCTTTGACTATGCTCAGGCTCATCGCGGGAAAGCGCTTGAGCAGATCACTCACCGCCTGTTTTTCCAACGTTCGGCGTTGCAGGCGCATGGTGGCATCGAACAACAGGGTTTCCTGGCGCTTGTTCTCAATATGGATAAGCAAGGACTTGGGAAGCACTTTAACCACCCAGTGATAATGCATATCCAGATTCATAAAAGGAGATACGTGAAAGCGTTTCTTAAAGTTCACTTTAGTCCGTAGATCGACTAAATAATAATGGCGCTCGTTCCAGGGCGTATTGCTGACCTCTGCCATCATATGGGTCAATCCACTGGCGCCACGCCGTTGAAAAAAATAGAAATTGGCGGGCGAAAAATACACCCCAAAACAACGCAACTGTCCAAGCAAAAACACGGTTTCAACCTCGATACTGCTATCTAGCGTATGCAGTTGTTTGATTGCCCGAGTGGCTATGTCCCCTTCTTGCAATGGCACATAGTCACTTTGCTTAAAGCGCAGTAACTTGGCTCTGCCCGAGCCCAGTAGAGGATGAACGCCGTCCAGTTGCTCAGGGTGAGCGAGGTCGACCCACATCATATAAAGCGGATAATGAAAGTGATGAGACTTGGGCTCAAAGCGCCGATGGCGTATATCGCCCAGCATAATGGCGCTTTGCCACAAAGCCTGCTGCGTTATTTCGGTCGTATCAAACGCCAGCGCGCTAGTCAAAATCGACTCCTAGTGCTTTGGCCACATCCACGGCGCTGCGCACGCCATCTTCATGAAAGCCGTTATACCAATAGGCACCGCAAAAATAACTGTGCTGTTTACCATTGATCTCGTCGCGACGTTGCTGAGCACGCAAGCTCTGTTGATTAAACACCGGATGATGATAGGTAAAGTGTCGGAGTATATATTCCTCGGCGATAACCTCATCACCATTGAGGGTGACACACAGGGGTTGCTCAGAACTAAGCCCTTGAAGAATATTCATATTATAGGTTACCACCGCAGCTCTATCGACATTATTGTCTAGGCGGTAATTCCAACTGGCCCAGGCCGCAGGGCGTTTGGGCAATAAGGAGCTGTCGGTGTGCAGGACCACGGAGTTAGCGGTATAGGGTATGGCGCCGAGCACCTGCTGCTCGGCCTCGCTGGCATCATCAAGCAGGGCGAGTGCCTGATCCGAATGGCAGGCAAAGACCACTGCATCAAAGTGCTCGGTGCGGCCATCATTAAGGTGAATGACTACTCCCTGCTCTTTGCGCTCTACCCTGTCTATATGGGCACCCAATTCTATCCGCTCTTTAAAAGACTCGGTTAAAGGCGCTATATACTCGCGGGAACCCCCTGGGATCACGTACCACTGGGGTCGGTTGGTGATATCCAACAAGCCATGGTGGTAGAAAAAGCGCACGAAGAAGTCGATGGCAAAATCATTCATCTGCTTCAGTGAAGTGGACCAAATTGCCGCCCCCATGGGCAAAATATAGTGCTGGCGGAAGAAGTCATTGAAACCGTGGCGATCCAAAAACTGCCCTAGAGTAACTCCCTGTTGAAAGTCACCCGACTTATACATGTCCTTACAAATACGATTAAAACGCACAATCTGCCATAACAAATGCCAGAACTTGGGGCGCAACAGATTGCGTCGCTGTGCAAACAAGGTACTCAGGGTGTGACCATTGTATTCAAATCCCGTGTCGCAATGATGCACGCTAAAGCTCATTTGCGTCGGCTGCCGGCCAATGCCTATCTCTTCCAGCAGCTTTTCAAATTTTGGGTAGGTGCGGTCGTTAAAGACAATAAACCCGGTATCCACGGCCAGCGTTTGACCATCTAAGGTGATATCCACCGTAGCCGTATGTCCGCCTATATAGTTATTTTTTTCGAACACCTTTACCTGGTGTTTTTTTGCCAACAAGTGGGCACTGGTTAATCCGGCAATACCACTGCCGATGATGGCGATATTTTTCACCGTACCATTCCTTTTGCTATTCGTAACCACAGCGATGTGGGCAAGGCCCGCAGCGCTTTCAAAATAAGGGTAAAACGTTTGGGAAAATGAATTTCCGCCTGGCGCTTGTGCAGGCCGCGAACAATGCGCTTAGCCGCATCCTCGGAGCTGATGGCCATGGGCATGGCGAAGTCGTTTTTAGCCGTCAAGGGCGTATGCACAAACCCAGGGTGGACCACACTTACATCAATATCTGGTAAATCAACGGCCAAAGTGCGAGCCAGATAAGTGGCCCCGGCCTTGGCGGCGCCATAGGCCTCGGAGCGAGTAATGGGTAAGTAGGTCACACTTGAAGAGACGATGGCCAGCTGACCACCGGACTTAATCTTGCTCAGCAGCGCCTCCAAACAATAACCCAGGCTCAGCAAGTTGCCGCGGATCACCCGCTCAAATAGGGCGCTGTCAAAATGTCGGGCATCGTCTATGTATTCGCATACCCCGGCATTGAGCACCACTATATCCAGGTCATCTATCTCAGCCGTGGCCTCGGTGATTTGTGCCAAGTCCGTAACGTCGAAGCACAGCGGCGTAATCGATTCATGCTCGCCCAAACGTTGCAGTGCCTCTGCGTTGCGACCACAGGCATAAACCTGATGCTCCTTGGCATATAACAGCGCCAGGCTTTCGCCAATTCCCGAGGTAGCGCCGGTGATCAATATCTTCATACGCCGCTCGCTCGCTTTTCAATAAACTTAATCAAACCGCCTATCACCGGCAGGTTGCGATAAAGCAACTGGCCGACATCAAAGTAGTCGCGATGCATAATCACTTGCTCACCTTCAAAACGCAGCAGGCTATGACCATTTACCAACACCTCGCGCCCACCGTTGATACGGGGATGGCTAAAGGCCATGGTCCAATACAAAAAAGCCTGCTCTTCGCATTCAAAACTGTCGCTGATGGTAAAGCTACAGTCCTTGATATTGGCGTACAGATTGGCGAAGTATTGATGTAATTGGTTGCGGCCATGCAGCTCATGGAGCGGGTCGATAAAATGAATATCCTGGTGATAAATCGTATCGAGTAACGCCAGGTTATCTTTATCTAGACGCTGGTACATGGCGATAAAATCGGCAATGCGCTTACTCATGCTCAACCTTAAACCTTGCTAGCGCACGCGCACGTGCACTTTGGTGATCGACGATTGCCGGCCAGTAATCAATCCCTCCCACTTTTGCCATATACTGGTGCGGGAAATGGATCTCTTTAGTCGGCACCTTTTCTAGCTCTGGTAGATAGTTACGAATAAACTCGCCGTCCGGATCAAAACGTTTGCTCTGGGTTATGGGGTTAAAAATACGAAAGTAAGGCTGCGCATCGCATCCTGTGCTTGCCGCCCATTGCCAGCCGCCGTTGTTGGACGCCAGATCGCCATCGATCAGATGTCGCATAAAAAATGCCTCACCACGACGCCAGTCGACTAACAAATGCTTGGTTAAAAAGCTTGCCACCACCATGCGCAAGCGATTGTGCATCCAGCCGGTACGCAGTAACTGGCGCATCGCCGCATCGACCAGGGGATAACCTGTTCGGCCCTCACACCAGGCCTTAAATCCGGCGTCATCATCCTGCCACTGCAGTGCGTCATACTTGGTATTGAAATTGTTATGTTTACAGAGCTGTGGGAAGGCGACCAGTAAATGGCGGTAAAACTCACGCCAAATCAGCTCGTTCACCCAGCTAAACAAATTACTTTTAGCGCTTTGCAGAATATCCGGATGTCGTGATTGCAATTGCACCAACAATTGCTTCATTCCCACTATGCCCAGGGCTAAATAGGGGCTAAGTCCGGAGGTGCCTTTGATGGCGGGGAAATCCCTGTCCTCGCTATAGTGCGGTAACTTCTCAGCGATAAAACGTTCGACGACTCCGGCAAGCGCCTCATCGTCCACCGGCCACTTGTGCGAGCTGCCATCCCCGGTTAAGCACTCGGGTCGCTGCCATTGGCCTTGAGTCTTAGTGCGAGGCCAAGCGGGTAAGCTAAACTGAGTGCATTCGTACTGCCGTAACCACTGGCGTTTAAAGGGCGTGAACACCTTAAACATCTCATTATTTTGCGTCGTGACCGTGCCCGGCGGGGCAATCACATCACCATCAAACAAGTGAAATGCCACATCCATCTGCGCCGCGACTTCAACGCAAGCCTGATCTCTTGCGCGCTCATTCACTTCATACTCGCGATTGGCATATACACTGCTACAAGACAAGGTTTGGCATAGGTCCATTAACGCCGATGGCACCTCGGCAAACGCGGGGACGGCCAATACATGCAGTTGCACGCCATAGTCACTCAGTTGCTGACCCAGGTAATCAACCCGACGCAACAATAAGTCACGCTGTATGGGTGCCATATCATGTGCTTGCCATTGCTGTTCGGTGACAAAAAAAACCGCATGCTCGGCACCTTGTTCGAGAGCGGCTATCAGTGCTTCATTACTAAATAGGCGCAGATCGCGCCGAAACCAAAAAAGAGGTGTCATTAGATCCCGTATCTTAGTTTTAAATCATTGGGGTGAGGATTGAAGTACACCTGCTGTGCCAAATAGGGGTTGGGATGCACGTTAAGCTGGTGTTTCAATAACGTCAGTGGCACATACAAGGGAACCAAGCCTTGGCGATAATCCTCGATGGCAGCACGCAACTCTTCTTTTTCGCCCTTACTGAGGTGACGCTTAAAGTAACCCTGCAAATGCATCAGGGTGTTGGTGTGCGCCTTGCGACTGGCCGGCTTTTTCAACGCCGCCATCAGACCACTGATGTATTGATCGGCGATGGACTCCAGCCCTTCACCTTGATGATGCCCAAGCAGTCGACCCAAATCCCGATAGGCCTGGTAATTGTGACTCATCAACAAATACTTGTGCATGCCGTGAAAGCGCGTCAGCCGGTGCACGCTCAAGGGCTCGCGGCACAATTGACGCCAGCTGTGATACACATAAACGCGCATAACGAAATTTTCACGCAGGTGCATATCATTGAGGCGGCCATTTTCCTCACAGGGCAGTAAGGGGTTTGCTGCCATTATTTGGGCAGCAAAAAAGCCCACGCCCTCGGCGGTGTTGCCGGTTCCCTCTTCGTTAAACACCTTAATACGCTCCATGCCGCAGCTCGGACTTTTGGCACAAAAGATAAAACCGTCGAGCTCAGAGCCATATTTGGCGCCGATACGCTGACCGTACTCGGTCAGTTTATCGCCCACATCACCCGTACCATCGGGACGACACACTGTGATGACGTCTCCTTTACGCACCTGCCTGATCGTGGGTCTGGGTATGGGCAGACCAATGGCAACCTCGGGACAAAAAGGCACGTATTGAACATGCCTGGCCAGCTCATCCATACAAAAGTTAGACCGTTTATGGCCGCTATCGAAGCGTACCTTTTCGCCGCTTAAACAGGCACTGATGCCAATTTTAATATCTTGGTTCATTAGTAGATCAGCTCACCAATAGGATTCAATAACTTACTTAGGCCCTTATTGAAGTGCAGCGCACTATTTACCACCGCTAGACACAAGCAACCATGCTCGGTGTAGGGGGTATGCTGATGACGGTGATCGAGCCAGATAAAATCGCCGGCCTCATAGGTCCCTTCTTCGTCACTGAAGCTGCCATCTAGCAAGAGGGTTAACTCAAAACCCGTGTGCGTATGCTCTGGGATAGTACCGCCGGGGGCGATGTACAATAAACTGGTGCGCATGCTGCCCTCGTCCAGCTCTAAGCGAGAACGAGCCAGTTTACCCGCCTGCATAAAACGACCCATACCTATGTGACTCAGGGCACGCGGCAAGGTGATGGTGTTATCACCAAAGCGTAGCTCCTTCGAGCTGGCAATGCTGAAATCGTCGCGCAGGCTGTCAGCGGTGATATCCGCCAGCATATTTGCGTACTCCTCGCTTAACTCTTCATTTAGCATAGCCTCTTGCTGCAACGTCTGCTCATCACCTTCCTCGTCGGCAAAGGCACTTTGGGCACATTGACGCTCAAGCGTTTCTATGTGAGTGGCGCAGTGAGCACATAATTCCAGATGTGCCGCAATGGCAACGCTGATGGAGGCTGGTAATGCCCCTTGCACATATTGCAGGAGTAAATCTGAGTTGGGATGAAACTTAATCATACTCTGCTCCGAGATAATTTCTAAGCTTAGCTAAAGCCAATCGTAACCGTGATTTCACGGTGCCCACCGGGACGCCCAATTGTTGCGCCAACTGCTCTTGAGAGAGCTCTTGAAAATAAACGCCCTTAACCACTTCGCGCTGTGCCAGAGGCAGCTTGTCTAAATGTTTTAATAACAGCTGGGTTTCGAGATGGTCATCAAACTGATCTGGCTCCGGGCTCGGCAAGGTCGGCCAGATATCTTCACTCAGACAGTCTTCCTTATTACTGCGGATTTTGCGCAAGGCATCGAACGAAGCGTTACGCATGACCGTATAAACCCAGGTCGTTGCGGCTCCCTTGCCAGGATGATACAAGTGCGCCTTACGCCACACAGACGTCATGGTGTCTTGCACCAACTCCAAGGCCGCCGCCTCGTTGTTAAACTGTTTTAAGCCAAAGCGCTTAATTTTCGGCGCGAAATACCGAAACAAACTGGCGAACGCAGTTTTGTCGCGCTCATTGGCTACCTTGACCAAGGCATCACTCAGATGCTCGGTTGACGACATCATTTTTTGTCCTTCACCTTGGCCTTCCTCCAGCTTAGAGGAAAGCAGTGAGTATTGCCGTCTGTTAGGGGCATTGGACGCTAATTGCAAGGTCATCTGCTATCTCAATAAAAACAATTGATAGCGACCAATACGTCTGCTGACGAGCAATGGATCACTTATTTTTTAGATACTTATCAGTATGGGGGAGAAGCGGATATTGAGCAAAAAATATAGACGAAATACCTGAGCTTTATTGTTAATAATCAATAAGTAGGGATTTTAAAAAAAGGAAGATAATTAGGCTGGATGCCTGCCCTGTATTAAGGTGTGCGCCGAGATCGGCATGGTGGCGGGTTAGCGCATGGATACGGGAACAAATGTCTATAAAAAGACTCGGTGGTAGGTACTACTTAGCCCACCAACCGAGTTGACGACAGAAGCTTAAGCCCAGGTAGGTGCCAAATAAGCTGGCGACGGGCAATAACATCAAGCCTAGCAGTGCCAAATTAAGCGTCATGGTTATCACCTTGTTTTTGCGCCTTAGGTTGCGCTTGCGATTTATCTTCGCCCTGGCTTTGCTGCTCTTGCACATTGCTCTCGAACAAGGCTTGAGTTGCTTCGCGTAACGACGCTTTTTGCGTGCTGATTAATGTTGCAAATGCCTCGTTTGCCGCGTCTTTAACCGCACGTTCAATATCATCGGTTAGGCTGTTGGCATGTGCGCCCATACTAAGGGTTAAGCTTGCTGCTACAATTGCAGCTTTAGTAAAAGTATTCATAATGGTTGTCCTGTGGTGTTCCTGTTAACGTGTCATTAAGTTAGTCGCAATATCTATTTCAAAGGTTGTGCCATGATAAAAATATTTTTTATCTTGTTGTTTTAAAAAGATTTAATTTTTTAACCTTAGTTGCGATTAGAAATTAAACAAAAATTTTTGACCAAAAAATAGTGGTTTTAACAGGCTATTTTGTATTTTTGACCACTGGTGTATTATGATGAAATTTCGGTGTACAAGTGTACGCCCAATCGTTATAGTCAGGCTTGTACCTATTGAGTCAAAGCAAAGTGAGCCCTATGCAAATAAGCACCTACTCAGCCGCAGAAGAAAAAATTAACTGGCTTAGTCATGGACTTGGCGCCCTTTTGGCGCTGGCCGCTTTAGTGGCCATGCTGGTGATCAGTAAAAACACGACGGCGGTCATATCCTCGACCATTTACGGTGCCAGTTTATTGTTAATGTTTGTCAGCTCCACCTGCTATCACGCCATTAGCCACAATAACCTTAAAGCGATTCTGAAGAAGCTCGATCACAGCGCCATTTATCTTCTGATTGCCGGTACCTACACGCCTTTTTTACTGGTGGCATTAGGCGGCTATTGGGCCTGGGTGGGAATGTTCTGCATTTGGGGCTTGGCCCTATTTGGGGTGATATTTAAACTCTGTGCCAAGGTTCCTCGCCCTCGGGTGTCACTGGCCACCTATTTGATCATGGGCTGGATAGCACTGGCCTTTGTCTACCCCTTGTATTTGGCCCTGCCGGGGCCGGCGCTCTGGCTTTTGGTACTCGGTGGCGTCATCTTTAGCGTGGGTACCGTGTTTTACAGTGCCAAACACCGCCAATACAGTCATGCCGTTTGGCATCTGTTTGTACTGGCCGCCTGCCTCTGCCACTTTCTCGCTATCTACTTGTATGTGATTTAAGGTCTGTAAACAGACTCAGTTATAGCTTCCAGGCAAACTTAGCCATACTAACCTTACCATCGGTGACCAGCACGCCTTCGGCCAGCAGTGCTTGCTGTTGGCGTATAAAGCCATCGCTGCCCGAGGGGAAAGAGATCTTGCCCTGGCTATTGAGGACCCGATACCAAGGTATCCGCGAATCGGATGGCAACGTCTTCAGCGTATGGCCAACAAAACGAGCGTATCCGGGTAAACCGGCTCTTTTTGCCACTTCGCCATAACTGCATACTCTGCCCTTTGGAATGGCGGCCACCACCTGATAAATCATCGTTTTTTTATCCATTGGCAAGCACCTCCAAACGTTGCCAGAGACTGCGTGCTACCGGACCATGGTGTGCCGAGTGGCGGCGAAAGGCGCGAATTTGCGCCCTAAAGGAGTGCTCTCTGTCGGTCAGTTCCAACACCTGTAATTGTCCGGAGTCGATTTCCTGCTGGCACAAATCCAAGCACATTAAGGCCCAGCCGGCGCCATTGAGCAAGAGTGAGCGCAGCGCAAAGGTGTCATCTATTTTCAGCTTGGCCACCTGATTTAAAAACGGCATGCGCCCGTGTTCAAAAGGCATATCGCTTTCATACATGGCCACACAGGGATATTGCTGCAAACGCTTGTAGCTCAGCCTTGGTTCACTAATAAGCCGAGGCGAGGCCACCAGCCCCACTTGGATCTCTCCCACCGGAATACTTTCTAAATCGCCGGTGGCATGGAAAATATCAAACCAAGGGCCTATGCCTAAATCCGACTTGCCACTGTTCACCTGCTCCAAGGCGCTGAAGCGCTTACCGCTGTCGATGGCAAAGTCGGTATGAGGGAATTCGTGATAACAAGATTTGAGTATGGCACTGAGCTCTTCGCCGACACACACCTGCTCGTAACTCAAACGAAACAAGGGCTCGTTGCCATTGGCTAGTTCGCTGCTAAATTCGCTGAGTTCCTGTAAATCGCGCAGCAGGTACTGGGCACGGCGACAATAGGCCTGCCCCTGCTCGGTCAGAGAAAAACGGTACCCGCCGCGGTCGACCACCGCAAAGCCTACCGCTTCTTCAATTTTCTTTACCGTCATGGTCAATGCCGGTTGGGTCTTGTGCAAACGCTCAGCCGCTTCGCTTAATGAGCGACTGCGTGAAAGCACGTCTAAAACCTGGAGCCACGCCAACTTCATAAGTAAAACTAATCTTGTTTAAAGATATTTATAATTTTAATTTTATCTTATCCTACAGTAATCTGTGTAGCAATAATGGCCACAATCTCAACCACTAACAGGGAGTCTAGAATTTATGCGGCGTATTCTTTCTATCACCACGCTGGCCCTTTGCACAGCCCTCTTCGGCTGCAGCGAACCAGCCGAGCAAACTGAGCAGAGCGCGCCTATCCGCCCGGTTAAACTGCTCACCGTAGGTAAAAGCGATGAAAGCATGATGCGCAGTTTTCCCGCGGAAGTGGTGGCCCACCAAGGCTCTTATCTTGCATTTCGCGTTAACGGCGAACTCCTTGAGTTTCCCGTGTTGGCTGGCCAGCAAGTAGAAAAAGGTGAGTTACTGGCGAAACTCGATCCCGAAGACTTCCAACTGCAATATGACGAACGCAAGGCTCGCTACGACTTGGCAACCTCACAATTGCAGCGCGTGCAGGCCTTATTCGACAAAAACATTGCCAGCCGCGCCGAGCTCGATCAGGCCGTGGCTAACGCTCGGGTAGCCGAGTCGGCCTTTAATATCGCCAAAACCAATCTTGAGAATTCCGAATTGCGGGCGCCCTTTGCCGGCACCGTCGCCAAGGTGTTCGTAAAGAACTTTGAAAACATTCAGGCCAAGCAAAATATTTTACGTCTGGAAACCCGTGATTTAATGGATGTGGAAATTCAGGTGCCGGAGAAACTGGTCGCCCGAGTCAATAAAGACACCCTGTATCAACCCACGGTGATCTTCGACGGTTTTCCCGATAAGTCCTACAAGCTCACCATCAAGGAATACGACACCCAGGCCGATCCCGCTACCCTGACCTACAAGGTGGTCTTTTCGCTACCGGTGCCCAAAGACTTTAACCTGCTCGCGGGTATGACCGGGCATGTGTATATTGATGTCAGCAAAATCACCAAGGATGTGAAAGCCTGGCATAAACTGCCCGCCGAGGCGGTGTTCTCAGATCCAAAACAAGACACCGAAGGCAATAGCTATGTCTGGGTATACAATAAGGACACCAAACAGGTGCATAAACGCGCCGTGGTGGTCGGCCAATTACACCGCGACGGCATTGAAATTCGTTCCGGCATTGAGTCTGGTGAGCAAGTGGTTGCCGCCGGTGTGCATTATCTGCAAGAAGGCATGCAGGTCCGTCCTTGGCACAAAGAGCGAGGACTGTAAATGAACTTGGTTGCACTGGCCATCGATCGCAAGGTCATCAGCTGGATGTTTGCGCTGTTTCTGTTGCTCGGCGGTGTCTTTTCCTATTTGTCTCTGGGGCAGTTGGAAGACCCGGAATTTACCCTGAAAAAAGCCATGGTGATCACCGCCTATCCCGGCGCTTCGCCCCGCCAGGTGGAAGAAGAGGTGACCTACCCCATAGAAAATGCGATTCAAGAGCTGCCCTATGTGGATTACGTGACCTCCATCTCTTCCAATGGCAAAAGCCAGATCACCGTGGAGATGAAAAGCACCTATCGCAAGGAAGATCTCAAGCAAATTTGGGATGAACTGCGACGCAAAATCAACGACTTATCCTCATCCATGCCACCAGGAGTCTATCCCAGCAAGGTGATCGATGATTTTGGCGATGTCTACGGCGTAACCCTGGCCTTAACCGGCGATGGCTACTCTTACGACGAGCTAAAAGACTATGTCGACTTTTTAAAACGTGAACTGGTGTTGGTGGAAGGCGTGGGCAAGGTAACGGTTGCCGGCGAGCAGCAAAGCCAGGTTATTGTTGAGATCTCCACTCACAAGCTGGCTCAGCTCGGGCTCAGCCCCAACCATATTTTCTCTTTGCTGCAGGCGCAAAATACCGTGTCGAATGCTGGACGGGTTATGGTCGATGGCGAGTCTATTCGTCTGCACCCCACCGGTGAATTCGACGATGTCGCCGAGCTTGAGCATTTGCTGATCTCCAGCCCAGGCGCCAGCGAGCTGATTTATCTTGGCGATGTCGCCCGAGTGTATCGTGAATATGCCGAAGTGCCTAGCCACATAGTGCGTTACAACGAGAAACAGGCCTTGTTACTGGGTTTATCCTTTGCCAGTGGCGTTAACGTGGTGGACGTCGGAGCGCGTATCGACCGTCATCTTCAGACCCTGGAATATCAGCGCCCCCATGGCATGGAAATCGATGCCATCTACAATCAACCGTCGGAAGTTGAAAGCTCGGTGTCGAGCTTTATCCTCAGCCTGTTTGAAGCGGTGGCCATCGTTATCGTGGTGCTGCTGGTGTTTATGGGTGTAAAAAGTGGCCTGTTGATCGGTGGCATCTTGCTACTGACCGTGCTCGGCACCTTTATTTTTATGGCTCTGTTCGACATTAACTTACAACGTATTTCCCTCGGCGCCTTGATCATTGCCCTGGGGATGCTGGTAGACAACGCCATAGTGATCACCGAAGGCATTCTTATCAACCTGAAGCGCGGGCAAACCAAGTTGCAGGCGGCGGTTAACATAGTCGGCCAAACCAAATGGCCCCTGCTCGGCGCCACCATTATCGCCATCACGGCTTTTGCGCCCATCGGCCTGAGCTCGGACGCCAGTGGCGAATTTGCCGGCAGTTTGTTTTGGGTCTTGTTTATCTCTTTGTTGCTTAGCTGGGTGACGGCCATCACGCTGACGCCCTTTTTTGCCGATATGATGTTTAAGCAAAAACAAGACGACGATACCAGTGCCGATGACCCTTATCAGGGCGTACTTTTTAATGCCTATAAGTTTGTTCTGAGCCGTGCCATGCACTACGGAAAAACCACCCTAGTGCTGATGTTACTGCTGCTCATAGCGGCGCTGGTGGGTTTTAAGTCCGTTAAACAATCCTTCTTCCCGGCCTCGAATACGCCCATGTTCTATATCGACTATTGGCACTACCAGGGCGCCGATATTCGCACCACCAGAGAAGGGGTGGCCAAGCTTGAACACTTCCTGCGCAGCGATGAGCTGGTCAGCGAGGTCACCAGCACCATAGGTCAGGGCGCGCCGCGCTTTATGCTCACCTATGCGCCGGAAAAACAATACCCTGCATTTGCCCAGTTGATCGTTCGCGTACGTGACCGCGACGCTGTGCTGACCATGATAGACAGGGTACGTGCCTACGAGCAGGACCATATTACCGATGCCAAGCTTAAACTTAAGCGCATGGAAATCGGCCCCTCGACCGATGCCAAAATCGAAGCGCGCTTTTCCGGGCCCGATCCCGTGGTGCTGCGTCAACTTGGCGAGCAGGCCAAGAGTATCCTGGCGGCGGACGGCGGCGCCTTCCATATTCGTGATGACTGGCGTCAGCGCTCCAAGCTGATCCGCCCTATTCTGAACGAACAAAAGGCGCGTCGCCTGGGCATTAGCAAAAGCGATCTCGACCAATTACTGCTGACCAGTGTCAGTGGTAAAACCGTGGGCCTGTATCGCGATGGCACCCAGTTGTTGCCCATTATTGCCCGCAGTCCGGCGGAAGAGCGCCTCAATGTAGAAAGCCTGCGCGATTTGCAAATATACAGCCCGGTACTAAGGGTGTTTGTACCCGTGACTCAGGTGGTGGACGACTTTGTGGTGCATTGGGAAGATCCATTAATCATGCGCCGCGACCGCAAACGCACCCTGACGGTGATGGCCGACCATGACCTCCTCGGCGATGAAACCCCGGCCAAACTGTTTGCCCGTATTCGCGCCGACATCGAAGGCATCCCCCTACCTCGAGGCTATGAACTGCAATGGGGCGGTGAGTTTGAGTCTGCCAGCAAGGCCCGCAGCGCCATATTTGGCTCCCTGCCCCTGGGTTATCTGGCGATGTTTGTGATCACCGTTTTATTATTTAATTCGGTGCGCAAGCCCCTGGTGATTTGGGCCACCGTGCCACTTGCCATAGTCGGGGTCAGTGCTGGATTGCTGAGCATGAATGCTTCTTTCGGCTTTATGTCGCTGCTCGGGTTATTGAGCCTATCCGGTATGCTAATTAAAAACGGTATCGTACTGCTCGATCAGATAAATATAGAGCTGGCGTCGGGCAAAGACCCTTACCAGGCGGTCTTTGACTCGGGCGTCTCCAGGGTACGTCCGGTGGCCATGGCGGCGATCACCACCATATTGGGCATGATCCCCTTGCTCTTTGATGTGTTCTTCAAATCCATGGCGGTCACCATCATGTTCGGCCTTGGTTTTGCTACTATACTCACGCTGATCGTGATCCCCGTGTTGTATTGCAAATTCTTTGGCATTCATAGCCACCGCCGCTAAGCACAAAAAAGCCAGCAATTAAGCTGGCTTTTTCATCTCACCAATATCGCATTAGTTAACATTAAAGTGATAGTCCGTGGTTACATAAACCGGCGTCAGTTCGGTGTTATCACTACTTGGCACATACTTCAGATGTTTGAGCGAGCGCAATGCATGGGTATCCCAAAGCCCTTCTGGCTGAGACTCGATGATGGCGACATCAAAAATCTCCCCGTTAGAGTCGATTAGATAACGCATCTTTATATAGCCATTTTCCGTTGGCGGCTTTTTAAAAGTTCGGGTGCTAAAGGTAAATTCCGAGCGCTCCTGACGCCAGTATTTATGTAATTGCTCGGAGCTGATCTCCAACGGCTCTGCACTTAGATGCTGTTCTTGTGTCGCCATGCAACCACCGAGTAATACGGCAATTAGTATAGAGGGTAGTAACAATCTCATTATGCTCTCCTTGTCTTTATTATCATCTTAAGTACTTCAACCCTGTATAAGGTACATTAATTTACGGACTACCGCTATTACTTGCCTCAGTTGATACCAACCAGTCAATGTGACTGAGCAACTCAGGTTTACTGGGTGCGGCACGGGAAATTCACTATGCTCGCCATGGCGAGAACTTGGTGTTTAGGGTAGTGGAGTTTGTCCTTATTGTGTTGTAACCACTTTACGGTTCGATCTGCAGTATCGCTCAGAGACAAACCCTCGGGGATGCAAAACATTCTCTTTCCTTTGTGCTGTAACGGCGATAGCGCATGAGCACCGCCAAAGCCGGACAAATAGGATATACAACTTGCTGAGCGTATCATCCCGGCCTGATCTAGTGTCATGCCATTTTTAGCGTCTGTAACTGCTTGGCAATCGGCTAACAAATCATTGCCGTCTTTTGCCTGCACTGAGACCGAGAAAACCAGAATAAAAATTATTAATAACTTTTCCAATCGAGACTCCTTTCTATATCAGCTAACACCGGCCTAGCCCACCGGTGAATACGGTTGTTTTATGCCTTATACAAATACGGCGGCACGTCAATCCGTTTTAATACATTTCCCTACTTATTTATTCATCTATTGATAACAAATAGTTCAAACTTTTACCAGTATTGAATGTTACCCTGCTGCTGCCCTATTCACTCCATGCAAGGGAATAGTTGCTCTTAGGCTCACGCTTTTTCCCAGTGTGGCAAGCCAGGTTAACTCAAAGGCATCACCGAGGGAGTAGTCATATGACCAGGAAGAAGTAGTTGTTAGGTACAATTTGCCTTTTCACATTTACCAACTACTTTTTGTATGCGCCTAAGTTAAAAGCAAAATTTTGACTTGCCATAAGCCAAGGCTGGGTAGATGCTCGCCCTTAAACAACTAGACTTTTCAACCCACCTGTCCACTGTGCAAAGACCCAAAAGACGCTTTAATGAAATAGGTGCTCTTATTGAACAAGAGTTATATAATCCAAAGATAAAACCAATTAATTCACCAAGGATGATTTGTTTAATTGAAGTTAAAAACTTTAAGCACAATTAAATGAATTTATTTTATTTATATGAAAAAAATTAAGTTGTTAGCAGTTACAAATCATAATCGGAACAATATAAACCCGATTCGCCCCGAGGCCTCACAAATAATCGGTCTTCATCACAGTGGTGCTGTTGACGTGACCGTTATGTGCAATCCAGGGTCGACCTTGATCCCCTTCTTAGAAAAGCAAGGCATAAAGGTCATAACCAACCCGTTAAATAAGAAACTCTCCTTAGAAACTATGGGTGTGATCAGGAAGTACATTAAGGCTAATGACATAGACATTTTGCACTTGTTCAATAACATCGCCTGTAGCAATGGGGCAACGGCGGCAATTGGCACTAAGGCCAAGGTGATTGCCTACCGAGGCCAAACGGGCAATGTGTCCCGCTGGGACCCGTCAATCTATCTCACCATGCTGCACCCCAGGCTGAATAAAATTATCTGTGTCGCCAATGCGGTGACCGAAGATTTACAGCTACATGTCTGGGGAGATAAAAATAAGGCCGTTACCGTTTACAAGGGACATGATCAATCCTGGTATCAAAACGCGCCGGCAGATCTCAGTGATGTGCCCATGCATGCCGACAGTTTTAAGATATCGCTGGTCGCCAATTTAAGGCCAAGAAAAGGATTGCATATTTTAATGGATGCGGTGCAGTTACTCCCTGAGGACTGTAATATCGATGTCTTGCTGGTGGGCGCCGACCCTGAATCGGAAGCGATTCAAGAGATGATCAAAAGAAGTGGTAAGCCTCAGAGAGTGCACGCCTTAGGGTATCGCGAAGACGCACCAGAGGTCGCAGCGGCCTGTGACGCGGTGGTGTTGCCAACCACGAAGCGAGAAGGTTTGTGTCGCGCCGTATTAGAAGCCAATTCCTATGGCGTGCCAGCGATAGTTTCAGACACCGGCGGCAATGCCGAACTCGTTGCAGACGGCGTTACCGGCATCGTCGTACCGCCGTCAGAGCCCCAAGCCCTGGCCGATGCGATTATGACCCTCTATCAAGATCGCAATCTGTGTAACAAATTTGGTGTAGCAGCGAAAAAGCGCGTCATTGAAAAATTTAATGTGCAGCAAGGTGTCGATAAGACGCTAGAGATTTATCAAAGCCTACTGACAAATTAGGTGGGCGACAGCCTAATTAACGACTTTGATTTGCTCGGCAACGGCCTCGGCCAACAGTCGATACCCTTTATCATTAAGGTGAATTTGGTCCGACTTATACTGGCTGTCACCGAGTAAGTCACTGAGGGTATCGGCAACCAGGGCTACCTGGTACTGCTCGGCCAATTCCTGATACAAGGGGGCATCACTCAGAAAGAGTGACTTTTGCGGCACCGCCACCAAGATCACTTCAACGCCCTGCCCATGTGCCAATTCAATCATGGCCGCCAGGTTACTCTTCACAGAATGTGACTGTTTATTACGCAAAAAATCATTACCACCTTCAAGCAAGACCAGAACACCGGGCTGATGTTCCGTCAGGGTTTCTCTCAGGCGGGCCAGGCCCTGATGGGTCTGCTCACCGGAAACACCGCTGGCAATCACTTCCAGACCGGTTAGCTGTGCCAACTCTTTCGGGTAGCTGCTGTGCTTGGCTCCCACAGACACGGTGAGGCTGTCGCCAAAGGCCAACACCTTGGCATCCCTGTTCAGCTCGATGTGCGCCGGCTCGGAGCAGGCGCTGAGAATAAATACCAGTATGGGCACAAGCCAAAGTTTCATGCCTACTTCCTTATTTTTTTAAACTGAGCGTGCCGCTCACACGGCTTTTTGTCGGTGCAGAGCCCGCTCCAGTTTTATTGGGTTTGGTGCCATTCGTTTGCTTAGCTTTGGGCTTATCGCTTGGCTTGCCAGAAGGCCTGCCAAACGGTTTACCATCTGACTTAGTAGCAGGCTTAGCATACGGCTTGCCCTGAGACCTTTGCTTAGCGCCGGGCTTGGTATTATGAGCGGGATTGGTACGCGAACCCTGATTATCTTCTTGCTTGCGTCCCGGATTTTTAGCACGCGGCTCTTGTGCTGGCGTTCGTGCGCTCTGCTGGCTTACATCCTGTTTTGGCTGTTGTCGGGTGCTGGGGGCATCCTGAGAATGCTCTTCGGTTTTACCCGAATTGGCAATCAAGGCATTGATGGTGGCCATTTCAGTTTCGCTTAAGTGACGCCACTGACCGGGCTTAAGACCGCTGAGGGTCACATTCATAATACGGGTGCGCTTAAGCTTGGTGACCTCATAACCTAGGTACTCACACATGCGGCGAATTTGGCGGTTGAGGCCTTGGGTCAAAATAATACGAAAACTCTGAGTACCGGTTTGCTCTACCTTACACTTCTTGGTCACCGTGCCAAGGATAGGGATCCCCTGAGCCATCCGCTCGACAAAGCGTTTATTCAGCGGTTTGTCGACCACCACCTCGTATTCTTTTTCATGATTATTGCCCGAGCGCAAAATCTTGTTGACGATATCGCCCTCGTTGGTCAAAAAAATCAGCCCTTCTGACGGTCTGTCTAAGCGGCCGATAGGAAAAATGCGCTCGGGGTAATTAATGGCACTGACGATATTGCTTTTTATCTTGCGTTCCGTCGTGCAGGTCACCCCTACCGGCTTATGATAGGCAATATAAACCCGCTTAGGTTTAGCTTTCAGTGCCTTACCGTCCACTAAGATGTCATCGGCGTCGCTGACCTTATCGCCCATTTGCGGTAACCGGCCATTGACGGTCACGCGAGCTGCGGCGATCAGCGCATCGGCCTCACGGCGCGAGCAAAAACCGGTTTCACTAATGTATTTATTCAGGCGGGTAGCTTGGCTCATATTTACTTCAATCTAGCTGGTGTTGGCCCTATTGTAATCGACTCGGCGGGAAAAATCCGTTTAAAAGTCTCGCAATGCTGGGTTTGTGGGGCCGCAGTTGTTCTATCACTCTGAGCACCTGGCTTGGACGGTTTCAAAGCCTGGGCCAGCTCCTAAGTGGGCGTTCGTTATTTGGCCTTATACCAGCGCCGCCATAACCACTCTGCAGGCCCTTGTTTAAAAACACGCAGATAGAAGGGGCAAACCACCAGAAACACCAGGCTAACCAGGATGGATAACTGCATATAATCCAGCAATCGAAACTCGGTGGCCATCTCGGCGCCCATAAAATGGATAAGCGTCACCATAAAGAGTGACTGACTCAGATAACAGCTCAAAGACAGCTTACCGACGCTGGCCAAGGCACGGGTCAGTATGTTGTCGGCAAACGACCAGCGATACAAGAGATGCACTGCAATCAGCGCCGTACAAAAACCGCTGAAAGAATTGACAACCATGGCCAGGACTTCGTTAAAGCCGCCGCTATCTTGCCATTGCCAGGTGCTTAAATAAGCACAAGCCAGCACGACGCCGAGCAGCGCTAGTGATTGGGCCAATGGCCAGGGCCTTACCAGCCAGCCACTGCGCCAGGCGGCGACGGCTAACAACACCATGCCCAGTTGCTGCCAGAGTATTGCCAGTATCAAGGCTAACAACATCAGCGCCCCATTGCTGGCATTGGCCCCGCGAGTGTGCCAAAAGTTCCCGTCAAACTGCGCTAAATAGGCCTGATAGTTAGGGTCGCTAAACTGGGTTTGCGGCTCATTGGCCAGTGCAGCCAGAAGCAATAACATGGCACTGCCAAAGGCTAGAAATGCCACCCCCTGCATAGTCAATTTGCGCCCAGGGTTCGCCAGCATGGGTAAGGCCAGTAAACCGGCCAGCGCATAACCGACAAGAATATCGCCCGCCCAAATAATGAGGCTGTGCACAAGACCTATGGCCAACAACACCATTAAACGGCGTTGTAATTTAGGGATAGGGGCTTCATGCTCATAACAACGCTGCCATTGGATCACTAACCCCAATGCAAACAGCACCAAAAACAGACCGCGAAAGCGCCCTTCCAGGGCAAGATCGGACAGTCGTGTCAGTATCGCATCGGCGCTGGACAGTGGAATGGGCGGCACATACCCATTGGCAAAATCGATAAAATACGGGGCATTAAGGAAGAAGATCCCCAAGATGGCAATGCCCCTGAGAATATCAAGATCCGGGCGGCGCTGCTCACCGACCAGAGCCTGATAGGGCCCGGAAGATTGAAATAAACTCGATGCAAACACGCGAAACTCCAACGCCATTATCTAGGGTCTGTTGACCTTTGTTGTTTTTTTCTGCAGCAGTTTGTAGTGTATTTATACAAGGCGGCACATGTGTGGTGTAGTTATTCTACATGAACATGTAACAACACAGTAGAAATGCGCTACAAGCGCTGCCCTGCGGGTTCATCTAAACGCATCCTGCTCTGTGTTACTCGCTATGTACATAGGCGAGCAAGACCGAAGCAATGCTTCGCAGCTTAGCGAGGTGAGCGCATGGATGCGCGATGTAACCAAGCTTCATGGATGAATTTAACCACATAAATCAGTGATTATATTCATCAGAATGCGTTTAGATTGAACATAAAGTAAACCGCAAAGATAAACAGACCCTAATATATAAGAATTAAACTAAGGCTAACATAGGCTTATGTCTATTCCGTAGTTAAATATTAAGCGTCGTCTCGCAGTGCATAAAAGCACCAATTTAGCCTCACCTTCTGCCTAGCCTAGCCGCAAAGCCAGGGTGCAAGGGGCAAATAAGTGATGTTCAAACGGCTTATTTTCGACAAAATGCCCGTAAATAAGGTCAAGTTACTTGTCGTTCGGCCTTATCCACAGTAATGTGGTTGTTTTGGTATAAGGATGTCAGCGCCATTGAACTGTGTTCCCCTCGTAGGTTCCCCAAGGTTGCTGACACGGGCATGGCCGGGTCTCTAAAACGATTAATCGCCCTCCCCGACATGCACAGCTCTACCAGCGAACCATAACAACACAACATTAACAACATTTGGAGTAAACGATGCGTTTATCCGTTATTGCTGCCGCCCTTAGCGCCACCACTTTATTGGCCGCCTGTAGCGAGCAACCAAGCAACAACCAAACTCAAGCCTCTGCAAAAGCACCGGCAACACAACAAGTAGCCCAAGAAAACCTATTTCTAAGCAAAAGCCCTCTGCCTTATATGGCGCCAGAATTCGATAAAATCGGCACCGAGTTATATGAGCCGGCTTTCGATGCCGGTATTAAAGAGCAACGCATTGAAATCGATGCCATTGCTAACAACCCAGATGCGCCTACATTTGAAAATACCCTGGTGGCGATGGAGCAATCGGGTACTATTTTAAAGCGCACCCGTGCTGCGTTTTCTAACCTGTCTGGCCTTATCTCCGACGACGAATATCAGCGCATCAACACCAAGATGGCGCCTATTTTCGCCGAGCACCGTGACAATATCTTCCTAAACAAAGCCCTGTTTGATCGCGTTGCCGCCGTATACGATGCTAAGGACGCACTGTCAAAAGAAGATCAGCGTCTGGTTGATTACTACTACAAGCAGTTCGTACGTGCCGGTGCCAAGCTTAATGAAGAGCAAAAGCAACGCATGCGTGAAATCAACGGTGATCTGTCTAAGCTAAGCACACAGTTCTCACAAAACATCATGAAGTCGTTTAAAGAAGACACCATCTTAGTGAGCGACAAGGCCGAACTTGCGGGTCTGAGCGACGATGACATCGCCAGCCTAAAAGCAGCGGCGGAAAAAGCCGGTAAAGATGGCTACATGATCACCCTGGTAAACACCACGCGCCAGCCAATCCTTACCAGCCTTGAAAACCGTGAGCTACGTGAAAAAGTATGGCGTACATCGTCTGAGCGTGCGCAAAAGACCAATGGCCCTATCGCCATTGAAGAAGCGCAGCTACGCGCCGAAAAAGCGCAGCTTTTAGGCTTTGAATCATGGGCTCACTATCAGCTTGACGACCGCATGGCGAAAACACCTGAAGCCGTGTTCACCATGCTTGACGACTTGGCACCAAAAGCCGTGGCTAAAGCCAAGCAAGAAGCCGAGCTTATTCAAGCTGCAATTGAAAAAGATGGTAAAGACTTCGAACTACAACCGTGGGACTGGGCTTACTATGGTGCCAAGGTACGTGCAGAGCTTTACAACATCGACGCCAGCCTGGTTAAGCCGTATTTTGAAATGAACACAGTGATCAACGATGGTTTGTTCTTCGCCATGAACAAGCTATATGGCATCACCATGAAAGAGCGTAACGACTTACCTACCTATCATGAAGACGTATTCGTATGGGAAGTATTCAACGAAGATGGCAGCTCTATCGGCCTATTCTACCTCGACCCATACGCCCGTGAAGGTAAGCGTGGCGGTGCCTGGATGAGTGCTTACGTAGGTCAAAACCACCTGCAAGGCACCAAGCCGGTTATTTACAATGCGCAGAATATTCCTAAACCGGCAGAAGGCCAGCCTACGCTGATGACCTTCTCGGAAGTGACCACCATGTTCCATGAGTTTGGTCATGCCATTCACGGCCTGTTCTCTGACGTGAAATACCCGTCATTGGCCGGTACAGCGACCGCGCGCGACTTCGTAGAGTTCCCATCACAGGCGAACGAAGACTGGAATATCGAGCCGAGCGTGTTGGCCAACTATGCCAAGCACTACCAAACAGGTGAGCCAATTCCTCAAGAGCTGTTAAATAAGCTATTGGAATCACACACCTTTAACCAAGGTTTCGATACCACAGAATACCTTGCTGCAGCACTACTTGATATGGAATGGCATTCTATTGCCCCTGGCACGCAAATCGATGATGTGGCCGCGTTTGAGAAAAATGCCCTGGCTCGTCACGGCATCGACTACTACCCGGCACCGGCACGTTACAAGAGCTGTTACTTCAGCCATATCTTTGCCGGTGGCTACAGCGCGGGTTACTACGCTTACCTGTGGACCGAAGTGTTTGCGGCCGACTCGTTCGCCCATATGCAAAACGAAGGTGGCCTAAGCCGTAAAAACGGTGATCACTACCGTAAAGAGGTACTATCTCGCGGTAACAGCCGCGACTTGATGCAAAGCTACATCGAGTTCCGTGGCCAACAACCAACCACAGACGCGCTGCTTAAGCGCCGTGGTCTGGTAGATGGTAACGCCGAGTAAGCGTTAGTCAGCCAAGCTAAATTTACAAAACGCGGTCATCTGGCCGCGTTTTTTTACATTTACATACAAGCATATCCACCCCCCTGTTGTTATACTATAGGGCGTTGATTCTTCTGGTGTTGTTATGCTTAAAAAGTCGTTCGTTTTTATCAGCGCTGTCTCCATTTTAGTACTGGGGGCCATCGCCTCTTACCTGATCTATCATCTTTATCAGCACAAATTTGTCACCCTGGATCCGCAATTAAAAGAAGTCTCCGGTATTGAGTTCGATAAACGTGGGCGTTTATGGGCCATTAATGACGGTGGCGACGGCCCCTATCTATATCAGGTCGACGAACAGGGTAAAATACAGCAACGCATCGAAGTCACCAATGCTAAAAATATCGACTGGGAAGACATGACCCAAAACGAGTTTGGCCATTTCTTTTTAGGTGATTTTGGCAACAATAAACACGAACGCCGCTGGCTGACCATTTATAAGATAGAAAACCCCATCGATATTAAATCCGGCAAGGCCTTTGCCGAGATCATTAAGTTCACCTATAAAGAATTGTGGGAGGAGCCGCTGACGCCGGAGCGGAAAAACTTCGATTTAGAGGCCTTTGTCGAATACAAGCATAAGCTGTACTTATTTACCAAAAACCGTACCCAGCCTTTCGATGGTAAAACCAATCTCTACCGCATCGGCAACCATGCCGACAACTACGAGGCAGAGTTTATCGGCTCCTTTAAAACCTGTACCACGGCGGAGAAACTTTGCTGGGTCACCTCGGCGGCCATGAGCCCGGACCGCAGCACCCTGGCCCTGCTCGACTCCACCGATCTCTGGTTGTTTAAAAACTGGCAGGGGGATAACTTTTTCTCCGGCGAGGTGCAAAAAGTCAACCTCGGCATAGTCACACAAAAAGAAGCGGTGACCTTTTATGACAACAACACGGTGGTTATCGCCGACGAAGAGTTTAAGGGCATAGGCCGCAATATCTATGTCTTTAAACTGGATGAGCAGCAACTGGAAGTAATGGATAAGAAAGAATAAATCGATTCGGTTCTTGTTGACCTATAATAAGAAAATAAAAAGGATACGACTTTGTTAAATAGCCCTTTTCTAGAAAAACTCACGCAAGCGCTACAGACCGTGGTGTTCAGTTACGGCGGCTCGGAATTCACCGTTGCCAAGCTGATCCAAATTCCATTGATTATATTAGTGGTGTGGGTTTTGGTGCGCTATGTTGGCAAGCTGATCCACAACAAAATCATCAGTAAACGCATAGGCCCGGACGCCGCACTGCTGTTTAAGCGCATCTACCTGGTGCTGTGCGTTGTTATCATCGTCTTCACCACCTTAGAAGTACTCAATATTCCTCTCACCGCCTTTGCCTTTGTCTCGGGTGCGGTGGCCATAGGCGTAGGCTTTGGCGCGCAGAATATTATTAATAACTTTATCAGCGGCTGGATCCTAATTTGGGAGCGCCCCATACGCATCGGTGACTTTTTAGAGGTCGGTGATGCCAAAGGCGTGGTGGAAACCATCAATACCCGCTCCACCCGTATTCGCCGCAGCGACGGTGTACATATGCTGGTGCCCAACAGTCAACTGCTTGAAAATACGGTTACTAACTGGACACTGATCGACACCATGGCCAGAACCAATGTGCGCGTTGGTGTCGCCTATGGCAGCGATGTTAACCTGGTCGCCAAATTGATCAATGAGGTGTTAAACGAAAACCAGGCGGTACTGAAAACCCCAGTGCCCACGGTTATCTTTGCGGACTTTGGTGATAATGCCCTGGTATTTGATGCGGTATTTTGGGTTAACGCCGAGGCCGAAGCCAGCGTACGCAAGGTAAAGAGTGATATTCGCTTTGCTATCTGTGCAAAATTTGCCGCCCAGGACGTGGTGATTGCCTTCCCACAACGGGATGTGCATATGGATGGCGAGCTTATTATCAGCCATAAAAAAAGCCCCGATTAACGGGGCTTGACTCACAAAAAAGGATTAGAAAGCTTCTACGCGCTTGCCTAAGATCTCCAACTTACTGGCCTTCACCAAAGGCGAAGACTTAAGCGCCTTATTTAGCTCGGTTAACTCAACCGCCTGCAACGGCGCCACCAAGGCGGTGCCGTTAGCAAACTCTTTAAGTAACTTCAGTTGGTGCTGAGCCAAAACCGTCTCCAGGTGCTCACCAGCGATAATGATCAGATTACCCGATACACTGGCATAGTCACCTTGTAAGGCATGACGTACCACATCACCGGCCCACAGGCCCGGCTGAGATTGCTCGATGGTCGTTCTTGGTGCCTGCACAAAAGCGGTATCGCCCTGCACACTGATGGTATTAGCCGGATCGGCCAGATACACAGGCACGCTGCGCATATTGTCGACTTTTTCGAACAGACCGATGCTGGTTTTGGTGCCCAAATCCGCAGCACGAATGCTGGGTACATCGGCCGTGATGGTTGGCGTTTGCTTTACAGGCTTCTTAAAATCAGCCTGCGGGCCCGCGGCCTGGGCAGGAGCCAGGGTCATGACGCCTAACGCCATAGCTAGAGTAGTTAGTTTCATCATCATAGTGCTCCTTATTTATGACCAGTTACACGCAAGCCCCATCCTTCTAGGACAGACTCGGCGGTGTTCGGGAAGACCACGCTTAATGCGCCTCCCGCACTAAAGGCAACCTGCTGCGGTGCCGCGGTATCTACGACTTTTAATGTCCAGGTACCCTTGGCATTTTCACCATAAAAAGCATTTGAACGGAAGTGTACCGAAGGCAAATGAACATAGCCTTGCGCAAAGGTGTAATCAGACTGCAATGCCGGGTAAAGCTGGGCATGGTGTGAAGCAAGCACTACGCTGCGTGTACCACTGGGTGAGGTCACCTCGATGGCCATATCGCTGCCGGCCGAGCTTTGGATAAAGCCTGGAATGTCCGGGTGAGAGTAATCCGAGCGCATTTCCGCATTCGCAATGGTAAAGCTAAATTGCATGGCTTCGATGGTCATGTCATCGGCCACATCGATGCTGTGGGTGGCTCCCTCGGCATTGTTATCCGCAATGGTCAGATTCAAAGAGTCCTGCTCTGCCTGTACCCCGGCACCGATCCAAGGCGTTTGCTCACGCTCGCCTAAATTAACGTCATAGTTTAAGGCCATTTTCACCGCCGCACCGGCGTCGACACGACCAAAACCATAGAAGTTATTGAAGTGATAACCGGCAGCATTTTCCACCCAACCATCGTGGGCAACAAAGTCGCCATTAGCCGTGCTTAGCACGACCTTTTCGTTCTCTGGGTCGTTTTTGGTCGCCGTGGTAGCCAGGATATGCTCAATATCACGGGCCGTAAGATCCGGGTTTGCGTCCATGATCAGGGCAACCACACCCGAGGTGTTTGGCGCCGCCGATGAGGTACCGTTCATTGAGTTGGTGTAATGACAGTTCGGGTTCATAGGGTGACCCGGGAAGTCGAAGTTAAAGTAGCCGCTAAGGAAAGACGCAGGTACACCCCAATAACGCTCATACATGTCCATGCTCGCCAGGCTTGAGCCGCCTTCTAAACAGGTCATCTCATCCGTGGTCACCATGGCCGGCTCCCAGTTACCACCTTCACCGCCTGGGGCGGAAATAAACATGGCACTACCGGCAATGGAGTAGCTAGAACGTTGACCATTGGCCTGCAACGCCGCAACCGAGACATTGTGCAGGCTACGGTTAGCCTGAGCCACGTTGAGGTCGATACAGCTTAAGCCAAGATCGTTAACACCCGAAGCGGCGCAGTAATTACCATTGTGACGGCCTTCTTCAAAGTCGTTACCGGCGGCATTGATGCTCAATGCTCCTTTACCATCACGCAGTACCTGAGTGGCATAGGCCATGTTGGCCTCGTCAATCGGGTCTTCCGGTAAGAAGGCTGGCGGGTTATAGCCGTAACTGCGGTTAAACACCACGTTCTCATGAGCCTGAATACCGCTGGCCGGCAAACCGCTGATCAAGCTACTGATGTGAGCCGCACCTTGATCTTGAACGTCCAGATAGTTGATGGAGATAAGGCCCGCGTCCGGTGCCACACCACGGCCACCGATACCATTATGCGCTTTGGCGGCAATCAGGCCGGCCACCGCCGTACCATGACTGGCTGTTTTACTGTGGGTAATGGTTGGGTTGGTTGGATCCAATGCGCCTTCGCGCAGGTTTAAAGAACGAAACGCCAGCACGTTATCGCGCAGGTCTTCGTGACCAATTTCAACACCCTGGTCGACCACAACGGCAATGGTGCCCTTACCGGTGACACCTAGTTTATAGGCTTCAAGCACATTCATGTCTTCACCGGCGGTGCGAGTGGTTTCAAAGTAACCGTCCAGGCGGGCGAAGTAATCCGCTTTTTGTTCTTCGTCTTGGTAACCGTTCAGCCAAGCTAATTGCTCTTTAAAGGCGTCGCTTTGTGAAAAGGCCTTTTGCGCTCGGTTGTGCAGGTGCCACTGCTCGCTGGCCAGGGGATCGCCCTGAACACCGCTTATGGTGATGCTGCCGGAGGAGGTTTTGCCATTGGCGGTTACATCATAGTTAATCACCGCGTCGGCACCGCTTAAAGATGTGTAAGCCATGGCTTTATCATCGCCCAGCTCTAAAATACCATGAGAGAAATTATAAACGCCGTTGTCGCCGCTGACCGCTTCACCGTCTTCATAAAAAGTTAAAGATATCGCATCACCATCCTGATCGTGAGCGATAAGTACCGCATCCATCGGCTGCCATTGCTTAGCACCTTCGATGCTAACCTGGCCCGCTTTAGGCGCCGTATCTACTGCTTTTTTGTCCTTGTTACTGTCACTTCCACAGCCGCTAACAGCTAGCAAAATGGCGCTAGCTAGTGCGCTGATTTTAATATTATTATTCATTTATGTACCTTCATTGGAAAATGAAGTTCAGAAATCTACAATACAGGTACACAAAGACTCAATATGGTATTTACACCTATTTACAAATTTTACTACTTTGGTACGAATTACGACCAAATATGGCGCTAAACGGACAAAAATCATTCACTTTCGTTGTTAGCGCTTAAACTTGGTCTCCAAAATCACCGATGAGGTGGTGCGCTCTACCCCATCTAGGTTACCTATATCATCAAGCAGATGGCTGAGCTTTTCCAAACTTTGCGCCTGCACCACAGCGATTAGATCGTATTCACCACTGATGGCATAGAGTTCGGTAATGGCATCAATATGCTTAAGTTCGACATTCGTTTTGGTGGTGAGTTTTTGCTTCACCTTAATAGACACATGGGCGGACACCATGGCGGATAAATACGCATCACCATATTCAACGCTGTACCCTTTAATTACTCCGCTTTCCTCAAGCTTCTGCATGCGGCTTTGCACCGTAGAGCGTGACAAGTCTAACGCGCGGGCGAGATCCGAGATGCTGGCGCGGGCATTGGTTCTGAGCATGGCCAGGAGCTTTTCGTCTTGTGAATTTATCATTATGATTACCATTTTCGTCATTTTGATAGAGATTATACGCAAATTTATCAATATGACACTGCAAATTTAATGCTTAAGCGGTCAATATAATGACTATAACAATCGACTCTTATAAGCGGCCCCTAAATTCGAGCCGCTCTCTCATTTTGAAGGTGTGTCATGCAAGTAAACCGCGAACTATTTAATGAAGTAATGGTACCTAACTACAACCCGTCAGAGGTTATCCCGGTTAAGGGCGAAGGCTCTCGCGTATGGGATCAGCAAGGTAACGAGTTTATCGACTTTGCCGGTGGTATCGCCGTTAACTGTTTAGGCCATTGTCACCCGGCTCTGGTTGGCGCTTTGAAAGAGCAAGGCGAGAAAATCTGGCACCTTGCTAATGTGATGACCAACGAGCCGGCGCTGCGTCTAGCTAAAAAGCTAACCGATGCCACCTTTGCCGATAAGGTGTACTACGCCAACTCGGGTGCCGAAGCCAACGAAGCAGCGCTAAAGCTGGCACGTCGCTGGGCACTGGATAAGTTCGGTGCAGAAAAATCTAAGATCATAGCCTTTAACAAGGGCTTCCACGGTCGTACCTTCTTCACCGTGACCGTGGGTGGTCAAGCCGCTTACTCTGATGGTTTCGGTCCTAAGCCGGGCGATATCGTACACTGTGATTACAATGACCTGGAAACATTCAAGTCGCTAATCGACGACAACACCTGCGCCGTGATGATGGAGCCACTGCAGGGTGAAGGCGGCATCATCGCCCCAGAAGCGGATTTCGTAAAAGGCGTGCGCGAGTTATGTGATAAGCACAATGCCCTGCTTATCTTTGATGAAGTGCAAACCGGCGTTGGCCGCTTAGGTCACCTATACGCTTACCAAGGTCTGGGTGTAACACCAGATATCCTGAGCACGGCCAAGGCCCTAGGCGGTGGCTTCCCTATCGGTGCCATGCTAACCACTACCGAGATCGCCGAGCACCTAAAGCCAGGTACTCACGGCTCAACCTACGGCGGTAACCCGCTGGCCTGTGCCGTTGCCGAAGCCGCCTTCGATACGGTTAATACTCCTGAGGTTCTTGAGGGTGTAAAGGTACGTGAGCAGATGTTCCGCGACGGCCTGGCTGCCATCAACGACAAATACAAGGTGTTCAGCGAAGTTCGCGGTCAGGGCCTACTACTGGGTGCGGTATTGAACGAAGACTACAAGGGCCGTGCCCGTGATTTCCTTAATGCCTCAATGGACAACGGCCTAATGAGCCTAGTTGCGGGCATGGATGTAGTACGCTTTACTCCTTCTCTTGTGATCCCAGAAGCGGATATCAAAGAAGGTTTGGCGCGCTTTGAAAAGGCGGTTGCTCAGGTTGTTGCTGCTAAGTGACAGCCGCTAGCGACAAATTATCTTATGCTAGTTTTACGACCTATACGCGGCGATGATTTCGCCGCTTTAAAACAAATAGCCACCGAGTCAGGGCACGGCTTTACTTCTTTGCCCGTCGATGATGACCTGTTGCAGGCCAAAATCGCCCGTGCCGAGGCCAGCTTCAATAAGCAGGTCAATGGTCCTGGCGATGAAGGCTATTTGTTTGTGTTAGAAGACACAGACAACGGCGAAATCGTCGGTACCACAGGCATTGAAGCGGCGGTGGGCATGTCGGTGCCCTTGTATCACTACCGCGTTTCGACCTCGGTGCATCACAGCCCCAGCCTGGGCGTTTACAACAGCGTTGACACCCTGTCCATGTGCAACGATTACACCGGCTGCTCGGAAATATGTACGCTGTTTTTACGTGAAAATTACCGCCGTGGATTAACCGGTCGCTTTTTATCACGCATTCGCTTTTTATTTATGGCCGAGCACAGTGACCGCTTTAGCGACACCATTATCGCCGAGATGCGTGGGGTGAGCGATGAACAAGGGCATTCGCCGTTTTGGCACTGGTTACAGCAGCACTTTTTCTCCATCGAATTCCCACAGGCGGATCACCTGGTGGGCTTAGGGGATAAAACCTTTATCAGTGAGCTGATGCCAAAATACCCGATTTACGTCAGCCTATTGAGCCCGCAAGCACAAGCCGTGATTGGTGAAGTACATGAAAACACCGCCCCTGCCCTGCGTTTATTGCAACGCGAAGGCTTTGAGCACCGCGGTTACGTTGATCTGTTCGACGCGGGTCCCACGGTGGAAGCCAAGCTGGGTAATATCAACACGGTACGCCAATCCAAGGTATGCCCTGTGCTGATCAAAGAGGATTTGCGTCCTCAGGGCACCACCTGGGCCATATGTAATGACAAGGTTGGCGATTTCAGGGCTATATTTAGCGATGCCGTACAATACTGTGATATTAAGCATCAACTTTATTTAAATGCGCAAACCGCACAGACCCTTGGGGTGTCCCAGGGCGATTCAGTGCGCTTTTTCGCGCTATCTAGTCGTTAAGGAATGGCTATGCAAGTGCAATTAATTAATAACGAATGGGTTGCGGGCCAAGGCCCTGCGTTTTCATCAACCAACCCAAGTAAAAACACTGAAATCTGGCACGGCCAAGGCGCCAGTGCCGAGCAGGTAAACGCGGCGGTAAAGAGCGCGCGTAAGGCGCAATTCGCCTGGGCACAAACCGATCTCGAAGAGCGTATCGCGCTATTGGAGCGTTTTGTTGAACAGCTTAAAGAAAACAGCGAAGCCTTAGCGACCACCATCGCCGAAGAAACCGGTAAGCCACTGTGGGAAACCCGCACCGAAGTGGGCGCCATGACCGGCAAGATTGCTATCTCAATCAAGGCCTACAATGAGCGTACCGGCACGGTTGAAAACCCCATGCCCGGCGCTCAGGCCTTTATTCGCCACAAGCCTCATGGCGTGGTTGCGGTATTCGGCCCCTATAACTTCCCGGGCCACCTGCCCAACGGTCATATTGTACCCGCTATTCTTGCCGGTAATACCGTGGTGTTTAAACCTTCTGACCTAACGCCCAAAGTAGCGCAGCACACGCTTGAATTGTGGCTGAAGGCCGGCTTGCCTGCGGGTGTGATTAACCTGGTACAAGGTGAAGTAGACACAGGTAAGGCGTTGGCGTCACATCAGGATATCGACGGCCTGTTTTTCACCGGCAGCTCGCAGACCGGTCATTTACTGCATCAGCAGTTTGGCGGTCATCCGGGCAAGATTTTAGCACTGGAGATGGGCGGCAATAACCCGCTGATCATTAAAGGCGTAAGCGATATCGACGCTACGGTGCATGATATTGTGCAATCGGCCTTTATTACTTCAGGCCAGCGTTGTACCTGTGCGCGTCGCTTGTTTATCGAGCAAGGTGCGCAAGGCGATGCCATTATCGAGCGCTTGATTGCCGTCACTAAAAACATCCAAATCGGTGACAGCTTTGCCGACGAGCAGCCATTTATGGGCGCCATGATCAGCAAAAAAGCGGCGGCGGGCATGCGCTCGGCCTACGAGCAATTGATCGCCCAAGGCGCAACCTCGTTACTGGAGATGAAGCACCTTGATGAGAACACCGGCTTTGTCAGCCCGGGTATCGTCGATGTATCAAATATCACCATGGCCGATGAAGAGCACTTTGGTCCACTGTTAAAGGTATATCGCTACAGCGATTTCGACAGTGCGATTAATGAGGCCAACAACACCTCATTCGGTCTGTCTGCGGGTCTGCTTGGCGACTCACAAGACGATTATGATTATTTCTTAAAGCGCATTCGCGCCGGTATTGTTAACTGGAACCGTCCAATCACTGGAGCCTCAAGTGCCGCTCCATTTGGTGGTATCGGCGCCAGTGGTAACCACCGTGCGAGTGCCTACTATGCAGCAGATTACTGTGCTTATCCTGTGGCTTCTGTGGAAGCGCCGAAAAGCACGTTACCAGAAAAATTAGCGCCGGGCTTAATGCTTTAATAGAGAATAATTCACGCGCACATGCGTTAAGGAAAAAACATGCATAACGATGTAAATACATTATTTGAAAAGCTGTGGGACAACTACCTTGAAGTAACACCTTCAGCGGTAAAAGTTCATGAGCTATTAGGTTCAACGCAGCAAGACGATGTGATCAACGATCATATTGCCCTGCGTACCTTCAACCTGCCCAAAGTAGGTTTAGAGAAACTAGCCGCCCATTTTTTAGCCGTGGGTTACAAAGAGTGCGGTGAGTATCACTTCGAAGCTAAAAAGCTGTACGCTAAGCACTTCGAACATGAAGACCCAACTCAACCTAAGGTGTTTATCTCAGAGCTATTAGTTGAACAGTGCTCTGAAGATCTACAAAAAGTCGTTCATGAGATGGTCGACCAAATCGATGAAGCCGCCGTGACCGCTGATAACTTCTTGTACTCGGGTACACATTGGCAGGTGAGCCATGAAACCTACAAGGCACTGCTTGCCGAGAGTGAGTATGCGGCCTGGATGGCGGCCTGGGGCTACCGTGCTAACCACTTCACCGTCAGCATTAACCACCTGGCTCAGTTCGACACCATAGAGCAGGTAAACCAGAAGCTTAAAGATGCCGGCTTTGCCCTTAACACCTCAGGTGGCGAGATCAAAGGCTCACCGGAAGTGCTCCTTGAGCAATCTTCGACCCTTGCCGATGATGCCAAGGTGCAGTTCAGCGATGGTGAATTTGCGGTGCCAAGCTGCTTCTATGAGTTTGCACTGCGCTATTTGCAGCCAAACGGTGAAATCTACACGGGTTTTGTGGCCGCTTCTGCGGACAAAATTTTTGAGAGCACCAACGCTCGCTAATTAATCTGATTATAGTTAGCATGCTAAAAAAGCCCCATCTGGGGCTTTTTTAATGATCTACATCAATATTTGTTACACCTTATTACAGCTCTTCGGTTATTTTTTTTAATATCAAATATTGCTTAACTAGTGTGCACGTCAGTATAAATGCAGCATAAGGCGAAAGTACCAACTCCAATGTCCAATATAGGGCCACTGTCAAGCGCTAACTCCCGTCATTACTTGCTTGCGAATAGTCCCAGCTCTTCTAGACTTTAAGCTAACAACCTCGCAATAACATTGCCTCATAGCTAAGGGTTTAGTGTGAGTAAGCGCAATACAACAACGACCCACATGGAGCGTGATGTATTGGTATTAAATTTTACCGATGAAACATGCTTAAATGATTCACGGACGAACCTACCCAACTGGCATTTTGTCCATGCCAACAGCCTTGATTGTGCCTATAAGATTCTCGAAAAACACAGCTGTTACGTCGCCATTGCCTTAGTTGGACAAAGCCAACAACAAGCGGTACTCAAAGCAGTAAAACAGCTTTCGGCACGACAAGAATCATTGTTATGGCTGGCCCTGTTTCGCGACGGCGACAGCCTGCTGGACAACATCAGCTACTGTTTTACCGATTACTTTTTAGATTATCATCACCTCCCCGTAGACTGGGCGCGCCTTGATCATACCCTGGGGCATATCTACGGCATGGCGCAGCTCAAACTGCGCTCCAAACAAGGAGCCTCCTCAACCAAGGCCAACAGCATTTGTTTTGGTGAGTCGAAAGAAATGCAGCAACTCAAGGATACCCTTAATAAGGTCGCCGGTACCGACGAGACCATACTCATAGGCGGAGAAACCGGCACGGGTAAGGGACTGTGCGCACAGTATATTCATTCGCTATCGCCACGACGTAACGGCCCCTTTATCACGGTAAACTGTGGCGCCTTGCCGCCTACCTTGATTCACTCTGAGCTTTTTGGCCATGAAAAAGGCGCCTTCACCGGAGCGAATAAGCAATATATTGGCCGCATCGAGCGTGCCCACAAAGGCACTTTATTTCTCGATGAAATTGGCGATTTATCCTTGGAGTTGCAGATTAATTTGCTGCATTTTCTTGAAGAAAACTATATTGAGCGTTTAGGTGGTAACACATCGACCGAGGTGGATTGCCGCATTATTTTTGCGACTCATGTAAATTTAGAAAATGCGGTCGAGGAAGGATTATTTAGAGAAGATCTATACTACCGCATCAATATTATACAGTTGGAAATTCCCAGCTTAAGAAACCACATTAGCGATATCCCCTTGCTCGCCAATGATTGCTTAACGAAGCTGACTCCTCCAAATCACCAATTCAGCTTTAGCGACCGGGCCTTACAGGCAATGGAACAGTATTCTTGGCCCGGTAATGTTCGCGAGTTAAAAAATCGCATACAGCGCGCCATTATCATGAGCGAAAATGACGTTATCACCGAGACGGACATGGGCATAGCCTTACCGAAATCTTCAAAACAAAACTCCGAGGTGATCGATTTAGTAAAACATCGAACTGAAATTGATACCGAATTAATACTCGCAGCGATTAGAAGGAATAACTACAACATATCGGCGGCGGCTAGAGAGCTGAATATTTCGCGAACGACTTTTTATCGCTTAATTAAGAAGTGCAAGATAAAGCTGTAACTAAACCTAAGTTGCAATCTAGAGGACCACCCCATGTCAACATTTATACCCAAGTATATCGTCTTATTAATCGCTTTATTCTTACTCAATGGCTGTGAAGCAGAGGCAAAAAATACCGAGCAGAATAAGGTAGAGCAAGAACTAAGCGCATTAAAACAAGAAGTGAGTGAGTTAAAAAAACAACTCGCGACCATAGGCAGCCAGGTCAAAGACATTCACAACATCGCCCTGGCTTCGCAACAGCCAAAACACAAGACCCTGACCACACAGGAAAACTTTGATAATAACGATGCACTAGCAAAACTTGGTGAGGCGAGTGCCGGCCTAGCCATCGTCGAGTTTTCCGACTACCAATGCCCCTACTGCAAACGTTATGTCGACACCACCTTTACCAAGCTCAGAGCCAACTTTATTGACAAGGGCAAGTTGAAATATATTGCTCGCGATTTTCCGCTTGGGTTCCATAAACAAGCCAAGGGCGCGGCGATTGCGGCCAACTGTAGTTTACAACAAGGCGCCTACTGGCCGATGCGTGAACAGTTGTTTAACAACATGCGTCAACTGGGCGATGAGTTGTATCAAAGCAGCGCCGAGCAGTTGGATTTAGACATGGACCAGTTTACTAAATGCCTTGAGGATGAAGCGGTTCTGGCCAAGGTAGAGCAGGACATGAATTATGGCTCGTCATTAGGTATTCGCGGTACACCCAGCTTTTTGGTCGGTAAGGTTGAAGACGGTCACCTAATTAACCCGACCTTGCTGGTCGGCGCCCAAAGTTACGAGACTTTTGCCGCCGTACTGAATGAGCTGGCTGCAGCTCCAGCCCAGGAGGCCGGTGAATAACCTCATTTTTTGATAGCGCGAACTGGCTGCCCTAAGCCATCGACGCGCTATCTCTGCTTTGCCATCAAAAAGCACGAAGTCAGTCTCCGCACAACTCCCACAATTTTATTTTTAAACTAGTCCCTTAGCGTCTTGACACTGTCCCTTAGATCTCCGAGAACAATCGGTCTACTTTGTCTCAAAGTGTTCGTAACTGTTCACCTCCTGTTGAACAGCACCAAAATATAATTAACTCATTGATATTATTTAAATTAATCTGTCACCTCCAAGATTTTAACTGCTGCTTTTTTGCGCACAGTGTTACAGCTGTGAAACACCCACCTCCAGAAAAAAGCGAAAAATACAACAAAATCGTTTAAAAACATACATTTAAAACATTGGCGCAATGCTTGCTCATATCGCTACCAGATAAGGTTCTGCGCTATGGACACGACTTAAATATGGGCCGCCATAGACAGTAGCTAGACACGGCAAAAACGCCGAAACAAGTAGTAAAAAGCAAAGTGGACACTTTTTAGAAATCCAGCCTTATTCCGCAGTTAAAAGTGCCGCACTTACATACGTTTTATCAATATTAACGATTGACTGAGGTCATGATTATGAAACGATTTAACTGTAAGCAGCTTGTCAGAGCCCTGGGTGTCGCCCTGATAAGCACCGCTAGCCTATATGGCATTAGCACCACACCCGCACACGCCGGACATGAGATACCTCCTTCCCCAATTTGGCTCACCCCCGCCACCACAGCCAACTACTGTATGGCGGATGAGTACGTTCAACGAGGAGGTTCCGGCATGAAAGACGTCATTGGCGAAGCTTTGAATTGTACCGCCAACGATGTTGAAATCACCGAAGTAGTTCCGAAAGGCATTGTATTAGTAGACGAGGAGGGCCATAAATATATATCAAATGATTTGACCTGTACCCTCAACCAAACCTTTACCTTGGTAGCTGACGTAAAGGTAAGGGCTAATGCAGCCGAGCGCTGGGATACAACCTTTTATGTGCCCTTAAAAGAAGGCCAAGATCCCGATGTGATATCACAGGATAACCAAGCCTGTTCCAGATTGTTACCTATTCCCGATGGCACAAACGGCAACCCATATGTAGCGCAGCAGCTCGATGGGGATGCCTGCGGCGATATCGCTAAAGCCGACCTCACTGATGATCAATACATCTTGGAAAATGCTCAATTTACCATGATTTGTGCCGATGAAGACCCAGATGGTGACGGGCCTCTAACACCAGATGGTATGGCAGATTTCAATTATTGTGCTGCGTGGGACAATATTGAACGTAACAACTGTAGCGCTGATGATGGCCAGGTGCCCAATAACAAATCCAAGTGTAAGTGTGACAACTTCCCGATTGATGTGTTTGTTGAGCCTGACCCAGCAACTGTAACCAAAACTGTTACTCCATCTTCAGCGGAGGAACCTTACGGTCTATTTACGTACACAGTGAAAATCGAAAAAGCGCAGGATGCAAGCGGTAACCCAACAGGCGCCAATGTTAATATCACCGATATTACGGATACATATAAATCTTCTGACACGGCCAACCCAGGGCCTTATACCTTTGACTTAGATGATACAGATACCGATTCTACTCTAGGCAATGTGACCTTGCTCGGCGCAGGCAGCTACGATGCCGCTAATGCCTGCTGGAGATTGGACCTAAGTAGCAGTCCTGTAACTCTGACGAATTCAAGCCCTACCCTGGTTTGTACCTTTAGGGTGAGAATAGATGATATCGACTTACGAGACACAGATCCTAGGGATGAAGACTATTTTGACTTTATCCGCTTTAGCGCCACCGACAGTGAAAACCGTGGTACAGACGTAGGTGATGATACATGTAATCCATTTGATGCCCCACTTGTAGCTGGTGATAACTGCTCTGAGGTAGTTGCTGTTAAGATCACGAATGATGTCCCAAGCATAGAAGTCAGTAAAACTATCTGGAGTCTTGGTGCAGATCCCGTAGAGTTAACATCTATACCTGAACCAGGTGGTACAGTCGAGTTCAGAATTGAGGTCAAAAATACATCGGGCGCCCATGACTCACCCCTGACTTTGGAGTCATTGGAAGATGACGTGTACGGTGATCTCTTATCTCGGCTCGAAGGTGACTGTGACATCATGTCCACAAGTATTGCCTTTAACAGCAGTGTCAGTTGTAGCTTTACTGAGCTATTAACCGGTAACTTTGGAGATCAACACGACAACGAAGTAACTGCCGTTGCAAGGGATACCACTGAGGATCAAACAGCCACTGATGATGACCCAGCAACACTACTGTTTAGTGATGTTGATGCCATGATTTCACTGACTAAAACGCCTGACGTATCAAGCGTGCTGGAAACGGCTGATAATGCGGATGCATATCGCACCGTTAACTATACGTTCGAATTTACCAATACCTCGCCCGCGGACGATGTCACCTTCTTCCAACTTACAGACATTGAGTATGAATTGGATGGATTGACAAAAGTGTATATCGGCAGCCTAGCAGATATTTCGGATGATTGTATTGTTGATGGAGTTGCTTTAAGCGAGGAAATTACACTCATGCCGGGCGAATCAGCATCCTGTGTTGTAGCAATCACCGATATTCAGGGTTACTATGGGGACCTATACCGGAATGAGGCGGTCATTTATGGTTATGATGATGACCACGTCAAAGGCGAGGATGACCTTGAAGCTATGGCCGTAGCTCATATTGAATTCACCCCATCTTTGCCCTCTGCGAAAATGGATATGGCAACCAGCTCTCTAATCGTTGTTGAGATAGCTAATACCAGCCCAGTTCGCGATGCTAGACTCTCAACCTTAACGATAGATGGGGCATCTGTTCTTGATGGACAAAATGGTGGTAACTTTAGTATGTTGAATACAGGCGGTACCTATGATGGCGAGACCTACCTTGCTTGCACACGCCATGATCCGACTGACGATACTGATGTAATTAGTCATATCGTCGTTGGCGACCCAGCAGCGAACAAATACAGCTGCGCCTTCACCGTTGAATGGGACCCAGGTTTAGGCTTCCCACTACTCGATGTAAACGCAACGGACTTTAATATCTTTGTTGAGCTTACCGATACAGCGGGCAACACCTCAGGTGACTTTGTTGAAATCACTGTAACAACCGACAAGAATCCATAATAGCGCGCCTATTATGGTTCATAAAATAGCCAAGGAAGATGCCTTGGCTATTTTTATTTGTTAAGCTTTATAAGTTATAATTAAAAACTAACGCTTACCCTTGGCCTTATTACCACCGCCAGTGCTGCCACCGTCGCTGGCTAGAGTGACATTTACCGTTGCCGTAGACTGCAATTGGCCATCACTAATGGTATAGCTAAAGCTGTCACTGCTTTTAAAGCTTTTTGCCGGCGTGTACTTAATGCGACCATCGCTCAGTACCTGTACGCTGCCCTTGGCACCTTGAGTCGCACTCTTAACTACTAGGGTATCGCCGTCGATATCCTTGTCATTGCCAAGCACATTGATGTAAATGGCCGTTTTTGACGTCAGCGTTGCTGAGTCACTGTTGGCTACTGGGGCATTGTTCTGTTGCTGTGCCACACGGTAAACCAAGGTGCTGGTGCTGCTGTAGGCGGTATTTGCTACGTCCTTAGCCGTCAAGGTCAAATTATAGCTGCCGGCACTGGCGCTGGTCGGTGACATTACGCTCACACTGACGGTTGTGGTCGCACCGCTGGCCAGGGTCACAGTATTATTACTGGCACTCCAACCGCTTGGCGTAGCTATGCTCAAGTTATAGGTCGCATCGGCACAATCCTGATTCTGGTTAGTGATCTCGACGTTATAGCGTTGTACTGTGCCGGCATCAACTTCGCTGCCAAGCGCATCGGCCACAACTAGTTTTGGTGCCGCCAAACGACAACTGGCCACCGGCGCCGCTACCTGATAAGTAGCACTGGCCGAGCTCTGATAGCCGCCATTATCACGGTTTAGTGCAACCAGACTAAAGTCATACACACCGGCATTGGCATCCGCCGCCGACGTCACGCTGACGTTCAAAGTTTGTGATTGGCCAGGAGCCAAGCTCACACTTGGGCTAGTGGCTTGCCAACCCGCAGGCAGGCTCGCCTTTACATCAAAGGTTGAAGCTGCGCAGTTCGCATCGTCCTTGTTGGTTAATGTGCCCTGATAGGTAACCGCAGTGCCCGCCACTACCTCGGTAGCATTACTGTTGAGCAAGGTCCATTGTGGATTTGCCGATACACAGGCCGCCACTTGCGTTTCAACCACATAAGACGCAGTAGTACTGGCTTGATAGCGAGTATCGCTGATATTCACACCCTTAATGGTGACATCGTAGAAGCCGTCTGTAGCGGTCGTGCTTGAAGTAACGTTTAAGCTTACCGTGGTGCTTTGACCCGGCGCCAGGCTCACCGATTGCTGCGTTGCATTCCAGCCCGATGGTACTTGTGCAGAAACACTGTAATTGCTGTTGCCACACTCGACGCTGTCGTTATTCGTTAAGGTCGCGCTATAAGTTACGGTTTCACCGGCATTGGCCCAAACACTGCTGTTCGACGCCAGCGCAATACTTGGCTGCGCTGCAACACAGGTTTGCTGGCCTGAGTAGCTGATATTTACACCCACGCCTGAGCTATTGGCCCACTCGGTGGTGATGGTGACACCGGCCTCGGCATCATTATAGCTTTGCCCAGTTACTATGGCCGCGTCTGCCAAGTCATCACTCCCGCTTCTAGGAGTCACGTCTATCAGGATGCTACTTTCAATATCTGATTTGGATTCGTTGTAGTGCAGCAAGACGCCTTCGGTGAGCGGTTTACCGGCTAGAAAACTATCGAAACCAGTGCCTTGGCGATATTCCAGGTAGTAGTAAAGCGGCTCACCCGTGCTGGCATCGGTACCACGGCGAACTTTTAAGCCCTTGGCCTGACCTTGTGAGGCTTGCTCATAGGGCTCCAGTTGATAGCTACCATCCGCATCGGCGGTAATGATTTCACCGCGCTGCGCCGTTAGCCAGCCCAAACGCTCCTTATTGAACACATTATAGTGACCTTCTGAACGACCCATAATATCAAGCTTGTCGCCATAAGTAGAAACAAAGCAGGAGCCATCGGAATTACAACTTCTACCCTTAGCGTGCTTAAGGCCCAGATTGTGACCCAATTCATGGCCGATAATCTTAAGGTTAAGTTCGCCATTGATCCAGGCTCGTGATGGAGAGCCACCCACTGTCCCCTGGCCCTGCCATCCACAATTATTGTTTTGTGGCAGCATATAGACCAGGCGATCATACTGACTCAGGTCGATACCATTGTCTCTGGCCACCTGCTGCGCATAGCTGTCCATGTGGAAATATTCACAGGTGGTGTCGATAGGCATGGTGTAATAACCACGCACATCACCCGTGAGCCAGGTTTGGCCATAGGAAGCTTCCATGTAATAGTCGTTTACACGACCAAACACCATGTCTTCGACTTCCTGCGCCGTCCAAGGGCGAGCGCTAGCGTTGTCCTGGAAGTTCAGCATTAATACCAGTACTTTTTGCTCCCCCGTGGTACCCGTGAGTGCGGCTTGAGTAGAAACGCTGGTGCTCTCAATGTCACCACCGGCGGCAAGCACTTCTAGGTTATTTTGTTCTTCGCCCAGTACCAATGACGTTTGCGTATTGTCTTGCTCGCCATTATTAAATTGCCAGCCCTTAACGCGCACCTTGGCACCCGACTGCAATAAATGGGTATCGATATTATCCGGTACAAATAGCTGTACCTTTTTATTTGCCGTACTTAAGTAGTAGCTTAGGCGAGTTTGGCCCGGTTGCTCTGAATCTTCATACACCAATTCCAGCTCACCAACCAGCTCCGCTTGCTGTGCTAACTTTGCTTCGATATGAGCGGGCATGCCGGTACGCTTGGCTTTTGGCATCACGGTGCGCAATGCAGCATTAGCATCAAGTTGCAACAAAGCGTATTGGCTTGCCTGGCGTTCTAAAACGAGTTCTTGAAGCTGTTGTTCAAAGGCGGCATCGGAGCCTTTAACACCCTTAGTGGCACCCTTGTTGGCACGGCGAAGCTCACCCATGGTAGCGGCAAGGTCCAGGGTTTGTTGCTCTAATTGTGTTTTGTTTGCTTGAGTGCTGGCCTGATTGTCGACCTGCGCTTGTTTGAAAACCTGGCCGTGTTGCATCGTCTGGGCGTTTGCAGCGAAAAGATTATTTGAGGTAAAGCCCAAAGTAGTTGCCAAAAGTCCTAGGCCACAGGCTTTTAAAACAGAAGAAGAAAGTTTATTAGGCGTTACGACGCCTTTCGTTATAGTCACTACTAGAACCTCTCAAAGTTTGTATATCACTTCGAAAGCTCCCAGTACCATGACCAAGTCAATGACCGAGCTCTATCAACGCGCCTCTTTCGGTAACCCAGCTGCCCACCGCCTAAACCAGTTAGGGCCTGTGATTTTGCGTACATTAATTTCGTAATGTTTGCCGTTTCGAGAGTGCTTTCGAATCTTACTTCATGGACCATTGGGGTCCAAACGAAGGCGCATTCTAACAAGGTGATTTAAAGATTCTCAATGGTGAAATTGATCTTTTTTTAGACGATTTTTGAAACTTTTTATAAATCAATGGACAAGAAACGAACAAAATTGTAACTGAACAAGCCGTTCAGGATAAAAATGCGTAAAAAAGACCTTTTTTAGATAAAAATCTCGATTAACATCAACTGAACAGGGGATTTAGCTGGATTTTGTTCTTAATACGGGTGCATGCCTAACCATACATCATTCTTTAAGCACACCACAGAGCCGACATAAAAGTGAAAATCAATACGCTATAACCAACTGTATTTACTTGGATTATTGTTTTTATTGTGTGATTTTTAAACAATTGCAGTGTAACTATTATAAGAGCCCCAAAAACTCTGCTAACTGCCTAATGAGGCAAGGCTTTTTTGAATCAATAGAAGCGTAAATGACCATCCGCATCCATGCATTAAAAATGCAGATAGTTTGACCATACCTTACCCCTTAAGAATTCAGCCTATTATTCTTTACTGAACCCTGCTTGCACCACTACCACCTCGGCGTTTTTCGCCACCTCGACTATCATGCCATCGGTGGCCAAAAAAAGCCGACCTGAATATTCGGCCTTGGCCTCAACGAACAGTGGCTTCATGCCCTCTCCCGGAGCATAACGCGCACTAAAGTGGGTAAGCAGTAAGGCTGGCAGTTTGTGTTCTTGTCCATAGGCGCTGACACGCTGTACATCGCTGTGGCCTGTGTGAACGCCAACCTTTCGTAAGTCCGTAGCCAAAAAGGTGGCTTCATGAACCAGCAGGTGCACACCGGAAATCACAGGGTCTAAACAAGTGGGCGCTTCATTATCACCACAGACAATGATCACCCTGGGCTGCCAGGCTAAATAGGTGTAGTCACCGGCAGATAAAAGCCTGCCTTGGTAGCTAACGTCCTCACCTCGCTGCAGCAGGTTATAATGGGGTCCACTGGCTATGTGCTGCGCTTGAAGTCGGTCAATAGCCAACTTGCGCGGGATCTGAATTTCCGTAAATTTAAAGCCGTAACTTGGCACCCTGTGCTGCAATGGGCAGCTTTGTACCTCAACCCAACTAAAGGCCTGTTCATTCAGGCGTTCAAGAGCACATAACTCCAGATTAAAGGGCAAACTCCACTCACTCATTGCCATGGCGGCACGGACAAATTCAAGCACTTCTACAGGCGCCACTATCCTCATGGAGTGGGTGCGTCCCGATAGCCCCGCCGAAGCAATCAGCCCGGGTAGGCCGTAGCAGTGGTCGCCGTGCTTATGGGTAATAAACACGGCCTCAAGATGATAAAGCGATAGCTTACTTCTTAATATCTGGTGTTGAGTCGCCTCGCCACAATCGACCAGATACCAGGGCTTTTGATCGTCACGAAATACGGCATAAGCGGAAACATTTCGGCTTCTTGTTGGTGTTCCCGAGCTGCTGCCCAATACCTGTACCTGCACACGCTGACTCCTATTTTTCAATTAAACTCTTTACTTTTACGTCACTTGCCCAAAGATTATAACTAACCCTAGGCCACAAAGAAGCCGGATATCCGTTATGAAAAATGAAATAGACAGTAAAATCCTGCTACGCGCTTACGAGCATATTCAACAATATGGTGAACAAACCGAGCAAGGCAAGTTTTATCAGGGACTATACGCTTATTCCGATGTCGATGGTTACACCCTGTATCTGCAAGGCAGTGGTGTGCTCTTGCGTTTTGGCTTTCATAACACCTATCACCTCGACTATCAAAGCGACAAGAACAAATCGGATTTTATGAAAAAGCTGTTGAGTATTGGCAAAGAGCCCTAACTTCGCCATGCTCATTTTCCCCGTATTTCACCGCTTATAGGCGCGGATTTGCCGAAACACCATGATCCCAATGGCCATTAATGGTATCTTTGCTCCCATTTGTGACTCCAAGGGATAAATAAGGTATGACCAAGGCAGTATCCTCCGCCGTACCGGAACAACAAGAACAACAAAAGGGCTGGTTTAATCGCTTTCTCGCGACCGTCGAGTTTCTCGGCAACCTGCTCCCTCACCCCATTACATTATTTGCACTTTTCTGTGTTGCCATCGTGGTTATCAGCGGCATCGCCGACTGGGCAGGGCTGAGTGCCATCGACCCGCGCCCCGAGGGTGCCAAAGGCCGCGATCCCGATGGCGTTATCGAGGTTGTGAGCCTGATGAGTGCCGAGGGCCTAAGACGCATTTTCGAAGGCCTGGTTACTAACTTTACCGGCTTTGCGCCTTTAGGTACCGTGCTGGTTGCGCTGTTAGGCGTTAGCGTGGCCGAGCACTCGGGTATGCTTTCTGCAGCCATGCGTGGCATGGTCATGGGCGCCTCTAAACGCCTGGTGACCTTTATGGTGGTGTTTGCGGCCATTCTCTCTAATACCGCCTCCGAGCTTGGCTACGTAGTACTTATTCCGCTGGCGGCGATGATTTTCCATAGTCTAGGGCGCCATCCACTGGCCGGTCTGGCAGCCGCCTTCGCTGGTGTATCTGGCGGTTACAGCGCCAACCTGTTACTGGGTACCATAGACCCCTTGTTGGCCGGTATTACTACCCCGGCGGCGCAAATGATCGACCCGGAATATCAGGTCGGCGCCGAAGCTAACTACTACTTTATGTTTGTCTCGGTATTCCTTATCGCCATCCTGGGTACCTGGGTGACCGAGAAGATTGTTGAGCCGCGCCTGGGCAAATACGACCCAAGTGAAGCCAGTATCGATTTAGGCGAAAACAAAATTGAGCACCTCAGCCAACGCGAAAAAAGCGGTCTAAAATGGGCCGGTCTTACCTTCCTGGCCCTGGGTGTACTCTTGGCCTTTACCGTTATTCCGGATGACGGCATTTTGCGTCACCAAGCCACCGGCGAAATTAAGGGCTCACCCTTCTTAAAGGGCATAGTGGTGATTATCTTTATTACCTTCGCAATCCCGGGTTTTGTTTACGGCCGTGTTGTTGGCACCATGAAGAATGACCGCGATGTCATTGATGCCATGAGTAAGAGCATGGGCTCCATGGGCATGTATATTGTGCTGGTGTTTTTCGCCGCCCAGTTTGTTGCCTTCTTTAAATGGACCAACCTGGGTACCATATTAGCCGTTAACGGCGCCGCGTTATTGCAGGCGCTGAATCTGACCGGCCCCGAGGTGTTCGTGTTCTTTATCCTGATGTGCGCGCTGGTTAACCTTAGCCTGGGCTCTTCATCGGCACAATGGGCGGTTACCGCGCCTATTTTCGTGCCCATGCTGATGCTGATTGGTTACGCGCCAGAAACCATTCAGGCGGCCTATCGTATCGGTGACTCGGTAACCAACCTGATCACCCCCATGATGAGTTACTTCGGCCTGATACTCGCGGTGGCCTGTAAATACAAGAAGGACATGGGCATAGGCACGCTGGTCGCAACCATGCTGCCGTACAGCATGATCTTCTTCGTTGGTTGGGTGTGTTTGTTCTACCTTTGGGTATTCGTACTCGGTATGCCGGTGGGCCCGGGCTCACCAATCTATTACCAACCTTAATGATAAGAGCCGGCCATGTTGCCGGCTTTTTGTTAGCTGCTATAGTGTTTATTATTCAATTAGTTATTAATGACTCTTGTGCGTATTTTCTTCCTTATCACCCTGGTTTGCCTGCCTTGTTACAGCATCGCTGGCGCAGCAAAGCTACTGGAGCAAAACTTTGCCACGGCCATGGTGCTCACCAATGGCGAGTCGGTGAGCCTGGGTTATGGTCATTTCAGCAGTCCTGCGGCACTGTTTGATGATGACTCGCAAAGCGGCAATGAATTACGCCAGGACCTCAATGTGTTTAACGTCCCGTTTGGCATCAAGACCACCAGCCCGGAAATATTCAAAGAATATAACAGTCAGTTGCATCTGCAAGGCAGCTACATAGATCAAAAAAACAGCCTAAATCTTTTTAACCAAGAGCGCGCCGATAGCTTCGAAGAAAGCATCTATGGGTTTGGCGCCAACTGGATATTTGAACGGCCAATCAGCTCCAAATGGTGGTTCGGTTTTGGCGCTCGCCTGCAGGGTTTTCGTTATTACAACGACTACGACTATAACTCTCAGCTCAGCAGGCAGGTATTGGCGCCCGCCCTCGATGGCAGCGTGGTTAACATCAGCGCCAACGCCCTTGTTGCCAGCCCGCATGTAGAGATGATGTACCGCCTACCTCGCCATTGGGGCTACTATGAATATAAAACCAGTTATAGTTATTACTACGGCACCACACTGGTGGAGCCTTCGGCCTTGGGTAAAATCAGGCCTGAGGGCTGGCGTTACCAAAGTGGCATTAAGGCGCGCTTCGACACCGCGCATATAGGCGAGTTTACTCAGGCCATCTATATTAAGGCTCATCGCGTCGATCTAGGTGGTGACAGCGCCAGCTCGTTTGCTACGAATCATTTTTATGAATATGGCGTGGGTGTCTTGCTCGATACCAGTACCTGGTCTTCGTGGCTGGAAAACATTGGTATTGGCCTAAACTATCATCATGGCAGCGCCCTCGAAGGGGGCAGTATAGTGCTCTATTTTAACGAGTAGCTCGCTGACAACAACATAGAATAATGAGGTATTCATGCGCACACCCCGTAAAATAGCAGATCAATACCGCGCTATTGTCAGCAGCATTGGCTTCTACCCAGCGATTATTATTACCCTCTTTATGTTGTTCGCCATGGTACTGGCCAATATAGAATACCAAAGCTGGGTAATGCGCATAAAGCAGGCCTGGCCGGTGCTCTTTGTCACCGATGTCGATACCGCCAAAACCCTGCTCAGCATACTCGCCGGCGGCTTGATCTCGCTCACCGTGTTTAGCTTTTCCATGGTCATGGTGGTGTTAAACAATGCCGCCGCCACCTTGTCGCCGCGGGTGTTACCAGGGCTAATCAGTAATAAGGCGCACCAATATGTGCTCGGTATGTATCTAGGCAGCATCGTCTTTACCCTGCTTACCCTGATGAATATCCACACCAAGGGGGAGACCTTACAAACTCCGGCTCTGGGCACCTTTTTCGCTTTGGCCATTGGCATATACAATCTGGTGCTCTTTGTATTCTTTATCCATTCCATCTCTCGCTCCATCCAGGTCGACAGCGTGTTGAATACCTTGTTTGCGCAAACCAACAAGCAGTTGCAAAACCTGATCGCCTATCAAGACCCACGAATTGCTGCGGCGGTGCCAGATTACAGCGATTGGTATCGCCTCAAAAGTCCGCGGGCTGGCTATTTTAAGGGCGTGCATACTCATCAACTGTGCAAGCTGTTGGCCCAACACGAACTGCGTATGGTAGCGGAAGTGGAGCCCGGCTTTTTCTGTGTCGAAGATTTTCCCTACTTGGCGCTGGACAGAGACATTAGCGCAGATGAAGAGCTCTGCGAACAAATTCATAAATGCAGCGTGTTTTATATTGAGGAGTATATTGGCGATCATTACAGCTATGGTCTGCGGCAAATCGCCGAAATTGCGATTAAGGCACTGAGCCCGGGCATTAACGACCCCGGCACTGCGGTCAAGGCCATAGATATGCTCAGTATCCTTACTATCGCTCGCCTACATGTCGCGGATCACAACTACACGCTGCTCAACACCGAACAGCAACAATCACCGCTGTTATGGTTTTATGAGCCCAGTCTGGCGTCATTGTTGGAAGAAAACTTCGACCCTATCCGCCACTATGGCTGCAATGACACCACGGTACTGGTTAACCTGATTGAGGCGTTGAAGAATATTCTTTTTGTCTGTGATTACAACAAGGAATATACCCAGGCGTTATACCGCTATGTGCAAGCCACCGTTTATGACGCCGAGCACTGTATTGACAACCCCTACGAGCGGGCCCGCATTAATCGCATGCTAACGCGCATGAATGAGGTCGCCAATAAGCGCGGCGACGACATTCATTTTAGTCTAGACGATAAAGAGGCTGGGCCTACAATTGCCATGCATAACTGATCTTGGTAAAGAAGGTACGCTCATTGCGAGTAAGGCTGTCGAGATCATCATTTTGATAACCGCTGTCGGAATAGCCAAGGTAAAACACCGACTGCGGGTTGATGGTATAGGAGTACACCAGTTGCGAACCAAAATTACGGTTACGTTGATGCACCTGACGGTATAAATAGGCTTGCTGATTACGATCAACGTCTTCGTGTTGCCAGATCAGTTTCAGCATGCTGCGAATATTAAACTTATAATAAAGACGCACATCCCACTGATCGGCAGTGAACACCCGCTCGTTGTCCACCTCTAAAGTGCTGTAGTTATAACTTAACTGCAGTTGTAAATGCTGATTGGCGTCCCAGGTAAGGGTGTTTTCAATGTCGCTGCCCTCGCCTAGACGCGCGTTACTGTAGTCGATGCGCGAGCCATAGTCGCCATAGAACTGATAGGTTAAGTCCTGCAAGGGGCGCACGGAAAGCACCACATATCCGTTGTTTTGTATAAAGTACTCGCCGTAATACAACTCGTCACTGTGCCACATGCCCAGCTCAAAACTCGACATCCAGGGCCCTTCGCCATAGACATAACCCTGGTATTGCTGCTCCAGTAATTCACCATCGAGATCGTAGGCCTTCTGCCACTCAAGGTCATAACTCCACTTACTCAGCCAGTCCTGTTCCTGGCCATACCAAATTTGGCCGCCACCGAGTTCCACCTCGCGATAGTCGGCCTTAGGCTGATAGCCCATATCGGCGCGGAAATCTTCGCTAATTTGCTCGTACTGGGCTCGCAACTGATAGTCTCGCTTGAGCCGTTGCACGGCCAGACTGACGGCGGTGCCGGATTGCTGCTCATCCAGTTGCCAGTCATTGGCGAACTGGGCACTGTTTTCGGTGTCCGCATACGCAATGGCGTAATTAATGGAGTCGCTGGCATTGAGTCCGTAGGTGCCGTCGAGCGCCCCCACGGTATTGTGATAGTCACCACCCTGGCGGTGAGTCAACATCACCCCGAGGCCACTGCGCTGACCCAAATCATAACGATAACGGGCGACGGTATTGGTCACATCGTCCTCTAACTGCGCCAACGAAGAGCCCTGATTACCCGGCAAAAGCACCGAGGCATTATTGTCATCGGTCACCAGTCCAGCATAGGTATGGGCGCCATTTTTACCACTTAACTTAATGCCGTAGTCCGGTTCGGCTATGGTGCGGCTATACAAAAGCTCCAGCTGATTGGTGCGAAAAAACGAGGAGCCATCGAGGAAAAACGGTCGTTTTTCCGCATAGTACAAGGAATAATTGGTGTTAACGTCCAGTTGTACCGCATCGGCTTCCACTTGTGAGAAGTCTGGGTTGATGGTGGCGTTAAGCAAGGTCTCATCATTGACGCGCCAGCGTAAATCGGCACCGACTTCGACCTCGGTATCACCCTGTTGCCAAGGACCCGGCACCGGATCCTTGCTATCGCTGCGTTTAGCACTGACATAAGGGGCAACGGATAGATCTCGCTGCTCATGGCGCTCGGACAGACCGGTCAGCTTATCAAACTGGCAAAAACTACACTTGATATCCAAGTCAAAGCCCACGTTGGAGATACGGTACATCACATCGCGAGGGTAGTTGCGGGCGATGGAAATGCCCCAGGTGATCTCTTCGTCCGTTTCTGGAAGGTTTAATACGGTCAGCGGGATCTTCATCTCCACACTGTAACCGCCTTCATAGATGTGTGCGCCGCTATACCAGGTGGCATCCCAGCTAGGATCTGTTATCCAGGTATCGAAATCGGTAGAGAGTATGTCTCCCTGAGCGCCATAGGCATTTACAAAAAACTCAAAGGCATTGCGCTCATCATTCAGGCTGTCGATGACAATCCCAACATTGTCATCCTGCCATAATTCATCCCTGTCGCGCAGGGCGCCACGAATGGCCCTTGGGTTTGGGTCTTTGGCATCGATGCCGAGATAGAGAAAACGACCGTCTTCAAACAGGTAAGCGGTGGTTTGCACCGGAGAAGGCGCCCGCTCGAGTGGTTCGTTTTGGGTATTAACGTCAATTTGCGTGGCGCGCTGCCACACCTCTTCGTTTAACTGGCCATCAAGCTGGATTTCATCCTGAGCCTGAACCAAGGCATAGTGTTGTGCTGGGGGATACGCATGCGCCGCTGCACTGCTGAGAGTTGCGGCCGCACATGCAAAAAATGAAAAACGAGCATAACGCGCCATAAACGTCCTTATTGGTACTACTTTCATTTGCCTTAGCAAAAATTTACCTAATGTTAACAAAGGCAAACGAAAAAGCTACCTTTTTCAGGGGCAATAGTGCAACAAGGATACGTATTACAAGCGCTTAGCGTTTAACTAGGGTGCCTTTTAGGGCAACACCGGCGATAAGAAAGCCGGCACCACATTCAAATTCGGTTTCACTGACAAATTCGCGCTTTTTGTAGTACGACTGAATATTCACCACCGCATTCATGCCCTCGCGCTTGGCACGCTCCTGCAATGCCTTAAGGGCACTCAGCATCACCCATTGACAGGCTTCCTTGTCAGACTTGTTAAAGGCATTGGTTTTTTGGTTGGTGGTCACCTCACCATAGGTTTCCTGCACCTCGCCGTATGCCTGATTGCCAAAATACAGCGGCACATCCAGAAGCGCATTTTTGGCCTTAGTGGTTCCCAGTAGCTCGGCAATATTGTAGTAACCGATATCGTCACGAGCCAGGGCCGTATTCGCCGTCAGCGCCAATCCCAGCGCTAAAAACAGTGATTTTTTCATCCTTAATTTCCCTCTACGTTATAAAACTTCCATGCCAGGCCGATGCCAAAGGCAAGATTATGGTGTCGCTCAACCAGGGGGCTGTCGCGCCAGACCGCGTCCTTGATGCGGTAATATTTTACAAAGCCACCGACCCACCAACGCTTGCTATTGTAGTTAACCCCAAGGGACAGCTCGCTGCCACTGTAACCGGATTGCGGGTCGTATTCACCGCGTCCAGCCGTTGCCTGCTGCGCGCCTACGCCGTAAAAATAATCGACATACTGACTGGTGGCAAAGTTAACGGCACCACGGGCGGTAACACTCACCGTCTGCTCTGCCTTTTGCCAAACTAACTGCTGCCATTGCATATAAGGGCCCATACGAAAGCCGATATCATCAATGGAAGAGAAGTCGGTGGCCAGTGCCTTACGCACAAACAGACCACTTTTGAGGGAGTTACTACTACGCGGCTGCCCGGCGAAATAATAATCTAAGGCTGGACCCAATTCAAATACCCAGTCCAGGTCGTCCATGCCTGAGCGAGCCTGGTTGTCCTTGCTGTCCACCGCCAAGCTGGCCGTGGCCGACACATCCAGGTGCCAATTGTCATTTTGCCAAAGGTAGCCCACCGCACTGTTGCGGTCGACACTCATGCGCTCGCTGCGATAGCGCACATAGGGCAAAGGCAAGGTGTAGTTGTTATGCTCACTGGAGCCAAGATAATGGGGTAAGGAGGTAGTAAAAATGCCCGCCCCCAACTCAAGCTCGCTGGCGGCCTTCACCGCCGGACACAGTAAGAGTAACACGCATAACACCATTGCCTTGTTCATTGCTTAGGCCCGTTTAAAAATTAAAGAGGTGTTAATACCACCGAAAGCAAAGTTATTGCTCATCACATAATCACAATGTATTTCTTTGCCTTCTGTCAGGTAATGCAGTGGCGCACACTGTTCATCTACCGTGTCGAGATTAATGGTGGGCGCAAACCAGCCATCACGCATCATTTCTATGCAGGCCCAGGCCTCTATCGCCCCACAGGCGCCGAGGGTATGGCCAAGGTAGCTTTTTAATGAGCTGATCGGCTTGGCACCCAAGGCATTAAAGGTGGCGTGAGACTCGGCGATATCGCCGCGATCCGTGGAAGTACCATGGGCGTTTACATAGCCAATGTCATCGGCACTGAGTTCGGCGTCTTGCAGTGCCATTTCAATGGCAACCTGCATGGTGTCGCTGGTGGGCTGAGTAACATGCTGACCGTCAGAGTTACAACCGAAACCCACGATTTCCGCCAAGATGGTGGCCCCGCGCGCTTTGGCGTGCTCGTATTCCTCGAGGATTAAGGTTCCGGCTCCCTCACCTATGACCAAACCGTCGCGTTTGCTGTCGAAAGGGCGCGGCGTTGCTTTGGGATTGTCATTATTGCAACTGGTGGCATACAGGGTGTCGAATACCGCCGCCTCGGTGACACACAGTTCTTCGGCACCGCCGGCCACCATCACCTTCTGACGACCGTATTTGATCGCTTCATAAGCATAACCTATACCCTGAGAGCCGGAGGTGCAGGCGGAGCTGGTGGTGATCACCCGACCCTTAAGACCAAAAAACACGCCGATATTCACCGGCGCCGTGTGTGCCATCATCTGAATATAGCTGGTAGCGGTTACACCATTCATTTGCCCCGACTTCATCATATCGGCAAAGGCAATGAGCGGCGGCGTCGAGCCAGTGGATGAACCATAGGCTATGCCGGTATCGCCATTGGTAAGCGCCGGGTGTTCCAGTAACTGAGCCTGCTGCAAGGCGCGCTCGGTGGCTACGGTTGCCATTAGGGCCACGCGGCCCATGGAGCGCACCATTTTCCGCTTATAATGGCTGGGGCGCTCAAAATGGGTGACCGGCGCCGCCAGCTTGGTATTGAGGTCGCTGATATCACCCCATTGCTCCATCGTCTGCACGGCATTTTCGCCACGCTCCAGCGCACCACGAAAGCTTTGCCAATCATCGCCCAATGCCGTAATACACGACATGCCCGTAATCACCACGCGTTTCATTATACTAATCCACCATTAACGGAAATAACCTGACGGGTAATGTAACCCGCCTGATCAGAAGCTAAAAAGGCCACCGTCGCGGCAACTTCATCAACACTGCCCATGCGTCGCATCGGCACGTGCTCAAGCAACATCTTGGTATCGAGCTCGGCGGTCATCTCGGTTTCGATTAACCCGGGAGCCACGCAGTTCACCGTGATTTTACGCTTCGCCAATTCCAGCGATAACGCCTTGGTGGCACCTATAATACCTGCCTTGGCGGCACTGTAATTGACCTGACCACGATTTCCGGCGATGCCAGACACAGAGGCCAGAGTAATGATACGCCCTCCCTTGCGCGCACTAACCATGGGCATAACCAGAGGGCGTACCACGTTATAGAAACCATCAAGACCCGTGCTGATCACTGTGTCCCATTCCTCGTCCGTCATCGCCGGGAATGCGGTATCTCTCGTCACGCCGGCATTACACACTACGCCGTAATAGGCGCCGTTGGCGGCGATATCCTCTTCAATCGCTTGCTTGGCCTCGGCTCTGTCGGTCACATCGAAAACCAGAATATTGACCGTTCTGCCCAAGGCCTTAATTTGCTCGGCCACCTGCTCGGCCAGAGCCACCTGCGAGCGGCAATGCAAAGTAATATCAAACCCTTGCTCTGCTAGTTGCAACGCAACGGCCTTGCCGATCCCACGGCTTGAGCCTGTGACTAAAATACGTCTATTCATTGATTTTCCTTTATAAATTTCATTGGGTCGGCGGGTTGAAACACATTAATTTTGGCTTCGATCAAGCAGTCGCCCTGGTGCTCAATGCGGCAAGCGAACACGCTTAATCCGGACTCGTCTTGAATCACCTTTTCGACCAAAATATCCAACAGCATACCATGGTCAAAGCGCGGTTTATGACAGCGAATTTTGCGACTGCCCAGGAGAAAGCCGATTTTAATATCTCGACTCTGATCTAGGTCATGAGCCCCGGCGTAGGCGGCGATGGCCTGCGCCATGTACTCACTGCCAATATAACTTGGCACCGCGCCCTGCTCGGCGTCATAGAAGGGGCTATTTTCGCGAATGCGTACCTGACAGTGGGCACTGTCATCGTCAAACGATACCAGGGAGTCGATCAGCACCATGGGTGGACGGTGAGCGATAAGCTCGGTCATGGCAATATCAGGCATCGACTTCTCCGATAATTAAACTGGCATTATTGCCACCAAAGGCAAAGGAATTACTCATACAGATTTTTGGGGTTTTCGTTATGGGTTGTTGTAATACTTGGATGGGTGCCAAGTTGGCGTCAAGCTCATAGCCCTGGTGCCAGGGTAAAGGCAGTCCCGCCTGCGTTGCCGACGGCAATACTTCTGCACCTAAACGCTGCTGTTCAATAAGCAACCAGCAAAGGCCCGCCTCGATGGCGCCGGCGGCGCCCAGGGTGTGTCCGGTTAAATGCTTAGTCGAGCTTACCGGCACGGGGTCGGCAAACAGCTCGGCGATGGCCTTGGCTTCCATTTCATCATTTTTCGGCGTCGCCGTGCCATGGGCGTTAAGATAGTCTATCTGATTTGGACTCAGCTTAGCGTTCGCTAAAGCCTGGCGCATAGCTTCAATGGCGCCATGACCATTGGGCTCGGGCGCCGACATATGGTGTGCATCCGAGCTGGCACCGCTCCCCAACAGAGCACAGTGACTCTCACCCAGGTCGCGCTCGCGACTCATCACAAAGAGCGCAGCCCCCTCGCCTATATTGATGCCATCGCGCTCGGCTCCAAAGGGCTGGCACAATCCATGACTGGTCGAGGCCAAGGCACTAAAGCCATTGATGGTCAACTGACATAGACTGTCGGCCCCCCCGCAAATCACCGCATCGGCTAAACCGGCAGCCAACAGTCCTTTGGCACTGCTCAGGGCCTTCGCGCTGGAGCTACACGCGGTGGAGATACTGTAGGCAATCCCTTCTAAGCCCAGTTTTTCCTTGATATAAACGGCCGGAGCATCAAGGGCCTGCTGGTTATAATGATAACCCTCGGGCCAGCTGCCTGTGTGCGCTTTATGTTTGCGGGCCCGCTCGCCGTCGTAAATATCCGCCGTGCTGGTACCCACCACCACGGCGATACGCGCCGGGCTATAACGAGCGCGCATGCGCGTCAAAGTCGGTGCCAATTGCTGCAAGGCAAGGTCTATAAGGCGATTGTTGCGCTGCTTGGCAGTTAAAGGAATTGCCTGCACCAGGCCCACATAAGGGTCTTGCTGGATAGCAGGCTCACCATGCTGGTCGCTCTCTTGCACACCATAATGTAGACCACTGCCCTGAGTTAACGGCGTTTGTTCAAGGCCACAAAGGGCCTGTAAGTGCTCCGCCTTATCTACGCCCAAGGCGCTGACTATGCCTAAATCATTTAACCATGCCCTCATGGCTTCACCTCTTCAAAGCGGATCTCGTAGTGATGAATTTTATTGTTCAAGATGATGACCTCACCGCCATAACGTATATCCAGCAAGGTCGAATCATTTTGGCGCAGCTCGCGGATCAGCTCGCCGCCTTGGCGATATTCAATCAGGTGCGCCCCTTTTAAATGCTTATTTAATTGAGCCAGAGGCCAATGTACCAATTGAATATCGGCCAGAATATAACTTGGATCCAGATCTTCGACGGCGATAAAACGCTGGGCCACCACACCTTGCTCGGCGGTGTAGCTCAGGGTAAATACGGGTAAACCGGCGGCACTCATTAACGCTAGGCGCAGCTCGCCGTCGTTATCAATGGCCAATTGACTCAGCAGTGCCTGCTGGGTTTGCGCCTTGGTCACATACATACGTTTTTGCCATTGGCTATTAAGCAACTCAGCGGGCGGTGCGCTCAGTGCCAAGCCCACGTCGGCAGTTAACATTACCGCACCGTACCCTGCATCCTGCTCGATTTTTGTGTGGTTAGCACAACCACTAAGCACAAAGATCAAAAGCAAACACAACCAACGCATTAACAAGGCTCCATTTGGCACAATTGCGCCAACACATTTAATCGACGCTCGCTTTGCACTACGTAGGGGTTGTTCGCATCCCAGGCATATCCCGCGAGGATGGCACTGATCATGCGGCGCACTTCATCGCTTTGCTCGGGATAAAAAATCACGTCCTGAAAACGGGTGTCATACCAGGCATTAACGAAGGTTTTAAAACATTCCACCCCCTGCTTTAAGGGTGTTGCAAACTGGCCCTCAAAGTCTGCCCGCTCACCACGCAGGTGTGCATCAACCACGGGGGCCACGAGGGAGGCGGATTTCAGGGCTATGGTCACCCCGGATGAAAATACCGGGTCTAAAAACTCTCCGGCATTGCCCAGCAAGGCATAGTGTTTACCGTATAGGCTGGATACATCGGCGGAATAGCCGCCTAGGGTTTGCACCGGGTTAACGGCTTCGGCATCAGCCAGCAGGTCGGCCAGATTCGGCTCTGCCTTGACCTTAGCCCAGAGGTTCTCCTCATTGCTGATAGAGGTATCAAAATGATGAGGCTCACCCACCACCCCCAAACTTGCGGTGCCATCGGCAAAAGGGATCAACCAATACCAGATATCCCTGTGCTCGGGGTGCACGCTAATAAGGATTTTATTACGGTCAAAACGCGATGCCTTAATGCCGTCTTTAACATGACAAAAGTAGGCACTGCGCGGCGGTAAACTTGAGGGCTTATCTAAATCCAATAAGCGTGGCAATACCCGGCCAAAACCACTGGCATCGAGGACAAAGCGACTATGCAGCTGGTATTGCTCCTCGCCCTGAGTTACCGTCAGTAGCATGCCATCATCTTGCTCTGTGATCGTCTGCACTCTATGGCCGTAACAGATATCCACGCCCTTGGCGGCGGCGGCATCGGCAAGCAGCTTATCGAAATTAGCGCGCTTTACCTGATAGGTGGTGCCGCGACCAGGGCTGAATTTATCGGTAAAGTCGATTTCGGTGTCGGTACCACGATAATGAAAGGCGGCGCCATTTTTATATTGAAATGCCAGCTTCTCGGCGTGCTCGTCCACTAGCTTATCCATGCCGGCCTCACTAAGGAACTGCATACACTGGGGTAACAGGCTCTCACCAATGGAAAAGCGCGGGAAATGCTGTCCTTCCAAAACCCTGACCTGCCAACCCAATTGCTGCAACAAGGCGCTGGCCAAGGCGCCCGATGGGCCCGCACCGATCACCACTACATCCACTGTATAATCATTGTTTGTCATTATTATTCTCGATACTTAAAGGTGCCAAAAAGTAAACCACCAGCAGCCCCAGTAAGACGGCACCACCAAATTGGCTTATTGCAGGCGTTTTGGAAAAAATCAGCATGGCAAAAACCGCCAGCGACGACAGCGACGACAAACTGATGGCTACCAGGGTATGAGCGCTATGGCCACCCTGGCGATAGAATATAAAGTAATCCACCGCCAGTGCCAGCACCAAAATCAGCCCTAAGGTATGAAACACCGATATGGCACTGAACTGAGCTATGAGACTGACAATCAGCGCCGTGGATAAGGCCAACCAGGCCGCCATTTTAAGGCCCTGACGCCAGCCGAAGCTAAATACGAAAATCAGCACAATGGCCACTGCCGCCAAGAATAAGGCAAGGTGAATTCCACGATGAAAATGCGCCAGCATAGCACTGAGCTGCCCCGGCACATCGACAATCGCCACATAATCGTGTTCGGCGCCTATAGCTTGCAGTTGCGCCGCGCTGACGCCGCTGACGTTGAGCAGGGAATAGACCTCGCCATCAAGGTGCACAAGCTCGGCAAAAGCAGCACTCAAAGGGCTCATAGAGAAGGCATCATAATCCAGCAAATCAATCGTCGCCGGTGCTATGACCTTACCGCTAAAGGCTTGCAGCGGTGCAAATACCCCGGCTGCCACAGCTCGGTTATAGGCCTGAGCATTTTCTTGCTGACGCGCCAAACTTGGTAAAGCGCTACTGAGGCCTTGGGCGTGGGCGCCTTGCTCTTGCAGCCAAGCGCTTATCTGCTCTTCACGCCGGAGCAGTTGCTGCACATCCTTGCCCTTTAGCAGCAAACGCTGTACTGGCTCGGAGCCTTGCAAGTATATCTGATTCTGAGCTTGGGCAGCCATCAGCTCGGCGCTGCTGGCATTAAAACTGGCAATGGAATCATTAGTCGCAGGCATACGCCACCCACTTAGCAGCACACAAAGCACCGCCAGGCCCAGGTAGACCTTGCCACTGTGGCGACGCGCTTGATCTTGCCATTGCAGAGCGCGCTCGGCACTCGATACCACCGGGGCCCGAAAACTTAGGGTCATGGCCACCGGAGCCAGGCAGAAACGGGTAAACACCCAGGCACCTATCAAGCCCGCAACGACAAAGATGGCTACATCTTGCAACAACACCAAGGGCGCGCTGAGAAAACACAAATAGCCAATGGCGGTTGAACACAGTGCCAACAGCAAGCCACGTTTAAGAGCGCGAGAATATCGCCCCTTGTGCGCCGCTTTATCAACCAGGGCATGAAACGCGTAGTCTATGGCGACCCCAATCAAGGTGGTGGCAAAAACCAGAGTCAGGAGATGTATTTCAGGACGCAGCAATAACAAAGCCAAGAGACCACTGAGTATGGCAGTACTGACCGTCAGCATACTTACCCACAAGGGCCAGACGCCACGTAAAGACAGAAAAACAAACATGGATAACAAGACTATGCTGGCAAGGCCAAAGCGGTTCATCTCCCATTTGGCCTGAGTGGCATTTTCAGCGTTGTGGAACAGTAAACCGGAATGGCTGATTTGCACCTGAGGGTGATCCTGTCGCAACTGATTCAGTAGCGCATCAATGGCCGAGACGGTGCGCTCGGTGGCAGCGATGCTACTTACGCTTTCATGCGTTTGCGCCAGCAGGAACCACACCGGCTCACCTTGCTCATCGCGACCTTGTAACTTTCCATCCACCAGGGTGAGGGCTTGCTCGTTACTAAGCGTACTCACAAAGCTATAGGTCGCCAAGGACATGTCTTGGCTTAGACTCTGACTTAACCAGGGCGAGGCAGTTTGCGCCAACTGGCGCTGAAAATACTGATTAAACTTGGCCTGTTCGCCAATGGCCTGGGCATATTCCTGGCTCATCAGGGCGCCGCGATACGGCGCGTAGAAGTCGATGATTTGCGTTAGCTGCGGCTGTTGCCCTTGTACCTTAAGGCCTGCATGCGCCAAACCCTGGGCTAGATCCCGATAGGCCTGCTCACTGTTGGCGCCTTGCAGCGAAAACACCAGGCGCTTTTGCTGCTCACCGAGCAACTGTTGTTGGGCAAGATAAAAGTTCTGGGCCTTATCTAGCGCGTCCTTATCGCCGCTTTGCGCATCGGCAATGGGTGTAAGCAAGGCCAGCATATCGCTTTTTATGGCGATGGGTTTAAGTTGCCACAGCACGGCGAGGCTGCCCACCAATAACAGGGGCATTAACGTCAGAATTAAGGCGCGTGTCAGCCAGTGTTTCATAGCTACTCTTGGCTTACACCGGGCTCAAAGCTAAGGGTGATTTCTGTGGCCGTGCCGCTGTGTTCATACAAGCCGATAAAGCGCACCCGTGTATCGCCATCAGCACAGCTAATAAAGCGGCTAAACAAGCTTTGCAGCTCTTGTGTGATAGGAGTAAGTTGCTGACATGAATAGTCCTTTTCTAACAGGGATGCCGGTAACTCGGCCTCGCTGCTGGTAAAGAATTGCGTCAGCTGGTGTTGATCTTGTGCCAACAGGGCTTGCAACAAGCGGCTATAGGGCCCGGCCTGGCCTTGCCGGCGAAATTGACCATCCGCTTGGCGCTCAAACACGCCATCACCATCGATTTTCAACAGCGAATCGATTGGCGTCAGGGTATGCCATAACAGCTGCTCGCTACTTATGGTAAATTCACCCTTGCTGATAAAGGGCTGGTTAAAACCGGCAAAGGTTTTCGCCTGGCTAAAACTGCCCTGCTCACTTTGGACCTTAGGCTCATTTGCAGCTGCGCTTGCCGCACACATAAGCGTAAACCATAGACTGACTAAAAGCTTTTTCATTACAGTACCTTGGCCAGTTTTTGCATTAAAATCGGCGGCGACACATATTGCATTTCACCACTGTCTTGCTCAACAGCGACCTGCACCGTATAGGCTTTAGTCAAGCGCTTATTGGTGGCAGCGTCGAAGATCACATAGTCGATTTTTAAGCGTTGTTCGTATTCCTTAAGATAGGCCTCGACACGTATACGCTGGGTGAACAGCGCCGAGTCTATGTATTTAATGCGCATATCGACGATGGGCCAGGCATAGCCCGACTCACGCATTTGCAAATAGTCATAATCGAATTGGCGCAGCAACTCGCAGCGCGCCACCTCAAGGTAGCGGGCATAGTTGCCATGCCAAACAATATTCATAGGATCGCAATCGTGAAACGGGATCTCTATTTCAACTGAGCTAACCAGCAAGGCATTTTTATTATTCATACAGGTCCCAACGTTGCTGCACTATGTAATCCACCGTGGTGCGCAGGGTCTGCTCCAGTGGTCTGTCCTCTGTTAGGTTATCAAAATAGCTGCAAACATCGCTATACATGGTGCGAATATTTGTGCTTAAACCTTGTTCGTCGACTTCACCACGAGCAATACGAATACGCAGCCCCTGTACTGCGGCCAACAGAGTACAGGCCAACACCTGCTCGGTCAGTTGCAGCACCCGCATGCAATCGCGGGCGGCGATAGTACCCATGCTTACCTTGTCCTGGTTATGGCATTCGGTAGAGCGCGAAAACACACTGGCGGGCATGGTCAGTTTCAAGGCTTCGGCGGTAAAGGACGAAGCCCCGATCTGCACCGCTTTAAAGCCATGGTTGATGTACTTACGGTCGTCATGGGCACCGCTGAGGTTACTTGGCAGGCCATTGTTGTACTTGGTGTCCACCAAGGAGGCGATTTGCCTGTCGGCCAGGTCGGCCAAATTCGCCACCGCGGTTTTCATGCTGTCCATGGCCATGGCGATATGGCCGCCATAGAAGTGACCACCATGCAATACATGCTCTCCCTCGCCATCAATAATGGGGTTGTCGTTGGCGGAGTTGAGCTCGTTCTCGATAAACTGACGCAACCAGGGCAAGGAGTCCGCTAACACACCAATGACATGGGGCGCACAACGAATCGAATAACGGTCCTGCAAGCGCTCGGCATTGCGCGGGTGACTATGATGATTTAGGTCATCACGGATCCAGGCCGCCACCTGCTGCTGTCCAGTATGCGGTTTCACCGAGAATAAGATTTCATCGAAGTGATGGCTGTTGCCCTTCAGCGCCAATGAACTTAAGGCGGTAATGCGGGTCGCCAGCTTATGCAGGTAATTGGCGCGGTCAAAGGCCAAACAGGCAATGGCGGTCATCACCGCGGTGCCATTCATGATTGCCAGGCCTTCTTTTGGGCGCAATGTGATGGGTTTCAGGCCCACCTTGACAAAGGCGTCTTTGGCGGCCATCACCTCCCCCTGAAAATACACATCGCGCTCACCTACTAATGCACCGGCCACATAAGAAAGCGGCGTGAGGTCGCCACTGGCGCCCACCGACCCCTCTTGCGGGATCAAGGGCAGGATTTTCTGATTCAGCATATCGCGCAACAGGTACAGCAATTCCCAGCTTACGCCAGAATAGCCCTGAGTCAGCGAGGTCAATCGGGTTGCCAAAATGGCACGCGACTCGGCATGAGAGAAATGAGCGCCCATACCACAGCCGTGAAAACGGGTGAGATGCAAAGGCAGCTCTTGCACTAACTCAAGGGGAATGCCCACGGTCACCGAGTCGCCGTAGCCTGTGGTAACACCGTAAATCACCCCTTCTTTTTCAAGCAGTTCATCTAAAAAGGCCACCGCCGAGTCAATTTTGCGCGCCAAGGCCTCGTCATTACTAATGTGCGCTACCGCATCTAGGCGGGCAAAGGCAACGATATCTTCAATGCGCAGCGGCGCAGCGCCAAACTCGATGGATTGAATACTAGACACGAACTACTTCTCCTTGTGGCGCACGCTGTCTTCGTCGCGTTGCCAAAAATCGTAAAAATTAAACCATTGATAAGGGTATTGCAGCGCCACGCGCTGCAACTGCTGGGCGTAATCATCTATTACCTGAGCCAGGGCCTGCTGCCGGGTTTTACGCGGCAAGGATAAGGCCTCGCTATAATGACTGAAATGGACGTCAAACCCATCACCACTTCGGGTACAGAACAGCCAGTATATTGGGCACTCCAGCAGCGCCGCAAGAATAAAAGGCCCCTGAGCGAAAGGCGCCTGCTCCCCAAGGAAGGACGCATAGTGCACCCGGCCTACCGCACTAGTGCTGGTGCGATCGCCAACAATCACCACGAACTCACCCTGCTCGACCTTGCTTTTAAGTAAAATCGCCAGATCCGGGCCCATATCACTGACCTGGATAAGGTTGACGCTGACATTGGGATTAATGCGCTGTAAGGTGCGATTAAACTCCACCGCGTGCTCGGTAAACACCAGCACATTGATCACACAGTTTTGATGACGCATGCCCAAGGCCCGGCATACTTCCAGGTTACCCAAGTGCGAGCCGATAAAAATGGCGCCCTGGCGACGGGCCACCAGATCATCAAAAAGATGTTGATTTTGATAACGCAATTGCGCCGGGGTAATGCGTCCAAGCCAGGCATCAATCTTATCAAAGGCGCTGTCGGCAAAGGTACAAAAATGTTTTAACCCGGTGCCAAAACTAGGCTTAGGTTGACTGGAGTCAAACTTGTGGAGACGGTGCCAGTACTCAAGGGACGCACGGCGTGCTTTTCTGCCGCTGACATAAAAATAAAACACCACCACAAACATAAACAGCCAAAGCACCCGGCGACCAAAGAGCTTATACACGCCGAGTAAAAACTGCATGCCAAGATAGCTGCCGCGCTCTTTGGTTTTTGACCAATGTTGCTCGCTCATATCGCGCCGCTTACCTTTGGCCACTGAACTTATGCCACAGTAATTTAGGCAGGCGCACTAACATGCCGAAAAACAACCGGGTGTGCAGCCAGCTTATTTTGACGTTATCGGCCAGGGGCTGAAAATGCGACACCCCGTCTTCGGGGTAAATCACTTGGGTGTCGACAAAGCGTGAGGGGGTGCCGCGCCAATACATGCGCACCATGATTTCGATATCAAAGTCCATGCGTTTACCCAGCTCACAACGTTCAAAGAGCGCCATACAAGGCGCCAAGGGGTAAACGCGAAAGCCGCACATGGAGTCTTTAATCGACAGGCTCAGGGTTTCTATCCACACCCATACATGGGTGATATAGCGACTCAAATATCTGTGCTTGGGCACCGAGTCGTCATACACGGGGCGACCACTGATAATGGCCTCGGGGTTGTTGCGAGCGCATTCCACCAGACGGTCGATGTCCGCGATGCAGTGTTGGCCATCGGCATCAACCTGCAAGGCATGGCTGTAACCGTTTTCATATGCCCAGCGCAGACCGGTTTGCACCGCCCCGCCCTTGCCTTGGTTAACCTGATGACGCAGCAGCGTCAGCTGCGGGTAACGGGGTGCCAGCTCATCGAAATAGCTTTGCGCTTCGCCGTGACTGCCATCATCGACCATGACTATGTTGTAACCGGCGCCACACAATTGGGCCAACACCTGGTCGATGGCATGGGTATGGTTGTAGTTGGGGATGACGATACAGAGGTTCATGGTTAACTCGCAAACACCAGGCGGCCACTGGCATGCTGGCCTTTTTCAGAGTGATAGCTAAAGAGCACCTTGTCGTTATTTTTCTTTACCAACTGCAGGGTCACTTCCAGCTCGGGAGTCATCACCACCTGAAATTTCAGCACTTCGATATCGGCTATGTCGCCTTCCATACCGAAGTGTTGACGGGCATACTGCACTGCCCAATCAAGCTGCACGACGCCAGCCAGAATAGGTGCACCGGGGAAATGGCCACGAAAATAATCCAGCTCCGGCTGTAAATACAAGGTCAGCGAAACCTGATCGTCCGTTTGCTCAATGGCACGGATCTGCGGTTCGGTTATCACTAGATCAGACAAAATATTGCTCCAATTGCGAATAAATCAGCTTGCCCTGGCTGTTGTACGGCAGCTGCTCAAAATAACGCCATTTACGAGGCACACACACGGCTTCAAACTCCTGCCCCAGCCAGGCCTTTAACTGCACCGTGACTTCCCTGCTGGGAGTCTGCAACTCACTTGCCTTGCTGAGCGCCACCAAGGCCCCCAAACGTCCCGATGGCAGTTGCAGCAGCGCACAGGCGCGCACCATGGGGTGCTGGCGCAAGCGCGCTTCCATACCAACCAGATCGACTCGCTTTTCCGCTACCTTCACGGTTCTGTCGGCGCGCCCAAGTAATAAAAACTGCCCGTCACTCAATACCTGGCCCTTGTCATCCAAAAGCCGGGTTGCTTCATCAATCAAGGGAGACTGTAGTACTAATCGGCCCAGCTCTTCGCTTAGGCTTACCCCAGTAAAAGGCTGCCAGGGCGTTGCTGCCGTTGAAAGCACACTGCGATAGCCTATGCCGCCGGTTTCGGTGCTGCCGTAAACTTGCACGATCCCCTGGTGGAGCTGCTCGGCCAAGGTAATGGCATCGGAGTCCGCCAAGGGTCCGCCGGAGGAAAAAATTCGCTCTATCTGGGTGCGCTTTGCCACCAAGACATTGTCATCCACAAGCCGGGATAACTGTGCTGGCGAGGCCACCACCAGCCAACGCTGATGAGCACCAAGTCGTTTAACTAAGTGCTCCGGGTATTGGTAACTGCTGGCTTCAAAAAAATGCCCATAACGCAGCGGCCACAGCAGTTTAAATAAGAGCCCATAAATATGCTGGTGCGAGACCATGGCAATAAATGACAGCGACTGCTGCTCAGTACCGTTAAAAGTCTGCTCTAGAGTCTCTAGTTCGCAGTTAATGGCATCCCAGCGTTTATAAATTGCCTTGGCGGGACCGCTGGAACCTGAGGTAAAGAACACTAATCTGCCTGCGCCCTGTGCACTGCTGGGCCAATGTAAATCGCTGGCCGATGACGTCTTGGGACTTAACCTATCCACCAGGGTGAATCCCGGCGGGCAATTAGCGCCTAACTCGCCGGCATACAAGGTGGTGATCTGTTGCAGGTCAAAAAGGGTCTGAGGTTGCCCGTTAGGAGGCAAGACGATATCCACCGGCAATTGCGCTAAGGCCAGCAGGCGTGCAGCAAATTCTATGCTATCGCTGTGATGCAGCAACACCGAGGAGCCGGCTTCAAGGGACGCATAACGGCGATATAAGTCCTCGACTAAAGCAAGAAATTGCTCGCGACCAAACGCACAGCCACTGCGACTGGCCATGTGTTCGCCAAGGAGATGTTTTAATTTATACAAGCTTGCCCTGCCTTTTTAACCACAGGCGATATGTCCACTCGCTGGCGGCCAAGATACCGATAAGCACATAGGCGATAAAGCCGTTATACCAGGTCCACAAAGCCACATCACCAAGCCAGACCGTGTAAGACGCGGCGAGCCCGTTGAGCACAAAAAAGGCGCTCCAGATCATGGTGACCTTGCGGGTATAACGGACGCCTTGCGCACTGAGTTGCGGCTCTTGCAAACGGGCAAAACGCTCCACCATGCTCTGCTTTTGCAGCAAACTCAGGGTAAAGGTGATGGCCATGATCAGGTTTACCATCACCGGGTAGAGTTGCAACCACAGGGATGAGCCACGCATCAGCGCCATCAACACCAGCAGTAAGCCGACGGCAGAGATAGGTAATAACCAGTTGCCGATCGCCTTGTGACGCAGCGCCAGCAGCGCTCGCCCTCCTAACAACAGGGCCAATAGCCAGGCCACCTGTTGCTCATACCCCTGGCTTAACCCCAGGTATACCAATACCGGATAGGCCAAGAGGCACAGGGAGATCAGCGCATTCACTATGCCTTTAAGCATCATTAATTAACGAGTTGTTCGACTTCTTTTACTACGTCGGATACGGTACGCACCTGTTTAAAGGCCTCAGGCTCGATTTTCTTACCGGTGATTTCTCTTAGTTTCACAACCAAATCAACGGCGTCGATACTGTCTAAATCCAGCTCTTCGTATAGGTTGGCATCCATACTGATGTCGTCGGCGTCAATTTCAAAGTCGTTCTCTAAAATGCCACGTAATACGTCATAAATTTCAGCAGCAGTTTTCATCTTCTATTCCACTATTAAGCGTTGTTGCGCGATTGTTCAATAAACTCAGCCAATGCATTGATAGATGCAAAATGGGCTTTCGTTTGTTCTGAGTTGGCATCGATTTTCACATCGAATGCCTTTTTAATGGCCAGACCCAATTCCAGCGCATCGATACTATCTAGGCCAAGGCCGTCAATGAACAAGGGCTCACTGTCGTCTATGTCTGCGACTTCGATGTCTTCCAGATCCAAGCTGGTAATAATCAGTTGTTTTAGTTCTAGTTTTAAATCACTCATAAATTCGCTACTTGATTATGAAAATAAGTTTCTAAGTGTTTGGTCAAGCCCCGCGATTGCATGCTCATGGGTTCATGGTCATGGCCCTGCCAGGGCTGCGGTTGCTCGGCGGCAATATGCATTGAAAAATGCGCTTTTTTCGGCGCCACCTTATACCAGGGCGTGCCCTTGGTTAGGGTGGACGGCTTCATGGTGATCAGCACCGAGGTGATCACCGAGGCCGCTGGCAAACCACAGCGCAAGGCGATATTGGCAGCCCCGCGTTTAAACTTTTGCAGTGAGCCCCGATCCGAGCGGGTTCCCTCGGGGAAAATAATCAAATTATTGCCCGCAGCCAAAGAGCGACAACAATCCACCAGCAAGCCTTCGGGATCATCATTGCTGATATAACCGGTACTTTGGATCACGCCGCGCATAAAAGGGTTTTTAAACAGATGCGCCTTAACCACACAATCTGCTCTGGGCACAGCGGCAATCAGCACCACCACATCAATTAAGCTTGGATGATTGGCAAGGATCAGTTGCCCACGCAGATTTTTAAAGGCGTCGCGGTTATGTACATGAAAACCTATCACTCCTAAGGTATCCATCACGGCAACAAAAAAGCGAAAGGTGTAGTGCACCAGTTTTCGAGCCTTACGCTGACGCACCTCGGTTTGACGGTATATCAGCCGCTGCAAAGGCAAGATAGTCAGGCTTAAGATCATACCACCGAGACCAAAGAGGGCAAAACAAAAACCAGTGCCAAGTACCCGCCAACAGTAGTTCAGCTTGCTAATCATAGTGCAATCGCCATCCACAAAGCTCAGTGCTGTGTTGCTGAAGCAAAGCCTGGGCCAAATACAGTGCCGGCAGCTGAGTCAATTTCGCTGCATCATTACTTTGCTCAAGGCGAAAGCTAGTGCCTCCCTTGATGGCCTCGGGGACCTTGCTCATTACCAGTGCTACGCAGTGGTCCAATTGTGGCTCATAGGCAAACTCCTGATACAGCTCGGGCAAAGCGCGGTCGGCATGGATCACCATCACCCGCTCTACCTCCGGGTCTTGCAACTGCATATAGGCCTCGCACAGGGCGCTGTTAATGCTGTCACTACCGCCGGCCAGGGCGACAATGGGTGCCTTGTTATTGGTCAGAATTGATAGCAGTCCGGCTACGGCATTGTGAACGGATAAGCCAAACTGAGTGGGTGATAAGGGTTCTCGCGCTTGTAATTGGGCCAACAAGTCCGACGTTTTATGCAAATCGCCATGGCGGGAGGAGAAAATGATCGGCATCGGCTGCGCCTCGGGATTTACCTGGTGGGCACAACTGAGGATCATCTTGGCAAAATGACTTAAACGGCGGCGCTGAATCGGCTTGACCCAACTGACATCAAGCGCAATAAACTCTGACGCTAACGCATCTAAGATTTCGTTAAGCTCAATATTTTCTGTTGAGGCTGGCTGTGCCACATACACGGCCAACTTTTCGACAGCACACTTCATCACCAAAAGTCCGTTTATCTATAAGGCGCAAATAGTAATGGATTGTAAAAAAAATAGCAAAAAAGCCGGTACAATTAACCGGCTGTTAAGTCACTAAATGTTAACGAGCCTACAATTAGTACAATTTAAACGCATTTTCAGCGATGATAGCCGCTGTTTGCTCGCCAACTAGGTGTTTTTTGTCCAACTTGGACATGAGTTCAACACCCTGCTCTTGTTGTTTTTGTGTTAATGGCACATAAGGCAAACGCAGTACCGGTTTCACCGCACCGGTCATCGCCAGGGCGGTGTTAATGGCAATAGGGTTAGGTTCGCAGAACAGCCAATTCATCAGCGGCGTTAGCTCGGCATTGAGTTCCGGCTGGGGTGATTTAAGCAGCTCACAAAACAGCTCGGGGATCAGGTTAGTGGCCACCGAGATCACACCATGGGCGCCGTGCTGATGCACCGCGTCATGGGCTTCATCGTCATTACCGGACCAACAGGCGATGCCTTGGCGCTCATAAGCGGCAATACGCTCGTTACCCTGACACTCCTTCATACCGATAAAGTTGTCGTGCTGGGCCAATGAGCCGATAAATTCAGGAGTTAAGTCCTGGCCTGTACGTCCTGGGACGTTATAGATAAACGCCGGTCCAATATCCAGTACGCCTTTAAAATGCGCCTCTAGCCCCTGCTCGGAGGTGCGGCCATAGTAGGGATTGATCTGCAACGATGCGTGCATGCCGGTAGCAAAGCCGTACTTGGTGGCTTTGATGGCTTCTCGAGTATTGTTACTGCCGGTGTTGCCGATGATCAAGATGCGCTCGGCAAAGGCGGCGACGCTATGGGCAATCAGCATTAAATGCTCTTCCCAATTCATCAGTTGCCCTTCACCCGTGGTACCACCGACGACTATACCATCAACACCTGCGGCAATCTGGCGCTCCACCAAAGCATCAAAGGTCTTTAGGCAAATTTCGCCATCGTCGTTGTACGGGGTTTTTATCGCCGTGATCACCCGTGCTTGTCTTAATTGCTCCATAGTTCCCATACTATTGGCTTCTCTTACTAGCTATTTTTACTAATTTAATCATATTCAAACGCCTATGCCGAGGGGGTCGACCCAATTGCCTGATAAATTTTCTCCATTTTAGGGCTTGCAACTTAATCAGCTTTGAATCAAGATAACTGTATAAATATACAGTTACTAATTTATCTATGCATCTTTTGGATTATTTGGAACAGTTTTTCTACCGGGAAGATCAGCTTTGCCAACACCTGGGCATCGACCGTGAACAATTGGAGCACTGGCAACACCTGTGCATTTTTCCACATGCCAGTTATAGCCTGGAAAACAGTATTCAGTGTCACTCGGTGCAGGGGATCTATGACTGTCAGGTATTTTGGCAATACTATCCTATCGCCATGCAGGATTGGGGACGACAAATAAGTAAGGCAAATATTGACTCGGCCAGTGTTGCCTTTAATCTTTTTGCCCAGCGCGCGATGCAGGCCCTGAATTATTTGCAAAGCGAAGGACTTTACCTGGTTGACGACTACCTGGAAGATATTGACGAACGCCTCACCCACCTGTGGCAGAAATTTTTAAGCGGCCAATTCGGTACCCAAACGCGGCAAGGGCAAATTGAGGAAATTATTCATATGGATGCGCTGCGCTACAGTATAGACACGCTCACCGAGGGAATGACGATCACCGCCCTCAGTGCCGAACAAAGGCAACAATTGCATCCGTTAATGAAGCAATTTTCCAAGGCTGTTATTGAGCCGCCCAGCCATGAATACCAACATTCGCTGCGCGCCAAATACCTAGATGCCCTAGTGCAAAAATATGATTTATCGTTAAAGCGCTAAGCTAAAACAAAGCGGAATTTATCAGCCCTTCCTTTACTGATGCGCGCGCGCCACATACACTAGGGTCTGTATCAGTTATATGTTGAAATGATGACGATTTTCCGCCTTTTTCTCGTTTTTTTTACCCTCAGCTCGCTGCTAATCGGCAAGACGGTGCATGCCGAGTCCGAAGCGCAACCACTCAAGGTGCGCTTTGTGAATCCCGGTCACCAGTTCGATAATGCAACCGGGCTGTTTTGGCGTAACGTGACGTTGGCGATGGAAGCGGTGGCGGAAGATCTGGATATACAATTGTCGGTCACCTATGCCAATCGCAATCATATTTTAATGAAGTCGCAACTTAATGACGCGCTCAGAAGCGACGCCGACTATGTAATAGTGGTCGATGAAAAAAAAGCCATCACCAAGCTTATTAAAGCGGATGCCAAATTAGACAAGCCGATTTTATTTATCTATAACGCCCCGGAAGAGCACATACTCACTACCAAGCCAGATTGGCTGCTCGGTTACATCATTCCCAATCATTTCGAGGCGGGTTATAAGTTGGCGCGCGGCTTATTTGATCGCGCCACCGCACGCTTTGGCGAAGATACGCAACTGAACATGCTGGCCTTGTATGGCGATCGCCGTACCGACTCGGCGCTCAGTCGCCAACGGGGTTTGGAACTCTTCTTACGCCAGCACCCTGAGGTAAACCTGGTGTATCACGAGGTAGCCAATTGGTCCGAAAAAGAAGGCTATCGTAAAAGCATTCGCGTACTCAGTCATATCAAAAACATTAATATAATCTGGGCAGCCAACGACCCCATTGCCGGTGGCGCCCTCAGAGCTGCAAAAAACGTCAACGCCCCCGTGCTCCCTGTGGTTGGCGGTATAAATTGGGATAAGATGGGCACCGATGAACACTTAGATGTGTCCGTTGGCGGCCATGTGTTATTAGGTGCTGCGGCCCTGATCATGCTGCACGACAGTCATAGACAAGGCAGTAATTTTATCTCCGATAGTAACCTTGCTATTTTCGAACCCGATGTTGAGCAATATCACATCCTGATTAAGGCCATACAAGAGCGCACCCTGGACGATATCAACTTTAAACGCTTTAGCAAAGAGCATGAAGACACCTGGCCCTTTACCTTGCAAAACCTTGCCCTGTGTTTACAAAAAGGTTGTTAGCCAAAAAACAACTTGCTTCCAAGGGCAACCCGTAGTTAGCTGAATAATAAAAAGAATTACCTATGGGCAGGGACAGCAAATGATAATGACATCCATCACGGCACTGATCGTTTTAGGTCTGAGCGTCTATTTATACCATCGCCGCAAAAAGCAAGCACAGCGTGTCTATATAGAGCAATACCAGTTTGCACCCGCGATTGCGGCCAAGGTGAAAAACACCTACCCTCACCTAACTGAGCAGGATCTAGACTTAGTGCTTCAGGGTTTACGAGATTACTTTTATATCTGTAATCAGGCCCGCAATAAAATGGTAGCCATGCCCTCGCAAGTGGTCGACGTGGCCTGGCATGAATTTATCCTCTTTACCCGCAACTACCAGCAGTTTTGTAAAAAGGCACTCGGGCGCTTTTTGCACCATACCCCAAGCGAGGCCATGAGAACCAAGGTGGTGGCCCAGGATGGTATCAGGCGCGCTTGGCGTCTGGCCTGCGCCAAAAGCAACCTGCCCGCAGCGGCACCCACGCAGTTGCCCCTACTGTTCGCTATTGATAGCCAGCTTAAAATTAAAGATGGCTTTGTCTACGCCTTAGATTGCAAGAATAAAAAGTCGCCCCTGTATGGTGATGGCTATTGTGCCGCCCATATAGGTTGTTCATCGGGATGTGCAGGTGACAGTGGTTCGACGTCGAGCTCGAGCGATAGTCTCGGGGGTGACTCAAGCTGCGGTGGAGGCTGTGGCGGCGGCGACTAACACCGCAACCAATGGGAAACTAGATATTATTGACCAAACAATAATTGCCACAAACCCGGAGGCTCATGCAGTTCGTGGTACTCTTTACGCAGTGAGTCAATGCTTTTGAGGGCCACACTGGCTTCGGCCAACTCATTGTTTTTCGCCAGGGTGCGCGCCAGTGAAATTTGCTCCAGTACCTTGTCTAAGCCCTGCAGCGACTGTTCCGGCTCTTTGTTAAAGCGAGCCTGCTTAGCCTGCTCTACCAAGGTCTGAAGCTCATCCAAGGCCATAAGCATTTGTCCTTGGTCTTCGGCTTTAACCGCCTGCTTGTAACTGTGACCCATTTTTTTCATCACAGCTTCAAGATCTATGCTCTGCTGAGCAGATGCCTGCACGGACACCATACCGATAAAAGCGCTAAGAAATAGGGTGAATACTAAACGCATGGGAGAAACCTCTTAATTCAAACTGCCGACATTGTACCTGAGCACACTGCCGACACAAGAGCACTGTCAATCCCCTTTACACTAGTCATCAATAGGGCTTGGCCATACATGAGGTTGTGCATAACTGAGGCGCCCAAGACGGCTGCCAACATGGTACCCGTCTAACCCAGTTACGGCCACGGTATCTATGCTGTTAAGATCGATATGACCATCACCACACAGGGCTTCATCACTCACCTCCCCCTGCTCAATAGCACCTATCAGTAACAAGGTACCGTTTTGTTCGATGACCTGCTCGGCAACCAATTTCACCGAGTATTTCAACAGACTTTGGTTGACAAAAGGAGCGGGACATTCACCGATAAATTGTGGCTCCAAACCCACCGCATCAAACTCACTTTCATCAACCCCGTACTTGGCCGATGTTTGATGGGCCGCCTGCCAAAAGTGACTATTCACCTGGTTAAGGGTATACCAACCCGTAGACCTTATATTACTCAGGGTATGTCGCTCCACCACATCCGGGCGCATGATCATGGCGACCAAGGGGGGATGCGCTCCTAGGTGCACCACCGAGCTGACAATGGCTAGGTTATGATTACCCTGGCCATCTGTGGTGCCCACCAGATTTGCACTTTTGTACCCCGACAGGCTATTTACGAAGTGCGCTCTATAGCGTGAGGGCATGGCGTCGAGATCGTCTTTACTAAATTGCATACATTAGATTCTCTATAAACTTTAAAACTCAATAGCTTGCCGATTCCAATCATAAAAGCCACAGGACGGGAGAAAGGCGTAATCTGTACTCAGTTCCCGCAAACGCCGGGCGACAAAGTGAGGGGTAAACAACTTGCCCGCAGGCACATTTTTTTGAAACGGCTTAGACAGGTCACTGTCCGTGGTGCCGGGATGAAACAACAAAAATTTGCTGTGCTTGTGTGTACGCCTCATTTCAATAGCGGTGGTTTTGGTAAGCATATTTAAGGCCGCCTTTGAAGCGCGGTAGCTGTACCAGCCACCCAAGCGGTTATCTGTGATGCTGCCCACGCGCGCACTCAAAATGGTGACCACGCTTTGCGCGTTAGGCGTCAAGAGTTTGGTTAGGTTCGACAGCCACCACATAGGCACCACTGTGTTGCATTGCATCACCTCGAAAAAAGCCGACTGCGAAAATGCACTTAGGGATTTTTCCGGCTGCACCTCCTCGCTATGCAACACGCCGTTGCAAATGTAAATGTACTCAAAGGCCAATCCCTGTTGCTGGGCATCAAGACACCAGTTAGCAATCGCCTGCTCACTGTAAGCCAAACAGCTATGGCGCTCGCGCTCAAGCCTGGATCTGCTCACGCTGTGTACCTGGGTGCCCTGTGACTCCAACTCATCGATTAGGGCTCGGGCAATCGCACTCGAAGCGCCAATGATCAAGGCCTTAGTCATGGCGTTCACCCACATGGCATTGCTCTTTACATGATCGAGCCGATAGCCAACCCGCTATTCTGTGGCGATTATTAGCAAAAATGCGATAACAGCAGTCTGCGACAATACGGATCAGCGGCCAGCGCAACACCCTTAACCATGGGTACTTGCCAACTGCCCGCCACACGGCGACATTGGCATCCAAACCAAGTAACACCCGTCCATTTTCATCAATGGCGTGCAAGGTCGCGTTGGCGGCGTGATAGTCGATCATGGGGTAGCGAGACAAGTCTTCGTCACTATTGATATCGACCAAGGCTAGGGCTCCACACTGATCATACCCTTTAAGTTTTCTTATCTCGGCGGTGCACAAAGGACAATTGCCGTCATAAAACAAAGTAAGCATACATTCCCTCCGTCTGGCATTACGAGCAGAGGTCGCCTTAAGATCACCCAATAAAAAAGCCCTTACGCAAAGGTAAGGGCTTGGTGGTAATGCAAATGTGACAAGGAATAATTAGCTGGCGCTGCGCAGGCTCACGTCCTGGCCGTCGGCACGGGTGCCGTCCGGGCGCAGCAGGTTCATATCGAAATCGAATTCATCGACGCGAATAGCCAGCTCACGCTTGCGGTTATAATCAACCAAAGACGCATACTCGTTGGCATCGATCACACTGGCCGCCAGGGCATTATCCAGCGTCTCGGCAAAGCGCACGCCAGAGCGAATCTGCTTCGACTTAATGGCCTTGCGTACCTTGGCCAGGCTCTCAAGGTTTGCCAGCTTGGCTTTATAGGCCTGCTCATTGATATCGTGACCATCGCCCGGCGTCGGCTTCACCAGATGTGTCAGCTGGGCTTTAATGGCCGTATCCAGTTGCGCCTGATGGGCCAGTTCGCGAACCAGATCGTCGCCAATGGTTGGCATTTTGTAGCCGTACTGCCAGGTTAAGAAGCGCATAAACTTACGGGTGCCCGATGCCGGGAAGTTATCCAAGAAGGCATGCAGTGCCTGCTCTGCCTGGTGCAATGCCCAGCGCGTCGCATAGTGGAAGTATGGCGCCGCTTGCGCGCGATCTGCGCTGCTGACCTTTTGCTCATAATATTTAATCGAGGCCATGGCCGCATACATATAGCTCATTACATCGCCCAGGCGCGCCGACAGCATTTCCGCCTGCTTTAACTTTCCACCCAGAACCAACAAGGAGAAATCCGCATACACGGCTAGCCGTGACGACAACTTGTGAACCGCCTTTTCATACTGGCGTACTTCAGGCAAAGACGATGCGCTCGGCGCGGTAAACGGCAGTAAACCATGTTTGAAAGCACGCAGCGCATTGGCGGTGCTGTAACCCACAGTTTTACGCAAAATACGATTAAAGGTGGCATCGGCATCTTTTTCTTGCGAGTGGATGGACTCCACCATGCTCTGCAAGTAAGGGTGACAGCGCATCACGCCTTGCCCAAAGATCATCAGGTTACGCGTCAGGATATTCGCCCCTTCTACCGTAATGGCGATGGGCTGGGCAACAAAGCCGCTGGCCAGGGTGTTTTGCGGGCCGCGCTGAATGGCTTTACCGGCTTGAATATCCATGGCCGAGTTCAGCACGTCACGGCCGATTTCGGTCATATGGTACTTGGCGATGGCGGTTACTACAGAAGGTTTTAGACCCATGCCCAGACCTTCTGTGGTGAGTACGCGCATGGCTTCTTGTAAGTAGGTTTTACCGGCGATATCGGCCAGCTTTTCCTGAATACCTTCGAACTGACCGATGGCCAGACCAAACTGTTCACGCACCGCGGCGTATTCAGCAGAGCCTTTAAATGCCACCTGAGATACCGACACGCCTAACGCAGGCAATGAAATACCACGGCCGGCACCTAAACAGCTCACCAACATCTGCCAACCGCGGCCGATGTTCTTTTGTCCACCGATGATAAAGTCCATAGGAATGAAGACTTTTTCACCGCGCGTCGTCCCATTGTAAAAACGCACGCCCATGGGGTCGTGGCGATTACCCAGCTCCACACCCGGGTGGGTATTAGGAATAAGCGCACAGGTAATGCCCAGGTCTTCTTTATCACCCAGCAGGTGATCCGGGTCCTGCACCTTAAAGGCCAGACCCAATACGGTGGCAATAGGCGCCAGGGTGATATAACGCTTGTCCCAGGTAACCTCCAGGCCAAGTACCTTCTCGCCCTGGTATTCGCCTTCTTTGACCACGCCGATATCCGGAATACCGCCGGCGTCCGAACCCGCTTCCGGGCTGGTCAAGGCGAAACAAGGAATATCGCGGCCATTAGCTAAACGTGGTAGGTAATGATTCTGTTGCTCTTCGGTACCATAGTGCAGCAAAAGCTCACCCGGGCCCAAGGAGTTTGGCACCATCACGGTCACGGCAACCGCCGATGACTTGGTAGAGATGGTGGCCACTATGGTCGAGTTAGCATAGGGGCTAAACTCAAGACCGCCGAACTTCTTCGGAATAATCAGCGAGAAGAAGCGCTCTTTTTTCAGAAACTCTAGAATATGCGCTGGCAGATGCGTGCCCGATTGAATTTCGGACTCATCGATCATTTCCAACAGCTCGGCCACAGGGCCATCAAGGAAAGCTTGCTCTTCTTGGCTCAAGGTTGCCGCGGGCACATCGCGCAGCGCCGCGAAATCAGGCTTGCCACGGTAGATAGAACCTTCTAACCACACATCACCGGCGTCCAGCGCCTCCTGCTCTGTAATCGAAATACTAGGAAGGATTTTTTTTAATTTTGTACGTAAGCTCATAACCAACTCATCTGACCAGTTAACATACCCCTTATTACGGCATAAATATCTGAATAGATCAATTGGTCCAACCAGTTTTTTTAACACAAAATTTATAACTTATTTGCGTAATGGCGCTAAGACGGTTGAATTCCCTGCTATTGAGCGTACAGGTGTACGCAAAAATAAATTTTTACTCGCAAACAAACAATCGAGCAACGGCGAGTTTGCTCTTCATAAAAGTGGTACAAGTGCGTATAGAAAAGAGTGCTTGGGAGAATTACGAGAGTAGCGCCTAAAAAGGTACAGGAGGTGAGAAATTGCTGGCAGGGCTAAAATTCACCGCAGCGAGCCTGAAGAAGAGTAATTAAATCTTGCGGCGCCAGGGCCAGTTCAACGCCGCGCTTGCCGGCACTGACATAGATGGTATCCTGCGCCAAAGCGCTTTGATGCACATACACGGGGAGTCTTTTTTTCTGTGCAAACGGACTCACGCCACCGAGCACATAGCCGGTTACCCGCTCCACATCGGCCCCCGCGGCCATGGCCGCTTTTTTACTGCCCGCCAGTTTGGCCAGGGATTTGGTATTCACCTGTTGATGCACAGGGGTAATGGCGACCACGAACCCCTGCTCTGCGGTTTCCAGCACCAAGGTTTTAAATACCCGGGCAGCGTCCAGTGCCAATTTATCTATGACTTCCTGACCATAATTCTCGACACCGCTATCATGCTCAAAACTGATAAGTTCAAATGCCACCTTGTGCTTGGTTAGAAAGGTTACTGCTGGCGTCATGACCATTCCCTTGTTGTGAGTATTTGACATTAGTCAGCATACTGTTAGCCCTAGGCGTTTGTCCATGCTCCAGCCGGGTTATTAAGCGATGCACTTCGCCTTAAGCTCATCGGCACGAAAGTAACCTAATGCGACACTTTAATGTATTGATTTAAGCAAGTTGTACGGATATGATAATAACTATCATTTACAATTAGCCTTGGATCCCCTCGCTATGAATTCATTGTTTAAATCAGTCCAAACCTTGGGCGTGAGCCTGTTATTCGCCTCTGCATTTAGCTTTCAGCCGGCCTTTGCCAACGGTCCTATCGGCGAACACGTGAATCACTTACAAGAAAACCTAAAAGATTACTCCGAAGAAGTACAATGGATGATTGGCAAGGTTGATACCATGGTCAGTGATTACGAGGCCAAGGGCAACAAGGCGGTAAACAGCGATGATCTGGTCGAATACTGGGAATCGGTTAAATTTCACAGCGCCATTGAAACTAACTATGTGCCCGTTTATGCCTCTATCTGGCAAGGGCTTTACGGCATCAAGATGGCCATAGACAATAAAGCGCCAGCGGCCGAAGCACGCAAACAGCAAGAAGCGCTCAATGCGGCCTTATGGCAAGGCTTGGGGGCAGTTAAACTGGCGGCGCAATTCCAGCAAAAAGGCCTGCTCCAGAGCGTTAAGGCCACGGCCACAGAAACCATGACGCAAAGCGCCACCATGGACGAGATCAAGCACAAGCTCGACCGCGTCGTTGCTAAGTATGCTGAACGCCTTGGCGATGAAGCCACGCAGATCGTTCATGACACCTACTTGCACCTGTTTGAAGGCGTTGAAGGCACCTTAATTGAGCAAGATGCCAACCTGGTTGAAGAGCTAGAAAAAGACTTCAATGTAACTCTGCCAAAGGCGATCGCCGATAACAAGAGCGTCGATGACGTGCGTGCTGTGGTCGTTGCCATGCAGGGCAAACTAGATCGCGCTAAAAAGCTCATTGAAAAGGCCGAAAAAGCCCGCAAGGACGTGTTTTAAGTGAAACGTAGAACCTTTATTCAAGGATTGGCTGCCTTTGGAGTGGCCAGTACCTTGCCGCTGTCTCTATCACGGGCATTTGCAGCAACCGCTGCCAACCCGGTGTCGGTGGACTCCCTGCCCGCCCTCGAAGGTAAGTTGACCTTGTATCTTGGTCGTGGCGAAGGCGGTCTGTATGAAAATGTCCTGCAAGCGATTCAAGATAAGAACCCGAATTTAGAACTGGGTATTCGCCGCGGCCCTACGGCTGCCCTGGCCAACACCATAGTCGCAGAAGCGAAAATGGGCGTGCGCCGCGCCGATTTATTTTGGGCGGTGGACTCCGGCGCCATTGGCTTGGTGACCGACGCCGGTCTGGCGCAGCCACTGCCTGCTGACTTATCGGCACAACTGCAACCTCAGTTTCGCTACGAGGGCTGGGCGCCGGTCACAGGTAGGGTACGCACTTTGCCCTATAACACCGAGCGTTTGACCAAGGAACAGATCCCGCAAAGCATCATGGCCATTGCCGACAGCGACCTGAGTATAGGCTGGGCTCCGGCCTATGCCTCGTTCCAGTCTTTTGTCACCGCCATGCGTTTGCTCGAAGGCGATGATAAAACGGCCAACTGGCTGAAAAAAGTCAAAAAGAAAGCCAAGTCCTATGCCGGTGAGTTGGGAGTGGTGATGGCCGTCGAGCGCGGCGAAGTAGACATCGGCTTTGCCAATCATTACTACAGCTTACGCCTTAAAGCGGGCAAGCCCGATGCCAAATTAGATCTGGCCTTTACCCAAAATGATGCAGGCTGTTTGGTTAATGCCTCAGGCATTCTCGCGCTGAATAAAGACCCGCTGGCGACCAACTTTATGCGTTATCTATTAAGCGCCGAAGTACAGGGTTACCTAGCCCGAGAGGCCTATGAAATCCCGCTTATCGAGGGCATTCAACAGCCGGAGGGATTGCCGTCATTAGCCAGTATTTCGCCGCCTAAGATAGACTTAACGCAACTGGCGGACCTGCGCCCGACCTTGGATTTAATGCGTAATGCCGGTGTGCTCTGATGCGTCTACCCGCTTCCTATCCCATGGCGCTGCTTGCAGCGCTTGTGGCCTTGACACCCTTGTATGTGCTGCTCACCTTAGCCAGTGATGCCAGCACGCTATTCGATAGCCATAACCTCACCATACTCGGCAACACCCTGTCGCTGATGGCGCTAACGGTAACGGGCTCGATTATTATTGGCGTGCCCCTGGCCTTTATTAGTGCCTATGTGCATTTACCGCTGAAGAGGCTGTGGTTAGTGGTGTTTGCCGCACCCCTGGCCATCCCCAGTTATATCGGTGCCTTTACCTTGTATGCGGCCTTTGGGCCGGGAGGTGAAATAAATACCCTGTTTGGCATTGAAACGCCGCCCATGTATGGCCTCAGTGGCGCCGCGATTGTGATGACCCTGTATACCTTCCCCTTTGTCATGCTGACCACACGCTCATCGCTGCTGAGCCTCGATGCCAGCATGGTCAATGCGGCGAGAACCTTGGGCATGACCATGACCATGAGCGTGTTTAAGGTCATATTGCCCCGGGTGGTCAACGGCATAGCCGCCGGCGCCTTGTTGGTGGCCCTGTATACCTTGTCTGATTTCGGTACCCCGGCGATGATGCGCCTCGATACCTTCACCCGGGTGATCTATGTTGAGTACAATGCCTTTGGTTTAAGCCGCGCCGCCATGCTGTCGCTCCAGTTAATGTGTATTGTCGGCTTTTTGCTGTTTTTAGAGTCGCAAATTAAAACCGCCACCGAGCGCCATGGCCGCCCACTGATGCTCTTTCCTAAGCCGTGGCAACTCGGTGCCATGTTCGTTACCTTCGTGCCGGTGCTATTACTAGCGATTGGCCTGCCCCTGGGGGTTTTCTCGCTGTGGCTGGTCCGCGAAGGCCTGGCCGAGTTCGATTTCACCATCGCCTGGCATTCGGCCTATGCCTCGGGCATCGCTGCCCTGATGGCGGTGATTGTCGCTATTCCCGTGGCTCATGCGGCACTCAGTGGTAAAGCAGGCCGAGTTATGGAGCGTATCACCTATTTCGGCTTTGGCATTCCCGGCATCGTCATGGGCACCGCGCTGGTGTACGCTGGCCTGCAACTACCCATGCTCTATCAAACTCTGGCCCTGCTGGTTATCGCCTATGTGCTGCGGTTTTTACCCTTAGCGGTCGGCTCGGTACGCACCAGCACCGAGCATATGGATGCCAGCTTAGTAAAATCGGCACGCGTTCTTGGGGCCAGCCCAAGAGAAGCCTTTACCCGCATTACCTTGCCACTGACCGCCCGCGGCATAGTCGCTGGCGCAGCCCTGGTGTTTTTAGAATCAATGCGTGAGTTAGAAGCGACCTTGTTGCTTGGACCGACTGGATTCGAGACGCTCTCCACCTACCTGTGGCGCGTTTACGAAGCTGGCTACTTTGGCCGCGCCGCCATCCCCGGGCTCTTGCTTGTGGTGATCTCCGCCTGTGGTTTAGCTATTATGCTTTCCGGCGAAAAGCGCAGTAATTAAGGATCAAAAATACATGTTATCTGTTAGTAAGTTGGCTATCGATTATGGCAGTAATCGGGTCGTAAGCGACTTAGATCTCTCCCTGGATAAAAGTGAGATCCTGATGCTGGTTGGCCCCACCGGCTGTGGTAAAAGCACCATTTTACAGGCTCTGGCCGGGCTTATTCCGATCAGCGCTGGAGAAATTAATCTCGGCACCTGGCGAACAACACCAAAATTGCACGTACCACCTGAGAAACGCCGCGTCGGCATGGTGTTTCAGGACTTTGCTTTGTTTCCCCATCTTACCGTACAGCAAAATATCTGCTTTCGTTTAAAGGACACCTCCTTGGCCGAGCACTGGATTGAATTGCTTGGCCTAGGCGCGTTTCGTGATAAAAAGCCCGCCACCTTGTCTGGCGGGCAAAAGCAACGGGTGGCTTTGGCTCGTACCTTGGCCCACCAGCCCGACTTTGTGCTGCTCGATGAACCGCTATCAAACCTGGATGCGGCGCTTAAGGACACCTTACGTTGGGATATTCGCAACGCCCTAAAAGCAGCAGGTGTCCCGGCGATTTGGGTGACCCACGATCAGGAAGAGGCCCTGTCGGTAGGCGATCGAGTCGGGGTGCTCAAAGACGGGCGCATTCAGCAAATCGATACTCCTGAGCACTGCTTTAGCCTACCGAGTAACCGCTTTGTGGCCCGGTTTTTAGGCGAAGCCAGCTTTATTGCCGGTGACTATCAACATGGCCAAGCCAGCACCGCCATCGGAATAGCGCCGGCGCAGGGCATAGATTGTGAAACTGGTGCCGTGGATGTGCTGCTGCGCCCGGACGATGTGTTGCTAGCACAAAATGGTGCTAACAGTAACGGCACCGTCACCTGGGTGCGCTTTGAAGGCGGCAGTCGCCTGTGTGCAGTTGAGCTTGAGTGTAATACCCAAGTCACTAGCCGCGTGAGCCACGAGGTGATGGTACGCCCAGGCGATAAGGTGCATATCTCGCTCAGTACGTCGCACCCGCTGGCGGTGTATCAGCGACATTAATAGTAAAACCTCACTCGGAGCCCACTGTGCTGGGCTCCCGAACTACTCCTTCTACCCTGGCCCGTTTTTTCACCTTTAAATTTCCCATAACTCATTGCCTTTACTGAATAAAACCTGGTTTTTAGAATTCAAAAGGTGCTAAGGTAAAGGTTATATTTCCTCCGCACCGCCCATTAGTCACCCAAGGAAGACGGCATGATAGTTCCCAAGTATTGGTCCGAATCACAAGCGAAAACGCGCGCCAACGACCGACAATACACCATCAAACGCTTTGGCTGGTCGGATATAAGTGAAGAAGATGCGAAACGCCACGCGGACGAGCGCCTTGATGACGCACTCAAGAGCCTGAGTGAGCAAGGTGACGTAAGACGGGTTGATCATAAAATTTCCTATAACGGTGCCGAAGGGATCCCTATCCGCGAAGAGGTGGTGGCTAACCATCAAGACGTGGTTATTTCCAGAAACTCCTATGGCGCCTTGTGCCTAAACACCCCGGATGTGATGTTCGCAGACATAGATCTCGATAGTGCTCCCTCGACGAGACTCGTTACCTGGGCGTTTATCGGCCTGGCACTGGTTGGCACTGCGGCCGCCTTGGTCACCAGCTCCTGGTGGGTGTTATCTGCCACCTTGCTGGTGTCGCTGCTATTGGCCTCCACCTTGGCTGGCTTTATCAACAACCGGCTTATTAACCGCAGGGGGGGCTTGGAACAAGAGGCCATCACGCGCTTTAAACAGGTCTGCGCCGATAACCCCGCTCTGCATCTGCGTATTTACCAGACCTCGATGGGCTTTCGTATACTTTTTATGGAGCAAACCTATGAGCCCACCAGTGAGAGCGCGGCAGCGCTATTAAAAAGTCTTGGCTCGGACAGGGTCTATATGCAAATGTGTCGCAATCAGCGCTGTTTTAGGGCCAGGGTCAGCCCCAAACCCTGGCGCGTGGGCATCGAAAGGCTTCGTCCACGCCCGGGAGTCTGGCCTATTAAGGCGGAGCGCCTCAAAGAGCGGCAGGATTGGATACGCGCCTATGAACGCAAGGCCAATGACTATGCCTCGTGCAAATTTATGATGAAACTTGGCGCGGATATTACCGATCCAAAGGCAGTCCATGTGATGACGCTGCACGACGACTTGTGTAAGGCAAATCGCGAATATAATCTGGCCTAGGGCTCCAATGAAGATGAAAAAATCTAATAAAATAATTATCTTGGCGCTATTTTCTTACATCATTGCGGCACTGATCGATAGCTACTTTTTCTATGCCCACGGCAAGGAAAGCATTACCTTTTTACCTCATACCCTGTTTATTTCCTTTTGCTGTTTTGCCTGGTGTAGGTACCACGGCGCAGAGAACTCAATAACCCATCTTGGTTATTTTCCCTTGTTTTGCGCCCTAATCGGTTTTATCGGCATTCCCGCCTATGGCTACAGTAAATTCGGTTTTAAACGAGGCAGTAAGATATTCGCCGGATTTTTAGCCTGCCTATTTGCCACTATCCTGTTGCTCGGTGCTGTCGATTTTGGGGTTAGAGCCGCTTACACATAAGTGGCTTATGCCTTGTTTATCTTAAATATTTTTAACTTGTAATATTTACCGCTAGAATGGCGCCGAACCCAAGCCCCATGCCTTGGGGCCAAGAGATTTAATCGAGAAGGGAATTTTATGTTTTCATGGATTTTTAAGAAAAAACCCAAAATGGCAAAAGAGCTAAACCACACTATTTTAGGCACGCTAAAATACGATAGCGAGAGTAATAAATGGGTGGGCAACTATAATAACAAGGCCATCACCCTGGAGCATGAGCAGGGCGCCTTAGAGCCAAACCCGAAGCTAATTTCTTACGCTGTACAAATAATCAGGGACTCGGCATGGGTAGAAACTAATTTAGAAAAACAAAAATCCACTTTTGCCCAGCAGCAGAGCTCGCTCTCACCAGCGCAAATAAAGGATCTTGCCTCCCTCTATATTCAAAGCATGCACTTTTATCTGATAAAGGGTAAAGGCTATACCTATTTTATGTTAGGCCCGGATGATTGCGAAGACGTCTGGCAATTGGAGTTGCTCGACGATAAAACCTTTGAACTTGCGGTTAACTAGCTGTAACAAATACAACCTATGCATCAAGCCTAGGTTGTTCAATCCGAGCCTTTTATCCGTTTAAGACGTTGCAATGCCGGCTCATCACCTAACTCTGCCGCTTTTTTCAAGTGATACAACGACTTGCTATTTTCTTTGTTGTGATAATAAGTACCGGATATTTCCCGGTGAGCTCTAGCATTATCTGGATACAAGGTGAGAAATTTCTGCCAATAACTAATTATGGTGGGCCACTGCCTGGTTTGGCCTAACACCATATCAAGGGTAATGTAGTACTCGATTGTATGCGGATCGGCATTAATCGCTTCAATTAATTTGACCACCGCCGAGTCAAAACGCTCGTTTTCGATCATTTCAAGCGCATGCTGATAAGCGGTATAGCCTTTTGAACTGATACTGTGCGAAGTCGATGCGGGTTTTCCTGTCGCATTGAAACCATAGTACTGCCGATATTCTTTCTTAGCGATTGCTTTTTTGACTGATTTGTAATGACTTTGGTAGTACTTCTCATAAGGCCTTATCGCCAAGGCTGTTTTTTGATCTTGCTCGGCTTCGCGCAGCCGTTTGAGCTTGAGGTGGGTTTTGGAGCGCCAGTAATAGCTGGTGTGGCTGTTTGCATTGAGCGCTAACGCCTGATTGAAATAAACCAGAGCTTGGCCATAATTTTTCAGTCGATACTCGCTTTTTGCTAGCTCATGCAAAACGTAAGGGTTATTACCAAACCTTAAAGCGCCCTTATAAAATTCGCTCGCTTGGAAATAGTTATCGGCAAGAGCGGCAATTTTACCCGCTTCTTCAAGAATTTCGCCCTCCAACAGGGCCAGTTGAGGATTGCTAGCGAGATTGGCGGCAGCCCCCTCTATCACAGCACGCATTGTCAAATAGCTCCCCCCCCACCTCGGCGTTAAACTGCCCATATAATGAGAACGAATTAAGTAAGAGGATGGATATTTTTCAATCACCTGAGTAAAAATCTGCTTGGCTTCCTTTTTACCGCTTCTTACCTGTAAAATATTTATAGCCAATATACTTGCCGCCAACTCATATTTTTCAATTTTCCTGAGCTTGGTAACGGTTTCATAGCTGCGCGCCATAAGTCGCTGCATCTCTAGCATATTTTCTAAGGGCGTTTCCGCAGAGTTCTTGGTTCCTCTAACAGACCAACCTTTGCCATAGAAAAAGAATGCTTCGGCAAGCTGAGCCCTAGGATTAGATGGCTCACTCAATAACCACTTGTTAATAGCGTAAATGACCTTGTCATCACTATTGGCAAACGATAAATAGGCCTGAAATAATAAGTGCTCATTTTGAATATCCAGTGCGGCCAGTGAATGATACTTATCCAGCTCGTTATTTAACTCTTCAAACTTATTATTTTTTAAAAGTTCGGTAAGCCCAGGAGAAATTAATGGGATTGGCGTTACCACGACGGTGCCACTTTTGGCTATTGAATTTTCCAGCAGCGCTTTATTAGCTGCGGTTATTAACCTATGCGTTTTTACCGACAACGGATTGTCAACATCAGCACCTAGCAAATAAGGTGTCGCCAAAAAAGCGATGATGGTAGCGGCAACATAGCGAAAATAAGCCCTCTGAATTACTTTCTCTTTCCATTTGCAGGACTGCACTAAATGCGCCACAAAGACGACAAAGGCAAGTGCCATAAAGGCCATTGTCATAGAATAATAAAATGGTTGTTCTTCAAGGTAGATAGGCTCTAGCATATTACCACTGACCGTGATAATACTTTGAGTCATGACGCCGTGAACAAGTAAGGCGGCTAGAACAAAGCTAAGCGAAGCCAACACCAGGACCCTTAGTAAACTTATCAGCGTTGAGGAGTTTTGTTGCTTTTTTAAGCGAGTGGCCGTGGTGTGGTAGATTTCTCCACTTGCTTCAAGCCCGCCTATCCTGTCAATGATACTCGGCAATTCATCTAGACTTGAAGCACTATCAGCAAAAACAAATGATGTACTTTTTTCTTCCACGAGGCGTTCAGCCCCCTCAGGCAAGTCAAGCATATCTAGCCGCTGCTTAATTTCATCGGTGTAATCAAAGAGAGTGACGACAAAGGCTCTCTGCGAAAACTTTTTATGCTTGGCTTGCAGCAATTCATATACCATGACAGCGAATTCATCGGCCACATAACTGGCTAACCAGGGTATTTGACAGGCCTCATCGGATTGAATATTTGCTGCAGTTAACCCTCTGCTTTGGAAAAAAGCGGGGGCTGCACGATGTAGTTGTAACCGCGTATTCGTAGAAACCTTGCTTTTTGCGCTCATTCCCCGACATAAAACAAGCTTTTTGATTCGTTTTCCATAATTATTCCGACCAATGACGGACAACAAGGAGTAAATAAAAAGTGCAAGTAGAACAAACGTGACCAAGCCGCCATTAAGCATTTCAAAATCCCTTTATAACCGAATGCAGGTTGTACTTTTAAAACTCTAACCTCAATATAGCCCATCTAATAATAAATGCTTAGCTAAAACATTGGCCCTGCTTATTGAGACGCTCTTGAGCGCCTATCTACTAACTATTCAGCCTTTAAATTAAAAGGATTGTCCCCGTTTATGCCAAGGACCCCCTCACTTAAAGTGATTAAAATTCACACACATTCAGTTGCTTAGTAATGAAGTTGTAGGTCTAAAGAGCGCCGAATGATTTACGCACTATACTGATCTCTCTAACAGGTTTGGTTTCAAAGTGTCGGTACCACTAGAAACATTGCAGCGTTTAGTAGCGTGATACGCCAGAGCAGAGGGAAACGCGGCGATTAGGGAAATTTGCGACCAAGCAAACGCTCACAAGGGTGTGCAAACTGATGCATACCAGGTTGAACAGAGGAAACTATGAAAGTGCCTCTTTGTTTGGGATTATTTTTAACTTACCTCGTTTACCAAGCAGGGCAAACGCCCTTTTATGTGGGTGCGTGGCAGTTCGATGAGGCCAAAACACTGGCCAGCCTGCTCTCGCAACAAGAGATCCCAGCTCAGGAAAGACTTATGCTGAAGGACAATATCAAGCCCGGTATTGTTCATGTCCTACGCCAGGACGCTTTTACCACCTATCCTGCGGATCGCATGCCGGAGCAACTTACATTTAAGCCCTATAAGTTGGAAGTTCTTGGCGAAACGACCATTAGAACCACCTATTTCAATCGCGCCCAAAGAGCGGATATCATCCAGATCCTCACCTTTGAGGACAACTGCTACTATGTGCGTGCAAGTAAATGGCAATTTAAGAAGTATTTTTGCCGAGTAGAATAAGGGTAGAAAAACTACACACAAGCTAGGTTTGGCGCGACAGGCACTCCCTTTTGGTATGCAAACCATGGCTTGGTAAGGCTTATATAACGCTTATCGCTTAACTATAACGACGCCGTCTAAAAACTCAGATTAAAACCTTTAGCGTGAGCTTGTTGCACCCTAGGTATGCTGCTAACTTATTGCTGTAATAGAAAAAAGCAATCCCTATCAGGTCAACAAGTCGAGCAGGTTTGAATTTGAATAACGAGCAACGTAACAAAATAATAAGCACAAGCTGGGAGCTACATAGCCTTGTAGAAAGTGGTTATTTATCCCATACCGCGGCACAAGGGGATCCCCTGTGGCTTGAAAAACAACGTATATTGCTCGCTGACATGGCAATTCACCTGCTGCAAACGTCACTCCAGCCCGGCGACCTCGAATTAGAAAAATTAAAAAATAACCTGCATGCAATTTTAACCATCTCGGATCAATTTTTACCTCAGAGCGGGCTCAAAAAGGTCACTAAAGATATCTATAAATAACCCCCTCTACGTGACGCAAACTTCGGGGCTAATCAACCGGTAGTCAGCTAGCTCCTTTCGCCTCTCTTCACACCGAGCACCTAAACTGACGCAGATATGCCCGGGTAGGCTCATCGTTTTTACACTAGAGTTAAAGTATCGGACTTTAGTGAGCGGAGGCGAGTATGCTTTTAAAAAGACTCAGGGTGTTCACTCTGGTTTTGGTCTGCCTGCTGCTGACCTGGTTTGTGCAGGCCGAGTACAGTTACTGGCAGCAACAGCGCCAGTGTGTGCTGCGCTGCGAACAATTAACACAGGTGAAAACAGCCATCGATGATATCCGTTACAGCGACAGCGCCGAACTATGCCGCTGTAATATTGAGGAGGGGCAAGCCATTTTGCTAAATTGAGCCGGTGTCAGCAGGCATAAAAAAAGCGCCTTAAGGCGCTTTTTCACTATTTTCTGCTTATACCAAATCTGTTAAGTATGTGAACAGATATAGCGCTGGATAAATGATGTGATCACAAGGCGGAATTTTTCTTATGTAGTTATTCTACATAGAAAAATCCCAACACAGTGAGCACGATATTTAGCCCGCTAGAATGATTAGCTATTTAAGTGATTTGGTATTACTTAGTCAGGTCATCAAAGAACTTTTTAACGCCATCGAAGAAACCCTTCTCCTTAGGACGATACTTTGAGCTGTCTTTGCCCATGCTCTTTTCCAACTGCTCCAGCAGCTCGCGTTGTTCGCTGTTCAAGTTAACCGGGGTTTCAATCACCACTTTACAGATCAGATCACCCACTGAGCCCGAACGCACCGATTTCACACCCTTACCGCGCATACGGAACATTTTGCCCGTTTGCGACTCGGCCGGTACTTTTAGTTTGGCACGGCCATCCAAGGTCGGTACCTCAATCTCGCCGCCAAGGGCTGCGGTGGTGAAGCCAATTGGCACTTCGCAATACAGGTTATTGCCATCGCGCACAAAAATCGGGTGTTCACGCACACTCACTTGCACATAAAGATCACCCGCTGGTGCGCCATGGGCACCCGCTTCGCCTTCGCCCGCCAGGCGAATACGGTCACCGGTATCAACACCCGCCGGAATTTTCACCGATAGGGTCTTGGTTTTCTCTACGCGACCTTGGCCATGACAGCTGTTACAAGGGTCGGAGATAACCTGACCTGTGCCCTGACAGGTTGGACAGGTTTGTTGTACCGCAAAGAAGCCCTGACGCATTTGCACCTGACCAGCACCATGACAGGTGTGACAGGTTTTCGGCGTTGAGCCGGCTTTTGCACCGGAACCATCACATGGCTCACAGCTCACCCAGGTCGGTACTTTAATTTCGACTTCTTTACCACGCACCGCCTCTTCCAGGCTTAGGTCCATGTTGTAACGTAAATCAGCACCGCGTTGCTGACGAGACTGACGACGGCCACCGCCGAAGATGTCGCCGAATACGTCGCCAAAAATATCACCGAAGTCACCGCCACCACCAAAGCCGCCGTGACCACCGCCACCGCCTTGTTCAAATGCAGCATGACCAAACTGATCATAGGTTTGTCGTTTCTGCGCATCGCCAAGAATTTCGTAGGCTTCTTTCACCTCTTTGAACTTGCTTTCAAGTTCCTTGTCGCCGGCAGTACGATCCGGGTGATATTTCATCGCCAGGCGCTTATAAGCCTTTTTAATGTCGCGGTCACTGGCGTCTTTGGCTACACCCAGTACCTCGTAATAATCGCGTTTTGACATATCTACCACTATTTTTAAAATTCTACATACACTAAGGGCGCGTCAAGCGAATTCCGCCAGCGCGCCCCGTGTGCAACAAGTGAATTACTTGTCGTCTTTCACTTCTTCAAACTCAGCATCAACAACGTCGTCGTCTTGCTTAGCTTGTTGCTGGCTGCCTGCATCGGCGCCGCCTTGCTGCTGGGCTTTCGCTTGCGCGATTTCCATTAGCTTTTGTGACTTTTCAATCAGGGCTTGAGTTTTCGCATCGATTTCCTCTTTGCTTTCACCCTTAATTGCTGTTTCTAGCTCAGCAACGGCCGCTTCGATTGCTTCTTTATCTTCTGCAGGTAATGCGTCACCGGCTTCTTCGATTTGCTTACGTGTACCGTGAACCATGGCATCGGCCTGGTTACGAGCAGTTACAAGCTCTTCGAACTTTTTATCCGCTTCGGCATTCGCTTCGGCGTCACGTACCATTTTTTCTACTTCTTCGTCGCTTAGACCTGAAGAAGCCTGGATAGTGATCTTCTGCTCTTTACCTGTGTCCTTGTCTTTTGCAGATACGTGTAGGATACCATCGGCGTCAACATCGAATGTAACTTCGATTTGTGGTTCACCACGGCGCGCCGCACGAATACCTTCAAGGTTGAACTGACCCAGCGACTTGTTGTCGGCTGAACGCTTACGCTCACCCTGTAACACGTGGATAGTTACTGCATTTTGGTTATCTTCAGCAGTCGAGAATGTTTGCGACTTCTTCGTTGGAATAGTCGTGTTTTTCTCGATTAGCGTGGTCATAACCTGACCCATGGTCTCGATACCTAGAGACAGTGGGATAACGTCCAGTAGTAGTACGTCTTTAACGTCACCGGCTAGTACGCCACCTTGTACCGCAGCACCTACAGCAACAGCTTCGTCAGGGTTCACGTCTTTACGTGGCTCTTTACCGAAGAACTCGGCAACCGTCTTCTGTACCAGTGGCATACGTGTTTGACCACCCACTAGGATGATGTCGTTTACGTCGCCTACAGATAGGTCGGCATCGGCCAATGCTTTCTTAAGTGGCTCGATAGACTTAGTAACTAGGTCTTCTACCAGTGACTCAAGTTTCGCACGAGTCAGTTTCACGTTCATGTGCTTAGGACCTGATGCGTCTGCTGTAACGTATGGCAGGTTCACTTCAGTTTGCTGTGCACTTGAAAGCTCAATTTTTGCTTTTTCGGCTGCTTCTTTAACACGCTGCATGGCTAGCGGGTCGGTACGCAGGTCGATACCTTGCTCTTTTTTGAACTCGTCAACTAGGTAGTTAATAACACGGTTATCGAAGTCTTCACCACCTAGGTGTGTATCACCATTGGTCGCTAGTACTTCAAAGGTGTGCTCGCCTTCAACTTCGTCAATCTCGATGATTGAGATATCGAAGGTACCACCACCTAGGTCATATACTGCAACTACGTTGTCGCCTTGTTTACGGTCCATACCGTAAGCAAGTGCCGCAGCCGTTGGTTCGTTGATGATACGCTTAACATCAAGACCAGCAATACGACCGGCGTCTTTAGTCGCTTGACGCTGTGAGTCGTTGAAGTAGGCAGGAACCGTGATTACCGCACCCGTTACTTCTTCACCAAGGTAATCCTCGGCGGTCTTTTTCATCTTTTTCAGTACTTCGGCTGAAATCTGAGGTGCAGCGCGTTTTTCACCTTTCACTTCTACCCATGCGTCGCCATTGTCTGCTTTAACAATTTTGAACGGCATGATGCCGATATCGCGTTGTACTTCTTCGTCTTCAAAGCGACGACCGATAAGACGTTTGATCGCAAATACTGTATTTGTAGGGTTTGTTACCGCCTGACGTTTCGCCGGCTGACCTACTAGCGTTTCACCGTCTTCGGTAAACGCAATGATTGAAGGGGTAGTGCGATCGCCCTCGGCGTTTTCAATTACGCGTGGCTTGTCGCCATCTAGTACTGCCACACAAGAGTTAGTAGTACCTAAGTCGATTCCAATAATTTTACCCATGAATCTTCTCCAACTTCAAAAATCTGTTTAACTGTTTGATGCTTACTAAATAGGGGTCAGTTTTGCTAATTCAAGCGTGAACCATAAAAAAAATTCGTTTTTTTGAAATTTTTTTCACTTTGGCCACTCTACAAACAAGGTTTAGGCGTTAAACTGGTCGGACAAGAACGAAAAGGAATCACATTATGACTTTTGATCAGCTTATGGCCTTGGTCGGTGAAAAAGACACACAAACCCTGCAATTCCCTGAGTCATGGACGCAAGGTCGCACCGCCTTTGGCGGGCTCTCCTGTGCCTTTGCTTTGCAATCCATGTTGCTGCATTGCCATGACGAGCGCACCCTACGCTCCTTTAGCGCCCAATTTGTCGGCCCCATCGCCCCAGATGAGCGCTTTACCTTGTCTTTTAACTTGCTGCGAGAAGGTAAAAATTCAAGCCAATATGCGGCCACCATTACACAACATAACCAGGTCTGTTTAACTGTGCAGGGCTTGTTTGCTAAAGACCGAGCGTCCATCGTTGAAGTACCCTACGCCCAATTGCAGGGGAAACAGGCACCTAACGCCGATCAATGCTTACCCTTTGTGCAGGGGGTGATGCCCAATTTCTTCCAGTATGTGGATTTAAATTTAGTTGCAGGTGGCATGCCCTACAGCTCCAGCCAAGCCACTGACTTAAGTGGCTGGATGCGCTTTAAAGAACAAACGCACAATTATGACTGGACTCATCTTATCGCCCTAATAGACAGCTGGCCGCCGTCGCAGCTTCAGGTTTTCCCAAGCCCGGCACCGGCCAGCAGCATGAGCTGGCATGTGGAATGCCTGCATCTGCCCAGGCTTAGCGCCGGCCAGTGGGTGGGCGTGGATATCACCACCACGGCTGCCCACAACGGCTACGCCTATGAAGACGCCACCTTATACACAGAGAGCGGCGATGTGATAGCCCAGAGTAAGCAAACCGTCGCCTTGTTTGCGTAGCGCAAAACCCATCATTATCCCGTCGGTGCCCTGGGCACCGACCGTCCATTCGAATCATCGCTAACTAGGCACCACCTCTCGCCTCGGTCTTTACTGCCTTTCAGGGGATCCCGAAAAAAGCATTTTTATCATTGCCAGTCACCACTTAGCTGCATTTGTGTAACAATAAGTTACTAGGATTAAGCGGCTAAAACGGCTATTCTTAACGGATACGTGGTAATTTATCATTTTCGGGAAATCATGCGTCTAGCCTGCTCACATTGTGATTTCATTGTTGAAGTTCCTGACTTAGCAGCAGGGCAAGTCGCAAAGTGCCCCCATTGCCGCAGCCAGATTAATCTGCGCACCGAAAATAACGACTCTCAGGTTGTCGCCCTCAGCCTAAGCGCCATCTTGCTGTTACTCAGCTCAGTGTTTTATCCCTTTATTTCTTTTTCCAGCAATGGCCTGACGCAAACCATCACCCTGCCCGATGCCGGGCGTATGCTGTTTAACTACGACAGTACCCTGCTTGGAGTGTTTATCGACTTCAGCATTATTATCCTGCCATTGATGATGTTGCTGTTATTGGTACCCCTGCATATGGGCTTGCTGCGCAGCCTGCCCAAACAGTGGGGACGGCGATTACTGAAATTCACCCTGGCGCTGGAATTATGGGTGATGTCCGAGATTTTCCTGGTGGGCGTGTTGATCAGCATGGTGAAAATCATGAGCATGGCGGATGTCTCCTTCGGGCAAAGCTTTTGGGCGTATGTGGGTTTTGTTATCTGTTATATCGCTACCTTGAGCCGGGTTAACAACGAACGCCTGTGGCAACAAATCAGTCCCTATCAGGAAATCCCGGTAAACAGTGGCATTCGCGCCATCGATGCGCAATTAAGGGCCTGTCATGTGTGTCACCAGTTGACCACCGAAAAACAGTGTCCCCGTTGTCACAGCGCCACCCACTTTCGCAATATGAAAGGGCTGCAACAAGCCGCGGCCTGGTTGCTAACCTCGGTATTACTCTATATTCCAGCCAATGCCTTGCCCATTATGTACACCACCAGTTTAGGTGCTAAGGAGCCGTCCACCCTGATCGGCGGCGTCATTTTGCTGTGGGAAATGGGTTCCTACCCGATAGCCGCCATTATCTTTTTAGCCAGTGTTGTGGTGCCCTTGGCCAAGGCCTTGGTGTTGGCCACCTTGTGCGTGCTGGTGTATCGCCATGTTGGCAGCCGCTCGAGCACCTATACTCGTTTGTACCAGGTCACCGAGTTTATTGGTAAATGGTCGATGATCGATGTCTTTGTGGTCGCCCTCTTGGTGGCCTTAGTACAACTGGGAAATTTAATGTCTGTGGAGCCGGGGTTCGGCGCCATGTGTTTTGGAGCTATGGTGATCTGTCAAATGCTCGCCGCTCATTCATTCGACCCAAGACTAATTTGGGATCCCCCTGAACAGGTAAAGGGAGTGGTAAATGACTAAACCTGCATTCATACAAGCCGCGGCGAGAATTTCACCGATTTGGTTGATCCCCTTGCTGGCGCTGTTTGTCGGTGCATGGATGTTGCTTGAGTATCAATTGGATAAAGGGCAAACCATCTATATTAAAATGGCCCATGCCGAAGGCATTGTCGCCGGTAAAACGGAGATCAAGGTACGTAGCGTAAAAATAGGCACGATCGATGCTATTCGTCTCGCACAGAGTCAAGACCACGTGATCGTACGTGCCCAAATCGATAAACATTACGACTCCTTACTGAGCGAAGATGCCAAAATGTGGGTGGTTAAACCCCGTATCGATGAAACCGGCGTCACCGGGTTTAGCACCCTGCTCTCGGGTGTGTACATAGAATTTGCCCCTGGTGAAAGCGACAAGCTGGTTAACCGTTTTGAACTGTTAGAAGAACCGGCCCTTATCGGTAATGATGTGCAAGGAGCCCGCTATAAACTTTCCAGCCGCAACGCCGAGGTGCTTGATGTCGGCACCGGCGTCTACTTTAAAGGTTATCGTATCGGCCAAATCGAAACCGCCCACTTTGACTGGGACCAACAGGTAATGCGCTACGGCCTGTTTATTAACGCACCTTATGAAAACCTGGTCACCTTGAATACGATCTTTTGGGTGCAGGCCGGTCTGGAAGTAAACCTAGACGTCGATGGGATCAGTGTTAAAACGGGCTCTCTATCCAAGCTGTTAAAAGGCGGCATTTCGTTAGGCATCCCAGAGGATAACTCTCCTGGACCGGTAGTAAAAGAAGGTCATAGTTTTAGCCTTAGTGAAAGTTATAGCGCCGCACTCGAGCAACGCTTTTACGATTTTGACCACTACCTGATCCAATTTGAACAGTCGATCCGCGGTCTGCGCGAGGGTGCGCCGGTGGAATACCGCGGTATGCGCATCGGCACAGTGGAACAGGTGCCCGCCGAAGTGCTCATCGACGGCGCGCCTGCCCACTTCGGTGACACCACTAACGCCGTACCCGTGCTAGTGCGCATCGAGTATGGCCGTCTTTATCGTGACACTCAACAAGCAAGAGAATATTGGCAATCCCGGGTCGAGGGTTGGCTGGCCGAGGGCTTAAGAGCCTCGCTAAAACCCGGCAACCTGCTCACCGGTGCCGTTTATGTCGATTTGGATATGTACCCGGACGCTGAGCCGGCGGTGCTCACCAAACGCGGTGAATACACGGTTTTCCCAAGCACCTCCAGCGGCATCTCGGCCTTAGCGAACCAGCTAAACGACGTGCTTAACAAGGTGAAAAACCTCAAGGTCGAGCAAAGCCTGTCTCAATTTGAACAAACCATGGCGAATTATGAGGCTTTGGCCGCGGATATGCGTACCTTTATTAATGAACCAGCGACCCGCGCCCTACCCGGCGATATCAGCAAGGACATGGCCGACATCAGCCAAAGCATGCGCCAGTTCGAGCAAAGCATGGAGCAATTCGAGATCACCATGGCCAGCTTCCAAAATGGTTCTGGTATGTACCAAGAGTTGCAAAGCACATTACAGCAGGTACAGCGTCTGATGGACGAGCTGCAACCCCTGTCACGAGGCCTAAACGAACAGCCGAATATGCTGATTTTCGATAAGGAGCTGCCCGTAGACCCCACCCCAAGGAGTAAAGATTAATGTCGCGATTACTTTCATTATTGGCTGCTTGCGCCTTGCTAGGTGCCTGCTCAAGTAGCAGTACCAGTTTGCATCACTATCAGTTGCAGGGCTCCGAGCAAAATACGGACTCGAGCGGGCCCACGTTATTTAGCCGCGATCACCTGCAAAGTGAGCACTTGTTGCGCCTGAGCCCTATTGCCGTGCGCGGCACCTTGAATAATCGCGCCATGGTAATTAAACGCTCCGCGCATCAGGTATACAGTGCCAACTATCACTTTTGGGCCGACGCGCCAGCGCAATTGCTGGCAACCATGGCTCAATCACAGCTGATGCAAGAGCTGGATAAGGTCATGGTGGTCAAGGGAGCGGAAGTATACGCCGAGCAATTGCAGGCCTCATTTTTCCAGCTCGATGTCAGCATAGAGCAATTTAATGGTGGCTTGGATAACAATGCGGAAATAGCAGGCACCTGGCGACTGTCTAAGGTTGATGCCAAGGGCAAGCTGCATGTTTTGAAAATTTCGCGCTTTTATCACAGCCAAGCCCTGGCCGAAGATGGCTACGAGGCCTTAGCTAAGGCCTTAAGCCAAGCCTGGCAACAAGCCTTGAGCGAGATGAGCGCCGATATCAATACCCTGATAGCAAGTGCCTAAGCGCGGTCTGTTAATTGACGCCACGCCGTTAATTGCGTTCCCTAGTTGGCATTAACGAGTGGTAAAATCAGGAAAAGAAAAAGGCTCCCTTGGGAGCCTTTTTTAACTGCTTATTGCCAGCTGACGGTGCGGTGGAAGTCGGCAACCGACTCTACCTTGGTTTGCTTGGGCAAATCGGCGAACGGCTTGTCGGCAAACTTGGTCCCACGCAACTGCACGTTTAAGCGCGCCGCGTCTGGGTTCATCATGGTTTGCTGATAGAAGTCCTGCATATCTTTAAGCGTCAGTGCCTCAACGGCGGCCAACAACTTGGCGCGACTGTCGAAATCAAAACGCTCACGATACCAATCCGGCATCAAACGGCCTAGCTCGTCGGTCAGGTTCTTCGGCTTCTCTTTGAGCGACACCAAGGCGGCATTCTTTAACTGGGCAAAGGTGGCTTCGTCCAGCTCGGCTAGCACCTTAGCGTACTGCGCCTTAAACTCATCAAAGCGCGCCTGCATGGCCTTGGCATCCTTCACCGGCGTTTGGATATACAAACCGATACCGGCATAGTCTTCCAATGGACGAGCGGTGGCGCCAACGGCATAGGCGAGCTGCTCTTCGGTACGCAGCTTATCAAACGCCACGGTACGGAAATGACCCTGCAACACGGCGGCGGCAGCTTTTTGCGCGTAGCCCGGCTGCGGGTGATACGCCATATCGATAATGGCCACATCGGCAACCTCTATGTCTTTTTGCACTACATAGGTCTCACCAGCTTTCGGCTGCCAAGTTTTCGAACGCGTGTAGACGCTGTCTTTTTGCTGCTCAGGCAAGGCCTTAGCAATGCTTTGAGCAATAGCGGCGACACTCTTATCGTCATAGTTACCAAAGGCAAATACGCGAACATTGTTACGGCTTAATACCTCGTCCATCAGGGCATTAAGATCCGCAACGCTGAGGCTATTTGCGGTCGCAATCAGCTGCTCGGTGTCATGACTACCAGAGCGCACCAAGTCCGAGTACAAACCGAAGGCTTGGTAGAAGGGGAATTGCTTCTTAGCATTTTGCAGACTGCGGGTATAACGGTCCACCGCCTGGGCAAAGGCTTGCGGCTCAACGTCTAGCTTCAGGTTACCCAAGGCTTCGCTCAGTAGTACCGGCTGCTTGTCGGTAAAACCGCCGACACTCAAGCTAAAGCCATTGCCCGGGTCCATATTGACCGCCATCCCGGCGATCGCCGCCTCGGTTGACAAGGCCGCTTGCGATAGGCTGTATAGATCGGCCCATAGGCTGAGTAAGACCCCGGCCTTGATATCCTGTTGGGCTTGCGGGCTATTCACATACACCTCAACCACGCCCTTGGGCTGCTCGGCAAAGTACTGGCTCGGCTGTAACCACACCTTGATGCCATTTTTATCATAGCTAACCGTGGGTTTTTGCTGGCTCTTATCCGCGGCGGTTTTGATGTCGAAGTTTTCCGGTAGTAAGCGGTTTACGCTAGGCAGAGCCAGCGCAAACTGACTTGGCTGCTGCCAACTCGCCTGCTCTTCGGCACTGATGTCCTCAATGCGGTATTCGCCATCATAGAAGTGCAACTTGCTGTCGGTTTGCTCTTCCTTAGACACATACCACACGCGCAGCGTGTCGGCATTTAGCTGACCTAGTACGTCATTGATGGCACGCTCGTTAAATTCGGCGTAATAGTAAGGTGCATTAATGGCATTGTTAAGCGGGTAATCCTGCATGCTTTGAGTCAGTGCCGACACATAGCTAAATTCGTCGCTCTTTTCCAAGAACTGGAACTGGTTATTAAGTGAGGTGCGGATTTCACTAAAGTACTTGGCATCCACACCATTGGCCTTGATCAGCTCAATATAACGCATAATGGTGGCGAGAATTTCTTCGCGGTTTTGCATGCCCGCATCGGTTAATTCAACGCTAATACTCAACTCACCGTAGTTGCCGTATTTATTATAAGCATCGGAGGCACTCAATTGTGACACCCACCCCTTGTCGCGCAAGATTTGCGCCGGGCTGCCCGGCATTTCATTGCTTAGCAGGTATGACACGAAGCGGTTAGGCTTGTAGGCAAAATCGTCACGGTTATTGTCAATAATGAATTCGAGTCTAAGCTGTTTGACGTCTTCGTTTGGCTTGTAATGAACGCGCTTGCCACCTACGTTATCGTAGTTAAGTTCATGGGTTACGCTTGGCTTTTCGATGCCCTTATTTTTAATGTCGGCGAAATACTGCTTGGCCAATTGGCGCATTTCACTCAGGGGACGGTTCGAGATCATCGCCACCTTCATAATATTCGACGAATAGTAGGTGTTATAGAAGTCTACGGTTTCCTGATGCAGCGAGCTGCCTTCTTTATCGCCCAGGGTTTCCAGGTTACCGATAAGGAAACGGTTGGCCGGGTGCTCACCCATCATTTGGCGGGCAAGCTTAAACTGACCAAAGAAGTCCATTTCGCGGCGCATTGACCACTCGGCATTAACCGCATTTTTCTCTTTATCGGTATATTGCGGGTACAGCTTAGGTGATTTAAAGAAATCGCTAAAGCGGTCCAGAGCTTCGCCGTAGGCGTCATTATTGACCTTGAACATATAGTTGGTGATGTCCAACCAGGTATAGGCATTATGAGCACCGCCGTTTTTGGTCATAAAGTCACTGTAGCCCTGGGTGTCAGGATAACGTTCGGTGCCAAGAAACAGCATATGCTCTAAATAGTGCGCCATGCCTTGCTGCTCCATAGGATCGTGCAACAGGCCCACACCAACGCTTAACGCCGCCGCCGATTTTTCGGCGCTTGGGTCGGACACCAGGATCACCTCGATTTCGTTATCGAGTTTGAGGGTCTCATACATGCGCTTATCGTTTGGACTAACAACCAGGGTTTCTGGAACTACTTGTTGGGCACCGGTATTAGGCGTCGAAGTGGCACTGCAACCAGCCAATACGGCTAGCGCCAAGGCACTAAGGACAATTGTTTTCTTCATTACGCTGAATCTTATTAGTGAAAATTACCGCTCATGATCAAAAATCAAGGTGAAAAATGCAATAAAAAAACACCTAAGTTTGTAACAGATTATGAAAAGGTTGTTTGCTTCTTGGCCATGAAATTGTAATAACTATGCTACACCACATGGTGTGTTTGCTTATTTCAGACTAAAAGGAGTGTTTTTTTGACCAGCCAGCTTATTTTTGCCCTGTTTGCCCAGGTGCTACTAACTCTGATTGTTATGGTGATCATGGGACGCCGCCGCTTTGCCGCAGCACGCAAAAAACAGATACAAATGCGCCAGTTTGCCACCATGGATCTCGGCAACGCCCCCGAGCAGGTGCAAGTCGCCGGGCGTAACTTTATTAATCAATTTGAAATACCGGTGTTGTTTTATGTTGCCGTGCTCTGTGCCCTTGCCACCAACCTGTCGGGCTACACGTTTGTCGCTTTGGCCTGGTTGTTTGTGGTCACGCGAGTGCTCCATAGCGTCATCCACCTGGGCACAAACCACCTGCGCAGCCGCTATTTTACGTTTCTAGCAGGCTGCCTGGTGGTCTTGGCCATGTGGCTGACGCTTGTTTGGCAACTTATTTAGTGGTTTCTAGCGCTTAGTGCGGCGACGTAGCGCCACCAACAAGGCCAGTGGCGCAAACCACCAAGCCGCGCCCGAGTCGGAGTCAGAGTCCGGCTCGACCTCATCGATCAAGGTATTTTCAACCGGGGTTAGATCGATAGCCGAGTTTGGATCATTATCGATAACAATAATGTCGTTGATCATCACTAAGTTGGCACGCACCGCATCGTCGCCCTGGCTACATTGTTCGGTACTGTAATCCACCATGGGGATCTCGCCACAGGTTTGCAGCGCATTGATGGCCTTGACCACTGTCATGCCCTCACCTATGACCTGACCAAACACGGTGAAACCGCCGTTTTGCAGGTCCAGATTGGCGCTGTTGTCGCTTATATTGAAAAACCACTGGCTGGTCGCGCTATTTACATAACCGCCACGCTTCGCCATGGCGATGGTGCCGGCGACATTGGAATACACCGGTTCATTGATGATGGGAGCTTGGGTTTCAATGACCTCGGCTTGCTCGTCAAAGGTGTAGGCGCCACCTTGAATAATAAAGTCTTCGACCGAGCGATGAATATAGCTCGACTGATAGTCGCCGCGCTCTACATAGCCAAGAAAGTTTGCGACCGTCGTCGGCGTCTGTTGGTCAAAAAGGTTTACCTGGAAACTGCCTTGTGAGGTTTGAAACTCAACAATGGTGGCATGGGCCTGTGTTGCCAAAGTAGCGGCGGCGAGCGCTATGCCGCTTGCCAAGCTGCCTGCAGTGATGAAAGATTTCATAAAAGTACCTTGTTTATATTTTTTGCCTACCTTAACGTCCTAGCCCTCCTTTCTCCACGACTAACTGAGTACAACAACAAATTGATACCCAAATGTAAACGCGGGTTACATTTGTCTCGATTACTTATAACAAAAGGTTATAAAATTTAAAGTCATAAAACAAATTGAACTTATCAAACCCGCTGCAATTGCCTAATATGGTGCGCACGATTTCAGCAACTTGTAGGGCCGTGACCATGAACAACAATAATAATGTCATTTGCGACTTTGGTGTGCTTAAAGGCGAATCTTATAAACAGGTGCCCGCTTGTTTCCTTAATTGGATGATAGGCGTAAATCACCAACGGGCCGACATCGCCAGGGCCGAACTAGCGCGCCGTGAGCAGGCGGTCCAAAAAAGCGGAAATGCCGTAAATCACTAACCAAAAACGGTAGTCGTACACCATCGGGGTAAAAAGCTAGAGTAAATATCCTAATTAGCCATTTGTGCTAATGAAATCTTCATAAAACTGCATTAAGATCGGCGCACAATTTCGTTCAAGGAGAGCGTATCGTGCGCCTTTTGTTTTTATTTTCCGCCTTTTTGCTTGGCGCTTGCACACAATCAGGCAACATGGATGCCGCGCCAAAAGCGCCTACCAACACCCAATACCTCACCGTATTGCATACCAATGACCATCATGGCCGCTTTTGGCCTAATGCCCAAGGCGAATACGGCATGGCCGCCCGTGCCACGCTGTTAACTGAGTTACGCACCAAAGCAAACGCACGTAATGATGCGGTGATCCTGCTCTCCGGCGGCGATATCAATACCGGCATACCCGAGTCCGATCTGCAACAGGCAGAGCCGGACTTTAAGGCCATGAGCATGTTGGGCTATGATGCTATGGCCATAGGTAACCATGAGTTCGATAACCCCCTCTCGGCTTTAGAGAAACAACAAAAATGGGCTGATTTTCCGCTATTAAGTGCCAACATATTAAACAAAGCCGATGGCGATCATGCCTATCAGCCCTATGTAGTGCTGAATAAGCAGGGGCTCAAGATTGCGGTCTTAGGTCTCACCACCACCGACACGGCGAAAATCGCCAACCCGGATTTTATCGGTGCATTCGACTTTATCGACCCTGCCGCGGCGACCAAGGCCATTTTGACCGATATGCAGCGTCAGCACGCGGATGTGATTATTGCCGTTACCCATATGGGTCATTACACCAATGCCGAGCATGGCATTAATGCTCCTGGCGATGTCACCTTGGCCCGACAACTGGCCCCCGGCGCCATAGACATGATCATTGGCGGCCACTCACAAGAGCCTGTGTGTATGCAAGAGTCCAATGTTGCCGTAGCAGATTATCGCCCAGGCATGCCTTGTCGACCGGATCAGCAAAATGGCATCTGGATTATGCAAGCCCACGAGTGGGGTAAGTATGTGGGGGAGGCTCGTTTTGCCATCGACGGTGAGCAAGTCACGTTGCTTAGCTACCAGCTTCATCCGGTAAACCTAAAAGATGAGCAAGACCAGTGGGTTGGGAGCTATATTGAGCCCGATAAAAACATGGTTAACTTCCTTACTCCCTATCAGGCCAAAGGCCAGAAAAAACTCAGTGTAACCCTGGGGCACTCAGACGTACGCCTTGAAGGCGATCGCAACAAGGTGCGCTTTATGCCCACTAACCTAGCACAATTAATCACCGAGGCACAAAAACGGCACGTAAACGCCGACTTTGCGGTGATCAGTGGCGGCGGTATTCGTGATTCCATTGCCGCAGGGGAGATTAATTACAAGGACATTCTGCGAGTTCACCCATTTAAGAATCGCATCGGTTATATCGACTTTAACGGCCAAGAAGCATTAGCCTACATTAGTAAGGTAGCTGCCTACCCTGCTGACTCGGGTGCCTATGCCCACTTCAACAATGTTTCGGCTGTTTGTGAGCAGGGAAAGCTAACCTCGGTCCGCATTAATGGCCAGGCGATTGAGGCAGACAAAACCTACCGCATGAGCATTAACAGTTACAATGCCGCCGGTGGCGATGGCTATCCAAGGCTCAATAATGATCCTCGCTTTGTCGATAGCGGCGATGCCGATGCCAGTATTCTAAGCGCCTATGTGCAACAGCACAGCCCGCTTGATGCCATTAAGGTACCCGCAGCCCTTACCTGCCGATAACGTCAAAAGCCGAAGCATCATCAATACTAAGCCCATAGTGATGAACGCGTGAGCGCGAACCTTCACCGTGGGCTTTGGGCGGGAAGTAAGGCTCTTTTTGCTCCGCGTCCTCGGCGAATACCTCATCTAACGCAGCGCGGATTTCGCTTAAGGTTTTTTCCAGGCTATTGCTGAAGTTTGGCCGCTTACGGATGGTGTGGCCTAACTCAATTAGACGTGAGAAGTACTTGTGGGCCAAGTCCAATAGCTCAGCCGGCACGTCTTTATTTTGATTCAGGGTCACCGTCGGGTGCTCAATGGCAAATTCCAGCAGCGCCAGATAAAAACACAGGGGCTTATTTGCCAGCGTCACACGGTCGCCATGCTCACCATAACGAATGCTTTTGTCGGACAGGTCTAACAGCAGACTCTTTTTCTCAACCAGGGGCTCGGGCGCTTCCGCCAAAATCTGCAACTTTTCTTCCATTGCCTTAAACCAAGGCCAAATGAACAGGGCTGCAAAGATGCTAAGCAGCAGTGGTAAGGCACTCACACCACCATGCAGTGGCATGGGCGTCAATGAATAGCCAATGGTCAATTCGCCGGCACCGGGACGCTGCAACAACAGGCGCTGCTGCGCCACCTTATTCGTTATAGTGGTCGTGCCAATTTGTTGCAACTGCAAGGGATAACCCTGAGCAGTCAAATGAGTGTTGAGTTCCTCGATATAGGCCTTAGTTCGTTCAATATCGGCAGGTACCTCCAATAAAGGGTAGGCCAGGCCAATATGCGTACTATCTAAGGCGATACGCGTTTTCAACTGAGCTAACGCTTGTGCCTGACTTTGCTGCCAACTGCCAAGCGCACCTAAATAATAGGCAAGCATGCTGATAATTAAGGTGCCGAGGGCGAACAAGGTGATCGCCTTTTGCGCATTAAAGCTACGATTAGCAAAGCGCCTGCGCAAAAGCGACACCACTAAGCGTCGAGTACTCATTGCCCTACTCCTATATATTGACCACCGCCTTGTTGGCATTGCCAATAGGGTTTAGCACCGTTGAAGTAGCTGGAGGTGCGTGCTTGTGCCAGGGTCATCAGTGTGGTTTGAATAGCACAAGCCAGATCCGGGTTATCCGCAGCTCGTTTAAGATACCAATGGCTACCGCTGATATTACTGCCAATGGCAGTGATGTAGTTCTCGGAAAAACGCTGATGATCCGATTGCTGCCAGTAAGAAGCAATAATATCCAACTCGCCCTGAGCGAGCTTATCACGTAGTGCACTGTGGGAATTAACAAAGGTAATATCCAGGCTATCGAGATTTAGGTCCAGATCCTTAAACATCTGTTTAGGAATAATGTGTCCCGAACGACTGGTGGGATAGTCGATAAGGCCGATACGCTTATCGAGAAAATACGCCTTTTCTAGCCTCGGCTTTTCATGACTGGCAATAAAATAAGCGGTGTAACTGGGGTAACCGATCAGCGGCGTATATCCATAGGTGTTACGAGCATCGAAGGCATGGATCATATTATCCTTGGCCAGAATCAGGTGCGCTAACCCCTTGCCAAGAAAATTAACCTCATATTGAGACGAACCGCTCCAGTAGGCAAAAACCTCACCGTATTGTTTTGATACCACCTCATTGGCACATAATTGCTGTGCCAGTTCGCTAGCCAACGCTTGACTGGGCGCAAACAGAGTTAATGTGGTTTTATTACCCGCGCTCAGGGTGTTACAGCTAAAAGAGGTAGTGAGCACAGATTCAAGCTGAGGCAAACGCCCGGCCAATCGATACTGACCGACAAGATAACTAACTAAGCCAACTATGGTAATAGTTGTTAATATCAGCGCGCTGTCACGCCAACGTTTTATCGATTGCAACGGACTTTGTAGCTTATTGAAATTGCGTTGCCAACATTTCACCAGTTATTATTACTTATTGCAATAGGTAAATTTATTAGTAGCTCATAACTCATTGTTTTATAATATTTATTAACAAGTAATTATGAATCCCGTTAAGTCCTTTTTTTTCACTCTAAAAACTCGGAAAATTTAACTCACAGGGCAACTATGCAACTTGATAACAACAATGGATTTACAGCTGATTCGTAGCTCATTTAAAGCCGCTGTCATGGCGATGCTAATGCTGGGCACAACCTTTGGGATTACCTATGGCAACCAAGCATGGGCCTGGGGTGCAAATGGTCATCGTATTATTGGTGCCATCGCCGAACAACACTTAACCCCTGAGGCCAAAGCTCAGGTGATGGCTATTTTACAAGGACAAAGTCTGGCAAGGGCCAGTACCTGGGCCGACGAAATGCGCTCCGCCCCCGGCCCGTTTTGGCAACGTCAATCATCCCGTTGGCACTATATCAATATCGACTCACAGCACGAATTTTTAAACACCGAGCATCGCGCCCACATCGATAAAACAGATATTAAAGATGCCTATAGCGCCATTCTGTCGGCCATGTCAGCACTTAGCAAGGCAGATACCAGCGCCACCGATAAGCAATTTTATTTGCGTTTTCTGATTCATCTTATTGGCGACATTCATCAGCCCCTGCATGTGGGCCGCAGCGCCGACCGTGGCGGCAATCGAATCAATGTCGAATTTTTCTCGCAAGTGACCAACCTACACCGCCTTTGGGATACACAATTGATCGCGCACCAGCAACTGTCATATTCCGAATACAAAGATTTTATATGCTGTACCCAGACTCAAGTCGCTCAAAATCAAACGGTTGACGTTAAGGGCTGGCTACTGGAGTCGCATCATTTGGCAAATAAAATCTATAGCCATAGCGATGAGCGTTTGGGCTACGAATATGTCTACCAATACCAAACAATGATGGAACAACAACTGCGTCGCGGCGGCTTACGCCTCGCGGCGTTGTTAAACCACTTATACCAAGGAACCGCGGCCTAGCCGCACAAAAATAAGTATCGGCTAGTGCTTTGAGGCCGATGATAATGAAATGTTTAACTAGATAAACTAAACACGGGAAACAACAACATGAAAATGCAACTTAGGAAAACGGCCATTTCTGCTGCGATAGCGGCAACCATGGGTGTATCCACTGGTGCTTTTGCGAACGAGACGTCATCATCAATTAAAGGCCAGATCACTGGCCCTGCCGGTAACCCTGCTGCCGGTACCGTGGTGACCATCATCCACCTACCAACCGGTTCATCAAAAACCGCTGTTGTGAACGACGCCGGCTACTTCAGTGCCAAGGGTCTGCGCGTAGGTGGTCCTTACAATGTCATTATTGACTCTGATAAGTTTGAAGATCAGTTGATCGAAAACGTGCAGCTGTCGCTGGGTAAAGAATACCCGGTAACCGTGCAGCTACAAGCAAAAACCGATATGGAGCAGATCGTAGTAACCGGTCGTCCTATTAGTTCATTTTCTGGCGGTACAGGCCCTGCAGCCACCTTCACTCAGGAAGACCTAGAAACGGCACCGGCCATCAACCGTGACCTGACTGACATTGTTCGCGCCGATCCGCGTATCTATGTAGATGACAGCCGTGACGCCATCCACTGTGGTGGTGCCAACCCGCGCTTCAACAGCTTGACGCTTGACGGCGTGCGCATGAATGACAACTTCGGTCTTAACTCGAATGGCTACCCTACTGTTCGTCAACCGTTCTCATTCGACGCTATCGAGCAGGTTGCCGTAGAGATGGCCCCTTTCGATGTCCAGTATGGCGGTTTTACTGCGTGTAATATCAACGCCGTATCTAAGTCTGGTAGCAACGAAATTCACGGCGGCGTATTCTTTGACTACACCAACGATTCCATGAAGGGCGACAGCATCGATGAGATCGATGGCAAAATCGATAACGGTGACTACAACGAAAAGCGCTACGGCTTTAATGTTGGCTTCCCGCTGATCAAAGACAGCCTGTTCCTTTTCACTTCTTACGAGAAGCTAGAGGGTGTGCAGCAGTTTAGCTACGGCCCTGTTGATAACGGCTCTATCTCGCAAGCAGATATAGACCGTATTCACGAGATCACAAAGAATGTATACAACTATGACCTAGGCGGCATGCCGGGCAGTATGCCGGTAGACGATGAAAAGCTGCTAGTTAAGCTAGACTGGAACATCAATGACGATCACCGCGCCAACCTTGTGTACAACTACAACGACGGTTTTGCGCTTTCACAGTCTGACGCCGACAATGACGAGCTAGCCTTCTCTAGCCACTTCTACGAGCGCGGTGCAGAGTTCTACTCTATCGTGGGTTCACTCTACTCCGACTGGAACGACAGCTTCTCAACTGAGATTCGCATCGGTAAATCAGACCTGGATGCGCGTCAAGAAGCATTAGATAGCGCCAGCAGTTTTGGTGAATTCCAAATCAACGTAGGTGGTAACACGGTTTACATCGGCCCGGATGATTCACGTCATTCAAACGACCTGGACTGGGATAACTTCACGGTTAAACTAGCCGGTACCTACTACCTAGATCAACACACCATCAGCGCCGGCTACGAGTATGAAGACCTAAACGTATTCAACCTATTCGTACAGCACACCGACGGTGAATTCCGCTTTGACTCAATCGATGACTTCGAGCAGGGCCTAGCATCGCGCGTTTATTACAACAATGCCGCGGGCACCAATAATGCAAATGACCTGGCAGCGGACTTCTCTTATCAGCTACATACCTTCTATATCCAAGACGAGTATGCCTTCTCTGATATCGACGCCACCCTATTGTTTGGTCTTCGTTATGACCGCTACACCAGCGATGACTACCCGAACTACAACGCTCAGTTCGAAGAGCGTTATGGATTCTCAAACCGTCAAAACCTAGACGGTGTTGACCTGCTCCAACCACGTGTTGGCTTCAACTGGTTTGTTGACGAGGCACTTGAAGTGCGCGCCGGCTTCGGCCTTTACTCGGGCGGTAACCCGAACGTATGGGTATCGAATGCCTACCAAAACGACGGTGTAACTCAGATTGGTTTGACCGAATACGGCGTAAACCTATTTGATATCGCTTACACCAACGGCGGCACACCGGGTTATGAAGTTCCTCAGAGTATGTACGACGAGATCCAAAACACCCCTGCCGGTGAAGGTGATGCATCGGTTAACGTGATCGATCCTAACTTTGATATCCCATCGGAGTGGAAGTACTCGGTAGGTGCGACTTACACATTCGAAAACGAATATGTATTAAACCTAGATGTACTACACACACAGAAGAACGACTCGGCAATTATTCGTGACATCGCGCTACGCGACAGTGGTGAGGTTGCATTTGATGGTCGTCCTATTTACGAGAGCATCGAAGGCCGTAACAGCGAATACATGCTGACCAATGTTGAGGGCAGCGACGGTGTGTCTACCGTCTTGTCGGCGGCGCTAAGCAAGCGTTATGACAACGGCATCGATTTCACTGTGGCTTACTCGTACACAGACTCTGAAGACGTAAACCCAATGACCAGCTCGGTAGCCGGTTCTAACTACGGTAACCTGGCCACTATTAATCCAGGCAATCCTGGTAAAGGCACCTCGGACTACGAAGTACAGCACCGCTTTACCTTTAAGCTGGGCTATACCCATGACTTCTTCGATGGTTACTCAACGCGCTTTAACCTGCTTGGTCAAGCGAGCGAAGGCCTGCCTTACAGCTACACCTTCAACCGTGCCGACGGCCAGTTTGGCGATGCCAACTGGAACGGCAGCCGTCAGCTAATGTATGTGCCACTAGAGAACGATCCTAACGTTGTTTATGGCGAAGACTTTGACCTGGCTGCATTCAACGCATTCGTTGAAGAAGAGAACCTGAAGCGTGGCTCAATCACTAGCCGTAATTCTGAGCATGCCGAATGGTATGTGAAGCTTGACCTTAAGGTATCGCAGGAAGTGCCTGGATTTATGGAAGGTCATAAGGGCGAAGCCTTCTTCGTTATCGATAACCTGACCAACCTGCTTAACGACGACTGGGGTACCTATAAGAAGGGTTCATTCGTTGGTAACCGCATGGTTGATATGGAAATCGACGAAAACGGCCGCTATGTTTACAAGGGTTTCAACGACGGCAACCAAGATACGTCAGTACAACGTGATGCGTCACTTTGGGAAATGCGTATCGGTGTTCGTTACACCTTCTAATAGCCTTTAACGTGAATTTGCGCCTGGCGCAAAGTTAAGCCAAGGCCCATCCCTACTGATGGGCCTTTTTTATATCTGCAGCACGCAGCTCCAAGCGACGCAATAAATCCACCAACAGTGCCTTCTCTTGCTCTGTAAATCCCGCCAGCAGTTCCTGCTGCCAGCCCAAAGCTTTTGGGATCAGGGCATCAAATTGCAACCTGCCCTGCTCGCTCAAACGCACCTGTTTAGCGCGTTTATCCTTGTCACACGCACTGACCGAGAGCCAATCCAGCTGTTCTAATTCATTGATAGCCCGCGAGGCCGTCGATTTATCCAACATGGCCTTAACGCACAACTGCTTCGATGTCAGCCCATCCTCCACCTGAGCCAAGTGGCAAACAATACGCCATTGCGGGTTGGTCAATTGCCCCCCATAGACCTGGGCAAAGGCCTCGCTCACCTTGGCGCCACTTAAAGTCATCAAATAAGGAATAAAGGTTTCCAGCTTAAAAGCCATAGTCTAGTTACCATTGGTTAGCGTAAATAATTTCTTACACCCGAATTGGAGATCGGATTTGAAATTAGTCTCACATGAGAGTATCTTCAAACACAATACAACAGGAGTGACACCATGACAAATAACAGCCTTGAATATATGACAGGTTTTGGTAACGAATTTGAAACCGAAGCCCTTGAGAATGCCCTGCCTATCGGCCAGTTCAGCCCACAAAAAGTAAACTATGGTCTGTACGCGGAGCAATTTTCCAGCACCGCCTTCACCGCGCCTCGCGGCGAGAACCGCCGTACCTGGCTATACCGCATTCGCCCTTCAGTAATTCAAGGCGATTACGAGCTAATGGACAATGGCCTGCTACGCTCAGCCCCTATTACCGAAGTGCCTACGCCACCAACCATGTTGCGTTGGAACCCGGTTGCTATCCCAGAGCAAGCGACCGATTTTATCGATGGTCTAGTAACCATGGCCGCCAACGGCAGTGTAAATGGCCAAGCCGGTATCGGTATTCATATTTATGTGGCCAACCAGTCAATGGACGGTCGTTATTTCTACAATGCCGACGGTGAAATGCTGTTTGTGCCTCAACAAGGGCGTCTACGCCTAAAAACCGAATGCGGTATTTTAGAGATTGGCGCCGGTGAAATTGCGGTGATCCCGCGCGGCATGAAGTTCTCGGTAGAATTACCGGATGGCCCGGTACGTGGTTATATCTGTGAAAACTATGGCAATCCGTATATTTTGCCAGAACGCGGCCCGGTTGGCGCCAATGGTTACGCCAACGACCGTGACTTCCAATACCCAGTGGCGGCATTTGAAGACATCGAAGGCGACTTCGAGATCGTGGCTAAATTCAGCGGTCAGCTGTATCGCGCCGATATCAAGCACTCACCTCTAGACGTTGTCGCCTGGACGGGTAACAGTGCCCCGTACAAGTATGACCTGGCACGATTCAATGTCATGAATACTGTAAGCTATGATCACCCGGATCCGTCTATTTTCACCGTTTTGACTTCACCTTCGGGCACCCCGGGCGTGGCCAACGTTGATTTTGTGATCTTCCCTGAGCGTTGGATGGTTGCCGAGCACACCTTCCGCCCACCTTATTATCATCGCAACATCATGAGCGAGTTCATGGGTCTGATAAAGGGTGTGTACGACGCCAAAGAAGCGGGCTTTGTGCCGGGCGGTTCAAGCCTGCACAACTGCATGTCACCTCATGGCCCAGAAGCAGAAGTATTTGAAAAGGCTAGCAATGCTGAGCTTGAGCCGGTACGCTACGAAGACACACTTGCCTTTATGTTTGAGTCGCGTTACATCATAGCGCCGACCAAGTACGCACTCGAGGGTCAGGAGCGTCAAAGCGATTACCTAGATTGCTGGAAAGGCATTAAAAAGCACTTCAACGGAGCTAAGTAATGAAATTATATAGCTATTTTCGCTCTTCGGCGGCTTATCGGGTGCGTATCGCCCTAAACCTTAAAAACGTCGATCACGAATTAGTACCGGTTAACCTGCTCAAGTCGGAACAACAAGGCGAAGACTATTTGGGTAAAAACCCCCAGGGCCTATTGCCGGCGGTAGAGACGGAGCAAGGGGTGCTGGCGCAATCACTGGCCATTCTTGAGTGGCTTGATGAAACCACGGAGCAGGCGCCATTGCTCAGTGGCGATGCCTGGCAGCGCGCACAAATTCGCAACCTGGCCTATGCCATTGCCGTGGATATTCACCCGCTTAACAACCTGCGCGTATTGAAATACCTGAGCAATGAGCTGGGTGTGAGCGACGAGCAAAAAACCAAGTGGTACCAAGACTGGATCATCACCGGCTTCGACAAGGTCGAACAGCTGCTTGGCGACACACAGTTTTGTTGTGGCGACCAGCCAAGCCTGGCCGACGTGTGCCTAGTCCCGCAGGTATTTAACGCCCTGCGCTTTAAGGTACCCATGGATAAGTATCCGAAGATCATGGCAATTTACCAGCATTGTAATACCCTTAAAGCATTCGCAGACGCCGCTCCAGAGCAGCAAATCGACGCACAATAAGGGCCACAATGCGGCTTTTGATAACAAAAGTGATACTCACACTGTGCTTGTCCGCCTCGGCAAATGCCGTGGCAAATGCCGAGGCAAATGTCCTGGCGAATGCCGGGGCGTGGCAGGCACAAGGCAATGAGGTGCATGGCAAAGGTGGGACCCGCGCCCATGTTTTGGTCGATGCACCGACGGTGCCAGCATGTTGGTATCAGGGGCAGCGCTACAGCGAAGGAGCGCTGCTTATTATGGAAGAGGTGTTGAAGATCTGTGCCCGCAAACACCCTCAAGAAGAAAACGGATCACTCATGTGGCGAAGTGTCGATGCTAAGGGCGAGCCCATCTACCCGCGATTACAGAATAAAATCCGCGTTAACTAATAGCATCGGGCCCAAAAACTCACCCTTCATCTTTAACTAAGGCTTACTCGGCACCATCACCTTTAATGACGCCGGTTGTACCTTGATCTCCAAGGCATCTGCCTGACGCATTTCACCATCGATGACATAATCAATGCCCTCGGCACAACTGACCGTTACCCGTCTGGCATGGGTATGATGAGCGTGTTTATCCAGCTGGGTTTGAGTCACACTGTTAAATGCCAGCTCGGCGATGCTGAGCACATTCACATTGGAGTTTTTGGTTGGCTCCAGCCAATTTACATCCAGTAAACCATCGTCGTGCTCAGGTTGGCCTTGGCCCTGCGCCAGCAAGGTAAAGACCGGCGCTGCATTGGCAATGATCATGCTGTTAGTGTGGACATCCTGGGGCTCCATCTCGTCTAGCGTGAGGGTATAATCCTTGGCCTTATGCTCACTAAGCGCCTGCCAAAAGCCATGCAAATACGCAAACTGGCCACTGCTGTTTTTCGCCTCACGATCCGCCGACTCAATCATCTTGTGTTCAAACCCTATACCCACCAACAGCAGCACCAGCTCATCATTACAGGTCGCCGTGTCCATGGCCTTCACATCGCCACTGATCAGTACATCCAGCGCCTTTTGCACGCCAAAGGCCTTGCTTTCAATGCCCATTAGCACATGGGCTAGGGCATTGGCGGTGCCTAGAGGAATTACTCCTAGCGCCACATCGGTGTTGACCGTAACCGAAGCCACCTCGGCAACGGTGCCATCACCACCACAGGCGATGATCATATCCGGGTGCTCATCCATAGCCTCACGCGCCAGGTCCGTGCCATTTTGCGTTGGTGAGGTGGTTTTTATCGACATGTCAAAGTAGCTGTTGAGGCTGGTCATAATGTCATGCTTTTTATCGGCCCAGAGCTTGCGTCCGGATACCGGATTGGCAATAAGGCACACGCGGTTGCGCACCACCAGCTCGCCGCGCTTGTGCATTTTCTTCAACGCCTTACGCTGAAAGCGGTTTAAATTGGCTGTTTCACGGGTTTCCTGAATGCGCTCGAGCACCTCATCAACATCCGCATCCGGCTCCTTCGCCAGCAAATAGGCGGCCATCACCAACACGGAGCGACCGCGCCCCAGGGCACAATGCACCACCACATTACGTTTGCGCTTACGGTGATGGTGGATCCAGTTAATGGCCTGGCGCAACTGCGCCCTGTTAGGCGCCGCATGATCCAATACCGGAATATTTAAATAACTGATCTGCTCACCCATGACGGTCCAATCCAGGCCGTCAAACTCACAGGTGGCATCTAAAATAGCGGTGACGTTTTCGTGTTTTAGGGAATCGACATCGGGTGGGAAGAGTCGACAAGCGAGGAATAAGCCGGGCTCAACTTCTTGGATAGGCGGCACCTTATCATTGCGCCGCTGCCAGGCATTATAGAGTTGCGCTCCCAACAGAAAGGGAATAAACGCCCAGCGGATATACCAGGGAATGGTGCCGTTTTGTCGCTTGCGAAAAATTCGCCCGGCGTTGGCTATGTAGGCCAAGGACACCAAAAATAGGGATAACGCGCTCCAATAGAAGAAGACTGCGATATACGGAAGCTTTATCATCCAAGCCGTAACGCATAAGATCACGGCCAACACCAAGTATGCAATTGCGGCAAACATCAACCACTCCTGGTAAGTGTTTATATTGTAAAAGTATCACGCTACCAACTAGACGCAAGCCCGGTGTAGACAAATAGCGGATAAATCACCTAATTCCCTTATTCCGCCGCCCTTTATTGGTTGTTTATTAAACAAAACCTATGGCTAGTTACGCGGGGCAAATTCGATGATCAGGCCTTCAATGGCACAGGCCTTGTCACGAATCGCGGTGTTAAGCAAACGCGTGTGTTCATCACCACGCAGGCTAAAGTCCCAATAGTGTCCGCGGGTGTATTGCGTAGCCAAGGCCATATTGCTATTGGATAAGCACATGGCCTGAGCCAGGCTGCGCAACTTGCCATCATAGAGAATATCGCCAAAGCGCATCTGTGGCAGCGCTTGTGCACTGGGGCCCTTGACCTCGATGGCCTGAGTCTCAGCGGCTAATCGCCATTGCTGCTCATCCAAGGTCATGCGCACGCCGCTTGGATAATAGCTGTAGCGAAAGCTGTGTTTATCCATGGGCTGTATCTTAACGACCCCAGCCTCACCAAGCACGGTTGCCACACTGCCCTGCTCGGACTTGATCACCACCAGGGCGGTGTTTGCATCTATGCCATAGCCAACCTGCTGCCCCGTCGCATACAAAAGGCTATGCAGGCGTACGCTGCGGTTTTGCTCGCTAAATTGCGTATCCAGCACCCCATTATTAAAACTCCCAAGGCCGCCTTTGGGTTGGTAACTAATCGCCGCAAAGCCAGAGGGCAAGGACCCTGCTTGTGTCCTAACCTCCACCTCTTCTGCAAGCCCAGCAAACGCATCGCCACCGGTGATCATCATCACCTGGCCTTTGCTATTGCGTCCACCACTTTGCAGCGCACTGCCGGCGCCACTGGCTAAGATTACCGGGCGACTACGTAATGCCTGGGTCCAGGGATAGGCTTCGCCCTGCTCATCAACTAGCACCGCTCTGGCAAGGGCCGTATCGCCGTCATTAAAATACACCGCACTTGCGGCCTCTATGTGTTTTATCAGAGCCTCGCTGCCTTGGGCACACATCGCCTGCTCCTGGGCTACACGCTCAGGATAAACCCGGGCCCTATCGAATGTCAGTGCTTGGTGGCGTAACTGGGTAAGCTTGTCGCACTGCCCCTGGCTAAGCGCCTTGGCCAGCGCTGGCGTGAGAGGTAGCCACTGGCTGTCGATGCCATCGCCAGCGAGTAACTGCTGATAATAATCGGCCGCCGCATAAGGGTCGCGACTGGCATTGGTCAGTATCAGCACCCGAGGTGGCTGCGCCTCTTGCCCCGCCGCAACCCCCATGGCACTTTTCATAAAGGCAAGCAGCTCGGATGTGGCTTCATCCTTATTCAGGTCGGTGTCGATATGGACTTTGAGCGAGGGCTCGGCCAACTCCAGGGTGTCGAGCACATAATAAGAGAGAGCGCTATCTAATAGCTGAGCTTGAGGGGCTTGCTCATACCACAGCGTCAGTAATTGCTCCTGAGTCAGTGCCTGGTCGCTCGCCATGGCCTTTAGCGCCTTCATCACGTTGTGCTTGTGCGCTTGATATTGCGATGGCCATTGCCTGTCCAAACGAGCCAAGGCGCTTTCGTCGACTCTGTACAGGGGATGGGCTTTACCCCCTTGTAAGGGCTGCTGACAATGTTCCGGCGCCATAGATGAGCACACCTTTTCGCCGCCACCGATAAAAACCTGGGTTTGCGCCCAAGCCTGGCCAGACATCAGGGGCATCAGCAAGGCACTGGCGCTCAGTAACAAGGCGTGGGGAGTCAGACTGCAAAAACGAAAGACGGAATAGCTCATAGAAACACTCGTAAAAATTGTGCTGCACTTGTTTATATTGGCCTATATTGCCACAAAGCGACCACAAAAAAGAGCGCTAATGCGCTCTTTTTAATGCTAATTTCTCAGGAAAATCAGACTTATTTATTCATTTGCTCAAGCAAGAAGGCGGAGATTTTCGCGCCTTCACGCAGCGTTGTTTCCGAGCTCGACTTACCCTCTAGCGAGCTGTCGGTGAAAGGAGCAATTTCCATCATATCGGCACCGGTAATGGGGAACTCGGCCGCAAGTGCAGCAAGTATATCCAGCGCCTGTTGCGGATTAAGGCCATCTTTTTCCGGTGTACCGGTAGCCGAAGCAAATTCGGAGTCCAGGGCATCGATATCAAAGCTTACATACAGTTCATCGACACCATCGGCACGTAACTGGGCCAGCACTTCGGCCACCACGGCATCGGTACCCCGCTCATTGATTTCCTGCGCCCAATGCTGCTTAACCCCGAAGGTACCTTCCCAATGCGCCTTAGGTTTGCCGCTAGAGCGGATCCCGAATTGGATTAGATGAGATGGGCTTGGCAGATATTCAAGAATATGGGTACACCAAGAGCCAAAGCACAAATCGATACCCAGACGCTCCACCAGCAGGTCGGTATGCGCATCAAAGTGAATGATGGCGACCTTCTTACCCTGCTCGCGCTTGGCCTTTAGGTAAGCCTTGGTTAACGGGTAGCTGATCGAGTGGTCACCGCCAATTCCAAAAATGCCCTTTTCGGGGAAATTGGCGTAAAAGTCGGTGCACACGTCCTCGGTAATGGACAATGGGCTGACATGGTACTCACTGTCGGTATCGGCGTAGAGCGCCTTTTGACAGTTGCTAATGGTACCTTCGTTTAAATACTTATCATGCAACAGGTGCGGAATAACGCGCACGTCGCCTAAGTCAAAGGCTTGCGCTTGAGGCTGCTGCTCAATCAGGGTGTTACGTAAAAATAACGGGCCCCAGTTGGCGCCACGCAAAATGCCGCCGCCACAGTCTGAGCTAATGCCCAGCATCACCGCCTTATGCTCGGTTGTTTGCAAACCATCGAGAGACGCTTGCCAAAGGGCTTCGACATTATCGGTTTGGCCGTAAAGCTTCTGTTGCAACGCCGCTTTTCTTTCCTGCGCCGTGTTTACCGTAAATACACCATTACCCGGTGGACACAAGCACTGTGCTACCTTAGTTCGAAAGTCTTGCCACTTAGCGGTCATGCTATCTCCTCAATATTTATGCAGTTTTTCGATTTATTACCGGCGCTGATGAAAATGACTCCGGAGCACGCAAGGGAAATCCTCAAGTGCGCTTAGAAGAACAGGGTGAAATACTTAACCCTTTGATTTTCATTTGTTTTTAAAAGCAATCACGGTGATAAATCGGCACCAATACAGGATCAATATACAAGCAGAGCACAGAAGTCAAACCCGCCTACCCGGGGCCAACTGGGGAGAGTGACTGGCTATGCATAAATGCTGCATAAGCCAGCCGATGGGCCTATTCGTAGCGGCGCGGACGCTTGGTTTTAATGGTGGCAATATAGCCGTGCCAACTAGCATAACTGAGCAGCGGCATGATCACGATAAAGCCGGCGGCGCCGGTTAGAAAGCCAAGCAAGATTAAACACAGAATGCAGATACACCACACCACCATGGCGGCGATATTATTGCGTACCGCATGCATAGAGCTCACCACTGCGGTCATCAGATCCACCCTGCGCTCCATCATGATTTGCGGGGTAAAAGCGGAAATGGCGAACACGGTCACCAGCAAGACCCCGCCGATAATACTGCCCAGGGTTAAAAAGGCGCTCAGCTCCTCGAAGCTGGGGTTAACGGTATTGGGATACAGGGCATGAACCAAGGCTGCCAAGCGCATCCAGACAATCATGATCACCATGAGCAGCACCGCAAAGCCCCACTCCCCGGCGGGATTGCGGAACATGGACTTAAGGCTATGCAATAACGTGGGCGTGTGGCCTTTTTCCAATTCCCAGGCGACATCATATAGGCCGGCGGCAAAGGCCGGTCCTACCAGGGCAAAGGCCACCGTCGCCGGTAAGATCACCAAATGGGTTTGACTGGAATACACAAAGAATAAAATGGTGGCGGGGATAAGGGTGAACACCAAGCCATAGAGCAGGCTTAAAATCGGCGCTCGCGCCATGTCTTTAAAGGCCAAGGCTAGCCAATGCAGTGGCGCCAGGGCACTAATTCGATTACATTCAAAACAACGAGCAAACTCGCCATGATTGGTGACATTTGACGATACGGCCATACGCTAACTCCTCTGATGATACTATTTAACATCTAGTTGAGATTTAACGCACTGGCAAGCCAGGACGCGGCTAATTTAGGACATATGTCCTTATTAAAAACAGCCGAGCACGCCAGCATATGAGCACTTGCTCGCTTAACACGCATAGGGATCAGAGAGTTACTATGAAGACAATGTTTCACCTTGGCATTTCAAAGGCCCAATTAAACGGCGCCACCCTGGCGATTATACCCGGCGCCCCGGAGCGCGCGGCGGTGATCGCACAGCAGCTGGATAACCATCAATGTCTGGCGCAACACCGTGAGTTTCATGTCTATCTTGGCGAATTAAAGGGTCAAAGCGTGGTGGTGTGTTCCACCGGCATAGGAGGTCCTTCGACTTCCATCGCCGTCGAAGAGCTGGCGCAGCTGGGGGTCGACACCTTCTTACGCGTCGGCACCACGGGGGCCATTCAGCCCCATATAAAGGTGGGCGAGCTGCTTATTACCCATGCATCTGTACGCCTCGATGGCGCCTCGCATCATTTTGCTCCCGCCAGCTACCCGGCCGTGGCTGACTTTAAAGCCACTGCCGCGCTGGTTGCAGCCTGTGAGCAAGGCAATGAAGCACACCATATTGGCATTACCGCCTCCAGCGACACCTTCTATCCGGGTCAGGAGCGCTACGATACTCACAGCGGCTATGTGCCGAAGCATCTACAAGGCAGCATGGCTCAGTGGCAAGCGCTCAAGGTGATGAACTATGAAATGGAATCGGCCACCCTGTTGACCATGTGCAGCGCGTTAGGGTTACGCGCCGGATGCATCGCCGGGGTGCTGGTTAATCGTTGCGATCAGGAGATCCCAGCGGTGGATATCGCCACCATAGAACAACGCGCCATCACTCAGGTATTGGCTGCGGCCGCTTTATTGCTCACACAGTGATATTGGAATTTGGCCTGCGGCGCTAAGCGCCGCACCATGGCTTCTGTGCTGTCCCGGTGCGATTTGAGGCTTTCAACCTCACACAGGGTCACCGTATCAATCGCTTTAAAATCAATCCCCTGGTGCGCTAGAGCAACCTGACTTAGTGCCGCCAGCAAGGGATGAAAGCTGGGATTAAAGGCGGCATTTTCAATATAACGACCATAAAAACGTTCTTCTCCTACACTCAGCATCAGCGCCGCCAAACCACCACTGTAAGGGGCATAGCTGTGCTGCAGATGCCGATGCAGTGGCTCGCCGGCACCATAGGACCCCTTGCTTAGTTGGCAGGACTCTTCGACATCCAAAATACGCTCACTCACGGCCAAATCACTGGGACCAAACGCCAAGGGCAACAACTCGCCCAGCGTCGAGTCGACCTCACCTATGCTGATTGCCAAAGCAGTATCCGAGCAAAACTCATTTATAAACTGACGACAATAACCGCAGGGCGTCGCGCTGACATACAGGTGCCGTATCTCGGTGGCGCCATGGAGCCAGGCATTGTGCAGCGCGGTTTGCTCCGCATGCACGGCGCTCTCGAGTCCGCAATGAGGCAGCTCCACATTCACCCCTGCGGCATAGAAATCTTCACCCTGGTGGTTACGAGCATGCACCAAAGCCGCCACCTGAAACTGGGAAATCGGTGCAACCGCCCAAGACTGAATGTGCGCCAGCAACCATTGTGCGGTGTCTTTAGGGTTCTTGCCGAGTAACTGGGCGAGATTTTGAAATTGCTGCACACTGATAATGCCGCGTTGCTGCTTGATACTTTCAAGCATGAGGGTTGGACACACAGGCTGTCCTTTCGTTTAGGAGTTTATGCCGATAGTAACCTAGCGGCGCTAACGCGGCAACCTGGCCCGCATTAGCGCTACTTTACACCAACTTAACCGGTATTACGCATGCCTGCGGCGATGCCGGCCATGGTGATCATCAGGGCATTGTCCAAAGCCACCGAGCCACCGGCTCGCACCCGTTTTAGCAACTCCACTTGAAGCACATTTAAGGGGTCGGTATAGGGGTTGCGCAGGGCAATGGACTCGCGGATCCAGGGCTGATGGCCGAGCAAGGTGTGCTCGGGGCTCAATTCCTTGATAAGTGCCGTGGCCTTGGCCAGCTCACCGCGCAGTTGCTCACCTAAGGGCTGCAGTTCGGGCGCGACCAGCCGCTGATCATAGTAAGCACTGAGCCAGCTGTCGGCCTTACAAAAGACCATTTCCAGCATTTCTAAGCGGGTGCGAAAGAAAGGCCATTGCTGACTCATATGCGCCAGATGCTGCTCTCCAAACTGCTCTATGGCCGCCGCCAGCCCTTGATACGCTCCCAACCAGGCGGGCAGCATCAAACGGTTTTGTGACCAGGCGAATATCCAGGGAATGGCCCTTAAGCTTTCCACGCCGCCGTCTGGATTACGTTTCGAAGGGCGTGAACCCAAGGGCAGTTTACCCAACTCCTGCTCCGGCGTCGCACTTCTAAAATAGGGCACAAAATCTTTATTGCCGCGCACTATGTCGCGGTAATGCTCACAGGAAACATCACTGATCACCGCCATGGCCTCGCGCCACTGCGGCTCGGGTTGCGGCGGTGGCATCAGGTTACCTTCGAGCACGGCGCCCACATACAGGTGCAGGCTTTGTTTGGCGACACTGGCCAGGCCATATTTAAAGCGGATCATCTCCCCCTGCTCGGTCACTCGCAGGCCGTTTTTCAAGCTGCCCGGCGGCTGCGAGCGCAATGCCTGAGCCGCAGGAGCGCCACCGCGGCCCACGGTGCCGCCACGACCATGGAAGAGCACCAGCTCAAGGCCGTAGTCATCACTTAGGGTTACCAGCGACTCCATGGCGCTGTACTGCGCCCACCCTGCGGCCATCATACCCGCGTCTTTTGCCGAGTCGGAGTAACCTATCATCACGTATTGCTGCTCGCCCATCACGGCGCGATAGACCTCATTGTCATAGAGGGTACGCATGACTTGAGGGGCACGATTCAGATCATCCAGGGTTTCAAACAAGGGCGCCACCGGCATATTAAATGCGCACCCGGCTTCTTTTAACAGCAACTTCACCGCCAGTACATCTGAGGCCTGGCGAGCCATGGAAATAATATAGATGCCAAAATTGTCGGCGTGATTGTCCGCTATCACCCTAAAGGTATCGAGTACCTCTTGAGTTTGCTCCGATGGTTGCCAGTGTCTAGGCAGCAAAGGACGAGGATTGGCCAGCTCCTTGGCTAAAAAGGCAAGCTTGGTTTGTTCATCCCAGGCGCAGTAATCCCCCAGCTCCAGGTATTGGCTGATCTCACCCAGCACCTGGGCATGCTTGTCGCTGTCTTGGCGAATATCAAGCTGGCTTAGCTGTAAGCCGAAACAGCGACAACGTACCAGGGTGTCTTGCAACAGGCCATCGGCGATGACCGCCATATTATTCGCGCTCAACGAGCGGTGACACAGCTGCAGCACATTGCTGATTTGCTTTATATCGGTAATACGGTTTTCACCCCGGGATGGCTGGCCAGTGATTTTTGCTTCCAGGTATTTATGGGTCAATTGCAAGTCGCTGCGCAGGGTTTTGAGAACCTGGCGATAGGGCTCGTGGGTTTGGCCACTGAGTGCCAGCAGCTCTTCACTGGCCTGATGCATGGAAAGCTCACTGATCAGCTGGTTGATATCGCGAATATACAAGTCCAGCGCCATCCAGCGGCCATGCTCGAGCACGCTTTGGGTCACTTCTGCGGTAACATAAGGATTACCGTCTCTGTCGCCTCCCATCCAGGAGGTAAAGCGCACCGGGCGTGCGCTTGGCGCCAGCCCCATGGTTAACTCCTGTTGCAGCAGGGTATCAAGCTCGCGCACATACTCGGGCACCGCCTGCCACAGGCTGTTTTCTATCACCGCAAAGCCCCATTTGGCTTCGTCCAGCGGCGTTGGACGACTGTGTCGAATTTCATCCGTATGCCAGGCCTGGGCAATGAGTTGGCGCATCCGGGCCAATAACTGGGTGCGCTCCGTCGGCAGGAGGTTGTCGAGTTCAAGTCGGTCGAGGCAATCACTCAATTGCACATGCTTGTTGATTAATGTGCGTCGCGTCACCTCGGTCGGATGCGCGGTCAATACCAGGTTAATATCGAGTTTGGCCAAGGTTTGCGCGATTTGCTCGCTGCTGATATTGCTCTGTTTAAGGCGTTTGAGCGTTTGCTTTAAGGGATCGAGCTGACAAAAGCCGGTGTCGGCATGGCGTGAGACGGTATGGTATTGCTCGGCCACGTTGGCCAGGTTTAAAAACTGATTAAATGCACGGACAACCAGCAAGAGTTCATCGTCACTGAGCCGGTGCAGCTCGTCAAGCAGCTGCCCCCGGGCTTGCTCATCACCGGAGCGAGAGCTTTTAGCCAGTTGACGAATAGCCTCGACCTTCTCCAGGGCCGGTGCACCCAAGGCCTGCTCTATGGTCTGCCCCAATATTTGTCCTAATAAACTGACATTGCTACGCAGTGCACTGTATTGGTCGCTCATTCCTCTCTCCTGTGTGCAGAATTTAGACTGTTGTAGCATGGAATTGGGTCAGAATTAAAGACTTGCGTCTTGAGCCTGTTTTTGCTTTTGTCCTAATGAGCAGCCTAGGTATTAGATATAACTAAAAAACTTCAGAATCGGAGTGTTTATTTCTCGATAGACTTTGGATAATAATCAATAAACAAGCTAGAATCAGATAGATAGCAGCCATCCCCGGAGACACACTATGTTGCGATATACCCTATACACTGTCAGTCTGTGCACCGCACTCGTGCTCACCCCTCCTGCCCAAGCTGGTTTAGAAGAAGGAATTGCTGCCGCCAATGTAGGTGACTTTGAAACCGCCATCAGCGAATTTCAATACCTTGCCGACAAAGGTTTTGCGCCAGGGATTTATGAGCTAGCGCAGCTCTATGAAAATGGCCATGGCGTCGCCAAGAATCAACACAAAGCAGCGCAACTGTATCAACAAGCCGTTGATAAAGACTTCGCCGACGCGATGTTTTCCTTAGCCGTTATGTATCAGGAAGGTCGAGGCGTCAAAGTGGACCTGCAACGCGCGGTCGAGCTGTTCACCGGTGCCGCCAATAAGGGCGTGGCCGCCGCTCAATATAACCTGGGGGTGATGTACACCAATGGCGAAGGCGTGTTGAAGGATTACCCTACCGCGGTTGATTGGTATCAAAAAGCCGCAGCTCAGAATTACACCCTGGCCCAATTTAACCTTGCGTTAATGTATTACGAAGGCCTGGGAGTTCCTAAAAATATCGAAAAGTCATATATCTGGAACACCATCGCTGAATACAACGGCAACCTGGATGCCAGCACCAGCCGCAAACTCGATGAACGTAAATTACAACCGGATGCCATCGAGCGGGCGAAAAAGATAGCCGATGAGATGTATGAAAAAATTCTTGCCGGACGCTACGCCGGTGAAGGCCGACGCCTTTAGGTTCGCTCTGGGTTTGGTTGTTGCTGCAACCAAGCCCAACAACAGCGGCGGCTCACTGCTGTAGAGCAATCATCTGCGGTTGAACCCAAAAGGATTAATGTAAAGGGCAAGGTTTGAACTACTACCGTCTTAAGATGTGCGAAAGCTAAGGGATTAGACAAGATTTATGGTCGCCATGGTTAACTTATTTTCGGGCCTGTCCGGTAACAGCCACAACCAAGCAAAGCAGTATGGACAAAGGCATGGGCTTAACTAGCTTCGCCCAGAGCCATTGCGGCGTTATTCGTAGCAAAAATGAAGACGCCTTCTTAGCACTTCCCGAGCAACGGGTCTGGGTTGTTGCCGATGGCATGGGGGCGCACAGCAAAGGGGATTATGCCAGTTCGCAGGTAATCGAACTCGTTAAGCAGCATTTATATAACAAGGCTCAAAGCACGCCCCTCCACCGCACCCTAATAAACGCCTTTGAAGACGCCAATAAACAACTCTTTCACCACTCACAACAGCTTATGCAGGGAAAAACCATGGGGTCTACGGCGGTTGCCCTGGTGCTGGACGGTACTGATTTTTATTTTATCTGGGTTGGCGATAGCCGCGGCTACCTATTTAGAAACAACCGATTAGAACAGCAAACTCGGGACCATAGCCGGGTTAATGTGTTGCTCGATAGCGGCGTCATCACCTCGGCGCAAGCGGCCAGCCACCCATTACAACACGAGGTAGCACGGGCCATTGGGGTCAAGCACGACGTGCAGGTCGAGGTGGTACATGGTACCTGGCAGACCGATGACATCTTTTTATTGTGTAGCGACGGCTTAACCCAAAAATTATCTGACTTTGAAATAGAAGTGTCACTTGCAACCGCTAATCTACAGGCTGCCGGTCAGGCCTTGATGCACTCGGCACTGACCCGCGGTGCCGGCGACAATGTCACCTGCATCCTGGTTAAGTAAAATGCCCTGTCCCGGGCCGGTCTATTTTTTGGCGCAGCCCTTGCGCTAGATCAAAGTTCATCGCGACTGGGGAGCAAATGGCCCCGCCAAGCTGATTTAGATCAATAAGTTGCGCTCAATATCCTTGTTAAAATTTAACCAGTTCAAATTCTAACGTAAACAAGGATAGATCATGGCGCACTCTGACTTACATCCTCCTATGGAAGCGGCTATGCAGCCCAACGTCACCCATATTAACAAATCATCCGGTGAACCTTCGATTCACGAACAGTTGCACCTGTATAAGCAATTACTGCAAGAAAAAGAGCGTCAGATAAAGCACTTGCATGAAGCGCAAGCGCCGCTATTGGCACAGATCAATCAGGCGGATGAGCTGAATAAAAAAGCCTTGGCGCACATGGACAAAATGGCCGAGCAAATGCAACAGGTGCAGGTTCAAGCCAAACGAGACGTCCAGGTGGAGTTAGCTGAGCTGGAGCAGCAGTTAGAAGAAGCCAATACCAGTAAGCATGTAATGAAGCATCATTGTCGCGATCTTCAGGACCGCAACAAGGAGCTGCATGAGTTGCTTAAATCATCAACACAACAAGTGGAAGAGCTACAGCGACGTCTGCAAGGCCAAGCGCAAGACATCAACAGCATGCGCGAAGAAAAGGTTAAACTCAGCATGCAGGTGATCACCCAGGGCGAGCAATTGAAACGCTGCGAAAAACAGCTCAACGATGCGCTGCACGGTTATTACAGCGGTGTTATGAATAAAAACAAAAAAGTGAGCAAAAATCTCCCTCGCTAATTTTCACTCTTATGCGCCAAACTCAGCGGGCTAATTAGCCCGCTTTTTTGTGCTGATAGCCGTGCCGAGATGCATACACAGGCGACCTCAGCTCAAACCATTAAGAAGCAGGGACGGACTTCAGCTCACGACGGGCCATCACGTGCTTATATATACCGATAAGCGAGGCTGCTATCCAAAATATTTCGATAACGAAACTGGCAAGGTTAAAGTTATAACACAGGCTTACCAACAGTAAGATGGCACCGGTTAAGTTCATCAGGTTATACCCCAGGCCTGAGGCTGGTAACTTCTCGAGCTGCAGTAAGAAAAAAGCGCCCACCACCAAAAAAGTGCCGCTCATGCCAATAACATCAAATAATAGGTCCATTGCCTAGCTCCACAAAACAAACGGGGTCAGCCTATCAAGCAAGACTTCGCTACCTAAGGACAAATGCCCGCCCGCCAGGCACAATTTAGCGCTTATTTCATATACACCTTTTGACCGATCATTTTTAGCGCCGGCGTGCCCCGGATCAGGGTTTCCCTGGCAAACACCTGCTCACAGTTAGGGCAGGTCGCCACTTGGTCCGTGTAATCCTCGCTGATGCGTTCGATAAAACATTTCACCAGCGCGCCCTTACCACCCTTGCGGTATTTATAAAGTTGCGTACGGCATTTACTGCAAAAAATATCCACGGTACGAACCGGCCCTTTTTTATTTGGTTTGGCCATACTTCCCCCACTGTTAGCGAGGCGCTACTGTAACATTTTAAGCACGGGCTAGGCCAATGAGGCGCCCTATCCAGCGGGCTTTAACGGCTTTGCAACGCGTTTGCATCACTACCACAGGGCAAAGTGGTCTTCCGTTAAACCTAGAACCTTTTCGAGGCGATGCACCCGCCCCGAGGCATCTTCAATCGCGCCATCGAAATAGCCGATATACTGGCGAAAGTTGCTTTTTAATAACCACAGGTTCAAGCGCTCCTGGCGCTTATTCAGGGGGTGAAACGTTAAATCGACCTTGCCATCCAGGGAGCTTATTCGCCATTCTCGGCTCGTGTGCCCTGACCTTTCCCGGGTAAAATCAAACTGTACCGGGCCAAGTAAGTGCCGCTGTCCATTAATCCAGAACACATTCTCATTGCAACCGGTTTCATTGACCCCGGCGGCCAGGTTTAGGCCAAATAAGGCTCCTTGGATACGGCCGTTGATGCTGGCCCAGCGCCAGCTGGTTTCCCGGCGCATAAAACCGGCAGAAAAATCATAGCCTGCCAGCGCCTCATCCAGAGCTAGGGGTTCTTGGTTGATAATTAGTGAACCCTCGACTCCCAAGGCATTGTGTTTCTGAGTATAGGTCCAGCCGCTGTAACCTGTGGGGTTACACATGGCCATGGGCAGGCTATTTAATGGCGGTACCAGGGTTAGAGCGGCGTCGATCTGCTCGGTGGCTATACGCAATTGCCAGACCCCGGCCTTAATTTCCATGCTGATCTGCCCCTTTTTGCCGCCCAACCGGGAGTATCCATCCCACGGAGAAGGCGCCATGATGCAGCCCAACGCCAGGGGCTTAAGCCAGCTGGTTTCCACCAGCTTATTAGCTTCAATATCATAGAGATAGCAAAAGCCAGAGGCGGCATAGCGAATATCGGCAAGGGCCACGCCAAGAAGGAACCTGGAAGTGCACACAGAAACAAACTGGAATTGCTTAAAATGAAAGCGCCGCGCCAGCGAACCATGGGGTTTGTCCATCGCATTGATGTAGCGAAAGTGCTCAACCCCCAAGGATTGAACCGGGCCATCGAAGTGACCAAAAAGCACCCTGCCCGACTCGCAAATCAGGCTTTTTGGGCCTGCCTGAGGTAATTGGGACTCGCGGTGAATATCCATGTCCATCCTTGTTATTCTTTTAAGCTGTGACTAGGGTCTGTTTATCTTTGCGGTTTACTTTATGTTCAATCTAAACGCATTCTGATCACGACGCTCGTTATGATGCATAGTCATTCTATGTTCATAGCGAGTAACACAGAGCAGGATGCGTTGAGATGAACCCGTAGGGCAGCGCTTGTAGCGCATTTCTACTGTGTTGTTACATGTTTATGTAGAATAACTACACCACACATGTGCCGCCTTGTATAAATACACTACAAACTGCTGCAGAAACAAACAACAAAGGTCAACAGACCCTAATTTGCCGGCCAGTTGCCAAGGTGACAACCGTAACAGTTCAGTGGAATTGTTGAGTGTAAACTCTAACCCGTTACAGCCTCAGAGAAAACCCTTAATAAACTCGGGGTTATGGGGCAAAGTAACGCACTAATGCCATAAGCCTAAGATCAAACCAATCAGGGTAAATTGCAAGGTATGATAGCCGCCGTTAACCAAAAATAACTTTAACGGTCTTTGTTCGAAGAGATAGCTGATACCAAAAGAGGTCGCCACCCAACACAAGCCAGCAGCAAATCCGGCACCAACGGCAAAGCCTAGCTCGGGCTTGGGTCCTAAGAACAAGGCAAACACAAAGGCCGCTACCAAGGAAAGGAGAAAGGCCAAGGTAAAGACCTTACCCATGGAAGCCTGTGCCAAGTCCACGTCGGTTAAGCCACAGCCATCGAGCCAGGCGGTTTTAAACATCAAGGGCGAATACCATAAACCGCCCAGAAAAAATGTTGCGACGGCGGCCAAGAGCACCGCGTAAAAGTTAAACTCTGCAAAATTCATAATTAAGCCCACCGGCCACTGTTTGCTTAAGCGTAGCCTGCGATCCGCTTAGCGGCAAAATTGTGGCCCTGAGCGCGGCTGCGACATAATGTCGCACAAATGCCCCTAAACCTGGTCTTGGTATGGTAACTCGCTGAAAATAAGCGCCAGATATTACCTTCAGCCGAAATAATCATGCCCTATAAAACGCCTTTGGCGCTGCTCTTTAGCGCCCTTTTCTCACCACTGAGTAGCGCCTTGGAAGTGATCACTGTCCAAGGTCATCGCAGCGAGAGCCACGCCCAACTAACCCCGGTTCCTGCCCAGCGGTTTAGCGTTGACAGCAGCAACTGGCTTGACCATGTTGTCGGCGCTGGCGTTAACCGTAACGGCCCCTTGAGCGGCATTGCTCAGTACCGCGGCATGTTTGCCGAGCGCGTCGATGTGAGTAATAACGGCCTGACCTTAGCCGGTGCAGGCCCTAATGCCATGGACACCCCCTTGAGTTACGCGTCCACCCTAGTCATCGAAGATATGCAGATATATCGCGGTATTGCTCCGGTGCGCGCGGGCATAGACACCCTAGGTGGTGCCATTGAGGTTAATCTACGCCAGCCCGATTTAGACGCTCCGATGCAGCTCAGTGCCCAGAGTCAGTTCAACAACAATAAGCAAGGCCTTAACGCTGGCCTGATACTTGGCGCTGGAAACTCAGAGTTTGCCTGGCTGAGCTATGGCGAACGCCACCAAAGCGACGAGCAACGCAGCAGTGGCGGCCTTATCGCCAACAGCGACTATAAACGCAATCGGTATGGCTTGCTCACCACCTTGGCGCTGGAGCGCGGCCAAATACATGCCAATGTGCACAGAACCGACACCCGACAAAGCGGCACCGCGGCACTCCCCATGGACATAGATTACGTTGATACCTGGCGCTATGAACTAGCGGCTGAGCATGAGCTTAGTGACATTGAACTGACATGGGGCGTGGGCTATCAAGATGGCGACCATGGCATGGATAATTATCAACAGCGCCCCCTCAGTGAGCAAACTAAGGCCCGTTACACCCATGCGCAAAGCACAAGTATTAGCCTCTATGCCCATATTCGCTCGGGCGCTTGGCTTTGGGGGTATGACGCCAGTCTAAGCCGCCATGATGCCGATATTAAAAACCCCAATCAGGCGATGTTTTTTGTCACCAACTTCAATAAGGTGCGCGATCGTCGCCATAGCCTCTTCGCTGAATACAAGTATGACAGAGGCGCCTTGTCCGGCAGTTTCGGCGCTCGCGTCAAGACCAACTCTGCCGACTCGGGAGTGGTTGGCTCGTCCATGGCCATGATGATGCCCGGTGTAGCCGCACTGCAACAAGGCTTTAATCAGGCAGACAAAGCGGTTGACGATCTCACTGTGGATCTGGTGCTTAATAATCGCTATCGGCTGCACCGGCAAATTTACCTGGATTCCGCCCTTGCCATGAAGCAACGAGCGCCTCAGTACCAGGCCCGTTATCTCTGGCTGCCCATGCAAAGCACCGGAGGCCTTGGCGATGGCCGCACCTATGTGGGTAATATCAACCTAAAAGAAGAGACCGCCTATCAATTCAACCTCGGCTTGGTCTACCAAAGCCACAGGTTATCATTCAAACCCCAGGTGTTTGTGCAGCAGGTCGACGATTATATTCAGGGCATACCGAGCCAGGATCACCAGGTCAATATGGTTGCGAACATGATGTCCTCTCAAGATGCATTGCAATTTAGCAATATCGACGCTCGCCTCTATGGCGCAGACATGACCGCGGTCTATCACCTTGACGGGCACTGGTCTCTGCAGGGAATGCTCAGTTATGTACGAGGCCAACGCCAAGATGATATTAAGGACAACCTGTACCGTATTGCTCCCCTAAATGGCCAATTGAGTCTGGGGTTTGATCAAGGCGAGTATGGGCTTCAGGCCCATTGGCGTGTGGCTCGGGCGCAAAACAAGGTTTCGCGCTATAACGACGAGCAAAAAAGCCGCGGCTATGGGGTCGTCGATATGGCGCTCAATTATAACCTGAGTGCGCATTGGCAACTGCATGCCCGCCTAGATAATCTGTTCGATAAGCAGTATGCGCCACACTTAAATGGCATCAATCGGGTAGCTGAGGGGGATATTGGCCTGGGTCAACGCCTGAACGCGGCTGGGCGTACAGTGCACCTGGGTGTTGCCTTCTCCCTGTAAGCGACAATTAACCGGCCCTAGCCTAGGACCGGTTTTTTCTGCAATTTGCGCTGCAGGGTGCGCCGATGCATGTTCAACTGACGCGCGGTTTGCGAAATATTACCGTCATTACGTGCCAGCACGGTTTGAATATGTTCCCACTCAAGCCGCTCTGGCGACATCACCGCCTCGATTTCCACTTCACAAGAGAAGGCCTTATCGTGCAAGGCCGCCAAGATCATTGCCAATGAGGCCGGTTTGGCCAGGTAATCATCGGCGCCAAGCTTGACCGCCTGCACCGCAGTGGCGATGCTGGCAAACCCGGTGAGAAGAATAATACGCGCCTGTGGCACAATCGCGCGCAAAGCTGGCAGCAGTTGCAGCCCAGATTCGTTGTCTAGATGCATATCTAAAATAATATGGCTGGGACGCAGTTGCCGAGCCTGCAAGAGCGCGGTGTCAACGCCTTGGGCATGCTCCGACTTTGCACATGGGGACGTAAACGTCGGCACAGGGTTTGCGCGAAAACCGCGTCATCTTCAATTAACAGTAACTTCATTGTTCGCCCCTTTGCTAGCCCCTCACCATGGGAATAAATACATCGATACAGGCGCCCTGTGCGACGTTGCCCAGTGCCAAACGCCCGCCCACCCTTTCTATGGTTGCATTGGAAAGCCACAGCGCTACACCTAAGCCGTGAGCGCTGGCCATCACCGCCGAGCCAAGGGAAGCCAGATGTTCACTGTTAAAACCGCCACCCAAATCTTCAATCCGCCAATGGCTTTCGTCGTTATCGACCTTGATAGTCATGTGTATGCTGGTTTGCTGTACCAATTCATTGGCTCGCACCGCGTTGGCCAAGAGATTTAAAAACGCCGCGCTGAGTAAGGGATCCGAGCGTAACCTTTGAGCTTTAAGGCCATCAAACCCATTACAAACCAATCGCTGAGCGGGAAACTGCAAGGCAAAGGCCTGCTGTATCTCGCTGAGTAAGTCACCGAGGCAACAAAAATAATGACCGCCTTGTGATTCTTGCGCTGCCCGCAGCTGGCCGGCGCGCTGGCGAAACAGGTTGAGTTGCTGCTGGCACTGTTTAATCGGCACCCCAAGCTCAGAGACCACGGGCGCTAGGCCTTTGTCTTGGGCCGTCAACTCGGCCAACTCTTCTTGTAACAGCGCAAGGCTGCCAAGGGGCGTGGCTAACTGATGGGTTGCCTGCGCCGCCGCATTACCCAAGGCCAATAACTGCTCGGCACGCATTTGTTCTTCTCTGTTGGTGGCCATGGCCTTTTGTTGCCGAGCCAGGGTTCGGGCCAAGGCGCTGACTAGGGTGGCCACAACCAAAGCACTGATCACAAAGTTCACCCACATGGCTATAAAGTGACTGCGCATTTGCGCCATATGGTGGGTCCCCTGATGTTCGGGCAACATCAGCATTAAGCCACTGTAGACGGCGATGGCCACGGCGGTGATCATCATGGTATGGCGCACCGGCAAGGTCACCGCCGCTATCATAATGGGCAGCAACAGCAGCGACACAAAGGCATTGGTGGCGCCGCCACTGAACGCCAGTAAAAGACTCAAAAAGAAAATATCCGCCAGCAGTTGCCAGACGATGCTCAGCGAACCCACTCGCTCGTTACGGCGAATACGACGACGCAGCAACCAAACACTGAGCAACTGAAAGACAGACTCCAGCGCGATCACGCTTAACAGCGACGGTAACGCCAAGTCTAACTCAAGAAGGAAATGACAGATCAGTACGGCGACAAACTGCACCACGATAGCCAGGCTGCGAAGCAGCAATACACGGCTAATGCTGGACTGTAAGAGCAGGTTCAAAAGCGTTAACGATTAGGGGGAATAATAGGCCCTATTGTACTTATTTCGGCGCCACTAAGAAAGCACAGCGCTGGCCCCGAGGGGCTGTACACGGCAATTATTCCAGGGGAAATGATTCGCACGGCGTGCTTTGGTGATACACCACCCGCCATTGTTGTTCGCCATCCAAACGCCACAAAGACATACGCGAGGAAAAATGCCACTGCCCGCCCCGAATGCGCCGCAGGGCGCTGCGATAATAGAGCTGCACCACGGTGTCACTGAGCATACGGCCAACAAAATCCTGATTATGAAAAAGTGGCTTGCGGCTTTTCGACTGCTCCTTGGGCAGGCGCTCAAGCACATTCGCCTTGTTGAAACGCTTCCCATCCGAGGACACCTCAATAAAATCATCGTCAATTAAGGCGTTCAGGCGCGCCGCATCGGCACGCACATCTTCACGCATCAAGGAGCGTTCAAGCTCGATCAGGTGCTCAAATAACTGCGCTTTAATCTTGTTCATGGTGGCGAATGACTTTTCCTTGCTGCATAACGAAACGAACCGCCGTCAACTGGTCGATATCGTTCAGCGGCGATTTATCTAAGGCAATAACATCAGCGTAGTAGCCGGGCGCCAATTTGCCAACTTCATGCTCCATATTCAACACCTTAGGCGCATGGGTCAGGCTGGTTGCCAGGGCCTGGCGAGGGCTCATTCCATAATCGACCAAGAGCGCAAATTCCTTGGCATTATCGCCATGACGCGACACCCCTGAGTCGGTGCCAAAGGCAATATTCACCTTTTTCGCCAGGGCCTGTTGAAACGAGTCTTTAACCACGGGCCCCACGGTTTTCACCTTTTCGACAATGGCTGCGGGCAGCGCTGGGTTATTGTTAACCTCCTCGGTCACCGTCACCCCGGCCAACAAGGTCGGTACCAGATAGGCGCCGGTACGTTTAAATAAACCGATGGTTTCCTCATTGAGGTAGGAGCCGTGCTCAACTGAGTCCACCCCGGCTCGCAAGGCCGCGGCGATGCCACCGGCGCCATGAGCGTGGGCGGTCACCGGACGGCCGAGATTGTGGGCGGTTTTCACTATGGACGCGAGCTCAGCATCGGTTAGTTGCTGATTCAGCCCCGCCTTGGTATTGCTGAGCACCCCGCCGGTGGCGGTGATTTTGATCACCTCGGCGCCCCCTTTGACCAACTCACGTACGGCCCGGGTACAGTCATCGGCACCATCACAGACGCCCATACGTGGGGCAAAGGCATCGAGAATTTCCTGGCGGTAGCCATGCATGTCGCCATGCCCGCCGGTTGGCGTAACCGCTTCACCGGCGGCAATGATACGCGGCCCCACCAAGGTGCCCTGCTTAACCGCACGCTGGAGTGGGAAAATCACCTTATTGTTACCGCCCAAATCCCGTACCGTGGTAAATCCGGCTTCGACGGTCTTGCGTAAATAGGCCACGGCCCGCAGTGCCTGATCCGCCTCTACTTCATTAAGCATACGATGGGGGTTGGCCTTGGGGTCACGCTCGAAGGTCAGGTGAACATGCAAGTCCACCATCCCTGGCAACACAAATTTATCTTTTAAATCAACAACCTTGGCATTATTTAGACCAAGTTCGGCGGCATCGACATAACCCTGATGCAGCCCTTGCACCCGACCCTCCTTAATTTCTATGGTTTGGGCCTTTAATACCTTGGCATCTGCGGACTTGAGCAACTCGCCGGCATGGATAAGCGTCGTTTGTGCCGCTGCGGGGGCAGCGGCTAGGGTGCCCGCTACCAGCGTTATCAGGGATGCTATCAGGGTCTGTTTCATCGTTTACCTAGGCTCCGTTATTTTTATTTTGTGTTTAGCAAGCCACAGTGGCTAAGCATGATATACATAACATTAACAGAACATACTTTCGCCCCAGGTGCTAGTAGAACTCGACCAAACAGGTTCAGTTTGATATAAAGCAGCTACATAGCAAAGACATCGGGCCAGCTGAGAAAAGCTGTCGCCAATGCAGCAACTACTAGGATTTTATATGCATTATGCAGAGATCACCGGCTGGGGAAAGTGTGTCCCACCGGCTCGAATCAGCAATCAGGATATTGCCACCGTCGTCGATACCTCCGATGAATGGATCAGCTCACGCACCGGTATTAAAGCGCGCCATGTGAGCCACGTAAGCACCGCCGAAATGGCCACCGTAGCGGCGCAACGTGCCCTAGACTGTGCCGGTCTGGATGCGACAGAGCTGGACCTGTTGTTAGTCGCCACCTGTACCCCGAGTACGGTTGTGGCGAACACCGCGTCTGAGGTACAGCAACGTCTTGGTGCTACCGGTGCCGCGGCCTGCGACAGTAACGCCGCATGTTCGGGCTTTTTGTATGCTCTGCAAATGGCCACCGCACAAATTCAGGCTGGGATGATCAAACGCGCCGTGGTTGTCGCCGCCGAGCGAATGAGCTGGTATATCAACTGGGCCCGCCGTGATAGCGCCGTGCTCTTTGGTGATGGCGCCGGTGCCGTGGTGCTTGAAGCAAGCGAGCAACCGCTTGGTTTATTGGCCAGTAAATCCGGCTGCGACAGCTCGGATCGCAGCATCCTGCACATCGACAACTTTGGCTCGAACATCAATAAGTACGAAGCCATTGGCGGTTCAGAACTGCACTTTGTCGGTCCGGAAATTTTCAAGCGTGCGGTCAAAGGCATGAGTGGCGCCTGCGATGACGTGCTGAATCAGGCGCAACTGAGCCTGGATGACATTGATGTACTGGTACCGCATCAGGCTAACCTGCGCATTATCCAGGCCATTCAACAGCGCCTTAAAGTCGATGACGAAAAGGTGATGGTCAATATCGATGAATATGGCAACACCTCGGCGGCCACCATTGCCATCGCCCTGTGTGAAGCGGTAGAGCGCGGCATGATAAAGCCGGGTGCCAACATTATGTCGGCGGCCTTTGGTGCCGGGTTAACCTGGGCGGCCAGTTACATTAAATGGGGTCAAAGGGTCACGCCCGTGCGCGAAAGTAACGCCGAGTTACCTCCTTGCCTACAAACAGGCCTCGAGCTTATCGCCGACGCCGTTGCAGCCTGCCAGCAAGAAAGCTAACTTCCCGCCTCACTTCAAGGCCGCCATAGCGGCCTTGACTGTTTTTTGCACTTTATTTGCGCTACATCATCGGCGTTATCACCACCCTTTGCTATGTTAAATAAACACCTAAGCACGCAATAAGGGTCAGCAAATGCAACGTCATGGTTTACACATAGGTATAGAGCGCACCAAAGCGCGTTTTTACATCTCCATGGTGATAGTCGGCAAGTTAGATCATCACGACTATGAAGTGATCACCCCGATGTTTGATGATGCCCTGAAGGGATTGGATGAGCGCATCGTCGATGTGTTTATCGACGCCAGTGAATTAGAAGGCTTTACCGCACATGCCCTGTGGGATGACTTTAAACTTGGTATTGCCCACAGACATCAATTTCGCCGTATCGCCTTTTATGGCCGTCACGACTGGCAGGATTACGCGGCGCGCATCGCCAATTGGTTTACCAGCGGCGAGGTAAAGTACTTTTCCGATGGTGATGCGGCCAGAGCCTGGCTCAATGAGCCCGAGGACGAGTCCGAAGGGGAATAATACCAATTCACTTAAATAGCCAATCACATACTTAACACAGTTGGTATAAAAAACGAGCCGCAAAAGCGGCTCGAGGTAAGCTGACGTCGGGTGATTAAATCCTAGCGCCCGTATTTTTCTGCGAGCATGGTGTATACGGCGCGAATGCCAAAGGCTTCACCGCCCACTGGACGGCCGGGCAGCGCACGCACATTCCAAGCCATCACATCAAAGTGCACCCAAGGGGTTTTGGCGTCGATAAACTCCTGCAGATATAATGCCGCGGTTATGGCGCCACCGAATGGACCCGGTGCACAGTTGGTTAAATCTGCCACTTCACTTTTCATGAGATTTTTGTACTGGGCGAACAATGGCATGCGCCACACCGGATCTTGGCTTTGCTCACCGGCTTGAGTCAGGGCCTCGGCCACAGCGTCATCGTTACTAAAGAAGCCCGGCAGTTCGGTCCCCAAGGCAATACGCATGGCGCCGGTCAGAGTAGCAAAGTCGATGATCATATCCGGCTCATCCTGTTGCGCCTCATCCAAAGCGTCACATAACACCAAACGACCTTCGGCATCGGTATTATCTATTTCCACGGTCAGGCCCTTGCGGGTTTTTACCACATCGCCCGGGCGAAACGCATTGCGTGAGACCGCGTTTTCCACCGCAGGAACCAATACACGCAGTTGAATATTAAGACCCATGGCCATGATCAGGTTCGCCAGACCAATAACATGAGCGGCGCCGCCCATGTCTTTTTTCATTAAGCGCATACCGGCGGCAGGTTTTAAGTCCAAACCACCCGAGTCAAAACACACGCCCTTACCGACTAAGGTAATCTTGGGCGCATCCTTTTTGCCCCAGCGTAAATCGAGTAATCGCGGCTTATTCTCACTGGCGCGGCCAACGAGGTGAATGGTGGGATAGTTTTGCTCTAGCAGCTCATCGCCTATCCACTGACTGAATTCACCGTCAAAACGTTGCGCCAGATCGCTCATTACTTCGCTCAGATGCTGTGGCATCATGTCGGCAGCTGGTGTGTTGACCAAATCGCGCACCAGCTGCGTTGACTCTACTAAGGCCACTAATTCATCGTATAAGGCTGAGTCGCCGATCAATAAGCGCGCCTGCGGCTGCTGAATTTGTTTATAACCGCTAAATTGATAACCACCAAGCACAAAACCCAGGGCAATATCACGCTCGTTCGCGGTATTTTGTAGTTGATAATCACCCTTGGGTAATTTGCCAATAATATCGCCTGCAGCCCACATATCTGAGACATCGGCGGCCACCAGAATAGCACTTTGCGGCTCGCCGTTTTCAGGGTTTGGTAGCACACAAAGACCGGGTTGCTGTTGCAGTGAGCGGGCCACCCAGGTACGGGTAAAGTCATCTTGCTCGGCACACCAAGCGTCGCAGCCTTGTTGGTCAAAAACGAAAAGTGGGATTAAGGCGGTGTCGAGACGAGGTTTATTGATGAGTAAATTCATTGCGGACTCACTTTTTATTACTGATAATAAGCAGGATATCAAGTTAAAAAAGTAAATGATATAGCCAAGCCATGGGACCTAGCGAGCAAGCACGTCGGCTGTTTTTTGCCTTGGGGCTAAGCACCGAGCACAAACAGCACATCAATCACTGGTTAAACCGCCATGTTTCCCTCAGCAAGGCGCCAACGCAGTGCCGTAACTGGCATTTAACCTTGATGTTTATCGGTCAGGTTGAACACACCCAGGCGCAGCAATTGATCAAGGATGCTGGCGACTTGGTGGTACCTCGTTTTTCCTTAAGCTTGGATGAGTATGACTACTGGCCACACAACGGCCTCTTCCACCTGCGACCCAGCTCCCCCGACCCTGGCCTGTTGAATCTGGCTGGCGACCTTAAAGCCCTGGCCAGGCAGCAACAGATCGAGGACCAACACGCGCGTTATCGCCCTCATGTCACCCTGGCACGCAACCTTAAAAGGCCACCTGTCGTCGATAGCCCGATAACACCACTGCAACTAGAGATTGACCATTTCACCCTGTATCACTCGACCCGTGACGACCAGGGACTGGTGTATTTACCACTTGCCGAGTTTGCCTGTCGCTAACCCAGCCTTGGCCGCGGTCAATCGTCTTTAGGCTTGTTGTCTGCTTTGGCTTTTGGCGGTTTGGGGTGGCTAAAGGAGCTAGGCAGGATATCGACGCCAACCATGTGCGCAATTTTGACCACCAGAGGAATGGTAATAGGTGCAAACGGCAGCACGGCAAACACCCCTAGGCCGAGGCCTTTAAGAATATCGACAAATTGTTTATTGGCTACCTGTAAGTCTTGTTTAGACGCCTGTCCCTTGGTGTAGCGCTTATAGATATCGAGCATTTCCCTTGTTTCTTGCCGCTCTTGGGCAAGAGCCCATTTTAGCGTGACCATGGCGCGGCGCAATTTCAGCTTTTGTCGGCGCCGCGAAATCATAAGTACCCGCAGTGGGGCACGATGAAACGAACGATAGATTCGCATACTGTCTTTAATTAGGGATCTGATTGCGCATTGTCACATACTTCCGCGCGTTTCTCTAGCTCCCGTAACCGAGGACCGACATCTGCCCCTACCTTGGATAAAAAAGTATCATACCCAAGTCTTTTGTAACCCCTGGTTGAATTTAATGTTAACGATCTGTATACATAACTTGTACACAATAACTATAAGCAACATAAATCTGTATATGACTGGGGGATGAAACATGAAGTTAAAGTACAGGAAGTTACAAACGGCGGTGCGCTGCGCCTTGTTGTCAACATCCGCTTTAGCGGCTCTGCACAGCACTGCGGCACTGGCCGAAGACAATACCAAAGCAGAAGACACCAAGAATATTGAAAAAATAGCAGTAGTCGGTTCGCGCTCGGCGCCCCGCTCCATCGGTAGTTCACCGGTTCCCGTGGATATCATCGGCGGCGAGGAGCTGGGTAAAACCGGTAACTCGGATATGCTGGAGGTCCTAAAAGGCAGTGTGCCTTCTTTCAACGTACATGGGAACCCGATCAGCGACGCCGCAACCTTGGTACGCCCGGCTAACCTTCGAGGCCTGCCTTCGGACAGCACCTTGGTGCTGTTAAATGGTAAACGTCGCCACCGTGCCTCGGTCATTGCCTTCTTAGGTGGTGGTATCAATGATGGCGCCCAAGGCCCAGATATCTCGGTTATTCCCAGCATCGCTCTAAAACAGGTGGAAGTGCTACGTGATGGTGCCGCGGCGCAATACGGCTCAGATGCCATCGCTGGGGTGATGAACTTTGTGCTTAAAGACGCCAGCGAAGGGGGCACCCTGGAGCTGCGTCATGGTCAGTATTATGAGGGCGATGGCGATACCACCCAGCTTGCCGGTAATATCGGCCTGCCCTTTACCGATGATGGTTTTGCTAACTTTAGCTTCCAGTATAAAAACGCCGACGCCACCAGCCGCAGCGTTCAACATTACGATGCGGAAAAACTCGCGGCCGCAGGCGTGCCAGATGTCGCCGATCCGGCACAGATTTGGGGCTCGCCGGAGATCGATGACGACATTACTGTGTTTGGTAATATCGGCCTGCAACTGAGCAAGGACGATGAATTCTATATGTTCGGTAACTATTCCGAGCGTGACGTTCGCGGCGGTTTCTACTACCGTAACCCACACACCCGCCCCGGTGTTTACTCCCCGGATGAAGGTCAGACGCTACTCGTTGGTGATTTAACCGGTGATATGAGCGGCAACTGCCCTACCGATATTCTTATTGATGAGAACGTGCTCGATAACCCGGAATACATTAACCGCGTTGCCAATAACCCGGATTGTTTCGCCTTTAACGAGTTGCTGCCCGGCGGTTTCACCCCTAACTTTGGCGGTAATGTCGTTGATACCTCGCTAACCGCAGGGGTGAAAGGTGAATTTACCGATGGCTGGTTACAAGGCTGGTTCTACGATGCCAGCGCCTCGGTGGGCTACAATGCCTCACGTTACTTCCTCTATGACTCTATTAACGCCTCATTGGGCCCGGATACGCCACGCGATTTCTCTCCTGGTAAATACGAGCAATTAGAAAAAACCTTTAACTTTGATCTCAGCAAAGCCTTTGACTGGGGCCTGTATGACGATGCCAACCTGGCCGGCGGCCTGGAATGGCGTGAGGAAACCTTTACGGTGATCTCCGGCGACGAGCAGTCCTTTGAGGTTGGCCCGCTCTTCGATCAAGGCTTTAGTATCGGCTCAAATGGCTTCCCTGGCTTTAAACCGTCACAAGCCGGCGAGTTTACCCGCCGAAACTATGCCGCTTACGTGGACGTAGAAACCCTATTCAGCGAGGATCTACTCATGGGCTGGGCGGTGCGTTTTGAAGACTACGACACCTTTGGCTCAACCACCAACTACAAGGTCACCGCCCACTACACCATCAACGATGTGTTGGCATTGCGCGGCTCACTCAGCACTGGCTTTAGGGCGCCCACGGTGGGCCAGGCCAATGTTAGTAACGTACAGACCAACCTGAGCAGCGGTGTGTTGGTCGACTCGGCCCTGCTGCCGCCGACCAACCCCATCGCCGTATTGCTTGGTGGTGAAGAACTGCAACCGGAAGAGTCCGACAGCTACACCCTGGGTGCGGTGTATCAGGACGGCGATTTCTTCCTGACGGTGGATTACTACAACATCGATGTTGAAGACCGCATCAGTCAGTCGGATAAAATCGAGTTGGACGATGACGACAGACAAAGGCTAAGGGAAGCAGGCGTACCCAATGTTGAACAGTTGGCGCAGGTCAGCTTCTTTACCAATGACTTCGATACCACCACCAAGGGTGTTGATATCGTCGCCAACTACAGCACCGACCTACTGAATGGCTCCTCTACCTTTAGCCTTGCCTACAACTGGAATGAAACCGAAGTCACGCGCTTTAGTGAAATCACCGGTGGCTTCAAGGTGAGCCGTCTTGAAGACGATCTGCCGAACCATCGTGCTACCGCCACCTGGGCACAGCAATGGGAATCCATCTCAGGTTTTGTGCGCGCCAACTATTATGGTGAATACCAGGGTGTGCACGTAGACTATGACGCCACGGCGAAAATGGCCGATGCCACAGTGACCTTCGACATGGAGTTGACCTACCATGTTAACGATAACATCGACCTGTCTCTGGGTGCACAAAACATCTTTGATGAAGAAGGCGAGCCACTCGACTTTGAAGATAAGACCGGAATTCCAAATAACCAATGGGGCGGTAAGTTTTATGAGACTTCACCCTATGGGTTTAATGGCGGCTACTACTATCTGAAGGCTTCTTATAGCTTCTAAGGCTCGAGTCTTAACCTAACTATACACTGCGGGCGTCAGCCCGCTTTTTTATGCTTGCGCTCGTAACCGCCGAGCGTTATGTTGAATTTACTCGTACCAGCAAACAAACAATATGAATGTACTCGCGCATGCCAACAGACTGCTTGGCGAAAACAAATTAAAACAAGCTGAGTTTCATTTTAAGTCGCTGTTAGAGGCCAACCCCAATCAGGGTGAAGCCTGGTTCGGCTTGGGCCGCATCGCCATGCGTTTGGAGAAATATCCACAGGCGGTGTACCTGCTACAAAAAGCCTGTCAGCGTTTGCCCAAGGTATTGGAGCCACTCTTTGCCCTTGCCGATGCCTTTGATGCCCTTAAAAAACAACAAGATGCCTACGCCATCCTGGATTATTGCTGCAAGATCGCGCCGCATAATGGCGAAGCCTTTTATCGCTTGGCCCAGCATCAGTTGGTGTATGGGTTTATGGAACAGGCAAAACAGACGCTTATGCGTGGTTTGGCCTGCCCGGATCACGACGTCACGCTTTACCTTTATTATGAACTGGCACACCTTGACCCCGAGGCGTTAGGCAACGAGCGAATCGCCCACCTGCACACCTTACTCAGGGGCACACAAAATAAGCATGCCAAGGTGGTCGCCCACTACACCTTAGGTAAAAGCTACCATAAGGCGGGCGATAAGAATCAAGCCTTCGCCCATTATCGCCTCGCCAACAAGTTACAGGGCAAGCTATGCCCAGCCTTTAGCAAAAAGGGATTTGATTCCTACCTTGATAAGATTAAGACCTTGTTTAGCGCCGATTTTATTGCCACCCAGCGCGATGCGATTAAGGCCAGTTTCACACCCGTGTTTATCGTCGGCATGCCCAGAAGTGGTTCGACCCTGTTAGAACAAATGCTGTGCCAACATCCTAAGGTGGCAAGCCTAGGTGAAAACCAGGTTTTTAGCGGCAAACTTATGGCCTACCTTAGCACAGTTACAGAGCGTCCATTCCCCGCCTGCATGGCCGAGTTGAATACTGAGATGCGCGCAAAACTCAGGCAGATGTACGCAGACGAAGTCGCCAAGCAGCAGTTGGGCCAGCAGTTTATTCTTAACAAGCTGCCGGCCAACTTTCAGGCTATCGGCGCCATCAAGGCACTGTTCCCTAATGCCTTATTTATCGACATGCGCCGCAGTTTTTATCCCATGGCCTGGTCGGTGTTTGGCCACTATTTTGGCGCCAATGAAGCTTTTTTCTGCGATATGAATAAGCTGCAAGACTATTACGAAGGCTATGAGCGACTGATGCAGCATTGGCGCCAGAGCATTGGTGACAGCCTTTATACCCAGCATTATGAGCAGTTAATCGAGCACCCGGAGAAGACGCTGCGCCAACTATGCGCCTGGCTGGATATTGTCTACACCGAGCAATGCCTTGATTACCACAACAGCAGCGAGGCGGTCACCACCTTAAGTCGGGTTCAGGTGCGCCAACCTCTGTACCAGGGCGCTAATCTCGCCTATAAAGACTATGAACAAGCTTTTTTAAGCTGCTTTAACCCTGTCGTGCAAACCAGGTCACGACATCCTGAAACTGATCCCGCACTGCCTGAGGGTGAGTAAGCATATCGATGTGGCCATAATCATGATGATGACCATGTTTGCGGCCATATATTTTTAACTCCTGAAGCCCGACTCCGGACTCCTGCATAAACTTCTTAATATCGATAGGCTGGGCAAGAGACTTATCCTTGACCCCGGCAATATGAAAAATCGGTGGCAAAGCCTTGTGCCGCAGCGCCGCGCCGTAATCAAAGCCATCATCACTGTCGATCCAGGGCGAAATCTTGGCCCACTGCATGCTCTGATAATGCGACTTAATGGTTTCATTATCGCTGCCCCACTTAAGCTGGCGCGCCGGCAGATAGCCATGTTTCTGCGCATATTTAGGGGCGAGCCAATACCAGATTAAATTGCCCTTAATAAATTTACCGAGATGACGGTTATAGAGCGAGCGTTTGGAACCAAAGTAGGCGCAAGCACTCACCCGCTCGACGTATTCGGGAAAACGAGCAAAGGCGCTGTTAAAGAGCACACCGCCCCATGAATGGGCTACCCAAAAGCGGGGAAACTCACCACTGTGAGCGGTAATTTTATCGATAAAGGCAGGGATCTCGGCACAGATGGCCTCGGTCTGACCATAGGCAGCCCCCCGGGCAATGGACGGTTTACTCTCTCCTCGTCCCGCCAAGTCAGCCACATAACAGCGATAACCCTGCCGCGCTAAAAATGGCGCGAGGCCTTTATTACTGTGGGTGTAGAAAATCTTGCCGTTCTCTACCGCGCCATGCATAAAAAACACGGATGGGCCACAGGCATCGGCTTTTGCTATGTAACGCAGGTGGAGTTGCTGCGAGGCATTGAGGTCAATAAAAAGCGACTGCTGCTGAATGTCGGTCATAATTCGGCCCATTTTATTATTTTCACCTCATCGTACCAGTATCGATATACGTCAACAAGTTATTAAAATTCCAATGAATTTCTCGTTCAGTTTGGGTTTAGGCTACTGTGATATGATTTACACGAAATTAACAACTCAAGAGTAAAAATTATGAACTCATTACGTCCACTAAGTGTTGCCTTAATGCTAGCCGTTTCTCTAGGTGTTAGCGTTGAAGCCAGTGCTCAAGATAAAAAAGAAAAAGAAGTAAAAGAGCAAAAAGCACAAGTTAAAGAAATGAATGAGCACGCTGAACTTAAGCACAAAAACGCTCAAGAGCACGCCCAAGAGAAGCGTGAAATGGCTAAAGAAAAAGCCGAAGCCAAAAAAGAAATGGCTGAAGAAAAGCACGAAATGGCTGAAGACAAAGCCCACGAGCACAAAAAAGATAAAAAGCACAAAATGAAAGACAAGGAAAAGAAAGCTAAGGACAAGGCTAAAGATAAAAAAGAAGACATGCTTAAAGAGTGTGACGAAAAAGATCGCGCCAAAGGCGAGTGTAACTAATCTCCCTTTTAGCCTTCAGTATTTGCACACGGTACTGAAGGCTAGCTTATGTCAAGATGACTGCGTTGGCATAATGGCCCAAGTTCAAAAACAAGCAGCCATTAATGTCAAACCAGCTCAATTAATCCTGTAACCCTAATTTTGCCTTCTTTAGCGTCAGCTTCATCACGGTAACAAACTGCCACACCATTAGCGCACCGCCTAGGCCTAGTAAGGCATAGCTGTTTTCTATTTCATTTAGAAACGAGATAAACGCATCGCCATTGACGGCAAAGACGCCATACAAACCCAAACCGAATAAAATCGATCCCGGCGCGCCTATTAGCTGGGCCTGAAGCATTTTCTTATTGATTTCACTGCGTTGTGCTTCCCTATTATCAGTCATAATTTTCCCTAGTATTGATGTTGTTTCTGGTTGAAAACATTTAACCCGATAGCTAACGGCTTTATGCTACTTAAAAATATTTAGCCGCCACGACAATGGCAAGTTAACTAATTAATAACCAACATATTTACATGTATTCTCTAAGCTGTAAATAAGGTCGGCACACGGCCTATATGGCTTGTCCATGCGCCAGCTTAATTGGGCGCTACATTCCGGCGGGCCGATCCCTTATACTATGCCCATATTCACGTGATAGAGATCCCGCCCTTGCATCCACAAAACCGCCACCGTAACGGCTACGACTTCGACGCCCTGTGCAGCAGCTTGCCAAATCTACAAGCCTATGTAGTTAAGCGCCCGGATGGGCAAGCCAGTATCGACTTTAGCGATGCCAAGGCACTGAAAACCTTAAACCAGGCCTTGCTTAAACATCATTACGATGTAGCCATTTGGGATTTGCCCGAGGGCTTTTTGTGCCCGCCTGTGCCCGGGCGCGCCGACTATTTGCACCATCTTTATGATTTGATAAGCCAGGATACTGAGCACAGCCTAAAGCAGCCAAAGGTGCGGGTGATGGATGTCGGCACGGGAGCCTCACTGATCTACCCCATCCTAGGTAACAAGCTGTTTAATTGGCAGTTTTTAGCCAGCGATATAGATGTGCAGTCGGTTAAGTTGGCAAAACAGCTGGCTCAGCTCAATGCCTTGCCAATCAAGGTGATACAGCAAAAGCAGCCGACTCAGTACTTCGCCGGCATTATCAAGGCGCAGGACACCTTAGTCGCCACTCTGTGCAACCCGCCGTTTCATGACAGTGAACAGAGTGCCCAGGCCGGATCGCAACGCAAATGGCGTAACTTAAAGGGGCAGCAGAGCGATGCCTTGAACTTTGGTGGCCGCGCCAATGAGTTATGGTGCCAAGGCGGTGAGTTGGCCTTTATCCGCAATATGGCGTTGGAGAGCCAACACTTTGCCGAGCAGGTGATCTGGTTTACCAGCCTGGTATCGAAAAAGGAAAATGAGCGCCCATTGAAGAGCACATTACGGAAACTGGGGGCCGAGCAAATTGAGGTGGTGGCCATGGCGCAGGGGCAAAAAAGCAGCCGCTTTATTGCCTGGACCTTTATGGATGCGCCCGAGCGCCGGGCGCAGCTGGAAAGACTGTTGGGCTAAACCCGGGCTATGCCTTGGCTAAGCCTTAGACTGAATCTTGATTGAGCGCTTCTTTATAGTGTTTACGGCACACGGATACATAGCGCTCATTACCGCCTATCTGTACCTGATCGCCACTGGCCACGACATCACCATTGTGGTCATAACGCAGTACATGATTAGCCTTGCGCCCGCAATGGCATACGGTTTTTAGCTCCACCAGCTTATCGGCCCAGGCCAACAAATACTGGGAGCCAACAAACAGCTCACCCAAAAAGTCACTGCGTAAACCATAACACAGCACCGGAATTTTTAGCCGATCGACCACCTCGGTCAATTGCCACACCTGCTCCTTGGATAAAAACTGGCTCTCATCCACCAGCACGCAATGCAGGGGCTCTTCCTGATGTTGCGAGGAAATCAAATCGTAGACATTACTGGTGCCATCGAAAACAAAGGCATCGGCTTGCAAGCCGATACGAGAGGCGACCTTGCCTACCCCGGCGCGATCGTCGATGGCAGCGGTCATGATCATGGGGCGCATGCCTCGCTCACGATAGTTAAACGCCGATTGCAATAAGGTGGTGGACTTACCGGCATTCATTGCCGAATAGTAAAAATACAGTTGAGCCATGGTTATTCTTCTAAAAATTTCGCGCGCCAAGCTTACACTAAGCCCCCGTTCAAGGCCAAGGCAAACTCTTTAGGGGTTATTCCTTGCTACAGTGAGTTTGCTCTAAAGCCAGCAGCCAGCGCTTGCGCTCCAGCCCACCGGCATACCCGGTCAAGGTACCATTGGCGCCTATTACCCGATGACAAGGCACAATAATGCTAATGGGATTACGGCCATTGGCCGCACCGACGGCACGCACCGCCTTGGGGTTGCCCACCAAGCGCGCAATATCTCCATAACTGCCGGTTTGACCATAGGCGATACTGCCTAAGGCCTGCCAAATCTGGTGCTGAAACTCGGTACCCTTAATATCCAGGGGAAGCTCAAACTGTGCTCGCGCGCCTCGAAAGTATTCCTGCAATTGGCTTGCAGCCTGCGCCGTGATGCTATTGGCAGTTGCACCCGCACTGGTATCGGTCTTGTGCTCAAGATCAAAGCCCACATAGCATAGGCCTGTGTCAGTGGCCTGGATCACCAACTCGCCCAGGGGCGTGTCGATACATTCTTGATATAAGCTCATAATTGTTGCCATAGTTGAAAGGTAAGATAAGAGCGAAACGGCGCCGCACGTTCGATATCTATGCCGGCGAAGCCCGCAAGCGCCTTTTGCACGCCGAGATCGCCGCCGAGATAAATATCCGGGTCGCTGCAACCGCGCATTTTTGCATAATTGACCGTCCACGGACCTATGCCCTTGATCGCCAGCCAGGCGTCCAGATCATCACTGCCGTGCTCAGCAATATACGTGCTTAAATCCCGCAGCGCCTGTTTACGTCGCCCGGGCATCTTAAAGAACGCCAATTCGCTTGCCGCCATTTGTGCCGCCTTGGGGAAATAACGTCCCTGCTCACCCAGCTCCTTAACCAAGGTAGAAGTGAGCGTGCGCGCCGCACTGACACTCACCTGCTGACCCAGCACCGCACGTATGCCAGCCTCGAACGGATCCCAAATGCCCGGCAGGCGTAGCCCCGAAGCAAGCTGGAACTGCTCACCCACCGCAGTTTCTAACTGAGAGTTGATCACCTGCGTATCGGCATCCAGATCCAAGACCCGGCGAATATTGGCAACCACCCCTTGCAGGCAATGCCAGTTATCCATGCTGATCTCCACCCTAAAGCCCTGCTTTTTAGCCTGATAATGAGCGGTAAACTCACCCTTCCCACCCTGATAGGTGAAGGTGCGACCATAACTGGTGGCAGTTATCCACTCCATGGGGGGCACCAAACGCTTGTGTAAAAATGCCTGCATGGCCTGCCAGTCATAAGGTGGACGAAAACTCAAAAACAGGCTGATATGACCGGCGTCCGGTTGTGTTTTGTTACGAATGGCACTGGGGGTCAGCTGCATCAACTTCTTAAACGCATCGTTAAAACGGCGCACGCTATTAAAACCGGCGGCAAACGCTATCTCTGTGATAGGCAATTGAGTTTGCTGCAAGAGTTGTTTCGCAAACTGACATTGGCTAAACAGCGCATATTGACCCGGGGCTATACCGTAATGCTTTTTAAATAACTGACTAAGATAGCTGGATGACACCCCCAAACGGGTGCTCAATGCCTCGGCACCTCCAGCGGACCAATGACCCTGGTCAATTAAGCGCTTGGCCCTGAGCGCCGTGGTTTGAGCACCCAGCCAGGGGTAACTGCCAGGACTGGCATCGGGGCGACAACGCAAGCACGGGCGGAAACCGGCCTGCGCCGCTAAATGGGCATGCTCAAAATACTCGACATTGTGCTCTTTGGCCGGTGGCGCCGGACAGATAGGTCGACAATAAATGCCCGTGCTGCGCACCGCTACATAAAATAAGCCATCAAAGCGCTTGTCACGGCTTAAGCGGGCTTTTTGACAGATATCGGCGGTGAACATAAACGAGGATCCAGCAAGGGTGATTAATGTGCTTAGCTTACCCTATTGGTGGCGCGGCACTAGCCGGATTTTGCACTCAATGGTAAAAATGTAAAAAGCGCGCTTTGATACCAATTCACTTAAATAGCTAATCATTCTAGCGGGCTAAATTTCATGCTAACTGCGTTGGAACTTTTCTATGTAGAATAACTACATAATAAAAATTCCGCCTTGCCATCACATCATTTATCCAGCGCTATATCTGATCACATACTTAACAGAATTGGTATAGCGCGCTCATAAAAGGGCAGATTATTGCTCGGCAAATTGCAGCAGTTTATCGCCACTTAGGCGATAGATTTGCCACTGTGCCTGAGCCTCGGCACCTATGCTCTGGTAGAAATCGATGGCAGGCTGGTTCCAGTCAAGTACCACCCATTCAAAACGGCCACAGTTTTTGCTGATGGCGCGCTGCGCTAAATATTTCATCAGTGCCTTACCGGCACCGCGACCACGCTTGTCTTCACTAACAAACAAGTCTTCAAGATATAAACCATTGCGGCCAAGCCAGGTGGAGTAATTATAAAAATACACCGCAAAGCCAATGGCTTCAGCGTCGGGGGCGTCACTTTCAAAGCAAATAACGCTGTGGGCGGTCGCCCCTTCATCAAACAGGGTGCGCTCTATATCGTGCTCAGTGGCGGCAACGGCATCGGGCTCGCGCTCATACACAGCTAACGCCTTGATAAACTGATAGATCAAGGGCACATCATTGATCACCGCATCGCGGATAAATACTTGGCTCATGGTGGTTCCTGGGCTATGAATTAAGCCACCATCATACTAGCGCCAAACCGCCTTGCAAGTTGTAGACATGCTTGTAACCCAAAGATTGTAAATTCTTTATCGCCTGAGCCGAGCGGTTTCCGGTACGACAGACCAGGATATAACGGGTATCCGGCGCCAGCTGATGGGCAAACAAAGCATTGGCCATACGGCTTAGTGGCACGTTTAGCAGTTGATCGTCATGGACACTGAATAACGAACGTATGTCTTTGGCGCCATGCTCATAGGGTTCACGCACATCCAACATCACGGCTTCGAATTCCTCACTGGCAAGCATCTGTTGTACCTCGGCACTATTGAGCTGCTGCGGGCTGGCGTGCTTAGGCTGATGACTAAAGCCACACAGGGCACCGCTTTCATTGCTCAGCTCCTGGTCCAGAGCACGTTTTTGTTCGGCAAACTGCGCCTTGCTGATCTGCTCTTGCAATAACTGCTGCAGCAAAGGCGTTGCCTGGATCTGAGCCTGCCAGCTCAGAGCAAAGCACTGCTCATAGTCATGGGCAGGACACAACACGGTATCCGCGTTCAATTTGGTCGCCAGCGCGTGAATTGAGTCGACCATCTGCTCTGCGTCGGCATCGGCAAACTGCGTGCTGCCTAAGCCGCTAAAGATAAAGAGATCACCGCAGAAACAGGCGCTTACTTTATCCTCTTGATACAACAAGTAGCTATGGCTATCGGCACTGTGGCCCGGGGTGGCGACACGCGTCAAGCGCTGCTTGCCCAGGGTTATTGCGTCGCCTTGCGGCCAACCCAATGGATCTTGCACTTGGGCCAAGCCCAGGCGCTCTGATAACAGGGTACGGGCCGAGTCTTTATCCTGATGTTTGTGGGTTTCCAACACGGCCTTCACATGCAGTTGTTGCTGAGTAACCAAACGTGCGATCCGCGGCACCAACTCCACAATCGGATCGATAATCACCGCCTCATTGTTAATACCCACATACAGCCAACAGCAACTGCCCTGATGACGCAGTTGCGTCAAACCCAGGGCGCAGACTTCATGCTCTGGCTGGGCGGCATCGGAAACGATTAAACAGTTATTGGCGAGCACGGGTTTAAGGGCTCGAATACGCTCACACGCCAGTGCAATTTCTTGCTCTGTGGCGGCGGGGCCGAAGGACATACGAATAGCGTTCTCACTTTGCCAATCACTGGCATTCATGGCGTCTAGCACAAAGCTGCGCGACGCACCCGAACTACAGGCGGAGCCGCCACTCACGCGAATACCAGCGGCGTCAAACAGGTCCATTACCTCTTTAGAGGTCAGGCTGTTAACACAAAAATTCAAGGTAGTGGGCACAGAGCCTTCAAGCGGCGCATTAAAGCTGATATCGCCGAACGTTTTCTCCAGGGCTTGGATCAGTTGTTGGCGATACTGGTGCAAGGTGGCAACCGGCTTAAACACCTCTTGCGATTTATCGAGCAACAAATCGAACAGCTCATAAAGGCCGGCGATTCCAGGCAGATTCTCGGTCCCCGAGCGCATGCCACTTTCCTGGCCGCCACCGGCGATAAAGGGAGTGTATGGACTATTTTCACGAATGTAGAGGAAGCCGATGCCCTTAGGTGCATAAAGTTTATGACCGGAAAACGGCGCATAATCTATGCTGGTCTCACTTAGGGCCAAATCCTGCTTACCCAGGGCTTGCACACAGTCCACCATCCAGCTGACATGATCGTTATTGGCACGGATCACCTGCTCGAGCTTAGCCAAGTCCTGATACACACCGGTTTCGTTGTTTACCGCCATGGTACAGATCATCAGCGCCTTGCCCACGTGTTGGGCGATAAAGTCCAGGTCCAGCAAACCGGCTTCATCCACGGGAATGGCTAGTACCTTGGCTCCCAAACCCAGCACCTCGTTCCAATGTTTGAGGGTGTTGGGCACCGCCTTATGCTCGGTGGCACCATACAATAACACGCTGTGCTCGGTGGCCTTATGACGATTGGCTAAAAGCGTTGAGACCACGGCAGTTTGGATACCCTCGGTGGCACCGGAGGTAAAGAGAATATCACCTTGCTCGGCACCTATGACCTTACGCGCCTTGGCACGTGTTTGCTCCAGCAGATACTTGGCCTGCACCCCAGTAATATGCGAGCTAGACGGATTACCAAAACACACCTGCATGGTGTGAGAGACAACATCAGCAATGCGCGGCAACACGGGAGTGGTCGCATTGGCATCGAGATAAACGATATCCTGGCTAGTCTGGGTGAAAAAACGCTGGGTCATGGGCACCATATTCCAATTAGCTATAACTTATAACCATTGTACACAAGTGCCCATGCGCTATTAATACCGATTTGTTTGCATCACGCTGGCTTTTATCAGTTTTTCATCTAAAGACCGAGCAAGCGGGGCACTACTCCTGGGCCGGTGTGGCTTTATTGTTGGCGTCTTCCAAAGTCGACGACCAGGCATTAGCTAAGGCGCGCACCAAAGATGCCAGGGGTATAGCAAAGAATACGCCCCAAAAGCCCCATAAGCCACCAAAGAACAGCACTGCCATGATAATAAACACCGGGTTTAAATCGACCGCCTCGGAAAACAGCAGCGGCACCAAGACATTACCATCGAGCGCCTGAATAATGCCGTAGGCCACCAGCACCGACCAAAACTCACTGCCCAAACCGAATTGGAATAAGGCCACGGCGGCCACTGGAATGGTCACCAAGGCTGCGCCAATAAAGGGGATCAATACGGACAACCCGACCAACACCCCCAACAGGGCGGCATAGCGCAAATCGAAGATGGTGAAGACTACGAAGGACACCCCACCGACGATCAGGATTTCAAACACCTTGCCGCGTATATAATTCATAATCTGTTGATTCATTTCCAACCACACCTGCTGGATTAAGCGACGCTGCGCTGGCAACAAGGCGCTCACACTGTGCACTAATTGGGCTTTATCCTTGAGCATAAAGAACACCAGCAGCGGTACCAGCACCAGATAAATCAACCAAGCCACCACGTCTTTGAGCGAAGTCAGCGACACCGACACCAGCACCTGACCAAATTCCACCGCCTTACTCTCAACACTGGCCACTAAGGTGCGAACCTGCTCTGGGGTGATCAAGGTTGGATAGTCGACAGGCAAATGCATTAGGTAATGTTTTCCCTGTTCCAGCATGGTGGGCGCTTCTTGCAATAAGTTACTGGTTTGCTGCCATAGAATTGGGCCAAAGCCGAACAGGGTGCCAATCACCAAGGAGCAGAACAAACTGACCACCACTATGGTGGCTATGGTGCGCGACAGACCCACGCGCTGCAAACGAGTCACGGGCCAATCCAGTAAATAGGCGATCACCACGGCGACCAACACCGGCATCAACAAAGCACCGAAGAAATAGAGCACAGCAAACGTGCTGAGCAAGAGTAAAAGCAGGGTCACCGAGTGAGGATCAGAAAATTTTCTTTGGTACCACGCACGCACAAATTCAAACACGAGTTTCTCTCTCCACGGTTATTATTAATTGTTCTGCCGTTGTTGTGACAACGAATGCTAACTTTTGCTTGATTAAATAACGCTTAATATCACGGACGCCTTGTTTGTCATTGCCCTTCAACACGAAGGCAATCTTTTGCTGCTCGCGTTGCGCCGCCCGTAACGCCAGTTTAAAACGAATAAACAGCTCGGGGCAGCTATAACACCTTAAGTCCGATTGTTTCATATCCCCTAACCGTATGTCTCATTATAGATATCTTGTTAGAACACCCTGCGCCTGAAGTCTAAACGAATCATTCGCTCACCCACTGATGGTCTCTATGCCCTTGGCGCGTAAGCCATAATACCGTAAAAAGACTTAAAAGCCTTCTCGCATTCGTTTATCCTAAGCCTAGCATGGTCGAAATACACCAAGGCGAACAGACACAGCCTTGTGCGTACGTTCACCTTCCATGTACTTTAGCCAGTGCATACTAACTTGGCTTTATTGCCCTTGAAAGTGAACGTTCGTCGTATGGCTGGGGTCTCACACTCTAAGAACAGATAGCGAGACCTAGTGATAAAGCCACCATAAAGCATCAGATTGCCCACGTGCCTGCTGCAAAATAAAGATTAAGACCGCAAGGAATCATATGTTATTTAGATGTCTGCTGTTATGCGCCTTGGTATTGGCCACCAGCCTAACTGGAGCCCGGGCGCAAAACACCTTTGAGTTGCCCGACTTAGGCACCTCTGCATTAAAGGCTCTGCCCATTGAAAAGGAACGCGTCATAGGTGACGTGATGATGATGCAAATTCGTGGTAACTCGCCGGTGATTAACGACCCGGTGCTCGACGAATACCTGCGCGGTCTGGGCAATCAATTGGTCTCCCATGCCGACGATATCCGTTTTCCCTTCTCTTTCTTTTGGGTCAATAACCCGGACATCAATGCCTTCGCCTTCTATGGTGGCCATGTTGGCGTGCATACCGGCCTTATCGCCCAGGCCGATAACGAGAGTCAACTCGCCTCGGTATTAGGGCACGAAATAGCCCACGTGACCCAACGCCACCTGGCCCGCCGACTGCAGCAACAACAGGACAACTCGGGCATGACCATCGCCGGTTTGATAGCCGGTGTGTTGGCCACCATGGTATCTCCCGATGCCGGTCTGGCAATTATCTCCGGCACGCAAACGCAAGGCGCTCTAAATCAGCTCACTCATAGCCGCGGCGCCGAGCAAGAGGCGGATCGCATTGGCATGCGCACCCTCTACGATGCCGGGTTTGACCCTAAAGCCTCCGGGGAATTTCTAACCAAGCTGTCGGCGCAAATTCGCTATAAGCAAAAGCCGCCAATCTTCTTACTTACACACCCGCTGCCACAAAGCCGGGTGAGCGATGTACGCCTGCGCGCACAGCAATATCAAGATCGACCTTACGCAGACAACCTGCTCTTTCATCTAGCCAAAAGCCGGGTGATCGCCCGGTTCAATGGCTCCAGCACCCATGCCGAAGCTCAGTTTCGTAAGCAGCTTAAAGAGCACAGTTTTGGTGACACCTCGGCGCTACGCTATGGTTTGGCCTTAACCTTGATCGATCAAAAAAAGTTTGCTGAAGCAAAATCCCTGCTTGATGAACTATTACAAAAAGCCCCCGACAACCTATTCTATCTCGACTCGCTAACCGATTACTACGTCGGCAAAGGCGAGCCGGAAAAGGCCGTAGAGCACCTGCGCCCTTTCCATCAGTTACGCCCTAATAATCAGGTTATTACCCTAAACTTTGCCCATGCAGCCATTGAGGCCAAACAATATAAGCTCGCCGAAGAGCTGCTACGCAGCTTTGCCTTGGAAAAACCCGACCATATCCTCGCCAAGCAATTGCTGACCGACACCTACAAGCATCAGGAAAACAGAGCCGCATATCATGAAGCCAACGCCGACTTACTGGCCCAGTACGGCGCTTATATGAAGGCCGCCGACGAGGTGCAGAAGGCACTCAACCATATAGAACCCAACGAAATCCTTAAACAAAAACGCTTAAAAGCCCTGTTAAGCCAATATCGCGCCATGCAAAAAGAGCTTTCAAGCTTATAACCATACACAGCCAGCCTGGGAAGCTCCCCGGGTTGGCTAAAAAGCGCACCACCGGCGGCAACCCCCTACCCTTATACGCCACTATCTTTTACACTAACGCTATTATCTGTATTGAAGGAATTCTTATGTCTGTCGTTATCTACCATAATCCGCGTTGCTCAAAGTCGCGCCAAACCCTGGCTCTTATCGAAGACAAAGGCACGCCGGTCACCATCGTAAAATACCTAGAAGACACACCGAGCGTTGCGACCCTAAGCGAGTTGCTTACCAAGCTTGGTTTTAGCTCGGCCCGCGAACTGATGCGCACCAAGGAAGACATCTATAAAGAGCTTGATTTACAAAACGAACAGGACGAGCAGGCACTGCTTAATGCCATGCACGCCAACCCAAAACTGATCGAGCGCCCTATCGTGGTAAACGGTGACAAAGCGGTGCTTGGCAGACCGCCGGAAAATGCCCTGGAGATCATTTAATGGCACCGATTTTGGTGCTCTATCACTCCCGCAGTGGCAGTGTTCAGGCGCTGGCCGAGGAAATCGCCGACAGCATAGAAGCACAGGGCAGTGATGTCTGGCTGCGCTGTATCGGCGATGACGGTGACCACCCTCAGGTAAATAAGCAGGAGCTCATCGACTGTGCAGCCCTGGCATTCGGTACGCCGACGCGCTTTGGCATGATGGCCTCGCAGGCCAAGTCATTTTGGGAGCAAAGCAGCGATCTTTGGCTTAAGGGTCAATTGATCGACAAGCCCGCCTGCGTCTTTACCTCGTCCAGCAGCATGCACGGCGGCAACGAAACAACCCTGCTGCACCTGAGCATCCCATTACTGCACCACGGCATGTTGTTGGTCGGCGTTCCCTATGATGTGCCCGCCCTGAACGCCACTACCACAGGCGGTGCTCCCTATGGTGCTAGCCATGTTGCCGGTCTGGATAATAATTCCCAGCTCAGTAACGATGAAAAACAAATTTGCCAAGCCCTTGGTCGGCGTTTGGCTAATTTAGCGAGAAAACTCAATGACTAATATCGCAAAAAAGCCGCTGACTAAGCGCTATCAGCGTCTCGCACTGGTCGGTTATATCGGCCTGTTGCTGTTAATGCCCCTGTGGCTATTCGTATTTTCACCACGCAGCGATTACAGCTTCGCCTTCACCTTTGGCCTGTACATAGTGCCCTTGCTGTTGCCCCTTAAAGGCATCATTCAAGATAAGCCTTACACCTATGCCTGGGCCAACTTTATCGTCATGATTTACTTTATTCATGGCTTTACCCTGTTGTGGGTGAGCCCGGACGAGCGAGTGTGGGTGGTACTGGAGCTGCTCTTTGCCAGCTGTATGTTTATCGGCTGCACCTACTACGCCCGCCATCGCGGTCAGGAGTTGGGTTTAAAGGTGGGTAAATTGAAAGACGATTTAGCCAATGAAAAGGCGGCACAGGAATATCACCGCCAAAACCAGGATAAGAAATAATACCCATTCTGTTCAGTAGGTGATCAGATAGAGCGCTGGATAAATGATGCGATAACAAGACGGAATTTTCCTGATGTAGTTATTATCGGCTTTGGCGCCTGCGCCGCGCTACCGACTATATCCATGTAGGCGTACATAGAAAAATTCCAACGCCGTAAGCATGATATTTAACCCCCTAGAATGATTAGCTATTTAAGTGAATTGGTATACTATCCAAGCAATAAAAAACGCCGATTTATCAACTCGGCGTTTTTTATTTATTGAGATGGAACTTCAGGCGCTCAGTTAACTGCCTAACTGGCTTAAAAATGCCAGCCCGACCACGCTTAACAGCGCCAATTGTGCCAATAAAGACAACACAGACCCCACGCGCAAAATGCCAAGCCCAAATGGGTGACGCAAGTGCGGATACAAGGCGCACCGTTTAAGGCTAATGGCAAAGAATATCGCCACCACCGAGAGCATGGTAAAGACCATGGTCAGCTCGCTCTTATACTCGATACCGTCATCGAAAAAGAAAAACAGTTGCAGCGGCAGCAGCAACATGACCAGCGCATGCAAGCTATGCACCTTGGCGATACGCATATACTGACCCTGAGGCGATAATTCCTTGATACCAAACTCGCGTTCCATCAGCCGCACCAGAGCCTTACGGTTTTGTTCCACGGCGTAGCGATAACAGCTCAGCCCAGCGTTGTTTTTGGCATGGAAATTAGCGCCGGCACGCAGCAACACGGTTAAACAATTGCCGTTATCGGCACCCACGGCATAGTGCAAGGCATTGTTGCCCTGATGATCCTTGGCATCGAGTGACGCCTGATTTAACAGCGCTTCAATGACACTCACAAAGCCTTTTTCGGCGGCCAACATCAGCGCCGTTTGCCCTTGCTCGTTATGTTCGCTGCCCCGGGCGCCCTGCTCTATAAAACGCATAGCAAGGCTCTGTTTAGCATGCTCACTTTGCAAATGGGCCAACAGTGCTTGCTCTAAAAGGTGCTGCAGGTTTTCCTCATTGGAAATGCATTGCAACAGGGTGAAAAAGTCATGCCCCTGGATCAACTCGGTTTTTGCCGCTTCCAACAAATCTGGCAGATCGGCAGCACAGTCTGGTAGGAAAGGCTCCAGCTTAGGGCGAAAGTCCACTTCCTGCCATAACAGCAGGATATCGGCGCTACTGAGTTTTACATCGCGCTCCAACAACTGCGCCAGTAAAGAAAAATAGCGATGTTCAAACAGCAACTTGGCCAGTGATAGCGGCGATTCCACCTGAATTTGCGCATTGATATTCGCGTACTGGGCAAGACGCTCCAACAGCATCTCACTGATTTGCTCGGCGGTGTAATCGTTGTTAAGGAAGTAGTCTTTGGCCGCGTGAATGTAGCGCAGTGCCTGCTCATCAAAATCGCTGATATGCTGGAAGGTACACTCTTCAAAAGGGTCGCGCGGCTGCAGCCAGATTAAATAATACAGAGGTGGCAACGTGGTTGTGCTGACCTCTTCCTCGATTTTTGTACTACAAGCTGGCCATGCTTCCAAAGCATCGAGTATAAAGGCGCCGTTCTGCTCAATGAGTCCTTTGAGTAATAACGGATATTGTTCCGGCCAAATTAGTACCTTTTCCATTGCCTATGAAGACTCCACTAAATCGTTCTAGATGTTGCATCGCAACTAGGTTGTCAGTTATAAAGGGCACTCCCTTACCCTGCACTTAATATAGCGGACACTGCAATGCAAACCTGGCATGTAATCCTGATCATCGTCTTGGTATTGGCGGTGATCTGGAGCAATATCGCACTGTTAAAATATTCGGCGAAAATGGACCTTAAAAAGTTCAATCAGGACCCGATCGAAAAGGCCAAACGCAGCCTTGCCGAAAAGGCCCAAAAGCAAGACTCAGAGACAGACGACAAAGAGTCCTAGGGTCTTGGAACCCAGCGCATAGCGCTCACTTCTTAGAGCCTAGGTAAAAACCTAGGCTACCAGCCAGTTTGCCATCAAGGTGATCACTGGCAAGCTGATCAAGGTGCGCAGAATAAAAATAGCAAACAGCTCAAGAATATTCACCGGGATCTTGCTGCCTAATAGCAGTGCGCCCACTTCCGACATATAGATTAATTGAGTCACACTCATGGCCGCGATAATAAAGCGGGTCACTTCACTGTCGATATTCGACGCCGCCAAAATAGACGGGATGAACATATCGGCAAAGCCCACCACTATGGTCTCTGAGGCCTTCACTGCTTCGGGGACACCCAGCAATTCAAGGTAAGGAATAAAAGGCTTACCCAGCCATTGGAATACCGGCGTATGTTCGGAAACGATAAGCGCAAAGGTACCTACGGCCATAACCACCGGCAACACGGCAAACACCATGTCTAGCGCATTGTGCAGACCTTCTTCGACCGTACCTTTTACCCCTTTGGCATGGCGCGCCTTATCCAGGGCCATGTCCAAAGATTGTCGCCATAGGCTTTTATTTTGCGGCACCGCCTCGTTGTCGTCACATTGGCTGTCACCATCAACATATATGTTTTTCTTCAGGCTAAGAGGAGGAATACGCGGCAAAATCAGCGCACACACCACGCCGGCCAGACACACGGTCAGATAAAAGGGCGCGAATAGATGTTCGAGGCCAACCTGACCTATGACCACAAAACAGAAGGTGATGGATACCGCCGAGAAGGTAGTACCAATAATGGCCGCCTCTTTTTGCGTATAGTGCTTTTCTTCATATTGTCTGGCGGTCATCAAAATACCGACGCTACCATCGCCAAGCCAAGAAGCGGCACAGTTTACGGCGCTGCGACCGGGCACGCCAAACAAGGGCTTCATAATCTTGGTAAACAGGGTGCCGACCAGCTCCAGCAGACCGAAATTTAACAACAGCGGCAGTAAGAAACCGGCTAAAATAAACACGGTTAGCAACAGCGGCAACAATTCCACCAGTACAAAGGCACCGGTGGCTTCAGAGTAGATCGCCTCGGGGCCAAGTTGGAAATAGGTCATAACCACAAACACCATGCCCACAACACGCACCACTAGCCAGGTCGGCGTCACCAGGAATAGATGGCGCATCATGGGTTTTTCAAACAGCGAGCGCGGTTGTATCAGGGTCATCAACAAAGACAACACGCCGGTCATACTAATGATCACCAACAACAGAGTACTGGCAACGGGCGCCAGGGTTTGACGTAACATATCGGCCAAAATAGCGACACTGATTTTGATCTGCCCATCCCAGGGGATCGGCACCATAAAGAGAAAGACGCCGATCAGCGAAGGAATTAAGAATGTCAGTAAAGTGTTGGCCATGGTACGTGGCTGGCTTGTTGTCATAATCGCTACTTATTTTCGTTGTTATCTTTGGGCTGCCCTGCCGTTTTGGCTACAAACAAAAAAGGAAAGGTGCTCCAAGCCCTTTCCTTTTTTACAGCAAAGTCAAAGGGTTACATTTGAATCCCGCGGGCGCGTAGAGCCGTCACTAGGGCTTGCTGTAAATCATTCATGGTGCCGGGTTCTAGCACTTCACCGTCTTTATCCATCCAGGTAATACTGGTACCACCGGCTTTAGCGTTATCCAAAAGAATCTGATACTGGCCGTCTTCTAACGGCAGCTGCATCGCCTCTTCGCCCCAAATCGAATCCCACACACTGCTTTCAGGCTGAGCGTAATCAGCAATAATACGGCCCTTGTCGGCATCCACTTCAATAATAGTAAATTGAAGGCGCTCTAAGAAGCCACTGAAGCGCTCCAAGACCACATTCATGTCCTGCTCGGTCATTAACGCTGCATTGCCTTGATTATCAAAGCCTAAAGCCAGAGAAATAATGCCTTGGCGCTGGCGCAGTTCAACCTGAAGCTGACGATAACGATAATCGAATTCGGCAATTACACTATTGAGAGCACGGGTTTCCAAACGTTGTTGCAATAACGGCGTTAAAGGCACTTGCTGCGAGCGATAATCAAGCATCTCGGCACGCAAAGACGCGGTACGCTGGTGATCTTTTTCTTCAACGGTAAATTTATAGCGCTGCTCGGCAACGATTTCATCGTCCCATAACCAGCCCTCTTCAACGGTTACGACAGAAAACCAATCGCTTTCAATGCTGTTTTGCGTCTTATTTGCTACCGGAGTGTTGTAGCTTTCCAACACGCCTTCTACGGCCGCCAGAATAAATTGGTCGAGATCGTCGATGCCATCGTTCTTATCGAAGTAGACCTTGGCTACCTTATCGCCTTCTTCAATCCAGCTTCCCTGGGCGATCGGCATAATTTGCATCGGCGGCTTAACGGCCTTGGCTTCTTCACTGTTGTCATAGCTGGCCACGTCCATTTTATAGGTGGGGTCCTGGCGCGGTGCATCGAGTCCCTCTGGAGTCACTAATGGCTGATTGGCTTTATAGTTACGCTTGTGGTGTGCCTCGTTGGTGAAAATGCCACAGCCACTCAAAGTGACTAAAGCAATCAAGATCAATACTTTAGGGATCCAATACTGCACGTTGTTGTTCTCCTTTGCTCACCGTTATTATTGTACGGTCTTTGAGTCGGTGAGTGGTAATTGGTTCAGTGCCAGATTCAACTTAACGACCACTTTGTTGTTTTGCCTATCATACAACGGCGTTAAACCCGAGTGTCGACACCCAAACCACTGTTGTGCTCAAGCACAGCAATGGCTTACAAAAATTTTCACTATGGTACTTTTACACGAGGTTAAAAACAAGAATGTCGGTACCGAAAAGGCAATAAAGCGAGGCACGGCTAAAAGTTGCGCTTTAAAACCCGGTTTATGCTACACTGCGCCGCCAAAAGATTGTTTTATCACAGCAAGGGCACATCCATGGGCGAATTGGCCAAACAACAGTTAGTGATCACCGCAATTGGCGAAGACCAAGCCGGGGTGGTCAGCGCCTTAACGCAATTGGTCAGCGATTGTCACTGCAATATCACCGACAGCCGCATTGCCATTTTGGGCAATGAATTAACCTTTATCATGTTGTTATGCGGCGACATGGCCGCCATTAGCCGGGTCGAGCACCTGCTGCCGAATAAGGGCATGGAGCTGGGGCTACTCACGATGATGAAGCGCACTTCAAGCCACACCGAAGAGCTCTTTAGTGGCGGTTATACCCTGGAATACGTGGGGATAGACACACCCGGTACTCTGAGCCAGATCACCGGCTATTTTGCCGAGCACAATATCAGCATTTGCTCTCTTAAATCAGATACTTACGAACAAGACGGCGATATTCAAATGCGCTGTGAACTCGAGTTTAATGTGCCGCAAGAACTTGATATTGACGCCTTTAAGGTGGCCTTTGAGGCGTTATCTCAGCGCCTGAACATAGATTATACTTTTAAACGGATCAGATAAGGACGCAGCATTATGAACACTTTGCAAGCGGGCGATAAAGCGCCACTTTTCACCCTTGAGGATCAAAACGGCGAAACGGTTAGTCTCGAAGCGCTATTAAAAGACCATCAGGTTTTAGTGTATTTCTATCCCAAGGCTCTAACCCCTGGTTGTACCGTACAGGCGGAACAGCTCAGCGCCCATAAGGCCGAGCTGGCTAAATACAACACCATTGCAGTGGGCATTAGCCCGGATCCGGTGAAAAAGCTGAAAAACTTCGAAACCAAAAAAGAGCTAAACTTTCAACTACTAAGCGACGAAGATCATAAGGTAGCGGACGACTTTGGCGTGTGGGGTTTAAAGAAGTTTATGGGTAAAGAGTACGACGGCATTCACCGCATCAGCTTTTTAGTGGGCCAAGACGGCAGCATTAAGCATGTTTTCAATAAGTTTAAGACCAAGGATCACCACCAGGTAGTAATCGATTATTTGGCAGATAATGCTTAATTAATGCTTTAAGAATACAAAACGCGGCCTAAGCCGCGTTTTTTTATGTTTAATGCGCCAGTTAGGCCTAGTTAATCCCCAGATACTTGTGTACCTGTACAGATAAACGCCAGTTTTTCTTAATACAGGTGTCTATGGCCAGCTTCGTTGCCTTGGCTTTTTGACTGATAGGTTGCAGATACACCAGTCGCGGATGCACACCCGTTGCCTTAAACAGGGCTTCTAACTCGTCCACATGTTTTTGCATCGCTACCGGATGCTTAATTTCATTGGCGCGCTTCATGGCGCTGGCCAAAACCTCATAGCCGCCGCGCATATTGATTTTTGGTGATACCGTCACCCAGGTTTGCGCCGGCGCTTTAATCTCAAAGGTGCCGCTGGTTTCTATTTGGGTGCTGTAACCATGTTGATGCAACAGCTCGCACAGGGGGTTAAGGTCGAACAAACAAGGTTCGCCGCCGGTGATCACCACATGCTTAGCGCGATAACCTCGGGTTTGAAACAACGCCAGAATATCTTCGGCATCGGCCTTGGCCCAATGCTCAGAGTCGGACTTTTTCTCCACCGTTTGTGTCAAGGACACCACATAGCTGTCTTTGGCATCCCAGGTTTGTTTGGTATCACACCAGGAACAGCCCACAGGACACCCCTGCAAACGCACAAAAATTGAGGGGGTGCCGGTAAAACTGGCTTCCCCTTGGATGGTTTCAAAAATCTCGTTTATTTGGTACAAAAATCTAACCTGCTGCTAAAACTTAACAATCGCTGTTCACAAATACCTAGGCCCAGAGCAAATGCCAACGGCGAATAATTGTGATCCAAGCTCAAACCCTGTAGTATACCGCGCCCTAACGTAAACCTCTATGATTAAAAGGCTCGCAGGCAAATGGCAGAAAAAGTCGTTGTAATTTATTCCGGTGGCATGGACTCTTTTACCGTGCTAAACAAGGCACTTCGTCAAGGTCACGAGGTCTACGCCCTGTCGTTTAACTACGGTCAGCGCCATGTCAAAGAGCTGGAAGTAGCAAAGCAGGTATGCGAGCAACTCGGCGTTAATCATAAGATAGTCGATATTTCCGCAATCAATCAGTTGATTGGCGGTTCATCGCTGACCGATGATATCGACGTACCGGAAGGGCATTACGAAGAAGAAAGCATGAAAAGCACCATAGTGCCTAACCGTAATATGATCTTGTTGTCACTGGCGGTGGGCTACGCGGTCTCGCTTAAGGCCAGCAAGGTATTTTACGGCGCGCATTCTGGCGATCACGCCATCTATCCGGATTGTCGCCCTGAGTTTGTGAAGAAAATGGACGATGTTTGTCGCATCGCCAACTACGATGAAGTTGAAATCGTTTGCCCTTATCTTGATAACAGCAAGATTGACATCCTAACCGATGGCCTGAAGATGGGCCTGGATTACAGCCAGACCTGGACCTGTTATAACGGCCGCGAGCAAGCCTGCGGTAAATGCGGTGCCTGTCAGGAACGTTTAGAAGCGTTTGCCCTTAATAACGCTGTCGATCCCCTGCCCTACGAAGCTTAATTTCCTCCCTGTTCCCCCTAAGCCACTGATAATTTTGCACCATCAGTGGCCTTGTGGCATTTTGCAGTTATACTGAGATTATTCTCGCCAGCAAGAGTATGCCATGCTTATATACATGATATTACTGCTTATTATCGCGGCCCTCGCGTTTGGCCTCGGCCTGCGCGCGCAACGTCGACAGGGTCGGCAACTGTCCCAGTTACAACAACAGTGTCAAACGGCAAATCAGCAAACCCAAGCCATGACAGAGCAAATAGCCCATCTTAAAGAGCGTATACAAGTGCTTGAGGCCATAGTCACAGATAAAGGATTTAGCGTCGAACAAGAGATAGATAATCTCTAAGTCAGCGCGCGCAGTGCGATAATAATATGAAAAGACGTTCCATACTCCTGCTCATCTTGCTCGGTACCCTTTATGTGGGGGCCAGTGTCTTTGTGGTCGAATATTTCGCCCACCTTTACCGACAACAAGAGCTTGTGGAGGAACAACTTTACCTGCGTAAGCAATCTGCACTGCTGCGGGCCAAGCTTGAAACCACCCTGAATCAAGAGATCTTTGCCGCCGAAAGCCTGGTGGTCATCGCCAATATCAATCGCGAATTTATCGCCCAGCATTGGCAACACATCGCCGCCCAATTGGTGGCCCGATCGCAATTGATCCGCAATATTTCTTTGGCACCGGATAACATAGTGCAATATGTCTACCCCTTGGAAGGCAACCAAAGGGCCATGGGCTTTGACTATCGTACCGATGAAGAACAATTTGCCACCGTTGAGCAGGCACGACTAACGCAATCCGTGGTGCTAGCCGGACCACTCACCTTAGTGCAAGGCGGTGAGGCTCTGTTGGTGCAGTTTCCACTGTTTGCCAACCCCGCCGACGAGACCAGTTACTGGGGCACCCTCAGCCTAGTATTGGACATTACAACGCTTTACCAGTTGCTCGAGCTCGACGCTCAGGAGCAGGTGCAATACGCTCTGAAAAACACCGCCAAGGGATCGCAGGTATTTTATGGCAATGCCAACACCTTTGCGCAGGCGGACGTGATTTTACCCTTGCACCTCCCCAATGGACGCTGGGCACTGGCGGCTAAATTTAATGCCGCTCCCCAGCCTCATGCCACGCTAATTCGCGCACTGGGTGCGCTATTGTGCCTGGTGTTATTTGTAAGTGTCGCCATCTTGGTGCGCGCCTACTACCTGGTGAAGGCCACTTCACTGCAAGACGACCTCACCATGTTGGCAAACCGCCGAGCCATTATGCAACATCTGAACGATCTCACTCGCGGTGCCGAAGTGCACAAGCACTTTGCCATTATTAATATCGATGTGAATGACTTTAAGGCGGTGAATGACAGCTATGGCCATGATTGTGGTGACGCCTTGCTCGTGCATATCGCGAGGGAGTTACAGCGCACCTTGCGCGATTCGGACATTATCGCCCGCCTCGGCGGCGATGAATTTTTAGTACTTTTACATCGAATCAGCAGTGATGAGCAAGTCGCCGCCATTGTCGACAAACTAAGGCTGCATATCGAGCGTTCACCGCTAAACTACAAGGGCCATATCGTGTATCCGTCGATCAGTTGTGGCTTTAGTTGCTATACCGAGTGCACCCTGGATATCGCTGCCCTGTTGGCTCAGGCCGATAAACGCATGTACGAAGACAAACAGAGCAACAAATTGGGCGGTAAAAGAACCGTCACCGCTTAGGTTAACTCTAGAGAGCTGTTCTCGGACTTAGCTCTTGATCAGTTGCTGCTGTAGCAGGTGGACTTGGTCCCGTACTTGCGCCGCCTTTTCAAACTCCAGCGCTCGGGCAAATTCATGCATCTGCGCCTCCAAGCGAGTGATCTCCTTGGCGATTTGCGTGGCGTCCAAAGCAACGTCTGTGCTGGCACCCTTGCGACCTTTATTCCCCTTACGGACAAGACCTGATTGCTGCTTCGGCGTCTCACCGGTATCCATCACATCGGTGATCCGCTTGTTCAAAGCCTGCGGCGTGATGCCGTGCGCTTCGTTATGAGCGATTTGTTTATCGCGACGACGGTTGGTTTCGTCTATGGCCTTGCGCATGGATTTGGTGATCACATCACCATACAAGATTGCCTTACCGTTAATATGACGCGCGGCTCGGCCTATGGTTTGGATCAGTGAGCGCGCGGAACGTAAAAAACCTTCCTTATCGGCGTCAAGGATGGCAACCAGAGAGACCTCGGGCATATCCAGACCTTCACGTAATAGATTGATCCCCACCAACACATCGAATACGCCGGCGCGCAGGTCGCGAATAATTTCCATCCGCTCCACCGTATCTATATCGCTGTGCAAATAGCGCACCTTGACGTCGTGGTCGCTTAAATAGTCGGTTAAATCCTCAGCCATGCGTTTCGTTAATGTGGTCACCAAAACCCGCTCGTTTATTTCCACGCGTTGATAAATTTCAGAAAGCAGGTCATCAACCTGAGTACTGACCGGACGCACTTCAAGCTGAGGGTCGAGCAAGCCGGTGGGTCGAATAACCTGCTCGGCCACCTCGCCCGCCGATTTATCCAGTTCATAATCGCCCGGCGTCGCCGATACATATATGGTTTGCGGCATAATCGCCTCAAACTCTTCGAATTTTAGTGGGCGGTTATCCATGGCCGAGGGTAAACGAAACCCGTACTCAACCAGATTTTCCTTACGCGAGCGGTCGCCACGATACATGGCGCCAATTTGCGACACGGTAACATGAGACTCATCGATGATCATCAGCGCATCATCGGGCAGATAATCCAAGAGAGTCGGTGGCGGCTCGCCAGGCGCGCGTCCTGAGAGGTAACGGCTGTAGTTTTCAATGCCGGAGCAATAGCCCAATTCCTGCATCATTTCGATATCGTACTGCGTACGCTGCGCCACCCGCTGTTCCTCGACCAAGCGGTTGGCATCGAGCAATTGCTGGCGACGCTGCTTAAGCTCAACCTTAATATTGTCGATGGCGCCTAAAATCTTCTCGCGCGGCGTTACATAGTGAGTTTTCGGATAAATGGTGGCACGCACCAGGTTTTTTTGCACCTGACCTGTAAGCGGGTCAAACAGGCTTAGGCGCTCGATTTCATCGTCAAACATTTCCACCCGCACGCCAACATCATCCGATTCGGCGGGGAATATATCGATCACCTCACCACGTACCCGATAGGTGCCGCGACTGAAGTCTATATCATTTCGGGTGTACTGCAACTCCGCCAAACGACGCAGCATTTGCCTTTGGTCAACGGTGTCGCCGACCTTAAGCAACAGCATCATTTTCATATAGGAGTCGGGATCGCCCAGACCATAGATGGCCGATACTGAGGCAACGATAACAACCTCGCGCCGTTCCAACAGAGCCTTGGTGGCCGACAGTCGCATCTGCTCTATGTGCTCGTTGATCGATGCATCTTTTTCGATAAAGGTGTCACTGGCCACGACATAGGCTTCGGGCTGGTAGTAGTCATAGTAGGAAACAAAATACTCCACCGCGTTATTGGGGAAGAATTCTTTCATCTCGCCATACAGCTGCGCCGCCAGGGTTTTGTTGTGGGCCATAATAATGGTGGGACGGTTCAAGGTAGCGATAATATTGGCCATGGTAAAGGTTTTACCCGTTCCCGTAGCACCTAATAAAGTCTGATGCGCCAAGCCCGATTCCAACCCGTCCACCAATTTAGCAATCGCCGTGGGTTGGTCGCCACCGGGCGAATAACTTGAGCACAGTTCAAAAACATCTTTCACTATGACACCCCTTTCTTAAACGGTTTGGCGTTCGAGCTCGCGGCTGAACCACATATAAGCGACGATGGCTGTTAATAAATTACCCACAGTGGCGCCGATAAACAAGCCTGTTAACTGACCAATTAGACTACCTAGATAGGCAATCGGCACATAAAACACAAACAGGCGCACGACACTAAGCACGAGAGCATGCATGGGCTTATGCAGGGCATTAAACGACGAATTGGTGAGGATGATCACTCCCTGCAGGCCATAGGACAAGGGCAAAATATAGATAAACAACTGGATTAACTCACGTACCTGAGCCTCAGTCGCGAACGCACTGGCTATCCAGGGCGCCACCATCAAGAGCACAAGATAAATGGCAAATTGCCAAATCATCACGAACTTCAGGGTTTGCTTATAGGCCTGCTCCACCCTTTGCGTATTGCCCGCACCGAAGTTTTGGCTAATGAAAGGAGGCAAGGTCATAGACAAAGCCAACACCACCAAAGAAGCAATGGACTCAATGCGACTGCCGACCCCAAAGGCGGCCACCGCAGGAGCACCAAAGTGAGCGACAATGGCGGTCATCACCGCCATGGCCAAAGGCGTAAGCATATTCGCACCGGCGGCAGGCAAACCAATTTTAAGGATTTTTCGCGTCGCTTCTACAAAGGACTGAGTACGGCAACGAATACCAACTAACTGACGATGGACAATAAGAATGTATAAAATCGCGGCGACACCGATCAGCCAGGAGATGGCACTGGCGATGGCTGCACCGCGCACTCCCATGGCCTCAATTGGACCAAAGCCGAATATTAATATGGGATCGAGTACCGCATTGACCAATCCCGAAGCCCCCATAATCAGGCTTGGGGTCTTGGTATCGCCATTAGCACGCAGCACGGCGTTACCTATCATAGGGGTCACCAGTAACACGCTCGCCAAAAACCATACATGCATGTACTCATTGATTAAAGGCAAGAGTTGTGGCTCGGCCCCGAGCAAGAGAAATATGGGCCCACTGCAAAAATAACCAACCAAGGCCAGGGCCAAGACCATAACCGCCGACACCATCAAGGCCACCGCGCCATCAAAACGGGCTTGTGCCTGCTGCCCAGATCCCAGGGCGGTAGCGATAACGGCAGAGGTGCCAATGCCTAAGCCTATGGCCAAACTGATCAAGGTAAAGGTAACGGGAAAAGTAAAACTAATGGCCGCCAGGGGTTCAGTACCCAGCATACTGATAAAGAAGGTATCTACAAGATTGAACAGCATTAAAAAGATCATGCCGAATATCATCGGAATGGTCATTTTGCGTAAGGTCGGCACGATGGGCGCACTGAGGATCATTGCAGGTTCGGCTTTAGCCATAACAACGCTTATTGCTGCTGATACAAGCGCTCTATTCTAAAGCATCAGGGCGCCCCCTTCCACGCTTAATTAGTGCATAAAAAATGTTCTTTTTTCGTTGTTCATCGAATTAAACAAATGAAACCCGTCAAAAAACAATTAATTTACACCTTTTAAACATCAGTACAAATTAACGCTGTATTTTTGCACAACGCCGATCTTACCCTTAAGCTTCTAATTATAAGAATGTCGGTTTTTGTAACTTTTAAGCATATAAACTTAACTAATTGATAATTATGAATAATATTTTTTATATTTTACCTATTGCTTTCTTCCCAAGTGCTCCTTGTTGCCTACCACTGCTGCCTTCCCCCCATTCATAAACAGACTTATCCACAGATTTCGTGGATAAGTTAACCGAGGCCTTTAAATATAAGGGTTTGATCACTATAGGCAAAAAAGACTTATGAGGGTGATGTACCTGAGCTCATATTTACCCCATTTATAGCCTAGGTAGAATTTATATAAGCCATTGATTGCTCGTTGAGAGGCCTGATTGACTAGCAAGAGGCCGACCGGCTTGATGGCGTTCCCTCTAATTGAGGCCATTTTTGTCTGCTTAGCAGGCAATTTGAGTGAAAAAACGGCGAACGAGTCGTTTTTTTTATTTTTGCCGATTTTATTAGTTGACACTGGCAGGTGCGGTCATTAATATTTCGCCCCGTTGAGAGACAGGCGCTTCCCCCTTAGCTCAGTTGGTTAGAGCGACGGACTGTTAATCCGCAGGTCCCCCGTTCGAGTCGGGGAGGGGGAGCCAATATCTTTCAGCACTAGGTTGTTCCCCCTTAGCTCAGTTGGTTAGAGCGACGGACTGTTAATCCGCAGGTCCCCCGTTCGAGTCGGGGAGGGGGAGCCACTTCCTAGTATTATTTTGTTCCCCCTTAGCTCAGTTGGTTAGAGCGACGGACTGTTAATCCGCAGGTCCCCCGTTCGAGTCGGGGAGGGGGAGCCAAAATAACTTCAAATCCTCCCCTGTTTTTACCCAATTTTAAAACAACCCTTTTCTAGACAAGATTTTCTCCTTGAACTAGTCTCTACTCATAATTGTTTTTAATATTCAACACACTACTAAATGTAAATAAACGCCCTGTATTATTACAAAATGTATCCGTGCATTGCCATTAGCACGCCACTGCATGATAATATGTCCGCGAAAACGCAAAGCGAACTTATAACGCTAACTTATTGTGGTGTATGGTAATTAAACATGGATGTAAGTGCGCAAAACGATCACGGTGCCGGGCGCTGGAGGTTGAGTTGTTGTTGCACAGGTGTGAGCACACCTAACCACATGCTTCAACTTAATAACAATAAGGGTAAAGGATAAGCTACCGTGAAACGATTCACACTATTGCAGTTTACATTATGGCTGCTGGCCCTCTGTGCCGGTGTTGTCGCCAATATAATGGTCTTTCATTCATATGGCGTGCATAAGCAGGATGCAATGCAGGCGCAACTGCAACGCTTCTTAGATCTCCAGCCGGCCATGACCACCGAGCAGGTTGCTGCACAGGCTCCAGCCTTAGCCGAGCAATTGGTTGCCATCATGCCGGTACACAAACTCTGGTTACGCGATGGTAATGGCGAGGTACTAAGTGCCAAAACGCAACGCACCGAAGAGAACTTTATTGCGCAACTCGCCCAAGCACAGTTTGATACCATACGTAGCCAATTCGCCGTCAGCCAGGATGCCGAGTTGCGAGTTGAGTTTATTGCCGATTTAAATGATATGGCTGACGCCTTTGAACAAGGTCTGATCTACTTCGTACTGGTGATCACCTTTATCTGCTTTATTCCCATCGCCAGCTTAAAAACTGCATTTCGTGGATATCGCCGCCGCATTGCCGATATCGTTGCCAACATTATCGATCAGTTCGTTACTAGCAATGATATGCCCGAGCCGATTAACCGTGCCTTTGCCGATAACAAATTAAAACTCAAACTCGCCACTCAGATCTCCCCTGCCCTAAATCGCTTACAGGCTCACTTGGGCTTGCAAATGGAAAACATTGCCAGCTCGGCACAGGAGATTAAAAAAGAGGCCTATAAGGATGTTGTCACCGAACTGGGTAACCGCAACATGTTTGTTGAATATTACGAACGTCATATTGAGCACGCCAATGGCGAATGTTTTGGCTGTATTGCCTTGGTGCGTGGCACCGAGTTGCAACATATCAACCAGAGTAAGGGCTACCAACAGGGAGATGAGTACATTCGTAGTATTGCCGATATCTTAACGGCCGGCATTAGGAACTATGGTTCTGCCAGTGTATTTCGTCTTAACAGCTCAGACTTTGCCGTGGTACTCCCTAATACACCGCCTAAGGAAGTGGAACGCTTCGCCACGCAAATTCAAACCAAATTCAATCAATATCAAAAGCTGCATGAGCTCGCCTCGGTCGCATACACCGGCATAGTGCCTTATGATCAACATAAGCCGCTCGGTGAATTGCTTGCCAATGTTGATGTCGCCATGAACATAGCACAAAGTAAGCATGCTAATGCTTGGCATGTACAGCGCCCGGAAGACATCAGCGAAAGTGCGGTGCAAGGCACACAAAACTGGCGCAAGGTAATTAATGACATGTTGGAAAAGCAGTCGGTTAACCTGGCCATTCAACCCATAATGCCACTGGGCAAAAGCAGCGTGGCTTATTCAGAAATTCAAGCGCGTTTTCGCGATGAAGAAGATCATTTATTGCCGACATCCTCCTTTATGGCGATGGCCGACCAACTGGGTAAATCGGTTGAGCTTGATCAGATGATCATAGAGCACTCGCTAAATGCTATTAAGAATAGAAATCTCAGCGCCCAATATTTTGGTATTAATGTCTCTGCCGCCAGCGCCCATGACGATAAGTTCGTTATTTGGCTGGAGCGTCGTTTAATCAGAGAAGGTGACTTTGCTCAACGCCTGGTCTTTGAGATATCTGAGCTAGGCTTGCAACAAAATATCGCCGCCAGTAAGCGCTTTGTCGGCATGCTGCATCGCACCGGTGCCCGCCTGACGGTGGAGAGATTTGGCGTTGGCCTGACCTCGTTTAAGTTTTTCCGCGAGATCAAACCCGACTACATTAAGATGGATGCCAGCTACACCCGCGGCCTCGAAGACGATAAAAACAACCAATACTTTATGCGTCTGATGGTCGACCTGGCACACCGTATCGGCGTACGCGTCTTTGCCGAAGGGGTCGAAAGCCTGGAAGAAAAGCAGATTATCGAGCAGCTTTGTCTCGATGGTGCCCAAGGCTACTTTATAGAAAAGCCTAAAGAACTGTTATAACACAGTAACGAGTTCCCGGGTCTGCTCCCGGGGACTTCCTTTGTCGGCTCACCTCCACATATCACCCTACGCCCTAACATTATCACTGCCATCGTGGGCTCTGCAGTCCACTTGCACGTGCAGTCGCACATACATAGCTCCCGATCAGGGTGACTCCCGAGCACTAATAGTTTCTATTGAAACAACACTCCTGTTAACAACAAAAGCAACCTGAAATATTGTTATTGAGATTTATTTTCATTATCATTCGCACAATTATTTAATAATAAAGGTAATCTCCGTGCGTTTTTCACTTTCTCTTTTGACCATAGCCCTTAGCGCTCCCCTGCATGCCGAACAAACAGCTCAAAGCCTAGAACATATCATAGTCACCGGCAGCCGCGTGGTGGAGAATATTGATGAAGTGCCCGCGTCGGTCACTGTGATCACCCGAGAACAGATACAGGCCCAGCTCAGGGTCAGTCCCGAGTTACAAAACCTGCTCGAAGTACTGGTGCCGGGCATGGCGCCAAGCACCAATAGCTCAAGTAATACCGGACAGACCCTGCGCGGTCGGGCGCCGTTAATCATGATTGATGGCGTGCCGCAATCGACACCACTACGTAATGGCTCCTTAGGTATTCGCAGCCTGGACCCAAGCGTGCTGGAGCGCATAGAGGTGATCAAGGGTGCCACCTCTGTCTATGGTAATGGCGCTGCCGGGGGGGTGATCAACTACATCACCAAAAAGCCGAGTAATGGTGATGACTTTTCCGCCTCGGTCGATGTCTCCACGCGCTTTAGCGCCGTTAAAAGCGACGAAACCCTGGGCGCACGGGTAGAAGGCTCGATAAATGGGCGCCTGGATAAATTCTCTTACCTGGCCACCCTTAGCTACGAGGAAAACGGCGTACAACGTGATGCCGAAGGCGATATTCTTGGTCTGCAATACGGACTGAGCGATGTCGAAACCGAAAACTACTTCACCAAATTAGGCTATGATTTCGACGCCGAAAAATCTCTGTCCTTGACCTATAACTACTATAAGTCGCAACAAAAAACCGATCTTGGCGACGTATTTGGCGACATCAATCAAGGCGACAAGTCCTACGCCATTCATGTGCCCGCAGAGCAACAAAAACAAGGTCGCCCGCAAGGTCCAAGCGGTAATACCAATATTATGATCAAATACAGTGATAGCGAAGTGTTCACTAACACCGCGCTGACGGTCGATTTGTACGCTCAAGACATTGAAAATGTATTCTTCTACTCTCCGAACCTGGCCAACCCAAGTGCCGGGTATGATGGTGGCCAATCTATTATCGCCTCAAAAAAAGAGGGGTTACGCGCCACCTTTAACAGCCAGTTCGATTTGCAAGGCACCGAAGCAACCTTTATTTATGGGGTTGATTTACTTAACGACGTCACTTCACAACCCCTGGTCGATGGCCGCGTTTGGGTCCCGGAAATGGATATGAGTAACCTTGCTGGATTTGTGCAAAGCAAATGGGTTATTGATGAGCATTATGTGATTAAAGCCGGTGTACGCCATGAAGATATCGACCTGGAGGTGGACGATTACCGCACTCTAGAGCTGTGTCGCAGCGAAACTCAGTGTTCGGTGCCAATCGATGTCAAAGGCGACACCCTCAACTATACCGCTACCACCTATAATGTCGGCCTTAAGTACAATGCTTTCGAGACCTTCAGCCCTTTTATCAGCTATTCACAAGGCGCCGATATCTCGGATATTGGCCGCCTGCTGCGCACCGCCACGGTCAACGATATCGCGCTTATCCGTACCGAGGCATCGGTTATCGATAACTATGAGGTTGGCTTTACCTCGGTCCTTGATCGGCTGCGCCTGGAAGGCTCCTTGTATCGCAGTACCTCTGAGTTAGGTACCACCAATAGCTTCGACGAAACCACCGGCGTCTATATGCCGGTACGTGCACCTCAGGAGATATGGGGCTATGAGCTACTGGCCGACTACCGCTTTAGCCCGGCCTGGCGCACCACTTTGACCTACGCCTATGTTGAGGGTAAAAACACCCAGGACGATGTTTACCTTGGCGCCAAACAGATCAGCCCGCCAAAAGCCACCGCGAACCTGCAGTGGCAACCAAGTCGCGAGACAAGTTTAAGTCTGACCTTGTTGTATGTCGGCAACCGTAAGCGCTTTGAACCCAATGCCGATGGCGACTATGTGGGCGATCAGGGCCCGGTAAACGATTATCTGGTCGTCAATGTTAGCGGTCAGCATCAGTTTACCGAGCAACTCAATGCATATTTCGGTGTTGAGAACCTCTTTAATCGCGATTACTACCCTGCCCGCGCCCAAGCCTATACCTATGGTGGCTACAACATCAAAGGCTTAGGCACCAGCATTACCGCCGGATTGAAGTATCAGTTCTAATTAGAGTTAGCCCCACCTTGTTTGTCATCAAGATGATCAACAAGGTGGGAATTTATTGCCAATTTATGGCGACAATTTTGCATAAAATCTAACGGCAAATATAAATTGGAATGCGAATAAGTTACAATTGTAACCACCTGATTTATAATGAAAATATTTGATTTATTGGCAAGATAGACTACACTTGTCCCATCAATGCACAACGAGGCCGTGGCAAATGCAAGGTAAACAACGAGTTATCGATAGCTTTAATAAATTGCTCGCAAATGAGCTAGCCGCAATCGATCAATATTTCATCCATTCACGCATGTATGAAGACTGGGGTTTAAATAAACTTTATGAACGTCTTGAGCATGAACGTGAAGAAGAAACCCAACATGCCGACTGGCTGATCAAACGCATCCTTTTCTTAGAAGGCGTACCCGATATGACCAAGCGCCGCGATTTGCTTGTGGGTACTAACGTTAAAGAAATGATGGCCAACGACCTGAAGCTTGAGCTTGAGGTGGTGCAATGCGTAAAAGAAACCATCAAAATTTGCGAAGAAGAACAAGATTATCAGTCTCGTGAAGTACTGGAAAAACTGTTATTCGATACCGAAGAAGACCATGTTTACTGGCTTGAACAGCAACTGGGCCTGATCGATAAAATTGGCCTGCAAAACTATCAACAGTCGCAAATGGGCGATGCCGAGGTGTCATAATGAAAGGTGATAAGGACGTAATCAGCGCGTTAAATAAAGTGCTGGCCAACGAACTGGTTGGCATCAACCAATACTTTTTGCATGCCCGCATGTTTAAAGACTTCGGCTTTAGCAAGCTCGACAAGGCCGATTACAAGGTCTCGATTCAAAAAATGAAAAACGCCGACAGGTTAATCGAGCGTATTCTATTTTTAGAAGGCCTGCCTAATTTACAAGACCTGGGCCGCCTGCGTATCGGCGAAGATGCCGAAGAAATGATCGCCGCCAATATGCATTTTGAAACAGCGTCTCTAAATGACCTGCACGCAGCCATTAAACTGGCGGAAGAGCGCCTTGACTATATCAGTCGTGAAGCCTTGGATGCTATTTTGCATGAACAGGAAGAGCAGATTGACTGGCTGGAAACCCAGCAACACCTGATCAAGGTCACCGGAATAGAGAATTACCTGCAATCGCAGATGTAACTCACTTCATTAAGCCGCTGCTACAGCGGCTTTTTTATGGTCGTTGCATCTATCTTTATAGCACCCCTTCGATAGGCAACAAGGACATCAGCCACACGCTAAAACGCTGCCAACGGCTGGTATCTGGATCATGATCATACACCTTTTCACTACCAACGCTCTGCCATTGCAGCTGTCCTTCTGCATCCAGACTTAATTGCCAGGCAAACTTCGGCATCTCATTTTCCACCCAACGACGCAACAGGCGATTGAAACGTGGCGATGTGATCACCAGGCCCTGCTCGGTATTGAGATTGAATGAACGGGGATCTAAATTCAGCGAGCCAATAAATACCTGATCATTATCAAAGGCCATGGTCTTGGCGTGCAAACTGGCGGCGGACGAGCCGGTAAAGCTTTTGATCTTAAGCTTCTTCGGGGTAACCTCGAAGTTACGTTTCAGCTCCCACAGGTTCACGCCCATGGCCAATAACTCCTTGCGATAACCGGCATAACCGGCATGCACCACGGGCACATCGGTGGCGGATAAGGAGTTCGTTAAAATTGTGATCTTCACCCCCTGTTCGGCCCAGCGCCTTAATAATGCCATGCCTGGCTCCCGGGGCACAAAATAAGGAGAGATGATAATGGCTTGTTGTTTCGGTACGCCGAGTGCGCGGATCATCTTTGGCGCCATATGGGTACTGGTATTACGGCTATCGGTCAGCAGTTTGTTGGGATCATCTACGTATAGATAGCCCCTCGCCCAATCGAGATTAAGCTTGCCTCGACGCAAGGACTGCACCAGGTCCGATTCCTTCACTCGCTTCACATAGGGACTGCTGTCGCCATACTCTCGGCTGACAAAATAAGCCAGCTTGCCCTTGAGGGTATCCAAGTGGCCGTCATCGACCTCGGTAAATAGCTTGTCGATATCCTCAGCTAAGGGATGGTTCCAATACAAATCAAACGCCTGGGTAGCCTTTTCTACCACCGGGCCGATGCTCAGTACGTCCAGATCGACAAATTGAGAGCTATCCTCTCCGGAGAAATAGGCATTGCCAATATTGCGGCCACCGGTAATAAACACCTGACTGTCGACGATAAAGCTCTTATTATGCATACGCCGCGACACCCGCGAATAATCGGTAATAAAGCTCAGGAAACGCAACTTGCGATGATTAAGGGGGTTGAATAAGCGAACCTGGATATTGTCATGGCGTGCCAAGGCTGCCAGGTCGCGCTCCGACTCAGCCTGCGACATATCATCGAGCAGAATACGGACCCTGATCCCACGCTCTGCAGCCTTCAGAAGATAGGCGCTCAGCACCTTGCCGGTCTCCTGACGGTGATACAAATAATATTGAATATCAATGGACGTTTGCGCCGCTTCGGCTAGGGCGATGCGGGCTGCAAACGCATCCAGGCCATCGATCAAGGGATAAAAGCCGGATAAGTCTGCACTGGGCTGGTGTTCAAAAAACCTATTTAGCAAGTCAGCATCCTCACTAGGTAATGCATAACTGGCTGGACGTTCAGGCATCGAATCGAAATCTGAAACCGAGCTACAGCCAATCAAATACCATGTGCATAGCGAGATCAGCAGGAGTCGAAGGTGAGTTTTTGCGTGCATGAGCCCTGGCCGTTCGCCATCATCATGCTATTCAATATAACAAAAACAGGGAGATATAACAGAAATTAGCTAAATTTGGTGGTGCTCAGGCCACTTCGTCGGTGACATCGACGATATCAATAAGCTTTTGATTTAGGATTTTTTTGGCGCAGTTACAACATTTGCCGCACTGAGAGCCGACCTTTAGCTCGGAGCTAAGATCACGCATAGAACGAGCACCTTGATCGATCGCTTGTTCAATTTTCTTATCGGACACACCATGGCAAAGACAGATATACACGAATAAAAACCACTCTCAGTTAGAATATGCCGCCAATTTTAATCTAAACGAAAATAGTTATCAATAAAAAAGTTGATTGATTTTCATCACTGGCCGCAAGCTTACCATTTAACCATCAGCGGCCACTGAACATTTTTTGCGTGACGTTTGTCACCGAGCCTTACTTGATCAAGGCCAAGATATCGCGAAATTGAGGGTGGCGACAGCTATTCATCCAGGCGAAGATGGCAGTTTCAGAAGAACAAATTTGCGCGCCGTTATGACGCAGTTGTGCCAAGGCCAGTGCCTTATTTTCAGGGTCGCGCGAGCATACCGCGTCGGCCAGAACCGTTACTCGATAGCCCAGGGCGAGCAGCTCATTGGCGGTATGGTACACGCACACATGGCTTTCCATGCCGCATAAAAAAAAGTGTGATTCTCCCAGCTCCTCAATGGCACCAATAAAGGCCTCGCTTTGCACCGCACTAAAGGTGTCTTTGGCTACCACCTTGGCGCTGGCACTGACCAAACTCGGATCTGTGGTACCTAAGCCCTGTGGGTTTTGTTCGGTAATAATGTGCTCTAACTCAAGTTTATCGGCCACCTCGGTGAGCAGCTTCACGCGCGCACATACCTCTTGGTAATCTGCCATTGCGGGGGCTAAACGCAGTTGCATATCGATAACGATAAGCACGGGTGCGGAGCTGGTCGCTAAAGCGGCATTTGCTGGCTGATTTATCATATGGTCAATCCTTCGGCTGAAAAGTTGCTCTAATGTTAACCATATCGTCATGTTTTTTAGAAGTGAAATTATAAAGATATAGTGACCACGGACACTTCTATGCTAGATTTACAGATTATAATGTTAATTCTCTGTTGATGGCCTAGCTCAGTTCAAGGGATACACCTACTAGATCGGTTTCAGCGCCTTATTGGAGTCAAGAATTGCGTCGCTATATCAGTTTTTTGCTCAACGCATTACTTAGCTTTTTAGTCTTCTTTTTCAGCGCTAATGTCGTTTTTGCCACCCCAGTAAACTATGGCTATCAGTTGCAACGCCTGTCGACCGAGGAAGGGCTAAGCCAGGGGACGGTTAATACCATAGCCCAGGATGATTTCGGCTATCTGTGGTTTGGCACGGATCGCGGCCTAAATCGCTACGATGGTTATCAACTTAACCTCTTTAACGGTGCCGACCCTGCCCTGGCCAGCGATGCTATTTTGGCTATCACGCCACTGAAAAATGGCAACTTTCTCGTCTCAGCTCAGCTTAACGGCCTGTTTTTAGTCGACCCGGCGAGCCTAAGCTCACAGCAATTACTCAGCAACCCCCTGTCCGAAGTCGATGCCAAATACGCGACCGTTTGGGAAATAAGCCAGGATAACAATAACCAAGACATTATCTGGCTCGGCATTAACCATCAGGTATATAAGTACAGCCTGACTAATCGCTCTTTGGAGCTGGTGTTTAGCCTGAACAACCCCACCCATATGGTACGGGCCCTGCTGCCTCACGAAGATAGCCTGTATATAGGCACCTCCACCGGTTTATTCCGCTATCATAATGGTACCAGCTCGGCATTAACCCATTTACCCACTGCGCACGCCAGTAATGACCAGCGTAATATCAAATTCCTACAGTGGGATAACGAATTTGGCCTCTTAGTGGGCACCGTAGAAGGCCTATATCGACGTAACCTTGAAGGCCAGAAGCCGGTTATCGAGACGCTGATAGACAATCATAATATTTGGTCATTGCAACGCTACGGCACCGTGGATTTCGTAGCCACCGAAGATGGCCTGCTGCAATTTAATCGGCAAACCCGCCACACCACCAACCTGATCCGCTTTAGCGACTCTCGTTATGCGGTCAACGACAACAACGTCATGTCGATGTTTCGCGACAAAAGCGGCATGCTCTGGCTCGGCTCTCAAGCCCAAGGGGTATTTTCCTGGTCGCCCCTGGCCATGCGCTTTAAGCAAAAGGCCCTGGCCACTGGCAAGTACCAACATGGTCACGCTGCGTGGGCCATTTATGAGCAAGACAATGGCACCCTGTGGGTCGGCAGCGGTAATGGCCTCAATAAAATCCCCAAGGAGGGGCCAAGCACCACCTTGATGACCCTTGACGATAAAAAAATGGCCATGGGGCAACAAACCGTTTACCAGTTGCAGCCGGCGACTCATGTTGCCGACAGTCTTTGGGTGCTGGCTATCCAGGGCAGTGCCCTGCTGAATATGACCACAAACAACGTGAGTTATCCCCTTAAAAATGCCGCCCATCCAATTGGATTCGATGCTGAAGCCCTGCGTTGGGGGCTCTATCAGTTGGCCAACGGCATGACCTACTTTATTGCCCAGTCAGGCTTTTACCGCTTCGATCCGGCCAGCAACACAATTGAGGCCTTGCCGTCTATTGGACAACAGTTGCAACCAGAACACGCCTCGCACTTTTTGCCGCCATTGCCCACCCACAAAGACGACCCACTTATTAGTTACGGCGGCGGTTTATATCGCTACGATGTCAACAACGACAGCCTGCACCCCATTTACGAACCCAAATACGTAAACGCGCAGTCAAACAATTTAATCGACTCATGGACCCTGGATCAGAATAACAGCCTGTGGATCAGCATAGACGGTGAAGGCGTGGTCGCCCTGGATTTAGAAACGCTGGAAGAGCGTGACCGTATCGGCCCAGCACAAGGCCTACGTAGTCTGAGTGTATTTACCCCGGTGTTAGATAACTTTGGTTTCTTATGGTTTGGCTCCAATAACGGTTTGTATCGCTATAACATCAACAGTGGCCATTTACGTCACTTCAGCGTTAAAGACGGCCTCTCGGCGGCGGAATTCAACGGTTTTTCGGCAACCAAGCTGGCCAGCGGTGAGCTCGCTTTTGGCACGGTCAAAGGCCTGCTGATTGTCGATCCCGCAGACTTTATTACCGCCACCAATCATTATATTGCCCCGGCACCGCAAATTACCGACATTAACCTGCTATCTCGGCCCTTGGACTACACGCCAAGCAAATACGCCAATACCCCATTGCAGTTACAACATGACGACCTCGGCCTGACTATTTCATTTTCCAGCTTCGATTACATTCATCGCGATCAGGTGCGATACAAAATCAGCCTTAGCGGCGCCAGCGAGTTTAAATACCCCAACTACGCCAGCAACAACTTGCAATTTGCTACTTTGAATCCCGGTGCACACCAGCTCAGCATTAGCGCCTTCGACCCGGTGTCGGGCAAGTGGTCCCGTACCTTGCATCTGGGCATTGAAGTGGCGTATGCGCCCTGGCGCTCACCCGTAGCCATTACCCTCTATATAGTCATCAGTGCCCTGCTCCTGGGCACCTGGATGCTGTGGCTAAGACGCCAACAAAGACGCTTGCATAGCGCCCACGGCAAGTTGCTGGCCTCGCAACAACAAACCGACCTGGCACTGCAAAGTTCAAACAGCGGTATCTGGCACTATCAGGTAGAGCAACGGCGCTTTATGCAGCGCCGCCTGGCGGCAGAGCTGGGTTATAGAGAAATTCAAAATCAATGCTCGTTCGAGCAGTACGTCGATTTAATCCACCCTCAGGATGTCGACCGTTACCGACTTAACTGGAAGCGCTTTTTAAACCAGGGCGAACAAGCAACCTGGGACTTCACCTACCGTTTATGCCATAAACAAGGCACCTGGCACTGGTATCACGAAGTAGGACGGATCACCGAATACGATGCCAACGGCCAACCAAAGGAAGTGTCCGGGATCTACACCAATATCACCGACGCCAAAGCCTCGGCCCAACAGGCCACGGTACTGGGTGAGGCCATAGGCCAGATCAGCGATTGGTTATTGATTTTAGACGAGCACCTGCAGCCATTTTCCGCCAATGACAGTTTTTTACGGGCGTTTTCCGATCCAAATAGCCAGGGACTTAGTATTCAGCCCTTCGTGCGCGCCCTGGGCAAGCAAAAGTTCCAGCGTTATATGGGGCTGATTGGCAAATTAGCGGCGGGCGATAACTGGCGAGTAGAGGAACAAATTCGCACCAAACATGATATTCGCCATCCGGTGCAAATAAGCGTAACCGCGGTGTGTCGTGACAAGCAGGAGCAAAGCGACGAGATCAGCTACTATGTGGTGGTGATCACCGACCTGACCGAGCAGAAGCGCGCCGAGGACGAGCTGCGCTACCTGGCCAATTACGACCCCCTCACCGGCTTGCCAAACCGCACCATGATGCGCGGCAAAATAGCCCAGGCCATCGACTACGCCAAAGAAAATTCATCGCTTCTGGCCCTGCTGTTTATCGACCTGGATAAATTTAAGCCGGTGAATGACTCCTTCGGCCATGCGGTGGGCGATCAGGTGCTGTGTTGTATCTGCGAGCGCATCAGCGAGCAACTCGATGATAATTCACTGCTGGCCCGCCAAAGCGGCGATGAATTCTTATTACTGATTGAGCAGGTGCAATCGCCGCAGTCACTCAGTGAACTTTCCGAGCACCTGGCCAAGACCTTGGAAAAACCGATTAAAATCGGCAACATCACCATCAATATTTCCGTCAGTATCGGTATTGCCCTGTCTCCTTTTGATGCCGACAATGCCGAAGACCTGATCCGTAACGCCGATATGGCGATGATCTACGCTAAAAACGCCGGACGTAACGGCTATAAGTTCTTCACCGAGCAGATGAACAACCGCATCACCCACAAACTGATGCTGGAAAATGCCCTGCAAGATGCCTATCGCGACGAGTTGCTGACCAACCATTATCAGCCCATAGTGCATATCCACCAAAAACGCATCGTCGGCGTTGAGCTCCTGCTGCGCTGGCAAAGCGAGGGCCAGTTTATATCGCCCGCCGAGTTTATTCCGGTGGCCGAGGAAATAGGCCTGATCGATGCTATCACCGAACAGGCGCTGCATCGCGCCCTGCGTGAGCTCAAGCAATGGTTTAGTACCTATGATGACTTCTATTTGTCGGTGAACCTCTCGCCCATACATATTCTTAAGTCCAACCTGACCGAGCGTTTGGTAGACATCCTCGCCATGCATGATGTCAGCCCGGCACAATTGCGCTTGGAGATCACCGAAAGCACCCTGTTGGACGACAAGGCCAAGGCGGCGGCGCAGCTCAATAAATTGCGGGCCGCCGGCTTAAAGCTATTCTTGGATGACTTTGGCACCGGCTACTCGTCGCTGACCTATCTCAATCAGTTCCCTATCGATGTGATCAAGATAGACCAAAGCTTTGTGCGCCAAATCGGCATCAACCCCACCAACGAGGCCATTATTCGCACCATACATAACCTGGCCAGCAGCCTGGGACTGTACTGTATTGCCGAAGGGGTGGAAACACGAGAGCAAATCTTCTTCTTAAATAAGCTCGGCTGCCATCACCTGCAGGGCTTCTTCTTTGCCAAGCCGTGCGATGCCGCGACCCTGGCGGCTAAGTATTACCTGGAAAAAACCCTGGAAAAGATGAATAGCCTGTAGCCACTAGGCTCTTGAAATACGCTCTTTAGCGCTTTGAATGAAGCTGGCAGAGCCAGTTAGAAGCATGGCCCAAAGGCGGTAAAAGGGAATTGATCTTCGCACAGTCGCGCCGTTTAGCTTGCCTCGCTGGCACCACAAGGCTGATGATGAGCGCCGTTGGCACTGGCCTCAATTTGCAACACGCTGTGAGGAATATTAAATTTACTCGCCAACATCTGCTCCGCCGCGGCGCGGCAGATGGCATCATGGGCGGCCACGGTACAATGGTGTTTTAAAACGATATGCGCACCGACCGCGGGAGCATTATCCACTATGGACACGGTAACATTATGGACACTGGCGACATGATCGAGTCGGCTTAAGGCCTTCTCTACCCGGGTCGCCTTAGGCAACGCCTCGGCAGACGCTCGCAAACGCTGCAAGCACTGGAATATCAGGCGCAAGCCGGTCACCAGCACAAATACCGCAATCAACATGCTAAAGAGCACATCCACCTGCTGCCAGCCGGTCAGCACAATAATCACGCTTGCCACCAAGGTGGTGACCGTGGAGAGCAAATCGAAAAAGGTATGCAAAAACACCGCATACACATTAATGCTTTCTTTGCGGCCCTTATAAAGCACCCAGGCGGCAGTGCCATGAAACACAAAACCCAGCATGGACACCAACGCCATAATTTGCGGGTTCACATCGCCACGCTCATGACCGTGTTGCAAATCGACAAAGCGATCCGTCCCCAGGGTGAGAATGGTCAAACTAATGGCCAGATATAAACTACCGTTGATCAAGCCCCCAACCAACTCCGCCTTGTTAAAGCCATCGTTAAAGTTGCGCGCCAGGTGAATGGCGATGGACGAAGCCAGAATAGCGATAAACAAGGTGCTGTTATGCACAAACAGGTGTCCGGCATCGGCAAATACCGCCAGGGAATTAGCAAAATACGCCGCCACCAGCTGAATAACCATAAAGCTGCACGTGATGCTCAAAGCGATGAGCAAGCGTTTACGTGAAGCCTGATGGGTGGTGATGTCGGTCATGGGCGCAAGGTCACTAAAGAAGAGAAATGATATATAGTAGCAATTGTAATTGTTTTGCGACAATATTACACCCGTTTTCAGCACTTCGCCGCTGCGAATGCTGTAAAATCAGCCATGATGACATGAGGGGCGCGTAACAGCTCCCAAGCCCGAACAAAGCATAGCGCCGACGCTGGTCCCATTTTCTGGCTCGTAAAACCGTTAGATGGTAGGCTGTTCTGAAAATAAACTCCCTAATAAACAAAGTGTTGGTATTAGCATGGCAACTTCTTCTCTTAAGCACGCCCTGGTCGTAGAAGGCGGCGCAATGCGCGGTATCTTTGCCACCGGCGTACTCGATGCCTGGCTGGCGGCCAATTACCAACCCTTTGATATGTACTTTGGCGTGTCGGCCGGTGCCACCAACATCGCCGCTTTTTTGTGCGCCCAACACGGCCGTAACTACAAGGTGATCACCGACTATTCCTGTCGCCCCGAATTTATCAGCTATGGACGCTTTGTCCGCGGTGGCCACCTGTTTGATTTGGACTGGTTGTGGCATAAAACCATCAGTGAAATTCGCTTAGACCTGGCGACCTTTGCCAGCCAAAGTGCCCCTTTTTATGTGGTAGCCACCAATGTGCACAACGCCCAGGCCGAGTACATTCAAGGCACGGCTGAGAATCTGGAGCAGGTGCTAAAGGCCTCCTGTGCCTTGCCATTGGCGTACCGGGATTACCCCGAGTACCTGGGCCAATGCTATACCGATGGCGGCATAGGCGACTCCATTCCCGTGCGCCAGGCCTACGCCATGGGTGCCAATAAGATCACCGTGATCCTATCTCAGCCCCTGGGCTATCGTAAAAAACCGGCGAAATTTAATTGGCTGACTCAACGCCTGTTAAGAGATACGCCGGCACTGGCAAAACGCATGGCTACCCGCTGGGCCGATTATAATGCCAGCCTGGATTTCATTATGCAGCCGCCAAGCGACTGCGAGATCCATATTATTGCCCCACCGACTGAGTTTGACATCTCCCGCACCACTCGGGATTTAGCTAAACTCGATGCCGGTTATGCCATGGGCCGCAACGCCGCACAGGCGTTTATCAGTACACCCTAACGGTGCCTTCTACGCCCATTTCTCAGCCTTAATGGCCAATACGACAGGATGTCAGATATGAATAACGCAGTTACTAAACCCGCCACCGCATCGACTTATTCTCGAGGGACGTCTCCCTGGCAGGGGCCAGATCAACACACACTCAGCCTGGCTGAACCTGTGGCCGACGAATTTGACTTCCCACGGCCTTCCTCTGCCTATCGCACCCTGGACAAGGTGTTCTTTATACTTGCCCTGCTTGCGGTCCCCTTACTGCTCATTGGCACAGGAGTAAGCGTTGGCCTGGCTCTTAGTCATGGCCTGTTTTGGCAAAACATCATCGCCGATAGCCATGCCTGGCAATTTGCCGGTTATTGGTTTGCGGTTGCAATCGCGGCGGCAGCGCCTTGGTTGCTTTCTCACCTCTACCTGCGTTGGCGGTATCAAGAATACCTGGATGCTGGCAGGGATATACTCTGTCCCGAAGAGCACGTTAATATGCATAGGCTCGACTACAGCACGCTGATCAATTTGCAGCCGCTGCATATCCTATCTTTGCTAGACATGAAGCCGTCACAACGGCTGGATAAAGCAGGCTTTATCGCCAAACATAAGTATTACTGGAGTAACGATTCCCTCACTTTCTATAGTTGGAAACGATCTTGGCTTGGCAATCTGCTCTGGGGACTAAATGCCCTGAACTTTTTGATGATATTTTTAGGCTGGCCTTTTATGCTGATCCAGGTGTTGTCAGAGCCCGTCAATACTCCCGCCTATGTCGCGCTTTTTCTAACCTCCGCCGCCCTGCCCTTTATCTATAAAAAGACCAAAATGCAGGTAACACGCTTTTATCCCTACTTGGTGTTCCAGCGCAACAAAGGCATGGTCGAGCATTACCATAATAAGGTGTTGCAATGGCGCTGCCATTTTAGCGAGCTGAACGCTTACGCAAATTTTAGCCCGGGCAATCAAACCCAGCCGCCAAGCACCACCTTGGAAATTTACCCGCGCTACCCACAAAAAACGCCTAGACGACGCGTGCCCTTAAGCACCTGGTGCGCCATTAATGTCAGCGCCGCCACCGAACTATGGGGCGTTTTACAAGCCTTTATGAATATCAATTGCCCCCTGCCCTTGGTGTTGCCGCTTGTGGATAAACGCGACAAGGACGGCGCCAGTCGCGCTTACGCACAGGCGTTTGCAGAGCTCGCAACTAATGCCATGGGTCCAGACTCCTTTGAGATGACCCCCACGGACGATGCCGCCTATCCGGCCTGGGTTAAAAAACGCCTGACTCAGGAAATAGGCGCTTTTTACTGGCATGTTGGCGAGTTAGATGTGCAAGAGGAAACAGAAGTGATGGTACAAACGTAAAGCTCAGGTGCGATGATTGAGCTTTAATAACTAATTACTGCTCTGAAAGCAAATGTTAGACCCTAACGCATTTAATTTTCACTTGCCGACAGCTTTAGTATCCATTGTTTCGCTATTTGCGGATTGGCATGTTGCCAGTCTTTGCTCAAGTAAAGATCAACCAAGTCCCCAATGGCTTGTTTATTTCCCGTTTCGGCACTTTTCTTAAGCAATGGCAGTGCCTTATCATAATGCTGCTGTTCAAGGTAATAAGAGCCAAGATTGGCGCAGGAACTTATCACTCCTTCCTTACAATCCTGCTCTAGAAATTCAATAAATTGACTTCTGAATCTAAGTGCATTCTCTTTAAAGCAGTCTTCAGTTATTGCTTGGTAGCCATAATAAGCCCTGCGAAAAAGCGCCTTTTCACCTTCTTGTGCCGCTTCTAAATAGCCTAAATGGATCCGCGAGAACACCTTCATAAACATCTCGGTGTCCTGTTTTGCTTCTTGAGCACTCTGCATACGTAAGGAGCTGAGTTCATATTGATAATAGATAGCACTGCAGTAAACACCGAAAGCAATTCCAAATATATAAATGACTAATCCCTTAAACATCGTGCTCTCCTACTTTGATTCAATTTTGGCAAAGGAATAAAAGGTGAAATAAATAGCTAGTAAGTTGAAGGCCGCGTAGTTATGCAAATTGACACCAAGAGTAACTTTTAAAGCGAGAAAGGGTGCAAAGCTATACTCTTGAGTGGCACCACCAAAAGATAAGGTTTGTACTAGCCAAAAGAGCAAGGTCACAGCCTTTGCTTTGTTTGACTCTATAAGCGACAGCCAGGTTGAGATAAAGCCAACGAAACAGAGAAGCAACTGCAAGTAATTGATTTGGAGAAAATATAGATAAGAATGCAGTAAAGATGCTGTAGTGGCGGCAGTCATCAAGGCCGAAGAAATGAAAATAATCTGATAGCTTGTCATATTTTTTAGAGTCAGATTCATTTCAACATAAACGGCGAAAGACGAAAAATACAGTTCACCATAAAACTCATTCGCTTCTACTACAAAGCAAAAAGTGTCGATTTTTGTATCAAGGCCAAGCTGACTGAGGCACCTACAAAAAAAAGCCGCTCAATTGAGCGGCTAGGACACTGCACCACTGGAGATTTCAGGGTGTAAGTGCAGTAGCTGGTTAGGCTTTACTCCTGGTGATGACGGATCAGGTAGTCAAAGGCGCCCAGGCTGGCGGTGGCGCCTGAGCCCATGGCAATAATAATTTGCTTAAAGGCGGAGTTGGTGGCATCGCCCGCCGCATACACGCCCTCTACATTGGTGGCACCGCGATTATCCACTTCGATTTCGCCGAATTTTGACAAGGTCACGCCGCTTTCTTTCAACCATTCGGTGTTAGGCACCAAACCGATTTGTACAAATACCCCGGCAATGCTGAGCTGATGCTGCTCGCCCGTGTTGCGATCCGTATAGGCCAGCGCCGTTACCTTATTGCCATCGCCCAGCACCTGTGTGGTTTGCGCGCTTTTTATGATGGTGATATTGGCCATGCTCTGCGCCTTGCGCACCAAGACCTCATCGGCACGCAGGGTATCGGCAAATTCAAGTACAGTGACCTGCTCTACGATATTGGCCAGATCAATGGCCGCCTCAATACCCGAGTTACCACCGCCAATTACCGCCACGGGCTTGCCTTTAAACAAGGGGCCGTCACAGTGCGGGCAGTAGGCCACTCCGCGGCCGCGATATTCGCGCTCACCGGGCACGTTCATTTCACGCCAACGGGCACCGGTGGCCAGGATCACCGCCTTGGCCGTTAAGGTGGCGCCGTTTTCAAGCTCAATGTGGTTGCCATTGTCACTGTAAAGTCGCGATGCACGCTGGTTATCAATCACGTCCACATCATAGTCTTTAACATGCTCCTCAAGCTGGGCCACCAGCTTAGGGCCTTCGGTGGCCTTGACCGAGATAAAGTTCTCAATCGCCAGGGTATCGGCAACCTGGCCGCCAAAGCGCTCCGCCACCACGCCGGTGCGCAACCCCTTACGAGCCGCATAAATGGCCGCGGATGCACCGGCCGGACCGCCACCAACAACCAGTACGTCGTAGGGGGCTTTTTCATTTAACAGCTCGGCCTGACGGGCACTGGCGCCTGCGTCCACCTTGGTGAGGATATCGTTTAGGCTGATGGCGCCCTGGCTGAAGACTTCACCGTTTAGGTATACCGTGGGCACCGCCATAATATTGCGGGCCTCCACTTCCTCCTGGAATAAAGCGCCATCGACCATGGTAGTGGTGATCCGTGTGTTCAGTGCCGCCATGGTATTAAGGGCCTGCACCACGCCCGGACAGGTCTGACAGCTTAAGGAGATATAAATCTCAAAATTCAGTTCCTTATCCAGTGCTTTAATTTGCTCAACCTGAGCCGCATCGGCCTTGGTGGCAACGCCACCGCTGTGCAGTATGGCCAGTACCAAAGAGGTAAACTCATGGCCCATGGGCACCCCGGCAAAGGCGATGGCCGTACCCTGCTCGCCCTTAACCGTCATCGATGGACGGCGGGCTTGTTCGTCGTTATTTGTACTGACGCGAATGCGCTCGCTTAGCGATGCTAGATCATTGGCCAGCGCCTGTAATTCGTTACTTTTGTTCGTGTCGTCGAGGGCAAGAACCAGTTCTATGTCACCCGTCAACGTACTTAAATGGCTTGATAATTGATTTTTAATTGCAGTGTCTAACATGGTTTGCCTCAACAATTTAGAAGAAAAAGGCGGTGTCTCCACCGCCACAGTCTGACTTATGTAACTCGGACGACTTAGATTTTGCCGATTAAGTCCAGTGAAGGCGCAAGCGTCTCTTCACCTGGCTGCCATGAGGCCGGACATACTTCACCATCGTGAGTGGCGATGTACTGAGCGGCTTGAACCTTACGCAGTAGCTCTGACGCGCTGCGGCCAATGCCCAGGTCATGCGTCTCAATCACTTTGATTTCACCCTCAGGGTTAATCACGAAGGTACCGCGCAGTGCCAGACCTTCTTCTTCAATCATTACCCCGAAATTACGGGTAATTTGACCTGTTGGGTCGCCAATCATAGGGAATTGGATTTTCTTAATGGTGTCTGATGCGTCGTGCCATGCCTTGTGGGTGAAGTGGGTGTCGGTTGATACCGAGTACACCTCTACGCCCATTTCCTGTAGCTTGGCATAGTGGTCTGCCAAATCGCCCAGCTCAGTAGGACATACAAAGGTGAAGTCCGCCGGGTAGAAGAACACGATTGACCATTTACCCAGTAGATCCTGCTCACTCACCTCGGTGAAATCGCCATTGTGGTAGGCGGTGGCTGTGAATGGTTTGATTTTTGTGTTGATTAAAGAGTTGCTCATTTTATCCTCTCATTTATCTCAATGATTTAAGTGAATTAGTACGGGAAGTACCTTGCCCCGCTGGCTTGATTACTAAGATAACGATGAGGGGTTGATAAATAAAATTGATTGTTTAGATTACTTCAATCGTATTTTGTGATTGATCTTGGGCGCAAATGTTCTGCTCCTTTATTTTTCAGGGTTATCCACCCACAAAATTCAGGGCAAATCATGGACATGAGCCAGCACAAACCAGGCTAGCTCGCTGGGTAAAGCCATTATTCTATGCTAGATTGAAAAGTCTCTTCTTTAGAAACAAAGCAACAAGATGCCGCTTATGATCAAGAACCTCCTTATTCTCGCCTTAGCCATGAGTGTGGCGGCTTGTCAGGATGAACCTAAGGCCACTAAATCAGCCCAAATGCCTGCCAAAGCAAACACGGTCGAGAATGCCAAAACCAAGCCTGTGCCAAGTGCATTCAACCCTGCCGGTAATTATGTCAGTGGCGAATATCAAAAACGCGACCAAGGTTATGACTGGATGGCGGTACAGGTGAGCCAAAGCGGCCCCGAGCAAATCAATGTATCAATACGCTCTCGTATCGATAGAAAGCGCCCGACCTGTACCTACACGGGCACGGCACAGCGATTAAGCGACACCCGCTATAAGGCCGAAACCCAGGGCACCGCCATACTCTTTGACTTCACTGAGCAAGGCATTGAAATCAGCACAGAACAGCCAGAAGCCGAAGGCATGCTTAATTTCTTCTGCTCCGGCGGTGCTTCGATTAAGGGCGGCTACAGCAAGCTGAGTGAGCCTTTGGATAACAGCCAGCTGGACCAAAGCATCTTCAATAAAACCCTGGTGTTACAGGGTATTGGCTTTAATGTCACGTCTTTTAAGGGCGAAGGTGAAAACCGGCTAACCATAGCGCCTTTTGGCTTATCCATCAGCAACGAGGCGGTCAGCCATAGAATTAATGGCCGTGTGGTGAGCGCCGAGATTGAGGACTTAAACTCCGATGGCTCTCCCGAGCTCTTGGTCTTTACCCAATCCGATGGCAGTGGCAGTTATGGTGAGGTGATAGGCTATTCGGTGAACAACAAAAAGTCCATGAGCCAGATTTATTTTCAACCCGTGACCGAGCAGCCTATGATCAGCGCCGGCTACATGGGCCATGATGAATTCGCCATTGTAGAAACCTCTCTGGTGCAGCGTTTCCCTGTTTATGGCGAAAACGACACCAATGCCGGGCCGACGAAAAAAATGCGTCAGGTGCAGTACAAGCTGGTCGATGGCGAGGCAATGCGTCGCTTTGTTATCGATAAGGTGGTGGAGCTGGATTTACCTCAGTAATGGCTTTACTAAGACCGCCTTTGGGTGTGGGCGAGGCCTTTGCCGATAGATCTTGTCGCGTTGGGCGACGAGCGACCAAAGCAAGGCTTCGCAGCGCAAATTCAAACGGGAGGAGCCTGATAGTCTGCGTTTTTTAGTGAATGGGTATGGCTAAAAACTGATATAAACGCCGTTGAAAGGGCATACAAGCCAACGGCTTGGCTGTAACGCGCAGGCCCGAAGGGCTGGAGAGAACTTGACAACCTTGCTAGGCGTTTCTTTCCAAATCATCCGTATACTTTTTAAGCCCTTCAGCGTACCACTTTAGAACCAGTATTTGCCTCTTTGAAGGCTTTTTCATCCAGGAGAAAGGCTTTCTATGGTTAGGGAACATGAACATAAGAGGCATAACCAATAAGGAAATAACACCAAAGCCAGATACAAGTGCACCCAATCCAAAAAACAAAATTAGAACCCACAACTTTGGTGATAAAGCTGTGTATGGGCCGACCAATATTTCTGGGCCAAATAACTTAACTGCAACAGCTTCACCACCGTATACTCCAGCTACACCAGCGGATAATGTAATCCCAATTGTAACTACAAATAATAGAGCTCTTTGAATCAACATTTCAGATGCCTAATAGGTTATTAGTAATTCCTTATAAGGTAGCTTACCTTGTAAGCTTGATACCTTCCACGGTACACGGTTCACTTTAACTGGACTATATGTAAGGTGCATGGTGGCGCGCTAAAAACTGCACTTCAAAGTTCGTTAGGGTGCGAATTTCACCAGGGTGTGGTTTTCACCGGCTAGCTCGGTTTCAATAATTTGCGAAATGACATTCCAGTCACCGCCCGCCAGCCCAGCGCCAATTAGAGGGTAACCAAAGCGAGAGCCACTGAACTCTTTTTTAAGCCGCGAAAAAACACTTTGGATTGCTTCGTAGTCTGCTTTTACACCGCGGCCATGCCCATTAAACTGGGTGTAAGCATTGATAATAGTTATGGCCTTCCCGTTTCTTTCTACATTTGCTTGAGAATAAGTACCCAGTTTTTGTTTTGAACCTTTTTCAGTATCAAGGTCAGCCTTGAATGCTTCAGGAAATTCAGCTTTTATTGCTTTTGCAATACCTGCCCCCATGGTGCAAAAACAATTGCACCCATGAATGATGACATCAAATTCACCAGCCAGGGCGAGCTTAATTAAATCACCTTCTACAGTCTTCACAATGACTCCCTGGCATCAGACGCCTTTTCACAGTTCCACCTTAACACCTTGTTATGCGGAGCTTTATCTATCCCATTAACTTGAGTGCGATATAGGGTGTAAGGTTTAAAAGCAATATACCGAGTTTATAATTACCCATGAAATTAAAGTATATACGTGGTAATTCGGAAGGCGCGACGCCTGCAATTTTACTGTGAAGATTAATAGTGAAATCTTTAAATACCAAAATAAAAAATGCGGACAGCAAATAAAAAGCCAGATTTATTACAGTACACCAACCGAAAAAAGCAGTAAGTTCATTTGCACCGAGCATAATTTATATCTCCGTTGTTTGGGTTCACCCTAACGCGCCGCTAAGGGGCTGCACTTTAGCGCGTACCGCATCGACCTTGAGGGCGAAGTCCGACATGACCTCAGCACCTTGTTAAGTGATAAATTCATGATTTTCCTTAATGTAATTTGCCAGGTCCCAAGCCTTGGACCTTAAAAAACAAAACCTTTCATCTTTTTCTTTGCTTGATTGGATCCAAACATCATTAAATGAACCCAGCCCGCCATAGCCAGCCAACAAATGCTCTATCCCTGAAAAGTCAGACTTTTTTAATCGGGTTTCAGCAAGGAGCAAAAATTTAACCCAATGCTCTTGGTCATCTTCTGATGTTAACTGTCGAAGCTCGGTTAAAACCTCAATTAATTGATTCGTTTTTTCACCCATACATATCACGCCGTGTTAGCTATCTTTTTCCAGCTCTGCTCTAAGGCTAGCTATGGTATATTGACTGAATACGCGAATACCCTCACGTTCTAGTAATGCGGCCGTTACTCCCAAACCATCTACTTTAGTGCCGCTAAATGTACCATCGTAGATTTTTGCACTACCGCAGGAGGGGCTGCCCTCAGCGAGCACCGCGTACTTTATTTGTTGTTCTTGGCATAGCTTCAACACATTTTTGGCGCCAACAATAAACTGATGAGTGACATCAACACCATCATTGCCCACAACACTTGCAGCACCTTGCAGGACGTCAACTCCTTGACCTGCGATTATTTCAGCCGGGGCTCTGGGAATGGGTAAACCTGCCGAAACTTCGGGACAACAAACTACAAGTTCAACACCTGTTTGCAGCCAATTTAAATCAGACTCTGGCACAGATAAGCAACTCGCATTGTAGCGAACCTTGTTTCCAAGCAAGCACGCACTGACTAACACCTTTTCCAAGTGTAGCTCCTTAAATTTAAAAAATAGCTAACGCGGCGGATCGCCTTGTTATAAATTATTTTGGTACTTTGTCGCCCCAACCAAAACACCCCCATCAAAGTCTTCAATGCAAGCAAACACGTTATCATCTCCCTGATACGAAACGCGCGCTAGCGGTTTGCATGGGCAAAGAGGCAATTAAACTTTCTAACCGGGCCGATAAAAAGGGCCGCCACCAGGGTAACAACGACAAACTGGCCAATAAAAAGAAGCGCGAGCTTAGGCCAAAAACTCACTTCTTCTGTGAATAAGGGGTGCCACACATGGATCAGAGTCAAATTTCCGGGAAACAGCAACACCTGAATTCCAGGCATGGGGCCGCCCCAGTAATCCCACAGATTCCAACTAAGGGTGAAGGCGATCGCGCCAACTACAAGGGCAACAATGCCGGCAGAGATGGCGAGGGTAAGAGTTTTAACCTGGGTCATGGTGCTGGTTAATACTGCCCTTTACGGCTTATTTGCTTTGCGCAGTGCCGCCAGATCACAGCCCACAACTGCTTCTAAGTGTTGTGTAATTTTTTCGGCGCTCCAGTCCCACCAGGCTATTGCTAAAAGCTCTTTGATTACGCTTCATCGAAGCGGTATTTAATGACCCTGGCTGGGTTGCCGCCGACCACGCTGTAGGCTGGAACATCGGCCGTTACCACAGACTTACTTGCAATGATTGCGCCATCACCCACTTTAACGCCGGGCATAAGAGTGGCGTCATAGCCAATCCAGACATCGTTGCCAACTTCGGTATCACCTTTATAAGGCAGATCGCCCGGCTTGGGCATCACCTTATCCCAACCGTTAGCAAATATCTGAAACGGGTAAGTAGAAAAGCCGGATACCTTATGATTGGCGCCATTCATAATGAATTTTACATCCTTGGCTATGGCGCAAAACTTTCCGATTATGAGTTTGTCGCCGATAAACGGGAAATGATAAAGCACATTGCTTTCGAACCGCTCTGGCCCTTCGGGGTCGTCGTAATAGGTGTAGTCCCCGACAATAATATTTTCAGACGTAATAAAGTTCTTTAAATACCCTACTTGGGGAAACCCTTTCATGGGCTCTTTATCTTCTGGGCTTGGTCCGTTCAAAATGCCTCCATGAAGCCTGTGACGTTAAGATATATTCTTGCGTTATTTTATAGGTACTTGCTTACAAGCTGCGGTACTCAAAGAGGTTATTTTCTAAGCCATACAGCTCCTGGGTCCCTTTTAAATTAAAGCCGATACTTTCCAACAAGTGCATGGATCTTAGGTTATTGGGAGCTGTAACGGCTAAAATAGTGTGCAAGCTATGCTCAGCCACCGCTTGTTTTAACAGAGCTTCGGCCGCTTCGCGGGCGTAGCCCTTGCCGCAAAATTCGGGTAAAAACGCGTAGCCCAAATCCGGGTAATCCAACTCTTCCCTTTTTAATAACCCGCACATGCCTATGGCTGTTGATTCACCTTTTAACTGCACCAGGTTCAGGCCAAAACCATGGTTTTTGTAACTGGCCATGGGGCCATTTGTCAGATGATTGAGCGCATCTTCCCGGGTACGAACCTTCTTATCGCCAATATAACGTAGAAAGGACTCTTCATTGAGTAAGCGCAGAATAAACTCGGCATCACTTAAATCAAGTTGCCTGATGGTCAAGCGCTCGGTTTCACATACATGCCTCATTGGGTTACCTCGAATATTAGGCAATAGCTAATATCTTAGTGGCGGGAAAGGTGTCACGTGAGTGCGTTTAAAAGCTTCCCTGCTCGTTTATTTCTCCATTGATAACAAATAGCTTAACCTTTTGCCAGCACTGGCTGATAACCTCGCCGTTGTCAGCCAGCCTCAGCTCCCCTTTGTCAGTTAGCCGTTTTTTGGTATTGCTTCAGCACCATCTGCATACCTTTACCGACCAAAACGATCAAAATCGCCCCCACCAGCACCGGAGTAAAAAGAAACGACCAAGTTTGCCCCGACAACATAATCAGCAGAGGGTTAGCGCCTGCGGGCGGATGGGTGGTTTTGGTTACCAGCATGGCACTGACGGCAATGCCAGTTGCTAAAGATAATGTTAAGGGTGATACCTCCAGATATTGGCTGAAGAATACACCAACAAATGCAGTAATTAAGTGACCCAGAATCACGTTTTTTGGTTGCGCTAGTGGGCTCTCCGGCACGCCAAAAACGAGTACCGCCGTCGCTCCAAACGGAGCCATAAGCAAGGCCACGTTGCTCATTGTGGCGTCAAAAAAAGAAAGTAAACCTATGGCCAGGAAAGCGCCAACACCCGCAATAACCGATAACACTAGATTGTTCATTTAAAACTCCCAAAAAAAGTAGACCACTCTGTCTACCTCGCATTAATGTAGACAATTCGGTCTACCTTTGTCAATATGCATATAAAGGAGGCATCCCATGAGCCAAAAACGTCAATTGCTGGTAGATACAGCCCTCACGCTTTTTTATAGAAATGGAATTAACTCTATTGGTATCAATGAAATACTGAATGTTTCCGGCGTTGCCAAGCGCACACTCTACGCTTATTTTCAAAGTAAAGAGGCTTTGGTGTTAGCCGCCTTGCAGCAACGACACGATACTTTTGCCGCCTGGTTAGAAACAGTGTTGACGGGAGCTAAATCAGATGAGGAAGTTGTCCTGAAATTATTTTCGGCATTGGAAAGTTGGTTTAACGATGGAGAATCCCAACTCGGAGACTTTAGGGGCTGTTTTTTTATCAATACCTCGGCGGAGTTTAGTGATGTTAACAGCGATATCCTTCGCTTTTGTCATCACCATAAAGAAGCGACTCGCGAAATCATCGCTCGCCACCTCAAGAGCGCCGATGGCCTATTGCTTGATGCCATTTGCCTTATGAAGGAAGGAGCCATTGTCAGTGCTCATCTGGGCGGGAAAAAACAACTTATTACGAAAAGGTGCATCGACATACTGCACACTTTTGCAACCAAAAGTCCCGAGTAAACGGTGGGTATCAAACACCTAAGTTGGCAAGCTACCAACTGCGCCTATTTTCGTCCGGGCTCGTGCTTCTCATAACGGGGAAGCATCAGATCCAAGTCTTCCCAGTTTGCCTTAGAAGTTACAAAATTATGGGAAATGGGACGCTCGGAAATATCACTGTCCAGGGCTCCTAGACGAAGACGGTATCTTGTTGGGGATTGCGCGTTTGCACTATAGATGGGCGCGCCGCATGTTTTACAAAAGTATTTTCGCTTACCCTCACTACTTTCAAAAAAAGTCAGCATACCGTTATTATCCGTCAGCTCCAGCTCATCGGCATTTATAAAGCCATTGGTAGCGTAGGCACTGCCACTGGCCTTGCGGCATAACGAACAGTGGCAGTGAATGATGTCCGTCACACTGCCATGCAACAAAAACTGGATTGAACCACACAGACAACTTCCTTTGTACATCGCTTTTCCTTATTAGCCGGAAACCCCCTCACCGTTTGATATTGATGAGGGTATAAATAGCTTATTTCTCTTTTAGTTACAGAGTGCCTTAGCGGCGATTAGACATCAAGCAAAGAAAAATGATGGCTGGCAATATTAAAGCCCTCACGCAGATAAAAACGGTGGGCGGGGAAGCGCTGCACACCGGAGTCGAGGTGGATTTGCGGGTATTGATTGGCCTGAGCGTAGCCCTTAAACCAGCAGATAGCCCTGGGCCTGTTGCTTTTTCACCTGCTCGGTCAGGGTCTCAGGCGTGTATTGACCACGCAATTGCAATAAAACTTCAAGTACCTCAGAGAGTACCTCGGGGTGATCCTGATCCTCTGTTAAGAACTTAACCTGCATGTCCCAGCTCGCTTCTTACTGAATATGATTAACCCTTCAGCTATCAGCACCTCGAAGCGCAGGCAATTACCCTAAAAAAGCAGATGGAAAGTTTATTGAACTTAATGCCCGCTGACACGTACAATTGGTAGGTTGCTAATTTGCGGAGTTATTTGTGGCTATTGAGCGCTATGTAAATCATATTCAACTGGGTTATTTGGGTTTGTTGCCATTTTTGGCCATGCAGGGCTGGACCTTATTATCCGGCCAGGGCGAGTCGGTTGCCCCCTTATTTATCTATTACAGTATCGCCATTGTCAGCTTTTTAGCCGGTCAGCTGTGGCGCCCGGGCAACCAGCCCCACGGCCGCGCCATTGCTGCTATAGTGCCTATTTTACCCATCCCGCTATTGGCGTTAGGCAACAGTATTTTCACCCTGGCCTGGCTCAGCGCCAGCTATTGGCTGGTATTGCTGTTTGAGGCCAAGGCGCCCGCCTGGCAAGAGCACCATAAGGACTATCGCAAGATGCGCTTTGTGCTGACTTCCGTGGTGTTTGTCACCCACCTGCTGATGATCGCCAGTCTTCTCGACTGAACCCTTAGACAGTCCGGCGCCTTTGCATTACACTGCGCCGGCCTAACAGAACACGAGCAAAATTATGATAGATGCCCTGCGCCACGCCTTGGATGAAATAGGTGAGATTTATGTTGAGAAAAATGCCGCCTTTAAGGTGAAAGTGATCCCGTTTTTCTGCGCGGTCAACATCAAAAAAGACCATAAGCGTGAAGGCAAACTGACCTTCTACAGCAACCAACTGCTGGAAATTGCCATGGTTTTGCTGTTTATCATGTTTGGCGCCACCATTTACAACCCGGAACTGGGCTTCAGCCATGGCCCGGTGCATTTTGCCATTGCCACCCTGATTGCCCTGCATGTGCTTATTCGCCAAATCGCCATCGAGTCACTAAAGGCGCGTTTATATGCCGCTGGGGCTCTGCGCCGCGACGAGCCGCAACCACAAGGTGAATAAATAATCATGTATTTGCAGCGCAACTGGCGGGTGTTAACCGTAGGCGATGGCGATCTCACCTTCACCAAGGCTTTATTGGATTTCTACCCGGCGTCGCAATTACACGGCAGTGTCTACGACAGCGAAACAACGCTGCGCGATAAATACCAGCACCACGGCATAGATGCGCTGCGCGCCGCAAAGGTCAGCCTAGATTTTGAATTTGACGTCACCTCATTAGAGAGCTGGCAGCGCCTGGGTGAAAAGCGCTTCGATCTGGTTATTTTCCAGTTTCCGCTGTTAAGCCAGCTCGGCTCAGAGCAGGCCTTTACCGCGGCAAAACAAAACGGCGGCTTGAATATTCTCAATCGCGCCCTGTTACACCGGTATTTACTTAACAGCGCCCGTTATGCCCTCGAACCACAAGGCGCGGGCCTGTGCTATATCACCTCCAAAGACGTTAAACCCTATAGCCATTGGGGGTTAGACCATGCCTTAACATCGCGTACGCCGATGCACTTCTTAGGCGAGCAGCCCTTCGATTTACGTCGCTTTCCCGGCTACAAGGTACGCAATGTTGACCGCGACAAGCATGTTAAAGACACCTTGGGCATTACCTACACCTACGCCCTCAACGCCGAGAGTGAGATGAGCACGCATTGCCACCGACGCCATCACCTTGATGACCCGCACTGCTGTCTACTTTGCCGCGCCGGCCCATTTCAAAGCGAGCGAGACCGCCAGGGCCACATGAACTCCAAACAACATCGCCATATGCAGGGCTATGACAGCCAATGGCAACGCTGGCTGGCGGACTTTCATAAAAACACAGATTAGCAACTAACGCTTGCTCGCATGGTGCCAACGCTTGCTCGCATGGTGCCAACGCTTGCTCGCATGGTGCCAACGCTTGCCAGCATGGTGCTAACACTTGCTCGTATGGTGTTAACGCTTGCTTGCATAATACGAACACTTGCTTACATATTGACCCTTGCACTCGAGTGCTGCTGTTGGCACTGTAGTAGAAATAATGCGAACTATTAGAGTTGACCATGAAGGGATTTCTACAAACAGCACTGTTGGCCAGCCTGCCTTTGGGCCTGATGGCAACGCCCATTCAGGCCGAGCCCGTTCGGGCCGAACCATTCCAGGCTCTGAGCATAGATCTTGATTTTAATATCAGTCGCACGCCGCTAAGCGCCGATCTCACGCCTCATCCGGGCAAGGAAATTGTGGTCTTTGGTCGCAATGAAGCCCAGGCCCATCAGGTGGCGGTGCTGGCCGTGGTCGATGGCAAGCTGCAACAGGTTGACCGCTTTGCCATCGGCGAAGAGTATTTTGCTTACGATATCAGTGAGCAGAAAAAGGCCGAGCAAACGCTTTACTTCTTAGCCCATGATCATGTGGGCCGCTATCAGTATCCGCAGCAACAAGGCGAGGCGCGCCTGTTTGCGTTTGCCGATGTGTCTTCCATTTATCGCATTAAGCGCAGTAACTTTATGCGCCAAATCGATTTTATCCATGACTTTAATAACGACGGCGACAGCGACATCATGCTGGCGGATTTCACCGACTTGCACGTGTGGCTTTCACAACACGAAGGTGGCCATAAAAAGGTCAGCCTGGATATTGGCAGCCACAGCGTGCTTAAAGGCGTTGAACTCAATGCCTCGCCGGCACAGGTGTTTACGCTGGATCTGAATCGGGATGGTCGCCTGGATATTGCCAATTTGCATGAAGGTAAGTTGCACCTTTACTACGCCCATAAACGGCATTTTGAGCATCAGCAACTGGCGATCCGCGGTGGCATCTACAGCATAGACTGGTGGGATCAGCTCGATGATGACGGCCAGCCCCTGGACCAAAGCGACCTTAGATACCGCAAATTAGAGCGCTTTGAGGATATTAATGGCGATGCCATCCCCGATTTAGTGGTGCGCTACACCAAGAGCTCCGGGGTGTTCGATAGAAGCAATGATTACGAAATTTATTACGGTAGCCTGGATAAGCAGCGCCAGCTTAGCTACGCCAATAAGGCCGATACCACGGTCAGCGCCGAGGGCACCTTAACAGACCTGCAACTGCAAGATATCGACGGCGATGGTCGCCTGGAAGTGATGGTCGCCAGCTTTGAGCTCGGGGTCTCGCAAGTGATCTCGGCGCTGCTGGCCAGCAGCATAGATCAGGATATTCTGCTGTATTGGCAAAATCAGCAAGGGCAGTTCCCGAAAAAGCCGTCGCTGGATTATGAAACGGAAATGAACTTCAGCATCAGTAAGGGTCGCGCCAGTCAACCCCTGGTCATGCTCGCCGATATCAATGGCGATGGCCGCAAGGATCTGCTGTTTTCACAAGATAACGACACCCTGGTCTATCGCCTTAATCAGGGCCAGCAGGCCTTTGCCCGCAGCCAAAAACAAAAGCTCGCCCTGCCGCAATCCGGCAGCAATATTAGCAGCACGGATATCAACGACGACGGCAAAAGTGATCTGCTACTCTATTATGGCCAGCTCGACAAGCCCGAGCTGAAACGACGCTTAAGCCTGTTGTTTGCCCGCTAACTTAGGTGTTTTGGCGCCTCACTCGGAACGCGTCTAGCAAGCGCTGTTGATTCAAAAACAGCGCTTGTTCATCCTCACTACTCTTTAATAACTCACTGAACTTGGGTAAATTACCCCTAATTTGTGCCATTTTGACGGCGCTAGATACTGCTTCAAGTCGGTGTTTCAATAATAACTACAACAGGATATCACTATGGGTTTAGTCCGAAGCGGATTAATAATAATGATGCTGGCTTTGCTCAGCGGCTGCTCAAGCATATCGCAGCAACAATGTGAACGGGGTGACTGGTTTGATATCGGCTTTGGTCATGGCCAGCAAGGTCGCACCCTAGCCAATGGTAAAAACATTATTTATGACTGCCTCGAATACGGTGTGCGCCCGACCTTGGAAGACTATAAGCGCGGCCACCAGGAGGGCTTAAAAGATTATTGCGAGCCGGAAAACGCCTTTACCCAAGGCCTCAATGGCAGAGACTACAACCCCATTTGTCGCAGCGAAGAATTTCGCCTCGCCTGGCAGCAAGGCCATGACAGATACGTGGTGAATCGCCATCGCAATGAAATTTCCTCGCGACTCAACCAGATTGACGACGAACTGAAACACATTCACTGGCAACTGCACTCAGAAGAACTGACCCGCGAGCAGCGCCGCGAGCTTAAACACCGTCGTCATCGCCTTGAGCATGAACAGGACGACTTGCGTCGCGAGCGCGCCCTGCTGCCCATACTGGATAATAAGCTAGAGCTGCATATCCACTAGTGCCACAGGCTCTCCCTGGGTGATTTTCTCGAGGTGGCTATCAATACACTCAAACAGCAGCCGGTGTCCGGCGCTGTTGGGGTGTACGCCATCGGCGGTCAATAGCCCGAATCCACCCCGACTATTGGAAAACAAGGCCGCAACATCGATAAGCGGCACCGAGGTCTCCTCGGCCAACTGCGCCAAGGCCTGATTATAACTGGCTATATCCGTATTCAGGCGGCGCTTACCCAGGTTATTGGTCACACCATCCAAGCATTGGGCAACGGGCAGGATATTGATCAAAATCGGCTGGACGCCCATATCCAGGGCATGCTCGATACAGATGTGCAAATTGCTAATAAAACGCGCTAGGGGTACGCTGCGCTGCTGCGCCGTGATCGCCACATCATTAGCGCCATAAGCCAGGGTAACAAAAGTACGCTGCGGCGAAGCCATACGCGGCGCGAGCTCATTAGCAAAGCGCTGCACCAGACCATCGCTGGTCTCTCCGCCTATGCCCATATTGAACACGCAGGTTTCAGCCCGTGAACCGGTAACAAACCGACAAATTTCCCGTGCTTTTAATCTGTCGACCCAGCCGCCTGCTGCCGCGTCGTTTTCGCCTCGGGTAATACTATCGCCAAAACAAAGAATATGAGTCACCCTACTGCCTCCAAAAATAAAGCTCGGCGTTAATCGCCATTAAAATGCCAATGTCTGACCATCATCGGGGATCAGCACGCGCTCGCCCAGGTCGGCATCCAACGCCGCTTCGCCCAACTGTAGGCGACTTACCGGGCAATGATCCAGCGCTTCCAAGTGGTTGGCTATTACCTGCCCGTAAGCGATGGATGCCAGCTCCAACACATCCTCGGCACCCATAATAATTTCGCCACCAAAATCAAAACGCGCTCCCCCCGCCGGAGCGATAATCACATCGGGCTGCCGGGCTTGCACAAAATCGATAATGGTCTCTGTCAGCAAGGTATCGCCGGTGATATACACGCTGGGCTCCCCTGGCATTTCAATGTAATAACCAACGCCATGGGCCATCAGCTTCCCCACTATGCCATGACCATGAACACAAGGCACTAGCTCAATAAGCCCACCGGCAAAAGCATTGCTCATTTTTGACGACAGGGGCATCACATGCAAACCGCGTTTTTGCAAAAACGCCTCATCGGCGTTAGCAGCCAGCACCGGAATTTGCCTTTGCCGTAACCAGCGCACCGCGGCACGGTCCAAATGATCAAAATGACCTTTTTGGCAATGGGTGATCAAGCAGTGAGTGACCTTGGCCAGTAACTCCTCGCTGTTATCCGGCAACTCTACCAGTGGGTTTTTGCGCCGTTTTGCCCCCAGGTATTTTAGCGCCGGCGCCTTGCCCTGTGGCGCCAGCATGGGGTCCACCAATAAGGTCTCTTGTTTATATTCAATGATCACTGTGGCATTGCGTAACTGGGTAATTTTCATTGAGGTGCTCGAAAAAGTAACAATGACCTTATTGTATTTCGCCATCGCGGCACCTAATATGGCTAATTAAGTCACAATTAATACAATTATTGCCAATTATGCGTATAGGTCTTGTTGTTTACCCCGGCTGTATCCCCTCGGGCCTGATGGCCTTTGCCGAAATACTCACTGCGTGTAATCAAAGAACACAACAGCGCACCTTCGAATGTGTCTTTACCAGCGTCGACGGCGCTGCCGTTACCCTGACCTTAGCCTCTCAGGGCCCGAGCATCACTATCGAGCCCGAAACCAGCCTTGCCGAAGGCCAGTTTGATGCCCTTTTATTGCCCGGCTTTTGGGCCAGCTCGGAGCAGGATTGCACAAAAGCGCTGGCGGTAAATCGCGAGCTGATCGACACGCTCAGTCGGCTGCCGTCAACGACCCAGCTGTGGGGCTATTGCTCCGCGGTGTGTCTGCTGGCCGCCAGCAAACAATTGGAGGGCCGCCGCGCCACCGCTACCTGGTGGTTAGCCCAATACCTTAGCACCGCTTTTACAGGCGTTAACTGGCAATTTAATGACACCCTGGTTCAGGACAAGCAGTTATCCACCAGCAGTGGCGTACAGGGCTATTTGGCCATTGCCAACACGCTGATCCAAAGTCATTGCGGCGCCGCTATTCTCGCCGATATCACTAAGCTGATGGTGATTGCCAGACCGCAAAAAGCCTCCCTGCCGTGGCAACGTATCGAAATGATCAAATCGAAATCTCCGGAAGTGGCGCGAGCCTATCGCTGGGTTGAACAAACGCCGGTGCAGGATTTAACCCTGAGCAATTTTGCTTCAGCCATGAATATGTCGACCCGAACCCTGGCGCGGCGTCTCGCCAGCAGCACGGAGTTGTCGGCGGCGCAGTTTATGCGTTTGGTAAAAATTCAGCAGGCCTGCGATCTCATCACCTACCAGGGGTTGTCGGTGAAGGAAGTGGTGGATCGATTGGGCTATGGCGATGAAACCTCGTTTCGGCGCACCTTTAAGCAAGTTACCACGCTAACCCCGGCGCAATATCGCCAACTTATCGCCTAGCGAAGGACCGTAACTTGTTGGTGCCTTGGTCTAAGGCATGTAAATAACTAGCGGATAACCATATGCACAAGGTTACTCGCGCTGTGAAGTGAAGACCCTTAGCGGCAATAAAAAAGGCCGCTAGGCGGCCCTTGGTTAGGAAAGATTAAGCGTTAGAATCCCAACACCAATGGTGCCAGGGTTAAGGTCACCAGGGTGATAAGGCCGATGGCAATCAGGTTAAGCACAAAGCCGGCACGTATCATGTCCTTGATCTTCAGCTCACCCGAGCCGAAAACGATGGCATTGGGTGGCGTTGCTACCGGCATCATAAAGGCGCAACTGGCAGCGATGGCGGCGGGGATCACCCACACCAAAGGCGTGCCGGTAATCGACTCGGCTACGGGGCCAAGTAACGGCAAGAAACCAGCGGCGGTCGCCGTATTACTGGTGATCTCGGTTAAGAAGGTGATAAGCGCCGTGACGATTAAAATCCCCAATGCCAGCTCCATGGCGCCGGCGCCACTGAGCATATTGGCGATATAATCGGCCAGGCCCGATGATTTAATCTTGGCAGCCAGGGTTAAGCCGCCACCGAACAACAATAAGATCCCCCAAGGCACCTTGGCAGCGCTGTCCCAATTGAGAATACGCTCTTCGCTGTCTTTTTTGGCGGGCAAAATAAACAGCAACAAGGCCGCGGCGATGGCAATGCCGGTGTCGGAAATAGCCAGCCCGGAGGCCTTAGCCAACAAGGGGCGCAATACCCAGCTGACGGCGGCAAGAGCAAACACGGCTAATACGCCTTTCTCCGCCCGTGACATGGTACCCAGTGCCGCAAGCTGTTGCTTAAACATGCCTCGGGTTTCCACCTGCGCCGCGGTTTTATCCACCTTGTACATCACCTTGGTGAGCCACAGCCAGGTCAATGCCAGCATCACCACAGACAGCGGCACACCAATCAACATCCAGGTGGCAAAACCAATTTCTATGTTATAGCTGTCAGCCAAATAGGCAGCCATCAGCGCATTAGGCGGGGTGCCAATCAAGGTGGCGATACCACCGATACTGGCCCCATAGGCAATAGACAAGAGCAGCGCCTTACCGAAGTTATCGCACTCGCTGCCGTTATCGCGCAGCAGGTGCACCACGGACAGGGCAATGGGCAGCATCATTACCGCCGTGGCGGTATTCGACATCCACATGGATAAGAACGCAGTAACCAGCATCATGGCCATGATCTGGGTGCTGGGTTTGCTGCCCGCCAACAACAAAGTAGTTAGAGCAATACGCTTATGCAGGCCCCAGCGCTCCATCGCGATGGAAAGCAAGAAGCCCCCCAAAAACAGATAGATAAGCGGGTGCGCATAGGGCGCTGCCGCGGCCTTGATGGAGGCAATATCGGCCAGGGGCACCACCACCAAAGGCAGTAGGGAGGTCGCCGGAATGGGCACCACCTCACTGACCCACCAGGTGGCCAGCCACACGGTTAAGCCGGCGGTGCGCCAGGCCGCCACCGACATGCCGCTCGGCGGGTCGATTAAACAGGTCAGCAGCATCACCAGGGGCCCTAGCCATAAGAACACCAGGCGATTGATTTTATTTGGTTTGTTTTCGGTCATTTGTCGCTCCCCTTAGAACATATACTTTAGACCCAAAGCGGTGCTGGTGTCATCGCTGGTATCGAGTTCCAATTGGCTGACAAGGAGATAAAAGGTGGTTTGCTTGTCGACCACATAGTCGACGCCCACCGTAAACTGCTCGGCATCCCCCTCATGGCGCAGGCCGCTGTCATCACGGCTGTATTGCAACTTGGGCTGCCAGGCGTCGCTGAGCCAGTAGCGTGCACTCAGTACCAGGCCATCGCCCTCTTTATCGCCGGCCAGGTTTTCGCTGCGTTGAACGATGGCGCCCAGTTGCAGCTGCTGCCAGCGATAGGCGGCCGTGAAACGAGTGGCCTGTAAATCGCCCAGGGCATCGGAGTAGCTCAGAGCAACAAAGTAAGGGGTGCGCTTAAGGCCGCGGTCGCCATAGCTTACTAGCGCCGCCACACCATTGTCTTCGCTGTTGCTGTCATCTTTGGGAACCCAGGTCAACGCCGCCGCCCAAAGCCCAAATTTCGGCGTACTGTAGGTGATGCTGTCGCCCACCCGGGATTGACCGGACAACACCTGGGCGATATCGCCCTGGGTTTCGTTAAACTGATCCACCTTGCCTTCGGAGTATTTAAAGCGGGTGTCGTTGCGCCCCACCAGCACGGTGCCGTATTGAGATTGCACGCCAACATAGGTGTTGCGGGCTGAAAACGGGTCATTGGTTGAGTCGCCATCAAAGCCCTTTACCTGTACCTCGTATTTAAAAACTAAGTGGGTGGTGTCGTTCAGGGCGTGCTGACCCTTGACGCCGATGCGCGAAAAGGGTGCATCTATCTGGGTACCTTCCTCGGTATAGCGCATCACCCCTTTATCGGTGTGGGCAATCTGCACCTCGGCCTTGCCGTAGATGTCATAGTCGGCCGCGTGGACGGTGGTGGCACCAGCCATAAGCATGGCGGCGCTGGAAAATGTTAGTTGTTTTATCATTGCTGTATCCTACTTGTTGTTAACAAAGACACATACAAAAACCCAACCAACTTTTTTAATTCATATTTTACAATGAGTTATGGATAAATCATGGAAATACATCGGAATAAACGTGCGGATTCCCGCACACCGATTTACGTATTTATCACCAAACCCACACAAGGGTTAGGTGTACATGGTGCGTTGTAAACCATATTTGGCCATTTTGTCGTACAGGGTTTTGCGCGGTATTTGCAATAATGCCATCGCCTCTTTAATGCTACCCTGACTTTGGGCCAGCGCATCTTCGATCAGCGATTGCTCGTAATAGGCCACTTTTTGCGCCAGACTCAAGACTTCCTGCTCCTGTGTCCCGTCGGATTGCTGCGCCAACTGCTCACCCAGCAACAAGGTGCGCTCGGCATGATTACGCAGCTCGCGCACATTGCCTGGCCAGTCATACTGCATTAACCGCGCCCGCAGCTCATCACTGAGCGGCTGGGTTGGTTTATGAAAACGGGTTGCGGCGATGGATAAAAAATGCTGATAAAGCAAAGGAATATCCGCCTTACGCTGGCGCAGCGCCGGGATCGGCACCTTCACCAGATTAAGACGAAAATACAGATCGGCGCGGAACTGCCCGGCATCGACCAGGGTTTGCAGGTCGACCTTGGTGGCGGCCACCACGCGAATATCGAGCTCAATGCCCTGATTGCTGCCCACCGGCGTCACCTGACGCTCTTCCAACACCCGTAGCAGCTTCACCTGCAGGCTTGGCGACATGGCTTCGATTTCATCCAAAAAGACGGTGCCACCATTGGCATAGGTGAACTTCCCCTCGCGGGCCTGATTGGCGCCGGTGTAGGCGCCACTGGCGGCACCAAAAAGTTCGCTTTCTATCAGCTGCTCGGGAATGGCGCCACAGTTAATGGCGACAAAGTGATGATTGGCACGCTGGCTTTGCTCATGCAGGTAGCGGGCGACCAGCTCCTTGCCGGTGCCGGTTTCCCCTTCAATCAGCACGTCCGCCGGAGTGTCTATTACCGCATCAAGTAGTTGCATCATCTGCTGCATTTGTTGGGTCTCGCCCAAAATCCGTACCCCGGGTGCCGATTGTTTTTGCACCTGGCGTTTTAGTTGGCGGTTTTCCAACACCAGGGTGCGCTTATCTAGGGCGCGCGCCAGGCAATCAAGGAGCTGCTCGGTAATCGGCTTTTCAAACAGATCATAGGCGCCCAGTTGCATGGCCTTTACCGCGGTACTGACATCGGCATAACCGGTCAAAAAGATCACCGGCAGCTCGGAGTCAAATTGCTGCACCTGCTGCAAAAAGCTGATGCCATCCATATTTGGCATGCTGATATCGCTGAGTACCACGCCATCAAAGCGGCGATTAAGGCTATGCAAGGCCTTGCTAGCATCGTCGAAACATTGCACCCGATAGCCCTCAAGCTCGAGCAGTTGTTGTAGCGAATGACGAATGCTGGCTTCGTCATCAATAACATAAATGGTTTGTTCTCGGCTCATGATTGTGGCTCTTGTTGGTGCAGGCTAAGCAAAAATTCGGCGCCGCCATCACGATGATTATGGGCGCTGAGGTTACCCTGAAAGGATTCGATAATTTGTTTTGAAATTGACAGCCCCAAGCCTAAACCATGCTCCGACTTAGTGGTATAGAAGGGCTCAAAAATGGTACTGAGGGCGTGCTGGTCTATGCCCGGGCCATTATCGATAATGGACAAGTACACCTTACTCTCGTTGCTGCTTGCCTCCAGGCGCAGCCACTTGTTCTGGCAGTGCTCCATGGCATGGCAGGCATTGGACAGCAGATTCACCAGCACCTGCTCAAACTGATAAGGGTCGACCCACACCGACACCTCGAGCCCGGATTCATGCACACTGACATGATGTTTATTGAGCTCGGGGCCAACTACCAAGAGGGCATTTTGCACGCTTTGTTGCAGCGAGATGCTTTGCATCTTCACCGGACGCTTTTGACTAAAGGATTTAAGCTGGCCGGCGATGGCGTGCACGCGGCGGATCAACTGCTCTATCAACTGCAGGTTTTCCATCGCCTTCTCCGGCTCAGAGCGCATCAGCAGGCGTTTGCACGCGGCCACATAGGCGCTCATGGCACTGAGCGGCTGATTGATTTCATGATTCACACTGGCACTCAACTGGCCTATGGTGGCCAGCTTGGTGGCACGGATCAGCGCGTCCTGGGCCTGCTCTAACTCCCGGGTACGCTCCTGCACCTGCTCTTCCAGCGTGCGTTGACTAAATAACAGTTGCCGATAGCCTGCGACCTTGACCGACAGGTATTCGACAAGCGCAATCACCAGTAGCAGCAGTAACATGGCCAGACCCAAACGCGCCGCGTGCACCTCGTTAAAGGGAACGATAGGACTGAGCATCAGCAGCCGATAGGAGGTCCCCTCCAAGGTCGAGGCGCTGACCAAATAACGCCGCTGCTCAGCGATAATTTGACCATCGTTGGCCAGCCAGTGCCACCCTAGGGGATTAATCGTCTGCCCTAAAAACTGCTGCGACTGTGCTAGCTGCTCTTGAGCCTCGCCGCTGAGCGCTTTAGTGGCATGCAGTTGCCAGTCGGGGTGATCGGAGAGCAGCACCACATCATTAGCATCGAGCAGGACAAAATGACTTTCTTCGCCCGTATCTAAACGGGCTTTATCGGTTTCAAATTTACTGGCGTTGACCTTAAGCACGATCACGCCTCGGCCATTCTCGGCAAAATCAACCGCCTTGGAAAAATAAAAGCCGCGACGCATGGAGCGTTGGCCAAGGGCAAAATCGGTCACCGTTTCCCCGGCCATGGCGCGGGCAAAATAAGGGCGAAAGGCAAAATTATTGCCCTTATAGCTGTGCGGCAGGTGCCAGTTACTGCTGGCCACCACAGTACCCTGGGCATTTAACAGATAGACATCGGAGGCGCCGCTGGCCCGTTGCACATCGCTTAGGTAGCGATCTACGGCGTTATCCTGTTGGTCATATTGAAGTGCCTGGTGCACCAAGGCGCTACTACTCAAAAACGAAACAATGGTACTGAAGCGGGTAAATTCACTGTGAATATAATCGTTCAAAGCCGTTGCATGGCGGGCGGTGCGCTCTTGGTTTTGCTCCAGTAACTGCTCCTGCGTTAAGGTATGGGTCAGCCCCAGGCCAAGCACAAACAACACCAAATAGGTGGCAAATTTTATTAACTGACGCGACACCCAATTTCTCCCGCAGCGCAAACCAAGAACGAATTCACGAGTGTAACAACGCTGTCGCCGCTATGGTAGTGCCGATAGCTTGATAAGCACCGGGGCATAAGTGGTTTAGACCAAAACCAATAAAAATACGACCAGTGGCACTTTGTAGTATTTACCCAAACAAGGGGCTTAGCTACACTAGCGCCACTTCACCAAACACGGGTTTCCAACATGTTTTTCGCTCACCACCGTGTGCTCCTGGCGGCCATCGGCTGTGTTTTACTGGCCATGGTTACCATTCAGTCCGGCGCCTCCATCGCCAAGCAATTGTTTCCCTTGATTGGCCCCGAGGGCACCACGGCGCTGCGCCTGGGTTTTTCCGCCCTAGTGTTGTGTCTTGTTTTTCGTCCCTGGAAGGCGCTGCCGGAGGGCCAGCAATGGCGCAGCATTATCGTCTATGGCCTGTGTTTAGGCGGCATGAACATCACCTTCTATTACGCCATCGAGCGTATTCCCTTGGGTATCGGTGTGGCTTTGGAATTCACCGGACCACTGGCGGTGGCGCTATTGAGCTCAAAACGGAAACGGGATCTGCTGTGGGTGGCCTTTGCCATCACCGGGATTATTCTGCTATTGCCGGAAATCGATGCCGAAACCGGTCTTGATCCCGTGGGTGTCGCCCTGGCCTTAATCGCCGGCGCCTGTTGGGCCGGGTATATTTTATTTGGCAAGCGTACTGGGACCCAAAGCTCTGGCGGGCGCACCGTGGCCCTGGGCATGACGGTAGCGGCCATGGTGCTAGTGCCCTACGGCGCCGCACACCAAGGCATGGCGCTGCTGAGCTGGGAAGTGATCCCGCTTGGGATCCTGGTTGCGATTATGTCCAGCGCCCTGCCCTATACCTTGGAAATGGTGGCACTGCGCAATATGCCGGCTCAAGGCTTTAGCGTGATGATGAGCATGGAGCCCGCCATCGCCGCTTTGGCCGGTTTTTTGATCCTCAGCGAATTACTCACGCCACTGCAATGGCTCGCCATTGCCCTGGTGATCATCGCCTCCATCGGCAGCTCACTGCAGTCCGAAAGCAAGAGCGAAACTGATTAGGCAAGGTGCTGGCAAACGAGGTCCAGCTCTGTTTTATGGGTCTTTAACAGCCTGGCGGCCTCGGATTTTAGATTGGCGATGTTACCCCGAGTGACATCGTCCATATCATCGGAAGCCAGGTCCAAGGTGGTTTGCAGGCGAATGTAGTTGTCCCCCAATAGCTTATCCATTTGGTAGTCGGCGGCATCCGCCACGCCATCAAAGATACAACTTAACAAGGGTGTCACCCAGCCGGCCTTGCCCCAATCCTTGGCGTCGCGCAGTTCAATGGGACGATTAAGCTCTCCGGTGCCGATAGAGACAAGCAGAAAGTCTTCTTCCTCGGGAAAAATACGTTGCGCCTCGGCATAGGCCGACACCGAGGGCGAATTAATAAATACGCCGCCATCGACCAGGGCGCGTTTGGCCCCATCAACAGGAATATGGGCTGGTTCAAAATAGGTGGGTGCGGCGGAGGTGGCCCGCGCCGCGTGGCGCATCAAGACGGCGCGATGCTCTTGACGCCAACTTTTTAAAAACAACGGCTTACGGTTATGAATATCATAGCTGGTAAGCAGTAATCGGGTCAGCGACGCCCCCAGGGGCTCATCGTTAAAGTAATGTTCAAGCAGGCGTTCCAGGCCTTTATGGGTATAGGTTTCATCGAGTAAACCACCCACAGAAGACACGCCGCGCCACAGGGAGCGTGAAAATATTTCCTTGCCGTGCTGTTCATACATATCCGCCAGCGCCTGGGCGCTGTATTGCGGTACCCCCTCACCGTTATCCTTACCCAGGCCCAAAGCGAGAATTCCCCCAGTCGAGGTGCCGGCGATCAGATCAAAGCACTGGGCAACGGGGCGACCCACGCGTGTTTCAATGTGCGCCAGCACCAGCGCTGGTAGCACGCCGCGAATACCGCCGCCATCAATACTTAATATTGCCTTCATACTCCTTCCTTGATTAGTTTACCCCGGGGCCTAAATAGGCTTATTTATGAACTGCAGTGGCTACTTGATAAAGTAACCCACCGGACGCCATTGCTCCTGATTTTTACTCAATGTCAGGGTCTCTATGGCTCCCGCCTTATTGGCGAATTCGGTTTGAAATTGCACCACCAGGTATTCACCTTCTGGGGCACCTGGCAAAGAGGTAAAGTTTTGACGGCCCAATTCGGTGCGGCTGATAACCTTACCCAAGGGCGAGCGTACCGCCTTGATGATGTCACGCCATTGGTCCTTGGTGACCTGCTCCTGAAAAAGCGCTCCGGCCTCATCCCAGCTTTGCTCATATTGACCTGCATCTATGCCGCCTAGCCAGGATTTCGCCACTTCCACGCTCGGCGTTTGCCCAGCCCAGCTTAGGCTAGTCACCATCAGGCTCAAAATTACGAAGAGTGTTTTCATTATAAGTCCTTTTTATTTAAGGTTAATTTTCCCTATTAACCTTAGCTTATTTTGCCGCCTTGTAATGGCGCGCCGTCATTATTCTTTGTGGATCAGACGCTGCCCCGGCAGCCTGAGCTCGCCGGAACAGGCCGCCAGCGCACATAAGTACAGGGCTAACACCAGATCCACCATGCCGCAAAATTGTGGCCACCAGATGGGCGTGCCGGCATTACTAAAGAGGGTATCGTGATAGAAATCATAACCAGCGTGCAAAAACATCCCCAGCCCCACCAGCCACCAACGGGCTGGATTACGACTTTTAATGGCCCACCCGGCAAGCAGAAAAAAGACCACGGCGGTGGCCGCTTCATAGAGCAACGCCTGAAAGTCCATGGCCCAGAGAGCAAAAAGCCAGTAATAAAGGGGGAAGCTGGCAAGCAACAGGGGATAACCCTTACGACTGGCCCAAAGCCCACGCCGTGCAAAGGTGATCATGATGATAAGGGCCACAACCAAACCAAGTAATAGCCAGACGCTGGTCATAAGCGGGTGCTCATTCAATGCAAGTGGTTAAAAACATATCATATTTTTCATTTACTTAAATGACGGATTCGAGTCATTCTTTTTCCAGCAAGCCGATAAACTGATCGAGCTGCTGGGCCATCTGCGTCAGCATTTGCTGCTGGCAGGCCAGGCCCTCCCTGAGTGTTTCCCGCCATTTTTTAGCCTTGGGTGCCAGGGCTATCCCCTGCTCCGTCAAGGCAATCTGCAATTGCCGTTCGTCCTGCTCACTGCGCACCCGGCTGATCAAGCCGAGCTGCTGCATGCGTTTTAATAAGGGTGTTAGGGTGCCCGAGTCGAGATGCAAACGCGCCCCCAGCGCCTTTAAGCTTAGCGGCAACTCTTCTTGCTCCTTGGCCTGCCACAGTACCAGCAACACCAGGTATTGGGGGTAGGTGATCCCAAGGTCTTTCAGCATCGGCTGGTAGCCGCGGATCACCAGCCGTGAAGCGGTATAGAGCTTAAAACACAGCTGGTTTTGCAAATAGAGATCCTGATCCCCGCTCATCTTAATTCCCCAGCAGGGCTTCGATATCGGCACGAATCGCTTCGGGCTTGGTCAAAGGGGCATATCGCTTCAGTACCTTGCCATTTTGATCGACCAGAAACTTGGTAAAGTTCCATTTGATCTTCTTAGTGCCCAGCAGACCGGGTGCCTGAGCCTTAAGGTAGTCAAACAAAGGATGGGCGCCTGCGCCATTAACATCTATCTTGCTCATAATGGGGAAAGACACGCCATAGTTCAGCTCGCAAAACTCGCTTATCTCACTGTCGCTGCCCGGCTCTTGCTCGCCAAACTGGTTACAGGGAAAACCTAGCACCACAAGCCCCTTTGCTTGCAGGTCTTTATATAGATCATTTAAGCCCTGGTATTGAGGCGTAAAGCCACACTTGCTGGCGGTATTGGCAATCAGCATCACCTTGCCTTTATAGGCGGATAAAGATACTTCTTCACCCCGGTTATTGGTCGCGGAAAATTCATAGATAGACATAAGGGAATCTCATTTACATTGTGCACAATATAATTGATCAAAATCCAACCCTTTGCAAGAAATCCACCTCAAATTATTGTATACAATATATTTTAAATGTATTTTGTTGCTCTATTCGTTCACTCTAACGCGATCACAATGACAAAAATTACAGCACTTATCGCGCTGACCCTGATCAGCGCCTGTAGTACCTCAGTGCATAAAACTCTTTCGACAACAGATGCTTATAACTATGTTGATATCTGGCAAAGCTCGCCGACACTCACCCCGTCAGACGAAGCCTTTGGCAGGGCCTTTGAGGACACTCTGACATTTATCTCAACCCAGGCCGATGCGCGCACGGTCGATTGGCCCACACTTAACAGTGCCTTGTATTTTTTGCGCGCCTACAGTTACAAGGGCGATCTAGATGCCATCAAAGAGTCGCAATTAGTGGCTCTAAGCTCTCAGTTACAGGCCTTAATAGAGCGAGTTGAGGGTGCGCCAAAGGTACAACAACAGCGATTTTTAGAGCACTATGCGGTGACACTCTACCGCCTACTCGATACCCCAAAGCTCTATGATCAGGCGCCACTGTGGCTTGAAAATACACTCAATACCCTGGCTAAAGAGCAAACAGCACCTTCGCTAGAGCGTGATTATGCGCTGTGGGAGCACTACCGCGCCCTGGGCTTTTTGGCCTTTAGCGCCCGTGATAACGAGCAACTGGCCCAGAGCATTAGTTCAGACGCTAGGCTGCGCCAGGTCTTACTCAAGAACATTGCCCTGGGCGATTGGCAGCAGACCCATGCCCTGTGGGTGCTGGGCTATGTGCACCAGTTGTTGGCGCGGGAGCAACAGCAGCTACTGGACACTCAGGTATGGCAGGCATTGACCAAGGCAGAACCAAACAAAACCCAGCAACAAACGCTGTTCTCAGGCGTTTACCTGGTTAATAGCTTTCGCGGCAAAAGCAGTTGTGGTGAAACCTTTAAAGGCCAGTGCCTAGATATTGATATCGACCAGGCGCTACCAATAAATCATCAGTGCAGCGAACGCCTGTTTATTCGCGCCACCTCATTAGACGCCGAGCAACTCGCCTATAGCTGTAACAGGCTTACCGCACAGGAGGAGGACTTTCATACCCTGCTCGACACCCAATACCAGGCCGTGGCCAACGATCATAACCGAGCCCTGCGGGTGATTATTTTTGACCAATATGCAGACTATAACCGCTACGGCCAACTGCTGTTCGACATAGATACCAATAACGGCGGTATGTATATCGAAGGCACACCAAGCGACCCCAATAACCAGGCCACGTTTTATACCTTTAGGGCATTTTGGCTACAAGACAGAAATAAGGTATGGAATTTAAACCATGAATACGTGCATTACCTGGATGGTCGTTTTAATAAATACGGCGGCTTTGGGCACTTCCCGGCACAACTGGTGTGGTGGAGTGAAGGCTTAGCGGAATTAGTCGCCAAAGGAGAGCACAACCCCAAAGCCTATAAAGCCATTGCCGAAACGCCAAAGCATGAGCACCCGACACTGGAGGCCATTTTTGCCACCAGCTATGAGGATTCGAGCCAGCAAATTTACCAATGGTCTTATCTTGCAATTCGCTATCTGGCCGAGCAGGATTTAAATGCCCTGCGCCAGTTGCAACAGCACCTAAAAGGGGATTTCTATCAAGGTTACGCCAATAACCTGGCCAAGCTTGCCAAGAAACACCAGGATGGCTTCACCGCCTTTTTAGATAACTACCCGGCGACGGAGGAAAACGCAGAAGACAAAGCAAAACAGAAGATCAACAAGCTTTATCGCTATCTGTATCGCGATTACCTGATGCCAAAGCACCTCAGCTACGATGAGCAGCATCGACATTTATTTTAGCTCACTTTATCCGGGGCCAGTTGGCCCCATTATTTTGCAAATACGCTAGCCGTTCTCCGCACACTTGATATAAGCTGGCTGAAATCAAAATCGCAATATAAAGTGAATTAAATACATGGAGTTAGTTACCCCTGGCCAGGCATTTGAGCAATCGTACCGCGACTATATCGTCGAGTTAGGCGATGAAGAGCGCTACCCGTTTCCCCTAGACTTTGAGCACCAGGATTTTCCCGCGCTACTGGCAAGGCTGGATAACTTTGCCAAGGGAGTGAACCTGCCGGCAGGTTATGTACCCAGCTCAACTCTTTGGCTGGTCGATAGGGGTGAAATCCTTGGGGTCACCAATATTCGCCACACCCTGAATGACGCCATTGCCCATTGCGGCGGTCATATCGGCTTAAGCATTCGCCCTTCCAAGCGCGGGCTGGGTTTGGGCAAGGTACTGATGGCCAAATCCATTGCGTTTTTGCAGCAGCGCCAGGTCAATGAGGTGCATATCCATTGCTATAAGGATAATCAGGCCTCCGGCCGAACCATCATCGCCTGCGGCGGTCGGCTCGACTCTGAGATAGAAGTCGGTGATAAGTGCGTGCAGCGCTATGTGGTTAGGCGCTAACCGATTTCGGCGCCGCCGTAGCACCAAAAATAACAGCATGCTCCACGAACCTAGTGTTTTGTACCTAAATTTGCTTTTATAAGAATAAGATTTTATTCAATGAGTTAGCACAGGGAAAACATGGCCGCTCAACACCTTTTTTATCGCATGTATCATCTGGAGTTGCGCCTGGCGGCCATGCTTTTGCCTATTCCCGAGCCCCATGTGTTTCACGGTGATAAGGCCATTGAACAATGGCTGGCATATTTACGCGCGCAAAAGTGCCAACGCATCCTGCTGGTCAGCGATCCGGGTGTACTCGCCCTTGATTTACATGCCCAGCTAAAAGAACAACTGCTGGCCAATGATATCGAGGTGATTATCTTTAGCGAGCTTGGCGCCAACCCCAGTATCGAACAGATAGAGCAAGGCGTAAGCTGCTACCAAGCGCACCGATGCGACACCCTGTTAGCCATTGGCGGCGGCTCGGCCATGGATTGCGCCAAGCTTATCGCCGCACGTATCGCTCGCCCCAACAAGTCGTTACGACAAATGCAGGGACTATTTAAGGTGCTGCGCACCTTGCCCCCTGTGTATGTTGTCCCCACCACCGCGGGCACCGGCTCCGAGGTTACGGTGGTCGCCGTAGTCAGCGACACCGAGCGTAAAATCAAATTTTCCATCAATGATCTCTGCCTGGTGCCCAAGGGCGTGTTGTTTTTGCCCGAGCTCACCACCGGACTGCCGCCGGGGCTGACCGCCAGCACCGGCATCGATGCGCTCACCCATGCCCTAGAGGCCTACATTGGCATCAATGCCAACGCCTATACGCGGGATAAAAGTGAAAAAGCCGTGGCGCTTATTCTCGATGCGTTGCCCAGGGCCTACCACCAGCCACAAAACCTCGGCGCCCGCACCGACATGCTCTGGGCCGCCATGTACGCGGGTCAGGCCTTTACCCGAACTTCCGTAGGTTATGTGCATGCCATCGCCCATCAGTTAGGGGCTGTTTACGGCCTGGGTCATGGCTTGGCCAATGCCCTGGTACTCAGGCCCATACTGGAATTTTACGGCGATAAAATAGATACCAAGCTGGAGCGTTTAGCCAAGCACTCCTTGGACGAGCACAGCAGCGCCGCCGAGCTCAGGGAAAAAATCTACTCCCTGCTCGATGAACTGGCTATCCCACACTGCATTGCCGATTTAAAAGCCGAGGATATCCCCCTCATTGCCAAGCAGGCGCTGGCGGAAGCGCATCCCGACTACCCAGTGCCTTGCTTTATGACGCAGCAGGAAATGGAAGCCGTTCTGCGCTCGCTCATACCTAATAATAAGCCTAATAATGAGCCAGCTATTAGCTAGCTATTAGCAAGCTTAATCCTCCGCCAAATAGTCCTCAAGTTGTTCGGCCAGCCATTGAGTGAGGCCACCAAGCTGGCTATAGCGGTTTTGGATCATGCCATAGGCTTGGCGCTGCATCGCCTGATCATAGTTGAGCACCTTAACGCTGCCATCGCGCAGATAGGGGTTAATAAGTACCGAAGGCACGTTGGAAAAGCCGGTGCCATCGAGCACCGCATTGCGCAGATGCTCATAAAACGGCAGCGCAATGTAGTTGCTTGAGGCCGGCGCCACGGCGCGTAGCCCCTCATCGTCTATGCTGGCGAGGGCAAATTCGGTATAGCGCGCTAAGTCGGAGCGCACCACCCTTGAGAGCTTACACAGGGGGTGGTCGCTGTTGGCCACCGTCATCATACGAATTTCACCCAGCTTGACGTGATGAGTGTTTGGCAAACGGTTGCTGTGAGGCAATAGGCAGTAGGCGATATCAACCAGATTGTGCTCCACCATGTCGTTAAGCTCCGGCGGCGGCGCCATATACACGGACACACTGGTGCCTGGAAACTGCAGGCTCATCTCATGAATAAGCTGGCGCCAATAAGACTCGGGCAGCGCATCGTCCCGGGCGATCCGCAGCACGGACTCAACGCCCTGCAAATGCTGCCGGCAGCGCCCGGTAATATCATTGCCTATCATCACCATACGCTCGCAGTCGTTCTTGATCACCTGCCCTATGTTGGTCAGGGTCACCTGATTACCGCTACGCTCCAAGAGCTCAACGCCGAGCTCATCCTCCAACGCACTCAGTGAAGAGCTCAAGGTGGTGCGACTTTTGCCCAGCCGCCGTGCGGCTTCGGCGATAGAGCCCGACTCGCTGATGGCAAGAAACATTTCTAACTGGCTGATCTTCATCATTTACACCCAAACAGATCCATTGATATCTAAGTATTTAACCGTCATGGAAAAGTACTTTCGCGAATGCCCGCATACATCCAGCGACGATAATATCGTCGCTGAGCGGTTATTGATATAGCGAAATCCCATTTAAAATGGCACCAAGCAACAAAAACAGCCGCGTTTGCTGACGAATAATTGCCATAACCGAGGTGTCTATGTCCTGCAGTATTTCTTTAGAGCGAAAATTATTAACCTTCTCTACCGCGTCGGCCTTGGTGTTTGCCCTGATGGGTATCGGCCTAGGTGTGTGGATGGGCTCGCTGGTGATCCTGTTCGACGGTGCCTATTCACTGGTGAGCCTGTTACTGACAACCCTCTCTTTGGCAGCTGCCTGGTATATTCGCTCACCTGGAAAACACCGGAATAAATCCCATATCAGCTTAATTGAGCCGGCGGTGATCGCTTTTAAGGGTATTGCCATTGCCTTGATGTGTGTGGCGTCATTCACTTCTGCGCTCCTTGCTATTTTAGCGGGGGGGCGCGAGGTAGATACTGGCCTTGCCTTAGTATTCGGGGTGATCAACCTTGTCGGCTGCCTCGCCACCTATTGGCTCTTGGCCAAACGCGGCGGCAAGACTAAGTCGGCGCTGATTGAGGCGGAGTCTAAACAATGGCTGATGGACTCGGCGATCAGCGCCGCGGTGATGGCCGGGTTTATTATTGCCTCCCTGCTAAGCTATGCAGGCCTGGCAAAGTACGCCGTGTTTGCCGATCCTGTGATGGTAGTGATTGCTTCTGTGTATTTTACCCTGGTGCCATTAAAGATGACCCAAGGCGCCCTGCGTCAGTTACTCGTGCTTTACCGACAAAACACCGACACGGCTTGTTCAAGCGCAATGCAAAAGGCGGGGTAAAATAACCCCGCCTTGTTGGCATAACTTTTGACCTAGAAGCTAAGACTAACGCCTAGTTACAGGCTGTGCCCACGCATTGAACATCGGCATCGTAATACACATACGTAAGCTTGGTATTTGCCGTTAAATCCAAAGATGTTAAGGGGTTATTATTTAGATACAGGGTATCAAGCTCTGGGTTATTGGCCAGATCAATACTGGTCAGTTGGTTATCGTTGAGGGTCAACGAGGTAAGCGCTGAGTTATTGGTGACATCGATACTGGTCAATTTATTGTTCTCGATATTAAGATCGGTGAGCTTCTGGTTTGCAGCCAGGTCTATCTGGGTAAAAGATTGATAACCCAGCCACAGGCGCTCTAAGTTTGCGTTCTGACTTAAGTCCAACACCGACATCACACCTGGGCGAGCCTCATTCATAACGATAAAAAGATCGGTTAGCTGGGGTAATACGGACACATCGACCTGTGTTAACTGCACATTGCCACTCAAAGCGACGGTTTCAAGCAGCGGATTGTTTGACAGATCAATGTTGCCCAGCTGATTGCCTCCGGCATAAAGCGTTTCAAGATTGGGATTGTGGGCAAGGATAAGGTCTGAGAGCTGCAGAGCTTCCACGTTGAGAAAGGTCAGAGATTCGTTCTGAGATAGGTCAACCTCTGCAATGGCATTTGAGCCAACACTTAACCGACTTAGCTGGGTATTTTGGCTGACATCGATTGCAGCCAGTTCATTCCCATACACACTGAGGTTTTCCAACAGGGGGTTATTACTGGTATCTATGTGGGCTAACTCATTATAATCGGCGTCTATCCAAGATAAATATGGGTTACTGGACGTGTCTAACTCGGTGAGTTTGTTCTGAGCAACAGCTAGATAGTTTAATCTGGTATTTGCCGAGATATCCAAATTAGTGATGCCTGAACGGGTTAGATCCAGCCTTATCAAATTCACTAGATACTCAATCCCTTGCGTTGAACCCACCATTTGATCCTTGCAATTCAGATGAGAGACGTCATCGGCATATTTGAGCTGGCTAGTATCTTGCGGGCCAGAGTGTTGAGCGCAAACTAACAGAGTTTCATCGGCTATAACCGCACTCAATTCAATGCGCTCGGCAAATGTGGCGGTGACTTCACAGTTTGAGGTCATGGCCTGCGAGTAGGTTTCAAAGCTGGTCGTGGCGTTTTGTTGGTCAAGACTTAGTTCAACACCACACCCGGTGAAGCTTTCCAGCAAATAACCCTCATCCGGGGTCACGGTAAATACGGCCACCTGTTCATTAGAATAGCTGGTGTCATCCGTGGTGACCGAGCCGTTGCCATTGATATTAATGGTCACCGTATAAGACTGTTCAACGGGTTGAGGTTCAGGATCACTTGAGCCACCGCCGCCGCACCCCACTAAAGCCAAACTCAAGATCCCTGGCGCAAAAAGCGCTGTTTTTGTTTTTTTAATCATAATGTTATCAATCGTTAATCATGTGTATCGGTCAATTTAAATAATTGTACCCAACAAATCAACGAACTGGGGATAAATAAACTAATTTGCGGTTTGATTACGGATTGGATTAATGACGACTAAAAGTTAAAGCCCTTTATTTGCACACAACGCTGAACTGATGAAGCTCGCCATAATTCTAGTATGAAGGCTTACCTTCCTAGTTAATAGGCTCAAACTTTAACTGTCAAAGTTAATGATCAAAGACAAACAATTAATTTCTGGCTCATCAAAGGGGTACAGCAAGTCCACATTTTTGACTCTAGGAGCTCGCTTTTCTTCAACATGCAGAGTTCCTCGAGCGACTAACAACTTCCCCGTACACTTGTCGATAAAGGGTGTGGTTCTCTCACCTGAAAAAGGCATTACGATATGGTGTTCATTGAATTCCCAGGAAAAGTCACTATTGTTGAAGAAAATGCCTTCTGCATAATAACCTTTAAATACAACCTCTTTGTTATCAAGTTCCTGTATTTCTCTAAAAATAGCATCTAGGTTCAATATTGGCGTGTTACTTCTAACATCTTCTGCATAAGCAAATGCCAAAAATAAAAATATTATTAATCTCTCAAACAAACCCATTTATAAGCTCCTAACAGCATTAAATTTATCAATATCAGCAACATTGAAATTTATGAGATGTCCTTTCCTGCTTTACACACATGAAGATAAGCAAAATTCTAATCTATTTTTAGGGTGACCTTAAGCAGCTTCAATTAGCGTAAAGTGACCACCATCGCGGCCAAACCAATGGCCACAGCTGCCAATGCCCAAACCACATAAAACAATCGCCGTTGTGATAATGTGGCTATCACACCCTGCTCATCCGCCAATATATAACGCGGTACCGCCTGCCTTGGTTCCATGGGCATCAGTTGCGAGCGCAATTCATTACCGTAACGGTAGGTCAGCAGCATCTGCTGCTGGCCCACTAATTCCAGGGGAAGGACGCGGTTGTCGCGCACTGCGGTGATATCCACCACCTTACAGCTGCGCGCTTTGGGCTTACGCCACAGAAGTGATTTGATCATAAGCATATTTAGCCGCCACCAGGTCGCTCAAGGCCGTACCGACCGATTTAAACAGGGTAATGTCGGTGTCGTTTTCACGGGCATGGACGTTATCACGAGCGAGACAGCTAAGTTCCCCTCTCACATCCGTTTCGCTAAACACCCCTTCATTGATTGGAATAAGCAGCTCTCCGGCTTCGTTTAATACGTTTTCTCGACTATCGACGAACACCCGGGCATTGACCACAGTGTGGGTATCGCATTCCCTGGCATCGCGATGGTGGTTACCAATTAAGTCCACATGGGTGCCGGCCGTTAGCCAGCGGCCATCGAACAAGGGCGCATGACTGCCGGTGGCACAACAGATGGTATCGGCGCTGGCGATCAGCTCCTCACTGACAGGTTCATGGCTAAACTGGCAATGAGGGTACTCCCCCTGAAGCAGCGCTATCAGCGCCTGCGCTTTTTGTTCATTGCGCGCCACTATGCTCACTTTTGCGTAGTTACGAACCGCCAGATGGGCTCGCGCCATAAAGGGCGCCAGCTTTCCCGAGCCAAATAAAACCAGGTGTTTTGCATCTTTCCTCACAAGATAATCGGCGGCCAGGGCCGATACCGCAGAGGTACGCCATAGGGTCACCTCGGTGCCATCCACCAAAGCCAGCGGCTCGCCAAATTCCCGCGAGAACAGCATAATTTTTGAGTACAAAGACGAGCGACCTTGGCGCTCGTTCTCGGGAAAGTAAGTAAACGCCTTGACGCCAATTACCTCGTCATTCCAGGCCGGTAACACGGCAAAGGCATCGTGGTTATTCGGCTTATTATCAAGCGCATAGACAGTGCGCCTGGGTGTGCCAGCCTCACCGGCGAAGCCCCGTTGTAAGGCCCGTAGCAGTGGCGTGTAGGCCATCACCTGTTGCACCTGCTCGGCGGTAATGATGTTCATATCAGCCTCCTAGAATGAATTGTTGCGGTGCCTGAGTCAGACAGTCATAGCCCTCGGGGGTGACCACTATGTCTTCTTCCAAACGCACGCCGCCAAGGTGTGGGATATAAATACCTGGCTCTATGGTGATCACATTACCGGCTTGCAAACGGTACTGCTCGCCGGGCTTTAAAAATGGGATTTCATGCAGGAATAAACCCAAACCGTGACCCAGTCCTTCTCCGGCATATTGGCCGAACGGGCTTGCCTGGAGCACCTCGTGGGCTTTGGCGTTGAGCTCATGGGCGCTTATACCCGGGCGCACCGCATCCAGCGCTGCACGCTGGGCATTTTGCACCGTATCGAAAATCGCCTGTTGTTCGGCACTGGGCTGCCCCCACACATAACTGCGGGTCATGTCGGAGCGATAGCCATTCACCACGGCACCAAAATCTATCAAAATAAAGTCCCCTTCGTGCAGTCGCTTATCCCCCGGATTACCATGGGGCAAGGCGCTGCGCTCGGCAAAGAGTAAAATGGTGTCAAACGAGGTGCCGGTGGAGCCGCGCAACTGCATTTGATAGTCCAGCTCAATGGCCAGCTCGCGCTCTGTAATACCGGTTTTGATTTGTGTTAGCGTCTGTGCCAAGGCACTGTCGGCGATGCCCGCCGCCCGACGTATACAGTCAATTTCATACTCGTCTTTGACCCGGCATAAGGACTCGACCATATCGGTTCTTGGTGTAAGCGCGGCGGCGTTCAATTCACTTGCTATGCCTTGCCACTGCGCCACGCTAAAGTGCGCCGCTTCAAAGCCAATGCGCAGGTTTGCGCCACCGAGTCGTGCAATACAGGCCCCCAGACTTTCATTATCACGGTCCCGCTGCACCACCTCGATATCCTGGGTTTCACTCAGGGCGCGTTGGTAATAACGATAATCTGTGATCATCATCGCTTTTTGCGGCATCACCAAGAGGGTTGCCGCGTGGCCAGAGAAGCCGGTAAGGTAGGAGATGTTCTCAAAGCTCTGCACTATTAGCAGTTCATCGCCCTGCGAGTGCACAAGATTTTGTATTCGTGCCAAACGCGTAGAAAAAACCTGACTCATGTTAAATGAAACCCCTTGTAAGAAGACCCTATAAATAAAATGAGAAGGCCGTTACGGCCAATGCATGCCTTATAACAGCAGCCAAGCCAATCTAGCCTTAACAATGCGTCAGTGCCTGTTTTTGCGTTCGCTGGCGCAGGCAAAGAAGATGGTTTACACCCTTGGCTCTACATAACGCCTCAATCTATATCGGCGCCCCCGAAATTGCATACAATATCCAATAAATCATATAATGCCATGTCCATAAACGACACACAAGTTCTTCGTTATCTCTGCGAGTAGCAAACCCGATTAAATAATTAAGTGACTGATAACTCTGAATTAGTAGAGCTTATATTCTAACAACAACAAAAAGTATTAAATGCCAAAGCCTGATACACAAGAGTACAAAATAACACCATTTGGCACATGTGTTTAAAATCACTTTTAACACCCTGTTAACACTGATTTTTTAATTGCACCTCGCTTTTCTCCATCCCATCTCTTGTACTTTTCGCCGTGACGGGGCGTTGTAATCACATGGCGAATGCTCTACTAATTTTTGTAGGCAGTAAATCGCTGCTTGTCGGTAAAGCGCCTGACAGGCCTTTTGCATAACAAGCGGCAACATATATAAAAACAAAAATCTTAAATTTTTGGGGAAGGTCCAATGAAATCAACATATCTCGGATTACTCATACTTGGGGCAATGACCACGTTAAGCGGTTGCGCCAAGCTCGATGGCCGTGTGACGGCTGGCGGCACCTTGCACTCGCAAGGCGGTGACGGCAAAGCGGTCTTTACGGCTCATGCGGCACGCTGTGATGGCGATATCAATGGCCGCGTAAATTACCAGGATAAAACCGCCATCGACTGGCAACAATTCGGCGGCGTAGCCTTTAGAGCCAGCGTTTCTGGTGCCGGTTTATGCAGTGAAGATCCCGTTGCACCGGATGGTTTAGAAGACGAGACACGTCATTGTAAACAGGATATCTGTACCGAGGGCATGTTCCAGGTTGAGTTCAATTATGACTCTACCAACCCGGCGGCGCCCGGGGAAGGCACAGGCTTTGCCTGCATGATGGATATCGGCGAGGGGATCAACTCGGGCTTTGGCGCCAACGGTATCTTAAATGTGATGTTACTCGAGTCTGGCCCTTATGAGGGTTATCACAATGCCGGAACCATGAGCGGTAACGTTCAAGTACACGATTGTCCATCAAGCGATGACGACGCCTAAGCGCAAGGAGCCAAAAATGAAACTACTAAAAAATAAAACCCTACTTGCAGCGAGTATCGCCACCCTACTGAGCCTACCGGCAACGGCCGCCGAGCCACTGCGTATGGTCTTAGAGGTCAATGCCAACGACTTTGACAGCGTTAAATCACAACTTGTTGCTCAGGGCATTCAAATCAATCGCGAAATATCCGCTTTAGACAGCCTGGCGATCACCCTGGATAAAAGTCAGCTGGGCAATGTGTCTGCATTAAAAGGCATTCAAGCATTTTACCCGGATATGCCGCGAAAGCTTATGTCTGAGGGCAGCACCCAATTTATTCCTTATGGCCTGCCCATGGTGCAAGGAGATCAAGTAAGCTACCAAGGCGGCCAGAAGGTGTGCGTAATTGACAGCGGTTATGGATTAAGCCATCCAGATCTGCCTAGCGCGGCTGTAACGGGTGCCGAAGACGGAGGCGCCGGCGTATGGTATGAAGACCCATTTGGTCACGGCACCCATGTTGCCGGCACCATAGCGGCCGTGAACAACGACATCGGCACGGTTGGCTTGGTCTCGGATCATTCCCTCGAGATGCATATTGTACGTGTCTTTGGCGGTGATGGCCGTTGGGCTTATGCCTCGGATCTGGCTCATGCCATCAATGAATGTAACGACGCAGGTGCAAACATCATCTCCATGAGTTTAGGCGGTACCTTCTCCAGCCCTATCGAAGAACGCGCCATCGCCAAAACCGCTCGCAACAACGTGTTGATGATTGCCGCCGCGGGTAACTCGGGCCAACCAAGCCACAGTTATCCGGCCTCATACGACAGCGTGGTTTCAGTAGCGGCCGTTGATAGCATTAAAGATCGTGCCCCTTTCTCCCAACGTACGAGTCAGGTTGAGTTAAGCGCCCCAGGCGTGGATATCTTTTCGACCGTTCCTCAAGGACGAGGCGCTCGCTTTGATAAGTTTAACGTGGTTCAAGACGGCTTAAACCTACTTCACTACGCCATGGAAAATTCGGCCAAAGGTAGCGTCACCGGTGAGCTTGTGGACTGCGGTCTGGGTACCGAAAGTTGTGGCGACATGACGGGCAAAATCTGCTTAATAGAACGTGGCCAAATTCCTTTCTACCAAAAAGTGGAACAGTGTGAAGCCGATGGTGGTGTAGGCGTTATCGTGCGCAATAACATGCCTGGTAAATTGATCCCCATGATCTATCCAACTGACATGATTGCCGGAGCAGTCACCTACCAAGAAGGTATGAAACTGATGGATAATCTTGGCAAGGAAACCACGATTTCAACGGCCAACTTCCCGGATCATGACTTTATGTCCGGCACCTCTATGGCGACACCACATGTCTCAGGCGTTGCGGCCCTGGTGTGGAGTAACTTCCCGGAGTGTTCTGCCCAAGGTATTCGCTTAGCGCTTAGAGCATCGGCACAGGACTTGGGTGAGTCGGGCTATGACTATGCTTATGGCTGGGGTCTGGTTCAGGCCAAGGATGCGGTCGACTATATCAAGGCCAATGGCTGCCAAGCTCCGCAAGGCAACATGAAAGGCGGTCAAGGCTAAACGAGTTCGTTTTTATTCCTTTATAATCGTTACTTCAAGCGCTCCTAGTGAGCGCTTTTTTATTGCAGAATTGACATTAAAAAAGCAGGCAATTCAGCCTGCTTTTTTCTTTAATCGCTCTGCTCTTCCATCTTAATAAGCAGCTTTTTGATGTCTTCTTTGGCACCAGTTATATGGCGAATAAGGTAATCACAGGCTGCATCCACTTGCTTGGCCCGGCAGAGTTTCAGCAATTCGCGGTGCTCTTCCGGGGCGGTGTTAAGGCCTCCGGCAAGGAGAATATGCATACGCACATAACGTTCGGAGTTTTTACTGAATTGCTCTACCAGTTCACGGGTTTGTGGACGCTCGGCGCGACTATACAGCTTGCCATGAAAGGCGCTGTTAAGATGACCCGTCGCGGCCTGAGTATCACCGGCAGCCATAGCGGCTTCTAGCTCTTGTAATAATACTTCTGCACTTTGAAAATCGTCTTCAGTTAATTTTTCCAGCGAGTGGCGCAGCAACTCCGCCTCGAGCAAGGCACGTAAGTCGAAAATTTCATCCACTTGCGAGGCACTGACCTCGGTCACCGTGGCCCCTTTATGAGCTTCAAAATTAACCAGGCCTTCGGCTTCAAGTTGCAACAAGGCTTCACGCACCGGAATACGGCTGACATTAAGCTCTTCGGCCAAGGCCGCCTGACGCAGCGGTGAGCCTGATTTAAATTCACCCGTTAGGATCTTTTCACGGAGCACCTCGGCGACCAGCTGGGTGCGGGTTTTATGTTCGATTGCCATAATACTTTCAATAAGTTGCATCTTTTATACAGTATACAGATGGACGCTACCTATTTCGAGTACATTGTATACTTTTGTGGGAATGAAAAAGCGCTACCACGCACGGGATGCGGCAGCGCTTGGGGACGTTTTGCTTAACGTTTATTTCCTATCAGGGAATTATTTTTGCACGCACAGGGGACGCATAAAGCGGCGCATGGCCTCCAGGCCTACCGAGGTTGAACGTACATCGGTAGACGATGGGAACGGCCCTCCATGGTTCATCGACGGACAGACTTCAACACCCGTTGGCATTTGCTCCATGATCAGGCGCCCTACCTTGTAGCTCAATGCCTCCAGCAAAGCCTGATGCTCATCGTTTTGCTCATTGGCGCCATGTACAGAGGCCGTAAGCTGTCCCTCTAGCGCATTGATCACCTCCATCAGTTGCATCAAGTCCTGGTAGTGCACAATCAGGGCGCAAGGACCAAACACCTCTTCATGGAGCAAGGATGTTTGCAAAAATGCCTTGGCATCACAGCTAAACACATGGGCGTTGGCGTGGAAATCCCTCTGTCTTTCCCCCTGTGCCACCAGCCTAGTTGCCTTACAGTCGGTGAGACTTTCAATCGCATGTTCAAATGAGCGCACAATCCCCGGTGTTAGTAAGGTATCGGAAGGGGCAGAGTTAATACTTTCTATCACCTTATCCATAAAGGCATCACAGCCATCGGCCGGCACCAACCACAGCCCCGGACTGGTACAGAATTGACCGTTGCCCATCAACATGGATGCGCACAACTGCTCTGCAAGTGCTGGCTTACTTTGCAATGCCTCTGGCAAGACAACTTGAGGGTTGATGGAGCCCAGTTCACCATAAAAGGGGATTGTTTCAGCCCGGGTTTGAATGGTGGCCATCAAGGCTTTGGCAACCCCCATGGAGCCGGTAAAGCCCACTGCTTTTATTTGCGGTGCGGCTACCAGGCGATGGGAGATGTCATAGTTTACGCCTTGCAGCATAGAGAACACGCCTGAGGGCATATCACAACGCTGGATGGCCTTATCGATTGCACGGGTCATCAGTTCACTGGTGCCAGGATGAGCCCGGTGACTTTTCATCACCACGGGGCAGCCCGCCGCCAGCGCCGCAGCAGTATCGCCGCCGAGCGTGGAGAAGGCATAAGGGAAGTTAGAGGCACCAAATACCGCAACTGGGCCAACCGGCAAATATTTAAGCCTAGTATGCGGCTTTGGCAACGGCTGTCGTTCTGGCTCGGCCAGATCTTCGCGGGTGACATGCAAAGGCGCTAAGTTATCTGCCAAGGCATCGGCAAACGCACGCAATTGATTAATGGTGCGACCACGTTCGCCCTGCAAGCGCGCTATGGGCAGGTTGGTTTCTTGATGGGTTACATCGAGTAATTGTTCGCCCAAGGCTTCAATTTCATCGGCGATGGCGTGTAAAAACGCGCTGCGCACCTGCATGCTGGTTTGTCGATAAATAACGAACGCCTGCTGTGCCGCCTCGCATGCGGTATCGACTAGATCCAGAGTGATATCGTAATAGGCCTGGTTTAGTGGCTCATTGTTTGCTGGGCTAAAGCTAAAAAAGCGCTCACTGCTGCCTTGCTGCCATTGCCCGGCAATGTAACTATAACCCTTCAGTGTATGTGGCATTACTGTCTCCTTATAAAACTTGAAACCCGAAAGCATAGGGATCGTCATCATCAACCACTATGGCGTTGTGACCGGTTACCCTAGCCCAGCCTTCAATACTGGGCACTATGGCGGTTTTGCCCGCCACTTCGGTCACCGACTCGATGCAACCGATAAACTGGCTGCCAATGTAACTTTCGTGCACAAACGGCTGCCCCTGCCCTAATTGGCCCTTGGCAAACAGCTGCGCCATACGGGCACTGGTGCCTGTGCCACAGGGCGAGCGATCAATGGCTTTGTCGCCATAAAACACCGCGTTAGCGGCATCCGAATTGCCATTTTTAGGTAACCCGGTCCAGAGCACATGAGAGGCACCGCGCATGGTTGCATCATCCGGATGCACACACTCAAGCTGCGCGTTGATGGCATCACGCAGTAAAGGGCTCCAGCGTAATAACTGCGCCGCCGTGCAATACTCGATACCGGGGAAGTTCGCCTGTGGCTCGACTATGATGTAGAAGTTTCCGCCGAAGCTGATATCAACGCACAAGGAGCCGAGCTCAGGCACCTCAACATGCACTTGCTCATAGGCAAGGTAGGCGGGCACGTTGAAAATTTTCACCGCCTCCACCTTTTTACCTTGCATGCGGTAGTGAGCTTCGACTCTTCCTGCCGGAGTATCCAGCTTGACCACTCCTGGTGTTCTTGGGTTTAGCAGGCCGTTTTCGATGGCAAAGGTCACGGTACCGATAGTGCCGTGACCACACATGGGCAAGCAGCCCGATGTTTCGATAAATAAAATGGCCGCGTCACCGTCTGCTGTTGTCGGCGGATAGAGAAATGAGCCCGACATCATGTCGTGGCCGCGCGGCTCAAACATTAACGCCTTGCGGATCCAGTCATAATCACGCAAAAAGTGCTGACGTTTTTGGCTCATACTTTGCCCTTCTAAAGAAGGATGGGCGCTTGTGACCAAGCGCACCGGATTCCCGCAGGTATGGCCGTCGATACAAAAGAAGGTTCCGCGGTTCATAGGCTAGTCCAGGTTGTACTTGCTAAGGTCGATGCGATTCTCAAGCGCTTCGTTGTAAAGGCGCTCAACGTACGCTTTTTCATCGGCGGTCAGGGATAAACGCGGAGCACGGGTGCGCTCACTGCCGCGACCAGCCAAATGCTCAGCATACTTGATGCACTGCACCAAGGTAGGGATGGTATCCAAACGTAACAGTGGTAAGAACCAGCGCCACAACTCACGCGCTTCTTCATAACGCCCCTGTTGCGCCAGTTTATAAATGGCCACAGACTCGCGAGGGAACACATTCGTTAAGCCAGAAATCCAACCGGTTGCGCCCAGCATCATAGACTCAAGGGCGATATCATCAACGCCGCCGAACACCACATAACGATCGCCAAAGGCACTAAATAGCTCGGTGATACGACGGGTGTCTTCGGTGGCTTCTTTTACCGACACGATATTGGCTTCCTCGGCCAGTACACGCATACCTTCAATAGACACATCAACGCCGTAGGTGACCGGGTTGTTGTAAATCATGATGGGTAATGCGGTAGCGCGGGCTATTTTTTGGTAATGGTCGATGGCCTCACGCTCGCTGCTACGATACACCATACCCGGTAGCACCATTAAACCATCGATACCCAGCTTTTCGGCATCCTGGGCAAACTCGATAGCAAATTGCGTAGTGGTTTCAGCCACACCGCTTAGCAATGGTACGCGACCTGCCACCACCTCTTTGGCCATGGCTAATACCTGGCGCTTTTCATCACTGCGTAATGAGCAATTCTCGCCCACGGTGCCGAGCACAATAATGCCGTGCACTCCCTCTTTAATCAGGGTGTCGATCATCGCTGCCGTGGTTTCAAAATTAATGCTGTCATCGCTATTGAATTGGGTCGTGACTGCTGGGTATACACCCTGCCAATTTACCTTCATGGTTATTCCTCATGTTGTCGTTGTGCTTGCCATGATAGATATATTGTATACAATATTCAACATGCAAAATTAAATTAGATTGACAAAGTGCTTGCAACACCCGTTTAAGCACACAAGAAAAATGCAACACATTGCAAAGAGTAAACAAAGAAACCTAAGAAAATAGCGGTGTAGGATCAGGAAGGGTTAGATGCAAAATCATTCTAGCGACGTAAACATAGACGATTTACCCATAGCGGTGATCGGCGCGGGAGTTGTCGGCTTAAGTTGTGCGTTGCAATTACAGCGCCAAGGGTACAAGGTCCATTTATACGACCCAGAGCGACCGGGCAGTCAATGTTCGCTTGGTAATGCCGGGCATTTTGCTACCGAGCAAGTATTTCCCCTTGCTTGCAAAAGCTTACTGCCTAAGTTACCTAAAATGCTGTTCACGCCAACCAGTGCGCTGCGCATTCGCCCTGCTTACTTTTTTAAACTACTGCCCTGGCTTTGGCGGTTTTGTATAAACATGCGACAGCGCCCATTTACGCGCAACACCCTGGCCCTTAAAGCGCTCAATGGACAGGCGCTTCGCGCTTGGCAATGTCTACTGGCCGATGATTTTGATACTCATATTCAATGCAATGGCTCATTGCTGACCTTTGAGCGCACGCCACTGAGCAGGGTTCAGGCACTTGCCGATAAATACGCAGCGCACGGCATTGCCGTTGAAGTGCTCAACAAAGCGCAAGTGCAGGCACTTGAGCCTGAGCTAAACGCCAATATCACTTATGCACTTTATTTCACCGAGGTTGGCCATACCGCCTCCCCACAAGCCCTGAGCGATCATCTTTTTGATACATTAATTCAAGCGGGCGCGAAGTATTTGGCCTTGCACGTCGAAGCAATACAGGATAAAGGGTCTTTTTGCCAGTTAGTTACCGCAGGCCAGACACGTGCTTATCGCAAAGTGGTTGTATGCACCGGTGCATACAGTAAAGTATTGTGCCAACGACTTGGTTACAGGCTTCCCATAGAAGCAGAACGCGGCTATCACTATCAATTGCAAACGCACCACAAGGTGACGCGCCCCATTGCCTGTGCTGAACGTCAGTTTATCGTAACGCCTATGCAGCAGGGGCTGCGTTTGGCAGGAACCGTGGAGTTTGCTGGCTTACATACGCCAGCGGATTATCGCCGCGCCAAGAACCTGCTCAAGCATGGCAAAGAGCTGGTACCCTGCATTAACGAAGAATACAAACAACAGGCTTGTTGGCAAGGGGCACGACCATCACTACCGGATTCATTACCTGTGATAGGCCCGGCGCCCAAACACCCAAATGTTTATTTTGCCCTGGGCCACCAGCACTTAGGGCTAACCCAAGCAGCAATAACGAGCGAGCTGATTGCAGCAAGTATTAACGAACAACCCACTGCGATAAATCTCGATGCATTTTGCATCTCGCGGTTTCAATAAGTAAGGAGCTAGGCGCAATGAAAGGCATTGGCTATCAAACACAAGAACAAGCACTGGCGCAACTGAGCGACATGACCACGGATATTAAGCCCATTGAAGAGGCGGAATACCGTGCGCGCATCGCCAAGGCACAGGCCTACATGCAGGCAAATCACATCGATGCCGTCTACCTTAATGCTGGCACCAATATGACCTATTTCACCGGCTTAAAATGGTATGCCAGTGAGCGCTTAGTCGGTGCACTTCTGCCCGCACAAGGTGACATCGCCTTTGTGGCACCGTTTTTTGAAATTGGCTCATTGCGCGATTACCAGGTGATTGATGCGCCAATTCATGCCTGGCAGGAAGAAGAAAACCCCTATGAACTGGTGCGCGAGGTGATGACACAACTGGGTTATGGCAACACTGCTACACTGGCCATTGATGAAAGCGCGCAATTCTTTATTGCCGATGGCATTAAAAAAGCGGCCCCTAATTACACCTTGGTTAACGGCGGTCAGGTAACAGCCCATTGTCGCATGCACAAATCAAGCAATGAGCTGGCGCTGATCCAGCGTGCCATGGACATGACCTTGGAAGTACACAAAGCGGCGGCCTCGATTCTTCATGAAGGCATCACCACCCGCGAAGTAGAAGCCTTTATCAATGCGGCACACAAAAAAGTAGGCGCCGTGGCCGGTAACTATTTTTGCATCGTGCTGTTCGGCCAGGCCACCAGCTTCCCCCATGGCGTGAAAGACCCGCAAACCCTGAAAAAAGGTGACATGGTGCTGATCGATACCGGTTGTCAGCTCAAGGGTTACTTAAGCGATATCACCCGCACCTATGTGTTTGGCGAGGCCACCGAGCGCCAGCGTATGTTCTGGGAATTTGAGAAAAACGCCCAATTAAAAGCCTTTGCAGCGGCACAAGTGGGTAACACCTGTGGTGATGTAGATTTCGCCGCACGCAGTTATCTAGCAGAGCAAAAGCTGGGACCAGATTATCAACTACCGGGCTGCCCGCACCGCACCGGCCACGGCATTGGCATGGATATTCACGAATGGCCCTATTTGGTTAAAAACAACCCGCAGGTGCTGGCGCCGGGGATGTGTTTCTCCAATGAGCCCATGCTGGTGATCCCGGGCGAATTTGGTGTGCGTTTGGAAGATCACTTCTATACCACGGAAAAAGGTCCGGTGTGGTTTACCGAGCCAGCGCACAGTATCGATAACCCGTTTGGGCTTTAAATATAAAACCGAACACATATGCAGCACTTTTTTGGTGCTGCATTTTCACCACTAACTCACTACCTTTTAGATATAAATCAGGGAGTTTATAGACCTACTTTGGTTTGCTTTCTGGCCGCTATCAAGGTCTGAATAATTAGCTGGAAAATAGCAGTTCGCCTGCATAAATCTCACACCCCAATAAGAAGAACACGCAGGGCCAAAAAAACTTCACCTATACTAAGAACCAAGGGTTGAGCTTTATATTAGTTACGAGCTGAATTGGCCAATGAATGAAAAGCAATATCAAAAGTTTCTTAGCTTCAAATACTTCGAATATATTATCGGACTGTGTTTAACCTTATTTATAGCCGCATTAGTGTTTGTGGTTCTAGCCTTTGTCAGTAAGAGTGAGCAACAAAAAGGCTTGGAGCAAAACTTTAACCTAGTACGGCTCTCTCAAGAACTACGCTTGAGTTCAGATCAACTCACCATGATGGCAAGAGCCTATGCTGCTACATCGAATCCCAAGTTTAAACAGTTTTTTGAACAAATTCTGAGTATTCGCTCCGGCGAGAGCCCCAGGCCTAAACACCTCAACAGGGTGTACTGGGACATGCTTATGGTGCTCGATGGGTCACCTCCCTTCCCCAGTGGCGAACCTAAATCACTGCTCGACCTACTCAAAAAAAATGGCGCGTCCGAGCAAGAGTTAACAGCCCTGACGCGTGCCTATGAGCAAAGTGAATCTTTGGTGCTATTAGAAAACCAAGCCTTTGATTTAGTGCGCCAAGGTAAAAATCAAGAAGCGTTAACAATCTTATATAGCGAAGCCTATCTGCAAAGTAAGGTACGCATAATGAGCCATATCAACGAATTTTTATCTATTCGAGAACAAAAGCTGGACGAGTTTATCGCTTACTCTACGATGAAACTCAACGTCTATTATTTCGCTGCTGTGGTTTGCTTTTTATCCCTACTTTGCGTCCTCATTTTCTTCTACAACGCCCGTTCACGCATACGCAAAAACATTATTTCCTTTTTGAATTCTGAAGTAAAAAATCAAACCAACGAGCTCGTATCAAAAAATAACGCGCTCTGTGCCGCAGTATCCGATCTTGAGCAGGTGCAAGCCAGGTTGGTTAACGCCGAGAAGTCGGCAACCTTGATGCGCCTTATTCCAGGGCTAGCGCATGAGATAAACACGCCAGTTGGCATTGCCGTGACCGCATCAAGTAGTCAGCTTCTTGCCCTTGAAGAAGTCAAAGCCTGTGTTAACGAGAATAAATTAGCCAAAACATCCTTACTTGAATCAATTGAAAGCATAGAAAATTGTGCGAATTTAGTCGGTAACAGCGCCAGTCGCATCAGCAATATAATGACCAAACTAAAAGTGATTACTCAGTATGGATTTGACGAAAAAGCACAAATGCTCGTGCTTGCAGATGAAATACGCGCCTGTGTTGAAGACGCGGATAACAAAGGGATGGATGTAGAGTTAGACATCGATGTCGATGAACACATTCAAATTGAAGCACCTCGATTTTTACTGCATCTGCCTCTGGCTATCTTGATAGAAAATTCTTTTAACCATGCCTTTGAGCATCCATCCACCCAATATAAATTACACATTCAAGCCAGTTTAACTAATCAAGAGCTAACAATAAGGGTTTGCGACAACGGCTGTGGTATTCCTGATGCTATAAAAGGCAACCTGTTCGATACCCTTGTTGTCGGTAACCGCGATGCAACAGTTACGGAGCTGGGCTTGTGTTTAGCACATGAAATTATTAGTCAATATTTTTGCGGAACGCTGGAATATAAGTCGCACAGTGAAGGAGGCGCATGCTTTGCTATCACCATGCCACTTGATGGCTTCAGGCAATCTACAGCCAAGGAGAATGGCTAGTAACAAGCGAGGAAGGTTCAGTGAAAGGATATCGAATCAGTACCAAACATGAAGACCTGGATTTCGAGGTTATCTATCAATTCATTTCTCAAAGTTATTGGGCCATGGGCATTCCAAGAGCAACCTTGCGTAAAGCAATTGATAATTCTTTTTGCTTTGGCGTGTTTGAAAATGGCGGCATACAAGTGGGCTTCGCCCGTTTAATCACGGACAGAGCGACATTTGCTTACCTGGCCGATGTATTTGTTGTCGAAGCGCATCGCGGCAAGGGGCTGAGCAAATGGCTTGTAGAGTCGATTGTTTCTCACCCGGATCTACAGGGGTTAAGGCGTATGGTGTTGGCCACAAGAGATGCCCATAGTTTATATGCTCAATATGGTTTCAAAGGGATAGAGAACCCGGAAATACTAATGCAAATTTGGCAACCCAATATCTACAGCTAGCAAAAGGCTTAGCCTCCCCCATAAAAAACCCACGCATATGCGTGGGTTTTACTTTTAAATGCAGTTTACTCGGCGCTATCTTCGCTGAGCAGATACTTATCCAGCCACTGCTCTTGCTCCCATAAAACATGCAGCAAGCTCTTGCGGGCACGGTAGCCGTGTGCTTCGTAGGGTAGCATCACCAGACGGGCGTCTTTACCCAGACCTTTCATTGCCGCATACATGCGTTCACTTTGCATCGGGAAGGTGCCGCTGTTAGGGTCTTCCTTGCCGTGGATCATCAGCATGGGTTCGTTAATCTTTTCCGCATGGAAAAACGGTGACATATTGGCGTACACCGCCTGACCTTCCCAGAAGTTACGCTCTTCACCCTGGAAACCAAATGGCGTCAAGGTACGGTTGTAGGCGCCGCTGCGGGCAATACCGGCTTTAAACAGGTCGCTGTGTGCCAGCAGATTGGCCACCATAAAGGCACCGTAGGAATGACCGGCAATGGCTATCTTATCTTTATCCGCCACGCCTTTTTCAACCAGCACATCCACCGCCGCCTGAGCACTGGCTACCAGCTGCTTGCGGAAGGTGTCGTTCGGCTCCTTGCCATCTACCCCAACTATGGGCATTTTCGGGTCGTCGAACACGGCAATGCCCTTGGCCAAATAAGGCATGGGGCCCCAATAACCTATATAGGTAAATTCATAAGGCGATTCACGCACTTGCGAGGCCACATTTTTGTCCTTGTACTCCAGTGGGTAGGCCCACATCAGCACGGGGATTGGGCCTTGTGACGGCTCATAACCGGCTGGCAAATACAGGGTACCGGACAACTCAACACCATCGTCACGTTTATAGCGTAACTGCTCTTTTTGAATGCCCTTAAAGGCCGGATAAGGATGAGGGAACTGAGTCAGTTGCGTCAGGGAATCGTCATCCAAATCGCGCACGAACAAATTGGGTTGTTCGGTTTTAGACTCACGCACGGTAATAAAGCGCTCACCCTCTTCGTCTAGCAAGTCAACAACGCGCTCATAGTAAGGCGCCTCGCTGCGCCACAGGCGCTCGGTGCTATTGGTTTTAACATCGTAACGGTCTAAAAACGGGATATTACCCTGCTCCGAGGCACCATCGCCGCGCAGGTAAATATAGCGGTCACCCACGACCTGCATTACGCGCGCCCCCAAATCATTGTGGGTGTAAATGGGGTCGCCCGGATCTTTATAGGCATCGTTATAACTGCGCTCGGAGAAGAGCACAGGTGAAGCACTGGCATCGTTAGGCGCGATAATCCAGCTGCGCACCTGACGGTCGCTAAAGCGCCACTCGGAAAGCATCGCTAGATTCTCATTGCCCCAGGTCACCCCGGCAAAACGACGCTCTGTTTTTGCAAATAACTTAGGCTTACGTTTAAACGGCGCGCTCAGGGTGTAAATATGGTCGTGATGCGGCACATCTTTTTTCATATCGCCGCCATCTTGGGCTTCGGCCCAGATCAGCGTTGCACCTTTATCGCTGCGCCACTCAAAGTCGCGAGGGCCGGTGCGCACACTATCAAAACCCTGGGGAATGTTGTCGGCCAACGGCTGTTTAACCAGCTCTGTTAGCTCGTAGCCACTCATTCCCCACACAGACCAGGTAGTGGCAAAACGGAAATACGGCACCTGATAAGAGAAGGGCTGATCCAAGGTCGCCACAAGAATATTGTTGCTATCGGGTGAGATACTGAAATTACTAAATAGCTTGGCCTTACCTATGGCTTTGGCCTCGCCATCCAAACTCACACGCATCAACTGACCCTGACCATAGAAGGAAAACAGCGCTTCGTCGTGGGGACTGGTCAATAGATTCTGATAGGTACGGGCCGGCGCCTTTTCACCCGTGGTTTGTTGGATCACAGGTACGACCGTGCTGGCATCGTCTTGTGGCTGGGCCTTACCCAGGTTCACCGCATGGTTAATGATTAACCCACTGGCATCGGGCATCCATTGATAAGGGGTGGCGGTAACCACAGAGTTGAGTGCGTATTCACTCAGCTGTTTCAGGGTACGCGTACTTATGTCGTACACCCACAAGGTGGCCGATGCTGGCGTTTCATAGACAAAGCTCAGATAGCGGCTGTCGCTGGACCACTGTGGCGAGCGCATAATGCCCTCATCCAGACCGCTTACGTCCAGGCTAATATCACCCTCGAGGGATTTAAACGTCAGCGCCGTGTACTTGTTGCGCACTCGCGAGCGAGAAAAATTATCTGGATTGAGCTTAATACCGGCCAGTTTCAGCTCTGGCTTGGCCAGCTCCTGTAAGCTCTCAACGCGGCGGCGTTCAAGTAATGCCAGCCATTGGCCGTCCGGTGATAACATGGAATGCGGTGCCAACTTGGCATCGACGACCTGCGCCAGCTCTTTCGATGGCACTTGATAGCCAACGTCATTTTGTGCCCCGGCCGGCGCCTCTTGCTGAGCAAATGCCGTCGACGCACATCCCAGGCCCAATGCCCCAAGGAGCACTGAGGCGATGAGGTGTTGTTTCATAGAAAACCCTTTTGTTGTGATTATTATCCTCCAGGGCCTATTTATCTAAATAAACAGGCTCTTGGGTACAGTCTACCTCGGTATAAAAACCAAGCAACTAAATAGGGTTAACTTGTTAGTTTTGTTCACAATTACCAGGGAATGCGTTCACCCAAATAGGTGTAGAAGCCGCCGCTTTGCTCAGGGCTGAGCGCATCGATTACCTGTTTCAGCCCCTTGGCCGAGGTGGCCGCATCGATCAGCGCGTTAGGACCCCCCATCTCGGTTTTCACCCACCCCGGGTGCAAGGAGACGGTTTTGATCCCCCGGCTTAGCAGATCATTGCTCAAACTTTTCACTACCGAATTGAGTGCAGCCTTGGAGCTACGATAGATATATCCGCCGCCCTTGGTGTTCTCCGTATGACTGCCGACCTTGGATGATAACGCGGCAAAAACCGGGGTCGAGGCTTTTAAGAGGTGTGGTAAAAAGGCCTGCGCCAACTTGGCTACTGCCAGCACATTAGTGCTCATAACCTGCTGCCACTGGGCAAAGTCGATGTCATCCAGGCCGTACCCCTTGGGACCATACATACCCGCATTACTGAGTAACACATCGATGGCCTGGTCGTTAATCTGCTCGGCGAGTTTGTCTATTTGCTCAAAGTCGGTGATATCGAGTCGGTGCACGCTCAGCGCGTTATCTTGCTGGGCAAGCGCTTGCAATTGCATGGCTTCCTCGGGCTTTCGGCAACAGGCAAGTACCTGCCAGCCTTGCGCCACATAGAGTTCAGCAAGGGCTAAACCTATGCCGCGATTGGCACCGGTAATAAGGACGGTTTTCATGGGTTAACTCCTGTATTTGTACTGACGCTAAAGCGCAGAATCTGCTACCATGTAGAGCTTAATCAGCGCCTTATAATGCCATGAACAGCACACCACCTCATCCCAAAGTCACCATTATCCAAGTTGCCGAGCACGCCGGGGTGTCTAAATCCACCGTGTCCCTGGTGCTAACGCAACCGGACAAGGTCAGCATTAAAACCAAGGAAAAGGTGCGCCAGGCGATGGCCGAATTGGGATATGTGTATAACCGAGATGCCGCTGCGCTGCGCTCAAAACGCTCGGGCCTGGTGGCAATTATGCTGCCAACCTTGGATAACCCCAAATTCACAGAGCTTGCAACGACGCTGCAACAAGGCGTGCTGGAGCGCGGCTTTGTGCCCATGCTGCTTAGCAGTAATGATGAGCTCGACACCCAGCAACGGTTGATGGAACGTCTCAAGGAATCCAATGTGACCGCGGTGATTTTGTGTCCGGCCACGGGCACGGATGTTAATTGGCAAAACGCACTTAACAATAGCGGCATGGTGATCATTAATGTGCTCCGTGAAGTGCCCTTTAGCGAGGCCCCTTGTGTATTGGCCGATACTCAGCGCGGGGCGTTTTTGGCGACCCAGGCATTACTGGAGCAGGGCTGTCACTCACTGGCCTTGGTGGGCGGCTCCTCTTTGAGCAATTATGCACATTTTAAAGAAGGGTTTGAGCAGGCGGTACATTTGCACCCAGATACCCCGAGCAGCCAATACATCCCCTGTGACAATACCCGTCTGGCCGGTCAGCAGGCCTTGAATGACCCAGCACTGGCCAAGGTGCTCGCCACAGTGCGTGCCGATGACGGGGCTGCGCCCGTGGGACTTTTATGTGCTAGCGACCAACTCGCCTATGGCGTGCTCGATGCCCTGCCAAGCCATGGCCTATGTGCTGGCAAAGAGCTTAAGGTCGTGGGTTTTGGCGATCTGCCCGACTCCGCTTTTTTGCCTTGTCCGCTCAGCTCGGTGGCCTATCGCAGCGACGATCTCGCCGAGCACAGCCTAAGCATTTTAACCGCGTTACTCAATGATCAAAACGTGCCCCGTCGCACCCTTATCGATGTAACCCTTATTAAACGAGCGTCTTGTTTATGACCCAAGTATTAGTGATTGGCTATGTGTGGCCAGAGCCCAATTCGTCGGCGGCCGGCAGCCATATGATGTCGCTACTCAAACTGTTTCGTAATCAAGGTTGGCAGGTAGAGTTCGCCTCACCGGCGCAGCGCACAGAGCATATGGAAGACTTGGCAGAATATGGGATCAGCAGCGCGGATATTGCCCTCAACTGCAGCAGCTTTGACGCCTACCTCAGCGAATTAAATCCGGATATTGTGATGTTCGATCGCTTTATGATGGAAGAGCAATTTGGCTGGCGGGTTGATAAGTATGCACCTGATGCCCTGAAAATCCTCGATACCGAAGACCTGCAGTGTTTGCGCGGTGCTCGCCATGAGGCCCATAAAGCGGGCAAGGAATTTACGACTAGCGACCTACACACGGATTTGGCCAAGCGCGAAATCGCCGCGATTTTGCGCTGCGATCTCAGCTTGATCATCTCCAGCTATGAGATGCAGTTGCTCAACCAGGTATTTAAGGTTGACTGCGCACTGCTGCATCACCTGCCCTTTATGGTGGATTTAACCGCCCTGCCCAGCGACACACCAACCTTTGCCCAGCGCCAACATTTTATGACCATTGGTAACTTCAGGCATGCACCCAACTGGGATGCGGTGCTGTATTTACAACAGATTTGGCCATTGATCCGCAAGCAACTGCCCAAGGCAGAGCTGCATATTTACGGCTCTTACCCGCCACCTAAGGCCACCGCCTTGCATAACCCAAAAACCGGCTTTTTGATTAAAGGCTGGGCCGATGACGCCCTGAAAGTAATGAGCTCGGCACGCGTGTGTTTGGCGCCATTGCGCTTTGGCGCCGGCATTAAGGGGAAATTGTTGGAAGCCATGATCACCGCCACGCCTTCGGTAACCACCCGCATTGGCGCCGAAGGTATGCATTTAGACTTGCCGTGGAACGGAGCTGTGCACAACGACCCTCAGCAATTTGCCGATGCCGCGGTGCGCTTACATGAGAATGAAGACGAATTTATTACCGCCCAGGGCCACGGCCAGCAAATACTCAACCAGATCTACGACAGCCAAGTCTTGTCGTCTGACTTGTTGGCACGCATCAAGGAGTTACAGCAAAACCTGATGCAGCACCGGCAAGCCAACTTCACCGGGCAAATGCTAAAACACCACACCATGCGCAGTACCCAATACATGGCACAGTGGATTGAAGCAAAAAATTCAATAAAATCTTGATAGAAATCAGTAGACAGGTAACCTTAGATCAATAAAATGCGCACGCGCTATGCATTATGATCGACAACCGAGGACCGCTGCGTGGAAGACGCTCTCTTTAAAGAAAAACGTAAATTTATCGTTAAGCTCGGCAAGATGCTGCACAAATACGGTACCCCGGCCTATCGACTCGAGGCGCACCTGATGGAGGTTGCGACCTACCTGGAGCTGAAGTCTTCTTTCGTAATGTCCCCCACCTCGGTGACCTTTGTGATCTGGACCGAGGGTCATGAAAACGAGTACACCCACGTGGCTCGTGTTGACCCGGGCGAGCACGATCTGGGCTCGTTAGCCAACACCGACGAGGTGGTTAATTCGCTGCTAAAGGGCGAATTAACCATTAACGAGGCGGATAAACGCCTTGATGAAATCGCCGTAATGCCGCCACCGTACAACAAGTTGGTCACCGCCGGAGCCTTTGCCTTCTCTGGCGGCGCCTTCGCCATGTTGATGGGTACCAGCTGGAATGATGTCTTTTATTCCGGCCTGCTCACCCTAGTGGTGTATTTGTTCGTGCTCTGGTCGAGCTATTCTCGCCGTGTTGCACACATGCTCGAGCCCCTGGTTGCCGTGGTTTCGGCCATTTTAGCCTGTGCCATTAGCGTTTATTTGGACGCCCAGATAAATATTCGTCTGGTGGTGCTCTCCAGTATCATTGTCTTTATCCCCGGTCTGGCCTTGGCGCTCGGTCTTGCCGAGCTGGCGGCACGACATCTGGTATCCGGCACGGCGCGAGTGATGGACTCCTTTATGCTGCTGTTTAAGCTCTATTTCGGTGCCTTTATCGGCATAGGAATTGGCTTTGCTCTCTTTGGACAAGCGGACTTTGTGACGCCAGAGCCCTTGCCTAAATGGACCGCCTGGCTCGCTATTTTGCTGCTATGTATGTCTTTGGTGGTGATTTTTAGAACCAAAACCAAGCATGCGCTTTGGTCGCTGGCCGCCGGTTTTATTGCCTATGGTGCCAGCATCGGCTCCGCCGCCTACCTGGATTACACCCTGGGTACCTTTGTCGGCGCCCTGGCGGTGGGAATTTTTAGTAACCTCTTTAACCGCATCGCCAATGCTCCGGCCTCCATCGTTGCCATGCAGGGCCTGATCGTTCTGGTGCCGGGATCAAAAACCTACATCGGACTTAACTCTTTGATTGAAGGGCAAGACTTTGTCTATGCCGACCACATCGGCCAACAAACCTTTTTGATCTTTATGTCACTTGTGGCTGGGCTTATTTTTGCAAATGTGGTGCTGCCACCGAAGAAGAGCTTATAAGCAGGTAAAAAAAAGGGTGAACTTATTGATAGGAAGCCACAGGGAAAAGGCTATAAGTTCACCCCAAAAAGTGTTGTCACAACAATAACAACAACGTACTAGCAATCTGTACAAACGCGTTCAAGCAGAGAAAAAAAAGGGGGAACTCCTGGGATAGCCCCAGGTAGAGAGCCTCATGGGTAAAAGGCTACAAGCTTCCCCAAAACACTGCAGGAACAAAACTCTCCATTAACCCTTCGCTAACAACTCTTGATTAACCTGGTCGATACCCACCTCGGTGATGCGGGCGATAATTTCTTTCTGCTTGGCATCGAGTAGCGAGATACCCTCGGCTACCAGGTCATAAACGCGCCAGCTGCCGGCCTTGTCTTGACGCAATTTAAAGACGATATCTATGGTCGGCTTGCCCGCTTCGACGATTTCGGTTTTCACCGCCGTATAACCATTGCTTGGCGCCGCATTAGGCTTAATAAAATGTACTTCCTGACCCTTATAGCTCATCAACGCATTGGCATAGGTATTGGTCAGGTATGACTCGATGGCATCGATAAAGGTGAGCGCCTGTTGCTTATTGATCTCGCGAACATGCTTGCCAAGGAGCTTAAACGACACGAATTTGGTGTCGATGTGCGGAATTAGCTGCGCCTTTACCAGGGTGCGTAGTTGCGCCTTTTTCTGTTGTTCATCGGCATCGATATTACCGATATCAACAAATAGCTGCTCGCCAACCTGCTTAAGCATGGTGTACGGCTCTTCGGCAGTTGCGGCCTGAGCCTTGCCGGCCGACAGCGTCAGCATGGCGGTGGTAATAAATAGTAAAAACAGCTTGGGTGCTCGCATTGGCCACTCTCCTCACATCGAATTGGCGGCCATAGTAGCGGATTGGATTTTGAATTATAAGCAACAAATACGCACATTATTGATTCCATTTATGCACATATAACTTTATTCTTATTATTCATATAGTTAGTTTATTGTTGCCGTGTTTGCACCACCCCTGTGCATTTTTGTGCATTGATCTAAGCCCTCACAAAATAAATAGTACGCGCCCTTTTTGTTGTGAGGTTAAGCGTATGAAATCACTAATATTAGTCACCTTGACGGGCGCCTTAAGCCTGGTTCCCCTGGCAGCCGCTCAGGCTCAGGAAGCGCCGCGACAGGGTTATACTCTGCATTACATTCAGGGTGAAGGGGATGTACAAGGGATTAAGTTAGGCTATCAGTATTATCTCAGCGACTACCTGCCGGAGCGCTTCAATAACGTCGAAATGTTTTTTGAAAGCAGTGTGAACTTTTGGCGCTATGGCGACAACAATGACTATGATCACAACTTTGTTGTGGCACTGACTCCGGTATTTCAATACCCGATCACGCAATATCGGGGCCACCCGCTGCTGTTTGAATTTGGTATCGGCTTTTCGCTTTTGGATGACACTCAGTTTGCAGGTAAGGACGTAAGCACCCACTATCAATTTGAAGACAGAATTGGCGTAGTATATAAGCTGGGAAATGCCGAATTCGGACTGCGCTACCTGCATTATTCCAATGCCGGTTTTGAAAGCCCTAACCCGGGGTTGGATTTTATTTCCTTGTCCTATTCGCGCTCCTTTTAGTGAATCAAGTCACGCTAACTGATTGAAACATTTCACCTTGTTAGCGTAAAGCTCTATCCAGCATTAAGGGTAACGCTCTTGGTTAAGGTTATGGCAAGGCGCCTGATTTCACGGCGACTACCGGACGTACACTGGCCCCCTGTTGATAGAGCTGGCGCAAGGCCTCGCTGACCTGCTCTACCTCAAAGGCCAGGGTGCGATGGGCGGGGGGCTGAATATGACCGGCGCCTACGTCCTGCAATAACTGCTGTCCCATAAAGCTCAATTTTTGCTGCGCACACAGGCTGTTTGCCAACCAGGCTCCACCCAAAGACACGGCGGCGATAATGGGTGCCCGGCTAAATAGCAGCTCCTGGGGGATCTGGGCAAAACCATTGAGGCAGGCAATACGGCCACCGAAGCGCAGATGCGCCAAATCGGCAACAAAGGTCTCACCACCGCAGCTGTTGAGTATGGTATCGAAACCGTCAGGGCCGAGTTCGTGCTTAATATCCTGCACTAGCCGCTCTCCTTCGCTGGCAAACAAAACATCGGCGCCCAAGGCTTTAATGCGCTCATGCTCGCTTTGCGGGGCACTGACAAACACCTTGGCCCCGCGCTTTCGCGCATATTGAATGGCAAAATGGGCCACCGCCCCACAGCCGGAATTGATATAGATACTCTCCCCCGCCTGCAGCTGGATTTTGTCCAGAGCCGCCAGCGCCGTCATCCCGGCGTTGGGCAAGGTGGCGGCCACAGCACTGGGAATGGACGCGGGTACTTCGGCCACGGCATAGTTGGCCACCTTGGTATAGCGCTTTAGCACCCCCTGCTCGGCCAAACTGGTGGTAAATATCACCCGAGTTCCGCGCTTGGGGAACACCCCTACCGGCGCCTCAACGACCGTGCCTACGGCGTCTAGGCCCAGCACATGAGGATATTGCCAACGACAAAAACCCTCCGCCCCCAGTCGCGCATCAATATGATTAAGGCCCACATACTCGACTTCCACCAGCACTTCATTGGCACCAATGTGCGGTACTGGCAGCTCCTGGACCTGTAACGTCAAAGACGGAGAAGGCTCATTTAAAACAAGCGCCTGCATGGTATTTGTGGGGCCGGGCATAACCTAATTCCTATCATTGAGAATTCATATCGCCGCCTTACGGCAAGTGTAATTATCGCTGCTGGCGTCAATTGCTGTGCTCAATACTGAGTAAATAGACACCAAGATACAACCTTATACCAATTCACTTAAATAGCTAATCATTCTAGCGGGCTACATATCATACTAACGGCGTTGGAATTTTTCTATGGAGAATACTACATAAGAAAAACTCCGCCTTGTTATCACATCATTTATCCAGCGCTGTATCTGATCACATACTTAACAGAATTGGTGTTACCATGGTAAATAACCACCGCCACATCAGATATACTGGTTTTATAAAAACATTAATGCCAGAATGGCATCAATTGATGCTGCCCCACCGAGACCCTATCTATGGATACCACCAGCCGACTCATTATGCTACTTGAAGTAGTGGAACAGGGTTCTTTTTCTAAGGCCGCCGCCATGCGTAACATAGATCGCTCGGTGATTTCGAAACAGATCAGTAAGTTAGAAGATGAGCTGGGCGTACGCCTACTTAATCGCACTACCCGCTCCTTTTCATTGACCGCCGCCGGGGCGGAAATGGTGAAAAAAGCCCGGGATCTACGGATGCTGTTAACGGACACGGTGCAATTGGCGGAAAACTACCACCAGGAGCCTCGCGGCCTGCTGCGCATTGCCACCTCGCACACCCTGGGACGACGCTACATTCAGCCGGTGATCAACGACTTTCAAAAGCGCTTCCCTCAGGTCAACGTGGATATGCGCTTGGGTGACCGCCCAGTCGATATGATCTCCGAAGGCTATGACTTGGCTTTTCGCATCGGTGAGCCGCGCGATTCCTCTTTGATCGCCAGAAAAATTGCCCGCAACCGCATGCTCCTGTTAGCAAGCCCGGAGTTTATCGCCACCTATGGTAATCCCCAATCCATAGAGGAGCTCGGACAATTGCCGGCGGCCACCTACGCCACTTCTCACACCCGTCTTGATACCATTAACTATATAAATGCCAAAGGCGAGGAGTGTGAGCAGGTGATCAACGCCGTGTATACCTCCAACGACGGTGAGGTGATCCTCGATAAGGTGATTTCCGGCACCGCTTTTTGTCTGGTGCCGGCGTTTTTAATCGAAAATGAAATAAGCGACGGCCTGCTCACACCGCTCTTGCCCGACGTTAATTTACCCGACTATGGCGCCATGTATGCCCTCTATCCTCATCGCGATCTACCGGTGCGTACCCGCTTACTCCTGGATGCGGTGCGTCATTATATCGGCGAGCCCGTGCCCCGTTGGGAGCTGAATATTCCCGAACTGGACTCCCTGTATAAACCCCAATAACCGCTGTCGTCTGGTTACAGACGGGCGGTACGTTTGGGGGCTTCATATGTAACCCGCACAGTCAAAATTCGCACACTTTTTCACACTTGTGTAAACATCTGTTAAGTGGAGTAATACTATGTAAAACATGGGATTTTTTTATTTTTTATCGGTCATACTGGGCACCTAGTTCACTATGGAATCAAGTATGAAACACAACAATAATAAAGGCCTTAAGCCAACCCTGGCGGCGCTTGCCGGCACCGCCCTAGTCACCCTCAGCGGTTGCGGCAGCAGCTCCGACGGCAACAGCGACTCGGGCAGTATTCAGCTATACAACGGCACCATAAATGGCCCAACCATGACACTGAGCATCGCCGATGTTGCACGCACCACCGCAGAGCTGGGCGATGTGACCTCAGCGCACAACTACACCGCCGACGACTACGAATACGCCATACAATACAGCAATGATCAGGGCAACCTGGTCGATATTATCAGCGATACCTTGAGTATTGTGGACGACACCAAGACCCTCTTAATGATGTATGGCAATATCGAAGATAAAAAGCTGCTCAGCATTGAGCTGCCCTATCGTGAAGCCAGCGATATGTTTTCGCTGCAAGTGCTCAATATCACCACCGAGGGTCGCAATTTCGACCTGTATATGGCCGCTGATAACGGCGTATTCGAGCAGGCCGAACTGGTCGGCTCAGCAATGTTTGAAACCCTTACTCCAAGCACCGAGCATAAGGTCGATACCTACACCTTCTATCTGACCGAGGCCGGTACAACCATGCCTATTTGGCAATCAGATGAAACCCGGATCAGCGCGGACGACGCCCTGGTGATGGCCATTCGCCCCAGCTATGACAATAACAGCGACTACCTAACCGTCGATATCATTACCAATGGCAACACCCCGTATAGCTTGAAAAACAAGGATGCCCAGGCGCAGGTGCAGTTTTACAACAGCATAGACGAGTACCCAAGCGCCCAATTCAGCGCCAGCAAGGGGGATGTCCAACTAAGCACGGTGAGTACCGCCGCCGATACCCTGTCGCAAACGCTACAATTGGCACCGAACAGCTACTCCATCTCCATGCTCGATGAGCAGGGCAATACCCTGGTAGATAATTATCTGTTAACCCTGGAGCAAGAGCAAAGCGCCCTGGGCGTGTTCTATCAGGACGCCGAGCACGGGCCAAGGCTGATGAGTGTGGCGCAAAACCTAGTACCCAATAGCGTCAGTCATCAGGTTACCCTGGTGAACCTAGTCGATGAATACGCCGGTTTGCCGGTACACAAGTTGGACATCTACTTTACTCTCGATGGCCAGCCCATTTCGCAAACCGAACATCACCTTGATAACGTCAACAGCTACAGTGCGAAGTCATTGACCCTGCTCGACAAACAATACGGCTTTTATGCCATTTTAGAAGATAACGGTCAGGAGATAGTGCTGCATCAGGAAGCTAGGATTGATGTGACCGAGGACGGCAACTACATACTGATCTTAGAGGCCGATGCCAGCACCGCTTCGGGTTATAAGCTGACCACCTTGCATACGGTGGCGGCCGAGAGCGAAGAACAGGCTCAATAGGTATCAACGTCTTTCCCTAACGCAAATTCTAAACAGCAGTTCCCAACCCATGTTGGTAGGCGCACGGCAACCAGGCCCTACCAACACCTTATTCCAACCCGTTGTTTAACCCACTGATTCTGGCCTTAATCGCAAACACTGGCTTTCGCGGCGCGCTTTTGTAGAATATCGCTCACTGACAACAAGCGAAGGACAGACATGAAATTATTAAAATCGACGCTGGCCATGGCCATGGCCGTGAGCATAAGCGCACCGGCGTTTGCCAATGACACCATCACCGTTGAAGACATTCCAAAAATTAAAAGCGTTTTACAAACCGCAGTAAGCCCGGATGGCGAGCAGGTGGCCTTTACTCGCTCCCTGCCACGCGAGTTATACAAGGACAAAAACGGTCTTAACTACAGCGAGTTGTACGTTATTGATGATGAAGGCGTTGAGCGTCCGTTTATTACCGGCAAGGTCAATATCAAGAGCATTAGCTGGTCTGCCGACGGCAAACACATCTATTTCCTGGCCAAGCTTGCAGAAGATAAATTCACGGCCCTGTATCAGATCCCCGTTGATGGCGGTCAGGCCCAAAAGGTAATGGCCCTCAAAGGTCGCGCCATTGCCAGCTACGAGCTCAGCCCCAATGGCGAGCAGGTAGCCTTGCTGGCCATGCCGGCAAAAGACAAGTCTGAAAAAGAGCTGAAAAAACTTGGCTTTATGGCCGAGGTGTACGAACTTGGTCTGGACAACAAACAACTGCACCTGGTTGACCTTAGCCAGTCAGACGAGCCATTAGACCCAGAAGCCATTAGCATTGATGGTTATGTCAGCGACATGAATTACTCAGCCGATGGTAAAAAGCTCTTGGTGAAGACCCAACCTACGGCGCTTATTGATGACAAGTATATGAAGTCACAATGGCACCTATTCGATGTCGCATCCAAGCAAGTGACCTTGTCATTTAAAACCGAAGGTAAGCTAGGCGCTGCCGAGCTGTCTCACGATGGTCGCTATGTGGCTATCCTTGGTGCCGAAGATAAGCATGACCCGGCCACAGGTCGCTTGTACCTCGCTGATACCGAAACGGCTGAGATCAACGAATGGCTTCCTGATTTTATGGGTCATATCAGCGATTTTGAATGGTCAAACAAGCGCAACACCCTAAACTTTGTGGCTCAGGTTAGCCCGGAAAGCTTTATTGGCCAGATTAAGGTCGGCTCAAAAAAATACAAGAAGCTGGTAAAAGAAGGCAAGTTTATCGCCGGCTCTCTAAGCATTTCCGACTCGGACAAAACCTTAGCCCTGCGTGCCAACACCGCCAAACACCCGAACGAGGTGTATATGGTGCGCGGCTCGAAGGCCACGCGTTTAAGTGACTCAAACCCATGGCTCAATGACAAACGCTTCGCCAAGCAGGAAGCGTTAACGTTTAAGGCCCGCGATGGCGTTGAAATCGGTGGTGTGCTAGTTTACCCACTCGACTATGAAGAAGACAAAACCTACCCACTGATCATGGCGGTACACGGCGGCCCTGAAAGCCACGACAAAAATGGCTGGGTCACCAGTTATTCCGATCCGGGTCAAATGGGTGCAGCCCGCGGTTATGCGGTATTCTACCCCAACTACCGTGGTTCAACGGGTAAAGGCGTTGAGTACTCTAAGCTGGGTCAAAACGACTATGCCGGTAAAGAGTTCGACGATCTGGTCGACATGAAGCAATACCTTGTAGAAATGGGCCTGGTTGACAGCAAGCGCGTGGGTATCACCGGTGGTTCATACGGTGGTTATGCCTCGGCCTGGGGTGCAACTAAACTGACCGAGCACTTTGCCGCCAGTGTGATGTTCGTCGGTGTGACCAACCAGCTTTCCAAGTTTGGTACCACGGATATTTCCAACGAAATGCACCTGGTTCACGCCCGCTCTTATCCTTGGGATAAGTGGCAATGGTACTTAGAGCGCAGCCCAATCTACTGGGCGGGTCAGTCTAAAACACCTCTGCTTATCATGCATGGTAAAGACGACCCGCGCGTTCACCCGGCACAATCCATGGAGCTTTATCGCTATATGAAGGTGCAAGGTAAAGACGTGCGCTTGGTTTACTACCCGGGCGAAGGCCATGGTAACCGTAAGGTTGCGGCGCAATACGACTATAGCCTGCGTTTAATGCGTTGGATGGACAACTACTTGATGGAAGGCAACAAAGACATGCCGGAATTTAAGATTGACCACGCCGCCAAACTAAAAGCGGTGAAAGACGCGCAAAAAGAAGACTAAGGCGTTGCCCTAAGCAAACCCTTGTTTATAAAAAAGCCTGCACTAAGCAGGCTTTTTTGTTTACTAATGAACAAACCAGGTTATTCACCTATGTGTTTGTCGAAAAAACGCGAGCATCTTTTGCCAGCGCTCAATGATATTGGAGCCGGCTCCTGTTGCCCTGCATCCTCTCGACACACATAGTGTCTACGGTTTCCTTGTTCACTCCAACCATATAAGCGAACTTCCGGAGTTGTGAAGGATGATTTTTCTATTATTTATCTAACTATATTCTCCTACGACCCTTATGTTTTTGTCTTGCAGGATAAATGGCTTCCTCGGTTTATGTGTGAGTCAAGTACATACACAACCTTATATCTGTACTTCATATATAGCGACAAAATTAGGATCCCACCTAGTATCGATTTGTATCGAATCTTGCCCTGTATTGAAATTAATCCAAGGAGCGCATTTCCATAAGAGAATGTTAAAAATTAACAAAAAAAGGGCCAGCAAAGTTTGCTGGCCCTTCAACTATCAACAAAAGTAACTTATTAGAAAGTTACATTAACGTTAGCATAGAAGCGACGTCCTACTACGTCGTAAATCGCTTCATTACCACCGCTTGCTTGGATATAAGCCGGAGGCAGCTTGTCGGTAAGGTTACGAAGACCTAAATCAACTTGCATGTTATCCGTAAGCTGGTAACGAGCAGCTAAGTCATGAGTAACAATGCTACCAACATAAGCTGGAGAAAGATCTTCTGGAATATCGCCGTCAGGAGACAAGTCGATACGAGCAGAACGATCTGTATAACGTGTTGTCCACGTTAAGTTCAAGTCTTCCCAGCTATATTGAACTGAGAAACGACCTTGCCAACTTGGATCACCAATTTCACCATCTTCAACATTCACTTTGTCAGGACGGTTTTGGAATTCAAAATCCTCAAGTTCTAGTAAGTGGTTCACAAATAGGTTGAAATTAAGTTCACCTTCAAGATCAAAGCTTGATAAATCAGTACGGTAATCAAAATCTGCGTCAATACCACGAGTAGTAAGTGCAGCAGCATTTAAGTAACCTGAACGAACTAGCTCAATATCTTTAGTCGTTGGATTACGATCGATTTGACTACAGAATGACTGATCGATACCTCCAGGGGCATCCACACAGTTGTCAGCGATACTTTGAGTAGAGATGAAGGAGATTGCGTCTTCAATTTCAATATCATAGTAATCCACTGTCATTGAGAAATTCTCAGCGAAGCTTGGAGTCCAGACGATACCTGCAGTGTAAGAAGTCGATTTTTCAGGCTTAAGGTCAGGGTTACCACCGCTTAGAGTATCAACACTTACGTTATCATTTGCTTGGAAGTCTGCTGGAATACCCAAGGCAGCACAGTTTGCAGCTCGGTTCGGGTTATCACCAATGTTATCAGCATCACACGGATCTGATACACGTCCAAAGCCAGGTGAAACAGGAGAGAAAGCTTCTGCGATGTTCGGCGCACGCTCTGCTTCACCAACAGTACCGCGAACTCGAATATCATCGAACGGTTGGTACATCAAGCCTACTTTCCAAGAGCTACTTGAACCTGTGTGTGAGTAATCAGCATGACGGTAAGCTGCATCTAGAGATAGCTCTTTTGCAAAGGACAAATCAGCTAGAAGAGGTAAGTTAACCTCTATAAAACCTTCAGTTACGTCATACTCACCATATGAATCAGGTGTTGCCGCTGTTGTTAGGAAGCCTGCTTTAGAGAACTCATCAGTAGTAGTTTCTGATGTTTCTTCACGGTATTCAAAACCGGTTGCGATAGCGATTGGACCACCTTGAAGTTCAAATAGCTCAGCGGTATCAAATGATACATAACCACCAATAACTTCTTGAGTGATTTTATCTACACGCGTTACGTCGGCACTCACCCAATCCTTCGCTTCTTGCGAAGCCTGGTTATAACCGAAAGGATTGTAAGGAGAACAATCAGAGCCATTTACACTTGCTGGATCTTGATACCCTTCACCTTGAGCTGAAGGCACTTGACTGCGGCAAGCAACTTCACCCGTGGCCGGATCGATTACAGCATCAAGTGCTGCAACGAAGTTAGCTGGAATCAAATCATTAAGAGTGTTTCGAGTGTTATCTGTACGACCATGTACATAATAGAGGTCATAAGAGAAATCTGTCTCACTTAGAGTAAATAGACCTTCAAAACCGCCTACGAAACGGAATAGTTCACGTTTGTTGTCTGCACTACGGTTACCTAGTTCGCCGAAGAATTTAGAAAATGCGACACTGGTTGCACCTTGAGACAATAGGTCCTGACGCAATGTTTCGTCTAGGTAAGGGTTGTCTTCAACGTTAATTGCAACATTACCAAAACGGAATGACGGCTGGAACTGCTGTTTAATATCTGAACGAACAAATTTGAAATCAGAGTAGAAAGAATGATTATCATTGAAGTCAAAATTAAACGTTGAACCGACTGTCGTTTTATCTAAATCAGGATAAACATTTTCGTAATCCTGTGTTTTAAAACAGAACTCACAACCATCCGCAAAACTACCAAACGCGAAGCTGTTTGTGTACGTGCGCTCAGGCATAAGGGTTGGGGTGCCATTGTTATCAAATGTCCAGATAGAACCAGCAGCACCAAATGGGTTGATTACACCATTTTCGCTGATGCGCTCAGACATTACGTTTGGAACAGTCAAGCGATCCGCAATGCCATCTTCTTCACCAGTATCAAGTGGATTCACTACACTTCCGTAGTTTTCGACCTGGCGAATGTCGTTAGCCATAACTTCGCGGATACGATCTTTACCGGCAAAGAATGTAACGTTACCGCGGCCATCAAATACTTCCGCACCACCTACGATACTGTAAGAATGGTTTTTTGTGCCAACACCTTCAGTTGAGTTACCAACTGAGCCATTAAACTGAAAACCCTCGAAGTCATCTTTTAGAATAACGTTTACTACACCCGATACAGCATCTGAGCCATAAATTGCAGAGGCACCACCGGTGATAATTTCAACACGTTCGATTAATGCAGCAGGAATGGTATTTAAGTCTACTTGAGCACTGCCCGGAGCACCTGCAACATGACGTTTACCATTAACAAGTGTTAGTGTACGAGCAGCACCTAGACGGCGAAGGTCTGCTGATGTTACACCCGCAAGTGAGTTGCTATTGTTGTTACCAATCAATGTATCTGTAGAGCCAATCGCAGGTAGTTCAGCCAGAACGCTACCCAAATCAGGAACACCAGCCTGAGCAATTTCTTTCGCGCCGATAGTTACAATGGGAGCAGGTTGAGAAAGCTTTGGCTTTACAATGCGTGAACCTGTTACCTGAATTTTTTCAACTTCTTTAACTTGGTTGTCGGTTTCATCAGCAGCCAATACCGCACCCGACATCACTGTACTGGCAAGCAATGAATACTGTATTGCTTTCGTAATTGTAGATTTATTAAACATTTTTTGTTCCCCGAAATTATAATAACTTGCCCAATAAAGACTTTTATTTGAACTAGAGTAGTAATGTTATGATTGGACACCCCTCTTTTTACATACTCAAGAAATTTTTTACAACAAAAACAGACAAAAATTCCATATTTTTTTATTAATACGAAATATTTAATTTACTTTTTAGCAATAAAAGCAACTGACATACTAAGGACTATCGAAAAAATGATACAAATTAACACAGTGTACACCTTCATTTCGCTTGACATTTCCCACAAAAAAGAAACAACTTTGCAGTAAGAGCCCTAACGAAAATAAAAGAGTCTCAGAGCAACTTTCTAATTCATCCAAACCTACTTTCTTTACTTTTTTTCCATTACCCCTACGAATAAACGGTGCCATGAGTTTGCTTTCAAAGGTTTTCCAGGTGAACGAATTGCTATTTTTTCAGGCTTGTTAGCAGATGCATGGTAATGAGACAAGAATCGCATTCCCAAATATTCGGCGCTTAATTTAAAGGGAGCAGCAAAGGCGTCCAAACCGAGTTCAACGTTACTGGTCGACAGCAGCGACATGTGCTTTTTACGCAATAACCTCAATTGCGGACGCAACTCTTCTTCATTCATATAGTCGGTGAGGCGATCAAAGAAGTTCTTTAGCTGAGGTGTAGTGTTATACCAGTACACAGGAGAGGCGAAAACCCAGTGCTCAAAGGTAATTAATTTAGCTATTAGTGTTCGAAAATCATCTTCTTCAATCTCTTTATACTCATTTATTTCATAACAGTAATTTTTTATTCTAAAATCGTCTAGAAACAATATATAGGTATCCAATCGCCGCGCCAGCGTTCGTGCTGCTTTATAGGTGTTGCCGTGACGTCGTGCACTGCTGAAGATAATAATGTGTTTAGCCATAACCAATTGCCTTATTTGAAATTTAGCAATAGGCTAAAAGCTCAACCTAAGTTTAGGTCAAGGGCAAATGACATTAGAAGCGAACTTATCGGTGGGCCAGGTCGCCGACCGCGCCGACGTAAGCATTTCGGCATTACACTTTTATGAAAAGAAAGGTCTGATCCGCAGTTGGCGTAATCAGGGTAACCAGCGGCGCTATAAACGTGATGTATTACGACGCATCGCCGTGATCAAAGCGGCACAAAAAATGGGCATTACCCTGGAAGAAATTAAGGAAACACTCAGTACCTTGCCGGATCAGCGCACGCCAACCAAGGCCGACTGGCAACGCCTATCGCGGCATTGGCAAAGGCAGTTAGATGAGAAGATTGCGTATATGCAGAGGCTTAGAGATAAGGTTGACGGCTGTATCGGTTGCGGCTGCCTGTCGATGCAACATTGCCCTATATACAACCCAGACGACCAATTAGCGAAGCTTAGCAGCGGTGCCGTATTACTGGAGCACCCCGAACTGGAAAAAGATGAAAAGTAGAGTCGTTTTCTTTATTGCCAGCTTTTCTATATCTTATTAACCTGCACTAGATAACAAGAATAATGATGAGCGCTTAGTTCAATAGCGCTAAAAAGAGACAGGGTTAACTATATGAAAAAACTCGGCCCAGGCCTGCTCGTTGCCGCCGCTTTTATCGGTCCTGGCACCATTACCACCGCGTCCGTCGCCGGCGCTAACTTTGGCTTTACCCTACTTTGGGCACTGTTATTTTCGGTGTTTGCCACCATTTTATTACAGAGTATGGCGGCCCGATTAGCCGTAGTCAGCGGCCAAGGCTTAGCACCAGCCCTACGCGATAATATAAACCAGCCGCTGTTAAGGTATTTGGCTATCTTATTAGTGATCAGCGCCATCGGCATCGGCAGTGCCGCCTATGAAGCAGGTAACCTTAGCGGCGCCAGTTTGGGTTTACAGGGTCTCTTTGGCCAAAGTACTGGAGTCATCTGGACACCTGTCATTGCGCTTGTCAGCGCTCTGCTTCTGTACAGCGGCAAATACAAATTAATTGAGCGCACCTTGATACTCCTAGTTGGCGTTATGAGTGTAGTGTTTCTTGCCACCATGGTGCTTGCGGCCCCCTCAATTGGCGAGCTATTTGCCGGTTTTAAACCCAGCCTGCCCGTAGACTCTTTGACCACTGTGCTGGCGCTCATAGGTACCACTATCGTGCCTTATAACCTGTTTCTACACTCAGGTGTGATTGCCAGAGAAGATGCCAAACCACAGGATGTAGGCCAAGCCATTCGAACGCACAATTGGGACACGGGTCTTTCGGTGGGTCTTGGCGGTCTTATCACCCTGGCCATAGTCGCCACCGCCAGCGTTGCCTTCTTTGGCCAGCATACGGGTCCACTCAATGCCGCCAATATGGCGAAACAGCTGGAGCCCCTGCTCGGCACCTATGCCCAGTATTTCTTTGCCATTGGTTTATTTGCCGCTGGCCTAACCAGTGCGATTACCGCTCCGTTAGCCGGCGCTTATGCGGTCTGTGGTATGCTCGGCGGCAAAGACGCGGTAGAAGATAGGCGCTTTAAGCTGGTCGCTCTCGCCATCTTGGTTTTTGGCACCGCGGTTGCCAGCTTGGGACTCGATCCGGTGGCGGTGATCATCTTTGCCCAAGCCAGTAATGCCTTACTTTTGCCCATTGTTTGTATATACCTATTATGGTTACTCAATAACAAGCAGGTGATGGGCCAATATAAAAATGGCTGGCTGGTCAACCTATTGAGCCTGCCGGTCATTATTACCGTGGTCGGCTTAAGCACTTATAAACTTTTTTCACTGCTGTAATGATTGGCGATACCCCGGCCCTTTGAGTACCCACAAAGGGCCTAGATATCATAGGCTAATCAACTGTATTTATTGCTTCTTTCTTGATCACGCAAGGATTGTCGTTCACTCTTAAAGGCAACCAAGGTTACGCGAGATAAAAACGCCGATGAAATACCTACTGACCGCCATATTGCTACTGTGTACCCATATAGCGAGTGCTACTGGCAAACTTGCCAGCGAACTGCAAGTGTTCGAACCTTACCTGGGTACCTGGGAGTCCACCTTCAGCATGGGCCCCGAACAACCTGATGTCACCGATGTGGGCAAGTGGGAACGAGCACTTAACGGCACTGCGATACGCACTATGCACAGTATTAATGACGGTGCCTATGGCGGAGAGTCTCTGATTTTTTGGGATAAAGGTAAAGAATCCCTGGTGTTCTACTATTTCACCACCGCAGGCTTTTACACTCAGGGTACATTAGAAGTCACTGACGACGGCTCTTTTGTTGCCTACGAAGATGTGAGCGGTAGCAGTGAAGGGATCACTCGGGTGAAATCCACCAGCTCATACGTAGACGGGCAGTTTGTGGTCACAACGCAATATTTAAAAAATGGTGAATGGACCCCGGAACAAAAACGTCACTACAGCCGCTCGCAAAAAGAAGTGGTGTTTAAATAAACCCATGCTAGGCGCTCACTGGTAAAGCGCCTAGATAGCTCGTACCCGCCAAGCAAAGCGGTAAAGAAATGGCGTTATGCCCCCAAGTTTGAAAATGGGCAGTCGGTTGCGGCCACAACCAAGGTCCGATTAGACTTTAAACTGGGTTCCTAATAACGAACGAGCGAGTAAAGAACGGGGTATAAAGCTACGTTAAGCTAACAAAAAAGTATAAATTTCGATCTAAGTCATAAAACTGTCATTTTGACGGCGCATAATTGTTCGTAAATCGGCAATAATTGACAGGATATGACCCAGTTTCGCTCTCCGTTGGCAGTGTTTTCACTGCGTAACGACAATGCTTTAGCAGACTTTGATAGTTTAACGCAGCAGCCCGTGCTTTTAGGCGCGCCCGAACAATTGCCGCAACTGCTTTGCCGTCTGCCAAACAATGCCCAACCCGGGGACTGTCTTCATGCTAGCGTGAGCTTTGCCGAACAACGCCATGCCCAGTTGCAGGCGCACTACCGCGTGCGCGAGCGCGACCTCAATAGTGCAATTGTCGCTTTAACACTGCACCCAAACACCACGTCGACTCAACTTGAAATACAAGGTCAGGGGCTATTGCAGCTAAGCCTTCATGGTCGCCACGAGATCATTAAAGAAAGTGCCCAGTTTAGCGTTTACCTGCACCCGCAAAGCCGATACGAACACCTGAGTCCTGAGCCGCAGAGCAAATCTAAAGCCCGCCGTTTGGTCGACTATTGCCAACGCATTTGGGGTTAGTCGGGAAAACTGACTTTGCCCATGGTCACCGCCGGCATGCCCGCATGACCGGCATCGCTCGTGGTGCTGCCGGCCAAGGTCTCATTAGCGAGTAAGGCAAATAACACCGCTTCCTTGGCGTCCGGCTCTATGCCTAAGAGTTGCAACGAGCCCAGGCTTATATCCGCCGTACAATGTGCTCTAATTCGCGCCATCAACAATGGATTATGAATACCACCGCCGCTGGCATACACCTTCATTTCACCGAGTTTTTCTGCCAGGACATTAAGCTGCTTGGCAATCGCCAGCGCGGCAAATTCACACAAGGTGGCCAGCACATCATGATGATGTAATTCCTGGGTATTGCTTTGCTTTTGGCATTGCGTCAAATAGGCGAGATTAAATACTTCCGGGCCGGTGGTTTTGGGCATGGCTTTAGCAAGAAACGGCTGGGCGCACAGGGCCTGTAATAACTCCGAGTCTACCCTACCCTGTTTTGCCAATTGGCTGTCTTGGTCGTATTCAAGGGGAGCAAAGTAACGCTGCACATAGGCGTCCAACATGGTGTTGCCTGGACCGATGTCGGCGCATAAGGTCTGCTCTAAAGGCGCATTTTTTGCCAGCACGGTAATATTCGCTATGCCACCTATATTCAGCAGCACTCGGTTTTCCTCGTTACTGGCAAAATACCAATAATCGCCATAAGCAGCCAATGGTGCGCCTTCGCCGCCTGCGGCGATGTGTTTTTGGCGAAAATCACTTAAGGTGATAATTCCGGTTGTACGGGCTAGGTGACAACCATCACCGAGCTGCAGTGTGGCGTTGCCAAAGTCGCTGAGCCCGTGCTGGCTTTGCGGACAATGAAAAACGGTTTGCCCATGGCTGGCGATAACATCGACGCTGTCAGGATCTATATGCCAACGCGCCAAGCACTCATTCACCAGTTGCCCATGCAACTGCCCAATCCAGGGATTGATCAAGGTAAGATGCTGCAGATCGATATCACGCTTGGCGAAAACCTGGCGCACCCGCTGCTGATAACTATCGGGATAGGGGCAGGTAGTGAATTTGAGCACCTCAACTTGCGTATGAGTACCGGCACCACGAACGCGACACAGTGCAACATCGAGGCCATCCATGGAGGTGCCACTCATTAATCCGATAATAATACGCTCTGGCTTAGCGGCGATACCATAAAGGCGCTCAATATGTGCATGCATAGGGGAAACCTTAAGATTCTGTTATCGCCAATCTAAGCTAACTACCAGCAGAACTCAAATTGTTTGCCGTGCCTGACTCCCCACCCCGGGGTGACAGGCGCCAGCAAAATACACCTAGTGTTTGGCGAAGCGTACCACCAACTCGCATAAATCGTCGGCCACCTTGGTCAAGCGGGTAATGGCACTTTGCGCCTGCACCGAGCTTTGCTGTGAATCATTGGCAAGCTCGGCAATACCCACTACCTGTCTATTAATGTCTTCGGACACATGGGCCTGCTCTTCAACGGCCGCGGCCATTTGCGTCGCCATATCGTTAATATTGGCCACCGCCTGGACTATGCCTGCAAGCATATGTGTGCTGCGTTCCACTTCTTCCAGGCCCATAAGCGATTCCTGTTGTCCCTGCTCAGCAATCACCACGGCTTGCTCGCTGCGGGCATTGAGTTCATTAATAATGCCTTGAATTTCACCGGTCGAGCGCTGAGTACGCTGAGCCAACTGTCGTACCTCATCGGCAACCACGGCAAAACCGCGCCCCTGCTCACCGGCGCGCGCCGCTTCAATCGCCGCATTCAGAGCCAGCAAGTTGGTTTGCTCGGCGATTTGCTCGATCATCTGCGCCGCCGCAGCAATATAGCCGGACTGCTCGGAAACGCCGCGCACCGAATCGCTGATCTGCGCTACCGTGTGCCCTAAGGTCTCGATAGAAGCGCGGGTTTTTTGCGCCACTTCGGATCCTTCAATGGCCAGCTCGTTAGCGGCCCGGGCCTGCTCAGAAGTAAGATTCACATTTTGCGAGACCTCGGCTATGGTCGCGGTCATCTCGTTCATGGCCGTTGCCACTTGCTCGGTTTGCTGATGTTGAGCGTCGATTTGCTGACCAGCATTGGTAGACAGATTAAAGCTCACCTGAGCATCGTCGGCCACTCGGGCTGCAGCATCATCGATACGCGTTAAAATGGTGCCTAGATGGGCGCGCTCCGCCTTTACGGCAACATGGAGTCGCCCGAGCGGACCGCTGTGATCGCAATAACTCAATACCGCCAACGGATCGTTAAAGCGCCCTTCAATAAGCTGGTCCAAACGCTTCTTAAGGCGTAATCGAGAGAAGGTATTGAAGGCGGCAAAAAGAATGACGCTGCCCACCATCACCACCTCGGCGGCTAATGTCTTTTCGAAAAACCACAGCACAGCTGCCGCCACAAAGGCGACCATAAGCACATAAAACTCGCTGTTGTCGGGCAGCGTGAGCCTACTTTTATTGGCATTGACCCGCTCATATAGGGCCGCAGCACGATTAACATCCTCTCGGGCGGGACAACTACGCACCGACTCATACCCCACCACCTGGCCGTGCTCGGTAATGGGCGTCACATAGGCATCCACCCAATAGTGGTCGCCATTTTTACAGCGATTTTTAACCAGTCCCATCCAAGGCTGACCAGCCTTAAGGTAACGCCACATGGTAGCAAAGGCGGCGCCGGGCATATCCGGGTGGCGGACAAGGTTATGTGGCTGACCGATAAGCTCTTCGCGGCTATAACCGCTTATATCGATAAACGCCTGGTTACAGTCAAGAATATTGCCCTGTAAATCGGTCACCGAGATCAATTTTTGGTCTTTCGCGAAGTGACGTTCATTCTGTGTCACCGGCAGATTCGTGCGCATTTGTTGGCCCCCATTCAAAACACAACAATAGTCTTAAATTTAAAGGCGGGATATTACCAAAAAGTTGAGCTTACGCCTCATAAATACGTTGTGATCAAAGCCTTAATGATGCTTTATTCATCTCTCTAGGGTGAAAACTTGATCTAGATCAAACTTTTGGCAAATTAGCCATTATATAAGTGAAGCGTCACGCCCTTAATTCACCAGTCTAGTTTTTGACCTTGGCAATATTTTCCAAATTTGCCAATGAGTTACTATACTGAGCAAGGAGGGATGCAATAGGCCACTTGCTTTCATGGCCGCACTAAAGTTGGCAAACAGAAGAAGAAATCTAGAGCGCAATTAAACCACTCAATCCTGGGCCTTAGGTGTAATCTGCTGTAATAGCCTTATGTTTACAAAATCGAGTATTAAACCAATTGTAAAATAAATAAATGGCTTGTAATTGAAATAGAATCACATAAAATTAGCACCAAAGTATTGGCTAAATAACAACCGGCTGATTTAAAAAGGATTTTAATCACCAATAAGCGCTTACACAACAATAGCTATAGGTATTTACGTTCTTGTATCACGCACTTCGCTCCATAATCACCGCGTCGCTACTATGTTTTATGCTTTTAATAAGTACGAAGCAGGGACTCGCACAAACGCCACAGGCTCCCCAGTCTATTGCCTTCTATTATGGTGATATCGACTCAACGCGGGAGCTATTAAGCTATGAGCGCGTGGTCGTCAGCCCCGAGCAGCTCTCCGCAGCACAATTACAGCAGCTTAAAAGTGCCAACACCCAGGTATTTGCCTACTTAAGCCTGGGCGAAGCCGATGAACAACTGGCACCGCGTTTCTCCTCGGCGGTACTCGGTTACAACGAGCAGTGGCAAGCCAGCATTATGGATGCCAGCGCCGAGTCTTGGCGCCAGCACCTGTTTACACAGGCGCAGCAACTGCGTGCAGCCGGGTTTGATGGTTTCTTTCTCGACACCCTGGATAGCTATCAACGGGTACTCGACCAAGGGCAATTTAACGTCCAACAACAAGCCTTAATAAGCCTGATTGATGAGTTACAGGTGCAAGGGCCTATCCTCCTTAACCGTGGCTTTGAGCTCTATCCACATCTGGCACAACCGCCGCTGGCCGTGGTCGCCGAGTCCTTGTTTCATTCGTATGATTACCAGGGCAAGCGCTACCAAAAACAAAGCGCCGAAGACGCCCAATGGCTTATGGCGCAATTGCAGCAAGTACAAGCCAGTAATATTGAAGCCATAGTCATTGATTATCTGCCCGCCGAGGACGCACAGCGCATCAAGGCCGCACAAGAGATAGCGGCGTTAGGCTTTACCCCCTATGTCAGCGACCCCATGCTTTATCAGTTTGGCGTGTCCACCCGCTATCCGGTGCGCCGTCGCGTGCTAGGCCTGTATGACTCGTCCGTTAATGTTAAAAAGCAGTCCGAGTGCCATCGTTTCCTGGCTACCTTGATTGAATACCAGGGCTATGTGCCCCAGTGTATTGATATTCATGGACCGGCCTTGTCCAAGCTGGACTGGAATCGCTATGCCGCGGCGGTGTTCTGGTTGCCCCAAGTAAGCTATCAGCAACGCAGCGCTCGCGACGCGCTGTTACGCAGCCTGGACACGCTGCCTACGGTTTTAGTAGGCGAATTGCCGGAACAATCGGGCCTGTTGGCTCGTCTAGGTGTGCAACAGCAAGGCAACTATCGCGGTGCTATACAGCTGGACGGCGCCACACTTAAGTACCCACTGCCGCAAGCTCAAGGTGAACAATTTCCCCGTTACCGTTGGCAAGATGAAAAACAAAAAACTCGGCTTGCTCTCGTCGACGAGCAGGGGCAACAAGGCATAGGCGTTGCTGCCAGCCAATGGGGTGGCCTTTGGTTAGAACCGCTAACGGTGCAGGAACTGCCGGGCGATCGCCAGCGCTGGCCTCTTGACCCATTTGAATATCTGGTGCCCTTGTTGCAATTGGCGCCTATACCCAGTGCCGATATTACCAGCGAGTCGGGTCAACGAATCGTCACGGCTCACATAGATGGCGATGGCTTCCCTTCCCGGGCTTGGCTACCGGGCAAGCCCTTTGCTGGTGCTTCTATTTATACCAATATTTTGCGTCGTTCTAAGTTGCCTCATACGGTGTCGGTGATCGAGGCCGAGGTGGCGAAAACCGGGCTTTATCCCGAGCTGAGCCCCGAACTTGAAGCCATTGCCCGAGACATCTTTGCGCTGGATAATGTTGAAATAGCGTCACACACCTTTAGCCACCCCTTTTTCTGGGATCCGCGTATTGAAGCCAAGGAAAAGCTCTATGGCGATGCCTTAGCCGTGCCCGGTTATGTCCTCGATTACGACCGCGAAATTTTTACCAGTGTGCGCTATATCAACGAACGACTGGCGCCGAAAGACAAGCAGGTCGAGGTTTACTTATGGTCTGGCGCCGCCAACCCTACCGCCGATATCATCGCCAAGGTCGATCAATTAGGTCTGTACAATGTCAATGGCGGCAATACCTATGTGCTGAACGATAATTACTCCATTGCCCAGGTCACGCCACACCTCAATTGGTACGAAGATGCGGTGCAGGTGTATGCGCCGGTAATGAACGAAAACCTCTATACCGAGCTGTGGACGGAAAATTTCAGCGGCTTTAGCCGTGCTATTGAAACCTTTGAACTGCTTGGCGAACCCCGCCGCCTAAAACCGGTGAGCGTTTATTATCATATGTACTCCGGCGTTTACCCGGCGTCCTTAGATGCTTTGGAAAAGATCTATGATTGGGTGGATAGGCATCCGCTCACGCCCTTGTACCTCAGCGAATATGCGCACCGCGCCCGCGCCTTGTATGAGACCGGTTTAGCCAGATCAATCAATGACGATGCCTGGTATATCACCAGCACCGGCGTCAAAAGCCTGCGCATTAATAAAGAGCAGCTCCCAGGTGGTCAAAGCCAGGGGGTGGCCGGGGTCAATGCCGGCCCCGATGGCCACTATGTGACCTTGTCGACGGTGCGCGCTCGCCTCGAGCTGACGCAAAATTCCAAACCCTTTTCCGGACGCATGTATCTGCAAAGTGCCAATGCGGTGCTTGAGCATTGGCAGCAAGAAGGAGACAAGACCGATATCCGCTTTATGAGCCACCAGCCCTTGCAAGCCCATTTTGCTCAGGCGCGTGGTTGTCGCATACAACAACACAGTGGTGCACCAATTACACAAAAGCACAATGGCGATCGGCTTACCCTTACCAGCAAACAAAAGGGCCGGGTGCGATTTACCCTTAACTGTGATGCGCAAGCTCAGGGTGGTAAGCGCTGATGACCACACCTAAGTACGTACTGGGCAGCCGCAACAAACAGGATAAACGCATTGTTCTGACCAATCGCCGTACGCTGATCAGTTTGGCCCTGGCTACATTGGCCCTGTTATGGATACTACAACCTAACCGCGGTCTGCTGCTTGATATCCTCGACGAAGCGCAGGACCCCAATGTGGCGCTGGCGTTTTTACGGGTGTTAAAGGACGCGGATGACCCCTCACCGCGCCTGCAAATGGCCTTTGCCAAACAATATTACCGCTTAAAAGACTATGAAAAGGTGTTGCATCACCTTACGCCGCTAAGCCAATTTAGCGATCCCGAGCAGCTGTTGCGCGCTCAGAGCATGTACGCCAACAGCCTACTGCAGCTCAGCCATGATTCGCGCTTTAAAGAGCAGGCCACCCGCGAACTGAGTCGCTACCTCAAGTATCTGCCCGACGATCTCAGCCCCGAGCAAAGGCAGACCTTTGCCGAATACGCACTGCAAATCGGCCAACCCGCGGTGGCCCATAAGCTTTTAAAAAACCACAGTCAGGGCGATCTGCAGCGTTTGTTCACACTTGCACTGCAAGCCGGCTTGTATGACTCCGCCATGGCGCACGGGAAACAACTTTATCAACGCCAGCCTTCGGCCGCTCACTTCGAACAACTCCTGGCGCTGTATCAACAGCATCAACGCTGGCCCCAGGGACTGGCGCTGATAAACCAACATATCGACGCCGGGCTCTGCGAGCTTGCCTGTTTGCAACAAGGCATCGACTTTGCGCGCAGCGCCGATAACAGTGCCTCAGCCAGCCAATTTGCAGTGCAAAAGGCCAGCATCAGCTCGGATAGTCAGGACTGGCTGCAGGCCAGCGAACTTGCGGTCGGTGTCGGCGATATTGCCACCGCTATCACCTGGCTGGCCAAGGTCAATCAGGCGGCACCCTCAGCCGAGCATATCAGCACCCTGCACAGTTATTACTTATGGCGTGGCGACCTAGATAATGCGCTTGCCATGAGTAAAGACCTGATGCGTTACAATCCTGAGCTGGCGCAGTTGCGCCAGGGAATAAATGAGGCCTTGGCGCAAAGCGACCTCAAGGCTCTGAGTGACTTTTACTATCAGCTGGCGCAGACACAACAACTGAATCAGGAAGAGCGCCTGCAATGGGTCAACTATAACGACAAGGCCTACGGCGCCAAGGCCACCGTGAAACGCCTAGAGCATTTATCTCAGCGCTTTCCGAATGAGCCACTTTATTGGTTCCAACTGGCGCGTTTTTATAACTTTATCGGTCAACCACAACGGGCGACTGAGCTGTGGCAGCAAATTAAGGTACCCACACCAAGCAACTATCTTGATCTCAATTACTTTGCCCAAAGCTTTATGGCCACTGGCAACCCACAGCAGGCCCTGGCCATTTTGCATCAATACAGCAACCCCCAAGGTTTGGCTCTTGACCAACTCATCACCTTGCAGGAGCTGGCCAATTACAATGCGGCCACCGAGCTACAGCGCTATTATCAGCGCCAACGCATCGAGCGTGGCGACACCCGTTTAGACCCCTACTCCTTAATCGCCAGCCATAACGGCAAACAGCGCCAGGATATAGACGTGCTGTGGGATTATTATCAGCGTACCCAATCACCGGTGCTGCTGATCTATCTAATGAATCTCGCGCTTGAGCAAGGTGACGAGCGCTTACTCAATGCCACCAATGAAGCCCGGCTTGCCAACCATGGCGACGACACCAGCTTGAATATGCAGCTGTTGCGGGTCCGCTTAGCCATGCATCAGGAGCGTTATGCCAACGCAAAAAACTTGTTGCAGCAGTTGCTCGGCAGCCACCCGGAACATGATGAGGTTAAACAAAGTGCCATGTGGCTGGCCATCTCCATTGGCGACAACCTGTGGCTGCGGGAGCTATATTGGCGTGTGATCAGCACGCATCAAGACAGCAGCGATATGTACCAGGTACTCGCTATCGCGGCGCAACAACTGGGCCTATTCCAACAAGCGGATTTATGGTTCCAACGCCTTAACAATAGCGCCCCCATGAGCGCCTCCGATAAGTTAAACTGGGCACAAATCCTTGAACACCAAGGCAGTCTGGCCCAGGCCTCGAGCCTGCGTTGGCAAGTGATCAGCACCCTCAGTGAGCAACTGCGTCAAGTCGAGGGAGGGGATGTAAGTTACCGCTCCTTGGTGGCGCTGTTCGTATCCCCGGCGCTGGCGGATGCCCAGCTCAGCAAACACCTGCAGACCGTTGGCAACACGGCGGATATCGGCATGCTGTTAACCAGCTCACAGCCCAGTGCACTGCAAAAGTTAGTATTGTGGCAAGCGCAAAGCAATTTAAAAGACCAGCAGTTCAACGTCTATGTGCAATTGGCCTTGGCCCTGGCGCGCGAAGACCGAGCTGCCATCTATCAGCTTAGTTACAACTCGACGCAACTCGATGATTTCACTCGAGCATCGGCCTTGGCACAAATAGGTGAAAACGCCCATGCCTGGCAATTAGCGGAGCAACAGCTGGGCGCACATACCGCCAAACTAGACATCGCGCCGCTGCAACGCCTGCTTGCACAGCAGCACCCGTTGGCCAGCCACGGCTTACGTTATGAGCATGTGATAAAAGATTCATGGCAGGTACGCTCGGAGCAATTCAGATATTACCGCCCCATTGAAAACGGACAGTGGCTGCTCGACGGTTACTATGACCATGGTCGACCCAAGAGCGATCTCCTTGATGACTACCAGCAACGAACCGCAAAGCTAACCTGGCGTTTTAGTCCGCAGCATTATCTGGTTAATCGCGGTGAAGTCGGCGTAGCCATCAGTGACCGCCACCAAAAAACACACTATGGTCAGTTTGCCACCTTGATATGGCAGCCCTCATCGCGCTTGAGCCACAGCCTCACGCTCGGTCATAACATGGCCACGGAGCAGAGCGAAAACCTGTTCCTGCTGGGCCGTGAAGACAGCGCCAAATGGGAAGTAAACTGGCAGCCAACCCGTTACGAACAACTGAGTGTCAGCGTGTCACGCTCGCTGTTTAAGTCCGACTTCGACGATCCCATTGCACAACAATGGCACAGCACGGTGCGCCTGAGCGAGCAGTTTAACTTTACCCCCAGTTGGCAAGCCTATGTACAATATGATCACCAGGAAAACACCCTGGACCAGCGTGCCCTCACCGGCGTGTCCGACTATCTGGGCAGGCCAGTAGTGGCAGCAGACTTTATTTCGCCCCGCTATCGCCGTTTGGCATTGGGACAACAATTGCTGCACGGTAATGTCGGCGAGCCGGGCAAGCAGGTACCGGGCATGCGCTATTGGCTCGACAGCGCCATAGGTTACAACTTTGTCACCGACGAAGCAGACTACTCCGCCAATGTCGGCCTGGGTATTCGCGTGTTTGGCAATGATGAATTCTTTATTAAGGGAGCGTGGCAAAGCGCCGATCCGAATGGTCGCGAAAGCCTCACCTTTAACTTAGGCTACTTTTTAGATTTTTGATCCGAGGACAGCAACATGAAAACTTTACTCACCACCGCGTTAGCGCTATTTTTGGCCGGCTGTGCTTCCCAATACAGTGCCCAAAGTCCGGCCCTGAATAGCGGCAATATCCTGTACATTATGCCCTTTGCCAACCAGTCAAATATGCCCATGGCACAGGCTCAGGCAGAACAACTGGTGGCCTCGGCGCTGGCCGAGCAAGGCATCAAGGTGCGCGTGTATCCCAAGGCTCAGGTCGGCGATCTGCAGGCCAGTTTAGAGCCGCAGCAACGCCAACAAGAAGCGCAGGCCTGGCTGATGCAACAACCGGCGGGCTATGTTCTTGCGGGCTCGGTACAGGAATGGCAATACAAGTATGGTCTCGATGGCGAGCCTGCGGTGGGCCTGACCCTCACTTTAGCCACCAGCACGGGTGAACAACTGTGGCGCGGCTCGGCATCTAACAGTGGCTGGGGACGAGAGTCCTTGTCTGGCGTTGCCTTAGATGCTATTGAAGACTTACTCGACCAATTAGATTGGGAATAATTTGGCCATGCCACATAGCAAACGCCGGGGTATCAATGCCCTTATCAATCGCCTCTTGCTCGGCAGCGATAACCAGCCAATAGCCTGGTTTGAGTTGGTGTTCATTACCTTCTTAGCGCTGAGTATATGGGGTTATCAATCGACCCTGAGTCATGACAGGGCCACCGACTATTTCTACTGGCCCATGTTTGGACCGGTATTGATAGCGCTGCGCTATGGCTTTGGCCGCGGCATGATGAGCTTTGTATTATTGCTGCTTGGCGCGGGCCTATTTGATCGTCTGCTTGGCACCCAAATTCAGCTTAGTTTCTCGGTGTCGGTGGGCACCGCCGTCGTCACCATGCTGGTTGGTGAGTTTCGCGATCACTGGCACGAGATCAACCAAAGATTCGATCTCAACCACAGATATATGGAACAAAAGCTGAAAAGCTTTACCCAAAACTACCACCTGTTAAAGATCTCTCACGATCAGCTCGAACAACGCGCCGCGGGCAAGCAGATGAGTTTGCGCACCGGCATTCAATTGTTGCAACAGGCGGCTTCCGGTCATACCGAAAATCGCTTGGCCAATTTGGCACAAAAAAGCCTGCAGGTGTTCGCCGATGTGATCACCATGTATCAAGCCGGACTGTACGAGGTGCGGGACGGCAAGCTGGTTCCCGGGGCCCTGGCCACGGTGGGCAGCGACCATCAGTTGCACCCGGGCGATCCCATGTTGGCCGATGTACTGGTCTCCAAGGCGGTGCTCTCTCCGGCGGACTTTATCGAGTCCGACGAGCATCAGTTGCACTATCAACTGGTGGTGCCCATGGTCGATGTCAGCGGCGAAATTCAAGGCGTGCTCTTGGCCGAAAAGGTGAAATTTGTCTCCCTGACCGAGGGCAATATCGCTTTAATGGCGCTGCTGGCGGGCTACATAGCTAACTTTATGTCGCACCAGTTGTTTGCGCCCATTTTGCAACCTGAACAAAGGCAGTTATTTAGTCAGTACCTCGACAATCAATTGTGGTACAAACGCCATTATGGGGTCGACAGTGCCCTGGTGGTGTTTACCGACACCAGTGCAAAACAGTACCTGGATCTGTATCGGGTGACCGACTATCGCCGTGGTGCCGATGTCTATTGGGCCTGTGAAAATAGTGAAGGGAAACAAGTGCTTTGCGTCCTGCTGCCGATGACTACGGCGATAGAGGCGCAGCAATTTATCGAGCGCATAGAAACGATTCTGAACGATAAACATAATTATGCCGCCGGTGAACTGGACGTGGTGGGACCCTTGCTGGTCTTTGAACAGCATCAGCAAGTCAATCTGCTGTTGGACGATTTAGGAGCCTTTGATGAAGATTTGGTTGATTCTTCAAACGATACTCTTTGAGTCCGCCAGCCTGTACCTACTCGGTGACAGCCAGCTCGGCTGGCTGGGTTGGCTGGGCTATGCCAGCAGCCACGGTGCCGCGGCGGGCACCTTCACCCTGTTATGCTGGTTGGCATTGCCGATGCGCTATAAAAAGCCGGTGCTGGCGTCCATGGCCTTTATTTTTGTCATCGCCTTCAGCATGCCCATCATCGGCATGTTGGGTCTGGCAACCGTGTTTATTCTCGCCCTGTACCTGCCCAAAGAGCAGACTCAGGCGCTGTGGAAGCGCTCCGAGGTCCCCGAGTTACCACAGCACCCGGAGCAACTAGAGCAAGGTCAATATGGCGCCGCCGCGCTTAAAGATATTTTGCTGTTTAACCCTTCGGACGAGCGCCGCCAAATCGCCGTCAATGCCTGTCGTTTCTTGCCAGAGCGGGTGGCGATTCCACTGCTTAAACTGGCCCTCACCGATAAGGCCGATGACGTGCGCTTGCTGGCCTACGCCGCCATCGAAAAGATTGAGTTTGCCATCAACCAAAAAATCGATGCCCTTAAGCAACAACAATCAACGCAACGGGCCTCGCACCATTTTCAAATTGCCGAGCTCTATTGGGAGCTGTGCTACCTGGGCCTCGCCGATGGTCCCCTGCGCACCCACTACCTGGAGCAGGCCAAAAAATACCTGTTGCAGGCGCAAGAAATCGCGCCTGCGGCGCGCAGCGAGCTACAACTTGGCAAAGTATTGCTAGAGCTGCAAGACTATCAGGGCGCCTACCAATACCTGGAGCAAGCCAGGCGCAGTGGCCTGTTGATGAAGCAGGTGGCTCCCTATTTAGCCGAAGCCGCCTTTGCCCAAGGGGACTACCACCATGCCGCCCTTTTGGTAAGTCACTTACCCACGGAGCGAGGCGAAGCGCTCAACGAATTAAGGGAGTATTGGCGCCGTGAAGCCTATTGATATTTGCCTGCTACTCGAAGGCACCTACCCCTATGTGCGCGGTGGCGTATCCAGCTGGGTGCATCAGCTGATCACCGGCTTGCCCCAGTATAATTTTTATCTGGTCTTTATCGGTGGCTGTAAGTCGGCCTACGGCGAGCAATATTATCAATTACCGGATAACGTGGTGGGCATAGAAAAGCACTTCCTGATGGATCATCACGGGCTCTTTACGCCGCGCCCTCGTCGCGGTAAAAAAACCGCCTTTAACATGTGGCAGTCGGTGATCGAGCGCTTTAAACGCCCCGAGGAATCGCTTTCTCCCGAGCTACTGCAGGGTCTGCTCGACAACCTGGGTAAACAACAAGGCCTGAGCTTTAGCGATTTTCTCTACAGCGAGCGCTCCTGGGAAGTGATCGTCGATTTATATTACCAGCACGCTCAGCAGCAATCCTTCGTCGATTACTTCTGGACCTTCAGACATGTATACAGCCCGCTTTTTACCCTAGTAAAAATCGCCGAAAACCTGCCTAAGGCACGCATGTTCCATAGTATTTCCACCGGCTATGCCGGGTTTTTGGGCGCCTTGGCAAAACAACAACAGAGCGCGCCCTTTTTGCTGACCGAGCATGGTATTTATACCAAGGAGCGTAAAATCGACCTCACCCAGGCGAGCTGGATTAAAGACCGCCACAGCGCGTTGGACACCAGCATTCATAAGAAGATGGAGCAAACGCGGCAAACCTGGATCGATTTCTTTGAGCAGCTTGGACGCACCGCCTATGACCGCGCCGATGAAATCGTGGCCCTGTATGAGGGCAACCGACAGCGGCAAATTCACGATGGTGCGCCTGCCGAAAAAACCCAAATCATAGTCAACGGCATCAATATGGCCCGCTTTTCTGAGGCCTACGACGCCCGCTTGGTGGCACCGCCAAAAGTCGCCGGTCTCATCGGCCGCGTGGTGCCCATTAAAGACATTAAAACCTTTATCCGTGCCATTCGGGTGGCGGTTAATTCCGAGCCTGAGCTGCAAGGCTGGATAGTCGGCCCCACCGAGGAAGATCCAAGCTACTACCACGAGTGTAAGTTGCTGGTTAGCAGCCTGGGGCTGGAAGACAATATCCGCTTTTTGGGCATGCAGGATGTGGCCGAGATCATGCCGCATATTGGCGTCTGCGTGCTGACCTCAATCAGCGAAGCGCAGCCCCTGGTATTGCTAGAGGCCATGGCCGCCGGCGTCCCCTGCGTTGCCTCCGAAGTGGGCTCCTGCCGGGAAATACTCGAAGGCATGAACGATGAAGATAAAGCCCTGGGCCGCTGCGGTTACGTCACCAATATTGCCGACCCGAACCAAACCAGTGCGGCACTGTTAAGCTTGCTCAATGATGCGCGAAACTGGCGTCGCCTCGGTGACAACGGCTATCGACGGGTGCAAAGGTTTTATCAGGAACACACCATGTATAACCATTACCAAGGTCTGTATGAGGAGCTGCTAGCATGGCAGGAATAGGTTTTGAGCTGCGTCGTATTCTGCGCAAAAACACCCTGCTTTCCTATGTGGAGGCCTATGGCCTGGCCGCCGTTGTCGGCTCCGGTCCCTGGGTGCTGTCGATTCTGGCGCTGATGGTCATTGGCCTGCTGAGCATAGGACGCATTTTCCCCAGCAGCCTGATCGTGCAGTTTCTGGTGCTGGTCACCTATATGATGGCGGGGTCGCTGCTCTTGAGTGGGGCGTTTCAGGTGCTGCTCACCCGCTTTATCTCCGACCGCTTATTTGAACACAACGATCATAAGGTCACCCCGAATCTGCTTGGCTGCATGCTGGTCGTCTCCATGTTGGCCAGCGTCCTTGGCATTGCCGTGCTCGGTCAGACCGAGCTCGACTCGGCGGTAAAAATGACCCTGCTTTGTGGCTTTGTGGTGCTGTGTAACCTCTGGCTTATCATCGGCTTTTTAAGCGGGATGAAGCAGTATTACCGCATTGTAATCACCCTGTGCGGCGGCTATACCCTGATGGTATTGGGCGCCTGGTTATTACCTCCGTTCGGTGTTCTTGGGCTGCTGATTATTTTTGCCGCCTGCCAGGGTTTAATCGCCTTCGTCCTGCTCTTCTTTATTTTGCGCACCTTTAGTGCCAACAAGCTGATAGCGTTCGACTTTTTAGACCCAAAACAAGCGTTTTTCTCCCTCGCCCTGGTCGGTCTCTTGTATAACCTTGGGGTCTGGGTGGATAAGTTTGTGTTTTGGTCGCACCCCGAGGTCTCCTTCGAGGTGATCGGCGGCTTTCGCGCCTCCTATATTTACGATCTGCCTATTTTTGTCGCCTACCTGGCGATTATTCCCGGCATGGCCGTGTTTATGCTGCATATGGAGACGGATTTCGCCAAGTCCAACGAGAAGTTTTATAACTCGGTGCGCGACGGCGGCACCCTGGAGTCCGTGTATCTCCTTAAAGACCAAATGGTTTTAGACTGTAAAAACAGTCTCTATCAGATCTTTAAGGTACAGGGACTCACCTTGGCACTTCTGCTGCTGTGGAGTGAAGAAATTCTCACCCTGCTCAAGATCGACTTGGCCTATTTGCATCTGCTCTATGTGGATTTGGTGGGCGTGTCCTTGCAGGTGATAGTCATGGCTATCCTTAACGTCATGTTCTATCTCGACAGGCGTTATGAGGCCCTGTCTCTGGTCGCCGTCATGGCCTTGACCAACTTTATGCTGACCGAGTTCTCGATTATGCTCGGGCCGCAAATGTATGGCTACGGCTTCGCTTTGTCCATGCTGCTTACCACCATGCTCGGACTGGTCTGGCTGAACCGCCAGTTTGATCGCCTCGAATACGAAACCTTTATGCTGCAACGCTAAACTCGTTTGCCACACACCGCACAGCGCCCAGGGTTGAACCCCTCGGGCGCGTAAATTTCGTCTTGGCTCTTTTTCGCGTGCGCCGTATTCCGTATGATTGCGCTTTAGCCAAGCAGTGAGTGGGGTGCTATGAATATCCAGCAGGTGATTGACGAAATTAATACCCATGTACGGGCGCGTTTGCCTGACATGCCCGGCCAGGTAGCCAGTTATATTCCGGCGCTGGCCCAGGTAAAGGGCGAGCAGTTTGCCATGGCGGTGCACACGGTTGATGGCCGGAGTTATTTCAGCGGCGACAGCGAGCAGCGCTTTACCATACAGTCGGTCTCCAAGGTGCTGACCCTTACCCTGGCGCTGCAGCGCTATGGCGATACCCTGTGGCAGCGGGTGGGCAAAGAGCCCTCGGGCACGGCCTTTAACTCCCTGACCCAGCTCGAATTTGAACAGGGCATCCCACGCAACCCCTTTATCAATGCCGGGGCAATTGTTACCTGCGACGCGCTTTATTCGCGCCTCAGTGCGCCGACGCACCATATGCTGGCAACGGTACGTCAGCTCAGCGGTAATCCGCGCATCAATATCAATCAGCAGGTATCTCGCTCGGAGTTTCAACACCGCCATCGCAATGCCGCCATGGCCTATTTAATGGCGTCGTTTAATAACTTTGAAAACGAAGTGGAGGAAGTCTTAAAGGTGTATTTTGGCTTTTGTGCCATGGAGATGAATTGTGCCGAATTGGCGCGTACCTTTTCCTATTTAGCGAATAAGGGCGTGGATGTGGCCTCAAAGCGACGCATTCTTGCCGCCAAGCAAAACTCCCAGCTCAATTCCCTGCTCTTTACCAGTGGCCTCTATGATGCCGCCGGAGACTTTGCCTACCGCGTCGGAATGCCGGGTAAGTCGGGCGTCGGTGGTGCGATTATCGCCGTAGTGCCGGGACAGTTTACGGTGGCGGTGTGGTCGCCCAAACTCAATGAATACGGCAACTCCAGCGCCGGTATTTATGCACTGGAGCAATTTGCCGACAGGCTGTCGTTACAGCTCTTCTAAGGCTTCCTCAGCGGTTTCCATGGCCGCTTTTTTAGCTGCCTTCGGTGCCGACTGCGGCTTATCGAAAATGCCCAGACGAATACGAATAAAGTGGAAGATCTCCCGCGCCACATCAATGGCGGTGGCCTGCTCTAGCCCCTCAAAGCCTGGGCTGGAGTTGGCTTCACAAATCTTAAAGTGCTGCTCATCGAACAATAAATCGATACCGGCCACGTCGAGATCCAGAGCATTGGCGGTTTGCGTTGCCAACCATTCAATTTCCGGGGTGATGGCATAAAGCGAGCCCGTGCCACCGGCGCTGACATTGGCCTTAAAGTTATCGCCGCCGCTGTTACGCTCCATACAGGCCACGGCTCTGCCGCCTATGGTTAGTACTCGTAAGTCGCGGCCATGACTACTTTTAACAAACTGCTGCAGAATAATATTGGCCTGAGGACTGGTCGCCTCAATAAGTTGCATCAAGTCGTCGAACTCGTTGCGGGTCTTACTCAAAAATACGCCGCTGCCTTGAGAGCCCGACAAGGTTTTTACCACCACGGGGAAGCCAATTTGCTGCTCAACCAGGGCGATGTTGACCGGGAACTTCACCAACATGGTGGTTGGCGTGGGCAGGTTTTGCTTAGCCAGGATTTGCTGCGCATAAAGCTTGTCTTTGACCGTTTCTATGGCGTGAGCCCCATTGACACAGTACACCCCAAGGCGCTCTAAGTGACGGATAATGGCGAGGGCGAAATAGGTGGTACCCGCCCCCATACGCGGCATAACAAAGTCCGGCAGAGGCACCGGGTTGCCATCGATCAAGATACTTTTTTCATCTTCACGAGTGACCAGTAGATCGAATTGATCCGGGGCATAGACCTCCAGCTCGATATTCTCTTCTTTGGCAACCGCCAGCAGTCGTTCGATTTCATATCGCTCTGGTTTTAATAGATTGGCGCCATCAGTGTAGATTATCCAGCCGCGCATAGTGCCCTCTCAATAAGCAAAAGGCGGCATTATGCTTTGCCGCTTAACGCCGGTAAAACAAGATTATTTTATCGTGGCGATAAAAATTCACACTATTGAGTAGGGACACCAAGGCTGTCTGCCAAGGAGCAACGAAGGAGCCCAGTTAGTGGCTCACCTCAAGCGGGCTGGTCAAAGAGTCGGCTTGCTCCAGCAGGATCAGCGCCTGAGCCAGACTAACCGGCTCAGAGTAATAAAAACCCTGACTAAAGTGACAACCGTAATCACGCAATTGCTGATGCTGCTCTTCGCACTCGACGCCTTCGGCGATCACTTCCATATCCAGCTCGGAGGCAATTTTGATCAGGCTGGCGATCACCACCTGATGCTTATGCTCACCGAGCAGTTGCTGGGTAAAGGATTTATCAATTTTGAGGTAATCGGCGCGCAGGTCGATAAGGTGGCTGAGCGAGGAATAGCCGGTACAGAAGTCGTCCAGGGCCACCTTGACGCCCTTGTCACGGAGCTCATTAAGCTGATCCTGCACCTGCTTTTGTGCGCCAATGGCCACCGACTCGGTGACCTCTATGGTAAGCTGATGGGTGGCGATTTGATGTTCGTGCAACGCCGCCAAAATCGCCTCAACCGGCTGCAACAAATGGTTAAACTCGGATGCCGAACGATTGACCGACACGCCGATATGACGGTAGCCCCGCTTGTGCAGGGTGGCCAAGTCATTCAAGGCCCGTTTGAGCACGAATTGCCCGAGCACGGAGATCAAACCGAACTCCTCGGCAATGGCAATAAACTCATCGGGGTAGATGGTGCCCAGCTCCTCATCATGCCAACGGGCAAGCGCTTCAAACTTGGTGATTTTGCCGCTGCGCAAGCTGATAATGGGTTGATAAGCCACGCTCAATTCATTGGCCTTAAGCGCCTTGGCCAGCTTGTCGCGCAGCTGAATTTTACGTAAGTACTGGCCCTCAATCTCGTCGCTGTAGATAACAATGCTTTGAGACTGGGCCCGTTTAGCGCTGAGCATGGCATGGTTGGCGTTGCGTACGAACACCGTGGCGCTCTTGGTATTGTTATCGATATGGGCGATGCCCAGGCTACAGGTCAGCTCGATATTAAGCTCGCCAAGACGGATTGGCTGGCAGATGTGGGTTAAAATACGCTGGGCACAGGCGTAGGCCTGCTGTGGTGAGCTGTTGGCCAGCAACAAGGTAAACTCATCACCGCCATAACGGCTTAGCACGTCCGAGCTTAATACGCAGTGTTGCAAGCGTAAGGCCACCGCCACCAGCACTCTGTCTCCCACTTCCGGGCCATAGAGATCGTTGATGTCTTTGAAGCGGTCGAGGTTCAAAAACAATAAAGAGCTGAGTGTGCGCTGCTCATTAAACAGGTCAATATGCTGCTCTACTCGCTCTAAAAAGCTGCGACGATTATGCAGCCCGGTAAGCGGCTCTTGGTTGGCAAAAAAGCGCAGTTGTCGCTCACTTTCTTTCCAATCGCTGATATCGCGAAAAAGACCTATATAATGGGAGATTTCACCCTTATCATCGCGATTAACCGTGATCGATAATTCTTCCGGGTACACCTCGCCATTTTTGCGGCGGTTATAGACCTCACCACGCCAATGACCATGGTTGTGCAACTGCTGCCACATGTTGGCATAAAAAGGCTGGTCGTGACGGCCCGAAGCCAACACCCCGGGGGAGCGCCCCAATAATTCGCTTTCACGATACCCGGTGTAAAGTTCAAATGCCGGATTCACACGCAGGATTTTGTTCTCACTGTCGGTGATCATAATGGCTTCTTTGCTTTGCTCGAACACAATATTGCGCAGCGACAGCTCCGCCAGCATGTTATTTTTTCGTTCAATATCAATATCATGGCGCGCCTGTGCGGCAACGATAAAGGCCAGGTCTTGAAACCATTGCAGGCTTTGTTCGCTAAAATCCTGTGGCTGCTCAAACATGGCCACCAAAATGCCGATGGGATTTCGGGCCACATCACGCAGCGTCACGCCTAAATAGGCATGGATACCCAGCTCCCTCAACATGGTGTCTTGAGGAAACAAGTCCGCAACCTGCTCGTTGTAAATACAGACATCAACGCTTTGCAGAGCGTCGGCACAGGGGGTCTCTTCAAGCCCATACTCTATGTTGGCCAATACATTCCCTTGGCCATGAAAAGCCGCGGTGCGTACCCGCGCGCCATCGTCACTCAGGCGACCGACAAAACAGTATTTGGCAGCAAATACCTCATCGATCATCGATAAGGCCAGCTCATAGGCTTGCTCACTGCTGCTTGTTTGGTACAGGGCGTTGAAGGACTGGGTCATGAAGTGATGTTATTCTTTGTCTTATTTTCTTGTAGCTTAGCACAATATCGTCTGTGCACCTGAGCGTATTGTTATATATCAAGACAATATAAAACAATGACTTTAGAGTGACAGTTTTTTTACCATGGCAAAAAATCGGTGTTTTCTTTGCTACACTAGGGCAAGCAACCCAGGTGACCTAAACTATGCAAAAACGTGTTCAAAAACAAAATAATACCTTATTACGAATTTGCCTGTTTTCGTGCTTCACGCTGAGCCTGAGTTGGCTGTTTATTAGCGACCAAACCTTGTTGCTGATCATCACCCTATTGGTGATCTTGCGGTTGGTCTGGGGCTTATCGCAACGCTTACTCACTCTGATGGAGCGACAGAAACAGCGTTAAAGCCACTGCACCTCGGTGCGATTGCGGCCATTGTGTTTCGCCTTATAGAGAGCGTTATCGGCGGCCTTAAGTGCGGCACCTATCTCGTTGCCCGGCTGCCACAAGCTTACCCCCACCGATACGGTTACCTGGGCCACGGGCGCAAACTCATGGCTGGCTATCTGCTGACGCAAGCGCTCGGCAAGTTCCTGTGCCTTTTCCACATGAAGCCCGGGTAATAGCAGCATAAACTCTTCGCCGCCGCTGCGGCACACACTGTCATATTCACGACAGCCCAGCTTTAGTAACTGCGCCAGGGTTTTGATCACCTCATCGCCAATATCATGACCAAAGTGATCATTGATTTTCTTAAAATGATCGATATCAAGAGCCAGCACAGCGAACGCCTGCCCCTGCTCTTTCATTGAGTCTAAGCAAGCTTGCATATAGCGGCGGTTACCGATGCCGGTTAAAGGATCGGTGTTACTCGCCAGGTTAAGTGCACTGATGCGCTGCAGCTGCTCATTGCTGTAAGTTTCAATGGCCCGCTTCAGGGTTTTAGCCTCGTTATACCAGGCGGGGATATCGCTAAAGGTTTTATCGTTGTCGCGCACTCTTCGTGCCAGTAGCTGTAATGGCGCACTGATGGTACCGGCAAGCAGCCAAATGGCTAACAGCGTAATTAGAGTGACCGGCGCCGCCTTTTTCATCAGGTTGCCTATGGTGTTACCCACACTGGTGACCACCTGCTGCTGCGCACTCACCACCAGGACAACCCAACGCATGTCCTTGACCGGCGCATAGCCTATTAGCTGAGCCTCTTCTTTTGTGCTGATCATGGCGCCACTTTCACCCGCTTGCGCTTGCATAAACGCAGGCCATAAGGGGTGCACGTCGCCTATGGTCATCCCGATATGCTGACGCTGGTTATCATAGACCACGGCGCCATTCTCGCTGAGCACCAAAATACGCGACTCTGCACCGTGAAAATGGGTCCCCAATAGACGGGATAAGATATTGTTGCCATTTAAATAAATGGTGCCCGCGATATAACCCAGATAACGTTTGGGTTCACCCTCAGCAAAAATAGGATGTGAAGGACTTACCACCAGGTTGCCCAAGGGCGATACAAAGGGCTGTGGCATCAAGGGCTGCTGGGCCCTTAACGACTGTTTAGCCTCACTCGATTGTAGGGTTAAACCCACGGCCCCCAGTTGCTCCGGGGCGGCGCTGATCACCTCGCCGCGATGATCGATAAGCACCACAGAATTAAAGGATTCAGTCTGTGCCAGCAAACGCTGCACCTCTTGTTTGCGATGGGCGGGGTTATCCAGATCGCGGCTCAGAGACTGGGCGCTATAGGCCAGTTGCATTTGCAAGGATTGAATAAACTGGCTGGTGATATCGGCCATTTTACCGGCGTAGGCGCGGTTTGCCTCCAGGCTTTGGGTCATGGCCTGCTGGGTGTAAACCCGGTAACTAATAACAAACTGGTTAGCCAGGGTAATAAGCACCAAGAGCAGGGTAAAGCCCAGGATCACTTGGCGTAGATCGAGTAAAAACAACCGCGTAAGACGCATTAACTACCCACCACTAATACTTAATTACCAAATCAGGGTAACACAAATTCATGCTAATAATTTGTTATTAGTCAATAAAATCGCACAAAAAAAATGCTATTTTCTCACTGCATCAAGTGCCATTATCGCACACAGGCTGGATTTAACCTATTGAATTTTAAAATGACTATATAAGGCTATAGCGTAATTAATAGAATAACTGTTAGACTAGGTGAAGATAACACAATGTTTACTTATGTTTCGGAAATGAGATTAGCTTTTCTACTACTTTTTACCCTAGTTCTGTTGCCAGCTAGCGAAGCCGAGGCGCGAGAATATAACCGCGCCATGTGTATTCTATTAAAACAACAAATGGCTCAATTCGACCATTCGCGCACGCATCCCACTTACCGTAGCGCGCGGCGCGACTATGACAGAAACTGTCAGCAATTTAAAAACGCCCAAGCACAGCAACAAACAAGACCTCAGGCAAGCGCTAACGAGCCAGAGCGCGCGACCCTGGTTAAGCCCGAACCTTTTACAGAGCAAGTTAAAACCGAAACCAGTGCCGCAGAAGAGCTGGCCTCCACGCAGGCGCAAAGCACCCCGAGCAACACCACCAAGCCAGAAGTAGTGGCTACCTTAGCAAGTGCGCCTCAACAAGCCTCCGCTGAGGAGCAGGCCAAGACCGAAACGGCAGCAGCAGGCAGCGCCACAGAAACCCAGACTGCACAGCTAAACTCAACACAGCCTAAGGCCGAACCAAAAGCCCAAACAAAACCAACCAAGGTGGCACCTAAACCTCAGCCCATTGCACAAACTGCAACATCAGGCCTGATGGACATGATGGTCCCTGCACTTCTCGGTTTACTCGTGCTCATAGTTGGCATTGCCGCACTGGTGGTGGTGCGTAAAAAACGCCAAGAATCAATTGCTATCGCTAAGCCGAAATTGTCGCCAGAAGGCAAACCGCAAGCCATGAGTAAGCCCTCGGAGTTTATAAAGACTCTGAAAAAATTGATCGGCAATAAAAAAGCCACCTTAGACCCGCAGCTTTACAGCAAGTTTACCAACGTGCCCATCGCCACCGGTGAGGAAGGCAAAAGCACAAACATAGAACACCTCTTGCTGAGCCCCTTTGGTGTATTTATGGTCGCCCACATCGATGCTGTCGGTGATATTTACGGCGGCGAAAAGGCCCAGGAATGGACCACCCGACACCACGGCGAAGACGAAAAGTTTGCAAACCCTCTTACCGCCTTGCGTGAACAAGCGCAGAGTTTGGCCGAGATGCTTTCACTGCCGATGCAAGAGATCAACTGTCTTATCGTGTTTAACAACGAGGCGGTATTTAAGTCGCCCATGCCAAGTTTCGTGCTGCATGAGAAAGAGTTTGTTGAGCATGTGCTCAGCATCAGCACCCGTGACTACGGCGAAGAACTAAACTCTGCTCATAAAGACCAAATTAAGCAATTACTGACCTATGGGGCTCATGCAGCGCTTAGCCCAGAACTAACCAGAACACTGTTGAAAGAAAAAGCGGATGCCCTGTTGGGAACCCCCTCAGCCGATGCTTCTGCTGAGCCCTCAGCCAAGCCTTCAGCCGAACCCTCAACTGAGCAAACACCGCAAGCCGATGGCAACGACGAGCCACAGCCGCAGAATGTTGCACCTTTACGCCGTACGGCCGCTGCAAGCAAAGCCGCCAGCCATAGCGAGCCCCAGCATTGCGCCGAAATCCACCCCTTTGTGCGTAAAAAAGCGCAAGCAGATACTGAGAAGTCGAGCCCGACTCCTGTAACAGAGCCTACGGCTACCCCCGAAGCCGAGACAAACGCGCAGCCGCAAGAAGATACGCCCGAACCCACATCGCAACCGACCAGTAAGGATTGGTCGAGCATGTCAGATGAAGAATTTCAGGCCTATTTAAACCAGGCAAGCGGCTCGAACACCACGCAAACGACTGACAGCGCACCTGCTGAGCAAGAGCCGCAAAGTCACCAAGGTGGCCACCAAGGTGAACCGAGCAGTGACGCGCCACAACTGCCCGTTGAGGACGAGCCCAGCATGGAAAATCCGACTCACGCTGAGGAGTTCGAGCAAACGCCCGAGCCACAGCAAGATAACGAAGAAGCCGTTATTGAGCAGGTTCTAGATCAGCCAAGTGCGGCCCAACCTACTGAAGCTCTGACCGAGATAGTTGAGCCTCATGCCACGCCAACGCTTGAAGACGAGCAAGGCGAAGTGGAACAAGTCGAAGCGCAACCTCTCAACGCCCAGGCCATTACTGACGAGCCGAGCGAAATGAAGCCTGAGCCAGAAGTAAATCTGGAACTCAACGAGCCCGAAACACAATCACTGGACGATGCCCTGATGGAATTGGAGTCGGCCCTGGCACAACAAGCGCCAGAGGAAACCGCTCAAGACCAGGGTGAAGAAGAAAATAACGAGGAAGAGCCAAGTAACAAAGCCAAGGCCAACCCCTTTGCTAACCTGTCGCTCGACCCCGACTTCACGCCGCAGGAAGAAAAGATAGACATAGGCGCCGGCCCGTTGGAAAACGAAAAATCTTAATGCGAAGTGGCGCCCGATGGGCGCCATTTTATTGTGTTAAAAAGTGCAATAGAGCCGATAAGTTACCACTCCTGCAACTGCTGCAGTTCACGTAAACGCCCGCGCTGCAATACCAAAGCGGCAAACAACTCGTCTATCGAACGATTGCCCACTCCTAAGCCCGGTAGCGCCAGATTCGCCTCGGCGAAAAAGCGCTGCGAAAGCACGCTCTCTTTTTCCGTTTCCCAGGCTTGTTGCCACCAGTGGCGTATATGTTCCCCTGCATGAAGCAAACGGGTATTGCTGGGCAGGCGGTCGCGCTTTTCATTGTTCGCTTTGGGTGTACTCGGTAATAAATTCCATAAATCGTTGTTTGGCCAGCGTGAAAAAGGCATGCAATGATCAACATCAAAACCTTGCTGCAGCGAACGTTGCGTCCAGACACAATGAATCGCATCACCCTCTTCGGCCATCTCGGTCACTCGCTGGCGCACTTCTGTGGTCGTGCGCTTAGGGTCAAGCCAGTTTAATGCCTGAGAAAAGATATATGGCTGCTGCTTTAAGTGAATTGCATTACCGCGATAATTAGCCATGGTTCTTGCCCATTCGCTGACTAGCACCGGCTCAATCCAACAGGCGTAGCGATTCAGTGCCGTCCAAACATGTTCGGGAAGCGAAAACTCCCCCCATTGACACAGGCTCTCAAAATCTAAAAACAGAGTGTCCTTGGCACGAACAACTTGGTTCGCAAGCTCAAATACGCACTGCTCTGTATTGGGGAAGGTAATGTATTTGCAGGGCATATCGCGAATATTCTGCACCGCATGGGAAAGGGTGCGGTGCAAAGCAAGCGCATCCTCACCAGCAAATAGGTTGCCAACGCGAAAGTCAGTTGAACCTAAGTGCCTTAATTTATGCCAGCCACCCTCTTTCATAAACCCCATGTTTGGGCTGGCATTCGGCGTTTGGAAAAGATCGTAATGGTCGATTAGATCTTTATATTGATGGCACCAATAAAGAGCTACCAAACCCGCTGGCAGTATGACGCGGTTGTCCTCCCTGCGTATCACGGCTCCGGGGTGGCCATCGGCAATACGCAACAACACCCGCATCAATGCCAATTTATGAGTCGCAGATTTACCATCATTGAGGGCTACATGACGAATTAAACTAAAGGAGCCGCTGCCGTCATCCGGCAAGCGCAGTACCACTGTTTGCCAATGTACGCCTGCGCGGTTAAGCTCATCGGTTTGTCGCTCGGTGCAGAGAATACACTGCAAGCCAACTTGCGTTGCTAATTGCTTTAGTGTATCGGCGCATACCTGATACATGCCTCGCTCTTTAAGTTCGACCTCTCCTTGCCCATGACGCAGGGAGATCACCAGTTGACCACCGGGCTTCAATAAGTTTGCCAGCTTGCGGATCGCTCGCGGACGTTGCCCCTCGGGAATATGCATCCACACGGCACTGAGCAAAATAAGGTCAAAGCTGATTTCTTTGCTGGTAACACGCTCGAGTGCCGGCAATGAGTCTTCAAGCCAATGCACGGCATGATCCTGTGTATGCCTGGCACCTAGCTCGGCAAGCATTTTGGCTGGTTCCACCGCATAAACCTCAACATCCTGTCCGTGCTGAGCCAGATATAAGGCGTCCCGACCCGCTCCCGCACCAATGTCCAGCATGCGACATTGTGATCTATTTAGTAGTGGTTTAAGCAGATGCAACCAGGACGCATGCACCTTTTCAAAGTCGGTACTGAGGTATTGCTCCGCCAATTGCGAAGCATGCTGGTTATAAAACTGAGCGCTCAAGAAGAATCCTTTCTACTACTTATAGTTATGAAAGAAAAGTAACACACCAAATAGCAATAACAAAGGCCGGCACGCTTTTCCTGGCACAAAAAAACGCCCCTTGCGGGGCGTTCTGGTGCGTATCTTAATTAGTGGCGACGGCTTAGGATTTCGACTATCTCCAGGCTGTTTTCCAGTACCCGGAAAATGTCGCCGTGCATATCGACAATCACATGACCGTGGCGGTCGCGGCGCAGTATTCTGCCATGGCGGTATAGGTCGTAATCAATATGATGACCTACACGCCAGTAGCGGTCATGGCGGCGATGGCTGTAATGGTCGCAGTAGTAGTGACGATTACGTTTATGCTTTTTATGATGGCCATAGTAGTGGCGATCATGGTGACGGTCATAATGACGATCCCTTTTATGTTTGCGATCATGCTTATGGCGCTTTCTGTCGCGCTCGTGACGGTCATACCGCTTTCTGTCGCCTTCATGGCGATATTTGTGATCACGATCGTCGTGATTCACCAGCTTTTTCTCTTGGCCTGGCGGCATAAAGTGATCGGGTTTCGCCAGAGCCGCATCCAGGGGTGCCAAACAAAATAGTGCTGCACCGATAACAAATGTAGTGAGTCGCATAAGGACCTCCTTTTTCGGTCAGTTGACCTCTTTGTAATATCTTTACTCTAGTGGCGACTCCATGAACCCCAGATAAACCAACGGATTCTTTACACTTATTTACACACGCTCAAAACTCTTAATGAAAACTGAACAAAAGTTCGCAGATAAAAATCCCTCCACTATACTTTTTTCTAACACCGAGCGCTCTGCCACCAACAACTAATACTAAAGAATCAGGCTCGATAACTCTTAGCTAAACAGTTGTAGGAACCAACTTGAGCAACAACGAAAATACCATCATCTTGCTTTTCGATTGTGGCGGTCTTTGCAATGCGGTCTTCCCACGCCATTTGCAACGTTACCTGGGCTTACACATAGATGAGTTTGCTTTTCGCACCAGTGTCGAAACCCTGGATTTCAGAGCCTTGCTTCTGGACGAACATTATTGGGTAGAAACCGAGTGCGAGAACGGCGAGTATCAGGGTGACTTACATGTGTGTTGCGGCGAGCAGGCGTATATTATGGTTTCCCTGCAAAGGCGCCTGTCCGGCTACCACCAGCTCAGTTATGCCGAGCGTTTGCAAACCATTATCAACAGTACCCGCGCCGGCACCTGGGAGTGGAACTATCAAACCGGCGAGGTGATCTTAAATGAGCGCTGGGCACAAATTATCGGTTATACCCTGGAAGAGCTCTCCCCCATCTCCATTGAAACCTGGCTTGAATTTGCCCACCCGGATGATATTAAGCGCTCAAACAGCGCCTTGGAACGCCACTTTTGTGGTGATGACGAGGATTACCTGTGCGAGGTGCGCTTAAAGCACAAGGACGGGCATTGGGTCTGGGTTCGGGATTGCGGCCGGGTAGCTACCCGCACCGTCGACAACCAGCCGGAGTGGATCACCGGCACCCATATAGATATCAGCGCCCGCATCAACACCATTAATGAGCTACAACAGGTGCGCAACGAGCTCAACTCCATTATCGATAGTCTGCCGGCGGCGGTGTTTAAGAGCCCACTCAATCGCCTGGGCCACTTTACCTATATGTCGGTCGAGGTTGAGCGCATCACCGGCTACAACGTTGCCAGCATTCAACGCAACAGTCATTGGTGGCTGGCGCAAATACACCCGGAAGACAGAGAAGCGCTGCAGGCGGAATATAATCATTGGCTTGCTCAAGGTGCCCGGGGCGTGTGTAAATGTGACTATCGCTTTCGCCATAGTCAGGGCCATTATGTGTGGCTGTGTGAGCACAGCCAGCGCCTGAAAGCGCCAAAAGGCAACAATGGCGCGGCGGATGCCCTGGTTGGTTCACTGTTCGATAAAACTGAGAATATGAGCCTGCACACCCGCATGGATGCCCTGGCGCAGATCATCCCCGGTATGATCTATCAATTTGTGTTAACGGCCTCGCGCTCCTGGCATTTTCTCTATGCCAGTGAAGGGGTGAAACGTATTTTTGAGGTAACGCCGGAGCAGGCGCTGCAAAACCCGGCACGCATGTTAAGCAAGGTCGCCCACGGCGACAGAGAGAATATGCTTGAAGAAATCGTGCACTCGGCCGCCAAGCTGGAAGACTTCGAATGTGAATTTAAGGTCACCCTGAGCGTCGGTTACAAGTGGTTGTTTGCCCATGCCATACCGCAGCGACAAACCGACGGTGGCATTATGTGGACCGGCATGGTGATCGATATTACCGAGCGCAAACTGCTGGAACTGCGTTTGCGTAAAGAGTCGACCACGGATCCCCTCACCGGACTTTATAATCGCCGTTATTTCTTTGAGCAGTTGCAACTGCGCCTGGATCAGGCAGTGCGCGAAGAACAGACCCTGGCCTTGATCATTCTTGACCTCGACTTGTTTAAACAAATTAATGATAACTTCGGCCATCATGGTGGCGATCTGGTGCTGCAAACCGTGGCCCAGTTACTCAATACGGTGATCCGTAAATACGATATCGTGGCCCGCATTGGCGGAGAGGAATTTGCCATTATTTTGCCCAACACCACACAGGAACAAGGGGTGCATGTGGCCGAAAAAATTCGCGAGAAGATCGCCCACGCCAGCATCTGCATTAATCAGGAGCTGATAGAGGTCACCGCCACCTTGGGTGTCTCCAGCACCGAATACACCAAGGCTCAGGTGAACGCCCTGTTTAAGCAAGCCGACCTATGCCTGTATCGAGGCAAGCGCTTGCGGCGTAACTGTGTAATAAGCAACACACTGTAACGCCGCGTCTCAGGGTTACAGCAGGTTGCCATCCCCATCATAGGCCTGCAGGCGCAAACCGTCGGCGTCTTGCTCATCCGCACCGGGCACCCATTTGTTCATGCAACTGGGTGTTTGTGTACAGGGATCGGTGAGGGTGGCCAAAAATGCCAATAAGTCTTCGATTTGCTGTGCATCATAGCTGCTTGGCTGCAACTGTGACTTACCCTCACTTTGCAGTTTATCCAGTTGTGCCAATGCCTGCTCGGTGTTATCTCTCCAGTGGCTCATTTGTATTCCCGGCTGAGTGTCATCGGGCACATAATCATTGATGCTTTGATGAGGTTGCAGGTGATGCACCAGCATGTCGCTCAGCTCGCTAAAAGCACCACTGTGCCCCCAAGGCCCGGTTTGCGTGACATTCAGCAGGGTCGGCGTTCTAAATGCATATTTGTCATCGGCAACCTTGGTTTCACGATAACGACCAAAGTCATCGTCTCCCCAAGCACCATCACCTTTACCACGGCCTATCTGCGGCACCGCTAGCACATGGAACGACTCATCGGTGAAAAAGCCTCCCTGATGGCAACTGGCACAGGCAAAGCCGCCCTGCTCGCTGGATTTGTAAAAAAGCAGCGCCCCGCGCTTGGCTTGCTCGCTAATAGCATCCTGCTCGCCTTGTAAATACGCCGCCCAGGGGTTGTCGATAAGCACCTGGGAATTTTCATAGGCGGCAATGGCCAGGGTGATGTTGTCAAAGGTCAGCAAGGCGCTTGCACTGCCATCGGCTTGCTCTAAACCCTGACGAAAGGCCTCCAGCCAGTTGTTAATGGCCAGCTCATTGGTGTCGCCCTGAAAACGCGCTTGTAATGCGGCACGTAAATCATGGTTATTGCCATTGGCAACAAAGTCAAAACCACGCATCTCCTCTTTTGAGGTCACCGGGAATCGCGCTTGCGCCTGTGCCAGGGAAACGCCGGCCTTGTCATCGCGCTCGCCGAATAACGAATCGGGCGTGCGCATATCGCCTGTTTCATCTAGCACTTCGATACGCCCATCATGGAACAGGGTGCGCTGATAAAACGCCAGGTTAAAGGTGCTGGGGGAGTTGCGCGGCACGGTAGGTCCGTCATCGTGGTGATAACCATTGGCATCATGAAGGCGGCCCGGCCCAAGTAAGTCCGGCTCCAGCGCTTCAACGCCCACCGGCAAGGCCAGGGCATCGCCGCCGCCTAAATTGGGGTGATGGCAGCTTGCACAGGCGGTGTCTAAATTGCCGCTAAGCGCTTTGGTAAAAAATAGCTGCTTGCCTAATTGTGCCAACGGGCTGTCGATGGCGACGGCCTCTTGCGGTGGAACTAATGGCGTGATCTGCTCTGTGGCGATCAGGCTTTGCAGCTCAATTTCTACCGCAGAGGCCTCAACGGCGGGTGGCTCCTGGGTTTGAGTATCGTTGGAGTCACAGGCACTCAGCATAAAGCACACGGCCAGAGGCAGCGCTATTTTTGTTGTCATTGCGTTTTTCTCATTAATTGGATTTATTATTGCTTTGCTAACGCCAGGCTATGCGGCAAGCATGCAGCAGGCCAGATAGCAGACGCTCGGATGGCGGGCATGATATATCAAGCCCCTCTTCATTAACATTACTTAACATTACATAAGGCGTTTTATTGGCATTTGAAGGGCGATTTACCCCTATATCTAGTTAAAATATAAGCAGGCTATGCACTAAATACGCGGAAATAACGGAATAAATGACTAGAAACCGTCCCGAAAAAGAGAATATAATCACATTGTTATTACAAAATACTAACAATGATAAAGGAATTATCCATGAAGAAGCTCACGCTAGCCGCTCTTATCTCTGCAACATTAGTAGGTTGTGGAGGCTCAGATAATAATGACGATTCGACTCCGTCTCCGGTAACCACAAACACTCCACCAACCCTTAGCGGCACCCTCACTTACGAGGTAAAAGCAGCAGCCGGACTGGTTAAGCACAGAGGTAGCAAACTCACAGCTAACCTTAACTCTCGCTCCAGGCTTTTTTGATATTGGCGAACACGAAGTTACTTTACAAGTCAGCGATGGCAAGGCCAGTGTCGATTATCAACTGACATTGACCGTCGCAGATAACCCGGATAAATGGCAAGACATTGCACTTGGTGATGGTGTGCTCGAAGGTTTATGGACTAACCCTGTTAACGGTAATTCGTTAGCATTCACCGAGAGCAACAACGGCGTTATGACCGATGTTAATGGTGATATCCATCATTTTTCCTATGAAGTGAGTGACACGGGTTTTACTACGGATATCAAAAAATATGCCTGTCTATCATGCACAGAATATGACTCGCTGGAATTCGAAGTTGTTGCTCAGGAACAAGGTAAGATTCGTGTGGTGCTGAGCACGGATGAAACAGAAACCGTTATGAATTTAACTAAAACGGTCCAGCCTGAGTTACAACACAGCTATTTCTTCATCGACGAACCTTCGAGCTATTATGGGGTCGGCCATCTTGAGCCAAGCGCAGATAAAGCCAGTCTGCCTGTATTCTATGCAAGAATAAAAGGGAAAGACTTCAATAGCACGGCTATCAATACCCAGATAGAAGGTAATCAACTCGTCCTTTCGGAGCTTTCTGAGGATTTTTACAGCTCATTCCATGATATAGATTATAACTATGTAGATTTATTTTTTACCCATTATATAGACGGTATAAAAGTACTGGCGCAGACGGAGCAAGGTTTAGCCATTGAGTTACTGCACCACAATGATTTAAAGGCAGAGTCGCAAGGTATTAGCTTGCTTAATCCGAGTGAGCTCGAAGACGCACTCATGCCGCAAGCGGATGTGCTCATTTATAGTAAGGTAGATAAGATCTCTGCGCCGGCGCTGGCGACTGGTGCCAGTTACTCGGGGCGCTTTATTACTGAGGCAACCACAGTAGGTGAAGAAGAGTATTTGATTGGCGGTACGGTACTCACGCTGGAGTCGGCAACCAAGGCTACAACGCACATTTACAGTCCCAAAAACCAACAAACTGAGGAACGCACGCTCACACTGACTCAAGGAGCAGATGTTCTGGCGGTAAATGATGGAACAACGACCACGGAATACAGTTTCTTTAGTAATGGAGAGATAACCTGGGCTGCGCGATATTTTGCAGAGTCAGAAAGTTATCTTGCCTACCCCTTTATGGAGGTGGATACCAACCTGGCATCGGCTAACACGCTGAGCGATGTTATCGGCATATACCAGCATCAGGATGCATTCATCAGCTTGGATATGAAAGACACCACCAATTATATGTGGTTGCACGGCGGCGGCTTTGGCAATTATAGCGAGCTCTTTGATTATCAGCCAAGCGTGGATGATTTCTACAGTGGACGAGACCTATGGAAGCTTGATGAGCAAGGTAGAATTCAGTTTATCTCAAGCTATTATTGTCCTACTGCTACAAGCTATGATGAATGTTATACCGAGACGCTGGCGACTCCGGAAGCAATGTATTTTATGCGTTCGCTACGTCCGCTGCACAGCGAGGCTGGTCAGACCGTCTTTAGTTACAGCTTTGCAGTAAAAAGTGGTGCAAGTGACTACTCATATCAGAGCCTGAGAATACTCAATAAAGTTGAGTAAAAAGAAGATAAAAAAGCCGAGTTAAACTCGGCTTTTTCTTTCCTGGTTAAAGCGGTTCGTTAATTTTGACGACCATTTTGCCGAAGTTACGCCCGTTGAGTACGTCGTTCAATCCCGCCGGCGCATTCTCAAGGCCTTCGATCATGTGCTCTTTGTACTTGATCTTGCCCTCACTCACCCACTGTTGCATATCCTTGGCGAACTCGTCATAACGATGGCCGTAATCATCGTAAATGATAAAACCTTTTACCGTTACGCGCGTCACCTGCAAAAATGACATCAACTGGTATGAGCGATCCGGCCCAGCCGGCAGCTCGTCGCTATTGTACTGGGAGATATTGCCGCACAAAGGAATACGGGCGCAGGGATTTAATAGCGGTAATACCGCATCGAACACCTTACCGCCGACGTTTTCAAAATAGACATCGATGCCCTTGTCACAGACGGCGGCTAATTGCTCGGCAAAATCATCGGCCTTATGATCGATACAGGCATCAAAGCCAAGCTCTTCAACCACGTAACGGCATTTTTCTTCGCCACCGGCAATACCCACCACCTTGGCACCTTTAATTTTTGCAATCTGACCCACATTAGAGCCCACCGCGCCACTGGCCGCGGCGACCACCACTGTTTCGCCCGGCTGAGGGTTACCGATATCCAGTAAGCCCATGTAGGCGGTAAAGCCGGGCATTCCCAAGACACCCAAGGCCCAGGATGGCTTGCTTGGGTTTTTACCCAGGTTAATGACCATCTCACCTGTGCTGATGGCATAGTCCTGCCAACCATTAATCGACAGCACCCAGTCACCTTCGGCATAGCCATCCAGTTTAGACTCCACTACTTGCGCGACCGTACCGCCAAACATCACCCCGCCAAGAGCAACCGGCTCGGCGTAAGACTTGGCATCGCTCATGCGTCCCCGCATATAAGGGTCAAGCGAGAGATAAACGGTGCGCAGCAGCATTTCACCCTGTTTTGGGCTTGGGATCTCCCCTTGGTGCAAACGAAAATTATCGGCGGTGGGCTCCCCTACCGGGCGTGAGTTCAACAGGATTTGACGGTTCATTTTATTAACTCCTAATTATTCTTGAATGATTACTCAAGTAAAGTTGGGGCGCTCATCAGGCTTTCAAGTCGGTATCAGGTTGCAAAATGTAACCCTAGGTAATAAAGCGTCACTCGCCTGATAAAGAAGAAACCTGGGCAAAGACGTTCATCATTCGGTAGACTCTTTACAAAAGTCACGTTGTCGAATCTTATGAGCTTTAACCCGCATTTGCCCCTGGTGTATCACCCAAATTACTCATTCAGTTTTGATCCCAACCACAGGTTCGTAATGAGCAAATTTGCGCGCCTTTATAAGCATGCGAAGGAGTTAGGCTTAGTGCAGGGCAACCTGCATCAGCCGGAAATAGGCTACCCGGACGATCTCGCCTTGGTGCACTGCGACACCTATGTCGACGACCTGTGGCATAATCGCCTCGATGCCAAGGCCATGCGGCGCATCGGCTTACCTTGGTCACCCAGCTTAATGGCCCGTACCTTTACTGCCCCGCTGGGAACACTGAAAACCGCCCGCCTGGCGCTAAAGCATGGGCTGGCCTGTCATCTCGCCGGTGGTACGCACCACGCGCATTATGATTTTGGCTCCGGCTACTGCATGGTCAACGACCTGGCCTTCACCGCCCAGACCCTGATCCAATCGCGCGAGGTAACCAATGTGCTTATCTTTGATTTGGATGTGCATCAAGGCGATGGCACCGCGGCGCTGTTACAGCATCAGCCCTATGCCTACACCTGTTCAATCCACTGTGAAAAGAACTTCCCGTTTCGAAAATGCGCCAGCGATCTCGACATAGGCCTGGCCAATAATATGGGCGATGATGAATATTTGGGCATTGTCGATGACACCCTCAGCCATTTATTGCATAGCTTAAACCCGGATTTAGTGCTCTACGATGCGGGCGTCGATATTTGGCAAGAGGATGGCCTGGGCAAACTTGATATCAGTTGGCAGGGCATAACGCAGCGGGATCAGTTGGTACTCACCCGTTGTCAGCAACACAATACGCCGGTGGCGACCGTGATTGGCGGCGGTTATGACAGAGATCATGCCCGCTTAGCGGCGCGTCACGCAATCGTCGTAGAGCAGGCCGCACGCCTGTAAGAAAAAAGGCTCCGAGGAGCCTTTGCTTATCATTTACTATTGGGAATATGCCGCTATTGCGCACTCACCTAAACTAGGTCAGCGCTATGAGCTGTGAACCCGCGACATGATAATCCACAGCCATGGTAATGCTTAAAATGGTGATATTAACGATGGAAAAGGCAAACACCTGCCTTGCCCAACCGGAAACATCGATATTGCGACGATAACCGCGAAGCGCCATCAGCAACCACCAGAAACTGGTGGTGCAGGCCACCGCCGTAAAGGCCAAGCCGGTGTAGCCACCCAGGGGCAGCAAGATCACCACTAAGGCATATAAGGCGATGTACAAGACAATTTGCCGCTTGGCCCGCTCGATTCCCTGTGCCACGGGGAGCACAGGAATGTTGGCGTCTTGATAGTCTTGATAGCGAAAGATAGCGATGGCGTAGGAGTGTGGCATTTGCCAGACGCAGAACATCAGTAGCAAGACGGCGGCACCGGCATCAAACTGGCCGCTTACCGCACAATAGCCCACCACGGGCGGTACCGCCCCCGACAAGCTGCCCACCAGGGTGCCATACACCGAATTGCGCTTCATATAGAGGCTATAGACGCCTACATAAATAACAAAACCAAAGGCTGCAAAGCCCAACGCCAAGGTATTGGTGTACCAGTACAATGCGCCAAAACCTAATACCGCCAACACCAAGGCGTGGAACAATGCCGCCGTTGCCGACATTTCGCCCGTTACTGTCACTCGGCGTTTGGTGCGCGCCATCTTGGCATCGATATCGCGGTCAATGACATTATTGATGGCACAGCCCGAGGCCACCACCAAAGACAATCCGACCAAGGTTGCCAGCATCAAGGCGAGGTCCACTTCCCCGCGAGCGGCTAGCAAGAAGCCCCCCGCGACGGAAATAAGATTCCCCATGATGATGCCAGGTTTGGTCACCGTAAAGTAACGACGAAACATAAGCACGACCCTTTTCTTAGTACATCATCATGGCGTTGGATTCATAGATGATCCACACCGACAGGCCGACCACCATAACGATGATCAGGGCACTAAAAATAAACGACACACTGTTGGCCTTGCCCTCATCGGTGACAAAGTTAAGGTGTAAGAAGTATTTCAAGTGCACCCAGATTTGCACTATGGCCGCCACCACCACGGTGGCCATAGTACTGCCTTGCGACAGCGCCCCCGTCATCACCGCCCAAAAAGGGATGGCGGTTAACAACACCGAGAGCACAAAGCCGATAACATAGTCTTTAACCTGACTAGACGCCTGCTGATGGCTTATTTCTTCAACTATTTCAATTTGTTGAATTTCGCTATGACTCATTACATGGCTCCCATCAAGTACACTACGCTAAACACACAGATCCAAACGATGTCTAAGAAGTGCCAAAACAAACTCAGGCAGCTTAAACGGGTCACCGTTTGCTTGCCCAAACCACGGCGCAACACTTCAATCATCATCACCGTCATCCAAATCAAACCGGCAGTAACGTGCATACCGTGCAGGCCCACCAAGGAGAAGAAGGAGGTTAAAAACGCACTCTGCTGTGGCCCGTTACCATGGGCAATCAAATGATGGAATTCATACACTTCCATGCCGATAAAGACGGCACCAAAGGCAAAAGTGACCGCCAGCCAACCCAGAGTCTGTGCTTTTTTCTGGCCGTTGGCGGCTATCATGGCAAAACCAAAGGTAATACTGCTCAGCAGCAGCGCCGCCGTTTCCACTGCGACAAAGTCGAGTTCAAAGATATCCTTGCCGGACACGCCGCCGGCGGTATTCATATAGAGCACCGCATAGGTGGCAAAAAAGGACGCAAACAACAAACAGTCGGTCATCAGGTATAACCAAAAACCGAATACCGTGTTGCCGCCGGTGTCATGATGCTCATGGTGGTGCTCATGCGCGTGCACGCCCGCTAAGGCATTGATTGAAGCTGAAGTTGTGGCACTCATAGCGACCCTCCCGCTGTAGCTTGCTGAATATGGGCGCCTTCGATGCGTTCAATTTCATCAACCGGCACGTAGTAATCGACATCCTTGGTGTAACAACGCTTAATAAACATGGCGATGGCACCGGCTAGGCCTACCATGGCCAACCACCAGATATGCCAGATCATGGCGAAGCAAAATAGCGTGATCCCGGCACTCATCAGTACACCCGCCGAGGTGTTCTTCGGCATATGGATAGGCGCGTAACTTAATCCTGGCTGATAGGCCTTGCCCTGCTCTTTCACCTCGGTCCAGGCATCGATATCCGAAACCACCGGAGTTTTGGCAAAGTTGTAGTATTGCGGCGGTGATGCCGTTGACCACTCCAGGGTGTGACCATTCCAAGGATCGCCACTGGTGTCTTTAAGCTGCTCGCGGTTTTTGTAGCTCACATACAGTTGGATCACCTGGCAGACAATGCCAACCATGATGATCACCGCACCGACAAAGGCAATGTACAGCCAGATATTCCAATCCGGGTTATTGGTGTGGTTAAGACGGCGGGTCATACCCAAAAAGCCCAGCACGTACAGCGGCATAAAGGCCACGAAGAAGCCCACCAGCCAGCACCAGAAAGACGCCTTGCCCCAACGCTCATCGAGCTTATAGCCCATGGCTTTAGGGAACCAGTAAGCAAACCCGGCCAGGTAGCCGAACACCGCACCACCGATAATGGTGTTATGGAAGTGGGCAATCAGGAACAGGCTGTTGTGCAGCACATAGTCGGCACCCGGGATGGCCAGTAACACGCCGGTCATACCGCCAACGGTAAAGGTCAGCATAAAGCCGATGGTCCACAGCACCGGCACGGTAATGCGCAGGCGCCCGCGATACATGGTGAATAGCCAGTTAAACAGCTTCACCCCGGTGGGCACGGCTATCACCATGGTCATGACCCCAAAGAAGGCGTTGACGTTGGCACTTGAGCCCATGGTAAAGAAGTGGTGCAGCCAGACGATAAAGCCGAGGATAGAAATGGCGCCGCTGGCATAGACCATTGACTTATAACCGAACAGGCGTTTGCCGGTAAAGGTGGAGATCACCTCGGAGAAAATGCCGAAAGCAGGCAAGATCAGGATATATACCTCGGGGTGACCCCAGGCCCAAAACAGGTTGATATACATCATGGCATTACCACCGGCTTCATTGGTGAAGAAGTGGAAGTCCAGGTAACGATCAAGCGTTAACATCGCCAATACTGCCGTCAAAATAGGGAAAGAGGCGGCGATCAGGATGTTGGCCCAGGTACAGGTCCAGGTAAAGATGGGCATTTTCATCAGGCTCATACCCGGCGCACGCATCTTAAATACGGTGACCAGGAAGTTCACCGCGGTCAGCAAGGTGCCAAGCCCGGATATTTGCAGCGCCCAGATATAGTAGTCGACCCCCACGCCCGGGCTAAAGGAGAGCTCGGATAAAGGCGGATACGCCACCCAACCGGTTTTAGCAAATTCCCCCAGTCCAAGAGACAGGTTGATCAACACGGCACCACCGGCGGTCAACCAAAAGCTGAGGTTGTTCAAAAACGGGAAGGCCACATCACGGGCACCAATTTGCAAAGGCACTATGATGTTCATCAAGCCAATCATAAAGGGCATGGCCATAAAGATGATCATGATCACCCCATGGGCGGTAAAGATTTGGTCATAATGTTCTGGCGGCAAATATCCCGCCGCGCCGCTGGTGGCCATGGCCAGTTGCGTGCGCATCATAATGGCGTCGGCAAAACCGCGAAACAGCATGATCAGCGCCAAGGTGATATACATCACTCCCAGGCGTTTATGGTCGATGGAAGTGATCCACTCAGACCAGAGCACTCCCCACTTTTTGTATTTTGTAAGCGCGGCCGCCAGTAGCAAGCCGACCACGGCCACCACCGCCAAGGTCACCATAATAATGGGCTCATGGTAGGGGATGGCATCGATTGATAGCTTTCCAAATAAACTCATATTCACTCCTCGACGCCGTGCTGGATGTGCGCCGAATGCTCGGGTTTAGCGTAATAGTTCATCTCGCCATGACCCTGCATATACTTCATAACAATGCTGTGGAATAAGCCGTTTTCCACGGCGCCATAGTAGGTAACCGGGTGGTATTCACTGGGCTCGGCAAGTTGCTCGTAAGCGGCCTTATCCAATGTCTGTCCTTTTGCCTTCACCTCGGCCACCCAGTTATCGAAATCCGCCTGGGTTGGCGTGGCAATGGCATCAAACTGCATTCCGGTGAAACCGGCGCCGCTGTAGTTGGCGGAAAATCCGTTAAAGGTGCCGGCTTCGTCGGCTATCAGGTGTAATTGGGTTTCCATGCCGGCCATAGAATAAATTTGGCTGCCCAATTGCGGGATAAAGAAAGAGTTCATGGTGCTTTCCGAGGTGATCTTATATTCCACCGGCACATTGGCTGGAAACACCAGTTCATTCACCGTGGCTATGCCCTGCTCGGGATAGATAAACAGCCACTTCCAGTTTAACGACACCACTTGCACCTTGAGGTGCTCGCCCTTGCCTTCAAGCGGCTTATAGGGGTCCAGCGACTGGGTCGAACGCCAGGTGATCACGCCCAGCACTATGATGATGACAATCGGAATGGTCCATACCGCCGCTTCTATCTTGGTGGAGTGGGCCCACTTGGGTGCATAAATTTCATGGTCACGACCATCACGGTATTTCCAGGCAAAATACAAGGTCATGACAATCACGGGGATCACCACAAGTAACATAAGAAGAGTGGCGATAATGATGAGGTTTTTCTCATCCACGCCAATTTGCCCCTTGGGGTCCAGCACTCCGCCGCTACAGCCGCTGAGCGCCAGCACCATCAGGGCCAGAGCTATTGAAAAGAGTTTGCGAGTTAACAAAACACTACCCTACAACCTAAAGGTTAAACCTCGCCACCGGCGCGCGAGTGTATATCCGACGCACGGGGCCTGAGATGTTTAAGCACGGCATAGCTATGCTCAAAGCGCATTAATTCGCGGTAGTAAGGTATTTTTTGGTTGGCAGCCCACACGGAAATGAATGCAAACCAGAGGTGCCCGACGCACCGCGAACAATACTGCGGTGGGTTGACTGTGTTCAGTGACAGGTATTAAGCAGACGCACTGAGGCCGTTACTTGGAAAGACGCATGTTCCTACTTGTGCACAACAAGGTGTAACGGTGCCGACAATCAACCGGCAATGAGGGGTGGCGCGCGACAACCGTGGGCATCTTGCACCGGTTGGCTGCGCGTGGGCGCAACAAAGGCAAAGGCCGCTTTGCGCAGGAAGATACCGGTGCGCTTGGCCACAAAGACATGAAATAACAACCAGCACAAACCAATCAGCAACTGCGCACTCAACACCGGGTGGGCGAGAAATTGCGCCAAGGTCACCAGCACAGATTCATGCTGTAGGCCATTGCCAAGCAGGGCTTCCAGTTCAGCCACATCCCCCAGGGTGCCGCTAAACAGTAAAGCAAAGTTCACCAACGCGAAGGCGAAGGTCATGGTTAGAGCACGTCCATACACACGACTTTGCCCCACATTCGCAAGCAGCGACTGCGGCAAAAAGTTTAATGTGTGTAGGCTTGGCTTTGACACTCGATTTTTCCAGATTGGTTCAGGGAAACGTAAAGCTGGTTCCGAAGTTTCACTACTTACTGAAACTTCGAGCGCGAGTATATCAAAGCCAAGCAGGGTTTCAATAGCCCACTAGGCTTTCTGGGTTATCAAGGAGCCATAAACTGCAACTTAATGTAACCAACAATCCCCTTTGTGGCGCCATAAATTGACTTTAAGTCATTCCATTGCCAGATTTAACTTGTTGAGGTTAAAGGCTTTGGAGCACATTATGGCGAACTGGTTAGAGGCAAAAGTAAAACGGCTGATATGGTGGAACGAAAAGCTATTTAGTTTAGTCGTTACCGCTGACATTGACCCATTCACCGCCGGACAATACACCAAACTGGCGCTACAAATTGGCGACCAAAGAGTGGCTCGGGCCTACTCCTTTGTGAACCCACCGAGCTCTAACAACCTGGAGTTTTATCTGATCAAGGTGGATGATGGCGCACTTTCCGCGGCCCTGGCGCGCTTACAACCCGGCGACAGCGTGCAAATTGCCGCCCAAAGCAATGGCTTTTTCACCCTGGACGAGGTGCCCAGCGCCGAGCAGCTGTGGATGTTAAGCACAGGAACCGCCATCGGCCCGTTTTTATCTATGCTGCAAGAGCAACAGGTATGGCAACAATTTCAACATATAGTGCTGGTACACTGCGTGCGCCACAGTGATGATCTCAGCTATAAGGAAATGATCCTGGAGCTGCAGGAACAACACCCACAATTGCAGTATGTGCCTGTGGTGACCCGCGAGAAAGATATAACGCCGCTCAAACAGCGTATCCCGGCCTTGATCACAAGCGGCGAGCTTTTTGCGCACGTTCAGCTTGAGGCCACCCCGGATGTGGCACAGTTTATGATTTGCGGTAATCCCGACATGGTCAAAGAAACCAGTCAATGTTTAAGCGATTTAGGCTACAATCGCAACCGCCGCCGGAGCCCGGGGCAAATAACCGTAGAGCAATACTGGTAGTAACCAAAGGACTAACTATGAAAACCCATATTGTCGCTATCTTGGCGGCCCTGCTGTGGCAACCGGCCCTGGCCAACGACAATGCCGCGCCTAGCAGCCAAGAAAGCGAACTGGTTGAGAATCAACTCGAAAAACGCACCGCCAAGCAATTAAGTCAAGCCCAGCAACAGGCTGTGGCCGTGGTTGACGCCCTGCTTAGCGCCTACAACGACAAGGATATCGATACCTTTATTAGCTATTTCGCCGAAGATATTTCCTTTTACATGTTCCCGGATCAACTCATGTTTAGCGGCAAGGAACAATTAATTGCCCGCTATGGCGCCATGTTTAAAAGTCTGCACTGTGTAAAAAGCACACCGATAAAACGCATCGTTCACGGTAAGTACGTGATAGATCAGGAACTCTCCGAGTCATGCAGCCAAGACCCCGAGGTGGTGGATAAGCGCGGCGAAGTGGTCGCCAGCTACGAAATCAATAATGCCAAGGTTACCAAGGTGCTGTTTTTTAGAGGTAAATAGCCGCTGCCAAGCAAGCACTCCCCGAGGCAATCTCTCCCATAAACAAAAACGGCGGCCACTGGCCGCCATTTTTATGTCTTAACCTGTCTATATCAGCTATCAGCCGTTAACGATATCGTTAAAGCTGGCGTTATCGTGCAAGCTGGCAAAGGCGCTTTCATGAAGCAGCTCATTGCGCAGATTCGGCGAGTATTCCAAAGCCATACGAATATCCGCCAGGGCATCACTGTGCTTGTGGGTCATGGCGTAGGCACAGGCCCGTTGCCAATAAGCGTAACCATAGTCGGAGTCAATCTCCAGCGCTTGGTTACATAGAACAATCGCCTGCTGAATATCACCGAGTTCCAACAGTGCATCGGCCTTGTAGGCGATGGCTTCAACGTCTTCCGGTTTGCGCGTCAGTATCTCGTCATAGATTTCCACCTTGGTGCCAAAGTCACTTTCAAGGTTGGCGCGCATCCACAATGAGTGGATTTCATTGGTAATGGTGATCTTTTTCTGGTTATTGAGGATTTCTTCAGAACGCTCACGAAGCTGACTTTCGAGTCCGGCAAGGCGGGATTCGTACTCTTCGGTAATGGCCTTAACACGGGTGTTAACTATGTCTTCGACCTTGTTTTTCACATCACGCAATGAATTCCAGCCCACCAGTACAAGAATTGATACGGTGGCCGTGATCAGAATAAAGAGGTTATTCATAGTATCTGTGGTGTAGCCAAGAGCGCGGTCGGCCGTGTCCAGCTGGGCATGGGCTATCTTTTCCACATATTCGGCACGCAGCGCCTGCTGATCTTTGCGCACGGCCTGTAGTTCATCGAGAATATAACGTTCGATCAATGGCCGATACATGGGCTCGTTCAACTGCGACACCGTTTGTTGCGCCTGCGCTTGTTGTTCTTGAGAAAGTCCTTTTGCCTGCTGCTCTGGTAAGGTTTCTGCGGGCTGCTCAGTTTGTGCCCAAACCGGTTGCACCGTCAAAACGCTCAACATAAAACCAAATACTAGGTAATTTACCCATCTCAGCATGCTTAGATCCTTTTCTCTTATTTTTTGCAGCCCCTATGATGCCAGCTTGGCGACGCCCAGGCAAAAAAAAGCCAGCTACAAATATAGCTGGCTAACCTGCTTAACAACAATAAAGGTTCAAAGGAACATTAACAGGAGTGAGGGGCCATATTAGTTAGCGGACACTGAACCCATACTTAATTGATTTTACATACACTTATATTTTTATTGCGGCTAGATTAACTGGTATTTTTGGGCATAATGGATAGTAACTGAATAAAATTAACGCAGCCCGAGAAACAATATAATTGAGCGGTTTATAGACAAATGCGTTACCAAGATATGTTTCAGCCAGGTGTTGCGCCGAATGTCGGCTTTGTTTGTTTCAACCGAGCTTTTCAACCGAGCTTTCAACCGAGCCGTCAAGCGAGTTTGCAACCAGGGGAATGTGGTCTTTACTTCCTTATATAACAGCCGTGTTCGGCCGCGCGCAAAGCAACATAGATAAAAATAACCTGTTTGCGCAGCAAGGAAGACAATCATGGGCGCTAACCTCATCTAGCTTATAGGGTTTTGAAATGGGTCGGGACTTGCCAGGTCATGCTAATTTAGGATTATAAATGTTTGATATAAACAAAATATACAAGGGTAAGATTTTTTTGTTTGCGGTCGTTATATCGGCGTTCTCAACCCTGGCAATGATACTGGTCTACAAGCTTTTCGCGCAAAATATGCATGACATCGCCAAGGTGCTTTTTCTCCTGTGCACCCAACTGTTGTTAACCATGAGCTTACTGCTGTTTGTGATCCGCAAAGTCAATAAGCATGCCGCCGTTATCAAGCGGCTGCTCAACTCCATCAACGATGTGGTGCTGATCAAGGACTATCACGGCAACTTCAAGTTTTGTAACGACACCATGGCCAAGCTCTACAACTGCTCCCCGGAGCAAATGGTGGGCAAAGACGACTATTACTTTACCCAAAATCAAGAGCAAGCCGACTTTTTCAAGGACAATGTCCAAGGCATTATGCGTCGCTTTGAAATAGAAGAAGTGTACGAGTCGTCCACTGACGCCAATACCGGCGAAATCCGTCATTTTCATTCCGTAAAGGTGCCTTTTCGCGATGTTCGCAACCAACTTCATATCGCCGTTATAGCCAAAGACATCACCGAAATCACCCGCCTTAAAGAAGAAGCCGACAGAAACAAAAAACGCCTCGAGCATGTGTTGGATGTGTCCGAAGAAGGGCTATGGGAATGGAATGTGCAGACCAATCAGGTGTTGCATAACCGTCAATGGGAGCTGATCACCGGCATTGAGCACAGCGACAAGTCATTCCAAGAGTTTGAAAGCTGTATTGTCCCCGAAGACCGACCCATGGTGGCCAAGGTGCTGAAAAAGCTATTGCAAGATCATCAGTCCTACAGCATTGAATTTCGTATGAAAAAGCCCAGCGGTGAGGTGATCTGGATTTGGGATCGCGGCCGTGTTGCCGAGTTTGACGACAACAATCAGCCGCTGTGGTTGGTCGGCCTAGCACTGGATATCACCGAAGAGAAAAACAATCAGGATAAGATCGTAAACCTGGCCTATTTTGACCAGCTTACCGGCCTGCTGAACCGCGCTCAGTTAGAAATTGAATTAGAAAAAACCATAAAAGCAAATCAAAAAAGTAATAGTTTCAGCGCCTTATTGTTTCTCGATCTGGATCGCTTTAAGTTACTCAACGACAGCTTTGGCCACCATATCGGCGATCAGTTGCTCAAGGTGGTGGCCGAGCGTTTAAAACAGATTAATCAGGACCGGGGCATCATCTCCCGTTTTGGTGGCGACGAATTTGTGATTGTGCTGCCGCACCTCAATATGGACCAAGCCAAGGCCTTGCATAGCGCCGAGCAATTTGCCGAGCGGGTGCTGAAAGAAATTTCCAAGTCGACGTCGTTAGCCAGCGACGTGCAAGATATAGACGTCGATTACTCGATCACCGGCAGTATTGGCGGCGTGGTGTTTACCGCCGATGACCTCTGCACCATGAAGCTGTTGCAACTGGCGGATATGGCCTTGTACCGCACCAAAGCCAGCGGTGGTCAAAAGGCAATGATCTTCGATACCAATATGCAGGATGAACTGCGTCAGATCAGTGAACTGCAAAAAGCCATGCATGATTCCATCACCAATCGTGATTTTTGTATCTATCTGCAGCCCAAGTTCGATATGAACGAAACGCTGATCGGCGCCGAGGCCTTAGTGCGCTGGCAGCACCCCAGCCTGGGTATATTAAGCCCAGATGTGTTTATGCACATGGCCGAAGAAAGCAATTTGATCGTGCCCATAGGCGCCATAGTGCTAGAGCGGGCTTGCCAGCAACTCGAGCAATGGCAAAGTCAGGCCCACAGTAAGCACCTGCATATAGCGGTCAACCTCAGCGCCAAGGAGATTTGGCGCGCCCACTTTGTCGAAGACTTTATTAAGGTGGTAGAGCAATACCAGATTGACCACAGTAAGCTAATTGTTGAAGTCACCGAGTCGGTGCTTATTCGCGATATTAATGATGCCACCGAAAAGCTCAATAAACTCAGAGAGTTTGGCGTGTCCATCGCCTTGGATGATTTCGGCACCGGCTATTCTTCATTGAGTTATTTACGCTCGCTGCCCATAGATGAAATTAAAATCGACCGCACCTTTGTGCAAGACATGGTCAGCGACGAGCACGCGCACCTGGTGGTGAAATCGATTATCGATTTAGCGAATAACTTTAATTTGACCGTTGTGGCCGAAGGCGTTGAAATGAAAGAGCATTTTAATCTACTGAAATCCTATAAGGTCGACTCTTATCAGGGCTATTATTTCAGTAAGCCGGTCTCTGCAACCGAGCTTGAGCGCCTGTTTATGGCTTCGGACAGCAAGACCAAGACCGAGCAAGGCGAGTCCTTGCTGCCATCAACCTAAAAATAAACTAAGAGATGGAGTCCAGCTAATGACAGAGTCACCCGCATCGCCGCCAAGCAACACAGACGAAAAATGGTTGGAGGCCGAAGTCTGTTATTTAAACCTTGAAGGGGGCTTTTTCGGCCTAGTTACCCGCGATGGCAAGCGCCTTTTACCACTAAACCTGCCTGCAACCTTTTCACAAGCCGGCGCTCAGGTCAAACTACAAGGCTATGCCCAGCGAGATATGATGACCATACAGCAATGGGGCACCCCCTTTCATCTTACTCAAATTGAATTTATCGACCCAGTGAACAAGGCCAAGCCACACAATCCCTTGATTTAAAAACCTTTGTAAACGCTGACTTGCTCGGCTCAGGTGCGCTACAATGGAGCTGCGCCTGGCCCCAACAGCAATGACGCAAGGAACCGAGTTAAGCCACACAAATCATGGATGAGTAGATGAAATCACGTCGATTAAATAGACCCCTGGTGTTCGTTTTAGTGCCCCTATTGGCCATTATTTTAGCTGGCCTGTTTGCCTACACCTACACCCCATACACGCTGACCTCAGAGGATGTCATTCTAGATAGTAGCAGCGGCACCCTGGTCAAATACCAAGGTAATTATGGCCCGCGTACCTTTATCTCAGATTATGTTGCAGTGCGTATTCCCAGTAATCTCGATGGGGTGAGTATCACCCATATCGCGCCGTCGGCGTTTGAGCGTATCAGGCTCTCCAAGGTCATTATTGGCGAGGCGGTCACCCACATCGGCAAGCGCGCCTTTTGGGACAGCAAACTCAGCGGCGTTCGCCTGCCTGCAGCCCTGACACACATTGGCGAAGATGCCTTTAGATTTAATGAGTTAGTAAGTGTAGATTTACCGGACACGCTGAGCAGGATTGACGCCGGGGCGTTCGAGTACAACCTGCTGACCCAAGTTAATCTGCCCGACTCGCTGAGTCATTTGGGGGCGGATGCCTTTCGGGTCAACAAGCTCACTTCGGTCGCGGTTCCCGCGGCGGTGACACGAATTGATGAAGGCACCTTTGAGCACAATACCCTCACGGCCATCACCCTGCCAAAAACACTGGAGCATATTCACTATTCCGCGTTTCGCTATAACCGCATTGAAAAGGTAAACGGCAAGATCACACATGGCTTTATTTATGGGGAAGAGTCTAACCGCACCTTGATTGCCTATGGCGGCGAACGTAAGGCCATTACCCTGGCCGATTCGGTCACCAGCATAGCCCCTCATGTCTTTGATTGCCAACACCTAACGGCCGTCACCCTGCCAGACTCGCTGATCCATATAGGCACTAGCGCCTTTGATAGTAACGAGCTCACCGAGGTGATCCTGCCCGACTCCGTTACCTCGATTGGCAGTTATGCGTTTTGGGGGAATCCAACGGCCGAGATAACTGCTCCGGCAGCGCTGAAAAGTATGGGCACCGACGCGTTAAAAACGCGCCTGCACCCAAGTTGGGACTATATGGATGAGCTCAGAAGGAGTCTATGCATAGTTGATGAGCCAACCTAACCAATACGCCCTTTACTCATTGGCCAGGGCGTATAACTCATCGATATCACTGATGTAGATTTTTTTACGTTTAACCTCGAGTACGCCCTCTTGCTTTAAGCGGGTGAACTCGCGGCAGACCGCCTCGGAGGAAACACCCAGCAAATTAGCAATATCGGCACGACTCATGGGTAACTCAAAACACAGGGTCGGCACCCTCGCGCATCGCCCGCACCGCCAGTGAAACATCGGCATGGCCGCTGATAAAAATAATGGGAAGCTTGGCATTAATGCCACTTAAACGCTTTTGCAACTCCATGCCGTTCATGTCGGGCATACGAATATCAAGCAGCAGGCAGCCGCTCATGTCGTCGTTGTAGGCATCGAAAAACTGCTGCGCCGAAGCATAGGTATGGGTGTTTAACTCGACGGATTGCAGCAACTCGGCAATGGCATCAAGCACCACAGGATCGTCATCAACTACATACACGCTTTGGGTTTCACTACCACTCATAAGTCTTACACCGTGAATAGTTATTTAGTTTTTGTGAGTATTTTATTAGTGCATATTTTTCCGTAAATATCCACCTTGGTGCTGCTTGAGCCTGCACATGCTTTGCTCTAGACAATTTGCGAAGCAGGTAAAAAAACGATAGAGGCACTGTCGTTGGACTTTTAACCTTCATGAATTAGGCTTTCTTGTATGGTAGGTGACCTAGCAAGGTCTCGATAACAAGCGGTTTGGCTTCCTTCATGCCCAGGTACGGGAGTTTAAATATCACCTACGTTCACTCGGGAAAGCCCAAAAGGAGATTAAGATGAATCGAGCTAATACCATACAAAGCATATCGGCGGCTTTGTTGATTATCAGTATCCTGCTCTTTAATACCGCGTCGGCGCAATCAATCGATGACCCCGATCAGGTCGGTTGGTCCAGTATTCGTGGTTATTCAAGTGAAAAGTTCGGAGAATATTTTAAAAAGAAATCACGCCAAGGCTATCGCGTAGTCGATATCGAGGTCGATAAAGTTAACGGCAAACGTCTGTATTCTGCAATTTGGCAGCACAACACAGACAATCGAAAATGGCGAAGCCTCAGAGATCAAACCCATGAGCAGTTTTCTAATACCTGGAACTCCCTCAAAGATAAATATCGTTTAATTGATCAAGAGGCCTACAAAGTCGGAAATAGCATGCGCTATGCCGGTGTGTGGGTGGAAAACAAAGAAAACATAAAATGGCTGTCGTACCGCAATTTAAACGATGCCCAGTTCAAAGAAAAGTTTAATAAGAACAAAGCCAATGGTTATCGGATGGTGGATATTGAAGCCTATAAAAATGGGGGAAAAACGGCTTATTCTGCTATCTGGGTGAAAAATACCGGCAACACTGCCTGGGCCGAGTTTAGAAATATGTCTGCATCTCAGTATGCCGAGAAGTTCAAAAGCTTTAGAGACCAAGGCTATAGGGTACTTGATCTGGAATCATATCGTCTCGATGGCAAACATCAGTATGCCGCAATCTGGGTGAAGAACACCAATAAACGCGGTTGGAAAGCCCTCCGTGATATGTCAGCCCAAGGGTATGCTAACGCTTGGAAGACAGCGCGGGATCAAGGTTATCGGCTAGAGGATTTTGAGGCCTATAACACTAACAAGGGTACTCGATATGCGGGTGTTTGGCGGCAAAATGGCGAGCGCCTGAGCTGGGGTCCACGTAAAAGTATCGATAAACTCGTAGAAAAATACCGTAAAGACAACAATATTCCGGGCGTCAGTGTAGCCATAGGCAAAAAAGGCAAGATAGTCTATGAACGCGGCTTTGGATTGGCCAATGTGAAGGATAAGAGCGCAGCCCATGCAGGGACGATTTACCGTCTCGCTTCGGTCAGCAAACCGGTAACGGCTTTGTTGGCAATGCGTTTAATCGATCAAAATAAATTATCTGTGGATAAGCCCACCCTTGATTACGTGTCCGATTTGCCCTCCGCCCACACGCATACCGTACGCCAATTACTGGAACACCGTTCGGGCATTCGACACTATAAGGGTTCCCGCAGACCTAAAGATTGTAAAAACACGGATCCCAAGTGTTGTTGGGTACCTAATAACCTTGCCGGAAAAGACAAGAGTTCTAGCCAATTTTCGACGCAAAACCAGGCCATGTCACTGTTTATCGATGACGCCCTGAGGTTTTCTCCGGGTAGTAAGCAATGTTACAGCACTCATGCCTATACCGTTGCCGGAGCGGCGCTTGAAGGGGCGGCTAAATCCAGTTTCCCAAAACTGATTGAGCAACACTTCGGACAGTCGCTTGGTTTACCCACATTGCGGGCTGAGAATATGAAAAAATCCGTGAAAGAGCGGGCAATGATCTACAAAAGTGCGACATCTGAAGCGAAGAGAGACAATATTAGCTGGAAGTATGCCGGTGGAGGCCTGGAGTCTTCGGCCACCGATATGGCACGTCTCGGACTTAAGCTATTCGCAGGTCAAGTAACCAAGGACAGTACACGAAAATCCTTCTGGAAAAATAACGTCTTTGGCCATTCTGGCGCACAAAACGGTGCCAAGACCTATTGGCGCTTAGACTTTGGCAATGAGCTGGTCGTCATCGTGCTAGCCAATAGAAATGCGGGTAACCCCACCGAGCTGGCAAAGCAAATCGCCAACTTGGCTAAATAGTGGGTTGATTCTTATGCAAACGCAGCCCCCTAATCATATCGCGATAAAAGCGTAAAAATAGCGTTAGTCCGAGCGGCCGCTAGCGCCGTTCGGCACCCTGTGCTCTACTTAACGTCTACGCCGCGCAAAGCCGTCCTAGTGGTCGGCTTTGCCATTAATTGTCAATGTGGCTTTCCTAATAAATATCTTCATTACCACCAAACATTTCACAGATTTAAATTAAACTTATATCTAACAGGACGTTATTTACTAATTTGCTCCTAACCTTGGGCGAGCTCCATGAAATTGAGATACATCCCGCTTTGGTTCGTTTTGCTAACAAGCTTAATGGCATGCACTGACAGCGACTCCAATACCGCGTTCGGTATTCTTGAGCGAGACAGAATCACGCTGTTGGCCACATCCAATGAAATCATCATGGCACAGCCGATTGCAGAAGGATCGCGGGTAAAAGCGGGCGATATTCTCGTTGAATTTAATCACACCAAGCAATTAGCGACCTTAAACAAGGCCAAGGCGGTTGAGCAGCAAGCGCAAATGCAGCTGACAAAATTACTCAATGGCGAGCGCGAGGAAGACATTCTCGCTGGCGAAGCGAACTTGGCCTCGGCAAACGCCACCGCCCATGAAGCCGAGTTGCAGCTTAGTCGCACACAAGAGTTGGTGTCCAAATCCCTGGCCTCACAAAGAGAGTTAGACAGTGCCATTGCCGCCTGGGAGTTAGCCAAAGCGGCGGTCGAGGTAGCCCAGCAAAACCTCAAAAAACTCCTTAACGGGGCGCGCATTGAAGACATTCAACTAGCCAGAGCGGCGCTCGCGGCGGCCCGAGCGGATGTGGAATATGAACAAACCGTCTTGGCAGAGCTTACGGTCAGGGCATCCCGCGACGGTATTTTGGACTCACTCCCATACAATGTAGGTGAGCGGGTGGATGAACACAGTGTGGTCGCCATTTTACAGGCTAACAGCACCCCCTATGCCCGAGTCTATGTGCCCGAGCCCTACAAGGCGAACATAATCGCCGGTAAAGAAGTCATGGTGCGTATCGATGGGGTGGAAAAAGAGGTCGCCGGCATCATACGTTGGGTGTCTGTGGAGCCCGCCTTTACACCCTATCGCAGCATGAGCGAAGGCGATCGCTCGCGTCTGGTCTATTTGACCGAAATTGACCTACCAGCAAGCACCAAGGCCCTGCCTGCGGGCATTCCAGTGCAGATCAAGTTGGACTCATTATGACCGAACTGGTGATTCAAGCGCACAATCTCAGCAAACAGTTTGGCACCTTAAAAGCCGTGGACAACATTTCGCTGAAGGTGGAAAAAGGCAATATCTATGGCTTTTTAGGGCCCAATGGCTGCGGCAAGTCGACCACCATTCGGGTGCTTACCGGGTTACTTACGCCAACCACCGGCCAAGTTGAGGTATTGGGGCTGGCCATTCCTCGCCAAGCAGACGCATTAAGGCTAAGGATCGGCTATATGACCCAGAAGTTCTCCTTGTATGAAGATTTAACGGTGGAAGAAAACCTGTTTTTTATGGGGCAGATTTACGGTTTAGCTGGCACAGAGCTCAAAGCTCGCTGCCTAGAGCAAATCGACACCTACGGGCTGCATGCCTTACAAAAGCAAATGGTCGGCGGCATGAGTGGCGGAGAAAAACAACGTTTGTCTTTGGCCTGCGCCACCATCAATAAGCCCGAGCTACTGTTTCTCGATGAGCCCACCTCCGCCGTGGACCCGGAAAATCGACGGGATTTTTGGGAGAAGCTATTCGACTTATCCGAGCAAGGCACCACCATCTTGGTCACCACCCATTATATGGACGAAGCGGAACGATGCCACCGCTTGGCGATTATGGAGTCTGGGGCAATACGCGCCGATGGCTCGCCGGATGAATTAATGCAGAAGATGGGGGTGAACATTGTTGAGGTCAAAACCTCCGGTTTGCGCTCATTAAAATCTAAACTGATCGCCAATGAACAGGTGCGCTCCGCCGCACAGCTAGGAGTGCGCCTGCGCGTCCTCGTCTATGAGCAAATACCCAACCCAATCGACTGGCTTAAATCCCAGTACCCAGAGCTACACAATGCAGAGCTCACCCAGGCTCGCCCAACATTGGAAGATGTGTTTGTGAGCGTTACGGGAGATAGCAGAGAATGATTTCCTTTGCCCGCATTCGTGCGGTGATGTTCAAAGAAGTAAAGCAACTGGCACGGGATAGGCTCACCTTTGCCATGATAGTAATGATCCCCTTAATACAACTGACGCTGTTTGGTTACGCCATCAATACCGATGTGCGTCATATCCCCGTTGCGCTGGTTGATCAAAGCCATAATCAAACCGGCCGTTTACTGCTTGAAACCGTGCGGGCGACCCAAATAGTGAATTTCACCAAGACCTTTGACACCCCGGAAGCGGCAAAGGCTGCTATTGGAACGGGCGAAGTACGGGCCGTGCTCGTCATTCCCCATGATATAAACCAGCGCCTGGCGCAACAACGCGCCCTTGCCCACTGGCTGGTGGATGGCACCGACAGCGTGATTGGCGGCGCCATCTCCGGCTTGCAGAATATGCCGTTTACCCTGGTCCCCAAATCTGCCAATGCCGGGCAGACATTACTCGATGCCAACAATACCTTCGAAGTGGCACTTTATTACAACCCCAGCCGCAGAACGGCGGTGAATATAGTGCCAGGATTACTTGCGGTGATTTTGAGTATGACCATGGTGCTGTTCACCAGCATTGCCATTGTCCGTGAACGCGAAAGAGGCAATCTGGAGCTTTTAATCACAACGCCGGTGCGCCCCTTGGAGCTGATGATAGCCAAGATTGTCCCCTATATTTTCGTTGGTTTAATTCAGGTGGTGATAGTCTTAGGCTTGGGCTACCTGATGTTTGATGTACCTATTCATGGCAAGCCTCATGAGATTTTGCTCGGTTCACTGTTGTTTATCTCCGCAAGCCTGGCGTTAGGACTTTTGATTTCGACCCTGGCACGCAGTCAGTTGCAGGCAATGCAGATGACCCTGTTCGTGCTGCTGCCCTCCATTTTACTGTCGGGGTTTATGTTTCCCTACGAAGGCATGCCCGTCGCCGCTCAATGGATTGCCGAAGCCCTGCCCGCCACCCATTTTATGCGTATTATCAGGGGGCTAGTGCTGCGCAGCGCTGAGCTCTCCAGTTTATGGCAAGACTCGCTGTGGCTTGGCGCCTTTACCCTTTTTGGCGTTTTCTTTGCCGCCAGGCGTTTCACTAAAACGCTGGATTGATAGCCACTTGTCCCAAATCCAGGTTTAAAAAGTGCTGTTAGTCGGCACCATGTAGACTTAGCGCCGACTCTGTAGCGCTTTGTAACAAAACCGGCGTTTTCATTTCAAAACAATTGGCATAAGGTGTGACCAACACAGAGAAAAGGATGCAGTGATGAAAGAATTACAAAAACTCGTGGGCAGCCTGAATAAATCCGGGGCGCTCAGCGGCTTTTTAGGCGGCGGATTGACCAGCCTGGCCACGGGAAAAAAAGGCAAGAAATTCGGTAAAAAGGCGCTTAAATACGGAGCCCTGGCCGCGGTCGGAGGGCTTGCCTGGAAGGCCTATCAGCAATACTCGCAAAAAAGCGATGCCAGGCAGAGCAATCAAGTACACAAAGAGTACCAAGGGCACTCAGACAATCACGGTGGCCGCATCTTTGATTACACCCCAGATCGTATGCCCGAGCAGGCGTTTGAGGACGTGATCGATGATAACAATGAGTCGGGACAATTATTGTTAATGCGAGCGATGATCGCCGCCGCCTATGCAGATGGTCATATCGACGAATTAGAACGACAAAAAATCTTCGCCAGCGTGGAAAATATGGCGCTCACGGTCGAGGAAAAAGCCATGCTCTTTGACGAATTACGCCAGCCCCTGACCTTGTCTGAGCTGGTGAGCGCGATACCGGATGCGCAAACCGGCATTGAGGTCTACGCCGCCAGCGTCGACGCCATCGATCTAACGCAGCCCGAATCAAGGCTATACCTCGATGCGCTGGCAAATCAGCTGTGCATACCACAGGAATTGGTGACCAGCATTCATAACCAATTGGTACATCAACAAAACCTCTAGCACTTTTCAAAAGAACATATCGAGCCTCGCTGCTATGCGGGGCTTTTGTGTCTCTACTTTTAGGCTTACTCCTAAAGTACCAATCACACCATCGAACATTGCTAAGCCCCAGAAGACTTCTAGACTTAGAAGATTAAGCAGTTCTGTGCAGCCGTTCTTGGCAGCCAACTTTGGCAACCAAATTTGGCAAACGTGGGCACAGTAAGCGGCGTAAGGTCGGGAGGTGACCTTGCGGTAGCGCCGACAGGAAACATTTAAAAAGTTCAAAGGAGAGAGAAAGTGCAAAGTTTTAATCGTCTTTTGCTGTCGCTGCTGTTTGCTCTGGTTTATACCCATGCCCTTGCCTCACCTGGCGCCGTAGTGGTTCCGGGCAGTCATGACATCCCCGCCTACGCCCCTGATCGGGTACTGGTGAAATTCAAACCAGGCACTAAGGCCAATGAGATCGGCCAGATGGCGGCCATGGCCGGTGGCTCGCAAGTAAGGGTGTTGTCACCGCTGAATGTGCATGTAATTGAAGTGCCCGTGGGCAGCGTTGGCAAGAGCATTAAGATGTTCCGCAACAATCCCAATGTCGTTTACGCCGAGCCGGATCACTACCGGGTCTTGTTGATCCCCGATGAAGGGCAAGATCCGCCGCCCACCGGCACCGACAACCAATGGTTTAACGAGCAATGGGGCCTGAATAATACCGGGCAATTGCTGATGAACCCAGAAACAGGGCAACAAGAATTTGTCGGTCGGGTGGACGCGGATATTGATGCGCCCGAGGGCTGGGATATCAGCACCGGCTCCAATCAAGTGAAAATTGCTATTCTCGATACCGGCGTCGACTGCCGAACAGCTGCACGACCCGGCGGCAGCCTTGAATTTATTGCCCCCGGCAAATGCATTGAAGAAGTCAGTTTTGTTGCCGACTACAGCACCACCCTCGATGATGTTGCCGCCCACGGCAGCCATGTGGCGGGCATAGCCGCCGCGGCCACCAATAATGATATCGGCATTGCCGGCGTCGGTTGGAACAGCGCCGTTGGCAACCTGAAAACCTGCTTTGAATACACTATAGATCTAATGCCGCCCTTGGGCATTTATGTGATAGTCGGGGTGTGCCCGGTTTCCTCATCCGCCGCGGCAATCACCTATGCCGCCGACAACGGCTACCATGTGATCAACATGAGTTATGCCAGTGACTCGGTGGATGAAAATGGCGACCCTGCCGGTCTTGGCGGCTGGACACAGACCGAGTCCGATGCCGTCGACTATGCCTGGAATAAAGGCACAGTGCTTATCGCTGCGGCCGGTAACGACGGCGTTAACACCCTCACCTACCCGGCGGCCTACGACCCCGTGTTGGCCGTAGGCGCCACCGAGCGAAATGATGACAGGGCTTCATTTTCCAATTTCGGTAATTGGATATCCATGATGGCACCGGGGGATCATATTATCTCCACCGTACCCAACGAGCTCTGTGTCTTCTATGCGGAGATTTTGGGGACTATTTTTGACCCCGACAACGATGCCTGCCTGGATTGGTATTCCGGCACCTCCATGGCCAGTCCTCATGTCGCCGGTGCGGCGGCAATGGTTTGGGCACATTTCTATAGTGACGGACTGGCGGATCCTGCCACCTGCGAAGCCGCGCCGGGCGTGCCTTGTAACCAGGCCGTGCGTGAGCACTTGGAGCAAGGCGCTGACATCAGTGGTGCCGGGGGGCAAAATATGCAAGCCTGGTCGCAACACGGTCGCCTTAATCTCGCCGGCGCCTTAAGTGTCAGCAGCAATCCGCAACCGCCCCTTACTCCCAGTAATTTTATCGTTGCTGACGGCGTTAACGGCACCGCACAACTTAGCTGGAATGATGTGAGCGGCGAGAGTGGCTACGAATTACAGCGAGAAAAGGCCCATAAAAAACTGGCGGGGGTGTGGCAGTCCAGCACATCCATTGGCCCAATTAGCGCCGACCAGACCGCTTTTGTAGATGCCAGCGGCACCGGCACCTTCCGCTATCGCCTTCGGGCTTTTAATAATAGCGGCGCCTCATCCTGGTCAGGCTGGGCGAGTGTGGAGGTCACCGAAAGTGGTGGTGGTGGCAGCGGCGGTGATAAACCCTGCCGCGGTAAAAAGTGCAGTAACTAGTTGCTACGCAATAGGTGATAAGCACTAGGCGTTCAGCGCCGTTCAGAAGTGATAGACATAAAAAAAGCACGCTTTCGCGTGCTTTTTTATTCGATTGCGTTTAGAAGCTAAAGCTTACTTTCGCATAATAGGTCATACCATCAAAGCCATAAGGCACTGCGCGAAGCGGGTATTTAAATGCCTGATATGAAATAAAGTCAAGCGCTTCGTCTTGACCAAGCTCATCAGGGGTTTCATCAAACAGGTTGTCGATACCCACAGACAGCATGATCTCCTCGGAAAGCTGATAACCCACATTTACGTCCACAAGCACGGCCGATTCAACGGTGCTGGTGTCTTTAAATGACCCGGTAGGCGATAACTCATCCGGTAGGCCGATATGGTCATTACCGAAGTATTTAACGTCGGTCTCACCGAAATAGTTAAAGCGCACCATGCTGTTGTAGTCACCACGCTCATATTCGAACGTCAAGGTAGCACGCTCACCCGGCTGACCATCCGTTAGGAAGCTGCGCTGTAGATCATCCAGGGCAATATTGTCCGGAACGCCTTCAGGTGCGTTTACATCGTCGATTTCGGTGTCATTCAAGTTACCGGCGAAGGTCGCCGAGAAGTCACCGTCGTATAAATCGGTGCGATAAGAGGCGATGATATCCACCCCTTTGGTGGTTGAGTCAACCGAGTTTGAGAAGTAGTTAGCCTGCTCTGCACCGGTAGCGTTAAGCGCGGCAACCGCTTCTGGGCTAAAGGCCACATCTTCTGCTGACATCAAGCTGCCTAGGGTGATGCGGTCTTTGATCTCAACATGATAGAAATCAACGGTTAATGATAGCTCGCTACTCACATCGTAAACAAAACCAAAGCTTAAGTTTTCCGATGTCTCTAGCTCCAGGTTGTCTACGCCCAGGGCTGAAGGGAAATCCGATCCTGCCGTCGCGGTAAACGACTGCAATAACACGCCGCCGGCACCCAGGTTAGTGGTATAAGCGGTGTAAGCGCTTTGCTGTAATGACGGCGCTCTGAAGCCCGATGAAATCGCACCACGAATGGCGAAGTCGTCGTTCACTTCATAGCGAGTCGCTAATTTACCTATAATGTCGTCGCCGGCATCTGAGAAGTCTTCATAGCGCAGCGCCGCACTGACCTGCCAGGCATCGGTGATCAAAGTCTCGGCATCGGCATACACTGCATAGCTGTGGCGACTTTCATCGTTCGAGGCTTCAGGACGTAAGCCGTTGTAAGCCTGGAAGCCACATTCTGCAAATTGGTCAGGATCGTTTACCGAAGGGTAAGAGGTATCCATATTTGCTAGGCCACAGGCGTAAGATGCTTCTTCACCTGGGACGATTTCATAGTTTTCTTTACGATACTCGGCACCAATTGACAGATAAACAGGGTCGGTACGACCGATATCGATAATACCCGTTACATCCGCATTCACCGTTGTTTGGTCGAAGCGGAAGCCACCCGAGTAACCGCCACGAGGGCCGGAATTGGCAATGATCTCTTCGTCCGTGGCGTCTGGGTTGTTAAACACATACTCGGCGGCATAAGAAGCATTGATGGTGTTTTTCGAGTTGAAGTCATAGGTGTTTTCGCCATAAACCGCTGAAACATCATAGTTCCAATCCGGGTTTATCTCACCGCGTAGACCTAGAGCGAAAGAGATATCTTCGGCCTCGTTATCAATGCGTGGCAGGAAGCCATCACCGTATACCTGGACCACGTTCTTAGACGCCTGGTCGAAGTTACGATAGAAGCCATTACCTAAGGCTGTACGATTTGAGTAGCCACCAAAGGAGTACAGTTCATTATCGCCCATAGGCAGGGCCATATTGTAAAACAGTGAAGTAAATTCGCTGTCGGCATTACCTTGTCCCCAGCGCACTTCGTCGGACAGGGTACCCGCAGGCACATCTACCGAGCCACCAATGTCGCGCTGAGCACGGTTGGTGCCGTCGGCATCACGGTATTCAACAGAGAAGTTAATGAAACCGCCTTCATCGCCGATATCAAAGCCGCGGTTAAGGCCGATAGAAATGGTATCACCATCACCTTCGCCTGTGCTGCCCGCTTGCACGTAACCGGTTGTTACACCCGTTGAGTTATTTAAAGAAAGGTTGATCACCCCGGCGATGGCATCGGAGCCATATTGTGCCGCGGCACCGTCACGTAATACTTCAACGCCTTTTAACGCGGTCAGTGGAATGGCGTTCATATCGGTACCCGCAGCACCGGCGCCAACCGTACCATTGAGACCAAAGATAGACTGGTTATGGCGACGCTTACCATTGATAAGCACCAAGGTTTGGTCCGGCTGCAGACCACGCAGGGTCGCCGGGCGGAATAGGTCGGAGCCGTCCGATACCTGAGTACGAGAAAAGTTAAACGACGGCGCAGTAGCCTGCAGGCTTTGACCCAGCTCGGTAAAGCCACCCTTATTCAGGTCGTCTGAGTCGATCAAATCAACAGGAGAGGTTGATTCCGTGGCCGTGCGATTGGCCATGCGCGACCCCAGTACCGAAATTACCTCAATTTTTTCATCTGCTTTGACCTGTTGTGTTTCTTCGGCTTGCACTGAGACCGTGGATACGGCCAAGCCGACGGCTACTGCCAGCATATTTAAACGATGTGTTGTCATGTGTGTCCCGTTGATTATCCTGCCTACTCTTCTTTATCAATCGACACACCCAAAGGTGGAGACAAAGAAGAGTAAGTTAAAGCACGTATTATCGATTTATAAAAATCACTTTTATGAAGGCTAATTCAAGCCTGCGAATTAACCTTTAGGAAACATCCTATCAACAAAAATACGAAATGAAAGAAAAATCAACTACGACTAAAGTATAAAAATGCATTTGTTTAATTATTTGAATTAGTTAGGAGTAATTTGGCGTGCTGATACGACCAGTTTGGCGTTCTCTTGGGGCCTAATAGTGGGACAAAACCACCCCTGCGCGCCTTTAATATAGACGATGCTCAATCAGCCCTGGCCCGCCTTGACTCTCTATGACCCAGCGTTTTGGGCTACGCGTCTGGCCTGCGCTATCGGGCTAAAACGGACCCACCTGAATAAATAAAGCACGGCGATTTTTGTGATGGCACTGATGCTCGCCAACAGCAGCAGCGGCCAGCCTTGTTTAAGACCCATACTCAGAGAAAATGCGATAGTTGAAATGTCCATCATCAAAATAAACAAACTCATTTTTCTATCCAGCGCCCCGGTCTCCCCCGCCTTAAGCACTAAGGTGATCTGACTGTAATAGCCATGTGCAATAAGCCCAGTGATACAGACTATCATCACCGCCATTATTTGCTGTCCTTGATCTTCATAAGCAGTTCCCATGACACCAAACAAAGCGCCTATCAAAAGTAGCGCTAAGGCCGCTGAAAAACATAGAAACGACGGCCCTGTCTTCCTGTCTCGCCATATTTCATAAAGAATGATACTAACCAGCACTGAGGCGCATAACCTAGGCCACACAATATAGTGATTGAAAGGCTCTATCGACATGCCATATACAAAGAAGGAGTAGTAAGCTAAGAAGCTAACCATAAACATTTTTAGCGACAGGATATGCGTTGGATGCTGTTTGTGTTCTTGCTTCCTTCGCCATATTGTACGTACTTGTGAATACACCCCTATTAAACTAAATAAGATGAAGCAAGTATTGAGCGTTCCGAAAAAGTTAAACCACATTAGCATCTAATTCCCAAATTAACATTGTCGACAATCTTAATTTATAAACCCATATAAACAATTTATTTATATGTATACAGAATATAATTGTCGACAATGTGGATTTGAGATAAGTTTTATGTACGATGACGTTCGTTGCTTAAAGACACCAAAATGGAGAAGTAGATGGAAGTTAGGTTTATGGGTCAAGGTGACCTTCAAGACAAGGTGCTTGATGTACTCTTGCAGTTGCGCCCGCAGTACAGTCGTGAAAGTTTGCATGTGCAGATAGAGAAACAAAAAGCGCAGGGCTATCAGCTAGTCTATGTGATATCGGAAGGCGAGGTGTTGGCGGTTGCCGGGTTCAGCATGGGCGAAAAACTCGCTTGGGGAAAGCACATCTATATTGAGGATCTGGTTACCAATGAAGCATACCGTTCCAAAGGCGTTGGCACTTTTTTTATGAACTGGTTTAAAAGCTATGCGAAACAAGTCGGCTGTACGCAGATCCACCTCGATTCAGGCGTGCAACGCTTTCCCGCCCATAAATTTTACCTCAGGGAAGGGTTTCGAATAGCCAGCCATCACTTTTCTATCGTGGAAGGTTTGGACTAAAAGCTACCAAGAGAGTTCAAGAACCCAAGGGCTGAAAGAGAGGCGCTAGAAAAACTGAGTAATAAACAAGACACCCAGTCTTATACTTTAAGCTTTGAGATGGGTGTCTTGGTAATTTGCTTTATTCTACAACGGGGTAACTTGCTTCTCCCCAAAACTCCTGGGCGTTATCCATCATGATTTCAATTGTGAACGGAATAAACTTGGATAAGAAGGTAACCGCATCACGGACCTGAGCCCGGTTTGCTGAACTATTCCAGGTGGCGCCACCATGGATAATCTGGTTTCTTAATGTATATAGGCGAGAAAATATGACCGATAATACGGCGGAGGTGTTTTTACCGCCGAGTGCTTTATTAGCATAGGAATTTGCGGCTTTAAAGCGCTCTTCCCACTCTTGTTCGGACTTTTTATGATTGTGGAAATCCCAAAAGGGCTGAAACACAAATTTGTTGTTTAACAATACCCTAATACTGCTGGCAAATTCATTCCAGACCAGATCTGCTAAGCGGCCTTGCTCGTCCAGCTGACATAAGCGTTCGATAAAATTACGGAATGTATCTTGCTCGGTATAACGGTAACAATCGCCAATAACATTTGAGTATGCGGCATTAAAGGCTATCCAATAAAAGATAAACTGGGAGTCTTTATCCCCTTCCATCTGCTCTGCTTTATGCAGCCAGCTCAGTGCCCTGTGCACCCGCAAACCTATGTTTTCAGAGTATTCACTTCGTTCGCTACGCTGTCGCGCTTTTAAGCTCTGGTAAGTCACTTCCATATCAAATACCTAAGGCAATTCAAACAAGTTACCCTCAATATTAATAAGTTAATTGCTCCCCCTAGTCAAACGCCCACTATAAAAAAGACAAAGCGCTCTCCTTATCTGCAGACATAAAAAAGCCCCGCTAAAAAGCGGGGACTTTGAGATTAACGTTTTTTCACGTATTACCAAGGAACACGAGGGTTGCAACCTAGGGATGCCCCTAAGTGCTAAAATGAGAAATGAAATCAAGAACAGAATTATCCTGAGATAAAGTTGCTTACAAAGCGTCCAGCGATAACTTAGTACCCCTGATATCCAATTTATTCATATTAGGTGTAAGTAAGTTAAAGGGTAGGTAGCCTTCTTAACTTGCTATCTTTTTCTATCTAGGAAATATGGCACCGAGGCAAATTCAACGCTAGCAAAAGGCGTGTCGAATTGTTATTAATATAGAAAATAAAAAAGTTCGGAAATTAAAAAGCCAATAAAAGCGAAATTTCCGGCTATAAATTGTCATTTTAATATCGGAGAAACATGGAAAAATGAAGTCAGTAATAATATTAGGGATGATAGTTTTCTTTCTGGTTGTGTCAGGGTTTCATGGCTTAATGTGGCTTTTACACGGTCTTACAGAGTCTTATAAGAAAATGGCTGAAGGTGATTCTGATAAGAGGGAGTTTAGGGACTTTATGGGGAAGTTATTTTTATTATTTTTAGTAGGCGTTGGTGTTCACCAAGTTTTTTGGGTTGAAGCACCACAGTTGCTAAATAATATATTTTAAACATTATAAAAATTCGGACGCTACCCGTTTTAATTTTTGCCTTATAAAAAGGATTTTTTAGACTGATTGAGTCACTGGTAACTCAGACCTTCCAGTTTAGTCGACACACTTAATAAGCATAAAAAAGCCCCGCTAAAAAGCGGGGACTTTGAGGTTAACGTTTTTCACGTATTACCAAGGAACACGGGTGTTGCAACCTAGGGTGGCCCCTAGGTGCGCAAGTTAAATTGATTCGAGGGCGATTTTCACCATCTCGTTAAAGGTGCTTTGACGCTCTTCGGCTGGCGTTGCTTCGCCGGTGATCACATGATCGCTCACCGTAAACAGCGCCATGGCATTGGCGCCGTATTCGGCGGCCACGCCGTAAAGACCGGCTGTTTCCATGTCCACCGCCAACACGCCCAGCTTATGCAGCTCTTCGTAGAACGAGGGGTCGGCCTGATAGAAGGTATCCGTGGTAAACACATTCCCTACCTTGGCATCGATACCCAATTCACGGGCAGCGCGTACGCCATTTTCAAGCAAGCCATAGTTGGCCAGGGCGGCAAAATCGTAGCCACGCACACGGGCACGGTTGACATTGGAGTCGGTGCTCGCACCCTGGGCAAAAATCACGTCACGAATTTTGGTATCCGCGGCGATGCCGCCACAGGTACCGATACGAATAATGTTTTTCACGCCGTAGCTGACGATCAGCTCGCGGGCATAAATGGACATGGATGGAATGCCCATACCCGAGCCCATGATGCTCACCGGCTTGCCTTTATAAGTGCCGGTAAAACCGTACATATTGCGTACGCCAGTCACTTGTTTCGCATCGTCGAGAAAGTGCTCGGCAATGTATTGGGCACGCAGTGGATCGCCCGGCATTAATACCGTTTCGGCAAAATCGCCCTGGGCTGCGCTAATATGTGGCGTACTCATATCTTGTCCTCTTACTGTGCTGTGTCCGGCGTATCGAGCGACAGCTCCGCAACAAAGCCGTTACCATATTCAAGTGTTGTTAGGTCAAACCATTGCGCCAGGGTCTGGCCGATATCGGCAAAACTCTCACGCTCACCCAGAGCCACGGCTTGCATGCCCGGGCGATAGGCGATTACCGGCACATACTCGCGAGTATGATCCGAGCCTGGGGCGGTGGGGTCGCAGCCATGGTCGGCGGTGATGATCAGCAGATCATCTTCTTTTAACTGCGCCAGCACATGGGGCAAAAAGTCATCGAATACTTTCAATGCTTCGCCATAACCCACGGCATTACGACGATGACCGTATAGCTCATCGAAGTCCACCAGGTTGGTAAATACCAAGCTGTTGTCCGGCGCCTGTTTAAACACCTCGACGGTTTTCGCCAGCAGGTTTTCCAGGCCCGGCGCCTTATATTTTTGGGTGATCCCCTGATGGGCATAAATATCGGCAATTTTGCCAATACTGATCACCTCGCCACCGGCGGCCGCCAGCTTATCAAGCACTGTCGGGGCCGGCGGTAACACCGAATAATCGCGGCGATTACCGGTGCGCTTAAAATCATCCTTGTCATTGCCAACAAAGGGGCGCGCAATCACGCGGCCGATGTTGTAGTCATCAAGCAGTGAGCGTGCAACTTCACATACCTGATACAAGTTATCCAAGCCAAAGCTTTGTTCATGGGCGGCAATTTGGAACACGCTATCGGCCGAGGTGTAACAAATTGGCTTACCCGTGCGCACATGCTCCTCACCGAGCTCGGCGATAATGGTCGTGCCCGAAGCATGACAATTACCCAAGATCCCGGGAATACCGGTGCGCGCTACCAATTCCTCGATCAACTCGGCAGGAAAGCTAGGTGTGGTTAAGGGGAAATAACCCCAATCAAACAACACCGGCACACCGGCCATTTCCCAATGCCCCGACGGCGTGTCTTTGCCACTGGATAACTCCTTGGCATAACCCCACGCAGCCATTGGCTGTTGGCGATTGGCAACGTTAAGGGTTCGACCAGACGCCGCCTCACAGGCATCGATCAAACCCAGTCGCGACAAGTTTGCCAGCGCCAGGGGTTCACCCCAGTGCTGCTGGTAGGCATCTAAAATGTGGGCCAGGGTGTTGGCGCCAAGATCGCCAAAGGCCTCGGCATCCGGTGCCGCGCCTATACCCAGACTGTCGGCCATCAAGATCACTGCTCGTGCCATACTTGCCTCGCTCTATTACGCTATGTTGCTAACTTTAACCACTTGATAAATTTACCAACAGGACAAAAGTCCTACAGTAATTATAGGTTTGATCTGGGCGCTAGGGGTTCGCCACTGATGTTTTTTCAAGCGGACATAAGTCCTTATAAAAACCCGGTACAAAGGCTACATTTGTCGGAATAACGTGAGGATTTGCGTCACTTTTGGCGCGCATAAGCGCTAAGGGATGGCATCAATTGAGATTATTAGTGGCGAATTTGCTAAAGTAATCAATTGTCTAATTTCAGTCTGGATGCTTTGTTTGTGACACAAACCATTATCGCCATTGCCGGTGCGTCTGCATCGGGTAAGTCGTTGTTTAGTCAAACTATTTATAACGAACTGGTCAATGAGCTAGAGCCTGGGGCGATCGCCATTATCGAGGAAGACGCCTACTACCGGGATCAATCGCATTTACCTATGGCGCATCGCGTCAAAACCAATTATGACCACCCGGATGCCTTTGAGCACGAATTGTTGGTCGAGCACCTGCGCCAATTGCGTGAAGGGTGCGCCGTGGATGTGCCCATTTATGACTATAACGAGCACACCCGCGCAAAAGAAACACGCCGCGTTTTACCGGCAAAGATCCTCATCGTCGAGGGTATTTTGTTATTAAGCGATCCGGCACTGAGAGATGAATTTGATATCCAGGTGTTTATCGATACGCCGCTGGACATCTGTCTGATGCGCCGTATGCAACGCGATATTGAAGAGCGTGGCCGCACAATCCAGTCGATTGTCGAACAATACAAGCGCACCGTGCGACCTATGTTTTACCAGTTTATCGAGCCGTCCAAGCATAACGCCGATTTGGTCGTTACCCGAGGTGGTAAAAACCGCGTAGCAATTGACATAATAAAAAGTAAAATCAAACACCTACTACAAGAATAACGGGAACATCGGCAATGACAACATTAATGAGCCTGATCGGTATGCTGGTGCTACTGGCGATTGCCTACGGGGCGTCAACAAACCGCAAAGCGATTAACGTGCGCACCGTGGGTGTGGCATTTTTACTGCAAGTCATCATAGGTGGCTTTGTATTATTTTTTGAATTTGGCAAAAACATACTTGAAGCCATGTCCAGGGGGGTGGCCAAAATAATCGGCTATGCCACAGATGGCATCAGCTTTTTATTCGGTCCTCTGGCCAAGGAAGACACCCTGGGCTTTTTATTCGCATTTCAGGTGTTGCCGGTTATCGTATTTTTCTCATCCCTGGTGGCGGTCTTATATTACCTCGGCATAATGGATTGGGTGATTAAATTCTTAGGCGGTGCGCTGCAAAAGCTATTGAAAACGTCGCGCCCCGAGTCGCTCTCGGCCACCGCCAATATTTTCGTGGGCCAAACCGAAGCGCCATTGATAGTAAAACCTTTTATTACCACCATGACCAAGTCGGAGTTATTCGCGGTCATGGTCGGTGGCTTAGCCACGGTCGCAGGCTCGGTCATGGCCGGTTATGTAAAGATCGGTGTTGAGCTGCACTACCTGATTGCTGCCAGCTTTATGGCCGCACCCGGTGGTTTCCTGATGGCAAAAATGATCGTGCCGGAAACGGAAACTCCGAAGGAAACGCTGGCCGAGCTCGATACCGAGCATGAGCAGCCGGTTAACGTCATCGATGCTGCGGCCGCTGGAGCCTCAAGCGGTATGCAACTGGCCCTGAACGTGGGCGCCATGTTGTTGGCTTTCGTCGCGCTAATCGCCCTATTGAACGGCGTATTAGGCTGGTTCGGCGGCTTCTTCGATAACCCGGAGCTGACGCTACAACAGATTTTAGGTTATGTCTTCGCCCCGGTCGCCTGGTTATTGGGTGTGCCTTGGGATGAAGCCATGCGAGCCGGTAGCTTTATCGGCCAGAAATTAGTCGTAAATGAGTTCGTCGCTTATTTGGACTTTGTAAATTATCGTGATGAGTTAAGTGAGCACACACAAGCAATCGTAACCTTTGCACTGTGTGGTTTCGCTAACCTGTCATCGATAGCTATCTTACTAGGCGGGATTGGCGGTATGGCGCCAAGCCGGCGAAAGGACATCGCACGTCTAGGGCTCAGAGCAGTGTTGGCAGGATCTATGGCCAACCTCATGAGCGCCGCAATTGCTGGGTTTTTCCTCTCTATTGCTTAGAAACAAAGAGAAGCCACAGTTGCAAAACAGGGTCTTAGACCTAGGTTGTTGCCTTAAGGGGTTAAGGTAACAGCTAACTTGAACGATACTTCACCAAAGGGCCGCAAGGCCCTTTTATCGTTTCTGCACCCTACTAATACCAATTCACTTAAATAGCTAATCATTCTAGCGGGCTAAATGTCATGCTCACGGCGTTGGAATTTTTCGATGTAGAGTAACTACATAAGAAAAATTCTGCCTTGTTATCACATCATTTATCCGGCGCTATATCTGCTCACATACTTAACAGAATTGGTATAAATCCATTAAAGTACCCAAATAAGGAATATTTTCTGCGTTATTAGGTGCATTCTCGATCGCATTTATCTATGCTTAGGGGAATTATTGGCTTAAGGAAAAAGCATGACCCCCTTGCTGCGAACGTCACTCCCCTTGTTATCTTTCCTATGCGCACTTCTATCCTTTAACAGTGCTGCGGATGACGCCGTGCAGGTGGTGACCGAACTGAGCCCGCCCAACCAGATTTTAATCAATGACAATATCGGCGGCAGCAGTACGGATATCGTTCGTCATGTGCTCAGCGAAGCGAATGTGGATGCCGACATCAACATCTACCCCTGGGCTCGGGCCTTTTACCTCGCCAAAAAGCAGGCCAATACGCTGATCTACAGTTTAGCGAAAACACCGGAGCGCGAGCCGCTGTTCCACTGGCTGGGCAAGGTCGCCTATTTTCGCTTGGGCTTTGTCAGCTTAGCTTCGAGCAAACACATCAACATCAAACAACTCGAGGACGCCCGTGCCTATCGCATTGCGGTGCAGCGCGATGACATCAGCGCCTTGTTTTTTGTTAAGCGCGGCTTTACCGTGCTGCAAACCACAGATATCAAACATTCCTATCGCCTGTTGCTTTCGGGTAAGGTGGATTTAATCATCGATGACCCTAACTATGTGGGTGCCATGGCGCAGCAATTTAATCTGCCCGCCAGTCATTTGCGTTTTATCAGCGCCATCGAAGAGCTCAGCGTCTATGGCTACTTGGCGGCCAACAAAGATCTGGATGCCACTACGGTGGCCAACATTAAAGAAGCCTTCGCCGCCATCGAAGATACAAGCTGGTACCAGCAAAAGCTGCGCAACCCCTATCATGAGCTGCACACCTTTAATGACTAAGGACGCTTAGGGTCTCATAAACGGCCATCTACATAATTTTTAACAACCTTTTAGTCGCACCTCGGTCGCAGTTATCCGCTCCCTTGCTATGATGTAACAGTCTCCCCAAAAGGATAGGATAACCATGAAAAAAATAACGACCTTGGCTTTAGCCGTGGCAACCACGCTGGCACCCTGGGTGTCGGCCTATGAAACCGAAGACACGCGCCTGTTGCGCTTCCCCGATATTCACAACGAACATGTCACCTTTATCTACGCCGGTGATGTGTATGTGGCTAACACCGCAACCGGTGCCAGCCAACGCCTGACCGATCATGTTGGCTTTGAGACCTTTCCTAAATTCTCACCGGACGGTGAGCGTATCGCCTTTGCCGCCGAGTACAACGGCAGCCGCCAAATTTACGTGATCAACCGCGATGGCTCCGGGTTAAAGCAACTGACTTACTATAACGATGTTGGCCCTATGCCGCCGCGCGGTGGCTATGATTACCGGGTGTTGGATTGGACCCCCGACGGCAAAAACGTGGTCTTTCGTGCCAACCGTACACCTTGGGGAAAGCGCATGGGCCGTCCCTATATGGTGCCAGCGGATGGTGGCTTAGAGCAGCCACTGGCTATCCCGGAAACCGGTGGCGGCATGCTGTCTCCCGATGGCGGTAAGTATGTGTACACCCCCATCGACCGCGAGTTTCGTACCTGGAAGCGCTCGCGAGGCGGTCGTGCCCAGGATGTGTGGGTGTATGACTTAGAAAACAACACCTCCAAGCAACTGACCAGCAGTCGCGCCACCGAGCAGCAACCGACCTGGGTGGGCGACAACATCTATTTTGTTTCCGACAGCGACTACACCCTGAATCTTTACCAATACCGCGAGGGAGACGAGGCGAAAAAGCTCACCAATCACGCGGAATTTGACGTGCTCTGGCCATCGGCCGGTCCTAACGCCCTGGTCTATGAAAATGGCGGCTACCTCTATCGCTTTGACCCTATTACCGAGCAAAGCACCAAACTCACCATTAATATCGCCGGTGTACGCCAGTACGCCATGCCATACAGCAAGAATGTCAGCGAGTTTATCGACTCCATGTCATTGTCTCATGATGGCAAACGCGCCCTGTTCACCGCCCGTGGTGAGCTCTTTAGCGTGCCGGTTAAACAAGGACCCACACGCAACCTGTCCTACACGCCAACGGGGCGTGAAATTGATGCCAGTTGGTCGCCCAACGGCCGTTACATCGCCTATATGAGCGATGAGACCGGCGAATACGAAATTTACCTAAAAGATCGCGCCAACAACAATGCGGTGAAACAACTCACCGACAACGGCACCATTTGGCGTTTCACCCCGGTGTGGTCGCCGGATAGTTCAAAACTGCTGTTTGCAGATAAGAACCACACCCTGTGGTGGCTGGATGCAAAATCCGGTAAGCAACACAAGATAGATACCGGCCTGTACGATGAAGAAGGTATTCAACAGTACATCTGGTCGCCTAACAGCGAAGACATCATCTTTGTGAAAAACAACGAAAACCGCTATGCCTCGCTATGGCACTACAATACCGATGAGCAAACGGTGACACGTTTAACCGATGAGATGACCAATGAGCACAGCCCCGCCTTCTCACCGGATGGCCAGTACCTGTACTTTACCTCTGAGCGAGACTTCAACCTTGCCTTTAGCAGTTATGAGTTTGACTACATGTTTAACCGCGCCACGCGCATTTATGCCGCCGCGGTCAACAATAAGATCACACCCTTAATTGCCCTGCAAAGTGATGAAGCGGCCATCCTCAATGATGACGAAAAGAGCAATGACAAGGGCAAGAAAAACCAACTGCAAAGCAGTGGCTTTATGCAACGGGTGACCGCTCTTAACGCCCCGGCGGGAGACTACAACGCCTTAGCTGGCGTCGAAGGCGGTGTCCTGACGCTAAGTAAGGGCGACTTGCAGTTACTTGGCACCGAACACGACGCTGAACTGAAAACCGTGGCCAAGGGTGTGAATGCCTATACGCTCTCCAGCAACCGTGAGCATGTCTTGGTACGAGCGGGTAAGGACTACAGCGTAATTGCCCCGAAAGCGGATCAGGATTTGAACGCATCCAAGCTGGATTTAACCAAGATGACGTTGAAAATCGACCCGCAAGTCGAGTGGCAGCAAATGTATGTGGAAGGCTGGCGCACCTTGCGTGATTGGTTCTACGATGAAAACCATCATGGTCAGGATTGGGATGCCATCTTGGCCAAGTATCAGCCGTTGGCCAATGCCGTGGCGCACCGCGCCGATCTTGACTATGTGCTGAGCGAAATCGCCGGTGAGATCAATGCCGGTCATATTTATGTGCAATCCGGTGATATGCCAAAAGCAGAGCGCAAAAAACACGGCCTGCTGGGCGCCAAACTGGCGAGCCACAACTCGGGTTATGTACAAATCGAGCAGATTTTCCAAGGCGAAAACTGGCATGAAGACTTCCGCTCACCACTAGGCACCACGGGCGTTAAAGCCAGCGACGGAGACTTCATTATTTCCGTTAACGGCCGCCCGGTCACTCAGGTGAGTAACTTTTATGAATTGCTGGAAAACACCCAGGGTGAGCAGGTTGAACTGCTAATAAACTCCAAACCAAGCCAAAAGGGTGCCTGGAAGGTCAGCGTCAAGCCGGTGGCCAGCGAGCAAGGCCTGCGTTATCTGCAATGGGTGAATGAGCGCGCCGACTATGTGGCCAAGCTTTCCAATGGCCGGATTGGCTATGTGCACTTGCCCAACACCCATTACGAGGGCAACCGTGCCATGTTCAAAAACTTTATGCCGCAAACCACCAAGGACGCCATGATCATCGACGACCGCTACAATGGCGGTGGCTTTATTCCCGAGCACATGATCACCTGGCTGGCACGTAAGCCGCTAAACTACTGGAAGCGCCGTGGTGTTGAGCCGACGAAAACTCCGCAGTTTGCCCACGATGGTCCCAAGGCCATGCTGATCAATGGCTATTCCAGCTCCGGCGGTGATGCCCTGCCTTACTATTTCCGTCAGGCGGGTTTAGGTAAGCTGATTGGTACTCGTACCTGGGGTGGCTTAATCGGTATTTCCGGCAACCCGAACCTGGTCGATGGCGGTCAGGTGATTGCGGCGACCTTCCGCATCCTGGATAACGAGGGAAATTGGATCATCGAGAATGAAGGCGTAACGCCGGATATCGAGGTGATTGATCGTCCTGAGCTTATTTATCAGGGTAAGGATCCATCCATCGAGCGCGCCGTTGAAGAGCTACTTAAGGAGCTTGAGGCCAATCCGAGACAACCACTGAGCGTGCCGCCGGCACCCAGTAAGTTTTAAGTAAAACCTAGGGTCTGTTTATCTTCGTTTCTTGCGCAGATAAACAGACAACCCACATTTTAAAACTCGAACTCCAGGGCCAGGCGAAAGCTATGGTCTTTACCGCCATGCCCCACTTCGCTGATAAAGCCCGCTTCCCATTTTAGCTGATGCTGACCGTCATAACGGTGCAAACCGATAAAGCCCGGGCCGACACCGACAAAGTCTTCGCCGCTGTAGAGCTCTAATGCCGGTTGAAACGCCGAGCGCAAACGGTAACGATACTGCGCCCGAAACTCCGACTCCCATTCTGAATCAATATCACTGCCCCACTCATACACCAAGAAGGCATTGACCGTGAGGCTGGTGATGCCGAACTCTTTTTCGAACAAGAGGCCGGAGGTGATCTCATAGTTATCTTCTTTGTGCTGCTTTTCTATTTCAAATAGGGCGCCAAAGTCGGCCCAATAACGCCCCTGCTCCACCATTTGCCAGCGCAACTCCGCTTCATAGGCGGCCAGACCAAAGTCGCCTTCATCGTCGCGCTCACCGACACCATAGACTTCCAGGCTCAGGGTTTCACTGATGGCACCGCCGACACCGAAGCGTTGCGCCAGCACATTGCCTTCCTCGGTTTGTCGCGATACCAGGCGCCACTCCAGCTCCCTCTCATAGGGCAGGACATAGGGATGGTAGACCTTATCGACCACCATGCCATCGGCCCAACTGCTGGCACTTAGCAGCAATAAAGCCCAGGTTAAATATCGCATTTTTGTCTACTCCATTGCCAGTTGGCTGCTCCTAGCAGCGCCAACAGCGTCAATATATATACCCATAATGACAGCGAACTGGGGGTCGCTTCATAACCCACAACCACCTTGGCCAAACGGCCAAAAATACTGTGCTCGTCCAACAGGGTGCGCAGATCCACCAAGGGGGAAGGCATGGTTAGTAAGCCTGCACCGGCGGCAATATCCAGCATGCCGACCATGGACCCGGCAATATGCATGCTAAATAGGCCGAGTACCCCCCAGGGCCCGTAATGCTCGGCCAACCAGGTAAGAAAAAAATAAAATAAAATGGCAAAACTACCGACTATGCCCACTCCAAGACATACCCCCAGGGCGCGAGCCAGCTCCATGTGCCCTTGCAGCAGCCAGGGTAAGTAGTGACTCAAATATAAACAGCTGGCACTGGCCAACAGCAACACAAAACTGGCCCACAGCCGCAGCGCCAACCCGCTGAGCGCCGCCAGCACCAATAGGGCCACCAGCAGCATTTGTGAATACTCAAAGCCCAGGTAATCGAACCACTGGCTGATTTGCTCAAGCGCGAGGATATAGCTCAATGTCGGCACCACTAGCCACAAGGATAAAATAAGCCAGCGCTTTCGACCCAGGGGCTTAACGTGCAACACCAGGGCAAACACCAGCAACACCGCCGGCGGCAACAATTGATTGATGGTCACTAATAAGCTGTTGATCATGGCCTTTGCTCCTCAATAGGCACCGCTACCAGGGTGCCCCGTGCGGTGTCGGGTGCAAATTCGCCAAAAAAGAAGTACTCACCCGGGGCTAGAGGGCCGACATAGATAACATTAATGCGCCCGGGGAACAGCACCTTCTCGCGGTTTAAATCAAAGCTGTCGAACTCTTCCGGGTCGCCGTCGAGGTTGTGCACCAAGAGGCGAATTTTTTCACCGCTCGGCACCTCCATGCGCGCCGGATAGAAAAGGTGGTCCTTGAGCACCAGCTTAAACTCTTTGAGTTCGGCAAAAGCCGGCATACTCAACAGCAGCAATGTCCATATCAATCGCTGCATAATGTCTCTCGCTGTACCGCCATGGTAATGATCACTTCTAATCCACCCCATTCACTTTGCTTGAGTTGCACCTCACCCTGATAGAGGCCAATCACATGCTGAACTATGGCCAAACCCAAACCCGCACCAGGAATATGAGCTGGGTGCGAGTCGCCGCCAACGCGAAAGAAACGATCAAAAATGCGCTCCCGTAACTCGCTGGCAATGCCGGGGCCTGAGTCAGCCACCCGCAGCTCAATATTATCACCTCGGTCGGCCAAGTGAATGGCAATACGGCCATTAGCCGGGGTGTATTTCACCGCGTTGCTAATGATGTTTTTCAACATCACATTAAGGGTAAAGGGCTCACCGATAACCTCGCGACACTCGCCGCTTAAACTGATATCCAGATTTTTCTGCGCTATTTGCGGATAAAGCTCGGCGATTAACTGCTGGCAAATATGCGCCAGCGACTGCTTGGCCAGTTTGTCCTGCCACTGCTGGGAGGAAGTACGTCCCAGGGCCAGCATCTGCTCCACCAAATGATTAAGGCGGTCGACACTCAGGCTCAGCGCTTTGGCATCCTCATCATTATGACGCTGTAATAAGTTGTGCAGGTTGATTTTCATCGCGCTCAAGGGTGTACGCAGCTCATGGGCGGCATCGCTGGCAAAGTAGCGCTCACGCAAATAGGCCTGCTCGGTACGCCGCAACAGGGCATTCAGAGTGTCCACCACGGGTTTGATTTCCGAGGCCTTGGCTTTGGTGCGCAACATGGAAAAGTCATTGGCGGCACGTGTTTTGAGCTCGTGAGAGAGTAAGGTAAGGGGTTGTAAGGCGCGCTTCACCGCCAGACTGATAAACACCGCCAACAAAGCAATGCCGAGCAACATGGGTAACATCAGGGCGATGATCAATTGCTCCGACAGGGCAAAACGCTCACTGATGGGCTCGCCCAGCACCACGCAATCTATTTGCCGGCAATAGGTGGCGATACGCAGTCGTTGCCCTTGGCTGTTGATGGTTTGCAGGCCTTGGGGCGGCACCTTGGCGAGTAAGCTTTCGCTTCCCCCCACTAAAGTATCGCCTTGCCAACGCTGCCAAAATTGCGCCTGTTGCTTGGGCAGGGCCTCGGGAGCAACGGCAAACAGCAATTGGGTGCGGGCCTGGAGATGCTGGTCAAACAAGGCATCGGCACGGGCCAAACTGCGTTGATAGCCCTGGGCCAGGGCTAAAAACAGGATAAGCACCAGCATGGCCAACAAAAGCATCATCAGCTTGGTGCGTATGCTCAAGGTTCGCCGCCTTCATTGGTGGCCAACACATAGCCGATGCCCCGCAGGGTTTTGATCATCTTGGCCGGTAACTTTTTGCGTAAATGGTGAATATGCACTTCGATGGCGTTGGAGCCGAGTTCTTCCCCCCATTGGTACAGCTTTTGTTCCAGCTGCTCCTTGGACTGCACCCGGCTTTGGTTTTCCATTAACGCCTTTAACAGCATGTATTCCTTACGCGGCAGATTGATCGAGGCGCCATCGATACTGACCTGATGGGCACCGAGATCCATTTGCACCGAGCCACATTGCAATATGCTTGATGCCACACCACTGACGCGCCGGCCCAGCACCCGCAAACGTGCCAATAGCTCGTCCACGGCAAAGGGCTTGACCAGGTAATCGTCGGCGCCCAAGTCCAGGCCCTGAATTTTGTCATCCAGGCTGTCACGGGCGGTGAGGATAAGCACCGGCAAGGGCTTGGCACGACGTTTAATGTCACCGAGCAGGCTTAGACCATCGCCATCGGGCAGGCCGAGATCGAGGATCACCAGATCCACATCATCATGGGCCACCATGGGCCGCGCCTCGGCCAAACAGGTCACCGATTCCACCGCATAACCCTCGTGAGCCAGGGTACGGCTCAAGCCTTCGTTGACGATGACATCGTCTTCCACCAGTAACAACCGCAATCCCTGTCTCCTTTGTTAGCGTTTTAGCTTGCGCTCCACCTTAGCCAGTAACTGAGCCACCTCTTGCTGGCGATATTTATCGGCCAGTGGACGCTCGGCGCGTGGCGCTGCTGCCTGGGCACGCAATAAATGCGCTTTCGCTTGTTTATACTTCCTTTCATCATAGAGGAACTGAGCATAAAAGTAATTAATATCAATGCCGTCAGGGTTGATAGCCAAGGACTTTTTAAACAGCTCCTGAGCCTTCTCATCATCGCCAAAACCGATAGGCCAGCCCGGCACCTGCGCATACAGGGTACCTAAACTGGTGTAGGCCGAACCTTGCAGTGCTTGGCCATTGATGCGCATGGCCATTTCAAAGTCTTTTTTCGCTTCTTTAGCCAGACCTAAAGCCCCCAAGCCGCCCTTTGCACCGGCGTAACTGGAATGAATAATGCCGGACCAGATATGGCCTTCGGCCTCATCCGGGTGTGCCTGACGATAGGTTTGCGCACTCTTCGCCAGCTCGGCGAAGGCATCCTCTTGATCGTCGCCCTTGAGCTCATAATTTACATGGGCCCACTGGCGCATCAGTTGTTGCAGGCTCATTTGCTCATCGGCACTGGATTGCTCATTTTGAGACAAGGTACTTTGAGAAAAGGCACTTTGAGACAGGGCTGCGGCCACAAGGGCCATTGCGAAATAGGGTTTCATAGTTCACCTCATTAATTGTTTAATGGTCGCAAGTTGTTTCGCTAGGGCGTTATCCACCACCCTGGGCAGTAACGCATTGATTTTTGCAAAGAAGGACTCTTTGGCTCCGACACTGCGGCGGCGCTCGTCGGAGTCGAGTAAACGCATAAATTCTTCGGCCACATACTCCGGCGTATCCATGGCGTTACCCAATGCCTTATTAAGTGCCGTGACCTTGTCGCTGTTGATCGCCGTTTGTGTGGCACGCGGGGCAAAGTATTTAACCCGCACCTGAGTATCACTTAGCTCTCTGGCCAGCGCTTCACTAAACCCGCGCAAGGCAAACTTGGTGGCACAGTATTGGGCTTGTAACGGGTAACCTATGGCGCCAAACGAGGAGCCAATATTCACTATGGTGCCGCCACCTTGTTGCAGCAGGGGTAATAACCCTTGAGACAGCAGCATGGGCGCACGGACATTGACCGCCAGCGCCGCGTCGAGATCACACTTGCTCAGGGATCCAAAAGGCACCATGGTGTTTACCCCGGCGTTATTGACCAACAAATCACAGCGGCCAATATCGCCAAGTAGGTCCACCACCCGGCTAATATCGGCGTCGTTGCTTAGATCCACCTGTAAGGCCAGATGATAAGACGCCTCGTCGCTTGGCAACTGTTGGCGAACCTGCTCCAATGCGGGCAAGTCGCGACCGAGTAAGATCATCCGGTAATTGCGGGCCGCCAATCGTTTGGCGATGGCACCGCCGATGCCGCCGCTGGCTCCGGTCAAAACCGCAATCGGCGCGCTCATAACGCCTCCACCTCTTCGCTCAGGGGCGCCAGGCCATGGTTAGTATCCAGGGTGCGGAACATGTCGCCGTAGAGACGATAAAAACGCTTCGCCGCATTCACTATCACCTGCTGATCCTGCTCGTCGGTAATACGGTCCATCAGCCCCTGGAAGAACTTCACATGCTCTATATCCAAGGCACCATGGGAGGTGAGATAGCTAAAGGCTTTTTCTGGCAGCCCCAGCTTAGTGCGTATGGTGTCGGCGGCATTGTCGGCCAGCGCAATGGACGTGCCTTCAAGCACATGGACCATGCCGAAGAAACTGAGCGGCGAAATACGCGCTATGCTGTCGTAGGCATAGCTGACCATCATCTCGGTGGCAAAATTGGGCTCGCTGTAACGGGCCTGCTCTTTATCAAAACCACAGGCCTTGATGTCATTGAGCACCCATTCCTGGTGTCCCAGCTCTTCTTCTATGTATTCGGCGATGGCGTCGCGTAACCATTCCTGCTCGCTGCTAATGCGGGCGCCACAGGCCATCAAGAGTGGGATGGTGTGTTTAACGTGATGAAAGGCTTGTTGTAAAAAGGCCACATAAAGGTCCACGCTGACCTGGCCGGCCAACGCCTTTTGGATCACCTCGGCAGACAACAGGTATTGACGCTCTTGTTCGGTTTGTTCGACCAGTTTTTGGAAAAATAACATAGCGGACTACTCCTGATATAACTGAGAAATTTGTTGTGAAAAATGCGCATTGATAGCCGGGCGCTTGGGCCTTTGATTGGCACTGAGCAAGCCCTCGGCAGCACTGAGCGGCGCACTTAAGCGCAGGGTATTAACAATTTGCGCATACTCGGGCAGTTGCGCATTAGTGGCGTCGATAAGCGCCCCTAGCTGGGCGTCATCGACGGCCTCATGACAATAAATAAGGGCGCTCAAAAAAGCCTGACCTTCACCTACCACCACTGCTTGCAATATGGGCCCATGGCTAAGCAAGAGCGACTCGGGCCACTCCGGGGAAATATTGCGCCCGGTGCTCAGAATAAGCTGGTTCTTTTTACGACCAAGAATATGCAACTCGCCATTGTCCATGCGCACCAGGTCGCCGGTGGCGAAGCCTTGTGACTGAGTGTTTGGCTCGCCAAGGTAACCAAGGAAGCTCGGTGCCTTGATGATCATTTCATCATCGCGGATTTCATAACGAACATGCGCCAATGGCTCGCCCACACCGGCGCCGTCATCCGTAGCTAAACTCACCACCGAGCCGGCCTCAGACAAGCCATAGCCCTGATACACGGGCAGACCCAGATCATGGGCGCGTGCAATTAGCTGAGGCGCAACCTTGGCACCACCGACGGCTATAAAGGTTAAGGAACTGGGTGCCTGCCAACCCGAAGCGCAGGCTTGCACCAGGGCCTTTAATAATTCCGGCACCAAAATCAGGGTATTGGGCTCTACCTCGCTAATGGTGGCCAAGAGCTTTTGTGGGGTAGTTAACCGGGCGCCGTCGAAGCCTAAGCTTGTCAGCGACGGCACATAAATATCGCCACCGGCCAACATGGGCGCATAAACCCCGGCTACGTTTTCAAGCAACACGGGCAAGGGCAACAGACATAAATGCTTGGGCGCATCCACCGCGGTGCGACTGACCAAGGACGCGGCGACCTCAAACATATGCGCCGTGGACAGGCACACTCCCTTGGGTTGTCCGGTAGACCCTGAGGTAAAGGTAATTTTTTGCGTGCCTTGGGGCACTGCTTGCTCGGGAGCCGCCAGATTACTCGGTTGCAGGGCAATGCTTTCACTGCCAATAGTCCAGCTCTGTGCGGCGTTTTTTGTCTGGTCGGCGGCGCCGATAATAAGTTCGGGACGCGCCTTATCCAGGGCAAACTGGCGTTGCTCGGGCGAAAAGAAGGCTGGCAAAGGCAAGGACACTATGCCTGCCTGCATCAGGGCAAAATCAACCACCAGCCAGGGCAGACCATTATCCAGCTCCACCGCCACACAGCTTAACTGCATGTCCTTTAGGTGCGTAGCCAGGTGCTCGACTTGCTGCCAAAACTGCGCTGCATCCATGTGCTGTTGCTCACCGACCACCTGGCCGTGCCAAAGACGGGTTAATTCGGCCATCATAAATGCGTCACCTCAACGGCCAGATTAGCGATATCATTCTGATAGGACTTGGCAAAATAGGACAGGGTGTCGGTGCTATCCACATGCTTACAAACCTGCGCCACATCCACCACACAGACCTGAGGTGTATTGGTGTAATAACTGCCCCAACTCAGTCCGCAATCTGCCAGGCGCTCCGGCTTGGCATCGCCAAGTACCTCGAAGGGCGCACCAATGCGAGTAAGCAGGTTACGAATATGAGCGGTGGCACAAAATACCAGTTTGCGCTTATCGGCTCGTTGCAGCGCTTTGGCCAAAACGACAAAGTGTGCCAGCGTTGCCTGACTGTGGGTGGACACCAAATTACCCAGCTCGATACAGTCAGACGGCAGGCATTGCCATTGCTGCAGGTGCTCGGCCAGTGGCTGATCCAAATATTGGTTAATAAACAAAGGCTGGCTGGCACTGCGCAAACCAAAACAGCAATAGCGCAGCTCGGAGTAACCAAGACAGGCCAACAGCGGCATAAACTCCTGCACATCGGCGCCATAATGCTTGGCAAACCCCGCTTGAATACGGGTCGCCAAACTACGATGGATGGGCTGCTCTGAATTGGCAACAAAATAACCCTGAGCGATAGATGCGGGCTCGGGTAACAGATATTGCGACTGCATTGTGCCGTAGCTGAGCGATAAAGATTCCATAGCAAACCCTACTGAAGATGAGGCGATGGAATCAATTTAGAAAGCGAAACTTAAGAAAGTCTTAAGAAACTTAAAAAAGAGAAAATAATTAATTTGCTACGCCTGCACGCGCTTACCGTGCACAGCCATTGACGAGCGCTGACACCCTTTTATTCCGGTATTCACAAAAGTTTAGTTTACATCTTGGTAACAAACTCGTTGCTTTAGATTCAGCGGTTTGCTATTTTCATGCGGCTAATTATTAAGCAAATTGAAGGACCTATGATGTTTACAATGAAAACAATAACAATAACAGTTGCACTTTCCTGCTCTCTTTTACTTCAAGGCTGTGCGCCCAGCTCATACAAGCTGAGTAAGCCACAACCTTCGCCAAATGCCTATGAGGCGACGGCTCAGACCAACCAGCAAAAAATACAGGTGGTCGACCAGCGCAGCGATAAAAGCGCGCCCTTCACCTCGGGTATTTTGCCCAGCGCCTTGATGTATGAAGGCACGGTACTCAAGCAAGTGGAGTTCCTCGAGGCACATTTAGCCGAAGAATTTGCCGCCCGTGATTTGCCCATCACCTTAGGTGAGGGCGACAACAAGTTAGAGATCTTGCGTTTTAATATGCGCAATCATAGAACCAATGGCTTTACTCCTTTTATTACCTTCACCATGCTCAAAGGCAAACTGGAGACGACAAAAGGCAGTTACCCGGTGGCCGTGTATGTAAAGCGTGGCAAGGTGCCGGTGTGGAGCTTTGACGAAATTATTGAGCCAACGCTCAATGAACCCATGAGCTTAGTGGTTAAAGAATTAAGCGCAAAAATCAATCAGCAGCTTATGGGCGGTAAGTTGTCCGATGAAAAAACCCAGACCCTGATCGACAGCATTAAGGGTGCCGGCGTTAAAGCCAACTACCTGGATGTGTATGAGCTTGGCTTCAGTAATAACCCAATTGCCCTGCCTTATTTGCGCGAACTGGTTAAATCTGAGGATGAATATGTTCGTCTCGCCGCCATCTCGTCTTTGGGCAATATGAAGGACAATGACAGTGTCCAGTTGTTAATAGATTTGTATGAAGGCACCGGCTCCTGGTCGGATCGCGCCATGGCCCTGAAGGCCTTGGGTGATATCGGCAACACGGTGACCTATAGCTATTTGCAAAAACAAAACGAATTGCTGCAAAGCGATGGCTCTAAAGAAGGGTTGTGGAATCGCGAAATCATTCAGCTTTACCTCTAATCCCACTTGATCCGCTGAGAACAAGACTCAGTAAGCATCAAAAAGGCCGCATTTTTAATGCGGCCTTATTCTTTAGTTCTTTCGCAACACCCTGATCGCGGCGAGCAAGATAAGCGTAAGCCAACCAACAGAGCCCCCTCCGCCACCAGAGCTCGGCTCTGGCACCGGTGGTGGAGCAACCACATTGTTAACCGTAACCACTACACTTTGCTCGGCGCTTAACGCGCCGTCATTTACGCTCAGGGTAAAATGCAACTGCTGCTGACTACTCACCTGCGGCGCGGTAAAGCTCACGCTGGCGGTTTGCGCACCACTGAGGGTCACACTGGGCCCTTGCGTTTGCCGCCACTGATAACTAAGGGTATCGCCGTCGATATCCTCAGCCTGAGCGGTTAACGTCACCTCATCGCCCTCCTCCACGCTTTGCGCCATCAAAGGCGCCAAAGTAGGAGCGCGGTTGTCACAATCATCCTGATCCGGAGCACTGAGTTGATAAAAGGCGGCACTGTCCATCCCGACCAGGGTGAGGTTATCTATCCACCAGCCGGTATCATTAGCGTTAATATCTGTGCTGATGCGAAAACGCAATTGCACCTGCCGTCCGGCTAATTGGGTGCCAAAGCTCACCTGCTCTTCGTTGCCAAGCACACCACCACTGCTGTTACGACCCGTGTATGCATTGCGCAACTGCAAAGATTGCGTTGGGCTTTCGTTAAGCGTGCCATTGTAACCGACGCTAAATTGACCGCCGGCCTCAGTCACATCCTGCCAGTCGCCATCATCGACCTTAATTTCAAGCACCGCGCCATCCCAGAATGCCTCCAAAGCATAGTAATGCCAAAATGACAGGCTGAATTCACTCTGCGTCGACACCATAAAGGGCCTAGTTGTCAGCGCCACATCGGACTCATAGCCGTTGTTATTGAGGAACAACGCCTGCTCTCCCAGCTCGAAACCGCCTTGCTCAAAGAGCGCGATTTGTTCCGAGTTATCAAAGCGCAAGGTGTTTTCTGCACGGGGGTCTGACTTCAGCAAGAGTAGCGGCAAATTGGCGCGACTGAGCACCGCCTTTTCCATATCATCGCCTTGGCTGGCGCTAACAAGCGGCGCGTCAGTAAAGCGAAAGTTGACCGTGAAACGTTCGGTCACCGCCTGTGGCTCGACGATATCGTCGCCGACGCTTTGCTCGGGGAAGCTCACCTCAAGCTCGAGCTCACTGGCTACTTCGGCATTGAGCAAGGAGATGCTGATGGGCTCACTCCAGGCCGATTCAAAGGGGGCAATTTCAGCCACCGTGCTCTTGCCTCCATTACCTAAAATCACGCCTTGGGCGGACATAAGGGTAAATTGTACCGGTACATTGGTCAGGGTTTCGCTACCTGTATTGGTAAGCTGTACGCTCAGACTACCACGCTCTCCTACGTCTAAAAAGCCATCCAAACTGCAATACAGATCGCTGTCTGCATCGAGCTTAACCTGCTCAACGGCAAACGCTGCCAGCTCGGTTTCAAATGATTCCACCGCACCAGCCAGGGTGACGCTGTAACGCTCTGGCGACTGCGCTCCCAAGCCTAGACCGCGCCGGGCAAAGGCGGCCAAGGCCAAGCGGTAGTCGGTCATATCCTCGGCGGCTATGGTAGCCAGCAGCGCATCCCGCGCCTCAGTGTACAGGGGAGCTACCGGGGTCATCTTGTAACCGCCAATCAGATAGCGGGCCATGCGTTGTTGCGCCTGGGCAAAGCCATGTCGGTTAATGAGTGCCACATAAGTATCCCACAGCACCGATGCCCAGAGCTCGCCTGGGTCATGAGGCGAAGCCACCGAGGTTGGCGGCAGACCGACATCGGCACCGGCACCTTCGCTAATGTGCCTAAAGTTAAGGGGGTTGATAGTCAGATCCGGGGTGTAAGGAACACGGCGAAGACCAAAGTAAAAGTCTGATACATAGGTACTGATGGCATAGGGCTTAGTAAAATCACTATTGCCCGCAATGGCCGTATCTTCTTCCTTGGCGATAAACATCAGGGAATGGAAATCTCCCCACCCTTCGCCCATGGCCTGACCCTGGAAGTTCACTAAGCCAGCGCCATTCCCTACCAGGCGATTGCTAATATAATGTCCCCATTCGTGGGCAATTATACCATTATCAAAGGTGCCATCCTTGAGGGCATTGGTGTCGAACAGACGCACATTGACCACGCCATCATTCAAGGCAGTGTAAAGTAATTGGCCATCGGCAAAGTTCAGCCCCATATTGCCTATGGTGATGCTGTCATCGACACCGCCCATGGGCGCCGCAGTCCCGTCATCAACATTATTCGTGATCAATGCCGCCAGCGCGCCGGCATCCTGGGCGTTTTTCACCTTGGTCACAAAGGTACAACTACCACGCTCGATTATGGCGACCTTGCCCACAAGCAGGCTGGGGTCGAGGGGCACTTCACAGCCGTCATTGACGCTGGCGGAGTCCACATCGTTACCATCGTTATAGCGCACCAGCTCACCGCTGATATCAAAGGCATCCGGGCCAAATTGCGAACGCTGTGTCGAGGTTAACAGGCCATTGGGGCCTATCACCCCATAGTCTTCACCCACCCTGGCGTCTTTGGAGTTAAAGACAAACATTTGCATGCGCGGGCTGGCACCATCCGCAGGTGTTGCCATATTGGCATTATTCAGGCCACTGTAGTCCTGGGCTTCGGCATTAATCGGGTCGCCCTCAACACCGCCACGACCATAGTTGCTCAGTTGCGCCACGCCGGCACTTTCATCAAAGCCATGGTCGTAGAAGAAGTCGTGGAGAAAGTTATTCATATAAAACAGATTCACCACCGCAGCCTTAATATTGACCTCGGCGCTGGGTGGTAAGTCTGGGTCGAGCACATAATCAAAGGTAAAAGCCGAGGTGGTTTCAGCATTGAGATCACCGGCGCTAAAGCCCTGAGGCGCATTGATATCAGCATAAGCATACACATTGTTACCCTGGGTTTGGGTGGCCGTGTCGCTTAACCAAGGATCGGCGGTGGACAGCCCGGGATAATAACTTAGGCTCACTAAACTGGCATTGAGAATTGCTGTTTCATCTTCCTGCCCCAGCCCCGTGGCCGGGATCACGTCGCCATGGGGGCCTTCCATCGGATAGCCGCTTTGTCCGTCGGCATACACCCGATAGTTATATGCCGTGGCATGACTTTGCAGATTCTTCTTGAACAGCACCTTGTTGGTGCCGCTGGCTATAACATAGGCAAAGTAATCACTCACCAAGGTATGGCGATTTTGTCGCTCAACCTCCACGTAGTGAGCCGCCAATAGTTCTCCGTTAAGGGGGTAAAACACGGCTTTGGCGCGCACTCCAGCAAAGAGCTCATCGGCGTCGCTGCTGCCCACCCTAAACCAGTTATAGCCCTGTTGTGTGCCCATTGATTCAAGCTGTAACGCGGCTCCACTTAGCTGACGCAAGGCATGGCGCACCGCGGTAGAGGCATGGCTAAAAGCCCTAAGGGCACTGAAGTTCTGTGCCTCGCTAGGCACCTCGGCAAAATAGCCGGAGCTGGCGACTAATTCGCCACGGCGGTCGAGCATCACGTTATAGTGGCGATTAAATACCTCAATACCCTGCACATACTGACGATAGCGACCAATCACCGCGCCCTGCCCCGGGTCATGCCAGTGACTAAGCCGAGCTTGATGCCCAGCTTGATGCTGAGCGGACTTATTGTTGGCAATGCCGCTTAAACGCTGCATATGTGCCTGGGCTTTTTGCTGCAGGGAACCCTGAGAGATGGAGCTAATTGCCGATGTAGCCGGTGCCCAGACAAAGGTGGCTCGGTTAAGCAAGGGATCAAAGTGCGAGGGCATACCGAGTTTGGTCTGTTGCTGTGCTATGCGCAATTGTTCTCGAGCCAATAGTTTGGGCGGCTGCGATTGCGCCTGATAATAATCGCCCTGCTGAGGCGCGCCATACGCAGCCGAAGTGCTCCATAACAGGGTTAAGAGCAACGGCCTTATGCCTGTCTTTACATAATGCTCGGTCTTAAACCATCGCTGTTTAGCCATAATGTACCTTGCCTATTTGAAACCAATGCAACTACCTTATCAGTATTGCAACTGAAGAGATGGAACAGGGCTAATGAAACTTTTGCTGATTTTGATATTACTTATGACATTAGCCGCATGTCGTAATGACGAGCGCGATCAATCCCAATCGACCACGTCGGCACAAACTTACTTCACCTTAGACAATAATGGTGAAAAAATCCGCTGGCGTGGGCAAAAATTACTGCCGGGAACCCGCATCGACAACCTCAGCAATGGTGAGCCGGGGCTCGTCGGCAGAGACTTTGTCGTCACCAGCTCGGCACTGCCCTATCAACAATTGACACCTCAGTACACAATTACCCAGATTGCCGGTGATAACTATCGCTTAAGTGCAACCGCAACCCTGGATATGGCCTCCGAAATGGCTCGTTTAAAAGCCATGCCCGAGCTCACCTTGATTGAACTGCAAATTGATTACAGCCCCATCACCGAGCTACCGCAATACTAGGCGGGTCATACCCTTTTTTGCCAGACTAGTAACACATTGAATTTAAGATATTTTGCTATAATCAAATACAAATCTGGTCTCAGCTTTATTACCTAAGCCATTATTAAGTTGGCTTGAGGGCTTGGAAGTCACCGATCATTTAAAAAGGCCATTTACATTCAAGCCGGCAGCAGTTGGTAGGCCCTGACAATAATGACACTTACTTTCCCTGTTTGCAGTAAGGGACTTTGCTAATAAGGACAGTAAATGAAAACCGCTTTCTTAACCCTTTGCACTCTTACCTTTTCTACCTCTGTCTATGCCGAGGAACAGGACGTCGCCGACATGTCGGATCCGCTGGCGATCTACACCCAGGTTGGCGGCGGCGCCACAGATAAAGGCGTTAATTTTAAACTGGGTAAAGCCTACGACACGGGTGATCACGCCACCGCCGCACAATTTGTGGTGGAGGCCAAAGGCCTACTCGGCGATACCTTGGGCTGGCGCTCCGAGCACCATACCACACAGTCCCTCGACTCACTGCGTTTTCGTAACTTTGCCGTCACCCTGCAAAGCCTGCGCGCCACCCAGCTCGATGTGAACTATAACTTTCGTGCCAACCTGGTTGCCGATGAAAGCGCCGATATTTCCTACTCCCTTATTCAAGCCCTACCACCTATGGGGGCGTTCAACTTTTATCCCCTTGCGGGGGTTGGTGCATCAGTCGGTAAAGATGAGCGTCAAAGCGATGGCAGCATAGACGATGGTTACTCATTAATGGGCAGCTACGGCCTGATCGGCATGTATGCCAAGGTTAATTTGAGCGACAAAATCTGGCTAAACTACAACCCTTTTTGGCTGACAACCCTGACCGGTTCCAGTACCTATAAGGAAAATTATTACGGCCTCAATGAGCGTAACATTTTGACCCATGAGTTTGCCGCCAGTTACCAGATCACCCCGCGCCTGAACGTACGCTACTTTGCCAACTGGAACGAAAACGTCGATATTTTTGATGGCGATCACCGCATCGAATTCAATTACCAGCTCTAACGTCCAGATTAGCATTGCACTGGCACGCCTAGCAGGATAAGTTATTGAATAACTGTCCATATTCTGGCCTTTAAGCGGTCGAAGGGCACCGAGCCAGTATTAGAGTGAGAGAATATTATTGCCATGTACTTGGGTGTATTAAGGAAAGTCGCACAGATATTGACGCCATTACTCATGCTCGGTGCCCTTGGCAATGCCCAGGCATCAGTACAGCAGTGCCAAAGCTGCCATCAGGAACAGGTAGCCGACTGGCAAGCCTCCCACCATTATCGGGCCATGAACCCGGCCAGCGCAAAATTTGTCCTTGGTGCCTTTAATGATCAGCGTATCCCCTTTGAGCAACGGGTTCTGATCCTCAGTAAACAAGGCGAAGACTTTGTGTTACGCCATGAATACCCGGATGGCCGGACAAGCAGCCAAAAGATTCACTACACCTTTGGCTATCAGCCATTGCAGCAATACCTGGTCGCCGATGAGCGTGGCGGCTATCAGTTTATCCCCTTGGCGTGGGACAGCCGGGCCAAGGACGCCGGCGGCCAACGCTGGTTTATCTTGCATCCACAACAACGCAGCATGGATGAATTTCATCACACGCAAATGGGACAAAACTGGAACCATATGTGTGCCGACTGCCACAGCACCGACTTTAAAAAGCAATTTTCCCCCCAATCGAATCGCTTCGCCTCAACCTATGAAGCCATCAATGTCAGTTGCGCCGCCTGCCATGGCGATAGCCAGCAACACCTGCAATGGGCCGAGGGCGATAAAAACATAGCACATAAGGGCTTTAGCAAAGACATAGGCACTCAGGTAGCGCTTTTTAGCCGCGGTGCCGATGGCGCCCTGTTACCTCAAGGGGAAGTCAAACAGACCGAGCAGAACGCTCAGTGTGCCACCTGTCATGCGCGGCGTTCGCAACTGGGCGATCGCAACAATCAGGCGGAGCTATTGGATACCTTTAAGCCCGCCCTTATTACATCGCAGCTTTATCATGTGGATGGGCAACTCCTTGACGAGGATTATGTTTGGGGCTCCTTTTTACAAAGCAAGATGTACGCTGCCGGCGTCACCTGCAGTAACTGCCATAACCCTCACTCGGGCAAACTAAAGCTGGACGGCAACCAAACCTGCACCCAGTGCCATGACAGCAGTCAATACCAAAGCACAGAGCATCATGGCCATCCACTTGGCAGCATCGGCAGCCAGTGCGTCGACTGCCACATGCCCAGCACCACCTATATGCAGGTTGATCCCCGCCGCGATCACAGCCTACGCGTACCGCGCCCAGATCTCAGTGTACAAACCCAGGCCCCAAATGCCTGTAACGGCTGCCATGAGGACAAAACCCCACAATGGGCCATGAACGCCATTAAAACATGGCACCCAGACTCTAACTACTTGGGCAAAAGCCATTTTTCTCAGGCATTTTATGCCGCCGACCAAGGCCTACCAACGGCGTCTCAATTGCTGACCCGTATCGCTCAAAGCAGTGAGTATACGGATATTATCCGCGCCTCGGCCCTGGCACGTATGGCCCGTTACCCGGATAAAAACACCCTGGTCGCCATCAGCCGAGCAGTTAGGGATGAAGAGCCGTTAAAGCGTTTGGGGGCCATCGAGGCCGCAAGGGGATTTCCATTGCCACAGCGCTATACCCTGCTAAAACCCTTGTTGGCTGATCCGCGTCTGGCTATTCGCACCGGTGCAGCCCGTGCGTTGGCGGCGATGCTGGTGGTACCCTTTCCAAATAACTTACAGGATGCGCCCAGAGCCGAGTTGGCAAAAGCGCTGGAGGAATACCGACAAACGGAGCGTTACAATAGCGAGCGCGCCAGTAGCCATACCAATTTAGGTAACCTGGCCTTGGAGCTGGAGCAAATTAAAGTGGCGCGCCAACACTATGAACAAGCCATTGCGGTGGAACCCATTTATATCCCCGCCTACGTTAACCTGGCGGATCTATATCGGCGCCAAGGCGATGAAGACAAGGTACGGGCAGTACTCACACAAGCATTGCAACAGGATGCCGACAATGCCGATGTGCATTACGCCTTGGCCATGAGTTGGGTGAGAGTGAAAAATAGAACCAAGGCCAAAGAGCACCTGGCTCTGGCGGCACAATATGGCAGCGTAAACCATATCTACACCTATGGCCTACTGCTCAATGAAATGGGTGAAGCCAGGGCCGCCTTAGAGCAATTAGAGCGGGCTTTCGCCCTCGACACCCACAACGCGGATTTGTGTTACACCCTGGTACAAATCCACATTAAGGCACAAAACTACCGCCAGGCTCTGCGCTATGCCACCCGGCTACAAGAGATGGTGCCACGAGATCCTCAAATAGCGGCGCTTGTGGAAAAACTCACCCTGATGCAGTCGGTCACGCCCTAGCTGACTGCTCATAAAAATAAGGAGACAAGAGTGGCGCTAAAAATCCCACCTTTGGTTCTGATGCTGCTCGCTGCACTCATAATGTGGCTGGCCGCTATTCTGACTCCGGGTTTGACCTTCCAGCTTTGGGGGCGCTTTGGTTTTGCCCTGGCTCTGGTGTTAACCGGCGGAGCTATCGCCGCCCTGGGCGTGCTGCAATTTCGCGCCGCCCAAACCACGGTCGACCCGCGCTATCCACAGCAATCGGCGTGTCTGGTCAGCAACGGCATTTATAAACTCAGTCGCAACCCCATGTATTTAGGCTTTTTATTAATGCTAATCGGCTGGGGAATATGGCTTACTAACCCGGTTTCAGCCCTTGTGCCGCCCTTGTTTGTTATCTACCTCAACCGTTTTCAAATACGGCCGGAAGAGCATTTTCTGAAGCAAAAATTTGATGACAAATACATCCAGTATTGCCGCCGAGTTCGACGCTGGCTTTAGCTCATATCTAAATAGTGAATGGAGGAAACCTCACTCGGCCACAGTGCAACCGAGTGAGGAAACCCGGCAAACCTTAGCGATTGGTCGACGCTGACTTGGCCTTACTGATGGCCTCGTTGATATTAAGTGAGGCCGCCTCTTGCCGTGGCGGGAATTTTTCAAAGGTCTTGATATGTTCCGTCAACAAGGAGATGGCCGGCTGGAATACCCAACTTTTCTTCATGATCTGATGGAAACCGGTGACCCCATCATAGTGCTCCATGGGATCCTTACGCAGGTTAAATAACTTGGGCATGGTATGCGTTACCAGGTCTTCATAATAACGACCGCCGGGTTTAGAGGCAAAGTGCATCTTCCATGGGCCAACACGTACCGCGGTCAGCTGCGACTCGTAATAGTAGAAAAAGTGGTTACGCGCCGACTTTTCAGCCTTGCCACGCCAGTACGCAAGGTTATTTTCACCATCGATATAAACATTAAACTCCTTTTCCATGGCGTTACGCAGATTTTTCTCACCCACGGCCGCGGCTATGGTGGGGAACACGTCTTCATGAGAAGAAATACCATTGAGTTTTAACCCTGCCGGGATCTCCTTAGGCCAACGCACCATAAAGGGCACGCGCACACCTCCTTCCCAGGTGGTCATTTTTTCACCGCGGAACTTAGTGGTACCGGCATCGGGCCAGGAGCTTTGCTCGGGGCCATTATCCGTGGTGTAGATCACTATGGTGTTGTCGGCAATCTTCAGCTCATCGAGCTTATCTAGCAGTTGACCCACATGGCCATCATGCTCGATTAAACCACTGCCGAACACATCTTCTTCCGAGCTGATTTGCGTGGCCAGATGACGGCTTTCGGGTTTAAGGTGTGTGTAAACATGCATACGGCTTGGCGCATGCCAAATGAAGAAAGGTTTATCCGCTTTTACCGCCCGCTCCATAAAATCGAGGCTGCGAGCGAGCACCTCTTCGTCGAATGTTTCCATACGCTTGCGAGTCAGCGGGCCGGTATCCTTAATGCGGCCATCGGCATAGGCCTCTATGACTCCCCGCGGGCCGAACTTTTTCTTAAATTCTTTGCTCTTGGGATAATCTTCCTGCTCTGGCTCCTCGGAAACATTGAGGTGATAAAGGTTACCGAAGAACTCATCAAAGCCATGCCGGGTAGGTAAATGCTCATCCAGATCGCCTAAATGATTTTTACCAAATTGAGCCGTCATATAACCGCGCTCTTTCAAAAACTCGGCCATGGTCGGATCCGCTTCCTTAATGCCCAGCGGGTTACCCGGCTGCCCGACCGTGGTCAAGCCGGTGCGCACCGGCAACTGCCCCATTAAAAAGGCCGCACGTCCGGCGGTGCAACTGGGTTGTGCGTAATGATCGGTAAATAGCGCCCCTTCATTGGCGATACGATCAATATTGGGGGTGTTGTAGGTCATGCCGTGTGAGTATGCGCTGAGTGACACTTGCGCAACATCGTCAACCATGATGGCAAGTACATTAGGATCATCTTTCGCATTCACCGCAAGCGATAACAATCCTGCTATCACACCTATCAATGGCAATTTCATAACTTCTCCTTGATTATTAGCAAGATAAAAATAAGTTTAAAAAATAATTGCGTGGATTAATTATTGAGCACTAATAAATATAGACGAAGGTTTAGAAATAACGATAATTTCCTCAAAAAAGGGACGGTTTTTGTGATTAAAATCAACTTGTTTTGCAGTATTTACTACAGCCTTACTTAACGGCAGGAAACACTACCAGTTAGCACTTCGAAATATAGTGCTTGCATTATCATTTTTATATGGGTATATTTTCGGATTGCTCACTCATCCTCAGTTAGTGGGCAATGCACATCTTACAATGTGCGCGTGTGATGCCTTTCCTTGATCCAGTCAGTCCCATCCCGAAATTTATAACGCCTTAAAAGTCTGACAAAGATTAACCGGGTGCTGCCTTTTTTGTAACAGCAGCAAACCCCAATGCCGCGTAATTGACGCCGCTTTCCAGACGATAATAAGGCAATTTTAATGTGCCCTATGGCGCCAAAAAATGAGTTTTATTATGTCCTATTTATATAACAATCAACGTATTGATATTACCCTGCCGATAGCGGGTATTTCTATTAACAAACGCCGCATGGCCATTAGTCATCATCAAGGTAAAAGCTTTATCGAGTTTGCAAATAACGCCGATATGCAAGGCTTTATGCAGTGGCTAAAGGGCCAGGCCTAAAACCAAAAAAGGGAGCGTTTCGCTCCCTTTTTTATGCCTTAACACCCTTGGCGTTCAATGCTTAGCCCCCTAAATGCGGTTAACTTTCGCCGCACACATCCAAAATGACACTAACTCCCGGCTAGCCGCCCCTTATCTAAGCGCCTTAAACGCGTTACACTCTTATATGTAACCGTGTTTATAAGCAAGACGCTCTAGAGTCATGAATTACCTCGCCCACCTGTATTTAGCCCAGCCCAATGCCGATTCCCATTTTGGCAATTTGCTCGGCGACTTCCGCCGCGGCCTGGTGCATCAACGGTGGCCCAAGGCGGTACAATTAGGTTTAGAGAATCATTTATTGGTGGACAGATTCACCGATCAGCATAACAGTGTGCGCCGTGCCACTTCCTTGTTTTCACCACAAAGACGGCGCTTTGCGCCGGTAGCACTGGATGTGCTGTTTGATCATCTGCTGATCCGTCACTGGCAAGACTTTACCAGCACCGAATTTGACGAGTTTTGCCAGCACAGTTATCAACTTCTCAACACCCGTAACGATCTGATGCCCGAGCGCATGCGACATGTGGTGGGAAAAATGTCCGAGCAAAACTGGTTTGCTACCTATGCCGAGCTTGATGGCGTTGCCCTTGCGTTGGATAGGATCGCTACCCGAATCCGCTTTCGCAATGACTTTGCCGGCGCAATCGAAGATATTGAGCGCCACTTCGATGCCTTTGAAGCACATTTTTTAGCTTTCTTCCCCGAGCTTATCACCCATGTGCAAACCCATAATATTGAGCTTGCCAGCATGGATACAAACGCATCGCCCACGCCATTGAAATTAACGGACATAAAATAGCCGCTCACGGAGCTAATACCAATTCTGTTAAGTATGGGATCAGGTATAGCGCTGGATAAATGATGTGATAACAAGGCGGAATTTTTCTGATGTAGTTATTCTCGGCTTTGGCTCCTGCGCCGCTCTACCGCCTAAATCCAGCAAGCGTGCATAGGAAAATTCCAACGCTGTGAGCATGATATTTTTTAGCCCGCTAGAATGATTAGCTGTTTAAGTGAATCGGTATAAATACACAGGGCTGCAGGGCTTAGAGTTAACAGGTCAAAAACGATGAAGATGAAGAGGGTAAAGGGTGTAAGTCGAGTTACTAACGGTTTTATTGCTTTCTTATAGCAATTACAATTTTTATGCTCAAAGCAAATTAGGGAGTGAAGCTCTAGAAAAGCTTAAATAAAAAACCGGGAGGTAAAAATAGTGGTAAAGAGGAGAGGTTAACGGGTGGAGCGAGGGCGCCCCACCTGGATATGCCAGCTAATTAGATAGCTGTAACGTCAGAAGCTTGAGGGCCTTTAGCACCTTCTTCAACGTTAAATTCAACTTGCTGACCTTCTTGAAGGGTACGGAAACCGCCTTCAGCAACGATAGCACGGAAGTGTACAAACACGTCTTTGCCGCCATCAGTAGGAGTAATAAAACCAAAGCCTTTTGCTTCGTCGAACCATTTAACTGTACCAGTTGTTTTAGACATAGTGTCTCCAAAATATTTAAATTAAATAATGTGTTGCATTGCAACATCAGAATTGCCGAACTAAGTACTAGCTAACACGAGTGGCTTACGCTGCATAAATTCGGGTGGAACACTAACTGGGTAGAACACACGAAGAACTGAAGTACAAAAGCAAAATCGAATCTGGGTAGAACTCATCAGACGCGTGCATCCTAACACAAGGGGGCGAGATCACCTAAGCTTTAAGTCACTTTTTTGTATATTTTTTATTCATTGAGATGAAAATCCGCCTTGCCCCCTACAAACCACACCTCAGAACCGCATTTATTATTAATCTAGGATCAATGTGTTACAGTACTATTTGTACAAAATTTGGGTTGCAGGATCGTATTGGCTTTCTCTCGCCCGAGCTAGTTTTACCTAATCCATCTAGCTAATAATTAATTTTGAGTGTCAGGATGACTAAATTTAGTGCCTTTTTATTGCTGTTTATCTCCCTTAACCTCAATGCCAAAGTCGCTTATGTGACCTTGGGTGACTATCGGGTCGAATACGAATTACGTGGCGAGTCTAAAGCCACCTTGCTGCTCGAGGCCGGTGGCTCGGCCGGCCTAGAAGACTGGAACCCCATCTATGACCAGCTCGCCAGCGAGTACCGCACCCTGCGCTATTCGCGTATTGGCAACGGCGGTTCCACCGCGGTGCGCAAAAATTACAGCTCAGAAGAATACGCCGACGAGGCGCTGGCATTGTTTGATGCCCTGAAAATTGATGGTCCGGTGATTTATATCGCCCACTCGTATGGTGCCTATATTGCCCGCACCTTCGCCGCTCGATATCCAGAAAAAGTAGCGGCACTAATGCTTATCGAGCCGGCATCCGAACACGATGTTGATATTATGCGCCAGCTCGATTTAGCCAAGGCGGAGCGCGAAATAGCCCAGGTAAAGCGTGATGACATGATAAACGGTATGTCGAATCAGTACCTCGACTTTTGGGCCAAACGTCCCTTACCCGATTACCCGGAGATAGCCGATATTCCGGTGACCGTGATCGCCTCGGTTAAACGCTATGAAAATCCGCCGCTGTTATTTTTTACCGATAAGGCCAGAAAAATGTGGGGCGAACTGCACAGAGATTGGGCTTTGGCCTTCCCGCAAGGGAAAATCGTCCTTACGGATAAAAGCTATCATTTTCCGCAACGGGATGAGCCCGAGATGGTGCTAAAGGAAATTAAGGCGCTGGTTCAGCGCACCACAAAATCAAAATAGGTGTTGGGATAGGGCTGGGGGTTTAAAGAAAAGTGCCACCACTCCAGGGGGTAAGGAGCAAAACCCTGGGCCATCATTAAATCCCGCAACAAATAACGATTTTTTCGCTGTGCGTCATTAATACGTGGATCGTCCGTATTCGACAGGGTATCGAACATATCAAAGGGCGAGCCCATATCCAGCTCTTGGCCACTGCTGCTGTCCACCAAGGTCAAATCGACCGTGGCGCCACGACTATGACCGGATTGAGCGGCAATATAACCCCCCAGTAATTTATCTTTACCTAAATTCGGATAGTACTGGGTCTTGGTTTTGGTATCGGCGCCATCCTTAACCCAACGCACAAAATGATCCACCGCACGCTGCGGTCGATAGCAATCAAACACCTTCAGGGTCAGGCCTTGTGCCTTTGCCGACTGTTGCACACGCACCAGAGCGTCGGCCGCACGGCGCTGCAAAATGCACTTGGGGGCTTGATAACCCGTTACTTGAGTGCCGACAAAATTGTTGCTGCCAAAGTAGCGAATATCTTTTTCTATGCTGGAGTCAAGTTCACCAATAGCAACAAAGTCCTCCGGCAAGGTGCTACTGGCTGCCGCACTTGCAGTCGCACTTGCAGTCGTATTTGCATTCGCGCCGACGAAAGCACTAAAGAATAACGAGGCGAGGTAAAAGGAAGTCCGCTTTTTCATGATATTAGGGCCTAATCGCACCTGAGCTTTTAAAAATAACATACCCTAATTAAAAAGCTGGATAAAGAGCGGTTAGAACCCGCTTTATCGCAGGCATAAAAAATGCCGCTTACTTAAATAGTAAGCGGCATTAAGCTGTTAACTAGATTGGGTTAGTTAAGCTTTTTTACGGCGGAACCAGGCTAGCGGGCTAAGTAGTAATAACCAGGCTAGTGAACCTGAGCTTGATTTGCTCTCTGGTTCTGGCGTTACCGTGATTTGCTCAGCGGTGATAGTTACTACTACGTCGCGTGTAGTTACCATGTCACCATCGCTTACGCTTACGGTGAAGATATGCTCACCTTCGCTCAGACCAGTCACATTGGTTACCGCTGAGTTTGGAGACTCAATTGTACCCGGACCTTCCCATTCGAATGTGATTGCATCACCATCAACGTCCATTGAAGCACTCGCATCAAGCGTTACTGTGTTGCCTTCCGTCGCTGAGATAGCAGTTTGTGCTACTTCGGCTGTTGGTGCGTCGTTTACATTCGCAACGGTCAGAATGAAGTTCGTGCTCACGGCATCAGATGGATGCTCAATATCAGCCACTTTAACGGTTACTTCAATCTCACCAGAGAAGTCTTGAGCCGGAGTGATAGTCACGGTGTTACCATCCACTTCAGCAGTCATGTTGTCGCCACTGACGAGAACTTCATTCGCTGAGTTAAGTTCGTCGATGTAGGCTACGTCGAAGGTAATTGACTCTTCTTCATTGGTAGTCATGTCTTCTAGCTCAACAACGGTGATGTTGCTAGGCACAGACAGGGTGTGTGACTTAACCAGAGGTTCCATGCCATCCATGTCGATATTCGCTGTGAATTCCATGTCACGACCAGCTGATGCAGGTGTGATATCGGCCCATGCAGTAACTTCGAACTGTGATGACTCAGGACCGACGTAATCCATACAGATAACCATGTCGTCTTTAACTACTTCGTCTACTTCGTTGAAGTTGATAGAGCGACCTAGGTAACCCTCTAGCGGACCATATGGGTGTAATAGACCCCTAAAGCCCTGGATACCAATACTACCGCGGCTGTCAGTCGAACCGAAATCGATGTTGTCATACGCTAGGTAGATTTCATGCTCGTTTTCACCAAAGCGGGTGTACGGCGTAAAAATCATTTCAAAGTCAAACAAGTTGTCTTTTTTCTCCCATACGGTTTGACCGGTCATACGATCATAGCCCTGGTAGGCATAGTCTGACGCGTTATCCCACTCGATAACTGTCCAGTTACCGGCTCTCGCCAGAGTAATACCCTCTTGCGAGCTCAAGCCTAGGCTCATGACATCGTTTGCGAAACCCGGGGAGAAACCACGCCATAGTGGAGCCACACTCTCAAATGGGAAGGCTTCGTACGGGTACTTACTGTGCCAAGCTCTAAAATGAGGACCCGGGCTGAACGACACTTCACCAGTAGGGCGAATCGCCATAACGCCATAGTCGTAATTCAGCGCATCGGCATTGTTGTACAGACTGATGTTCTCCAGCTCTGGGTACAACCAGTTAACAGGAAGAACATGACCATTACGGTAGTTGATCTCATTAGTGTCAGGGTCGAAGCCACTCAAAAATGGCGCTAAACCTGCCATACGTAGGTCAACATAACCACCCGAGTTTGGCAGACCAAAGTTAGGTGTACGACACGATTGGTCGGTGATGCTGTCGGTGACGATGTAATCCGGCTGTACCTCTGAGGTATCTTCTTGCGTACCAGAGATAGTCAATACGCCGTCGGCTACTTCAATGTTTACGTCGCTGCGCGAGCTCATCACGTTGTCAGCATGAATGTTTAAGCCTTCAGGGATGGCGGCAGTGAACGTAAAGTTACGGTCCATGCCCGTGGTGTTTGCAAGCACTTCAAACGTAAATGGTACCGCATCGCCGATTTTTGCACCATCTTGTGGCACATCAAGATTAACACGGTCCACGCCACGCACTAGCTTGAATGGAATTGAACCAAGGTTACTTGGGTTAACCGCCGAGGTACCTACATCGATCATGCTGTAGAATACATCGCCCTCTTCCATATCCAAATTCCAGGCTACGGTCATGTCTACGGTATTAATACCGTCGCCCGCAGGTAGAGATGCGGTAATATCGTCGCTGATTTGGTCGCTAACAACAGCCACTGCATATTCAAAGGTCTCTTCAAAGCCTTCATTACCATTGTCTCTGTTGTTATACAGCATGTACCAATATTCACCCTCTTCTGGGTTATTGATATTACAGAAGTTTTTGATCATGCTGTGGTTTGATGCACACAAGATTTCGTCTTGCGGCTGGATTACACCATCGCCGTTGTAGTCCTTACCTATGTATACCAGAGGGTTGCCAAGATCCGGCGTACCTTCTAACCCAGACTCAGCATCCAGGACTTCAAGAATCAAACGCTTGCTGTTAGCAGGCACTGTCACAAAGCCAGAATGCACGGCTTCATCAAGAACGTCTTCAGGATTTACCGTATCGGTACGGTTCATTGCCCATGGGTATGTGCTGTCATCATCTTTTGGAATCGTCGCTGTTTGCACATCGGCTTTAGTTGGTTTGTAAGCATGCGCAACTGGCGCTTCCACTGCTGGCAGAGTAATGCCCTTAGCAACTAAGGTGTCCTTATTCGCGTGCGCTACGGTGCCAACGCGTGAAGGCAGCTCGCCACGGTCATACTTGAACGCCATTGGCCAATGTGCATCTGGAATATCCGCTTCTTCGGCTTTAAAGATCAGATTAGTGTGCAGCTCAACTTCTGCGTTACTAAACATGTCTTGTGTATCCATAACGGAGGCTTTAACTATGATGGTTTGCGTTTCACCAGCCTTCAATGAGAAGGTCTCTGGGATAATCTCAATGTTTACACCATTTTGCGCAGCTTGCTGACGCATATCAAACGCCCAGTTCACCACGTCTTCATGGCTTACCGTCCAGGTACCGTCTTTGGTTGCTTTAACCGTACGCACCCACTGACACTCAGGAGCACAAGAGAAGTCAACCAGGTTAGGAAGGTTTAGTTTATGCGGTGTACCACCATTGTATGGGTCTGCAGCAAGGAAGTTTTCTGCCGATTCATCCATAATAAGGCCAGACTTAACCGCATTAGCCACGTTGATACGACCGGTACCGGCACGATAGATTTGCGCTTTGTCAGACTGGCTACCTTCTTGGTTAAGACGCCAGTACTGAACTACGTTATCAGCGGTCATCATCAGCGCCGATTGCACTTCTGCTGCGGTCCACTCTGGGTTTGCTTGACGGATCAAGGCCATTGAGCCGGCAACGTGTGGCGAAGCCATCGATGTACCGCTGCTCATTGAATAGTCCAGACCGAAAGGTGTAGGTACAAACGGATGCTCATCCGAGTACGCAGCATAGATATTCACACCCGGTGCAGCTAGCGTAGGTGCAAGCACTTCAATGTTAGAGAAAGAAGGGCCACGTGATGAGAATCGTGCAAGCCAGTCCGCGTCCTCTGCATTAATACGACGCTCAACAACGGTAGGCTTAATGGTGATCATATGGCCTTTTTCGCTGAAGCTGTCTACCCAGTCCTCGAGGCCATCTTCTGGGTATACACCATTCCACTGGTCATAGGTGAAGTGAACACCCGGTAGCGCATAGCTTTCTGGCACTGTACCTTGAGCACTGTCACGGTTATACATGATGAAGCCATCTGCACCACCGGCTTGAACGTTTTCTACTTTCGCAGTACGAGCGTTTGCATTAGGATCTTGTGGATGGTGACGCTGACAGATAACGATAACGTTTGTAGAGCCATCGGCCGCACCTGGGATAGCCGTACCATCTTTGAAGAAGTCAAAGGTACCGGCCGGGTACTCGGCTGCACAGTAGCCATTGAAATCTTTAGTGCCATTGACATCTGCATAGTCTTTGGCCCAAACCACCACGCCGGTGATTTCTTCTTGGTTGATTGAACCACCGACAAGACCCATTTCTGACCAGCTTGGTACTTCTGAGCCCATAGCCGGGTCGATGAAGCCCGCGTATTCAACACCAGTTTCAATAACGACGCTACGGCCGTGTGTCGTTGCCGCCACTTGGGCAAGCCAAGGTGAAGAGTTATCCAAGTAACCTAAACACTCAGACGCACCACATACGCCAGTACCCGAGTTACCCGCTGCCGCAGCAACGTTGATACCCGCTTCACGCGCAGATAGGAAGGCAAGTTGAACCGGGTCGGCCCACACGTTTGAGTCGGCACCACCGATTGAGAAGTTGATTACGTCAACACCATCTGAGATAGCATCTTCGATACCGGCAACAAGCGCTTCACCCGGACAACCCGCGTAGCCGCTTGCATTTGTCGAGTGACATACCTGGTAAGCAATAATGTTGGCATGCGGTGCTACACCAGAAATTTCCGGGAACAAGGCATCGGCAAGAATTTTACCGTCTTGCTCTTCACCGATGCCCGCAATCATATAAGGCACGTCTTTTACTACGTTACCCGCAGCCGTTGAGGCTACGTGTGAGCCGTGACCCTGGTAATCTTCACCAATAGCTGGCCAGCCTGGGATCATTTCTGCGTAGGTATCGGTGATCACGTCGTATGAACGTACACCAATTAGCTTGTCATTACATTGAATGTGCTCTGCATCTTCAACACAGTCACCCACGTATTGACCTGCACCCCAAGGGTTAGCGTGGTCATAACCGTCACCGCCAATATCGGCGAATGAAGGGTGATCCGAGTTAATACCGGTATCGATAATACCGATGATTTGACCTTCCCCCTTGTGCTTTACACCCGTTGGAGAAGCCATGCCTGACCATACCTGATCGGCAGAAATTTGCTTGGGACCTTCATCAGTCAGAAGATCATAATGCTTAGAACGCATTACCGAGGCGACGCTACCCAGGTTTGCGATACGTGCCGCTTCCTGCTCGGTCATTTTTACCGAGAAACCATTGATGGCTTTGGTGAATTGACGACGCATTTCGGTGCGACCTGTCAACCCGGTTACTTCTTGGAATACTTGTTGTTGCTTGTCACGTAGCTGACGCTCATAAGTCACTACTGCTTTTGAAGTAGGTTGACCACGTTCAAACAACTTCGCATTAGAATCGCCAAGAGAGCGAGTAAGGGGTGAGTTTGGATCCTTCGCGGCAACGGCTACAGAGGCGTCTTTCAAACGCACGATGTAGATGTGTTCACCGTCGATATTTTCCTCAACAAATTTACTTTGATGAGCGTTTAGTTGTACGTTCACCCCTTGTACTTGCGCATCCATCTGCTGGTCAAGGTTAAGCTCTTTTTGTAGAGCATGAACGTCCTGTGCAGTAAATGCAGGTGCTTTTAGCGTATTCTTTACACTTGTTGTTTGTTGGTCTGTACCAACTGCTGCATAGAGTGTACCCGCACTAAAGAGTGCGACACCAACTGCAGAAGCAATAGTGGTTTTTTTCATTTTGAACCCTAACTTAGTAAGTAATTAAGCTATAATTTCGAACAGGCCGAAATTTTTTAACAGCTCGATTCAATCACATTAACAACAGCCATCACCAACAACTCTGTGTACACTTTTGTACAGCATCAACACAAAATAAAACACCTCATTAACACCAGAAACAGCGGGTAACCTAACTCGGAGTAATGTAGCAATTTGTACGGGGAATTCTGTTAACATTATGAAAACACCATAAAAATCATAAAGATACGAAATTATCGCTGTTTTCCCCGTGGATTCGTGCTTTGCCAAAACCCTGACACTGCGCTAACGTGGCTTGCGTAATATCGACAAATAATTAAGATTCAGTTAAGACAGAGAAGGAACACAACTGAAACATGAATAAACATATCGCCCTTGCGTGTACATTATTTTCCGCCTCGGTACTGAGCCAGAATGCGCCCAGCGAGTCGGCGCAATTTATTGAGGTAGGTACATTAGAGGCGTCTATCACCGTGGGATATGGTGGTATCGAAAACCCGATTCGGGGAGCGGATAACGTCACTTCTGTTATTCTTCCGCACTTGGCTTATTATGGTGAGAAGTGGTATTTCGACGACTTTGCTTTGGGCTACAGCCTGCACCAGGACCAATCCTGGTACGTTGATGTTATCGGTGCTTTTAACGAAGACGGCTTTTTCTTCGAGCTCGACGGCATAGATAAGCTCTTTGCCACCTCGGCGGTACGCGACTCGCCGCGCCCAGGAAGACCCAATGCCACGCCAATCAATTTGACGCCGATAGAGCGCAGCCTGGCCTACGAAGGAGGCCTGGCACTCGGTTACAGCGCCAAAAACTGGGGCCTTGAACTTAGCACCCTGCATGATATCAGTAGCGTACATAACGGTTTGGAAAACAAGTTTATTGCCTATTACAGTCAGAATTTACTCGGTGGTCAGTTCATTGCCGAGGCCGGACTCACTCATAAAAGCACCGAGTTAATAGAATACTACTACCGCGTCCACCCAGGCGAGGCATTGTCTAAGATCCCCCGCTATAAACTAAGTAGCGCGCTCAATTACCATGTAAAACTGGAGTACAAATATCGTCTAAGTGAACAATTTAGTGCTATGCTAAATATCTCAAACACTTGGATTGACAGTGACTTAAGTGATACACCTATGTTTGATCGAGACCAGTATATGACTGGCTTTACCGGGATTACTTTTGAGTTTTAGCAGTACTAACATCTTATGCTAGTTAATTACTTTGTCGCCCTATCTATGCTACCCGCATCCATGCAATCTGCTGTGGAGGGTACCCTTAAGGTATCTCCTCACACCTGCATCGGCGAGCTGCAAGCCGCCAGTTGCACCATGGAAATCCATGTCAATGCGGCGTCGGCTTTGGCGGAGCAACTGTGTATCAGTATTGCTCTGCCAAAGCGACAATATGAATGTTTTAACGGCAACAGGGTGTCGGTGACCTATCGAGTCACGCTTGAAGCCACCACCACTATCACTCTCACCGATCAATCTGGAATGGTACTGGCAGAACAAAAACTCGAGGTGGGGAAACTCGCCTCAAAAAACTATCGCGTAAGAAGACGTTTTGGTTGGGGTATTTAACATTGACGCACCAGGTTCTACTTATAGAAGACGACAAGGAGTTAGCCAGCCTAATTAGTCGTTACTTAAGCAAAAATGGACTTGATGTAAGCATAGTAAATAGTATCGCCGCCTTTAAGGCCTGCTTCGACCAACTGCAGCCGGATATCATTCTCTGCGATGTAATGCTCCCAGATGGCAATGGCTTCGAGCTCTTTCCCCTGCTTAAAAAGCATTTTAGCTGCCCGGTGCTCTTTTTAACGGCCTTAGACTCGGATCGCTCACAAATAAAAGGGCTTAACCTGGGTGCCAACGATTATTTGATCAAGCCTATTCGCCCGGAATTATTACTCGCACGCATCAACAACAGTTTGCGTATCAGCGGCAAAGGCGAAGCCACCAAGGCCATAGGCCCATTAAAATTAGATACCACGCATCGTCAACTCCAGTACCAAAAGCATCAGCTCAACCTTAATGACGATGAAATCCGACTCTTTACCCTGTTTATCCAAAACTATCCCACGCCTTTGTCACGGGAGACCTTGTTTAAGGAAATCATCGGCCGAGAATACGACGGACTAGATCGCGCCGCCGATCTTAAAGTGAGCCGTTTGCGCCGCAAAATTCGCGATCATGGCATTGAAGGGCTAGACATTATCTCTATTCGCGGCGAAGGCTACCTGCTTCAAGTACCGACCGAGCACGATGCGTAAGCAGTTTTTTCGCCTCTACGTATTTATCATTGTTAGTGTTATCGCAGCACTGATCGCCTTTGGGCAAATCTATCAAAACTATGTATTTGAACAATCCCCCAGCATTGCCCTGCCGGTAAGCCAATGGCCAGCGCTGATCGATAATAAGGGCGATAGCCTGGTCAGTTTAAATCGACACGATCTCGCCCTGCCTCCAACCTTGGCACAGCAGCTTAACAAGCAAAAAATGCTGACGGTGGTCCAAAGCGAGGGCAATTTTGTTTATGTCCTTGGTAGCGGCGATAAGGCCGACACAGTGTATCGCATCGGACCTATTACCGTGGCGCCACCGCCGGATGAACATAGCATCTATTTTTTGTTGGTCTATAGCGCCATTGCACTTCTGGTGATGTCATTTATCTGGCCGGTATTCAAAGATTTAGCCGAGCTAAAACGCGCCTCTCGACGCTTCGCCAGAGAAAAGAAAGCCTTCACCGCCAAGGTCAAGCCCAGCTCTACCGTCTACCCCCTGGCGCAAACCCTGAGCGAGATGTCGGAGCGCATCAGTAAGTTTATTCAACTACACGAAGATTTATCGCGGATCATCTCTCACGAAATCCGCACACCCTTGTCACGAATGCGCTTTGTGCTTTCCTTGCATAGCGATCTCGATGAAGAAATTCAACACACCATGCAACGCAATATCGACGAAATCGAAAACCGTCTTTGTCAATATTTGGATTTTGCCCGGGTCGAGTATTTAACTCAGCCCCTGCAATTACAGGCGCTTGATGCAAAAGAGTTTATCAATCAAGAAGCGAGTAAGAATCAGCTCTTTACCGATGTCAATATCGAGACCCAGGTGGCCTTGGACAAGCTCTATTGTGAACCTAATAGCTTTGCAATTCTGGTTCAGAATCTGCTCTTTAATGGCGTTAAATATGCCCAACATCAAGTAGTATTAAGGCTTCATCAACAAGATCAAATGCAGGTGCTGGAAGTCTATGACGATGGCCCCGGCCTGCCCAACGACGCAGACTTATTGTTAGCGCCCTTTTCATCTTCCAAAGACAGTGCGGTTGCCAGCGGTTACGGTCTCGGTCTTTATATCGTCGAGCGTATATGCTTATGGCATGGCGGCCAGTTATCCTTGGGTAACCATCCGCAGACAGGTGGAGCTCATATTCGCATCTGCTGGCCGCGACAGCTCTAACACCTGAAACCCACTCCATATCAAGCCACCTTCCCCCCTCAGCACTGATGCAAAAAACTGAATAGCCTTATACCCAGCGCCTCCGTTTAAGATGGTTTTTCAACCTGTATTTACCTTATTAAATTCAGATAGCTAATGACCCCCCCCCAGATTGCAGTCAGTGACATGGCATTGCAATAGGCGAAACACCGCCGGCTTTCAGGGAAAATTCAGCTTAAAACACGCAAAATATTAATACTTTTTACTTATTTTTAACCCTTTTGTACGAAAAAAACTAGTGGACTTCGAATTTGCGTCATACACTTTTTTTCATACTAAAAATTAATACTTTAGGCTTGAAATGCGCTCAAAATACAATGTCTTACTCTTGTCATTATTGATTAGTTGCGGTGCGCTAAACGCCGCGCCAAGCACCCAACAAAAAGAACAAACCACGGCTTTTGCGGATTACACCATATTTAAGAATGCAGGTCCGGATACCGGCAAACAATGCCGTCCGCGTAAGCTCTGTGAAGAGCCTGTCGACCCGGCTCCAGAACCCGATCCGGAGCCGGAACCCGAGCCCGAACCTCAGCCACCGAGTGAAGGGTTTCTCAGTGCCGGCGCCAGTTATCAAATGCAGCTCCAAGGGGCACTCAATACCGAATACGCTGTCGATGCCTATGTCTTTGATCTGTTTGATGTCAGCGCTCAGACCATAGCCGAAATTAAAAGCAGCGGCGCCAAAGCGATTTGCTATTTCTCTGCCGGCACCCACGAAGAATGGCGCCCTGATGCCAATGATTTCGCCGCCGAAGCCATAGGCGCTCCGCTTGGCGACTGGCCCGGTGAGCACTGGCTGGACACCACCCATGAATCGGTGAAGGCGGTGATGTCTGCACGTATCGCCTTGGCTAAAAGCAAGGGTTGCGACGCCGTCGATCCGGATAATGTCGACGTACACACCCAGAAAAGCGGCTTTAGTATCAGTTATGAACAGCAGCTCAGCTATAACCGTTTTCTGGCAACTGCGGCCCATGATCAACAACTGGCGGTGGGTTTAAAGAATAATCTGAGCCAATTGGCGGACCTGCACAGCTACTATGACTTCGCTATCAACGAGTCATGCATTCGCTGGAATGAATGTGACATGCTACGTCCCTTTGTAGATGCCAACAAACCCGTATTTCACGTTGAATACCTGGGGGTGAGTGGTGTTGGTAGCCCCGAGTTTAGCGAGATGTGCGCCACTACCGACGCACTGGGCATTTACTCGGTCGTCCTGCCCCTTGAGCTGGACGACGCCTATCGCTTTAGTTGCAAAGAATAAACTAGCGACGGCGTAATTAGCTGTAATATTATTTTGTCCCCTCCCGAGGTAAATTGGTGGCCGTTGGAGGGGATGCAATGAACAAGAGAACCTATACATCACAGCGCTGCAAAGCCTCAAAGGCAGGAGTCACGAAGACTACGCCAAGCTGGTTTTTTGATCGACTGCACGCGACCCTAACACGGGCCTTGCTTTTGTATTATGCCATCCGCGGCGATAAGTGCACACTGATACATCGCCTCGCACTCGTTACAACTATGGCCTATACCCTCTTTCCTTACGATCTCTTGGCCGACACCAGCCCCATGCCAGGTTTACTCGACGATGCCTTGCTGCTCACGGCCGCGGCCATTTCCCTGCTCGGGTGCATCGACGCCAGAATTAAAATTATCGCCGGGCTTAAAGCCCACCAATTGCTGCTTAAGGCTCACTCCCTCGTCTAGCTAGCGAGTGCCGCCGCTCGCTCATCCAACAAAGCCAGCAGGGAAGAGAAGATCACTCCACTGTGCCTTGTTAGGCCAATCTCACAGGTGCGGCTATTTGAATAACCCACCGAGCATCCCTTGGGTTTATTGGCGCTCACATGGCGCAGCGCGTGCTCATTTAACTGCGGATGAGTAAAGCCCTTATCGCCGGCAAATCCGCAACAACTGACCTCAGTGGTACTCACCTTGGAGCTCAACGCCCTGGCCAGGGTTAGCATGGCGACACCGCCATCTAAGTGCTGCGAGCTACAGGTAATGTGCAGCCACAGCGGCTCGCTGCTGGGTTCAATGGCCAGACGGGGTAGCAAGTATTCGCACGCAAAACCCATACTATCGAGCACCCGAGCGCCGCCCAGCTCCTGAGGCTGACTTTGTAGGGCACAGGGACTGGCGTCTATAACCACGGGCCAGCGTCCGCCCTCACTCAGCCGTGCTATGGTTTGTTGCAACTGCTGTTGTTTTTGCATCGCCACCTCACTTAAGCCACGACTTTGCCATGGCATGCCGCAGCATAACTCGGTGACCTCCTCGGGTATAACCAGGCTTAGTCCCGCCTTGTCGCACAGCCTTTGCAGCCTTTGCTGTATACTCGGCTCGGCGGCGTTCGCAAAAATGCGGTTAGCGCAACTGGGCACATAAACCACTTTATCCCTGGCCTCGCCGCCATTGACCTTGACGCGTCTCTGCTCGGTGTGTTGCGCCTCGGGCCAGGCGCTGTAGTAAAGTGGTGTACCGAAGCGCCTTTGTAATTGGGCACTAAAACCTTCAAGCCGCTGCGCACCCAGGAGTCTGGCGCTGAGATGAGCGCCGCGCACGCCCACTCGGGCTAAGGCACTGGTCATGGCAAAGTGGTTTGCCGTCCAATTGGCGATTTTAGTGATCACCGGCTTGGCGTTCATCTGCTTGACGCGCAATGATTTAATATAGGCTCCGGTGTCAATTCCTACCGGGCAGCGGGTGGCACACAAGCCAGTGGCGGCGCAGCTGTCGATGGCCAGATGTTGATAGCCCTGCTGCACCGCAAAGAGACGGCCAACGGCATCAGGATGCGTGGGTCGTTCATCAAGTAACTGCTGCTCGTGTCGTTTTAGGCTGATACGCTGGCGCGGCGTTAAGGTGTATTCCTTGGATGGGCACACCGGCTCACAAAAGCCACATTCGATGCATTTATCGATTTGTATATCGCTGGCAGGCATGGTTTTAACATGCTGGAGATGAGCGCGGGGATCCCCGTTGATGATCACGCCCGGGTTAAGAATCCCCTGCTTATCAAACAATTGCTTAATTTGCTGCATCACCGCGTAGCCTTCGTCGCCCCACTCGAGCGCGACAAAGGGAGCCATGTTGCGCCCGGTGCCATGCTCCGCCTTCAAAGAGCCTTTTAATTCAACCGCCACCAGGTGCGCCACATCGGCCATAAACTCATCATAGCGCTGGAGCTGCTCTGGGCTGTCAAAGGCCTGGGTAAAGACAAAATGCAGATTACCGGCCAGGGCATGGCCAAAAATAATGGCCTCGCTGTACCCGTGTTTATCAAACAATTGATGCAGCGCCTTAATGCCCCGGCTTAAATCCGCCAGCGCAAAGGCCACATCTTCGATGATCACCGTGGTCCCCGTTTCGCGCACCGCCCCCACCGCAGGGAAGGTGCCCTTACGCACATTCCATAGAGCCTGCGCCAGCTCGATATCATCGCTCAGGGGATAGTGATGCACGAGCTGCGATTGATATTGCGCCAAGATAGCATTCACCGCGTTATCAAGTTCGTCGAGGGCCTGCTGATTTTCACCGCTAATCTCTATTAATAAAGCGGTGGCCTCAGAGGGGAAATCGGCGACATTTTGTGGCATCACCGCATGCTGCTGCACCGAGAGTAGCGCCCGTTTATCGAGCATTTCTACGGCGGCGATGGGCAAGGCGCTCAGCTGTTCAATCAGCACACAAGCGCTATCCACATCCGCAAAGGTAAACAGGCCTGTGCGTTTAAAGGCGGGCTCAACGACCGTGTTATAGGTAATGTTGGCAATAAAGCCAAGAGTCCCTTCCGAGCCTATCATCAGGTGTTTGATGATCTCTATGCCGTCATGGTGATCCACCAGGGCATTAAGGCCATACCCCGTGGTATTTTTTAAGCGGTATTTATGCGCAATGCGAGTGCTTAACGCCTCGTTTTCGCGCACACGCTGCGCCAGTTGCTCAAGGGCGGTGAGCAAATCTTTGTGACTTTGTCGAAACGCCGCCTTGGAGTTTTTATCGGCGGTATCCAGATAGCTGCCATCGGCAAAGATAATCGCCATGTCTTTGAGGGTATGGTAGCTATTGTGTTTGACACCACAGCACATGCCCGAGGCATTATTGGCAGCAATACCACCTATTTTACAGCTGTTTATCGACGCCGGATCCGGGCCAATTTTCCGCCCATAGGGAGCCAAAATGCGATTCACCCGCGCACCGATTAACGAGGGCGACAGGCTGATCCAACTGCCGTCCTCGGCCACCTTATAGTCTTGCCAATCATCGCTCAGCAATACCAGCACACTGTCGCTAATAGCCTGCCCGGAAAGGCTTGTGCCAGCGGCCCTAAAGGTTATCGCCAACCGGTTTTCGGCAGCGCTTACCACCACCTTCTGAACCTGTTCGGCGCTTTTGACCAAGACCACGCACTGGGGAGTTAAGCGATAAAAGCTGGCGTCTGTGCCCAGGGCATAACGCAAGGCATAATCGGTGATCACTTGCTCGCGACCAAGGACGGCGGTCATGGCATCAATGAAGGCTTCCATAGCCCTAGGAGACTCTGACATAATGAGGCAATAGCTGATACGTGATTGCCCTAGCATAGCTTGGAATAAAATATTATTAAACTCGTATTCGCAAATTAGGGGATACCCACAAAGAATAGAAGATGTTAGCTGAGAAATAGGCGAGTTTAAGGCCTTGTGTTTACGCCATTGCTCACTATAAAATCATGAATACTTTATTCCAAGGGAGCTCGCCATGATTTTCCGCCGCTTAACGAGTGCGTTGGCGCTTCGCCTGCAACCAAACAGACTAACCAAATTCGCCATTTTAGGATGTGTATTTATGAGTGCATCTAGCCTAGCCGCCCCAGCGCTGACGCTAAAACAGCAAATCGGCCAAAAACTCATGCTGGATTTTCGCTATTACTGTGAGGATAAGGATATTAACAGCGCCCGCTGTCGCACCCCCATGACCTCCTTACCCCAGCCTTTGGCCAAGCTCATTACAGAGCAGCAAATAGGCGGCGTGATCCTGTTCGCAGAAAACCTTGAAAGCAGCGAGCAAATGGTTAAGTTAACGCAACAGTTGCAACAGGCGGCGCAACAAAGCGAGCTCGGTGCTCCGCTGTTTATCAGCATAGATCAGGAAGGTGGTCGAGTGGCCCGGATCCCTCGGGATTTAGGCACGGCCATGACCGGTAATATGTCCATTGGCGCCACCTATGCGCGCCATGGCACCGACTTTGCCCGCCGCAGTGCTGAAATCATCGCCAGTGAACTCCGTGCCGTGGGCATTAACCTAAACTATGCCCCCACGGTCGATGTGAATATGAACCCGGATAACCCGGTGATCAATGTCCGTTCCTTCGGTGAAGACCCGCAACTTGTGGCCGAACTTGGAGGTGCTCAGGTCGACGCCTACCAGGAACAACAGGTAATAGCCGCATTAAAGCATTTTCCCGGTCATGGCGATACCAATGTAGACAGCCACACGGGTTTACCACGCGTAGCACATGATAAGGAGCAGGTGATGGCTCAGGATCTTGCCCCCTTTAAACGCATTATCGATGCCGGTCATGCGCCGGGGATGATCATGACCGCCCATATTCAATATCCGGCGCTGGACAACTCCACCTTTGTCAGCAAGGATGGCGATACCATGATCAAACCGGCCACCATGTCCCGAGCCATTATGACCGACTTGCTACGCACTGAACTCGGTTATAACGGTGTAACCATCACGGACGCCCTGGATATGGCCGGGATCAGTCACTTTTTTAGCGCCGAAGACGCCGTTATCAACACCTTTAAGGCCGGTGTGGATATTGCCCTGATGCCCATTGCCGTGCGTAACCAGGGAGATATCGCCAAACTTTCGGCGCTGATCGATGCCGTTGCCAAGGCGGTGCAAACGGGCGATCTGGATGCAGGTGAATTTAGCCAATCGGCAGCCCGGGTGATGGCGCTCAAGGCCAGCTATCAATTGCTGCCAGAACACCATAGGGATCTGGGCAAACAGCAGGCCCTGGCCAAACAAGTGCTTGGCAACGCCAAACACCGCGCCACTGAGGCTGAGCTTGCCAGCGCGGCAATAACAGATATCAAAAATGGCAAGCACACCGCTTCTCTGCTCAAGGGTGCCAAAAGCGTGGCCATTATTATGCCCGACACCCGCAAGTGCATGGCCCTGGAACAAGCGCTGCAGGGACAGCTCACCGACATCCAATTTCACTGCCTGAGCCTGCAAGGTCATGATCCTGCTAAGGCACAGGCGCTAATTAAAGAGGTTGATCTGGTTATTGCCGGTAATGCCAGCCCGGCACAAAGTGCCGTGGAAATTGGCGGTATGGATGACGGCGACGCCATTGCCCAGTTTGCCCTGAGTCAGGCGCAGCAGCCCGAAGCCTTAGAGCGCTTATTAAAGCAGGCGAAACAAACGCACAAGCCTACGGTATTTGTCAGTTTGCGCGCCCCCTACGACATCGCCCGTTTTGGCCACTATGCCGATGCTATACTGGCTACCTACGCCTATAACATAGACGTGGATGAGGGCGAGAAGGTACAAGGCCCGGCCTTTAGTGCCCTGGCCAAGGTGCTGCTCGGAGAGCAAACCCCACGCGGGCAATTACCTGTTACTATTAAGCAATAACTTAAGCGCTTGGGCTTTTCCGAGTGCACGAACCGATAAGGCGTATGAAAATGGATGCCAATGCCTCGCTACACACCCCCGCGGATATCCGCAGGTTGATCCGCGCCGGTGATTACACCGGCCATACCTCGGGCTTTGCACCGGGCTTTGTACAAGCAAACCTGGTAATTTTGCCGCAAAAATACGCCTATGACTTTTTGCGCTTTTGTCAGGCCAACCCCAAATCCTGTCCCTTGCTGGGACAAACCGAGACGGGTGCGGTGAGCCTCAAGGCGCTGGCTGAGGATCTGGATATACGCACCGACCTGCCAAAATATCGGGTGTTTGAGCAAGGACAGTTGGTCAGCGAGCCAACCCAGGTTAATGATATATGGCGCGATGATCTGGTGAGCTTTTTAATCGGCTGCTCCTTTTCCTTTGAGGAAGCGCTGTTAGCCGACGGCATTGAAATCCGCAACATCAGCGAACATAAAAATGTGCCCATGTATATCACCAATCAAGCCTGTACCGGCGCCGGGCCTTTTGTCGGCAACCAGGTGGTAAGCATGCGCCCAATGACACCCAAAGACGCCATTCGTGCTATCCAGATATGTAGTCGCTACCCCAGTGTACACGGCGCGCCGGTGCATTTTGGCGAGCCCGCTGCGATTGGCATTAAGGATATCAATCGCCCCGACTTCGGCGAGGCGGTGACCATCAACGACGGTGAGGTGCCTGTATTTTGGGCCTGTGGCGTTACTCCTCAGGTGGCCATCAGCAATGCCCGCCCGGACTTTTGCATTACCCATAGCCCCGGGCATATGCTGATACTCGACATCAAAAATACCTCATTGGCAACCTTGTAGGAGGCACCATGTTACTGAACTGTGATTTAGGCGAGAGTTTTGGTAGTTGGACTATGGGCGAAGATGAATTGGCCATGGCCCATATCGACTTGGCCAATATTGCCTGTGGCTTTCATGGCGGTGATCCCCTGGTGATGCAACGCACCCTGGCGCTGGCCAAGCAACACGGGGTACATATTGGAGCTCACCCCAGCTACCCAGATCGGCAAGGCTTTGGCCGTCGCTCCATGGTGCTGAGCCCCACCGAGCTTATTGCCGATCTGCACTATCAAATCGCCGCCCTGGCCGGCATGGCCAAGGTACAAGGGCTGCAGCTGGAATATGTTAAACCCCATGGCGCCCTGTATAACGATATGATGGCCAAGGAGCAGATTTTTGTCTGTGTGCTGCAAGCCGTGGCTCAATACGACCCAAGCCTCAAATTGATGATTTTGGCGGGCAACAACTCCGAAAACTACCGTGAATTGGCCGATAAACAAGGCGTGAGCCTATTGTTTGAAGCCTTTGCCGATCGTCGTTACACCGATGCCGGCACCCTGATGCCGCGCAACCAGGCCGGTAGCGTGTTAACCAAAACCGAAATGTTAGTGCAGGTGCAACAACTGGTCAGTGACGGGACGGTGCAAACCGATGGCGGCAACACCTTGGCATTAAAAGCCGACACCCTGTGTGTCCACGGCGACAACCTGGAAGCGGTGAACGCCATTATCGAGATCCGCGCCTTATGTGTCCGCTAAACCCCGAGTTGCAGCTCAGTCGCCGCATCGAAGATCTCCTGGTAGCCCGAAATCTACGCGGCATGGCGCAGATACAACCGGCCTTGCAGCCAGGTTATGTGTATCGCAGCGCCCAGGCGCTGTATCAGGCCGAAGGCAAAATTCTGATCGGCACCGGCTTTTGGGTTGCCGGCACCTTTGAAACCGATGGCCCGGTTGGCGCCATTGCCCTGTATTTAGCACTGCAAAAGCTAGGTAAAGATCCGCTGCTGGTCTGTGGCAACCCCCTTTACAGCAAGCTGGCCGAAGATTTTAATTGTTTTGAGTTGCCCATCCACAATCTGACGCAGGCACAGTCTCTGGCCCAGCAGTATTTCGCCACCGAGCAGGTAGGCTGTGTGCTGTCCATAGAACGCCCGGGGCTCAATCAAGGCGGCGGCTATTGCAATATGCGCGGCGAGGATATTAGCCAAGGCTGTGCCAGTTTCGATCCCTTTGTCGAAACCGCACCGTGCCCCAGCATTGCTATCGGCGATGGCGGTAATGAAATCGGCATGGGTAAAGTGGCGTCGGCACTAAGCCAGTTGGCCATTACCCCCAGCGTGACCAGCTGCGATGAGTTGATTATTGCCGATGTCTCTAACTGGGGCGCCTATGGCTTAATCGCCTTTTTTTCCCTGTGGCAACGAGAAGACATGCTCGCAGCCATTGACCCGCAGCATTGGTTGGCGTATTTAAGCAAGCATGGCAGCGTCGATGGCGTCACCAAACGCAACGAGGCCACCGAAGACAGCCTGGATGCCACTCACGGGCAAGCTGTGATCACAGAATTACGACGGTTAACGGGCTTTTTGCCCACTGAATGAGGAAACACAATGAGCCAAGTGTATTTAAATGGCGACTATATGGCCCCCGAGGAGGCGAAGATCTCGCCCATGGATCGCGGCTTTCTCTTTGGCGATGGCATCTATGAGGTGATCCCCGCCTATCATGGCAAAATGCTTGGTTTTAATGCTCATATCGAGCGCATGCAACAGGGCTTGGCCGCCATCGAAATCGCCCTTGATTACAGCCCCGCGCAATGGCGAGAGATTTGCGAGACGCTGTTAAGCACAAATCCGGGGCCTAACCAGGGCATCTATCTGCACGTGAGCCGAGGCACCGACAGCAAGCGTAATCACGCCTACCCCAGCAACGTCGCGCCCACGGTATTTGCGTTTTGCTTTACCCTGCCCGGCGAGCCCAGCAAGGATGCCGATACGGCAACCAGCTACGAGGTCTCCCTGGAACAAGACCGACGTTGGCAGCGCTGTAATATCAAGTCCACCGCCCTGCTCGGTAATGTGATGCACTATCAAAGCGGCGCCCGGGTCGGTAACAAGGAAACCATTTTATATAACGCCCTGGGTGAGATCACCGAGGCCAGCTCCAGTAATGTCTTTATCGTTAAGGATGGGGTGATTGCCACGCCGCCACTGGACACGCAGATTCTCCCGGGGATCACCCGCTGGTTAATATTACAGATAGTACACAGTCACAGCGAACTGCGTATTGAAGAACGAGTAATAAGCAAGGACGAGCTGCTGAGCGCCGATGAGGTATGGATCACCTCGGCCACCAAAGAAGTGGGGCCGGTGCTTAAAGTCGACGGTAAACAAATAGGCCAGGGCCGACCCGGGCCCATGTGGCAACGAGTGCAAGGCCTCTTTAGCCAGCACAAATTCGATTATTAGAATTTAGTGACCAAGATAAACCGCCACTTCAACCCGGCGGTTTTTTTATGCTCCTTGGCCCTCCCAATAAGATGGCAACATGGCAGACACAAATAGCCATAAAAGCGCTCAGTCCCAAAGCGCCCCCATAACCATTTAGCTTAGGCACCAGGTATTGAAATAAAGGCGCAAAAATAATGGCCGAGCTGGTCAGGGTATAAAAACCGAAACGATGCGGCGCACTCATCCCGATAAAGGTGCCACCGAAAAATACCAGCGCATAGAGGTCGGGATTATCGCTAAACAGCCATAACAAGCCATAGGCAAAAATAGCCGACAAGGCCGACGCACGTATGGCATCAAAACGCCGACGTTGCGCCAACATATAAGTGCTTAGGGCGCCAAGCAGCGCCAGCAGAACAAACGCCAGGGTTACCATAGGCCCCCCCGGGTTAGCATAAACAGCGCCACGCTGACAAAGGCCACCCCACCGAGTTTACCGCCAAAGCCGGTAAACATATTTATGGTCAGTGCATATAAAGAGGTGCCGATCAAAGCCAGTAACGCTATATGCCAGTAACTACCGATCAACTCCGCCGAACACATGCCGGCAAAGCTACCGGCATAAACTGCCCCCCGAGGATGTGGACCAAAGGCCTGAGAAAGGGGTATAAAGCTGCCCAACAAGCCGGTGACACTGGCCGCCAACACCACGGGCACGGCAAATTGCGCATGCAATACAAAGCACAGCGTACAACCAACTAAAAAGGCCAGGTATTTAACAAAGAAGAATTTAACCATAGGCCTGATATGGTAAATAACTTTAGGCTTCGATGGTATCTATTTTCCCATTCGTATTCTCACCGATGCGTGTGTCAGGCAACACATTGGCGTCCTTCCAGCGACGCGCTAATGAAGGGGTTTAGAATGAACCTAAAGTAAAACGCAAAGATAATCAGACCCAAGATACGGTAAAAACTGGCATCGTCTCCAGTGCTAGCGTTACAATCTTGGTCGTTAACGCACATCAACATCAAGGAACAACATTGAAAATCTCTATTTTGGCCTCAGCCCTGGCGTTACTAAGCACATCGGCGCTGGCAGCAACGGTTAGCAGCGACAAAGATGCCGTGGCGCAGTACGCTCTCTCCCAGTACCAAGAAGCACAAATTCATACCCTGGAAAACCTGGTGTCTTTTCCCACCGTCAATACCGGCGACATCAAAGCGCCAAACAACCCGGTCTTTATCGGTTTCAAATCCTACTTAAAATTGAAGGCGGAACAATTTGGATTCGACTATCAGGATTTCGGCTACACGGTGCTCATTGGCATGGGTGAGCAACGCGACAAGGTGACCATAGTGACTCATGGCGACGTACAGCCAGCCGATGCCAGCAAATGGGCAAAGAGCCCGTTTGAGCTTGATAAAACCACCGAGCCAGGCAAGCTTATCGCTCGTGGCAGTGAAGACGACAAGGGCGCCATTGCCACCGCTTTATATGCCATGAAAGCCATAAAAGACAAGGACATAGAGCTTGATAACCGTATCGAGCTGATGGTTTACCTGGCTGAGGAGTCGGACTGGGGTCCGATCCGTGAGTTTATGACAACCTATGAGCAGCCCAAATATGCGGTCACCATAGACGCCAGCTACCCGGTGGTGGTGGCGGAAAAAGGCTGGAGCCTGATTGCCCCCACCTTTAGCGGCGCCAATCCAAACGACGGCTTGTATGCATCAAACCTTAAAGGCGGTGCCTTTGTCAGCCAAATTCCCGAAGACGCCAGTGTCATTGTGCATAACGCCGACGACCAGACTAAAACCCGACTCCAGCGCAATATCAGCGCCCTACAAGGCGTTAAGGTGTCCATGGTCGAGCAAGAAGACGGCCTGCATATTCGGGTAAAAGGCACGTCGGCACATTCATCGGAGCCGGAAGCGGGCGTTAACGCCATTGCTCATCTAGCCGCCATATTTGACGGTGTAGCCCTGGCTAAGAACAGCGATGGTCAGGCATTGATGTTTATTAACGAACTGATTGGCCTGGGCTTATACGGTAAGCAATTCGGTGATATCGCCTACGAGCACGATTTTATGGGTCCGATGACGGTGGCGCCTACGCTGCTAAACCGCGACGAGCAAAGTAACGACATCACATTGTCGGTGAACCTACGCCGCCCCATGGGCAAAGATGAAGCGCTTCTGGCCGAGCAAATCGATACTGCCCTAAAGATGTGGCAACAACAACACCAGGTGACCTTGAGCAATGTGGAAGTGGAAATTGGCACCCCCATGCTGCTTGATAATGCCCCCCATGCTCAGGCGCTGTTGGATATTTTCAAACACTACACAGGCGCTCAGGATGCCTCCTTTGTCTCCATCGGCGGCGGCACCAATGCCAAGCTGTTCGACAATGCCGTCTCCTTCGGCCCGTCAATGCCGGGCAAGCCTTACACCGGCCACTCGGAGCATGAATTTATTACCGAGGAGCAACTGGCACTCAACCTGAAAATGTACACTGCCATGATGCTCACCCTAGGCAAGATGTAACCACAAAAAAGCCCACGAAAGTGGGCTTTTTATATAAATTGTTGCCAATAACTGACTATTAGGCTGGGCCGATTGGTCCCTTATTAATCAGGGTGAGCGCTTGGTTAACATCAAATAGTTTGCCACGCACCTCACTAATACCCATCGCCTGCAAACGCGCACTGTGCATGTTTAGATAATTCCTGGCACTGGTTTCGTCCTTAAACAAGTAGATGCCGCCGCCTAACTGCTCTAGCTCACTTTCGGTCCAAATTTTCCAGATCATGCCCGGCTCATTATTAATAGATTTAGCCAGTTCAACCAGCTGATCCGTCATTTGCTGTCCATACGGGCCATTATATTGAAAGTCGACTTGCAGCAATTTTGCCATTCCAATGTCTCCATAACTGAATGCTTTATTAACTAATGGCGCATTTTCACCTATAAGAAATAGAAACAAAAGCCCGAGCCACTGGACCCACTCATCCGCTGTAAGCTTTGTTGGACAATCCCCTGTACATAGAGGATATAAGGTTGTTTTATAACCAAATTAGATTAACAATGGCGTTATGATGTCATGCTCAAATAGTAAGCAAGGAAAGCCATGAAAAAAACGATTTTGACCCTGGGGATGCTGGCTTTGGGAGGCCTTCTGGCCTATTTTTTTCTGCCGTCGGCGGATAAGCAACAAGCAATGCAGATAACTGAGGTTTCCGAAGAGAAAAATACGCAACAACAAAATGCTTCCCAAGGAAAAAAGAAGCCCACAAAGCGCTATGTTCCTGAGCCCTTTCCCGAGCAAACCCTGGATAGCGAGCTGTGTGAGAACTTAAAAGAGCTCTTTAATCAGCATCATTTTCAAAATCGTCAGCAGCTGGAGCTATTAGCCGCCCGCGCCTTAAAACAAGGCCATAGCCTGGACGATATTAGCCTAGCGCTGTGGGCCGCTGGCATGGATGCCAGAGCGCTTGTCTATTGGCACAATAGCACCGCAGCCTTGCAGGCAAGCCTCAAGCAGCGCACGGCCATTAAAAGTTACATTCAAAAAAATATCCCTGCCAACCCTCAAACGGAAGTTGAGACGGCCCAGGCCAGGGCCATGGCGTCTTTTATCGAGCGTCTTGACGAACTGCCAATGCAAATGCAGCAAGATAAACGCTTGCCTTCAAGCTTTCACATGGACTATCTCTACAGAAACACCTTAGCTCAACAAGGCCTGGAGGAGCTGATAATCGGTAATGTGCCGGCCTATGAGCTGGCGCAAAAAGTCAAAGACCTTATTTATGACGTGGACACCACCTTGGTGAACGACCCACAACTCACCCCGCTTAAAATTCCTTTCACTTCCTTGTTGATGCTGGGAAAAACCGAAGCGGCGGCCATGCTCAGTGAGCAATACCCTCTGGCTTTTCGCAATGATTCTTTGTTTATCAGTGACATGCAGCAGGTGGTGCTTGAACATATAGAAGCCTTTGGCAGCACATTGACCGACGCAGACGCCCTATCGCGACTGATTCAAGGCACACAGCTGGGGAGCAAACGCTACTATTATCACCGCCAGGGGCAACTGGCCATAGAGCGCGCTCCGAGCATATTAAGGCAATTGGGTATTCATATCGATATACACCCTTTAACCGAGCTACCAAGGGATAATGGCAGCACGCCATTAACGTTTGCAGCCCCCGATGCCTTGGATGCGCAGCAACAGGTGCAATTAGAGGCCTGCTCAGCGCGAAACACATGGTTTGAAGAACGAGAAAAGCCCATAAAGCAATGGCAAGAGTTCACCGACTCAGAGTTTGTTGAAGCGGTTACCCAATCGCCCGAATTTGACTACTGCCAAAGCCATAATGACAAGGAGATGGAGCTGTTTATCAATGACTCGGCGGCCCTGTTGATGAGCCTGGCGCAAAACAAACCCCTGTCCGAGCTGATGCGCCTGGAGCTGGATAATCTTAATTTGCCGCCCCTGTCCGAGCAGCAAAAAGCAGCCATGGGGATGTTTATCTCATCGATGGCGGTGCTTGATAACAAGCTTGCGCAGCAGGAGATAGTCAATAAACTCAGTAACGCCGGGTTGGCCCCCAGTATTGAAGCCTATCAGGTACTGACACAGTTTGCCGGCAGTAAAGAGCTGACCCTGTGGCTAAAGACCTTCTCTCATATCCCGGAGCAAACGGCCTTAGAGCTGGCCAACGCGGTCGCCGCCAAGGGGCATATAGCGCAATATAAACTGCTTGAGCCTTACTTGGGTGCAACTAATGGTGAGCGCTTAGACCCGCTGTATTTTGTGCTTAAAAACTATCGCTTAGATCACTATCTGCCGCCCGAGTCGGGAACCGAGAGACCTATCAATTACCGCCGATTTTTAGAGCACCTGAGGGATAACGGCGCCGAGATACAGCCTCACCACCGTCGCCTAATGATGAAAAACAGGTTTGAGCAGCCCGAAATATACCAGCATTTAATCACCCTACTGCCAGAGCTGGCGGTGAATAACAGTGACGGCTATTTCGCCGTCAGCTGCCAATAGTAAAACGAGTTAATAATAGCGAGGCTGATTCAATCAGTCCCGCTAAAGCTCGGTGACTTTAATGCGAATTTGGCCGTTGTTGCCCGCCGGGATCACCTCGTTTTCCACCACTTTTCGGCGGCGATTAACGCTGTTTTCATGACCCACAAGCACATATTTTTTCTCTACTACGGGCGTGTCGACCACTAAGGGCAGGTCAATGGTCTCGGGCAACTGCTCGGAGTCGAGCAAATAGGTGGCTTTGCCGATAATATCCACGTCTTCCTCGTCGCCAATTACGTCGATGACCGATTTACCCACTGTATTGGTGATCTTACCCACATAGGCGCTGCCAAAACCGCCGGTAAAAATGCCCAGGGTCGAGCCGAGGATGCTGTTTAACAACTTTTTAAATGACGCCTGAGCCTGGGAGTCTTTATCGACGCTGCAGGCCTCGATAGAAAGCTGGGCCTTGCCCCGCAATGGCGTTTTAAACAAAATCGCCTTATCGAAGTCGCTGTCCCAATCGGTCGGCAGTTCGTCGGTCGACAGCAGGGTTTTCACCGATTCGATGGCCGAAATTCCTTCCGCCGGATAGCTCAGCACAAAGCGAAACAAGTTAATGTCTTCGGCACCGTCCATGGGGCCACGTTTGTGTAGCATGAGTTCGGCAATAGACAGCTGTATAACCTTCTTTTCCATAATTTCCCTGCGTAAATAAGCTAATGAATAACCGCTAAAAGCCTATATGAGCGCCGGGCAATATGCCAGCCAATTAAGAAATTAAGCAGAAAAAGCAATTAGTTAGGATAATCACCAAGCCGCTTAACGCCGAGTTTTATCAGGTGGAGGTCGGCATCAAGCAGGCATTGCGTGGCAGCAACGGCTATTTGGCGGCCGGCTGTGAATCGTCGAATTTATTTTTATGGATATCGCGTGTCAGTAAACGGGTGAAATTACTCTTCTGATGCCGAATTCTCTTGTTGCTCTAACTTTTCACGCTCGGCTTTTGAGATATACGCAGGTTTATTGCTTTTGTGCAATTTGGCATTCGCGCGTTTGTCTTTGGCTTTAAGCTTGGTAAAAATTTTCTTTTTACGGTTCATAGTTTCTATGCTTGGTTTCAATATGTGATTGATGACGTCGCCTTGTATTATACCCTGCAATTACTGTTTAGACCGACATGTTTCAATAACAAACTCATTCGCTAACATAGCCAACAAAAAAGCGAACCACTGAGGTTCGCTTTTTTATTTTTCAATTCAACGCCTTACTCTGGGCGGTAAACTAATTCAGACTAGCCCTTGTTAAACAACTCACCACGGGCTTTATGTAGCTTTTTATAGCTGTCGATCAAACGCAGGTGCTTGTCCAAGCCCTCTAGCTTCATATTGGTTGGGGTTAGGCCATAGAAACGCACCTCACCGGTGACCAAGCCCACGGCGTTTTCCATGGTTTCTTTGCCAAACATGCGTGAGAAGTTATGGATAAAGTCGGCCAACTCCATCTCTTCATCCAGGGTTACTTCAAGCACCGCGTTCACGGCTTGATAGAACAAGCCACGCTCAACCGTGTTGTCGTTGTATTGTAAGAAGTCACCCACCAGCTCGATGGCTTCTTCCAACTCGCCCAGTGCCAGGTAAATCAGAATCTTAAGCTCGAGAATGGTCAACTGTCCCCACACGGTGTTTTCATCGAACTCAACACCGATGAGGGTGATGATGTCAATGTAGTTATCAAGCTGGCTTTCTTCCAAACGCTCTACCAAGGCGGCCAATGCATCGTCCGATAGCGAATGTAGATTCAAGATATCTTCACGGTATTGCAGTGCCTTGTTGGTGTTATCCCAAATAAGGTCTTCCACCGGGTATACTTCTGAAAAATCCGGCACGAGAATACGACATGCGCTACCGATTTCTGTAAATTCAGCAATATATGCCTCTTTACCCAGCGCTTTCAAAATACCGAATAGGGCTTCGCTTTCTTCTTCATTGCTGCCGGAGAAATCCCATTCGACAAAGTCGTAATCCGCTTTCGCGCTGAAGAAACGCCATGAGATCACACCGGTTGAATCGATAAAGTGCTCAACGAAATTCTCCGGCTCAGACACCGCCATTGAGTTAAACGTTGGCTTCGGCACATCGTTCAGGCCTTCGAAGCTACGACCTTGCAGCAACTCTGTGAGGCTGCGCTCTAACGCAACTTCCAGGCTTGGATGCGCACCGAATGAGGCGAATACCCCACCGGTTCTTGGGTTCATCAGGGTCACACACATAACTGGGAATTGACCACCCAGTGACGCGTCCTTAACAACAATCGGGAAGCCCTGCTCTTCGAGCTTTTCGATACCCTCAACAATGTCCGGGTACTTGGCCAGCACCTCTTGTGGTACGTCCGGCAGCACAATTTCCTGCTCAATGATCTGGCGTTTAATCGCGCGCTCGAAGATTTCAGACAAACACTGAACTTTCGCCTCGTTGAGATTATTCCCCGCACTCATACCGTTACTCAAGAACAAGTTCTCGATCAGGTTTTGCGGAAAGTAAACCGTTTCGCCGTCTGAGTGACGGGTGTACGGAATCGAACACACACCACGGTCAACACGGCCCGAGTTGGTGTCGATTAAATGCGATGCCTGCAGTTCACCGTCCGGGTTGTAAATCTCTAAACAGTAGTCGTCTAAGATCCCCTCTGGCAGAGCATCGTCTGCACCCGCTTGGAACCACTTTTCATTGGGGTAATGGACGAAGTCGCTGTGTGCGATCTCTTCACCCAGGTACTGATCGTTGTAGAAGAAGTTGCAGCTTAGGCGCTCGATAAACTCACCCAGTGCGGAGCAAAGGGCACTTTCTTTGGTTGCGCCTTTACCGTTAGTGAAACACATGGGTGAAGCCGCATCACGGATGTGCAAAGACCACACATGCGGAACGATATTGCGCCACGACGCCACTTCAATTTTCATCCCCAAATCGGCCAGCATGGCGGTCATGTTCTGGATTGTTTGCTCAAGCGGTAGGTCTTTACCCAAAATGTAAGTGCTGTGATCAAGGTCGGCCTCCACCATCAACATGGCCTGGGCATCTTCGTCGATATTCTCTACCGGCTCGATTTGGAACTCAGGTCCGGTTTGCACCACGCGCTTAACCGTACAACGCTCGATTGAGCGCAAAATACCTTGGCGGTCTTTGTCAGAAATACTCTCTGGTAACTCAACCTGAATTTTAAAGATCTGATTGTAGCGATCTTCCGGATCTATGATGTTGTTTTGCGAAATGCGAATACCATCGGTTGGAATTTCTCGACTGTTGCAATACACCTTCACAAAGTAAGCTGCGCACAAAGCCGATGATGCCAGAAAGTAATCAAACGGGCTGGGTGCAGAGCCATCGCCTTTATAACGTATCGGCTGATCGGCTATCACGGTGAAGTCATCAAACTTGGCTTCAAGTCTGAGGTTATCGAGAAAATTAACTTTAATTTCCATGTGTTATCGGTACTCTAAAAATCGCAATGACCGAGCTTTCCAGCGCTGCTAAGCAGACTGGGTGGCAATATCGGTCAATCTAATGAATTTAATGTTCCAATTATCGTCTTTTTGCGTGCAATCGTCTTGGTTTATTTTGGAATTATATAAATCAAAACCACAAAGAGACCTTGGATTCGGTGCTAGCGAGCAGTCACTAACAATAAAAGGCAGCCCTGTGCTGCCTTCTTGATACCACAAATCAGTGGAATTTACTTTTCTACCGGCTCAAAGCGTAACGACATTAAGCCTAAATCGCGCACCAGCACGTCACCGTCTTCAATCAGCCAGGTTTGTTCTTCATTGCCCGATTTAAACACCAGGTAGTCACCCGATTTAAGCTCACGCACAAAGATTTCGTCAAACTCGGTGCGCTGACCATCCGCTTCGATGAAGTTCTCGCCGATGTAGATTTTTTTCGCGCCTGCCAGTTCCGACAAGGCATTAAATACCTTGTTGTCAGAGGTGCTGACATAGTGCCCTTCATACCCATGGCCACCACAGCCAAACATAAATAATGAGGTTAAAACGATGAGGGTATATTTGAAGTACTGCATATCTGTCGCTCGATTTTGTAAAACATAGTCCCCGCTAAAGGGGCGGTTAATTTTACATCATCTCGGATGCGATACCAATACGTAAAAAAAGGGCCGCTTTTGCGGCCATAGGGTCTGTTTATCTTTGCGGTTTACTTTATGTTCAATCTAAACGCATTCTGATCACGACGCTCGTTATGATGCATAGTCATTCTATGTTCATAGCGAGTAACACAGAGCAGAATGCGTTTAGATGAACCCGCAGGGCAGCGCTTGTAGCGCATTTCTACTGTGTTGTTACATGTTTATGTAGAATAACTACACCACACATGTGCCGCCTTGTATAAATACACTACAAACTGCTGCAGAAACGAACAACAAAGGTCAACAGACCCTTGTAACATCACAACGTCTGTTTAGTTTAGATCGAAACGATCTGCTGTCATCACCTTGGTCCATGCCGCAACAAAGTCATCTACGAACTTTTGTTTGGCATCATCGGATGCATACACCTCGGCAATCGCACGCAACTCCGAGTTGGAACCGAAGATCAGGTCGACCGAGGTCGCGGTCCACTTTTTCTTGCCGCTTTGACGATCGAAGCCTTCGTACACACCCTCTTCCTTGCTTGATTTGCTCCATTTAGTCGACATATCAAGCAGGTTAACAAAGAAATCATTGCTTAAGGTTCCCGGATTTTTGGTTAATACCCCGTGATCCATGCCCTTGTAGTTGGCATCCAAGGTACGCATACCGCCTAGCAGCGCCGTCATTTCCGGCACGCTTAAGCCAAGCAGGTTAGCGCGCTCAACCAGCATACCCGTGGGCGACTTCCAGGCACTGCTGTAATAGTTGCGGAACGCATCGGCGGTCGGTTCAAGCACCGCAAAGGATTCCACGTCTGTGTACTCTAACGAGGCATCCATACGACCCGGCTTAAACGGCACGCGAATGCTAAAGCCCGCATCCTTGGCGCCCTTTTCAATCGCCGCGGCACCGCCCAGGACAATCAAATCGGCAAGCGATACCTGAGTGTCACCGCCTTTTTTATTGAAGTCCTTTTGAATTTTCTTCAATACCTTAAGCACCTTGGCCACCTCTTTGGGGTTGTTTACCGGCCAGTCTTTTTGCGGCGCTATGGCCAGACGGGCACCGTTGGCACCGCCGCGCATATCGCTGGCACGGAAGCTCGACGCCGAAGCCCAGGCAACACGCACAAGCTCAGACACGGTCAACTTAGAATCGAGGATTTTCGCTTTTAAGTCGGCAATTTGCTTATCATTTACCAGGGTGTGGTTCACCTCGGGAATGTAGTCTTGCCAAATTAATACTTCGCTCGGTACTTCATCACCCAGGTAACGAGCACGAGGGCCCAGGTCGCGGTGATTTAGCTTAAACCAGGCCTTGGCAAAGGCGAGCTCGAACTTGTCGGGATCGGCACGGAAAGACTCGGCAATCTTGCGAAATTCAGGGTCTTTTTTCAGCGCAATATCCGTAGTGAACATAATGGGTGCATGGCGCTTGCCTTTAACATGGGCATCGGGAACCAGATTCTTCGCCGACTCATCGGTGGGGATCCACTGAATAGCACCGGCCGGACTGGTGGTTTGCTGCCAGGTAAAGTTAAATAGGTTGTCTAAATAGTTAGTGGTCCACTGCGTTGGCGTGACCGTCCAGGCGCCTTCAAAACCACTGGTCATGGAGTCTTCCGCGTTCCCCTTGCCGCACTTGTTTTTCCAACCAAAGCCTTGGTCTTCGATGGCAGCGGCCGCAGGCTCTTTGCCGACACAATCGCCTTTTTTGGCACCGTGAGCCTTACCAAAGGTGTGACCACCGGCAATAAGGGCCACGATTTCTTCATCATTCATGGCCATACGTCCGAAAGACATACGGATGTCGGTGGCCGCTAGTAGAGGATCGGGTTTACCGTGAGGACCTTGCGGGTTGACATAAATTAAGCCCATTTCCACCGCCGCCAAAGGCCCTTTTAGCTTGCCTTTTTTATCACGGCGCTCGTCGGTGAGCATTTTACCTTCCGGGCCCCAGTAAACAAGATCCGGCTCCCAGTCGTCTTCACGACCACCGGCATAGCCGAAGGTTTTAAAGCCCATGTCTTCTAAGGCCACGTTACCGGTTAACGCCATTAAATCGGCCCAGGAAATATTGCGGCCATATTTTTGTTTGACCGGCCACAGTAAGCGGCGCGCTTTGTCCAGGTTGGCATTGTCGGGCCAGCTGTTGAGCGGGTCAAAACGCTGTTGCCCACCGCCTGCACCGCCGCGACCGTCAAATACCCGGTAGGTACCGGCGGCATGCCAGGCCATGCGAATAAAGAAGGGGCCATAATGACCATAGTCCGCCGGCCACCAGTCCTGAGACTCGGTCAAAACGGCGCGAATATCTTCTTTAACGGCTTTAAGATCCAGACTTTCAAAGCCCTTGGCATAATCAAAGTTGTCACCATAAGGGTGTGATTCCACCCCGTGTGCGCGCAGCGGACTGAGGTCAAGCTGCTCCGGCCACCAGAACTGATTTGATTTCGGCTCAACGGATGCGGCCTGAGCACCCAGCGTGAGCACCGAGATTACAGCCAGAGCGGCAGCGCTGATGAAAGGACGTGTTTTTTTACCCATGAAACTCTCTCCCCGTTTTGGAGTTAAGTGATTAACGAGATTAAACATAGTTCATGGTTTTAATCTGTTGCAGCGATAAAAACAGATTGGGTTAATCGATTATTTTGATAGCTTATTCATTTAATGAGGCTTGGCTACCACAACAATGAGTGCCAAGCCCGAAGGCCTTTATTCGGCGGTGGTGGGATCAATAATGGTTTTAACTTCATGAATGGCACTGATTGGAAACTCACCCATACTGGCGTGCTGCTTGATCAGAGCTTCATCCGGGGCAATATACACACAAAAAATCTTATTACCGGTCACATAGCTCTCCACCCACTGAATCTGCGGGCCGAGTTGCTCAAGTACATCACAGGAGCGCTGTGAAATCCCTTGCAGTTCATCGGCGGACAGCCCGCCCGCTCCCTCTATTTCTCTTTCAATCACATACTTTGGCATTGCTGACCTCCATTGAGAGTTCGAGCAGTAAGTATAGTCAAGGAGCGCTGGAGTGAAGAGGCCTAGATGGAAATGGCAGGATTAGGGCAGAGGCTTGTATGAGCCCCGACCGGCGAAGGCGCCAGCCGGGAACCTTAGGGTATTAAATTCCCTGACTTTTTAGGTACTCTTCATATGAGCCCTGGAAGTGCACTATGCCCTCGGGGCGAATATCAATTATTTGCGTCGCTAGGGATGACACAAACTCACGGTCATGGCTGACAAAAAACAAGGTACCTTCGTAGTTTTCCAAGGCCAGGTTCAGAGCCTCGATAGATTCCATATCCAGGTGGTTGGTTGGCTCATCCAGTACCAGCACGTTAGGATTGATCAGGCTCATTTTACCAAACAGCATGCGACCCTTTTCACCACCGGAAAGTACCTTAACGCGTTTCTTCACATCATCATTGGAAAACAACATGCGCCCAAGAGCACCGCGCACCACCTGGTCGTCGCCCGTGGTCCACTGTTTCATCCAGTCGAACAGGTTATCGTCTTCAACAAAGTCGGCGGCGTGATCCTGAGCGATATAACCAATTTTCGCTTGCTCGGCCCATTTTACCGAACCCTGATCGGCCTCGACCTCACCCAGTAAACAACGCAGTAAGGTGGTTTTACCGGCGCCGTTTTGGCCGATAATGGCAACACGCTGACCGGCTTCAACCTGTAAGTCAAAGTTGCTGAACAAGGGCGCTTCAAACGCTTTTGACAAGCCTTCGATGGTAATAGCCTGACGGTGCAGTTTCTTCTCTTGTTCAAAGCGAATATAGGGGCTGACGCGGCTTGATGGCTTCACTTCTTCAAGCTGAATTTTATCGATTTGCTTGGCACGGGAGGTGGCCTGCTTAGCCTTAGAAGCGTTAGCAGAGAAGCGGCTAACAAAGCTTTGCAGCTCGGCAATTTGCGCCTTCTTCTTAGCATTTTCGTTAAGCATTTTCTCACGGGCCTGGGTGGCCGCGGTCATGTACTCGTCGTAGTTACCCGGGAATAGGCGCACCTCACCATAGTCCAAATCGGCCATATGGGTACACACGGTATTTAAGAAGTGACGGTCGTGCGAGATGATCACCATGGTCGACTTACGTTCAACCAGTACCTGCTCTAACCAGCGAATGGTGTTGATATCCAGGTTGTTGGTCGGTTCGTCGAGTAGCAGTACATCCGGATCGGAGAACAAGGCTTGCGCCAACAATACACGCAGCTTCCAGCCCGGTGCCACTTCGCTCATGGGACCAAAGTGTTGTTCAATAGGAATTTCCAAGCCAAGCAAAAGCTCGCCGGCGCGGCTTTCCGCGGTGTAACCGTCCATCTCCGCAAAGCGTACTTCCAGGTCGGCTACTTCCATGCCTTCTTCTTCGCTCATCTCGGCCTGACTGTAAATGAAATCGCGTCGCTCTTTCACCGCCCACAGCTCGGTATTGCCCATTAATACCGTGTCCATCACCGAATATTCTTCGAAGGCAAATTGATCCTGACGCAACTTACCCAGACGCACGCCTTCGCCGAGCATCACGTTCCCCGCCGAGGGCTCAAGATCGCCACCCAGAATTTTCATAAAGGTCGATTTACCGCAGCCGTTGGCGCCGATCAGGCCATAACGGTTGCCATTGTTGAACTTAACGGAAACGTTTTCAAAAAGAGGCTTAGCGCCAAACTGCATGGCGATATTTGCTGTTGCGATCAAGGGAAATGATATCCATGGTTGGTCAAAAAAAGGACGCGCAGTGTAACGGAATATGCCGCTTTTAGAAACCTACAGACGTACTTTTAGCCGATAAAAATAGGCTCTGAAGTCAAACTCGTTAAGATATGCTGTGTGATGGGGCTCATTCCTTGCCCAAGGTTTAAGAAATTGGGAGCAAAACAGCTCATTGCGGCTGCGTCGCTCCCCAATAGAAAAAGTCCCTACCAATGCCAAAATATCGTAGGCAGTAGCCCCCACACTCCGAGCACAACACAAAGTTGCAAGGCCATAAGTATGAAGACCGCATCCCGTATCAGGCTCTTGGTTTTATCTCGGCTTTTAAAGCAGAGCCTTAGAGATAACAACAGGGTGATGGGCAAAAGAGCGGTCACTAAAGTTAGTGAAAGGCTCGCTCTAGTCGGGTCGCCAAACTCTAAAAAGGACTGATGAGCATAAAAGTAAGCCGGAATGCCGACGGCTACTAAGTTTAAACATGGCCATATGAGTCGCTTAAGACCGCTGAAATTTCTGGCTCCGAGTCGGTATAGGGCTAAAAGCAGGATATAAACGATGCCAATGAGTCCAAGTGCGATACTCAACCAATAAAATACAAGATCCGTTAAACTTCCCTTTTTATAAGTTTTAAGGCCGTCGCTAAGCAGTAACTCACCTTCTTTATTGGTATAAAAAACATGTGATGGCTGAGTTCGCTCGGTATCGCGAAACAGTTTGTCACTGACTTGAACCAGCCGCTTGTCCTCACTTTGCAACGACTTCATCACTAGGTGATCATTCGCTGGCCTCAACCAGATAAAACCAAAGAGTCTATCAATGAGTTCAAACTCGGCCATGCTGTTCGGTGACAAGAGGTAAATACCCTCAAAAGCTGTGGTATCAAAAGTCTTTTCAGCTGCTCCGACTATAGGTGCACTGGGAAGGGCTAAGCCATGAATAAACAGGGCCGTCAGTTTTTCATAATCGGCGAGTTCACTGTCTGTATTGCTGGCATAAAAGAAGCCCTTGCCTTCCTCGGGGAACAAACACATAAAGGAGTGAAAACCAAATGTTTCTCCGGGGTGGCAATGGCCGACGACACCATGGCGGTCTCGGGTAGCAAACGCAAGGCCATGCCCTATATTTAGGCCAGCAGCATGAGCATCTGTGCCTTGTGGATGAGCAAGCATGGTCATTAATGGCGAGCTAATAAATGTTTCCCCATTGAGTTGGCCATCACCCAAAGCAAAGGTCATAAACTTCGTCATATCTGGCGCCGTAGTGGTGAATTGACCGGCGGGGCGCAAATACGTTGGCACAGCGGCCTGAGGGACATTATGTTCATGATAACCCATGGCTAAAAGCGGATCTGCTTGTTGGCTAATAAACGCAAAGCTGCTATCGCGCATCCCCAGAGGGGCTAACAAGTTATTATCCAGATATGCTTCGTAATCTTGCTGGGTTACCGCTTCAATCACCATTCCCAACAACGCATAGCCCATGTTGCTGTACGCATATTGAGTGCCGGGTTCAGTTCTCACTTTAAGTAAGGTCGAAAAGTTAGAAGCGAAAGCATTTTCGAGTGGGGTATGAGGTGTAGGCTGAGTACTGAGAAACTGCCACATTCTCACGTTCTCTAACCCTGCGGTATGCTCGAGAAGACTCCTTACAGTGATCGGTGAGCGGCCCCCCCAAGGGTTCTTAAAATTCAGCTGTGGTAACAGAGTTTCCACATTGGTGTCGAGAGACAGTCGGCCCTCGGATATCAACCTTAGTACGCCCAAGGCCAGCACCGATTTGCTGACCGAGCCCACGTGCATCTTTTGTCCCGGTTTCATCAATTCCGATTTAGCCAGGTTCGCATACCCGGCGCTGCCGCTGATGCTACCTTCATCAGTAACGGTGGACCAGGAGAGGCCGACGAGCCCTTCATTGGTTATGATCTTTGTCACTTGCTGAGTGTAATCGGCACTGCTTTCATCGCTGACAACCTGTAACGAAACTAAGGTTAAAAACAATAATAAGATTTTTTTGAACATCAATGTCTCTATTTATGATTCTCGCCTCGACAAGGCGTTAAATTTAGGTGGGTTAATACTCGGTGGATCCTGCATCACGCATAGGCTGAGCTTTCAAGGGCATTGGTGTCTTATCTTTTGAGTAATCGACTTTATTCTTTGCCATTGTAGCGTTTCACCTGATCTGGTCGGTAGCCTGTGTTTTTGCTATGCAATGAGGCCAAAGCGCATGGCTTATCCCCTCAAACGCACGCGGAGTGTCTGATAACATCCTGATTTTTATATGTTATAGACTTACCAACCCTGTGTCATCCGTATGTCCCCCTCCCTGACTTTTGAACGCGCGATACTAGCACTACCTTTATGTACGCTGACTGAGCAAGGCGAAATTATTCATTATCATGGGCTAATTTTTCAGCCACGGGCTTAATTTTGTACTTGGTAAAGTTGTGGGAAGTGCGTCTAGGCGCCAATGAATTACGTAGATAACAAGAGATGAAATTTCTGGCTTGGTGAGCCACTTCCTTGCCCAATGGCTTTACTCACCAGCAAAAAATAATCCAGGTGTCCCGCGCTTAATAAAACGAGTGTGGCTGGGCTTCTATACCCGCTCTTGGTTGTAGCTTAAATCCAGCTCCAGTTGCTCTAGGGACTTGCCCTTGGTTTCCGGTAAATACCGCCAGACCAACAATAACGACAGCAGCGCAAAAACGCCGTAGAGGGCAAAGGTCACCGCGGCGCCGTACTTCGCCAGCTCCCAGGGAAAAACCAGTTGCACTAAAAAGCTCACGCCATTATTGATCACGGTTACCACGGAAATCGCCACCGCCCGCACCGCATTAGGGAAAATCTCCGAAAACATCACCCACATGACCGGGCCCAATGAAACGGCAAAGGCGGCCACGAATAGGGTGATCCCTACTAGCACCAGGGTCGCATTCATGGTGATCGCCTCGGCCATAATTTTACCCTGATGGCTTTGCAGCTGTTGCTCACCGAGACGCTGTGCCAGAGCTTCCTTAAACACCACATCATTTGCGTAAGTAGCGCCGGCCATGGTCTCCAGGCTTTGCACCAGCTCGGCGGGCACCTGAGTGTTTAGCTGAGTCAGCGCTTTTTGATCGAGCCGGTAGGTGGCCTGATTAAAGCCCCAGCTACACAGGGCCATGCTTATGGCAATACCACTAAGACCGAAAAGTAACAAAGGCTTACGTCCATAACGGTCAATACTCAACATGGCAACCAGGGTAAAGAGCACATTCACAACGCCTATCCACACCGCTTGTGCGAATGCGGTGTTGGTTCCGACCCCGCTTTGTTCAAAGATGGTTGGCGCATAAAAAAAGATAACATTAATGCCGGTGATCTGCTGCGCTACCGCCACCAAGAGGCCTATCATTAGCGCAAACCGCAACTTAGCACCGAACACAGTTTTAATACGCTCAGATAAAGGCGGCACCTGCTGTTGCAGTGATGCCCGCATGCTGCCCAGCTGCTTATCGATCTGCTGGGCAGAAAATAACTTTATCGCCACGGATTCGGCTTCTTCTTCCATGCGCTGCATCAGTAACCAGCGCGGGCTGCGCGGGATCACAAACAGCAGCACCAGCCAGCACAGTGCGGGTATCAGCTCCAAGCCTAACATCCAACGCCACAAATGCTCATCGAGCGCCAACGTATTTACCCAGGCTGCGTCGCTTTGTGCCCACTGCAGTAGGCAGTAATTACTGAAATAGGAAACAGAAAAACCCAAGACAATATTGAGTTGATTGATGGACACCAATTTACCGCGATGCTCAGGCAGGCTGATTTCCGCGATATACATGGGCGCCACCATCAAGGAGCAAAAGGCCATGCCGCCGATAAAGCGGGCGATGACCAGCATCCAATACCCCTGCGCCAACGCCGAGGCCGCGGCAGAGATAACAAATAACACGGCTATGACTATCAAGGTCTTGCGGCGGCCGATGGCGTCACTAACCACGCCCGCGAACAAGGTGGCGAATAACCCGCCTAGGGTGGGTGAACTGACCACAAAACCTTGCTGCCAGCTTGTAAGTTGGTACTGTTCGGAGATAAAGCCAATGGCACCGGAGATCACCGACGCATCAAAACCAAATATAAATCCCCCCAGCGAAACCACTAGAGTGTAAAACAAAGCTGGAGGGATGATTTTGTTCATTCAGGGGCTACCAGGGAGTCACGCACAATTAATTTGGGGGCGAACAAGTTTGTGTGATGTCGTGATTTTTTATCCTTGTATACGTGCTCAAGTACCCACAGAGCCGCGCCGTTACCCATTTTCTGAATCGGGTTATCTATGGTTGTTAGTTTGGGGTATAAATAGCGGGCAAAAAGCACATCATCGAAGCCTACCACCGACAACTGCTCGGGAATACGCACGCCGCGCTCGCGAGCCGCGGTCATCGCCCCTGAGGCCATTTCATCGTTGGCACAAATCAAGGCCGTAAAGGGTTTGTTTACCGCAGTTAACTGCAAATAACCTTGTGCCCCTTCTTCTTCATGGAAGCCGCCCTCAACCATAAGTTCAGGGTCAAAGGTGATGTTTGCCTCGCGCAAGGCACGCTTGTGACCTTCTAAGCGCTCTTTCGCATCTTGCTTAAACAAGGGACCACTGATGTAGGCAATATCCCTGTGCCCCTTATCTATGGCAGCCTTGGTGGCCAGATAACCGCCGAGCTCGTTGTCGGTATAGAAGCAACGCTCGGCCATTTGCTCGATACGGCGGTTAATCAACACCACTTCAACATCGCGCTGACTGAGCTCTAACAGGTACTCATCACTGACCGCCTCGGCATGAAGGATCAAGGCATCACAGCGTCGGTCGAGTAAAAATTCGATGGCATTTTTCTCTTGTTGCTCATCACTATGGCCCGCGGTGATCACGACGTGTTTACCGGCCTTTCGCAATACGTCCTCAACGGTACTCATCATGTTGCCAAAGAAAGAGCCGTGCAATGCCGACACTAATAAGCCCACGCTGTTACTGCGATTGGAGGCCAAAGACTGGGCAATGGAGTTAGGTTTATAGCCTAACTCTGCCATTGCCTTGAGTACTTTTTGGCGCGTACGGTCGCTGACCTTCACATTACCGTTCATCACCCGGGACACGGTCGCCAATGATACGCCGGCGGCTTTTGATACTTCGTAGATGGTTGCCATGGTTGTTTTTATAAATTTCCTAATGGAGCAACGCTAATACAATACGCCGCTAGAGTCTATTGCTAAGCAATGCTTTGTACGCCAGAGCGCTGTGTTTTAACGTCCGTTGTTGCGTTGCATAATCCACATAAACCAGGCCAAAACGTTTGCTATACCCGAGCGACCATTCGAAGTTATCCATTAGGCTCCAGGCAAAATAACCGCGAATGTCCACGCCTTGTCGGATGGCATTATCCACCGCGCGCAGGTGGCTGTTAAAATAATCAATCCTTGGCTGATCCACCACCTCACCGGCTACAAGCTGATCATCAAAGGCCGCGCCATTTTCGGTTATGTACAAGGGCGGAAGCTGGTAGCGCTGGTCGAGTTCCACTAAAAGCTTGGTGAACGCATCGGGCACTATCTCCCAGCCCATGGCCGTCAGCGCATGGCCCTGAGGCACCACCTGCTCAAACCAGCCATGACCATCGTCTTTATAAACGGCTCGGGTGTAATAGTTAACGCCGATAAAGTCGTTGTTCTGGGCGATAATTGCCATGTCACCCTCTTCGACCTGCGGACGCGATTGCGCATCCAGGTCGTTGAGAATATCCGGGTAACGACCTTCCAATAAGGGCTGAATGTACCAATGGTTGTGGTATTCATCCCCTTTGCGCGCCGCCTGCACATCGGCCTCGCGGGTACTGGCGCTATACGCGGTAGAGAAATTAAGTACGATACCGCACAGGCTATCGGGTACACAGCGCCTAAGCACCTTCATGGCCAAGCCATGCGCTAATAATAAATGATGCGCTGCCTGACGCCCGTTTGCCTGCCCTACTTTACCCGGCGCATGAATGCCTTCCTCATACCCCAAGTAAGCCGAACAAAAAGGCTCGTTGAGCGTCGCGTATGAGTAAACCCGGTCGCCTAAGGCCTTGGCCACCACCTCAGTGTAAAGGGCAAAGGCATAGGCGGTATCGCGATTCAGCCACCCCCCTTGCTCCTCAAGGTGTTGCGGCAAATCCCAGTGATACAAGGTGACAAACACCTTGATACCCTTGGCCACCAGGGCCTCAACCAAATTCCGGTAGAATCCAAGCCCCTGAGCGTTGATGGAGCCATCCACATTCATAACCCGGCCCCAGGCGATAGAAAGGCGATAAGCGTCTACGCCTAAATCTGCAATCATAGCCACATCTTGTTGCCAATACTTCACATGCTCACAGGCGATAGCGCCATTGCTGTGGTCGGCAATGGCATTGGGTTGCTCACAAAAAGTGTCCCAAATGCAAGGGGTTCGAGCGTCTTTTGCTCCTTCAATCTGAAACGAAGAAGTGGCCACACCATAAATAAACTCTCGGCGCAGCATGGGGGATTCGTCTGGCAAGCTGATTGTAGATATCAAGGTAACAGATCCATTTTATATCCCTACACCGGGATTTTTTTATTTGAATTCATCGGCACTTTCTGCAATTATCAAATGCAAATGAAAGCGCTTTCATGGTTAAATGTAAGCGCTTTCCGGCAAAAGATCAACAGGAGAACGCAGTGGCTTTATCAATGCAGCAGTCAGCGCAGGAACACTCGCCCAGCGCAAATCAACCCTATCGGTTTGCGCTTGTGGCTCTGACCTCGCTTTTTTTCATGTGGGGATTTATTACCTGCCTTAACGATATACTTATTCCCTATTTAAAAGGGGCTTTTGAGCTTAACTACACACAAGCCATGTTGGTACAGTTCTGCTTCTTCATTGCTTACTTCCTGGTCTCTTTGCCTGCAGGTAAGCTCGTTGGACAGCTAGGCTATCAGCGCGGCATTGTGGTCGGGCTTGTGGTTGCCTGTGTGGGCTGTTTGCTGTTTTACCCCGCGGCCAGTGCCGGCATCTACGCCCTATTCCTGATCGCACTTTTTGTATTGGCATCGGGCATTACCATCTTACAGGTGGCTGCGAACCCCTATGTAAGTGCATTAGGTCCGGCGGAAACCGCCCCTTCACGTTTAACCATGACCCAGGCGTTTAACTCTTTTGGTACAACGGTCGCGCCGTTTTTCGGCTCAATTCTGATTTTCACCGAAGGAGCTGAGGTGATCAAAGGGGATGCATCCGCAACACAAGGGCCCTACCTGATGCTCGCCGGGGCCTTGTTATTACTGGCGGGCATTTTTGCAAAACTAACCTTACCTAAAATCACCAGCCAAACAGGTAGCAATACCAGCACCAAAGGTTCTGCTTGGCAATACAGTCACTTAACTCTTGGAGCACTGGGTATCTTTATGTATGTCGGTGCCGAGGTTGCTATCGGCAGCACTATCGTCAACTTCTTCACCCTGGATAGCATTGCCTCAATGCATGAAGGGGAAGCGGCTAAATACCTTACCTATTACTGGGGCGGCGCTATGGTCGGTCGCTTTATCGGCGCCGCGGTTATGCAGAAAATTTCCGGTCGTACCGTACTCGCATTTAATGCCATGAGCGCATTTGCATTAGTGCTTATTGCCGTATTTTTTGACGGCATGCTCGCCATGTGGGCCATTTTGTTAGTGGGTTTATGTAACTCTGTGATGTTCCCGACCATCTTCAGCTTGGCGCTCAACGGCCTAGGTAAACACACGGCGCAAGGCTCGGGCATACTTTGCCTGGCCATTGTTGGCGGTGCCATAGTACCCCTTTTCCAAGGCATGCTCGCCGATAGCATCGGTCTACAGTGGTCATTCCTTCTCCCTGCCCTGTGTTATGTTTACATCGCTTTTTATGGCATCAAGGGTGCTATTCCACACGCTATTGAATCAGGAAAATAACAATGAAATCTACTTTAAGCTCAATTGCAGTGAGTCTTGCAGTGATAGTGAGCGCGGGCTGCTCTAAGGAGCAAAAGTCTGGCGATCAACAAGTGCAAGCAACGCCAAAGCAGGCACCTCAGCAGCTGTGGCCAAAGATTGATAACCAAGTGGCAAAGCTGAACGATGTGGAAAGTCGCATCACCGAGATCATGACGACCATGACCCTTGAGCAAAAAATCGCGCAAATGATCCAACCCGAAATTCGCGATATTTCCGTGGAAGACATGCGTAAATACGGTTTTGGTTCCTACCTCAATGGTGGCGGTGCGTTTCCTGACAATAACAAGCAGGCCAAGGTAGAGGATTGGGTTGCCCTTGCAGAAAAAATGTATCAAGCCTCCATCGATGACTCGCTCGATGGCAGCAGCATCCCAACCATGTGGGGTACCGATGCGGTACATGGCCATAACAATGTAATCGGTGCCACACTGTTTCCGCACAACATAGGTTTAGGTGCGGCAAATAATCCCGAGTTGATCGAAAAAATTGCCGAAGTAACCGCGACCGAAGTACTCGCTACGGGCATTGATTGGATTTTTGCGCCCACGGTTGCTGCGGTGCGCGACGACCGCTGGGGCCGCACCTACGAGGGTTACTCGGAAGACCCTGACATCATCAAGGCCTATTCACATGCGATTGTAACTGGTCTTCAAGGCAAGCCCGGTGAGGGTTTCCTTGGCCAAGACAAGGTGATCAGCACGGTCAAGCATTTCGTCGGCGATGGCGGTACCCTAGGCGGTGACGACCAGGGTGACAACATCAGTTCTGAAGAAGAGCTCTATAAGATCCATGCCCAGGGTTATGTGGGAGGCCTCAATGCCGGTGCACAATCGGTGATGGCCTCATTCAACAGCTGGCACGGGGAGAAAATCCACGGCAATAAATACCTGCTTAACGATGTCCTGAAAGAGCGCATGGGTTTTGATGGTTTTGTGGTCGGTGACTGGAACGGTCATGGCCAGGTAGCCGGTTGTACCAATGCCAGTTGCCCACAATCCATTAATGCCGGCTTAGACATCTTTATGGTCCCTGGGGATTGGAAAGCCCTTTACGACAATACCCTGGCTCAAGTGCAGAGCGGCGAAATTTCGCAAAGCCGTATCGATGACGCTGTGCGCCGAATCTTGCGTGTCAAGGTACGTGCCGGCTTGTTCGAAAAACCCAGCCCGGCACAACGCATCTATGCCGGAAAAAGCGAGCTTATAGGCAGCGAAGCGCACCGTGAAGTGGCTCGCCAAGCGGTGCGCGAGTCTTTGGTTTTGCTTAAAAACAATGAACAGCTCCTGCCACTGAAACCAAACACCAAGGTGTTGGTTGCTGGGGATGCGGCTGACAACATTGGCAAGCAATCGGGGGGCTGGACCATCACCTGGCAAGGCACCAACAATGAAAATAGCGACTTCCCCGGCGGTACCTCAATTTGGGATGGTATTTCAGCACAGGTTGAGGCCGCTGGCGGCAACGCGCAATTGAGTAAAGATGGCAGCTTTGAGCAAAAACCAGATGTTGCCATCGTCATATTCGGAGAAGAGCCTTATGCGGAAGGGCATGGTGATCGCGCCAACCTCGAATACCAAGCCGGTGATAAACGAGATCTAGCGCTGCTCAAACGCCTTAAACAACACGGTATTCCTATTGTTGCGGTATTCATCAGCGGCCGACCCATGTGGGTCAACCCGGAACTGAACGCCTCTGACGCCTTTGTGGCCGCCTGGCTGCCCGGCTCCGAAGGTTTGGCGGTGGCCGATGTTCTCTTCACTGACGCCCAAGGCCAGGTACAACACGACTTTAGCGGACGCCTTAGCTACTCCTGGCCGAAAACCCCGACTCAGCTGGTAAACCGGGGAGATCAAAACTACAAGCCCCTATTACCTTATGGTTTTGGCTTAAGCTACGGCGATAAAAATGTACTCAGTGACGAACTGGATGAGCAAGTAGCAAGCACACACCAGCAACAAGCAAGCGTGCCGCTTTTTACCGGCACGGTACAAAAGCCCTGGCAACTCTGGCTCTATTCCGGCGATGAAAGTATCAGGGTCAGTGCCAACACCCACGAAGTAGGCGGGTTATTTTATCGCACCATAGACAAAGAGGTGCAGGAAGATGCGCGTAAGCTGCGCTTTAACGGCAATGCAAACGCCGGTATTCGCCTGGCCAGCAAAAGCTTCTTTAGAGAGGATTTACGCGCCAAGCTAGGTAGCGATGTCGTGGTTAAATTTCACCTCAATGTTGAGCAAGCACCCAGTGATGCCGTATACCTGGGGATGAACTGTGAAAGCGAGGGCGATGCCCCAGGTTCCTGTGGCGCACAGGTTGATATCAGCGAGCAGCTAAAGGCCGTGCCATTGAATACCTGGCAGCCGCTAACGGTGGATTTAGCTTGCTTCGCGAATCAAGGTTTTAAGTTACACAATACCGTGGTGCCGTTTGAGCTGAGCACCCCAGGCACGTTGACCGTGAGCCTTGCTGACATCAGCATAGAAAAGAAGTCTGATCAATTGGGGCAGTTAAACTGTAACTAATTGACTTTCTAGTAACCTCCCAAAGCGGCCTCCGGCCGCTTTTTTAGCATCTAAATCTTGCAGACCCCTATTGCGCTTTATTCCATTAAAGTTCGCACAATGTCGGATAAGTGCCTATAAATGTATTACTTTAGGAACGAAAACATGCAATTGGCGATTTTTAGGTGTAAGGTGGAAAAGTCCTTATTCTGAATAAAAACAAACAGAGGTCATTATGAACGGAAAAATTATCGGCATTATTCTTATTGTGATCGGCGTGGCGCTGGTTGCCTGGGGCTATAACGTGTATGACGCGGTAGAAGCGCAGCTAACCCGCTCTCTTAACGGCGAAACCCCCATCGAAGCCTGGCTGGGCATGGTCGGCGGTGCCATCTGTGTCGCCGTGGGTGTGTTTAAGTTAAAGTAAACACAAAGCGAGTCATTGGTTCGCCAGCGGCTCGCGATTTAAACACATAAAAATAAAATAGTTACCCCCTGCAGAGAAAGCAAAACCTATCTCCCTTATTCTGCATCGTGTCCCGCCGCTTAAACAATTCATTAAATAGCCAGCAATGCCCTTTTGAACTAGACTTCAGCCTTACTACACGCGGTTATTGCTACCCGGGCTACGCTCGCAGACCGCCACTTGGGAGCTCACCCATGTTAAGACGGCAATTCTTATCCTCACTTTCCAGCCTGTTAACCATTAGCCTGTTGGCACCAAAAACGGCATTTGCCGAGCAACCGACAACAAATGCCTCGGCTCCCATCGCGCCCGGTGACTGGGTGGCCCTGCGCAAGCTGTTCCCGCTCACCCATGACTATATTCAGCTTGCCACCTTTTTACTGGCCTCACACCCCAAACCGGTCAGCGATGCCATCGCCCACCATAGGCAGCGTTTTGATGAAAACCCCGCCGACTACTGGCACGCCCATTTTATGACCATAGACAAGGAAATTGCCGAGGCCGCAGCTGCCTACATGGGCGGCCAGGCCGCCAATATCGCCCTGACCGACAGCACTACCATGGGGCTGGGCATGGTCTACAACGGCTTAAAGCTGGCCGCCGGCGATGAAATAGTACAAACCACTCATGATCACTACTCCACCGATTTGTCATTGGCCCATAAGGCGCAGCGCTGCGGCGCCGTGGTGAAACGAGTCAGCCTGTATGACAACCCCGCCAATGCCCATGTCGATGAGATAGTTGCCCGACTCAGTCAGGCGCTGAGCAAAAAAACCAAGGTCGTGGCGGTGACCTGGGTGCACTCCTCTACCGGGGTAAAACTGCCGATTAAAGCCATGGCGGCAGCGATTCGTAAGGTCAATCCGGAGATATTGTTTTGTGTCGATGGCGTGCATGGGTTTGGCATTGAAGATCAGGATGTGAGCCAACTTGGCTGCGACTTTTTTATTGCCGGCACCCATAAGTGGATCTTCGGCCCGCGCGGCACCGGCGTGGTTTGGGGCACGGAGAGAGCTTGGCAACAGGTAGCCCCAGTGATCCCCAGTTTCAGCGCCTCCTACGAGGTGTGGTTAGGGAATATGACCCAAGATCAGGTGCCCCTTGGTGAGCATATGACCCCGGGCGGGTTCCATTCATTTGAGCATCGTTGGGCGCTGCCCGAAGCCTTTAAGCTGCATTTGCAGCTCGGCAAGGCTCGGGTTCAAAGTCGTATCCATCAGCTCAATCGCCAGATCAAGGAAGGGCTGGCGGCGATGAGGCATGTCACTCTCCACACCCCGGTGAACTCAGAACTTTCCTCCGGCCTGGTATGCTTTGATGTGGCGGGAATGGCACCGGAAAAGGTGGTCGAGACCCTGCATCAGCGCGGCATTATTATGAGCAATACCCCATATCGGCAGAGCCATGCCCGCTTTGCCCCCTCACTGCTGAACAATGAGCAGGAGATAGAGCGGGCGTTGGCGGAGATCCGGGCACTGGCCTAAAATTGAGGGCCTATTTAACAAAGAGTTTGTAAAACAGTCGGTGAATGCTGCGGCCATAAGGCGGGTAAAGCAGCTTACCGCCATTGAGCTTACCCAGGGTGTGTACCGCCTTGGCCTTGGAAAAGGTCTGAAAGCCCTCAAAACCATGATAGTGCCCCATGCCCGACTCGCCGATGCCGCCAAAGGGCAAATCCACCTGAGCCAAATGGGTCATGGTGTTGTTGATACAGACTCCGCCGGAGTGGGTCTCATGAACAACCCGGGCGTGTTCATTCTTATCCAGGCTGAATAAATACAGCGCCAAGGGTCGCGGACGCGCGTTGATATAGTCCACGGCCTGTTGCAAGGACTCATAGCTCACAATGGGCAGCAAGGGACCAAAAATCTCTTCGGTCATCACCCGGGTATCCTGCCCGGCGTTGTCAATCAGCACCGGCGGCATTTTCCTGCTGCCGTTAAAGTCCTCCTTGGCTGGGTTAATGGTGGTGCAGCTCGCCCCCGCAGCTTTGGCCTCTTCCAGCAGTGCCTGCAATCTTTGGTATTGGCCGTCATTGATAATGGCGGTGTAATCCGGATTGTCTTTAATGCTGGGGTACATGCGAGCAAAGGCGTTTTGATAAGCGGCGATAAAAGCCTGCTTTTTATGCTCGGGGCAAAGAATATAATCCGGTGCCACGCAGGTCTGGCCGGCGTTCAGGGATTTACCAAAACAAATGCGCTCGGCGGCCATATCCAGGTCGGTGGTATCGCCGATAATCACCGGGGATTTACCGCCAAGCTCCAGCGTCACCGGGGTGAGGTTGGCCGCCGCAGCGCGCATCACCAACCTGCCCACGGCGGTTGAGCCGGTAAAAAACAAGTGGTTAAAGGGCAGTTGCGAAAACGCCGTAGACACATCGGCAACGCCGGTAGTCACCGCCACCTGCTCCTCGCTAAAGACCTCGGCCAACAGCTGCGCTAAGCTATGGTTAAAGTAAGGAGTATGCTCTGACAGCTTAAGCATCACGCGATTTCCCGCGGCGATGGCGGTAATTAACGGGCTTAAACTTAAATATAAGGGGTAATTCCACGGCACCATAATGCCCACCACCCCAAGGGGTTGATACACCACCTTGTTGCTTGCCGGCTGGAAAATCAGTGCGGTTGAACGAGCCGAAGGTTTACACCAGCGAGCAAGGTGTTTAATGGTGGAGTCGATAGCCTCAACTAGGGTCAGCACCTCGCACAGGCGGGTTTCATCTTCACTGCGATGACCGAAGTCTTTGCTAATGGCCGCAACCAGCTCATCCTGCCTGGCCAGCATCACTTTTTTGAGCGCCTGTAACTGAGCTTTTCGCTCGTCGACGGCCGGGTATTTATTGTTGTTAAAGGCCCTCAACTGCGCTTCGAACAGGGGTTGCAACTGAGCAACCTGAGTGTGCTGGTGAAGACGATTATTTTCAATATTCATAAAGACTCGCGCATTGATTGACCAGTCGCTTGTTTTACCTAACTTTTAAGGTAAAGGCTATGATCGGTCTTTGGGTGTCGTACCTCTTGTTATACATCAAGTGATTGAAAATAACGATGAGACCTGTGTTTTTAGCGGTTAATTTTACTTCAGCATGGCAAACCTCTGCGCCAGAGACTTTATTTGTGCTACATTTGCCGCGTTTTTCACCCTATTGAGGCGGCTATCGCCATGCTTGCGATTATTCTTGTATTTTTAAGCGCATTTTTACTTTTCCAAGTCCAGCCTATCATGGCCAAGATGCTGTTGCCCAGCTTTGGCGGCGGCACTCAGGTTTGGACAGCGTGCTTGTTGTTTTTCCAAACCTTTTTGCTCGCAAGCTATGGTTATGCGCATCTTATCTCAAGCCGCTTGGCGCTGAAAAAGCAGTTTTTCGTCCATGGTGGCGTTTTACTAGCCGGAGCCATTGCCCTGCCGATAGGCACGCAGGCGCTCGGCGCCCCGAGCGACGCCCCCGCCTTGGGCGTGTTAGCCCAGTTGGCGATGGCCGTGGGTTTGCCTTATTTTGCCCTGGCGGCCACGGCGCCCTTGATGCAAAGCTGGCAGGCCAAGGTGGATTATGAGCATGCCTACAAGCTCTATAGTTATTCCAATATTGGCTCCTTTTTGGCCCTGCTCTCGTACCCTTTCGCGGTGGAGCCCTGGCTCGGTCTGGGCAATCAATCCTGGTTGTGGAGCGGTTTATTTGTGGCCTTTGCCGCCACCTTCTATGCCTATATGGCACGCTTTTATAACCAGGCCAAGCGCCTTGGCAGCACAGAGCAGAGCGCCTTTCGTGGCGGTGTACACGGTAAATGGCTGTTGTGGTTGCTGCTTAGCGCCTGCGGCGTGATGGTGCTCACAGCGAGCACCAATGCCATGACCCAAAACGTAGCGCCTGTGCCCTTCTTATGGTTGTTACCGCTGGCACTGTATCTGCTGACCTTTGTGCTGTGCTTCCACTCGCCCAAAGCCTATCATCGTATTTTCTGGCTGGCGGCCCTGGCGGTCTGTGCCTTTATCTCCTGCTTCTTGTTCTTTATCGGCAGCCAGTTCGATATTGTCAGCCAGGTAATTCTCTATTCCTTGGTGCTGTTTGCCGCCTGTATGATCTGTCATGGCGAGCTGGTGCATGCCAAACCCAGCACAGAGTACCTGACCCAGTTTTATCTGGTGATGGCCCTAGGTGGCGCGCTGGGCACGGCGCTTATCACTTTTGTCGCACCGCAGGTATTCACCCTGTATTACGAATATCCGTTGGCTATTGGTGCCGCCTTGGTATTGTTTGCCTGGGGAGTTGTCAGTGATAAAGGCATCCGCAGAGCCCCCTTGCTAGGTGGCAGCGCACTGGGCACGGTGGCTCTGGCGGGACTCTTGTTCTTTTGGCTCGATGGCCAGTTTAAAAGTAACGACATTGAACGCCTGCGTAACTTCTATGGCCTACTAACCGTTACCGAAGTAAACATTGAAGGGCGCACCGAGCGCCGCTTGATCGACGGCACCACCACCCATGGCTTGGAAGTACTCAAAGGTGAAGGCAAAGGCGAGCCACAAAGCTATTATCGCACGCAAACCCTGGTGGGGCAGTTACTGCAAGACCTACCTAATGGCTCAGATGTTGGCTTTATTGGCCTGGGTGCTGGCACCTTGGCGGCCTATGGCAAGCCCGGCGATCATTACTGTTTTTACGAGCTCAACCCCAATGTGCTGGCCACGGCCAAGGCGCAATTTAGCTACCTTGATAACTCCCAAGCCAAGTTGGATTATGTGCTAGGAGATGGCCGCATCATGTTAAGCGCACAACAGGCGCAAGGGCAGGAACAGGTGTTTAATGCCCTGGTGCTCGATGCCTTTAGCGGCGATGCCATTCCCATGCATTTGCTGACTCAAGAAGCCATGGCCTTGTATTTAACCCAGCTTAAAGAAGACGGCATCCTAGCGGTGCATATCTCCAATACCCATTTGGATCTCACCCCGCTGATGCGCGGCTTGGCGCAGCAATTCGATTTAACCATCCTCTATGGTGAGGCCAAGGCCGAACACAGCCACGGCCATGATGTACGCTGGGTGCTGCTAAGTCGCGATCATGAGCGTTTACACGCGTACCACGCGATTCAATCACCCTGGCCCAGCAACACAGCCGCCTTTGTGTGGCGTGATGACTACAGTAACCTGCTGCAAGCCATGAAGTTTATGGGTGAGTAGGCTTGTTTGATGTTTAATGGCGCAGGGCTAACAAAGACTGCGTCATTGTTTTATTTATCGCTTTTACTTTATTTTCAGAAAAAAGATGTCAAGGAAATGAGTGGCGATTCAGTTTTCTAAATATAGCCAGCCTTTAAATAGATGCACAATGCAAGACCTGACCCCTTTTTCCACATTAACTTTTAAAAATTAAGATTTTATTATTTACCATTTTCTTGTTTATCATTTCGTTCCCTTTCTGAGCCAAACAACCTCCCCGTAGGTATCAGCACAAAAACAACAAGGCAAACACCTAAAAGTACAAATGAAATTTTTTCAAAAAAATAACATTGACTTGGGAAGTAATCACAAGAAACAACCTCCATATACTTGAATGTCTTTATAAAAAAATATGCCAAAGCCATGAGCATAAAATAAATCAATAATTTCTTAATCCACTTCGCACTTACAACGACCAGACTCTTCATTATATTTCTTTAATCCCCATCTCGTAAAATCAGACACTAAGCCCCCAACTAAACCCACAAAGCCTGACTTAATAAAATTATTGAGCCCATTTCCTACTATACTACGTTGATTCAAAGTCTACATATGGAGCTGTAATTCCTCCTGTTAAACCTCCTGCGGTACTAGACAAAAAGTCATCTTGCGCACCAGCTAGGGCGCCTGCGCCAAAGCCTACAACTGCAGCACATCAATTCGGTTTTGACTTTTCCGCTCCAGCTGCTATCGCACCGATAGATGCGTAGGCCATAGTCGGGCCTGTATGATACCCAATCACTCCATTCACCCCAGCAAAGGCAAGAGCCACTCGCCAGTCTCTCGTTTCTATAATAGAAGCTGTAAATGCTCCAGCAGCACCTGAAATACCATCAATCATATTAGCTGAAAAAAAATTAGACCCAACGAATCAAAATAACTAATCGGATTCTGATACGCATACCCATAGGTAATCATCCCCCCACCCAAACTGAAACAACCTGGACACCCATCTAAACATATTCTTGTGGTGCGAGACTGCAGCAAGTAGCTACAAGCAATAAAGTTTATGAGCGGTGGTTAGATTGGAAGAATTAAGCAAATGTATATTCAAGGCCAGCATAAGCACTGGCCTTGGCAGGTTATAACATCTTATTACTGTAAGTCGATGCGATAGAGGGCAAAGCCGTTTTCATCGAGTTTAAGCGGTGAGGTCGGTGTGACGGCCGGCAGAGTTTCGGCGAGGGCGGCCACATCATCTAAAGGCGAGGTTCTAAACACCACATTCAGTGGCGTGTCTGTGCTGACCTTGGCAAAGCGCCAGTTGTTGTCCGCCGAAGGATCTAAACCCGTCTCTGGCGATTTCGCCGCTTCGCCGATGATATAGCTGCGCAGCACACCGCGGTTTTCATCCGGGCCTTCAAAGGTTTCACGGATGCTGCCATCTATGGCCGGGAAGTTGCCGCCACCACTAGCGCGATAGTTATTGGTCACAACCAAAAACTGAGCCTCAGGATCGATAGCCTGGCCTTGATACTGCAGGTTAACGATGCGCGAGCTCTCTGGGTTAATAAGCACGCCTTCGTTGTCATAACGCTTAGGCTGAGTCACGTCGATTTCAAAGGTGACGCCATCGATGATATCGAAGTTAAAGGTAGGGTAGCTGGTGTCGAGCAGGTTTTGCTCGGCACTGGTGCTCATGTCGATTTGGTTAAACTGACCAGCGGAGCGCTCTAGCCATTCCTTTACGTCACTGCCTGATACCTTCACCATGCGAATGGTGTTGGGGAAAACGTACAGGCTGACGGTATCGAGCATTGCAATGTCGCCCGCCTTTACATGGGTGTAATCCTCCACGCCATTGCGCCCGGCACGAAACGGCGCTGCCGCCGAAAGTACCGGCAAACCATCTAATTCGGTACCCTGAATAAAGGCCTTACCCCAGGCGATTTGCGCATCGGCAACGATTTGAATTGATGGGTCGTCCTGTACCAGGGCGAAGAAACTAAAGATGGGTGCAGAGATCTTCGCAAACGGCTCACTCACCCAGTCGATGGTGGCCTTATGTTCAAGCTCGATGGCCGCGGCAATTTCCCCATCGGCCTCGGCCAGGTCGACAAAGTTGCCTTCTGCATCCTTGGTGCTGATAGCACGGTTGCTCACCGCCGAACTTGCAACCTGCCAGCCACCGTTTTCTGTGGGCTCCAGCTCCAGGTCGATAATACCCAGGTGATTACCGAAAAAGCCCGGCATCACCGCGGGCACGCCATTGAGAGTGCCATTGACATTATCTATGCCCGCTTCTTCAAAGCCATCATAGGCAGCATCGCCGGGGAAAACGCGGTGGTTATGACCAAATAAGATGGCGTCTATCCCCTCTACCTGAGAAAGGTAGAGGGCGGTGTTTTCGGCCATGCTTTCATAAGCGCTGGCGGTTAACCCAGAGTGAGGAATGGCAATAACAATATCGGCCCCCTCTTCTTTCATTTGCGGCACAAACTTCTCGGCGGTGGCGACGATATCCTTGGCGATCACCTTATCCTGCAAATGGGCGTTGTCCCACTGCATAATTTGCGGCGGCGTTAGCCCCAGGTAGCCGATTTTAACGGTTTGCTCGTTGCCATCGCTGTCGAAGACGATTTTGTCTTGAATATAATAAGGCGTGTAGCGGTTTTGATCGTTACTCTCATCATTATCACCATCATCCACGTACACGTTAGCATTCACATAAGGGAAGTCGGCTCCCGCCAAGGTGGCATCTAAAAACTCCAGGCCGAAGTTAAATTCGTGATTGCCCAGGTTAGCCACGTCATAGTCCAATAGATTCATCGCCTTATAGGCCACGTGAGTCGCGCCATTGAGAATATCGTCCTTGCGCACTAGGGCTTCATAGTCGCCCAACGGGCTGTTTTGAATTAGGTCGCCGTTATCCACCAAGACACTGTTAGGCACCTCGGCACGGGCTTCCTTGATCAAGGTGGCGGTATTAACCAGCCCCAGGGTTTCCGATGGCGCCTGAGCAAAATAATCATAGTTCGACAAATACATGTGAATGTCTGTGGTTTCCATGACCCGCAAACTCACCGTGGCTGAAGGGCTCACGCCAATGTCTTGGTCATCGTCATTGTCGTTACTTGAGCTGCAACCGCTGAGGCTTAGAGCAACGGCTAATGCCAGGGTGGATTTTAATAAGTGCTTGTTATTGATGGGCGTTTTCATACTTGTTCCATAGTTTTTTGAAAATGAAGATTGCCCCATCACCCTAAAAAGGCTTTATGAATTTATGATGAAAAAGTAGTATCAAAATGTTATCGAGACGCCGCTCCACACCTTTTTAAATACGCGCTTCAACAAAAGCACTAGACGACTGGTCTAATCGAGTTTATGATGCACGCCATGAACGCAAAAACCAATGACACACGCCAGCATATTTTAAAGGTCGGCTACGAGCTTATCGTCAGCAAGGGCTTTACGTCCGTTGGCCTTTCAGAGCTGTTAAAAACCGCCAATGTGCCCAAGGGCTCTTTCTATCACTACTTTAAGTCGAAGGAGCATTTTGGCGAGGCGCTGATCCAGGATTATTTTAGCCAATACCTCGAAGCCATCACCGCGCTGCTTGGCAACCCGGCGCTCAGCGGCTATCAGGCACTGATCCAGTATTTTGAGCTGTGGCTGGCTCAGGATAAGGGCAGTTGCAATGCCAATAAATGCCTGATCGTTAAACTAGGTGCGGAGGTATCGGATCTGTCCGAACCCATGCGTGTAGCCTTGAAAAACGGTGCCGATAGAATCGTTGATACCATAGCCCAATGCATTGAACGCGGCGTGGCCGATGGCTCAATTAAGGCCACCAATGCCAAGCAAAGTGCACAGCAAATCTATTTTCTATGGATTGGTGCCAGCTTGTTGAACAAGCTATATCAGGACCAAGCCGGGCTAAAACAGTGCCTGGAAAACACCAAACAGCTATTGCAGGGTAACTAGCCCTGCAATGAAATTACACCGCCATGTGTTTGGCGGTTTTTTTGCAACGAACAATAGACGACCGGTCTAATCAAAAATTACTTTTAGGAGAATACCTATGTCAGCTTCAACCCAAAACCGCCGCATCGTATTGGCATCACGTCCCCATGGCGCCCCGACGGCGGCTAACTTTCGCTTAGAAACAAGTGCTAAACCCGAGCCGCAAGCAGGCGAAATTCTGCTGCGCAGCGTGTATTTATCACTCGACCCTTATATGCGTGGGCGCATGAGCGACGCCGAATCTTACGCCGAGCCGGTGGCCGTCAATGACGTTATGGTCGGCGGTACCGTCTGTCAGGTTGAGCAATCACACAACAGCGACTTTGAACCGGGTGAATGGGTGCTGGCCTACACCGGCTGGCAGGACTATGGCATCTCCGATGGCAAGGATCTGATCAAACTGGGTAAAAACCCCGCTCACCCTTCTTACGCCTTAGGCGTTATGGGCATGCCCGGCTTTACCGCTTATATGGGGCTGTTGGATATAGGTCAACCTAAAGCCGGTGACACCTTAGTCGTGGCCGCAGCAACCGGCCCGGTGGGCGCCACCGTAGGGCAAATCGGCAAGCTTAAGGGTTGTCGCGTTATCGGCGTTGCCGGCGGCGCGGAAAAATGCCGTTATGCCGAAGAGGTATTGGGTTTTGATAAATGTCTCGATCACTATGCCGACGATTTTGCCGAGCAACTGGCAGCAACCTGCGACCAGGGCATCGACATCTACTTCGAAAACGTTGGCGGCAAGGTATTCGATGCGGTAATGCCGCTGCTGAACACCGGCGCCCGCGTGCCACTGTGCGGTTTGGTCTCTCAATACAATGCCACCGAGCTGCCACAAGGCCAGGATCGCCTGTCATTATTGATGGGGCAACTGCTGATCAAACGCATCAAGATGCAGGGCTTTATTATCTTTGATGACTACGGCCATCGCTACGATGAATTTGCGAATGATATGAGCCAATGGCTGGCGCAAGGCCACATCCAGTATAAGGAGCAGATCGTGACCGGGCTGGACAATGCACCCGAGGCTTTTATGGGCTTACTTGAAGGGAAAAACTTCGGCAAGCTGGTCATTAAAGTTAACGATCCTCTTTAATATTGCGCAATAAGGAAGAAAATATGATTAAACTACATCACCTTAACCAGTCTCGCTCTAAACGCATTATCTGGTTGCTCGAAGAGCTTGGGTTGGCGTATGAGGTTGTGCCCTATCAGCGCGATAGCGTGACATTTTTGGCCCCACCAGAGCTAAAAAGCATCCATCCGCTGGGCAAATCGCCGGTGATTGAAGATGAGGGGCAGGTGATCACCGAGTCCGGTGCCATTACCGACTACCTGATTGACAAATATGGCGCCCAAAAGCTGGCACCAGCGCGTGGCTCTCAGGCTTATACACAATACCAGCAGTGGCTGCATTTTGCCGAAAGCTCAGCGATTTTACCCCTGTTGCTTAAGATGTTTGTCAATAAAGACGGTGCCAAGATGAATTTTCTCGACGGCTATGCGGATATCGAAACCCATAAGGTGATGAGTTACTTTGACGCCAGCCTGGCAGGCAAAACCTACCTGGTGGAAGAGCGCTTGACCGGCGCCGATATCATGATGTCTTTTATCGTTGAGATGCTGCAAAAGTTTGGCTTAATTGAGCAATACGCCAACCTTCAACGCTATAGCGAGCAACTGGCCACACACCCCGCCTTTCATAAGGCCGATGCGGTTGAGGCCGAGCTGGATACCTCGGTAAGTTAGCGCAGATTAGTGCAACGACACCCAAGGGGTAATTGGCAACAATTACCCTTTTTTATCGCCAATACGGTCCCTTCCAAAGACATCTATTGATGACTTTTTGTAAAACACCCTTGACATAAAAACAATCCAAGCCTAACCTAAATGTAAAGCAAACATGACTTTTAGACAAAGGAGTTAGACTTATGACCTGTGAGCAACTTGATTCTAGACCAGCGGTGATCAACACCACCAAGAAACTGGCAATATGGACGGGAGCCTGGGTTGGCTCGGCGGCACTGGCGACCCTGGGTCACCAATTGTTATGGACAGATAACATCACCCTGTCGCTGATTGCCATAGTGATCAACCTGCTCCTTGGGGTGCAGATGATCCGCGCCTACATCAAACACCTGAAGGCCCTCGACGAGCTGCAGCAGAAGGTACAAATTGAAGCAGCGGCGATCACCGCAGGCACCGGCATAGTCGCGGGCAGCAGTTACAGTTACTTATCGAGTTTTGGGGTGATCCAGCAGGAGGCGGATATTAGCGTGTTAATCGTTATTATGGCCCTGGCCTACATAGCCGCCATTATTATCGGCATGTGGAGATACAGATGAAAAATCGCTTAAAGGTACTGCGTGCCGAGCGCAATTGGACTCAGGCCGACCTAGCGAATGCCCTGGGTGTCTCCCGGCAAACCGTAAACGCCATAGAAAAAGGCAAGTTTGATCCAAGCCTACCCCTGGCCTTTAAATGCGCGCGGCTGTTTGAGCTGCAAATTGAAGAGATTTTTGAGGATGAATCCGTGTGAATTGCGCCAGCCAAAAAAGCCGCTCAATTGAGCGGCTTTGGTTCTCTCATCGTTGGGCAGTATAGCGCTTAGAAGCTATAACGCGCACCAATGCTGTAACGTGGGCCATACTGACGAGCAAATAAGAACTGCTCTTCATAACGACCATAGCCTCGCTCTGTTTCGTTATTGAGGTTAATGCCTTCGAAGAACACGGTGACTTGCTCGTTGATGTCATAATTCACGCTCAAGTCCCACTGGCCGTAGGTATCACCAAACTGAGGAGGTGCATCCGCTGAGCCTTGTGACTGACCCACACCAATCAAGTACGAGTCACGCCATGCGTATGTCACTTTGACCGACAAGCCATTCTTATCATAAAAAGCCTGCAGGTTAGCAGAGTCACTTAAACCATAAAGCGGCGCTTGTTGCGTCAGGCTGTCAACATCAAACTCAACGTCACCATCAACAAAGGTTGCGTTCACACCCAGGCCGAACCCCGTCTCACCAAACACATGCTGTAGGGCAAGCTCAAAACCATCAACTGACTTGCTGTCGCTATTCTGTGGTTGGGTGATATTCCACACCATTAAGGGATCCGAGCTGTTGGGCTCAATGGCACCATCTGCATTACCGTAACCAAGCGCCAGTAATTCATTGAAAATAGCATCGCTCGTTGCTTGCTCACCGCGCGCTTCCAGGGCTGTAACAGCCTCTTGATAGCGCGGGCCATTGAGGATGTCATACAGACCATCAATGGTGGTTTCGGTGATCTGTCTTTGAATAAAGTTATCCACGTCTTTTTTGAAGTAACCAACAGAGGCGTAACTACCTTCGCCGTAGTAATACTCAAGCGACAAATCGAGGTTTGTTGACTCAAATGGCAAGAGGTTGGTGTTACCTTGAGCGCCAGTACGTGAACCTGGTTTTGGACTGCCCGTCAGGCTGCGTCCACCCGCCAAGTCACCCAAGGGCGCACGGGCCATGGTTTTGCCCCAAGACGCACGGGCAACCACCTCATCTGTTAGCTCAACTTTGACATCAATATTGGGCAACCAGATGTCATAATTACCCTCTTCGGTGTAGAAGTTGTCGCTGCCACCGGCTTCGTATTGCATGATCCACTCAGACGCACTGACCCAGTTAACCTGCTGTTCAACGCGCTGACGAACGGTGCTGGTGACGTCTGTTTCCTCATAGCGTAAGCCCGCGTTGATTTGCACAAAGTAATCGGCAACATCAAATTCCCACAGGGTATTGACGTAAAAACTTTGCGTTTTCTCTTCCACTTCACTCTCACTGTCGATGCCATCGAAGAAGGGGTCAATGGAGTAGTAGTTATCACCTAGAAGGTCTTCGGTTAAAAACGCCAGCTGGCGCGCCAAGGCTTCTTCAAAGCTGAAGGTGTAGTAATAGTTTGGCTGCAAGGCACTGCCGCCACCCGCGAATTCATCCAGCAGATCACCGGTTTCGTTGTAGGTGAACATGCCGTCCGGGAAGATTTCGGTGAAGGACGGGTTAAAGCCAGGGCCGCCACGCAGACCACTCCAGGCGGTGAAACCACCCATGGTTTGTTTGGTATGAGCGGCACCAAACTTCACTTTCACCAACGGAATTTCAAAGCTGTCGTTTAACCAATCGGCGTGCAGTTGAGCTTGCTCAACCTTGGACTCACCTGGTGAATAGATAAACTGACTGAAGTTTGAGTCTATCTCGCTGGGGTTAAGCACGGTCGTGCCATTGTTCCAATTAACGTAAGCATGCGGAATTTCACCGCTGCGGTAGTCGTACACTTTACTGCGTAGTTGATCAGAGCCCAGAATGATCTGGCCATCAGCTCCTAAACCATCGTCGGCACCATTGTCGGTTTCATTTTTTGAGTCGTGGTAGTCAAATTCAACCTGCCACTGGTCGTTAACTTGCCACTCAAGGTTGAGACCAATTGAGCGCGCTTCCACTTCTGTGGTGTTACGGCTGGCGGTGAATGAACCGTCGTTACCGCTGATATCGGCATACAAGGCGGTACCGTTTTCATCCAGTTCATAGCTGTTGATATTGCCACCGAACTCGTTCCAAATACCCCAACCAACCGTGTTAGTTCCGGTGATTGCTCTGCTTGCCGTGTAATCGAGCGTCGCAACCAAGCTATCAACCGGTGAGTATTGCAGTGTGACCTGGCCGTTAGTTCGTTCACGTTCAACATTGGCAATGCTGTAGTTCATGTCTTTTGGGAAGAAGTGGTTCCCGATGCGGTTGCCTTCGCCGTCTACCGCGCGTGGATCGATGAACTCACCTTCTGCGAGTGTTGGTAAATCAACATTCGCTTGCCAGCCTTGAATATTGGCTGCCTGCTGTTGAAAATCACGCTCCTGGTGTGAAAACGACACGGCAAAACCCAGCGAATTATCCGCATAGGTGTTGCTGTACATCGCCGAGAATTCAGGGGTTACATCGTCGCCCTCTTCGTTGGAAGTATCGTGATTGGCCTTAAGGGACGAGCTGAACTGCTCGCCTGGGCGCTGCAATGGACGCGTTGTTATGATATTAACCGTTGCTCCCAAACCACCACTTGGCACATCGGCCTGCCCAGATTTGGCCACCTCAAGGGCACTGATACCGTCCGCTGCGATATTTTCCAATGCAAATGAACGGGTATAACCCGTGCCCGGCATTTGGCGGCCGTTGAGGGTGATCAGGTTAAACTCGGGACCAAAACCACGAACGGTGATTTCACTGCCTTCACCATTTGAGCGACTTACCGATACCCCGGTGATACGCTGCAAAGACTCGGCTAGGTTGGTGTCCGGGAACTTACCCATTTCTTCCGCAGAGATGGCATCCACCACGCCGGTTGCCTGACGCTTCATATCCATTGCACGGATCATACTGCCAAGAATTCCTTTGACTTCGATGACTTCGATTTTATCTTCGGTACTTTGCTGTTCTTCAAACGCCTGTGCATTTGAGATGCTGCCCATTCCCGCAGTCAGGATCATCGCTACCGACGCTGCAAGCGGTGTTTTTATAAATTGTGTGCTTCTCATGATTACCTGCTTTTGCAATTTAATGTCATGTAATGAGGGTGCCGCTCATCGGCACCCATGGCCTGTTGTCACCCTTGCTTAAGGGTTCGCAATCACTGCGTTATCGATGCGGTACACCGCACCTTCACCCATGCCCCATGAAGGGAACACCATGACAACGTCGATTGCACTGATATCAAGACCTGCGCTCAGTAAATCCGCGAGCGTAAAGGTATAGGTTTGCCACTCACCCGCTACCGGCTCGACACCTTCTTGGCTTGCGCTCAATGGTAGCTCTACCGCTTGACCGGCATCATTGGATTCGATTTTGAACAACCACTGCGCATCTGGGTTACTTGCGTTTGATACGATCTTCATCTCAAAACGTATCACACCTGCGGACAACATGTGCGATGCATCAAAAGACACACCATCGGCAGCGAGGAAACCCATGACAGTTGGCGTGGCACCAATTTGGAACTCGGCGACAGCACCATGTGCTTCGTCGTCCGTCTCCACGGTTGGCGTACTGCCGGCACAACAGTCCCAAATACTCCATTGCTCGGCCACATTATCGGCAAACAAGGTCAGGTCGGTTTGCGGCTCGGGTGCGTAAATACGGGCGTTATCCACACGGTAAATGGCTCCCTCACCTTGACCCCAGGCTGGGAAGATCATCACCACATCAATGGCGCTTACATCTAAGCCGGCTTGCAACAAGGTATTAATCGGGAAGGTGTATGTTTGCCATTCACCCGCAACAGGATCCGCACCTTCAATACTGGTATTAAGGTTCACTTCAACCGCTGTTTCACCGTTATTTGATTCCAGTTTAAGCAACCAGGGAGCATCTGGCGTCGTTGACAGCGACGTGACTTTCATTTCGAACTGCAACATACCCTCGTCCACAAGCGGTGTTGCATCGAATTGTGTTCCGCTGCCGCCAAATTCGGTGCGGTTGATAAAGCCCATAACAGTAGGACTGGCGCCAATAGAGAATTCGGCCGTGACCCCATGGGCCTCATCATCGACCACTTCAACCGGCGTTGAACCACCACAGCAGTCCCACAACGGCCAATCGGTGTTGGTTTCATCCGTGAAAAGCGTCAATGAAGGAAGAGAGCCACCGCCATTGGTGATCTCGACATTATCAACACGATAAACCGCACCCTCACCTTGACCCCAGGCTGGAAAGATCATTACCACATCGATAAGCGATACATTCAAACCTGCATCCGATAGCGCTTGCAGTGGGAAGGTGTAGGTTTGCCACTCACCGGCGACGGGATCAAGGCCTTCGGTGCTGGTGTTTAGATTCACTTCAACTGCGGTTGCGCCACCATCGCTTTCAATTTTGAACAGCCAAGGCGCATCCGGCGTGCTTGGCAGCGAAGTGACCTGCATGTCAAAACGCACATAACCGTCTTCTAGCATGCCACTGGCATCAAATGGCGCCGCTTCACCGTTTTCATCGGTGATAAAGGCATCACGACTGATAAAACCATTCACCGTCGGGCTTGCGCCCACAGTAAACTCAACAACGTCACCCCGGCTGGCATCTGCAACAAGACCCGGCGTTGAACCACCGCAGCAATCCCATGCCGGCCAATCTGGGTTGAAGCTACCGTCGAAGATAGTTAAGGGTGTTACTGTGCCATCACTTGGCGGGGTTGGTGCAGGTGCTTTACCTTCAACCAGTGCGTCGTTCAAGTCATCGTAACCTGGACGCACCGTTTCGCAGCCTTTGCCTGTATCCGGGTCTTGCGCACATTCATAGACGCGAACGTAATCTACTGCGAATGTTTGACCATTTTCGAACGCAGTCGCGTCGATACCCGTTTGGTTTACATTCTCCGGCCAATCTCCACCCACGGCGAAGTTCAAGATCATGTAAAAGGTTTGATCGTATGGGCTTGAATCCCAATGGGTTTGCAACTCACCGGTCACTTGATCGAAGTACTCTGAATACCAACCCCTGTGTTTCAGCGCTAACGCCTCTCCATCGGCGTTGTAAAGCAGCTCAGACTGGCGCTGAGTCGCATACAGGTGATTGTCTACATACCAACGAATTTCACCCTCTTGCCATTCAATTGCATAGGTGTGGAAACCATCCGCTGGATTAGAATCTTGAGGGAAGGTAAAAGCCTTCCCGCTTTGATCATTGTTTGGCCACTCGCGACCATAATGCAATGTGCCGTAGACATTGGATTCTGCGCCATCATCGGTAGGTGCTTTCAGGTTAACCGATTCAACGATATCGATTTCACCTGAACGTGGCCAGCCACCGTATACTTCATCGGTTGGCAGCATCCAAAATGCAGGCCATGAACCTTGACCGCTTGGCAGTTTCGCGCGCATTTCAAAACGACCATATTTGAAATCTGCTTTATAGCGCGTGTTAAGACGTGCCGAGGTATAGGGTTTTGCGGCACCTTCTTCTGCGGGCAACGCAACGATATTCAGAATGCCATCGGCGACGAAAGCATTTTCTGTACTGTCGGTGTAACACTGTTTCTCGTTGTTACCGCCGCCAGCACAATCTACTTCGAAGTTCCATTTACCCTCGTCGATCGCATCGCCGTTAAAATCATCTTCCCATACCATGACCCAATCTGAAACGGGTTCACTTGGGTCAATGGTATCTATCTTGGTATCTGTGGCTGAGCCACCGCACCCCGCCAATGCGGCTACCGAGAGCGCCATGGCTAGTTGCGTTATGTGTGTTTTTACTTTGTTCATTGCGTTGAACCCTAACATCATGTGTTTGTTAGTATCTAGCTGATATATAGGAGTTTTTATTGAAACCAGCTAATTTGTAAGCGCTTACAAAAACACTCAAATAAAAAGCACTAAGAATGTAAGCGCTTTCATAGAGTATTGCAAGGTTGTGAAAACGTCAACAAAGTAAATGTTTTTTTAACATAGAAAATGTCTAAAAGGGCTTATGGGTGGACCGAAAAGCTAGCTGAACTGCATTGTGAGTTATGGGGAAAATGACCAATTAATCAACGAGTTGTTTTTAATTGGCCATTATTGGCAGGGAGATATTCAAGCGCGTGTGAGCGATGCTCACCTGGCCTTGGGATTGTTCAGTTACCCTGGGCTATAAGCTCGTAGGAGCGTAAACGTGCTTGTTGATCATGAATGATGGCGTTAATCATGATTTCATCGGCGCCGGTGCGCGCCTGAAGGCCCCGCAGTCCGGCATGTACCTTGTCCTGATGGCCAACGATAGACTCACGCAACATATGGGTTACCTGCTGGCGCTCCGCCGCAGTCCAAATCATATCCATGTTCTCGGTCGGCGGCGGTATTAACCCCTCTTGCCCTCGCAGCATGCTAACAAACTTTTGCTGCCCGGTGGTGGCCAGAAACTCGGCTTCCTCATTGCTATCGGCGGCTATCACGTTCACCGCCACCATGACATAAGGCTCGGCCAGTTGTTGGCTCGGTTGAAACTGCTGGCGATACAATTCAATGGCACGCATCATAAAATCGGGAGCAAAATGCGAGGCAAATGCAAAGGGCAACCCCTTTTTCGCCGCCAACATGGCACTGTAGGTGCTTGAGCCCAATAACCACAGCGGTACCTGGGTGCCGACTCCGGGATAGGCGCGTACCCTTTGCCCAGGCTTGGCATCCCCAAGGAAATACGCCAGTTCATCGACTTGCGGCTCTAAATCTTCCGCCGCTCGCGGGTCGCGACGCAGTGCATGGGTGGTGGCACCATCGCTACCCGGGGCGCGGCCTATGCCGAGGTCAACGCGATCCGGAAATAAGGTCGCCAGCGTACCAAACTGCTCCGCCACCACCATGGGCGCATGGTTGGGCAACATCACGCCGCCGGAGCCTATGCGTATCTTGTCGGTATGGGCTCCGATGTAGGCCAACAGGGTTGAGGTGGCTGCGCTGGCGATATCGGGCATATTATGATGCTCTGCCATCCAAAAACGCTGATAACCCAGGCGTTCAACATGCTGCGCCAGCTCTTTTGCGCGCATTAACGCATCGCGGGTCGAGCTTCCCTGAACCACGGGAGCCAGGTCAAGCACGCTTAATGGGGGTAATTTTGCCATCATGTATTCACTGCCGTTGAAATTTGTAAGAAGGGTAGAGTAACAGCTTTGTTCGCTAACATTGAGACAGCTACAAACACATCTTTGTGGCTAAATCGGCATCAATCTTCAACATGAATGCCACAACGCTCTCCCTAGGCTTAGGCTAAGATAGAAGTGTCATAAAATTAACAAGGTCAAGGACTATGATCTGGACTATTTACGATGGGAACAAGTTCATGCGCGTCGTATTCATCACTACACCTTTCGCCTTGTTGCTAACGGCGTACGTCGTACCAAAGGCTAACGCCTCAGCAGCACTTATCGCAGCAGATACTCACATTCAGCTCGGCCCCCGCCCCTATGCGCTCGTTGATGCCATGGCACCCAGTGCGCTGAAAGACAAACTACTCGCCTGTGGTGACAAAGAATTTAAGGCCCATGCGTTTTCCATCGGTCATCGCGGGGCGCCGCTGCAATTTCCCGAACATACCCGCGAAAGCTACCTGGCTGCGGCACGCATGGGTGCCGGTACACTCGAATGCGATGTCACCTTTACCGCCGACAAGGAGCTGGTCTGTCGCCACTCTCAATGCGACCTGCATACCACCACCAATATTTTGCAAACCGAGTTGGCGGCCAAATGCTCAGAGCCTTTTACACCGGCTTCCACGCTCAAACCGGCCAGCGCCAAATGCTGTACCAGCGATATCACCCTGGCGGAGTTTAAAACCTTAAAGGGGAAAATGGATGGCGCCAACGAGCACGCCACGAACGTCGAAGACTATCTGCGCGGCACCGCCGACTGGCGCACCGACCTCTATGCCATCCAGGGCACACTGATGACCCATAGAGAAAGCATTGCCTTGTTTAAAGAGCTGGGCGTGCAAATGACGCCTGAGCTTAAAGCACCCAAGGTCAAGATGCCGTTTAAAGGCATGTCGCAAGCGGATTACGCCGCCAAAATGATCGGGGAATATCGCCAAGCTCAGGTGCCGCCAAGCCAGGTATGGCCGCAGTCTTTTAACCGCGATGATGTGCTTTATTGGCTTAACCACCACCCAGAGTTTGCCAGTCAGGCGGTATACTTGGATGGCCGTGAAAATGGCGTACATTTTGATCATCGCAAGCCACAAAGCTGGTCGCCAAGCATGGAAGAGCTGGCTAACCAGGGTATAGAAATGATCGCGCCGCCAATCTGGATGTTGCTTGATTTAGACAAAGACAACAACATAGTGCCCTCGGCCTATGCCAAGGCCGCTAAGAATGCGGGATTAAAGATCATTGCCTGGTCACTGGAGCGCTCAGGTCCATTAGAAGGTGGCGGCGGATGGTACTATCAGTCAATCACCGAGGCGGTAAACAATGACGGTGTGCTAATGCAGGTACTGGATGTGCTGGCGCAAGAAGTGGGCGTGAGCGCCGTCTTTAGCGACTGGCCGGCCACCACCACCTATTACGCCAATTGTCTGCTTGCAGCGGATGAAAATTAAAGAAGATTAAAAGTAAGTACACACCAATATAAATATCTCAGTAGGCCGTTTAATGCCATTTTAACTGATGACGCAAAACCGACTTAAGCCTCTAATTATTAGGGTAAAGTTTATATTTTTATGGCGCTATTAGGGACACAATGGTAGGCTTGAAGCGGCGCTTTATTAATCAACAACTAGCTAGCGCCCTAATTTCGGTCTTTTCTAAGGAGAGTAATATGGACCCCGTTTCGCAGATCCTCAACATGCTATTCACCGTTGAGGCATTTCTACTGATCTTCGTGATTGTGCTACTTAAAAGCAGCGTGAAGTTCGTTCCACAAAACCGCGCCTGGCTTATTGAGCGCTTTGGTAAGTATCAGTCCACCAAAGAAGCCGGTCTTAACTTTATCGTTCCTTTTATCGACCGTATCGCCGCCGATCGCAGCCTAAAAGAGCAAGCACAAGACGTTCCGTCACAGTCTGCAATCACCAAAGACAATATCTCGCTTATCGTAGACGGCGTGCTGTACTTCCGCGTGCTTGATCCATACAAAGCAACCTATGGTGTTGATGACTATGTGTTCGCCGTGACCCAATTGGCACAAACCACGATGCGTTCCGAGCTGGGTAAAATGGAGCTGGATAAAACCTTTGAAGAACGTGACTTGCTCAATACCAATATCGTCGCGGCAATCAACCAGGCCTCAGAGCCCTGGGGTATTCAGGTGCTGCGTTATGAAATTAAAGACATAGTGCCGCCAAATTCTGTGATGGAAGCGATGGAAGCCCAGATGAAGGCCGAGCGTGTAAAACGTGCGCAAATCCTAGAATCCGAAGGTGATCGTCAAGCTGCGATCAACGTCGCCGAAGGTAAGAAACAATCACAGGTACTGGCCGCTGAAGCGGAAAAGGCCGAGCAAATTCTTAGAGCCGAGGGTGAAGCCCAGGCCATTATCGCCGTGGCCGAAGCCCAAGCCGACGCCCTGCTTAAGGTCGGTGCTGCCGCCGATACCGAACAGGGTCAAAAAGCCATCCAGCTTGACCTGGCTACCAAGGCCATCGCCGCCAAAGAAGCCATCGCCCGCGAATCGTCAGTGGTGTTACTCCCTGAAAGCGGCACCGATGCGAGCTCTTTGGTAGCCCAAGGGATGTCCATCATTAACTCCCTTAATAACAAACAAAAAGTTAGTTAACGTATAGGAGAGTATTATGGAGTTCATCACCAACAACCTTGCCGAAGCCTTAATGATTTTGGGCGTACTTGCCCTTATCGTGGAGGTCGCGGTGCTGGGTATGTCGACCATTATTTTGCTGTTATTGGGTCTGTCGCTGTTGGCCACCGGGCTCATGATGAACTTTTCATTACTGGATAGCTCGTTAACCACGGCACTGTGGAGTAACACCCTGGTCACTGCAGCCTTAGCCCTCTTGCTCTGGAAACCACTTCAGCGCATGCAGGAGCAACGCGACAGCACCGAAGTGCACTCTGACTTTGCCGAGTTAACCTTTACGCTAACAGAAGATGTAGACGATGAGGGCTTAGCCCATTACGTCTACTCTGGTATCACCTGGAAACTTAAAAGTAGGCAGCCTCTTAGTGCTGGCACCTTGGTCAAGGTGGTGAAAAAAGAAGTGGGTGTGATGTGGGTGGAAGCGTCTGAATAACTCCCCCGCTGCACACCTGACCTGCGCGAAGAAGCGCACGCAATAAAGATAAGTACGAACACATCGCGGTGAGTTCGTACTTTTTTTATGGCGATGCTAACTAATACCACACTCTAGCAAGGCCGAGGTGGACGCTGAAATACTGGTTTGTTCAACGCACACTTGTGTTTCACACAAGATGTTTAACTCGTCGCTAATATGCGATACATAAACCAGTGATACCCCACCCTGTTGCAACCTGCGTAAATAATCCAATATCTTTTTCTTCAAACGCATGTCGATACCCGTCAGCGGCTCATCAAACAATAAAAAATCGGGCTCACTATAGATAGCCCGCGCGATGGCAACACGCCGTTGTTCACCGCCAGAAAGAAGGTGCGGCTTGCGTGTTAATAAATTTTCCAACTCCAACACCGATATTAGCTCTGACAACAAAGCCGGGTTTGCCTGCTTATTGCCAAAAGATATGTTCTTCAGCACATTAAGATGAGGGAATAAACAGGAATCCTGACAGACCACCCCAGCCCGGCGGTTCTCAGGCGGCACAAAGACACCCTGTTGTGAGTCCTGTAAACACCGTCCTGCCACTTCCACACGTCCAACCGCGCGGGGCTCAAAACCCGCCAGGATTCGTATCAATGACGTTTTTCCGCAACCTGACGCGCCGGTGATCCCCACACTGTGCACCTTCCCCGTATTGATCTCATAGCGTTGGCGTTGCTCCCCCCGAGCGAGCATACAGTTAATGACCAGCATGTTTTTGCCCGCCTCCTTTTAAGATATTAATAAAGGTTAGGGTAATAATGGCAAATACAAAGAGACCCAATGACATACGGTGAGCCGCGTCATAATCCATGGCTTCTACAGCATCAAAAATCGCGATTGAGAGCACTTGCGTTTCCCCTGGGATGTTACCACCTATCATCAAAATCACACCGAATTCACCCACGGTGTGAGCAAAGCACAATAGCGTCGCGCTCATAATGCCGTGTTTACATACGGGTAAGGTGACCCTGATAAAGGTTTGCAAGCGACCATAACCCAGGGAGCGGCCCATTTCGCTTAAGCGATGATCAAACTGGGCAAATGCACTTTGCAGTGGACCGATAACAAAAGGCAGCGAATACAACAACGAGCCCAATAAGATCCCAGTAAAAGAAAAGGCTAAAGGTCGCGACGTAAGTGCACTAAATTGTGAGCCGATAAAGGAGTCAGGAGAAAAGGCCACCAACAGATAAAAGCCTAACACGGTGGGAGGTAAAATAAGAGGAAGAGTGATCACAGACTCGACAACCCTGGCCATTATGCTGCGACTGGCATTGAGCCACCAAGCAAGAGGCAAGCCGACTAACATTAGAATCAAGGTCGTCAAAGTCGCCAACTTTACGGTCACCCAGAGCGCGTCATAGACGAGGTTACTGAGCATAGTCATCCACCTGTTCATAGCCCGTTTGGCGCAAAATCTGCTTAGCAATGGGGGTCGTTAAGAACTGGATAAACTGCTCTGCGGCTGGATTCGGCTGCTCTCCCAACAACGCTAGAGACTGCACTAAGGCTTGCTGACGAGGCAGCAGTTGATACGCTGTTTTTGGTGTTTTCTGGGCAAGCACCAAACTGTAAGCAACCAAGCCTACATCGGTGTTTTTCAAAGCGGTAAACTGAAAAGCCTGGCTGACATTAGCGGCTATAATGGCCTTACACGCTTGGAGACGCGGCATGTCAGCGAGTATGTTCTGCGCGGCGATGCCATAGGGCGCAAATTTTGGGTTCGCATAAGCCAGACGACAGTCACCAGGTAAGACATTCAGCACCTCTGCAATAGGCCTTTGTGCACTATAAAGTGCCAATTGCCCCTGGGCATAGTGGCGGGTATCACGCGCATACCCCTGTTGCAATAATAGCGCAGGTCGCTGAGTGTCCGCAGCGAAGAAGATATCGAAAGGGGCGCCGCGTCTTATTTGCTGGTACAGAACCCCCGTTGACGCGCTCGAAATACTAAACTGACCGCCATGCTCAGCTTGGTATGCAGCAACAAGTTGCTGTAGCGGTAACTTAAAGTTACTGGCTACGGCCAAACGTACGGGGTCCGCTTCAGCCTTTACCATCAGCGGCATCATGACTAACAGAGACAATGCCCAGAGTCTCATTCGGACTCACCCCAACGCGCTAATGCCAAAGTATCTTTGTCATTTTGCGCCAACCAAAGCTCTCCCTCTTGGCGCTGCTCCTTTTTCCAAAAAGGCGCTTCACTTTTCAAATGATCCATCACATATTCACACGCCAAAAAAGCTTTTTCCCGGTGTCTTGCAGCAACACCAACAAAAACAATTTGTTCATTGAGAGCTAAACTCCCCACTCGATGCACAACATCAATGTGCGGCACTTCAAAGCGCGCTTTAGCACGAGTGCAAATCGCTTCAAGGCTTTTTTGCGTCATTCCCGGATAGTGCTCCAAGGTGAGGCCGCTAACGGCCTCACCTTGATTGATATCACGCACTAATCCGACAAAACTGACGACGGCACCACAACTGCTGTCACGGCTTTGCAACTCCGTTATCAATGCCCCAACGTCAAAGTCCTCTTGGCAAACTCGGATCATTTTATCCCCCGGTCACCGGTGGGAAAAAAGCAACTTCATCACCATCGTTTACTGGCGTGTATTCATCGGCCATGCTTTGGTTTACTGCACCTAAGGTCTGTTTACTTTGTAAAAACTCCTCCCAGCTTTGCTCTCGCTGTACCAGCGCAGCGCGAACATCGGCTAAACAGGTTAAATCCCGATGGTGCAATTCAAGGCGTTCACATTTTAAAAGGTCACGTAAACGACCAAAAAACAAAACACTAATCATAGCTTCTCCTCAACATGATAATGACCAGACTTACCACCGCTTTTTTCCAAAACGTAAAGATCACCAATACGCATGGCAGGATCAACGGCCTTACACATATCAAAAATAGTCAGCGCAGCAACACTTGCCCCGGTCAAGGCCTCCATTTCCACCCCGGTCTGACCACAGAGTTTCGCTGAAGCTATGATGCGAATGCTGGCGTGCTCGGGTTCAAATTCAAAGTCTAAAGTCACTTGCGTAAGAGCCAGTGGGTGACACAAAGGGATCAAATCGGCACATTTTTTTGTTGCTTGTATACCGGCAATGCGGGCGACCTGAATAACATCGCCCTTTTTATGGCCGTGACTGCAAACAAGATCAAAGGCTTCTCGACTCATACTGATCCGCGCCTGCGCAAAAGCTTGGCGAATGGTGGCTTGCTTAGCACTGACATCGACCATTTGCGCCTTACCCTTGTCATCTAAATGAGTAAGCATTACCTACCCCCGACTTACGCATTGCAACACAGCACTCTTTTTCAAGTGCGGCACAAAATTACAGGGGCCATGACGAGCATCCAATTGTTCTTTAATCACTTCATACCAGGCTGTTTTACATGCATTGGTGGAGCCTGGCATGGCAAACATAACAACGCCATTGGCCATGCCTGCCACAGCACGAGATTGAATCGTTGAGGTACCAATATGCTTTTCAGAAATACTGCGAAAGACCTCACCAAAGCCTGGCACTTGTTTATCAAATAGCGGCGTTAAAGCCTCAGGGGTATTATCACGAGCAGTAAATCCGGTACCGCCAGTCACCAAAATAGCCTGTACATCATCGCTGGCAATCCACTGAGAAACACAGGCTCGGATCTGATAGATGTCATCCTTCACAATGGCCTTATCGGCAAGGTGGTGGCCACTTTCCAGCAAACCATCAACTAATGCCTGCCCAGAGGTGTCTGTTGCCTCATCACGTGTATCTGAAACGGTGAGCACGGCAATATTTAGAGCTTGAAATACTTTTTCAGCCAAATGCGACATAACTTACTTCCTTCTCGCTGAGCCGCGCCCATTGCTGCGGCGTGTTGGTATTGATTAAAAATTCTTTGTTTCGCAGCGGCAGACGCGCCGCCTGTAAATAATTAAGCAGGGCTTTGATGGAACAGTTTTGGCCGGTCATCAATTGCTTATTGAGGTAATCTCGGGTGTCTTGAGTCAACGGGATAACACAAGGTAAATTGCATTGTTCATAACACACAGCTCGGCCATGTTCTTCACTGTACGCCTGTAATTTACTGATAAGTCGATCGTTGAGTAACGGCATATCGACGGGAATAATTGTCAGCCAAGCATTGCCCTGTATTTCGCGACTTACGGCATGGATACCGCCTAAAGGGCCTCGTTTGGGATAGACATCGACAATACCCTTGCCCTTATTACGACTCACCCACAACTCTTGCGCACGACTGAGAGCGAGAGTTTTTAGACTGTGGTTTAATAAGCTGCCGCCGCGCCACGTCAATTCTGCTTTATCACGGCCCATCCGCGACGATTGTCCCCCCGCCAGTACAATACCAATGTGTTTCATCTGGCTAGCCTCCGATCATGGCAAGGTGTTTGGTCGCCCCCGAATTGCCCCCATGCAGACGATGCGCATCGGGCTTATGGGTGAGCAGTGCAGCGACCTGTTGATCAAGTAACGCTTGCTTGTCGGCATGCAAATAAGGCCTTAGGTCATAACCCGCATCGCCAAATAAGCACAGGTGTAGTTTAGCTTGTGATGAAATGCGCAAACGATTGCAGCTTTTGCAAAAGTCTTTGCTATAAGGGGCAATAAACCCAACCTTTCCGACTTTATTAGGGTGGCTAAATTCGCGCGCGGGGCCCGCGCTTCGTTCGCGCAGGGTTTCCACCCAGCCTTTGCTGTGAAGGTGATGAGCAACATGCTCGGCACTGACATGGTTGGCACGAAAGTAATCACCATTATCAGCCGTTTGCATCAACTCAATAAAACGTAACGTTAACGGCTTCTCTGCGGCCCAGGCAACAAGTTCATCAAGTTGCGCATAGTTATACTGGCGCAACAACACGGTGTTTACTTTAACGCTGGCGATCCCCGACTCTATTGCCTGGTCGATACCACTAAGCAGGTCATCCAAAGCATCGCGGCCGATGATGGCTTTAAGCATACGTGGATCAAGGCTGTCGCAGCTAATGTTAATGGCATCCAATCCTGCTTGCTGCCAGGCAGAGAGATGACGACTGAGCTGATAGCCATTGGTTGTTAACGCTACTTTTTCGATTCCCGGGGTTTGCTTAAGAACAGCAATAATGTCACTTAAATCTCTTCGTAAAGCGGGTTCTCCACCGGTCAGGCGGATTTTTCGAATACCGTTACGAGCAAAGGATTCGGCTAAGATCGCAATATTATCAAGGGATAAACTATGCGCTTTACCCTCGCATTCAAAGCCATCGGGCAAACAGTAATTACAACGGTAATTACAAAGGTCAGTGATCGATAGGCGCAAGTAACTAAACGTGCGCCCTTGTGGGTCTTGTAGCATGTGCAACACCTTTCCAAATACGGGAGGCTTAAAAATTTCTTTTTAAACCCGGTGCGCGAATATCAGCTTCGCGTCACGGCCAAAAAACCATACCTAAAGGCTAAGGCTTTTAAGGCTTCGGAGTTGTTCTAATTTATGTTCTCATGGTATTGCAGAGCGTGGACATAAACCATACAACTGGATGAGTAGGGATATACGCCCGTCCTACTCCCTTAGGGGTAGGACGGGCGGTCTGGGGATTAAAATTGAGCGTGAATCATCAACCACACTTTGGTGCGATCGCTCTGGTATCCATCTTCATCATAGGTGGCCAATTTACCTATCACTTTAAAGGTCTTATCGAGCGCTTTAACCGCCGTCACATTCAATTCACTGCCATAGCTTTGGCTTGTTTCGCTGGCGCTATAATCATGATAACTGGCACTAAGCTTGATGTTCGCGACTTTACCGGCAAGGGTCACATAGAGATCTTCCAAACCATCGGCGGGCGTCGTTAAAAACACATCGGCAAAACCATTAAATTTATGCAGGGTTGCCAGAGGCGTTTGGAAAGCGAGCCCATTGTCACTGCTTAAACGCTCCCCACCGACAGTGAACTTAATGTTATCCAGCTGATAACTTGCATCAGCGGCAATATAGTCATTACTGAAGTCATCAAGGTTGTCACTGCCATCACTTTGATAAGCATACGCAAGGTGAAGTGCGAATTGCTCGAATTGGCCGTTATAGTCAATGCCTAGGGTACGGCTGGCCATCTGTGACTTATCAAAGCCTAAGTCATAGTAAAAGCCCTGAACACTGTGCTGTTTATTAATCGCATAGTTAACATCTAAAAGGTGTAAATCGCCACCGAGGTCGGCCTTAGCGCCATCGGGACCAAAAATACGATTAACATTGTATATATAGGCATAACTGGTAGTCAGGTTATCGCTGGCTTGATAGCTCATACTCAAGGCGTCATAGGTCTGTTCATTTTGACGCCAGCCAACATTGCCAATGAATCGGCTGTTGCCACGGATAATACGTTGACGACCTAATGTGCTCTTAAAGCCTCCGTGAGCAAAGGCAAGTTGTGCACGGTTGATTTCCGTTCCTTGAGGATCAGCGACAACAGGGTATTGCGACTTCTGATTAAACGTACTGTTGTAATTATCATTTCCTAAGGCTGTCACATCATCCACTTCGAGCAGCAATTGAAACCCTTGCCAAACGCCAGATTGATAACCTAACCGTGTTCTGAGTGTCGAGGCATTGGCCTGTTTATCTTTGCCGTCTTGATCAACGAACTCATAACGGTAACGCAAATCCAGGCTGCCCTGCCCTGCTTTGAGCGCTTGCACCATACCGCCGGCCTCATCAGCCATCGCCATCGGTGTTGTCAGTAACCCTAGTATACTTAAAGTCGTCCAGTAGCTTGCTTTCATCATTAGTTCCCCTGTTTTGGTTCTGACAGAACCTTACGCTCATACAACGAAGCTAACTTGATCAATATCAATATTTTCAGGCACATACCGACTCTGCTTTACGGCTACTCACTGCGAGGTATTGCCCCGCTACCTCGTACATAATATAAAGAAGCGAATGTTAAGAGGTACCGGGTTAACCAAGATGCAAGAACTCAACGATGTACAGGCATTACGCTACTGTCGCCATATTTTGTTGCCGCAGGTCGACTATGAGGGACAAGAAAAACTGCTCGCCAGTAAGGTGTTAGTCATTGGTTTAGGAGGGCTTGGCAGCGCCTGTGTTCCCTATCTTGCGAGCGCCGGTATTGGCACTCTGACGTTAGTCGATTTCGATACCATCGAAGTCACCAATCTGCAGCGACAAGTGATTTACGCCGAAAATGAAGTAGGTCAGAGCAAGGCGCACTGTGCGGCCCGCTTTGTCGCCCAGCAAAACAGTGCCTGTCACGTCGATGTAATAGCAGAGAAGTTAACCGAAGAACAACTTACACACTGTATTGCCGAACATGATTTGGTACTTGATTGCACCGATAACCTAGCCACTCGCCAAGCCATTAATCACGCATGCTATAAAAGCAGAACCCCCCTTGTATCGGGCGCGGCTATCCGCTTCGAAGGTCAAGTGACGAGCTTTACCTATGCCCCCGGCACCCCTTGCTATCAATGTTTTAGCGACAGGTTCAGCGAACAAAACCTGAGCTGTGTTGAATCGGGAGTGATCGCCCCCCTAGTAGGGATTATCGGCTCCTACCAGGCACTCGAAGCAATCAAAATTCTCATCGGCATAGGTCGACCTTACGTCGGTCGCTTGTTGATGTTTGATGGTCTAAGCGGCGACTGTCGCGAGTTTTCATACCCAGCTCAACAACAATGCCCAGTGTGCAACGGATAACCCCTTACTAACAAGGGGTTATCAAATGCCGGCTACCTTAAAAAGTTGTCCTGTACGGCTTGCTTATAGGCTTGCGCCTTGAGCTCTCCCGCTTGCGCTAAATACATGGCGACCATGCAAGCCGCGAGCACGCCGTAGAGCAACATAAAGCTGGCACTGTAGATTCCAACCAGATCTTCGACAATGCCGAATAGGATGAGTAAGCTTGACCCCCCCAAGGCACCAATAGCAGCAACGAAACCACTGGCACTGGGAAGCTGACGGGGATAATGCTGGCGAATATCTTTAAAGATGGCGGTGCGGCCAAAACCTTGCGCTATACCCATGATAAATACCAAGGCAATAAAGAAGATAAATGGCAGCTCGATATGAAAACTCACTTCTTTATCGATACCATGAATAGTCATTGAAGTTGGTGGGTAGCTAAGGAAGAAAAGACAAACTAAGCATACCCAAAACACGCCCCAATTGACCGCCTTGGCTCCGTACAAGTCGGCAAACCAGCCGCCCAATGCTCGCATCATTGAAGAGCTCAAAATAAACAAGGCGGTGATCAACATCGCCGTATTGTCGCTGTGCCCGTAGGCATTCATCAAATACTGAGGCAGCCAGTTTATCAGCGCCAGATAACTGCCAAACACAAAGTAGTAATACAGGCCGTGCAGCCAAAGACGTCGCTCCCGCCAAGGTTTTAATGGTGCCATAGCGGGCAGCTTCATTGCCTCTGGCAACTTAGGTGCTGCAAATTTAAAGAGCACCATAACAACCAACATGATAACCAGCATCAGCCAACCGAGATACTGGCCATGACTCCAATCATAAAGCCAGGGAAAAAGTAACAAGGGAACGGCCGCCCCCGCGTTGCCAGCACCAAACACGCCCATCGCGGTACCTTGTTTTGCACTGTCATACCACGGAGACACATAACTGAGGCCGATGGTAAAGGAGCAACCTGCGAGGCCAAGCCATAAACCCACGGCGAGATAGCCGCCATAACTGCTCACCATATCGAGTGCAATAAGCGACGGTAGCAGTAGCGCCATTTGCACTAACCACAGGCGCCGGGCACTGAACCGTTCAAGCAAGTAACCTACGGGCCAACGCAATACGGAGCCACTTATCAATGGCGCCGCCAGTAACAGACCAAACTCGGTTGCACTCAACCCTAACGCTTGACGCAGTTCGTTTCCCAATGCAGCAAACACCACCCACACGGCAAAGTTACAAGCAAAGACCAATGTCGCTATGCTCAGAGCACGATTCGCTTGATACAAGCTCATAGTTTCTCCTGGTTAGTGTTTGCAGCTGATATTGCCTATTTGAGCAAGGCAGCTCGGTTTTGTCTTTACCCCCAAATAGCTGCCGCGGCAAACAAAACACCGTGAAATAAAAATAACCTTATTTTTCATAACACTAAACAAAAACGAACTACCTAATTGTAGGTATCTATATGTTTTATAAGAAGTTTATAAACTCTCCATCTTGACCTACATCAAATAACTAAAGCCCGTAACGGTCACACTTGATGTCAGTTAAATACCGTTTAGAGGTAAATTATGAGTACCGGAATAAACTTACTTAATTTTAGCGACCCTAAAATAAAAACATTACATATAACTTGGTTTGCATTCTTTTTGACCTTTGCGCTGTGGTTTTCCCATGCCCCGCTGCTGGTTTCTATTAAAGAAGCATTGGACTTAAGTTCGGCGCAAATTAAAGCCTTATTAATTCTCAATGTGGCCCTGACTATTCCCGCACGGATTGTCATCGGGATATTAGTCGATAAGTATGGACCACGAAAAACCTTCTCTAGTTTATTGCTCATTTCCTCGTTCATTAGCTTTGGCTTTGCCTTTGCGGATAACTTCGAACAACTGGCTCTGTTTCGCTTCCTGCTAGGCTTTGTTGGCGCAGGCTTTGTTATTGGCATTCGTATGGTCGGTGAATGGTTCCCTGCAAAGCAAGTGGGTGTCGCCGAAGGCATCTACGGCGGCTGGGGTAACTTTGGCTCCGCCGCTGCCGCAATGACGCTGCCCACACTCGCACTGCTTTACGGTGGTGATAACGGCTGGCGTTATGCATTAGCAAGCATAGGCACTATTGCGGGTCTGTATGGGGTGTTTTATTTCTTTGTTGCTCAGAACACTCCTAAAGGCTCCACTTATTTTAAACCAAAAAAAGCGGGCGGCTTAGAAGTCACAAGCTGGAAAGATTTCTACTTTTATATTTTGATGAACGTGCCCATGTACATTGCGCTTGCCGTACTAAGCTGGAAACTATCACCTGCGGGTGTGAAGTTGTTATCAAGCGAAACAATGTACATGTTGTGGGCTGTGTTAGCCGTGCTATTTTTCATTCAATTTAGAGCGATTTGGCAGGTCAACAAGGAACACCTTCAAGCCGGCGTACCAGAACTAGAAAAGTACAGCTTCAAGCAGGTCGCTATATTAGATGTCTCTTACTTTATTACCTTTGGTTCAGAGTTGGCAGTGGTATCAATGTTACCGCTATTCTTTATCGAGACCTTCGAGGGCCTTGATCCGGTGAAAGCGGGCCTGCTTGCCTCTGGTTTTGCATTTATGAACTTAGTATCACGCCCGACCGGAGGTTGGTTCTCAGACAAGCTAGGTCGCCGTAAGAGCTTAATGTTCCTGATCGCAGGGTTAGCGCTGGGTTACTACATTCTCAGTACCGTTGATAGTTCTTGGGCCATTCCACTAGCGGTGCTCGCAACCATGGCCTGTTCGTTCTTCGTTCAAGCCGGTGAGGGTGCGGTATTTGCTATTGTGCCCTTGATTAAACGCCGGATGACCGGACAAATTGCTGGAATGGCAGGGGCTTATGGTAATGTTGGTGGGGTCACCTACCTGACCATTTTGTCTTTTGTTGACTACAGCACCTTCTTCTTGGTCATTGCGGCATCGGCAGTGTTTGGCTTCTTTATCGCGATGATGTTAGATGAACCTAAGGGACAAATGGCAGAAACCATGCCTGATGGAACTGTTCACCTGATCAATGTTGAATAGGCTCCTATAAAGTCGACAATTTAACACAATGAAGGCATGAGAAAGGCACAATGTCACTAACACAACTACAGGTCACCATAAGCCAACATACTGAGCAAGGCGTTAAGGCTCTTAACGAAGATGCCATTGCTGCCTATGTTCCAGATGGCCATACCCTGACTCACAAGGGCGTCATTGCCTGTGTAGCTGACGGCGTCAGTAGTGCCGAGGCCGGCAAGGAAGCCAGCCATTATGCTTGTAAGCACTTTATTGAAGAATATTCCCAAACCCCCGAGACCTGGTCAGTGGCACACAGTGTGCAAAAAGTACTGACCACGATTAACCTTCAGCTTTTTAAAAAAAGCCACGCGTACCACACCGAGCTGAAAGGCTTCTTGACGACCTTCAGTGGTATCGTCATTAAGTCGCACACGCTGCACCTCTTTCATGTTGGAGACTCGCGTGTTTATCTTCTGCGCGATAAACACTTGCAGCAACTGAGCCGCGATCACATCGCCCAAACGGGCGATAAAGCAACCTTAGCACGTGCCGTGGGTATGGATAACAACCTGCATATCGACTTTACGACACACACACTGAAGCAAGGCGACATCTTGTTGTTAACCTCGGATGGGGTCCATGATTTTGTGCCAGAACCCATGCTGATACACGAACTCAGCAAAGTAACCTTTGATGACGCTGCGCAACGCCTGGTTACCTTAGCCAAAGAACATAACAGTGATGATAACCTCAGTGCGGTTGCGGTCCGTATCGATTTACTGCCGGATAAAAGCCTCAATGATTACAATCAAGAGCTCACGCAACTACCCTTCCCACCTGAGCTAGAAGTGGGCATGAAGCTGGATGGCTATCGCATCGATAAAGAATTGTTCGCGTCAAGTCGCAGCCAGATATATTTGGTCAGTGACGAGCAAAGCCAGCGCCGCTATGTAATGAAAACCCCCTCGGTAAATTACTGTGACGACAGCAACTATATAGAGCGTTTTATTCAAGAAGAGTGGATTGGCAAGCGCATTGATAGTCCACACGTGGTTAAAGTGATCTGCCAGCCACGCCCTCGCACCTGCTTGTATTATCTCATGGAATACATCGATGGCTGCTCACTTGACCAATGGCTGGCGCAAACCAAGCCCACCCCAAAGCAAATTATGGCGGTGATCAGCCAAATCGCCGAAGGACTCAAGGCGTTTCATGGTAAAGAAACCATTCACCAGGACTTAAAACCCGGGAATATCATGGTTAGCCATGACGGCAGCGCCAAGATCGTTGATTTTGGCTCTGTTTTCATCGCCGGTATTGCTGAAATAGCCACCCCCCTGCAACATCATGGGGTACTGGGCACAGCCAGTTACTCGGATCCGCAGTATCTTTTTGGTAAAAATTCAACCATCCAGGGAGATATCTATGCGCTAGCTACCATAGTCTATGAAGCCTTCACCGGTAAACTCCCCTATGGCAGCCGCATAGAACAATGTAACTCGCGCTTTGAGTTTGATCGCCTCCATTATATTCCCGCCAACCGCTATAATCCCGTGATTCCATTTTGGTTCGACAAGGCGCTAGAGAAAGGCGTAAAAATCAACCTTGAAGAGCGCTATCAACGTCTTGATGATTTAATGGCGGATTTGCTTGAGCCTAACCCAGCCTTTTTTGACGAGCATCCGAAAATAAATGAAAGCCAAAGCAAGCTGCGTTTTTGGCAGCTTGTCTCTGGCTTTTGGTTACTGGTAAGCCTTATTTTGGTCGCCCTGTTTAGCCTAGCTTGATATATCCATACCGGCGATTTTAAACCAATAGCCATTGCATTCTTTGTCGGTATTAAGCGCCATCGGATAAGTACCATCCTCATTAGTTCGGAACCTATCTAGCATCACCAAAGTCTGCTCGGACTCGGGGCTTAAGCGCACAATATCAACCAGCCCCCCCATAGTTACCTGCTCGTTTATCAGGTTATATTTAAGTCCGGACTGAGTCTGTAGGCCGTTAAGAACAAAGATTTCTTTATTATCCTGAGTATTAACCACCCGGCCGTTAGGGTATTCAATACAACACAGATTACATTGATCCTTATGGCGATTCTCAGAACGCGCGGTAAAACAACGTGAGCTGTAAGCCAACGGCAAGTGGCCATAGGCGAAAACCTCCACCTCCAGTTGCCCATTGATATCACTTAACAGGGGTGAGGTGCGTATTTCTTTCAACCAGGTACGTGACATTTCCACGGGCATCACCCAACGCCGCATGCCTTTTTTAAATAACAGTCTGACGGTCTCAGCGTTATAGCAGTTGATTGCCGGACCAATCACAAAGGGAACCCGGTTTTGCTCCAGTTGATTGACCGCTGCGAGATCATTGGCCTCAACCGTAAAGCCTGATTCATCGCAGTACCGCCTTAACATAAAGAGATCTGACGGTGTCTCCAGCAAAGCCAGTGACGACAAACAGACTTCTTTTCCCGCAGCCTTGAGGTTATTGGCAATGCGTAACCAATCCCGGAGTTTCATTTCACGGCGTTTTGAACACACGGTTTCACCAAGGTAAATGATGTCAGCGCTGCTTTCAGCTGCTTGCTCGTAGAAAGCTTCTACTTTTTCCTTAGGCCAGTAGTAAAGGAGAGGACCAAGTGCATATTTCATCTGTGTGGCTCCTATTTCCATTTTTTATGATATGCACCCAAGGTTGTTTGGCTGCCTTCAGAGTATTTTTGCAAACACCGTTGTGCTTGCTCGCTGGGTGAAAAATGTTTTGCATCGCTACGGCAAGCATCAATAGCTTGACGCCAGGTTCTGGTTACATCTGCGACATAGGTTGGACTGCGTTGACGACCCTCTATTTTGATGGCACTAATCCCTAACGCCATAAGCTCGGGCAGCAATTCCATACTGTTCAAACTCGTGGGTTCTTCGAGCACATGATATTGATTACCAGCAACAGCAAAGCGACCTTTACAAAGGGTTGGATACCCCGCCTTCTCCTGTGGCGAAAAACGGTCAATAACAATGTCGTTCAAGCGGGTTTCCAGAACGGATTCACTGTCCCTGTATTCAACGAAGCGTGCCGGAGAACAGGCACCCGCGGTATTAGGGGACTCGCCGGTCAGGTAGGATGATAGATAACAGCGCCCTTCGGCCATAATACAGAGGCTGCCGTAGGCAAAAACTTCCAGCTCGACGGGACAGTGCCGCGCTAGCTGTCTAATTTGGTGAATGGATAGCACCCGGGGCAACACCACTCGCGACACATTAAAACTATCTTTAAGTAATGCTATCGCCCCCAGGTTGGTCGCCGAAACCTGCACAGAGGCATGCAGTTCCACTTCAGGGTAACGAGTGGAGCAGTATTCCAACATGGCCAAGTCGGCCACGATGAGCACATCGGCACCGAGCTCTACGGCGCGATCGATCGCGGCTTGCCATAACCGTGTTTTATCAGGATGAGCGAACGTATTAATAGCAATGTGTAATCGTCGTTGATGACGACGAATATATTCAACCCCCATCTCTAATTGCTTGGGCGAAAAATTAAGGCCCGCAAAATGGCGTGCGTTGGTTTGATCTTTGAAACCAATATAAACCGCATCGGCGCCATTATCGACCGCCGCTTGCAATGATTTATAGCTGCCGGCAGGGCACAATAATTCCATGTCTTAACTCCGTGCTTATCAACATAAAGTAACGCCCAGAATAAAGGCCTGACCCTGTCAAAGCTTGATCTAGATTAAGCTTGCGCGGTCTCTACCTATTCATCGCCAATGCCCATGTTTAGCTTACCCATTGTGTATTAGCTATAGGCGCACTCCCTTATCATGCAGCACACCTAGATGGTCCTGCATCCCCTTTAATGCCACTTTTTACGCCCCGGATCCCAACCCATAACGGCAAACCTAATTATCAACCAAGAAACTGCCCTTATGTTGATTTGGATTAACACCTTTTAGAATAAAAAAAATAAAATAAGACATTGATTTATAAGAGGTTAACGAATGAAAAACTACCTAGAAAGCAGTATTAAAAATGGCTTAGCTATACTACCTATTATGGGCAGTAAACTACTGGCAGCCATGCCAAATGTGGTGCAAAAAGCCCCTTTACAACAAGTGCTTAACTATGTTTTCCGAGAGGAGTTGGGCACCGGCGAGCTTGAGTTTCTTGCCGGGCGCATTTTGAGGTTAGAAGTCACGGATTTACACCATTGTTGGTACATAGGCTTGATTCAAGGGTCGTTAAAAATCATTGAAGGGCCACACTTCGACGTTGAATTTAAAGGCCAACTTAATGACTTTATCCGATTAAGTGCAGGCAGAGCCGACCCGGACCAATTGTTCTTTAATCGTCGTTTGGCTATCGCCGGTGATACCGAGCTTGGCTTAGAAATTAAGTCCTGCCTGGAAAACCTAGACCCGCAAAACTTACCTAAACCGCTGCATTGGCTGAGCCAGAGCCATTGCAATCTATTAGAAAAATATGGATTTGACCTATGACACAGTTAATTAGCTTTTATTTCGAAGCAGATCACAAACGTCTTGATGCGCTGTACAACCAGTTTATAGCTCAACAGGGCACAAGGCAGGCTAGCGCATATTTTCATGCCTTTAGACAAGGCTTAGAGCAGCATATTCGCTGGGAAGAAAGCGTGTTATTTCCATTTTTTGAACAAAAAACAGGGATGAATCAAGGACCAACAAGGGTAATGACCATAGAGCATCAAGAAATCGTTGCGCTTAATAGCCAGATAAGTGAGCAACTGGAGCATCAGCAACCCATAGCGCCACTGTTGCACCGCCTCGAGTCGTTATTAAGTGAACATAACGACAAAGAAGAACAGGTACTGTATCCAATGCTGGACCAACGCAGTAGTGAGGAAGAAAAAGCCGCTTTGTTTCTACAGATCACCCAGCTATGAACAGGGGCTAGGCCCCTGTTACGAATGAGGAGCTAGCCAAGATGATAATGACGGCGGCTGTGCTCTTCACGCCTTCCTTTAGAAAAGGCTGAAACACGCTTTAAATAACCGATAACCCGAGTGCCATGATCAATGTCCTGACTGCCGCATTGTTTACAGCTATAACGCGTGTCTTTATCTATATATTCGCAGCTGTTGCAAATAGTGCATTTCACATTCACACAGAAGTAGTTACAGCCTGTGCGTGCAGAGATATCGAGCAGCTTGGCGTACTGCTCAATACTCAGACGCTCCGCTAGATTTAGGTGCAATGCCGAACCACCGTCAAGATATTGCACCATTTCTTGGCCATGCAAAATAAACTTATCCAAATGATTAAGCTCATCATCTTCGACCACATAGAAATACGAGTTATAGCAATCACGGGGAACGCTATAACCATCGTTACGGTCCCATTTTGCATTTTTCACTCCCAAGTTTTCTGCTGGCACAAACTCGGTATTGAATAAATAACCATACTCTTTACTGGCCGCGCGATTAGCCTCGTAAATCACCTGCAATTGCTGGCGAACAAAGGACTTATATTGCTCATTGTTACCCACTTGCAAGCCCTGGGCTTCTGCCGCTTCAACCATGCCATTTATCCCTATGGTCAAATATTGCTTATCCATACTAATGAAACCAGCGTCATAGACACTTAGCATATGGCTCTCAAGGTAGTCTTGCATCACGCTACGATAAGCCACCTGATACTTATGAATTTTTTCTACCTCAACGGACAATTCTCGCCCATCTTGTATCAGTCGGTTCATATTAAGGGTAATAACATTGATAGAGCCCGTAGAAATACCACCGGCGCCTAAGGTGTAGGAAAACGTATTGTCGTTGATTTCATTGCGTAAACGACAACATGAAGCAAGAGAATCTGGGTTATCGGATTGATAAATAAAGAAGCCATTACCAGCCGCCAGCTGCTCGGCACAAAATGCTTTAAACGCTTGATCTCTGACTTGCCCTTCGTGCGTTAGCATCGCCGCGGTGATCACCGGAAAGGTCAAAATGGCTTTCTCACGCTCCTGATTGAACCAACTCATGAAATAACGCTGTAACTTTTCAACTGACTGCCAAACAGGGGCGCTGCCATCAGGAAAAACAAAATGGGCAAACAGGGCATTAAAATAACCCTCATCATATAAGGAGATATTCCAAAATACACTTTGATAGCCCCGTGCCGCAGCTGGCTGGTTTAGTGCATAAACGACATGCTGTAAATGGTTGGCTATCTCCTTGGTGTGGGTTTGTAGATATTCATCGCCCAGATCCTTACGGGCGAAATAGTCGAAATAAGTTAAAAACTCGACCGTCGCAATGGCACCAGCAAACTGAGCGCTGACCGCAAATACCAGGTTTATAAAGGAACCACAAAAAGAAGCGAGATGTTTAGGTGCCCGAGACTCACCACCGAGCTTGGTTAAACCATCGAGCAGAAACGGGTATAAGGTAATGGATGCACAGTAGGGTTTAAGACTGGTTTCGTCATGGACATAAATTTCATGCTCTTCTATCTGCCTGACATATTCCTTAGCCAATTGTGCATCAAACAAGTTCGCGATTTTGTGTGTGATAGCGGCTCGATTTATCTGAATAACGTAATCTTTGCAGGTTTCCGCCTCTAAGGTAGCAATATTTTTACTGGTCACATTGGCATTACTATCGAGGGCCGAACCATCGGCGGCGTTGGCTGCGCTGCAATAACGCGCGATAAAGGCCAGTTTTTCGTCAATTAACTCTGCGGGTAACTTTTTCATTATCAGGTCCTTATAAATCTATAGTTGAGAGATTGATGTGAACGCAAATCAATAAAGCGTTGGTTGGTTGTTGGGCTATCTAGTCCCCCTAGCGCCGCTTTCCAGGGACCCGTTTTAAGGTAAGTAAGTACCGACTTAAGCTGCTCACCAATATTATCAGCCCCGGTATAGAGACAGGTTTTAAGGCCCTGAGCACGCGCAATTTTTAACATGCGAAAGAGTGTTTGCGGATGCCATTCGCCACCAAAAAACAGTACGCAGGTAATCAGCCCCTGATACTTTAATAGCAGTTCGTTAAAGCGATCTTCACTCAGTGGCGTGCCATCGTCTGCATTCCACGTCGCTTTACTGTGACAACCCTTGCACCCTATTGGGCATCCACTAACGGTGAAGGCCAAAGACACTTCATCTGGCACCTCTTGAAAGACCACCTGGGGATAAAATACGTTAAACATACTATATATTGTGTTTTTTATTTTATTTAACACAATATATAGTCTCGCGCGGCGATTAAACAATACTCAATAGGGGGTAGGCTGGTGCTGAAATTATGAGAAGTGAAGAACTAAACGAACGAGGTTCCACTGTAGTTAGGAACAAAACATACTAAAAAGGGGGAAGCCTCACTTCCCCCTTTTTATTCCTGTGGTTAATGAACGACCCCATCTATTGGAGTCGAGCCTCTGTCGCTTAGGGCACTGCAGCGACTATATCCGCCTTAGTGGTGCCAATGATCGCCAACAGTTCATTTCCCTCTGCCTCAGGCACCTTATGTTTGGCAAGAATCTCCTTAAAAACCTCAACCATGCGTGCCCATTCCTTGTCGGTAATATTCAAATGGGCATGGGCTGTTTTCATACTACGCCCCTGGTATTTGCAAGGCCCACCGGTAACCTCGCATACCATGGCGGTGACGTGATACTTAAGATAAGGCGCCGGCACGCGATTTCTCGCTTCATCTATGGCCGGGTTGGCATTAAGCACCTGATCAGGCATTAAGGCATCGATAAAATCACTGACTACCACAGAAATAGGCGCCAGTCCCCCAAGGCGTTGGTAAAGTGTCGCCGCTTGCTCTTCATTTGCGGCCTTGGCCGCGGTACTTGTCAGGCTGAGTGTAATGATGAACACTCCCCAGACGGCTAAGGTATGAATGATCTTGTTCATTTTGTATCTCTCTTTGAAATTTTCTGCCCATTAAAAAGCCTAGCGCAAGCAAGCATTTTGTCAGTGTTCAATTTAGATACAACTTAGGTTCACACTTCAATTTTATGTTCTTGATAGAATTGGGCTTTTAGGACGACGATGAACCCACCCTATGAAGAAATCCTACGCCGGGCAGACCGAGTACAAACATCACCGGATGGGTGTAATCCCAGCAACTGCATTAAGGTTGCCGGCAAGCTAAAGGCTGTAAGAGCGCACTATTCCTTCTGTCATTAGCGGCTTAAAAAAGCGGCAAGCGTCCTCTGAACTATGAGAAGGCTTTATACTTGGACAGCGTCTTACAGAGAAAACGCTGATATCGCTGAAAGACGCGAGCTCAGAGGGATGCAAAAAAGCGCTTTACTGAAGACACACCGCCAGTAAATAAAAAGCCAGCAAGAGCTGGCTTAACGGTGAGCAAAACCAGCATCACACGGTTTTGCTACTAGGGACTTAGGAGAGATGATTTACGGGCTAGTTAGCATGCATTTCGATCGGATTTTGCTGGCGATCAAAAATCACATAATTAGCAATATTTTGTCCACTGACCAGATCATTGGTCATTTTATTTAAATAAGGCTCGGCATCTTCACTGCTCGGGGCTTTTCCTAATACGCCGCTGAGGCTGGCGATGAGCATAAAGTCCCACTGCGCAGAAATACCATCAGCCTCTTGGCATAATGACGAAAAATCCTCGATTTCACTCGGCAGTTTATCGACACACATGGTTGGCGTGAGGGTTCCTCGGGCATTTTTTTTGCTTTTGTTACTTTGCTCCGCTTTGGCAAATAAGAATAACAGCCGCTGCGGATCGGGCTGTTCCTTGGCATAGCTAAGTAGATCACTAAACTGACTAATCATGTTGGTTCTCGAATGATTTTATTTAAGCCAGTGTAACCGCTGACTCGCTCTAAGCTATTCCTCTTAGTGGGTAGAAACGAAGATGGAAAGTGGGTAGTAACTACATACAACCACCACAGCTGCCGCAACGCCAATCCTCGGCGTCGACGGCTTGGTAGAACCAACGCATATGCTGCTCATCGATGGGGATATGATGGGTAATAAAGAGCTCACTGAGCCAGTCTATATTGGCCAAAATCCAGTCATCTTCCTGTAAACCCTCGCTAAACTCGGGATCATCGTCAAAAATGGGATCATAGACTCCCCATGTGCCCATATCCCGTTCCCCTTGTATGTCGGCGAGTGTTAATGGCAAACCTTGATAGCTGATTTGCCAATGCCCTAGACACAAAGTATGCCCTTGCGCAGTCCATCGTGCCGAAAATGGGTTAGTCATTGGCTTCTAAAGAACAGCAAAGGGATGGACGAATATCCGGTCGCTGCCCTCGCTCTGTGGGCTGCAAGTTATACAATTCTGACAGCGTAGTGGCATTGGCAATGGTCACATTTAAGTCCTTGAGCAAGCCATCACAAATACTATAGATGGCGCCGTGTATACTCACTTTTTGACCACGCTGCCAGGCATGAAGTATGGATTTGCTTTTTGCTAGGTTGACCACTTGGGCCATAACATTGAGTTCGCACAACCGGTTAAGCCTCTGATCACGAAAGCGCAGCGCCTGTAATTCTTGATAATGCGTATAGTAGATATCCTTGATTGATCTTAACCAGCTGTCGACCAAACCATGCTCTTTGGTGTCCATCGCCGCTTGCACTCCACCACAACCATAATGGCCCGTAACAATAATGTGCTCAACTTTCAGCACCTCTACCGCATATTGCACCACCGACATACAGTTATAGTCCATGGGATGCACCAGATTAGCGATGTTGCGATGCACAAAGAGTTCACCCGGAGCTAAGCCGACAATTTCATTGGCTGGCACCCGTGAATCAGCACAACCTATCCACAGGTATTTAGGAGTTTGTTGCGCCGCTAAGCGTTCGAAAAACAGGGGGTCCTGAGCCTTTTTATCAGCAGCCCAAAGACGATTGTTATCATATAAGTCAGCCAAATGACACATACCCCCTCCCCTGTTACTGCATCAACGGACTGTCGTTGGCGACAAAGTTAAACCCTTTGATTTGAGCTTCATCGGCCAGGTGCTGAATGTATTGAGCAATGGCTTTGTGCTGCACCTTTTCATCCAGGTAAGCCGCAATTTCATCTTTCACCATGGTATAGGGCAATGCCTTGCCTTCCACTTTACGGGCGACAAACACCACGTGATGACCATAGCGCGACTCCACCGGGTAATGGATCAAACCTTCGCTGGCTTTAAACAAGGCCTTTTCAAACTCAGGGACCGTTTGCCCCGAACTCACCTGGCCTAAGTTACCGCCTTGCTCTTTGGATGGGCAATCTGAGTGCTGCCGTGCCAGATCTGCAAATCCGTTGTCACTTTCTGCTAATTGCGCAATAAGAGTCTGCGCCAGCTCTTTAGACTGCTCCCGTTGCTGTAAGTCTTCTGGATCTGAACTAATGAGAATGTGCTTCACTTCCACAAGAGGCGAAGTGCAAAACTTGTCGCGGTTGACCTCAAAGTAGCGTTCACACTCTTGTTCTCCGGCCTTTGGAGTCACGACTTCGATATCAATCAACTGCTCTATGACGGCATCGGGACAAACTTTTTGCTCTTTATCGATCAGCTCTAAGGTCATTGCGCGCTGGCGCAACAGTTCGCTGAACACTAATGCTTCGGTCGCCTTAATCATCGCATCTCGACGTGAAGCTGCGGGGTGGTACTGCACCTCACCGTCAATGTCACTGGCGGGAATTTTAATATCGTTGACGTAGACGTCAGGGGTGTTGGTAAGACTCATCTCTACTTCCTCCGGGTGTGGAACCGGGGTAACCCCGGTTCAATGCTGTTAACCTTTTTGTCTTACAACTTGGTAGTTTCGACGCAAATAACGCCCAGGAAGACTCCAAATATGCACCAAACGACTGAATGGGAATAACACCAGTAAGGTTAAACCAAAGAAGATGTGTGCCTTATAGATAAAGCCAACACTGGCAATGGCTGCACTGGCTGCGGTCAGGTCAAAGGTCACTATATTTTGCGCCCAGGCCATCATTTTCAGCATCTCCGAGCCATCGAGGTGGGCAAAAGAAAACAAGATGCTCACCAAACCCAGGATCAACTGGATATATAAGGAGACTAAAATCAAAATATCCATATTTGAGCTGGTTGCACGAATCCGTGGATTCGTTAAACGACGCTTAAGTAGAATGGTCAACCCATAAAAACAAATAATGCCGAATACTCCCCCTAGGGTCATGGCTACTTTTTGCTTAAATGCGGCGGTCACGCCCAGAAAATCCCACACCTGATGCGGTGTTAATAAGCCCACAAAGTGACCCAGCAAGATCATAATGACGCCAATGTGGAACGCTTTAGAGCCTTTTTTCAGCTGCTTGCTTTCCAATAATTGACTCGAGCTCGTTTTCCACGTGTATTGCTCACGGTCATAGCGAACTAAACACCCGAGCAAGAAAATGGCTAAGGCAAGATAAGGATAAATACCAAAGAGTAAAGTGTTTAAGTAACTCATAATGGACTCCCAACCGACTTGGACTGCGCACCAGACGCCGCCGCATCGACAAAGTTAATAGGTAATTCACTGCTGCGGTCTTGCAGCGAAGATGGTTTGTGCTGATTGGTAGGACACCCCCCATTGACGGCATCGCCCCCAAAGCTAACAGCCTCTTCTTCCCATACTTTGTCGATGGCTTCGCGGCTGTCATCACGCTTTTCGTTATCAATTTGAGCTAATACATCATCGATAGACACATCGGCCTGGGCTAACTTCAACAAGGCTAAAAAAACAAGGTGATAATCGTTATCACGTTTTTTCAAGCGGGCTGCCAGAAGCGCCAGTATATGAGCCACGTCGGCCAACCAATGGGCCTGTTCCTGAACCGGCTGAGTCGCGACAAACTCCAAATACAAGGGGATATAATCGGGCAGCTCTCTTACAGAAATATTCAAGCCAGCGGCTTTATATTGCTCCATAAGTTCAACCATGGCTTGACCTCGGTCACGGGACTCACCATGAACATGCTCGAACAACAACAGTGACAAAGAGCGGCCACGTTCGAATAAACCATCATACTCGGCCTGCCAATCAAGCAGGTCCATGGTTAGACGCCGTTCGATAAAGGCACTCAAGGCGGTTTTGAATTCATTATCAAAGCCCTCTTGCGCTGCAACCTCAGCTAACAGCTCCTCTTGGTGCGCGTTGAGCGCACCATTTGGGTAATCGATTAATCGAGAAAGAATTTTTAATATCATGATGTTAATCCTGTACTTCGATTGGGATGATTTGGCGCTCACCCTGCTTTTGGCCACCAAATAAGTTCACACCTGAACTACCGCCACTACAGCCGTTACCAAAACTAAAACCACAACTGCTCTTCATATCATAAGCATCTTCGGCATAAGCCTTATGACTGGTGGGGATCACAAAGCGATCCTCATAGTTTGCAAGCGCCATAATGTGGTACATGTCTTCTACCTGAGCCTGGGACAAGCCAACTTGTTTGAGCACCTCGAGATCAAGTTCTCCATCCACCTGCTCCGAACGCTTGTAAGCGCGCATTGCAAGCATGCGTTCAAGCGCATGTATCACCGGCTGTTCGTCACCTGCCGTTAATAGGTTAGCCAGGTATTTAACCGGTATACGCAGCGACTTGAGGTCGGGAATCACCCCGTTCATGCCCACACTGCCCTGTTGTGCAGCACTTTGAATTGGACTCAATGGCGGGATATACCAAACCATAGGCAAGGTACGGTATTCTGGGTGCAGTGGCAGTGCCACTTTCCAATCCATTGCCATTTTATAAACCGGTGAGTCGATAGCCGCATCCAACCAGGCCTGGGGAATGCCTTCCTTACGGGCCGCTTCCTGAACCTCAGGGTCGTTCGGGTCAAGGAAGATATCGCACTGAGCCTGATACAAGTCTTGCTCGTTCTCGACACTGGCCGCCTCTTCAATGCGCTCAGCATCGTAAAGCATCACACCGAGGTAACGGATACGACCAACACAGGTCTCTGCACATACGGTGGGTTGGCCGCTCTCAATACGTGGGTAACAGAAGATACACTTTTCCGATTTGCCGGTTTTCCAGTTGTAGTAGATCTTCTTGTACGGACAGCCACTGACGCACATACGCCAACCGCGACACTTATCCTGGTCGATTAGCACAATGCCATCTTCTTCACGCTTATAGATAGCGCCGCTTGGACACGAGGCCACACAAGCTGGATTTAAGCAGTGCTCACACAGGCGCGGCAGATACATCATGAAGGTCTTTTCGAACTGGCCATAAATGTCCGCCTGAATTTGATCGAAGTTTTTATCTTTACGACGATTCTTAAACTCGGTACCCAGGATTTCTTCCCAGTTTGGACCCCAGTTGATCTTCTCCATGCGTTGGCCCGAGATCAGGCTGCGTGGACGGGCAACCGGTTGATGCTTGCTTTCTCCTGCCTTATGAAGGTGTTGATAGTCGAAGTCGAACGGCTCGTAGTAGTCGTCTATTTCCGGCAAGTCCGGGTTGGCGAAAATGTTCGCCAGCACCCGGTGTTTTGACCCTTGTTTGGGCGTGATTTTGCCATTTTTATGACGCTGCCAACCGCCATTCCACTTTTCTTGGTTCTCCCATTCTTTGGGGTAACCAACGCCTGGTTTACTTTCAACATTGTTAAACCATGCGTATTCCACCCCTTCACGTGAGGTCCATACGTTTTTACAAGTGATTGAGCAGGTGTGACAACCGATACATTTGTCGAGGTTTAACACCATGCCTATTTGTGCTCTTACTTTCATCTCTACGCCCCTTATTCGGTGTCTAGCCAATCGACTTTGTTCATTTTTCTTACCACGACAAATTCATCACGGTTGCAACCAACTGTGCCGTAGTAGTTAAAGCCGTAAGATTGTTGCGCGTAGCCACCGATCATATGGGTTGGCTTCATCACCGCTCTGGTCACCGAGTTATGGATACCGCCACGGGTTTGCGTGGTTTCCGCTCCCGGCACGTTAACAATGCGCTCTTGGGCGTGATACATCATGCTCATGCCCTCTGGGACACGTTGCGATACCACCGCGCGAGCAGCTATTGCGCCATTGACGTTGAACACCTCGATCCAGTCATTATCGACGATGCCCGCCTTCTCGGCGTCTATCTCAGACATCCACACAATTGGACCGCCTCGCGACAAGGTCAGCATTAACAAGTTATCCGAATAGGTGCTGTGGATACCCCACTTCTGGTGCGGCGTGATCCAGTTCAGGGCGATTTCCTTATTACCGTTCGGCTTCTTGTTCATGATCGGCTTAACGGTTTTCAGGTTAATGGGCGGCTTATACACGCACATGGTTTCACCGAAATCGCGCATCCACTCGTGATCCTGGTAGAACTGCTGACGACCGGTCACGGTGCGCCATGGGATCAGCTCGTGCACATTGGTGTAACCGGCGTTGTAAGATACGTGCTCATCTTCAAGACCCGACCAGGTTGGAGAGGAGATGATCTTACGAGGCTGGGCCTGAATGTCGCGGAAGCGGATTTTCTCTTCTTCCTTCGGCTTGGCCAGATGGGTATGGTCGATACCGGTAAACTCACCGAGCGCCTCCCAAGCCTTGACTGCAACCTGACCATTGGTTTCCGGCGCCAGTGACAGGATCACCTCGGCGGCATCGATAGCGGATTCAATCCGCGGACGACCGCTGGCATCACCGGTCGAGCGCGATAAGCGGTTCAACTGGCCGAGAAATTTCACCTCATCCTTGGTATCCCAGCTAATGCCTTTACCGCCGTTGCCTTGCTCTTCGAGCAATGGACCTAGGCTGGTAAAGCGATCATATAAATTAGGGTAATCACGTATCACAGTGACCATATTCGGCGCCGTTTTGCCTGGTATTAGGTCACACTCGCCCTTCCACCATTGTTTAACTCCAAACGGCTGGGCAATTTCAGCCGGTGTATCGTGCAGAATTGGCACAGTAACCAGATCTTCTTCTTTGCCCAGGTGACCTACCGCTAATTTAGATACATTCTTGGCGATCCCTTTGAAGATATCCCAGTCTGAACGCGCTTCCCACACCGGGTCGATGGCTTTCGACAAGGGGTGGATAAAGGGGTGCATGTCTGAGGTATTCATATCGTCTTTTTCATACCAGGTTGCGGTCGGTAACACGATGTCCGAATACAAACAGGTGGTAGACATACGGAAATCTAAGGTCACAAGTAAGTCTAGCTTGCCTTCGGCCGCCTCATCATTCCACACCACGTCTTCAGGTTTCACTTCACCGCTTTCGCCTAAGTCTTTGCTCATCAGGCCATGCTTGGTGCCCAGTAGGTGACGCAACATGTATTCGTGGCCCTTACCGGATGAACCCAGCAGGTTAGAGCGCCAGATAAACATATTACGTGGGAAGTTTTGCGGGTTATCCGGATCTTCACAGGCAAATTTCAGCTCACCCGATTTAAGCCCCTCAATCGCGTAGTCCTTAGCGCTGACCCCCTTTTCTTTGGCGGCTTTACACAGCTCAAGCGGGTTCATGCTCAGTTGTGGAGCCGAGGGCAGCCAACCCATCTTTTCGGCACGGACGTTGTAATCGATGATCGAACCCTGCCATTTTTCCTTGTTGGCGACCGGCGAAATCACTTCGTCCATGCGCAGTTTTTCGTAGCGCCATTGGTTCGAGTGGTTATAGAAGAAGGAGGTCCCGTTCATATGGCGTGGTGGCTTTTGCCAATCCAGGCCAAACGCCAGCGGCTGCCAACCAGTTTGCGGACGGAGCTTTTCCTGACCGACATAGTGGGCCCAGCCACCACCTGATTGACCGACACAACCGCATAGCATCAGCATGTTGATCAGGCCACGGTAGTTCATATCCATGTGATACCAGTGGTTCAACGCCGCCCCCACGATGATCATCGAACGACCTCGGGTCTTGTCAGCATTTTGCGCAAACTCGCGAGCGATCTGAATCACATCGGCGCGCGGTACCCCGGTAATTTGCTCCTGCCAGGCCGGCGTGTAAGGGATGTCATCGTCGTAACTATGCGCCACGTTGGCATCATCATAGCCGTTATCAACACCGTAGTTAGCCACGGTTAAATCGAATACCGTGGTCACCAATACCGTGCTGCCGTCTTTGAGTTGAATACGTTTAGCCGGCACCTTACGGGCGATAATGTCGTCATGGTCGGTGTGTTGGAAGTAACCGAACTCATGTTCACCGCCACCGAAGTAAGGGAAATTCACCGCAACAACTTCATCGTGACCATGCTTAAGGCTGGTTTGCAGTTTCACTTCTTCACCCGTGGCACCATCAAGCTGCTTAATGTTCCACTTGCCCTTTTCGCCCCAGCGATATCCCACGGAGCCGGTTGGTGAAACCAGTTCGCCGCTGTTTTGATTCACGGCTATGGTTTTCCATTCCGGGTTATTGTCCTGACCCAAGTCATCGGCCAGATCCGAGGCTCGCAGGAAGCGGCCCTGGTTATAAAGCGTTGCGCCTTGCTGCTCGCCCCTTCCCTGGGACTCACCCGCTTCGCGGGCCGCTTTCGCTTCGCTGTCGCGTCCAAAATCGTTCCCGTCGGTTTTGTCAAGCAGGACCAGCATGGGGAAGTCGGTATAGCGACGCACATAGTCGTCAAAGTAGTCGCTGTGACCATCGACATGAAACTCTTTCAAAATGACATGGGCGAAGGCCATGGCTAGTGCCGAGTCAGTGCCTTGTTTTGGTGCTAGCCAGTGATCGGTTAACTTTGACAGCTCCGAGTAATCGGAGGTGATAGATACCACCTTGGTACCCTTATAACGCACTTCGGTGAGGAAGTGGGCATCGGGAGTACGGGTTTGCGGCACGTTCGAGCCCCAGGCCAGAATATAGTTTGAGTTATACCAGTCAGCAGATTCAGGAACGTCGGTCTGCTCCCCCCAAATTTGCGGTGAAGCCGGCGGTAAATCGCAGTACCAATCATAGAAGCTGAGACAGTGACCACCAAGCAGAGATAAGTAACGCGCACCCGCAGCATAAGACACCATCGACATGGCCGGAATGGGCGAGAAACCAACCACACGGTCGGGACCGTATTTCTTTGTGGTATAGATATTGGCCGCAGCAATAATATCATTTACTTCTTGCCAGTCGGCACGGATAAAGCCACCGAGCCCGCGTTGTTGTTTGTATTCTTTCGCTTTTACTGGGTCTTCGACGATAGAGGCCCAGGCATCAACCGGATCTTGGTGTTGCAGTCTTGCTGCACGCCATAACTTTATCAGACGCTTACGTACTTTCGGGTGTTTAAGACGGTTAGCACTGTAGATATACCAAGAATAACTGGCACCACGCGGGCAGCCGCGCGGTTCATGATTTGGCAAATCAGGACGAGTACGGGGATAGTCTGTTTGTTGTGTCTCCCAGGTAACCAAACCATCTTTGACATAGATTTTCCAGCTACAACTTCCGGTACAGTTTACCCCATGTGTCGAGCGCACAATTTTATCGTGCTGCCAGCGACGGCGGTATCCATCTTCCCACTCTCGGTCTTCATTGGTGGTAACACCATGTTGACCGGCAAAGGCAGTTTTTTGCGTTTTAAAAAACTGCAACTTATCTAAAAAGTGACTCATTTTTCACTCCTACATTATGGTGCGCTTATATTTTGGAAGCAGTGACTAGGCCCCAAAACGGCATTTGTTATGGCGAATATTAAGCACTGTAAGGGAAGTGAATTTGATATGGATCAATTTCATTTAGGCGCCAGAGAAGCGGGGCAAAGGGCGCTACCTACAAGGTGGTATGTCACTTTTTACCCACCCCCCTATACTGGGCGCCTGCAATGAGGTCCGCGTAAAATATGTCGAAAAATACGCGTTTTTGGATATTATGGGGTAGTTACATATTTTGAGTAAGTTTATGTTTAAAAAAGCCAGCCGCTCGGTCGTTTTTAGAATCACATCCATGATGGTGAGCGTCATCTTAATGGCCTTTGTGAGTATTTTTTCCTCCATGTATACCTCAGAACTCAGTGAGTTTGACGGCAAGGCCATTAACCTGTCTGGTTCTTTGCGAATGATGAGTTATCGCATCACCACACAGGTGGCGACTGCGCAACAAACCGGAGATGCTCAAAGCCGTGAAAAAGTGGCTGTGCTTATAGAGAACTTCGAACAGCTATTGAATGACCCGGTATTAAAGAAAGATTTTGCGCGCTTTGAACAGGAGCAGCTTGAACAAGACTATTTGGCCATTAGTAGCCAGTGGCAACAGGAAATTAAACCCAGGCTATTGAATGCCGGGGATAACTTTACTCTCGCACCATTTTTACCAAAATTAGAACATTTCGTAGAAGCCATAGACACCTTAGTGAATGGCTACCAAAGTGTGTTAGAGCAGCGCCTCTCTTTACTGCGAGTCATTCAAACCATCACCCTATTCGCCACCTTGGCGCTAATTTGCCTTTCTCTGTACTCTATTCACCAACATATTGCGCAACCACTTAAAGAACTGACACTGGTGGCTCGTAGCTCATCCCGTGGCGACCTAACCCAACGCTCCAAGGTCGAGCGTGAGGATGAACTCGGTCTGTTATCGCAAACACTCAATGCGGCAAATGATCGCGTGGCCGCAATGTACCGCGATTTGGAAAAGCGTATTGAATCAAAAACACTGCAGCTCAAGCGTAACAACAATATCTTGGCGCTCCTGTATGATGTGGCACAACAAATTAACGAGTCCCATAGTGGCGAGCTCAACTATGCCGAAGTCACTAAGCAGCTCAGCACCGTGAGTGAATTAAAAAATATCGATTTATGTTTAGCGACAGCCGACGGCAATACCCCTTTTCAACACATAATTACCCAACCCAGCAGGACAACTCCGAGTTCCTGTGAAGTAAAAAAATGTAACGATTGTTTCAAAGGCGGTATTCACTATGACGATAATATTGAAGCCGTGCAGCATCGTTACCCAATAGAGCGTAATGACATTAACTTCGGTGTATTAGTGGTCAGTTTGCCCAAAAACGATAGCATTGCCGATTGGCAACGCGATCTGCTGCAAACGTTTGCCGATCAATTGGCATTGGCATTAAGCATCAGCACCCAAGCAGACCAGCAAAGACGGATAGCGTTACTGAATGAGCGCTCTATCATTGCCCGAGAACTGCACGACTCGTTAGCCCAATCACTGTCCTACTTGAAAATCCAGGTTACGCGCTTGGAGAAAGGCCTTGCACAAGTGCCAACAGACAAAAAAGTGGAAGCGCCAATAGCAGAGCTAAAAGAGGGCCTGAGCTCGGCCTATCGGCAACTGCGTGAGCTTCTCACCACGTTCAGACTACAAATTGACAACGGCGGACTGCGTTCAGCACTCGTCAGCACCATAGAGAAGCTCTCAGAGCGCAGTGAGATGACTATTCGACTACATTATGACTGCGTCAATGTGCCCTTCAGTGCCAATGAGGAAATACACATACTGCAGATCGCCAAAGAGGCACTGCAAAATGCCCTCAATCACTCCAAAGGCACCGACGTCGAATTGCAACTTGTGGAAGGTGACGACAAACAGGTGTCACTGACCATCACCGACAATGGGGTCGGCTTGGGCAATGCGCAAAGTCAGCTTAACCATTATGGTACAGCGATAATGATGGAGCGAAGCCACTCGCTGCATGGTGAGCTCACCATCAGTAATGGCATCGCTGGCGGGGTACTGGTTAAATTTGTATTCACCCCAGAGTATCTGCGTAAATCACAGCAGCCTCAACAATGGTCGAAAGACTCCACTTCTGGCTAGCTCACCACTGCCCATAAAAAAGAGTCCAAGTGCTGTTAGGCTACTTGGACTCTTGATGACGGTGGCCTGCTGTTGCCACCTTGCGGATGAAACTGTCTAAGGGTTATAAAACTCACCGTTTTTGCGCAGATAGAACCACCAGTTAATCAACAGGCAAACCGCGTAGAATACGGCAAATCCAATCAGCGCAACCTCAGGGGTCGTTGCTTTAATTTGCTCCCCCAACACTTTAGGAATATAGAAAGCGCCATAAGCTGCCACAGCAGAAGTCCAGCCCAGTACAGGACCTGCCTGCTCTTTCGGGAAAACCATCGCAATGGTGCGGAAGGTAGAACCATTACCAATACCCGTTGCAGCAAATAAGATAAGAAACAGGACAAAGAAAGGCACAAAGAACTCTTCAGGCGCTCCAGATTGGTAAGCTTGCTTCATGTAATAAGCAACACCTAACGCACTTGCCACCATGACAGCTGAACACACTTGAGTCACCAAAGCGCCGCCAAACTTATCCGAGATCCAGCCACCAACAGGACGTATAAGCGCGCCAATAAAAGGTCCCATCCACGCATACATCAACGCACTCGGTCCATTAGGGTTCACCGTATCATGCGTCATTACGCCATCAACCATGACGTGTTGATAACCAAAAATCACTTTAATGGCCAACGGGAAAGAAGCCGCAAAACCGATAAATGAACCAAAGGTCATGGTGTAAATAACGCTCATCACCCAGGTGTGTTTGTTATTAAAAATTTTGTATTGGCGATCCAGAGATTGCCTAATTTGACCCGGCAGCGCCTTGAGTAAAAATACCGTTGAAGCCACAACCAGCACCAAGACAATTTCTTTCGGAACATCAAACCCAGATCCATTTGCCGCTTCAGGCAAGAGTAACCATAAACCAAATATTGCAGTTGCAAAGCCGATTAACAGCATCACCGTCATCAGGCCAAAACTAGTCAAAGGACCATCAATGTTGGGAGACACTTCTTCGGTGGTTATGTTATTCATACCCAGCCAGCCGAGGAAGAACAGCGGTACTAAAAATAGCAGCCACACATAACCCGCATTATGAATATAGGTATCACTGCCAGCAGGTATTTTACCGATGAGCGTGCCCGAGGTATTAACCAGCGTCATTGGGTCGCCACCAAAGAAACTGTAAGTCATAAATAAGGGCACCAGGATTTGCATGGTCGTCACGCCAAAGTTACCCAACCCGGCATTAAGTCCCAACGCTAAGCCCTGCTTCTTCTTCGGGAAAAAGAAACTGATATTAGACATACTGGAAGCAAAGTTTCCGCCACCAAGACCCGATAGCAAGGCTAGCACCTGAAACACCCACAGAGGCGTATCTTTATCTTGCAGCGCAAAGCCTGTGCCTATCGCCGGGATCATTAACAAGGCGGTGGTAAAAAAGATGGTGTAACGCCCACCACATAAGCGAATAAAGAAACTACTTGGAATACGCAATGTGGCACCGGTTAACCCGGCAATCGCCATCAAGCTAAATAAGTCCGACTTCGCAAATGGAAAGCCCAAATTGAGCATTTGTACGGTAATGATGCCCCAATATAACCAAACAGCGAAGCCACATAATAGACTCGGAATAGAAATCCATAGGTTTCTACTCGCGACTTTTTTACCTTCGGACTCCCAAAAACGTTCGTTTTCCGGGTCCCACGTTTTCAGATCACTCATAATCAGATCTCTTGGTTTTTGAACAGTGTGCTCACTATCCGTTGCCAAGAGGAGGCAGACAATAAATATCAAGCGGTAGGTATTACTACCCACAATGACTGATAGGACCAGACTTATCTTCAGGTCAAAACATGCCGCCCGCACGACCCTAGCGTATTTACTGGGCTCACCTCCAGTCGACCATGATACCCAACTACCTCTTTGTGGGTAGTTCAATAAATAACATCCAAAGGAGTGAAAATTTAAAGTAGAGTAACCATGATTTAAATCAAATTTTTAGTGAAGGCTTTTCGCCATCATGACTCAAGAACAACAGAAGCAGGAGCAGCAAGTGAGCAATACCCCAGCAACCATAATGCTTGTGGACGACCACCCATTATTTCGCAAAGGGCTTCAACAGCTGATCGAAATGGAAGATGATTTAGCGGTAATAAGCCAATACAGCAACGGCACAGACGCTATCTCTGGCGCATTAGAAGATGATCCTGACTTGATTATCCTCGACCTCAATATGCAGGGGATCGATGGCTTAGAAACGGTGAAACAAATGCGTCTGCAAGGGGTCACTGCCCGCATTATCATGTTGACTGTCTCTGATAATGATGAAGATGTCATTGCCGCCATTACCAATGGCGCCGACGGTTACCTACTCAAAGACATGGAACCGGAAGATATTGTGGTTAATATCAAGCAAGCCGTTACCGGGCGCATGGCCATATCTGAACGCCTCACAGAAACACTTGCAACAGCACTGCGTCGTCCGAATAAGAAATCGGAAAACCCGCTCGATGGCCTCACCAGCCGCGAGCTGGAAATACTTAAGCTGATCGCTAAGGGCATGAGTAATAAGCTGATCGCCCGGGAGTTAGATATCTCGGACGGCACCGTCAAAGTGCACGTAAAACATGTGCTGAAAAAACTGAGTTTTCGCTCACGCGTTGAAGCCGCCGTATGGATGGTCGACCAAAATAGTTAGAGGTAGTTATGCATTGTGATTGTGATTCGCTCCCTGCGAAACTAAAGCCTTTCGAGCAAGCGCTTGCTGAGCTGCTGGCGAGCGCCCAGCCCATACAAAAAACGGAACATGTGCCACTGAAAGACTTGCCAGGCAAGGTGTTGGCCGAGCCCATCTATTCCAGTCATGATATTCCCCCTTATGATAATTCAGCCATGGATGGATACGCTGTCTGCCTTGATGAGCAGCAGCCAGGCACAAACTATGAGGTTGTGGGAACCTCACTGGCAGGCCATCCGGCAAAGGTTTCCTTACTGCCGGGGCAAGCAGTCCGCATCATGACCGGGGCACAAATCCCAGCCGGAACCTCTGCCGTTATCATGCAGGAAAAAGTAGAGCGTATCGGCGACCATATTCAATGCTGTACGCCACCGCCGATAGACGCCAATATTCGAAAACAAGGCGAAGACATTAGCAGTGGTCAGCAATTATTACCCGCAGGACATCTTGTAAGTACGCGTGATATAGCGCTTTTGAGTGCGGTAGGCATAGGTACGGCCCTAGTCTTTCAAACTCTTACCGTGGCACTTATATCCACGGGAGACGAGTTGGTTGAGCCTGGCGCTAGCTTAGGGCAAGGACAGATTTACGACTCAAACCGCCATCTGTTGCATGCCATGCTCGTAAATTTAGGCGTGCACGTTATTGATATGGGAATTATCGCGGACGACCCGCAAACCATTAGGGAGTGCTTCCTGTGCGCCAGCGAATCGGCCGACGTTATTATCACATCAGGAGGCGTTTCCGTTGGCGATGCAGATTATGTCAAACAAATCCTCAGCGAGCTTGGCAGCATTGATTTTTGGAAAATAGCCATAAAACCAGGAAAACCGTTTGCCTTTGGCAAACTCGGCGATGCCGCCTTTATCGGTCTACCAGGCAACCCGGTGTCTGCGGCGGTTACGTTTGACCAACTGGCGATTCCTTTTCTCAAAGCCATGGCTCATCAACCACCGGGCGTTAATACAAAATTGTCGGCGGTCGCTCGAGTCGATTTTGGTAAAAAACCTGGGCGCACAGAGTTTCAGCGCGGCTTTGCCACGCAGGATGCGCAGGGACAATGGTATGTTGAGTCTGCAGGAAAGCAGGGCTCAGGGATATTGTCGGCCTTGAGCCGCGCTAATTGCCATGTACTGCTCACAGAACAAAGCTCGGGTGTGAAGGCGGGCGAACAGGTTGAGATTATTCCTTATCAATACCTATAAGCCCAAGGGGCTTTGAGCCCCTCTGCCTCCAACAAACGTATAGTTTTGCACCTGCGCCATTAAGACAGTAACATTGGTAAAAAATTTTTCTGTCTTAACATGCGCTTAGTCACAGTCACCACCATCATTTTCGCCAGCCAGCTTGCTTTTAAGGCCGAGGCTACAACTCAACACAATACACTGCAGGATGTTGAGCGTATCACAACCACGGCCTCGCGCTTTGCCTTTGATGATGATATTAATGCCCTGTCCATCAGTACGGTCAATAATGCCCTGTTATCGCAGCTAGGCGCTACGCATATAGAAAAAGCACTGCAAACCATCGCAGGGGCCAATATCCAACATGGCAATGGTCAGGAGTATTTACCGGCACTACGTTCACCCGTCTATACCGGCGCCGGCGCCTGTGCCGCCATTTTAACCCTGGAGGACGGCATTGCGTTGCGCGCGCCGGGCTTTTGTAACGTCAACGAACTGTTCGAGGCCCATAGCGAAATGGCCCAGCGCATTGAGGTACTTAAGGGGCCGGGCTCGGTGCTGTATGGCAGCAACGCCGTGCATGGGGTGATTAATGTGATCACCCAGGACCCAACCCTGGGTGGTGGTTTCGGCGCCTTTGATATGGGCTCCTACGGCTATAAACGCGCAAAACTGCGCGCCGGCCAGGATTATGGCGCCCAAGGAATAGGCTTTAACGCCAGCGTCACTCGCGATTCCGGCTATCGCGATGACGAGAGCGTGGATCAGGAAAAGTTTAACCTAAGACACCGTTATGACGGCGATAGCCTGACGCTGCAAAGTGGCTTTAGCTACACCAACCTAAAGCAACAAACCGCGGGTTATATCGAGGGTTTTGAAAGCTATAAAGACCCGGAACTGACGCAGCAAAACCTCAACCCCGAGGCCTTTCGCGATAATCGCGCCATGCGCTTATGGTCAAAGCTGCGGTGGCAATACAGTGATCTCACCGACCTAGCCATCACCCCCTACGCCCGCGATCAACGCATGACCTTTCGCAAGCATTTCTTGCCCGGCAAGCCGCTTGAGCACAATGCCCAGCATGGTGTCGGCGTGCAGACCCTGCTTCAACACCGGTTGAACGAACGCTGGCGACTACAGGCTGGACTCGATGCCGAATACACCCAGGGCAGCATGTGGCAGTTTCAGGAAAGTCCAACCTCGGGCTCGGCATTTTTACAGGCCACCATACCCCAGGGTAAACACTACGATTACGACGTCTATGCCACCGGCTATGCTCCCTTTATGGCCTTACAATATCGCCACAATAGCTGGCAGGCCAACCTGGGAGCCCGCTACGAATGGCAGCGCTACGACTACCGTAACCGCATGCTAGATGGGCGCACCAAGGACGACGGCACGCCCTGCGCCATGGGCGGGTGCCGATATTCTCGTCCCGGCAGCGATGTGAGCTATTTTGATGATCTGTCACCCAAGCTGGCACTGAGCTATCGCGTTAACGCCACACTGTTGACCTTTGCCAATCTTGCCAAGGGCTATCGTGCGCCCCATACTGCCGAGTTGTATCAGTTACAACGTCAGCAAAGCCTTGCCGAACTCGATAGCGAAACCTTGGACAGCCTGGAGCTGGGTGTAAAGGGGGATTACAAGCACTGGCAATTTACCCTGTCCGGTTATCTGATGCACAAGGACAATGTGATTTATCGTAACAGCGACTTTTTTAACGTGAGTCAGGGTCAAACCAAGCACAGAGGGATTGAGCTCGAACTCGATTACCAGTTTAACAACGCCTGGAGTCTGCAATTGGCGATAGCCAACGCCCTGCACACCTATACCCATAGCCAACCGCTGGGCGAGGTAGATATTCGCGGTAATATTATTGATACGGCGCCACGCCTTATCGCCGACAGTCGCCTCAATTGGCGGCCAAGCGATGACCTGTTAGTGTCGCTGCAGTGGCACCATCTTAGCGACTACTTTACCGATGCCGAAAATCAACACAGCTATGACGGCCATGATCTGCTTAGCCTGCGGGCCAGCTGGCAGCTTGCTAAAGGCTGGCAAGCCATAGCCCGCATAGAGAACTTGACCGATGAAGCCTATGCGGAGCGCGCCGACTACACCTCTTTCAGTGGCGATCGTTACTTCCCAGGCAGACCCAGAACGGTGTTGTTCACGCTTCGTTATCAATGGGATTAACCTTGGTTAATCTCGCCTAGAAACTCAATTTAACAATGAGCCTAGTACTTGGCTCATTGAACTTAAAACACCGCTTTATTCAGCCACAGATGAGTCACAATACTTGCGCCATAACCTAGGGCAATGACCGGTGTCCATTTAAGGTGCGAAGCGAATGAATAATAACCGCGGGCTTGCCCCATTAAGGCCACACCCGCCGCAGAACCTATCGACAATAAGCTACCGCCTGTTCCTGCTGTTAACGTGATAAGCAACCATTGGCCATGGGACATCTCTGGCTCCATCGAGAGTACGGCATACATCACAGGAATGTTATCTATCACAGCCGAGACCACACCTAGCACTGTGTTAGCGACCGTTGCACTCATATTGCCATAAAGTGACTCAGATATCAGACTCAAATACCCCATAAAGCCAAGACCACCGACGCACAACACAATGCCGTAGAAGAACAACAAGGTGTCCCATTCGGCTCGAGATACTTTGCTGAATACATCAAATGGCACCACGCTCCCAAGTTGCTCCAACCGTTTGTTGTCACCTTGCAGCTCGGCCTTTGCACGTTTGCGCGCCAAAGAGCCAGGCAAGGTCATGCGCAAGAAGTAGCCAAAGAACTGTAGATAACCCAACCCCATCATCATGCCCAGTACGGGTGGCAAATGTAAAACAATGTGGCACGCCACCGCCGTGGCAACGGTCAGCAGGAATAAGAAGGTGATACGGAGCGCACCACGCTTTAATTCTACGTCTGTATCAACTCGGGTCGGTGTGCGGTTCTCAATGAACATACTCATCACTAACGCGGGCACCAAATAGTTAACCACCGAGGGCACAAAGAGTCGTAGGAACTCGGTGAAGGTTACTTGCCCTGCTTGCCACACCATGAGCGTAGTGATGTCGCCGAAGGGGCTAAATGCGCCGCCAGCGTTCGCTGCAGTTACAATACTCACGCAACATAGGGCGACAAACTTTTTATCGTTTTCAGCGACTTTCATCACCACCGCACACATCAGCAACGCCGTGGTTAAGTTGTCTGCAATGGGCGATATAAAAAATGCTAAGCCACCGGTTATCCAGAATAGTTGTCTGTAAGTGAAGCCTTTTTTAAGCAACCAACCGCGTAAGGCATCAAACAGTCGCCGCTCTTCCATGGCGTTGATGTAGGTCATCGCCACTAATAAAAACAGCATCAGCTCGGCAAATTCGAGAAGGTTATGACGAAACGCTGATTCAACAATACCGGCATGCTCACTCGGATAGACGCTCGCGATTAAAATCCAGACAAGGCCCGCGGCAACAAGCACAGGCTTAGACTTGCGCATATGAATCTTTTCTTCAGCCATGACTAGGATATAGGCAATGGTGAAAATAACGAGGGCTGCATAGCCAACCCCAGATTGAGTAAGGTTCAGCGCAGCAAAATTTGATTCGCCAGCCTGAGTCGAAAACGAACACAGCACGGTAAACAGTATCAGTAAAAGTTGCGTCATAGTTGTAACGGGCACTGCATTCGCCCTTCCCTCCCAGAATATAACGGTAAAGTCCCAGCGTATTCGAAGTCTCGAAATAGCGTTTGGAACCAGTGTGCTCAGTTAAGTTACCACAAGAAGTACGAACAATTATGTAAGCAAAAGGTGTATATCGACTCTTTCAGTAGCTACCCACTTTTAGCAATGGAATCACACAAAGAGCCAGCGATATTTCAGTGCTAGCGTAGGCTCAATCACTTACTTTAGGTAATAGGTAATAGATAAAACGATTAAAGCATGCAGATTATCTGCATTAATTCAACGTATTAAGTTGCAATCAATCATTAGCCATTCTAAAACTAGGGTTCACATAACCGCTAAGGATTGAGTATGAAGATCACCAAAATGGCTTGTGCCTTAAGCCTCGCGTTGTCGCCGGGTGTGATGGCAAACGACCTATCCCCATTGCAACTGGAAGACGTATTTAATCTCGAATATGCCAATCAAATCGACATCAGTGACGATGGTGAAACGGTGTACTTTGTGCGCAACCGCATGGATATAAAAACCGACCGCAAGTTCAGCAATATTTGGCAAGTGAATAGCGGCACTAAGCAGCTCCAGCCGGTGACCAGCGGCGTGCATCAGGACTTTGCTCCGGTGCTTTCACCGAGCGGGGATCGTCTGGCCTTCATCTCGACCCGCGACGGCAGCCCGCAGCTCTATGTGAAATGGTTAAGTACGGGTGCGCTCAGCAAAATCAGTAATCTCACCCAAAGTCCATCGCAACCGACCTGGACGCCGGATGGTAAATCACTGGTGTTCAGCATGTTTGTCCCCGCCAAAGCCAAACATCCGGTTAACTTACCGGGTAAACCCGAGGGCGCCCAATGGGCGGACCCGGCTGTGTTTATCGATGATGTGTACTACCGCGCCGACGGTGCCGGGTACAACAAGGCAGGATACAGCCACCTGTTTAGCATTCCCGCCGATGGTGGCAACGCCACCCAGTTAAGCTCGGGGGATTTTGACCACGGGGGTGCCCTCAGCTTTAGCGAGGATGGCAACACCTTGTATTTTGCCGCCAACCGCCACCGCGAGCACGACCTTAAACCCATTAACACGGAAATCTACAGCCTTGATCTAAAGAGCAAGGAAATCAACGCAATAACAGACCGTATTGGCCCGGATAGAAACCCAAGTGTGTCTCCCAACGGCCGCTACCTTGCCTACGTGGGTTACGACGATAAGGGCACCAACTATGAAAACGCCCAGCTGTATATTCGCGATTTAAGCAACGCCGACACCCAAAGCCTCACCGCCGATCTGGACCGCTCGGTAGAGCAGATCCAATGGGCGGACAATGGCCGCGGCCTTTACTTTAGCTATGACGATCAGGGCCAAACCACCCTCGCCTATCAGCCGCTGCGCGGTAAGCGTAAGGTGCTCACCGAGCAAATTGGCAGCGTCTCTTTTGGCCGCCCCTACTCCGGCGGCGACTTTGACGTAAGCGCTAACGGTGATGTGGCCTTTACCCTGGCCGACACCCAGCGCCCTGCGGATGTGGCCGTTAATAAACGCGGCAGTACCCGTCGCCTGACACAATTAAACGAGGATGCGTTGGGCGATAAAACCCTGGGTAAGGTCGAAGAGCTCTGGGTAAAGTCCAAGCACGATGGTCTGGGCATTCAGGGCTGGGTGGTCTACCCGCCGGAATTTGATGCCGAAAAGCGCTACCCGCTTATTTTGGAAATCCACGGCGGCCCGGTGGCCAACTATGGCCCGCATTTTAGCGCCGAAGCCCAACTCTTTGCCGCCAAAGGCAATGTGGTGCTGTATATGAACCCACGGGGCAGCGACTCCTACGGTAAGCAATTTGCGCAAACCATACACCACAACTACCCAAGTAACGATTACGACGATTTGATGACCGGAGTGGATGCCCTGATCGACAAAGGCTTTATCGACACAGATAAACTCTTCGTCACCGGCGGCTCCGGCGGTGGAGTGTTAACGGCCTGGACCGTAGGCCATACCGATCGCTTCGCCGCGGCCGTGGTTGCCAAGCCGGTGATCAACTGGTTTAGCTTTGTGCTTACCGCGGACTTTTACCCCTTCTTTACCGATTATTGGTTCCCCGGAAAACCTTGGGATCATATGCAGCACTACATGGAACGTTCACCCATCAGCTATGTGGGTAACGTAAAAACCCCGACCATGCTGCTCACCGGCGAAGCCGACTACCGCACGCCGATATCGGAAACCGAGCAGTTTTATCAGGCCCTTAAGCTGCAAGGGGTAGACACCGCCATGGTGCGTATTCCCGATGCCTCTCATGGCATCACCGCGCGCCCATCTAACTTGATGGCAAAAGTGGCGTACATTCTGTGGTGGTTTGAAAAACACGGTGAGAAAGCCGCCGAATAACCTAAAACCCACTGAATAAAAAAGCGTGGCCACTGAGGTGAGCCACGCTTTTTTTTGTGCTTTTACGGCGAAGTTAAGTTAGTAAAAATATGATCTATACTTCTTCAACCCGCCGCTAAGATTTATGCAATAACAAGTTCAACATCAATGTTGCCGCGCGTTGCATTTGAGTAAGGACATACTTGATGGGCTGTATCAACCAGCGCACGCGCTTGCTCTTTGTCCATGTCGCCTAAATTAATCGTTAGCTTTGCATCGATTGAAAAGCCCGAACCTTTAGGACCAATCGACACTTCACCGGTGATCGACACATCGCGCGGCAACTTGATTTTTTGGTCGCCAGCCACTTTTTTCAATGCGCCAATAAAACATGCAGCATAACCCGCAGCGAATAACTGCTCTGGATTGGTGCCCTGCCCGTCATCACCACCCAAACCTTTAGGAACAGATAAACCGACCTCAAGACGACCATCATCAGATTTTGCCGAACCGTCACGACCACCTGTTGCCGTTGCTTTTGCTGTGTAAAGTACGTTGTCTAAAGCCATTTTTGTCTCCAATTTCACTCTAAAGTTTAAATTTATTTTGTATGCAAAGAAAATAATAGAGGCGCTTAGGTTGAAGATCAAGTATTTTGCATGCAAAATAACAAAACAGGAGACGCTATGACCGACGATATTCTTAAATTAGACAACCAGCTCTGTCACCGCTTTTATACGGTAGCGAACGCGTTTGCACGCGCCTACAGGCCGCTTTTGAGTGAGTTAGGTATCACTTATCCGCAATATGTCGTGATGATGGCGCTGTGGGAAAAAGACAACATAACCATACATCAGCTACTACAAAAAACACGGATTGATGGCGGCGCCATGAGCTTGATCCTCAAAAAGCTCACAACAAAGAATTTACTCAATGTTGTCAGCGATGAGCACGACAAGCGCGTAAAACGTGTGCTCCTTACCCAACAAGGAAAAGCGGCCAAAGACAAGGCGCTCGCAATCCCCAAACAAATGCGCTGCAACTTCGATAACATCAACAACGAAGAAGCGCTCGAACTCATGCGCTTGGTGGATAAAGTCAGCAACGGCCTCAATCAGGCATTGTGTGAAGTGAAGTAAGATGCCTAAACAGCGCGAAAAAGTACTCATTAGCGCATGTTTGTTAGGTAACAAGGTGCGCTCAGTTGCCTCGCAATTTCCTAAGCTGACTTTAACTGGCTGACTACGCACACCCAGATTGTTACGCTCTGCCCAGCAGTCTCCGCTGGGTTACCACCCCCTAGAGCCCCAGCAGAAATAAAAAACGGGCAAGGTATTGATATGTTACAAGGAAATGCCTTGGTGGTAGGCGACGATGGTGTTGATGTTACCACTGAGTTTGTAAAGGGGGCTGCCAATGCCCTGAGCGTTTGCCAGCAACTGGGAATTAGATACACGATACTCGCTGAAGGTAGCCCGTCATGCGGCAGCACACGGATATACGATGGCAGTTTCAGTGGCACGAAAGTAGAAGGTTTAGGTGTAACTGGTGCCTTGCTAGAGCATCAAGGTGTTTAGCCAGCATAACCTAGGCAAACTAACTGCAGAGCTTGAGCGCCAACGCGCTCAAGAGCCGGAACGATGATTCCAATCTTTCTTTATAAGATGGGTGATGTGAACACCCATCTCTATTCCAGCCGCAACCAAACAACGCTGGCTAATTAATGATTACCTGCCAGCAGGGCGTCTATTTCGAGACTGATTACTTCTTCTACCTTGACCTTCACCCTGACTTTGTCCCTTCCCTTGGCCTTGCCCCTTCCCTGCGCCACTTTGCTTACGTTGGTTATTTGAGTTTGCAGGACGACGGCGCGCTTTGTTAGCGTGGTGGGAGTGACCTCGTCTATCGGTTTGTTCTTTGCTTTTAGCCGGCGCATTTTGTGCGTTACTTTCTGAAGCCTGAGCTTGACCGTCAGCACTCACTTTAGGTTTTTTCGGCTTCTTCGGTTTCTTTGGCTTAAGCGGTTTGAGGGTACTTTCAGGCAACTCATTCGTTGGCTCAAATCCGGCAATTACTTTTCTTGGTAACAATTGCTGGATTAGGTTTTCGATGTCATTTAGATCTTTCGCATCATCGGCAATCACAAAAGAAATAGCCAAACCAGAAGCCCCAGCTCGGCCTGTTCGACCAATACGGTGCACATAGTCTTCTGCAATGTTGGGAAGATCGTAGTTAATCACACAGGGCAATTGATCTATATCTATGCCTCGCGCGGCTATATCCGTGGCAACGAGCGCCTGTATGCTGCCGTCTTTAAACCCGGCCAAGGCCTTGGTTCGGGTGCCCTGGCTCTTATTGCCGTGAATTGCCGTCGACGGGATGCCACGATTTTCTAGATTACGGGCAATACGGTTGGCACCGTGCTTGGTGCGGCTAAATATCAGTACCTGCTGCCAATCATTTTCTTTTATCAGATGGCTCAACAAGGCCGTTTTACGGGATTTATCGACCGGATACACCCACTGCTCAACGGTTTTCGCCGTTGTATTGGGCGGTACGACTGAAATCTCGAGCGGATCAGTCACTATGGTCTTGGCTAAATCGCGAATTTCATCGGAAAAGGTCGCCGAGTAAAGTAAGTTCTGACGCTTTGCCGGTAGCAATTTAATTATCTTGCGAATATCGTGAATAAAGCCCATGTCCAGCATGCGATCGGCTTCATCCAGCACCAGCATTTCGAGCTGATTAAACTTGATGGCGTTCTGCTGATACAAATCGAGTAGTCGTCCTGGGGTGGCAACCAAGATATCTGCGCCGCGGCGCAACTGCATCATCTGTGGGTTAATCTTCACCCCACCGAATACCACGGAGTAACTCAGTGCTAACTGCTTACCATAGGTTGCAACGCTCTCGCCGACCTGCGCCGCGAGCTCTCTCGTGGGTGTCAGCACCAGGGCGCGAACATTATTATTTTGCGCACGCTGGCCTTTACTGAGTATTTCCAGCATGGGTAAGGTGAATCCAGCCGTTTTACCCGTGCCGGTTTGCGCTGCCGCCATCACATCTTTACCGGATAATACCGCGGGTATGCCTTTGGCCTGAATAGGCGATGGGTGCTTATAGCCCTGCTGCTCCACCGCTTGCAGTAGTTGTGGCTGCAGGCCTAGGTCGCTAAATTGAATATTATCGTCGGATTGAATAGAAGTGGTCACTGGCGCTGATTGTTTGTTGGTCATATAAACTCGGTATGGGTGGCAAAATACGGCTGACGGTTATTTCACCAGAAAAGGTTTCGGATGCGAAGATTAAAGGACTCTGGCCACAATTACAAAGATAACCCACACTTTTTCACTTATTTCTCACCCAATGGGCACTATTGATGCCAAATTCAATGCACATGCCCTTCCAAGCTGATGACCAAAATTAGCCTTTTTTATGCAGTAAATAAGCGCGAACGGCCTCGCGTATCTGAGTATGTAACTCCATGACCCGGTTAATATCGACTAGATTGAGGGAGATGTTTTCCAGCATCACAAGATTCAGGTTAAATTCCGGATAGTGAAGCGACATGGACATATACCCGGGTAAATATCCGGTGTGGCTGTATTCTGTAAGGTCGTCGTCACTGTTGAGCCTTAGACCATAGCCATAGCTCATGTTCGGCCAGAAAAACTCCATCTTGGTATGCGCGCGCGTCATCAGTTCATAGCTTTTATGGCTGAGCAATTCGCCGGAATGTAATTGATGCGCAAACGAGGCAAAAGTCGGTGCCGAGGCTATCAAGCCTCCACCAGGCAGTAAGGATCCGTCGATATCTATGTTCGCAGGAATTAGCGTCTCGGCTTCATCGAAGCCAACGGCGAGTGTCGGCAGGTTGCGACGAATATGCTCAATACTCCCTGTTTTGGCGTACAGCGCATTAAGCTGATTGTCCTTGGCGAATTGCGCCACCTGCTCAGCGAATGCTTGCTTGTTTACCTTTTCAAGTACCAGACCTAAAAGGGCATAACCATGGTTGGAATATTGAAACTGGCTCCCGGGCGCAAAGCGATTGGCTTTACCCAAAGCATCAACGCCTGATGTGTGGCTGAGCAGATGATGCAGGGTAATTCGCTCGTCGTATCTGTGCTGCTCAACAGCATTTTGCTTAGCGCCGCCGTCGGTTTCATCTGCAAAAAGATAACTATTGAGTGAGCGCGTTAAATCCAGCTTACCGGCATCAACAGCTCGTAATACCAAGGTGGCAGTGATTTGTTTAGAAAGGGATGCCACAACGAAACTGGAATTTTGGTCAATCCCCTCGCCTTTTTGCAGTGCTAATTGCGCCTTACCATCTTCAAGCAAAATCACGCTGCCGCTAAATGGCTGTGATGCATCATCAATCAGCGCTTTGATGGCGGCACTTAGGGTACTTAGGTCTTGTGACTTCACACTCGCATGGGCGGGCTGTAAAGGGGCTTTACTGTGTGTTGTGTCGGCCAAGCTATAACCGCTAGGACTAAGCAAAAACAAAGCGCTGCTCAGAATTGTGGTGGTGATATGAAGACCCATACGTTGTCCTTAACCCAATTAGCGATAATGATGTAACCTCGTCAGGCTGATATCTTGTTTCAATCTTATGTTCATACCATGCATCCTGAATCTAGCCAGTTGAATTGTAAAGGAATTTTTAATCGAAAGTAACTATGCACAAACGAAAAGATCGGCACCGGGCGTGCAAATAGGAAGCTGTGTTGCGATAAAAATCGAAGCTGGCAAAAGTGCGTATGCTTTGTTATCAATACAGGTAATACAGGATTGAAAATGCCCCTAGATAAGAGCAGGTCACTTCAATGTGTGATTCACAGCAACGGCATCGAGCGAGCGCGAGCCCAGTCGCTCACAGACGCTAAATAAAAGGAAGAATCTATGAAGAACATAACGACAAAAGCTTTTGCTTTGTCGCTGCTTATGGCATCGACTTATGGGCAAACCGAAGACGCCGATAAGACCCTAAGGTTGGATAATACGCCGTTTAAAAACAGCGAAATCTATTGCGATAACGACAAGGAATTGCACCCGTTTCAAAACGAGTTTGAACTCTTAGATTATTACTCAATGAGCTCGGACGAGGGCGAGCGCCAGGTTATCGTTACCGTAGAAAACAGCTCAAGCGGCGGCCGCTCTCTTAATCACACGCATTTTGTGGCCATTCTTGGTAACTGCGAATTTATCAACCCGATGAAGTTCGAACGCAAGTTTAACGGCAAAGAAATTGTCACCCTGACGCTCAACTTCGGCTTTAGTAAGTTCCCGATTTTAAAGGTAAGTAATTAGACTAGCTCTGACCGAATGTGAAATTCTCAAGATGGGGTGACGGGTTATGTCGGCACAAGAAGCCATCTATGTGCTTAATTAGGGGTCTGCCCCTCTCAGACTTGGGCTTAGTAATGTACTTATCTGTAGCGGCTTACGAACCTAATCCCTCCGACTCGAATATATCTGGCATTTCCGGCTCAGATTAACCGCAAATAAGCCCGCTCTCTGACGCACTTTAGCTGCGAAAGGACTCACATTAGGTGAAAACGGGCTCACAAACATAATTAGTTGGCTCACTTTATTTGAGAGTAAAAACTAGTTGAGAGCGTTCAATAAAATCGCCCTCTATATTATTTGAACTCCACCAAGCATCCCGGTTCAATAAAGCTTTTATAAAATCCCGGTGTATTGATTTGAAGGCGCTTTTAACAACTCAGCTTGTATTTTTTTAAGTTCATCGAGTGTAATAACTCGATGAGATGGTAGGTCCGTTCTATTGACTAGAGCGTGCGAGTCCAAAGGTGGTATTACTACGCTGACGATATTTGAAGGCATATTTTTGAGAGAATTTTCCTCAATGGAAAGCCACAGTCTTGGGACTGACGTTTCGATAAAATCACCGGCAACGCCAGGATGCTTGGAAAACATCTTCTTAGCTTTCTTTGTGGTAACTTTTTTTGCGGCCCCTTTCCCTAGACGGCAATATGCTATGTCCCATGCTCTTATAACTATGTCAGCTTTATCCCCAGGATCATCGATTCTCTTTATTGTTTCATCTGCGAGCTGGTGTTGTCCAAGGTGATAGCATGCAAAATAAAAAGCGGCTTCTAGTTTATCATGAGGCAGCTCTCCTAAATCGATGAAGCGGTTATCTTTGATTTTTACTAAATCTTTAAAGGTAGGGTGACTTCCATTATTTTGATGTGTCATTCCATTCATTATTCAATCTTCCTGTTTCAGCGCTCGGGGTATGGCGCTACCAAGAAAAAAGTAGGTAAGCGCCACAACTACTATTTATTATTGAAGTCTAAGAAAACTGAAAAGTACATTCTATTTCAACCAAATTGAAAAATCCCAACTGTGGGTCAGTAATAAAGTATCATACTGGACTCTTCTGCAGATATTGTTTTTTGGCAGGCAACTTCGCCGCTGAAAAAATAAAGTATCATACCAAAATGAGATCAAGCTCCGAAATGGAGCTTATTTTAAGTAATAAAGTTTCATACTATGATTTTAGCTTTGTCAGTAAATCGTCCACTCACCGCAACTTCTCTCGTTTGAACTCGTAGCTCGGATAAAACTTATAATCCGTTATATTTCCCGTTCGGTAACTAGATAGAAGGGATACTCTTTCTCCACCCAGTATCTGCGTTAGACTTCCAGCTTTTCGACCGTGCGGGCATCGTCGAGCGCCGACGCATACTTGGCCTGCCATACGAATCTGGGTTCTTGTTCGCTGCTCTAGTCGCTCAGAAAATCCGACGACATATACTGGTCTACGCCTGCAATATAAGAGTGCCTAATACCAGCCTCGACAGCCAACTGACGGGTAGTATCTCGCTCCAACGGAAACTGTTCACGGATTTGAGTGACTTCGCTGTGCCACTCCAGCAGCAAAAAGGCGGCCAGTTCAAGATCGGAGAACAAATGGTGAGTACGTTTCGACTTATGGCCGAACACGCGATGGACGCGCCCGAGCGAGGGAAAATCACGCACTGTCAGCCAAGACTTGTAGTCGGCTTCCTCGCCGCTGCCGCGCCCCTCTTTAATCCATTTCGAAAACTGCGCCTCGGAAAACCCGTCTTTTTCGAAGCCATAAAAATCGCCCTAACCGATTGAAATTTCATCATAGTCAGAGCGGTATCGGTATGCAACTTTATTACTTTAAAATAGAGTAGCGAGCACTATAGCGACTCAGTTTCCTAACGAGGGAACTTACCTAACTTAGCTTTCGAACCGAAAACTAAAGGCTTAAGCGTAGTCTTGGTGACAAGAGACGAGAAGCCCTCTCAACTTGGGGAGATTGATACACATTGGTACAACTTATTGATTGAGAAATAGGCACCGTTGTTGAATATTTGTTAATTAGGTAATTCATCTAGCCCACCAAGGAAAGGGATCTATGTTTAACTTGTCTAAAAACAAATTCAACTCCAAACTACCGCAAGTATTCATCGCATTAGTTTTAATCAGTTCCACTCAACTAAAACCACCCGCTTATGCTCAAGAGCAAAGCAATCAAGGCGCTCAATCACCACAACACCATGCGAAAGATTTCGACCCCAACAGGCGAAGCAACTTCCAAAAAAGGAAACACTTTAAGTTTGATGTCAGTCAATTTAAAAAAATAGACCGAAAAGACGTGCCCAAAAACGTCCCTTTGGTAGCTGACTTACCGGTTTACGAACTGCCGCTCCAAAGCTCAGCTTCAACACTTGATTACCATATTTTTAAACTAGGCGGTGAACTGCGAAAAAATCTAACTGCAAGCGTCAGCGAGCCCGTGCCTGGCACCGGCGTATTGCCAACAAGCTTGTATGTCCAATATGACCCGATGATAAATATGGGTTTGCGCGTCACCTGGGAGCAAGGTTCAGGTTTCTACTACGGTATTCGCTTACAAATAGACGGTGTGCCAGTAGAAGAAAATCCGCCCATTGCAATGGATGACCCTGAATTTATCTACTTTGGTCAAGGTGCCGGGTTCTCAATTGAGCCTGCAGTTGCAGGAAACTACGCCTTTGAGCTTGTGACCTTCGACGAGTATTACGACTACATATCATATTTAAGCGCTTCCCCGCTGTCTGTTACACCATATAGCTACTTCTTTCCAGCCCCACCTTATGAACCCGAATCACTCTATAGAGGTGATAGTATAAGCATCGATCCTGATGGTGTTGGTAACAGTGGTGATGAATTCGACATCACAGCTCAACTGGTATTAAAGTGGGATCAATATCAAGGGTGGGTATGAATCGCCACCGCTAATCTAGACACGTTTCAGCCGTTCTTGGTAACGGTTCTCATACTCTACTGGTGATAGCAAATCATTGGAACCATGTTTTCGTTTGCTATTATAAAACATCTCTATGTAATCA